>JBCBPY010000004.1:0-346866 GCA_039820525.1 Cyanobacteria bacterium J06634_5
AATTTAGGGGTCTGGAAGCTGCCTTCCGTAAGGCTTTCAGAAACCAAGGGTTCAAATTCCATTACCCCGAAAGGGGACGGAAACCTTTTCTATGCCGTAGTAGTGCAGCTAGGAAGATATAGTTCAAATTCCATTACCCCGAAAGGGGACGGAAACCGAACTCGTGGGCAAGAGCCTGCC
Organism: Cyanobacteria bacterium J06634_5; assembly: GCA_039820525.1. Lineage (GTDB taxonomy): Bacteria > Cyanobacteriota > Cyanobacteriia > Phormidesmidales > Phormidesmidaceae > Phormidesmis. The sequence continues at coordinate 181 of JBCBPY010000004.1, forward strand.
CGTCCACGAATACGGTTCAAATTCCATTACCCCGAAAGGGGACGGAAACCATCTTGAGGCATATTAACCTCATAGATCACTAGTTCAAATTCCATTACCCCGAAAGGGGACGGAAACGACCAGAGACTTGCCCCAATTGGTAGTTTTCTCCCTGTTCAAATTCCATTACCCCGAAAGGGGACGGAAACAGGCTCTGAGATTGAACAGGCTGTGCTTCTCGCTTGTTCAAATTCCATTACCCCGAAAGGGGACGGAAACAGTACCTTTGCCACCCACCAGCTTCTCAGCGGTTGTTCAAATTCCATTACCCCGAAAGGGGACGGAAACCTTCAGCCCCCGTATCTTCTGCGATGACATGCGAAGTTCAAATTCCATTACCCCGAAAGGGGACGGAAACAAGTGATTTGATCTGTTTGAGCCTGATGCTGCAACCAGTTCAAATTCCATTACCCCGAAAGGGGACGGAAACAATCGGACGGCGTGGCCACTTAAGCAGTCAGAGCGGTTCAAATTCCATTACCCCGAAAGGGGACGGAAACTCTTTGTCTTGATACTGCGAAGCGGATTCATACCCAGCTTGTTCAAATTCCATTACCCCGAAAGGGGACGGAAACCTTCCTCCGTGCGACCAGCAAACTCCAAAACCAGTGGTTCAAATTCCATTACCCCGAAAGGGGACGGAAACTTGCAATTTCGCTGATACTCGTGCCCGGTGCATTGTTCAAATTCCATTACCCCGAAAGGGGACGGAAACCTTTCAACTAGCTCCATGCCAGCAGATTCAGCCTGGTTCAAATTCCATTACCCCGAAAGGGGACGGAAACGTACAGCACACAGTGTAGTCCCCGCCAACATACCCGTTCAAATTCCATTACCCCGAAAGGGGACGGAAACCGTCCCCCGGAAGGATGACTTTGTAAATCTTGATGTTTATGCCCGTTCAAATTCCATTACCCCGAAAGGGGACGGAAACCTTGAGCAATGGCCCATAGAACGTAAAAATCATAATTGTTCAAATTCCATTACCCCGAAAGGGGACGGAAACCTTCAAGGTCTCTATTGCGCTGATAACTCGCTCTAGGAACGTTCAAATTCCATTACCCCGAAAGGGGACGGAAACTTTTGTCTGCGTTAAAAAAACTCTTTCGTAGCGTATCCCGTTCAAATTCCATTACCCCGAAAGGGGACGGAAACGTTAGCCCCGGGTGGGGCTAAGTGATCGCAGACTAAGTTCAAATTCCATTACCCCGAAAGGGGACGGAAACCCTATCGGCGGTTTACTAATTTCCTGCCCGTCGACAGTTCAAATTCCATTGCCCCGAAAGGGGACGGAAACCATGGCTTGATACCATGCTACGACAGCAAGCCAAAGGTTCAAATTCCATTACCCCGAAAGGGGACGGAAACTGTCCGGATGCTTTTGCCCTCCGACCTAATTGTGCAAACTGGTTCAAATTCCATTACCCCGAAAGGGGACGGAAACTGTTGGCCTGTGTTAGTCTCCATTGTCCACCAGACGTTCAAATTCCATTACCCCGAAAGGGGACGGAAACATTAATAGTCGTTCAATTTTAGAGACTATTGAGCCGTTCAAATTCCATTACCCCGAAAGGGGACGGAAACCAGCTTGCAACCACTAAAGAGCGTAGCTCGGAGTACGTTCAAATTCTATTACCCCGAAAGGGGACGGAAACCTGAAACAATTTTGTTGTCGTTGTTCCGTGTCTCGTTCAAATTCCATTACCCCGAAAGGGGACGGAAACTACTTCTTCGTCGCCGATCTCAATGAACACTTCACGTTCAAATTCCATTACCCCGAAAGGGGACGGAAACAATTATGAGCGCAAGAAAAAAACCTACTGTCGGCGAGTTCAAATTCCATTACCCCGAAAGGGGACGGAAACCCCTCACCGAACTCTTCAGCCCATCCAGCATAGCCAGTTCAAATTCCATTACCCCGAAAGGGGACGGAAACTCAAGCGGGGCCGTCCTGTTAGGGAAGGCCTCCTCGGTGAGGGTTCAAATTCCATTACCCCGAAAGGGGACGGAAACATGCAGCCAGCAATCCTCCCCACCAGAAGCCGGGGAGTTCAAATTCCATTACCCCGAAAGGGGACGGAAACTAGATGAGAGATGCAGAAGAACTGCACCTACAATAAGTTCAAATTCCATTACCCCGAAAGGGGACGGAAACGTTGCAACACTTTGCGAGACCTCCGTTGTATTATTTTGAGTTCAAATTCCATTACCCCGAAAGGGGACGGAAACTTAGGCTGTTCGGGGGTACGTTCGTCTGTACCCCGGGTGTTCAAATTCCATTACCCCGAAAGGGGACGGAAACGGTTAGCTAGGGTGTGGCCTATGGGCTTAGGCAAGAGATTCAAATTCCATTACCCCGAAAGGGGACGGAAACCTTTATCAGCTATCTCCTTAGACTGAAACTCGTAGCAGTTCAAATTCCATTACCCCGAAAGGGGACGGAAACTATACGACACTAGGCTATGCCTTTGTAGGCCTTATAAGCGTTCAAATTCCATTACCCCGAAAGGGGACGGAAACCTCTTGTGCAACGAAACAGCTCGGGTAATTCTGAGGGTTCAAATTCCATTACCCCGAAAGGGGACGGAAACTTTCTAAGCATTTGAATCGCTTTAGTTTTTTCTGTAGCGTTCAAATTCCATTACCCCGAAAGGGGACGGAAACGTTTTCAGGGCCTGCTTCAGCTCGCTGTTGAAAGAGCTTAACGTTCAAATTCCATTACCCCGAAAGGGGACGGAAACAAGCATGTTGTGAAGAAGCGATGAGAGGGCCATCTGGTTCAAATTCCATTACCCCGAAAGGGGACGGAAACGAGAGAACTTCGTTCCCCTGCCCATCAAACTGCCGGTTCAAATTCCATTACCCCGAAAGGGGACGGAAACCTTTTGCCTTGTCGGTAAAAGCTTGAAATCCGTTGTTCAAATTCCATTACCCCGAAAGGGGACGGAAACATCAAAAGATGTGGCTGCGACCACTGCCTTGACGTTGTTCAAATTCCATTACCCCGAAAGGGGACGGAAACTCTCTTCTCGAAATTACGACCCAAAGCAGTGCCACGTGTTCAAATTCCATTACCCCGAAAGGGGACGGAAACTATTGGTGCGGATGGTGCAATGATCTTCTGTGCATCCACTGGTTCAAATTCCATTACCCCGAAAGGGGACGGAAACCATCTTGTGGCTCGCCTGGAAGTGCCAACATGGGTTCAAATTCCATTACCCCGAAAGGGGACGGAAACCCATGTATGCAGCAAGGTTCGCAAGGTCAGCGCCGCGTTCAAATTCCATTACCCCGAAAGGGGACGGAAACGCTTTTAGGAACAAGGCTTCAACCTGACCTGTTCCCAGTTCAAATTCCATTACCCCGAAAGGGGACGGAAACCTGCTACACAATAAGCGACGCTTTCTTCGCGGCAGAGAACGTTCAAATTCCATTACCCCGAAAGGGGACGGAAACTCTCATCACCTGGCAAAACGGAGCCATCGTCACAGAAGGTTCAAATTCCATTACCCCGAAAGGGGACGGAAACTATGTGATTAGCATTTGCATGACCATCGCCAAAAAGTTCAAATTCCATTACCCCGAAAGGGGACGGAAACCATCGATAGGCAACTGTTCGACCGCTTTTTCTGGTGCGGGTTCAAATTCCATTACCCCGAAAGGGGACGGAAACCAGACAGCCGTATCCAACACGTAGCTGCGAAAGGGTTCAAATTCCATTACCCCGAAAGGGGACGGAAACTATTCATTTTTTCGTTCTCGTGCTATACGCCGTGCTGGTTCAAATTCCATTACCCCGAAAGGGGACGGAAACTTTTTGCTGCACCGCCAATGTAAGCAAATGCACGCTCGTTCAAATTCCATTACCTCGAAAGGGGACGGAAACCTGTACCAAAGATGTAAGCCTGTACGGCACGTTGTGGTTCAAATTCCATTACCCCGAAAGGGGACGGAAACCCTTGAACATTAACAGTAGCTGAAAATTGATTCAGCGGTTCAAATTCCACTACCCCGAAAGGGGACGGAAACAGTTTTAGTTCTCCATTGCCATTGCCTAACGCGTCCATGTTCAAATTCCACTACCCCGAAAGGGGTCGAAAACTATCTGGATATCAGATGTCAGGGCAAGCAAGGGTTCATGCTATCTCCATTAGACATGCAAGAATCAGAACATTGAGTTTAAAATTCGACTATGGAACCCCGCCTATTGCAGAACCCTCGACTGAATCACTCAGTCCTCCCCGCGTATGCCCCTTCTCCCCCCTGGCGACACCATTCTCGCCCAGCTCAGCATTAAGATGCCCTCCCTCAAAAACGGAGCATCGCCCTTAGAATGCAGCCAATATCGGGCCATCACCCATTGGCTAGTCCGCTACCGACCCCGCGATAACTCAAACCTGGCCCAGGTAACAGGGCTCATCCAAGCCTTCACACATCTATGCGACCTGAAAAACTGGCAAGCCGCCAGTCAACTGCTCACCCTCCGTCTCAATACCCCCACCCAAGAAGAATTCGATAACCAGCTTCACACCTGGGGATACTACCAAGCGCAAATTACGCTGTACGACGCCCTGCTCCACAAACTGAACGACGAATGGGACGCCATTCTCTTTAATGGCCTTGGCATCGCCCACAACAGCCTTGGCAACCATCGCAGAGCCTTACACTACAATCAACAGCAACAAAGCATTGCCCACACCCTAAACAAACCCCTCGTACAGGCCAGATGCTTAGGGAATACCGGCCTCACCCACCACTGTCTGGGTCACTTTGAAAACGCGATCGCCCTTTACAATCAACAGCTCGGCATTGCCCGCCACCGACAGCATACGCCCATGATGATCCAAGCCTTAGCTGGAATGGGCTCAAGCCACTATCAACTCAAACAATACGACCAGGCGCTATCGTGCTACCAACTGCAACAAGAGTTAATGCAAACAGGAGACGATGTTCCTGGCCAAGCCAAGCTACAAAACAACCTTGGCAACCTTCACTTTGCCAAAGGTGACCTTGAGCAAGCCCAGCAAGCCTACAAAAGCTGGCTTACCCACACCCGGCAAATAGGCGATCGCGCAGGCGAAAGCCACGCCCTCGGTAATATCGGCAACGTTTACCAAGCCCTGGGTGATGCGGCTCAAGCCATCACGTACTACCAACAAGACCTCGCGATCACCAAAGAAATCGGCGATCGCCGAGGCCAAGCCCACGCCACTGGCAACCTTGCCACAGCCTACGCCACCCAAGAATTCTTTGATACCGCCCTCGACTACGCCCAGCAACACCTTGCCCAAGCGCAGGCCCTCGGCGACCAACCCCACCAACAAACTGCCCTCACCCACCTTGGCAACATTCACGCCCGCATGAACATGCGCTTAGATGCCATTAACTGTTTTCAATCGGCTCTAGCTATTGCCGAAACCCTCGATGACATCACGAACCAGGCCGATCTTAACGAGAAACTAGCCTACCTGTACTTACAACAGCACCACTACGACAAATCCATTCATCGCTACCAAACAGCCGTCACCCTCGCCGCTCAACAACAAAATACCGAACACCAGCTCAAACTATGGAACAACCTAAACCGTATTTACCTCACCCAAAAGCAACCTACCCACGCAATTCACTGCCTACGCCAAATCCTGGAAATACGCCTCCAACTGGGCGATCGCTTTGAAATCGCTAAAGCCTGGGTCATGCTCGGTAAAGCCTTAAACAACAACAACCAATCAGCTCCAGCTATTAATGCCTTCCAGCAAGCTAAAAACAACTTCCTAGCCACGACTCGCCAAGACTTAGCCGCTCGCTGTGACACTGTGCTAGAAACGCTTTGCCCATAGCCCCTATTCTAACGACGCGCCAAGTTCCTTGAGCAACGCCTGAAGCGCCAAACACCTATCTATCAAAGGCGCTACAGACTCATCCGACAAATCCAAAGCCCTGCGACAATACCAAAACGCAACTCGAAAGTCCCCCTTTCGCTGGTACACCAGCGCCAAACAATACAGCCCCATCATCTGTAACAATCGCTTCTCCGACACATCCTCTCCCATCAAAATAGCCGTTGTCACCAGCTCCTGATAAAACGAAATTGCCTCATCCCAACGACCCATCTCCCGACAAGACGTCCCCAAATTCAACAACAGCGCCGCTCTCTCAACCGCATCTTCTACAAAACCCAACGCCTCCCGCTGATAAAAAAATGCCCGCTCATAATCATTGAGCTGTTGGCACAGCCTTCCCAGCTGCACAATCGCCACCCGCTGCCCCTCCCGGTCCTCAAGCTCACTTGCTAAACCAAGCGACTGCTCAAAGCACTCAATCGCCCGCCCCAGCGATCCCCCCTCCACATACACCAACCCAAGATTTCCATACGCTCGACACGCCCCTAACCGATGCCCCTCCCCCTGAGCCATCTCCACAGCTCGCCCTAGCACTGACTCAGCCTCCGCCAATTTCCCCTGCACCCAATACAAACTCCCCAAATTACACAGCCCATCACCCTCCCCCTTCGCATCCTTGAGCTTTTGTGCCACCGTCAATCGCTCTCGTAAGTAACAATGGGCCAACTCATACTCTTCTACAATCCGATGCACATTCCCCAAATTCCCCAAAGCAATCCCCACCGAAGCCCACTCATTCTCTGCTTCTGCCACTGCCCTAGCAATCTTCAAATGCTGCTGATAGTAGTCAATAGAGCGCCCATACTCACCCAACGAAAGATACGCATTCCCCAAACCACCCAAAGCCGTCCCTTGCGCCGCGACACTCCCCAACTGCCGGGCCAGCACCAGCGCCTGATTATGAAAAATAATCGCCTGCGGATAATCCTCTAAAACATCACATAAACTACCCAACCCGCTTAGACAGATCAAATCCATCTCACTTGAAACGCTGTGCAACAAAGCATCATAAAGCTTCTTCTGTTCTCGGTAATACCCCCAAACAAACAACAACCGATGCAGCTCTTCATCGCCCGCAAGCTTAATGGGTACGATCGCCACTCGATAAGCACTCTCCCAATCAGCCACATTGCACAAATGAAAAAACGCCTCCAAATATCCCCTCACCTGCCCAATATCATTAGCCACCTGCGAGCGGCGATACCGGCTCAACCAATTTCTCGCCGCTCGATACTCCGCTAGCTGACGCGGCTGCAATCCCAATAGCGGGTCCGCCTGAGTATCCATCATCCCTTGACGAATAATCCTGCTAACACGCTCTAAAATTGCCTGCGTTCCTTCATTCATGCGCTCTCCCTATGCCTGAAGCTACCCAATCATCACTGCTACCATCTCCTCAGTCCGTCCTGACTCAACTAGGGATTGATTCCAACCGAATCCGCAACATGTCTCCCGGCCCACGCCGCACCCATTGCCGTGCCATCATCAACTGGCTCACCCGACATCGCCCCACCCCCGGCGCCAGCAACTTACAACAAGTAAAAGGATACCTCCAAGCGTTTGACCATCTGTGCGCCATAGAAGAATGGGAACGCGCCATGAGCCTAATTACAAGAAAACTCAACACCCCCTCCGGCGACCCCCTCCACTACCAGCTCAAGCTGTGGGGCTACGCCCAAGAACGTACCGAGCTTTATCAGGCCCTGGTTGATCATGTAAACCACCGAGGCAACGAAAGCTGGAATGCTAGGGCCCTCCAGTTCTTGGGAGAAAGCTACGCCACCCAAGGAAAATACCACCAAGCAAAAGCGTGCTACGAACGTAGTCTTAGCATCTTTAACACCATCGGAAAGGCCGAAGATATTGGTATGTTGTTCAGCGTCCTGGGCGAGGTTTACTACGCCTTAGGTGACTACGATCAGGCCATCACCCACCAAACCAAATTCTTACACATCGCCAAAGCTGAAAATCTCCAATACGGTGAAGGCATTGCCCTAGGGAGCCTCGGCAACATTTACGAAGCAAAAGGTGACTATGCCCAAGCCAAACACTACCACCAGCAGCATTTAGTCATCGCTCGCGACATGGGCGATCTAGAACTAGAAGGTGCAGCCCTCGGCAACATCGGCAGCTGCTGCCAAGCCACTAGCCAATATGTCCAAGCCAAACACTATCACCAACAACACCTCACACTGGCGACCACCATCGGCAACCGCCAAGGCCAAGGCAATGCCTTAGGTGGCCTGGGTAGCGCCTGCTATAGCCTGGGTGACTACGCCCAAGCGAAAACCTACTTTGAACAACAGCGCGATATTGCCCACGAAATCAATGACGCCCTCGGCGAAGGTAACGCCCTTGGTGCCCTGGGAAATGTCTACTTTTCAACCGAGCAGTATGAACAGGCTATTACTTTGCATAGGCAACATTTGGAAAAAGCTAAAGCCATTTCACACACCCGTGGCATTCTCCACGCCCTAGGAAACCTCGGTAATGTACACATCGCCACCACCAACTATCCCCAAGCGACTGACTACTACAAACAACAGCTTGCCCTCGCCCAGGAGATAGGCGATCGCACAGGCGAAGCCCTCGCCCTAGGCAATTTAGGCATCATTGCCTATGAACTTGGCCACTATGACGAATCGCTAACCCTAATGAATCAGCAGCTCTCTATTGTGGTGGAAATAGGCGATCGCGCCCGTGAAGCCCAAGCCCTTGGCAACTTAGGCAACGTGCATTCTGCCCTTGGCAACACCCCAAAAGCAAAACAGTATTATGAAAAAGCACTGGCGATCGCTCAGGAAATAGGCGACCCACAAACAGAAGCCAATACCCTCAGCTATATAGCCTCACTCACTCTCCACTCAAAACACTAACATCGAGCCACCGGCAGCTCCTTCCACGACGTCGTGTATCGAGGCGATCGCCACTTTGCCTGCATTTGCCAAGTCCGCTGTATACCCTGCGCAGCAAAGAAAACCGTATTACGTCGTAGAGACTGATCCCACAATCAATGGCCGTAACTGCGGCGAACGTCTATTCCATTTCAATCTGTCTTTTCCCGGTGAGCCTGCTAGGCTCAGCTTTAGGTGCAACTTTACTCGCCTGCCCATAGCAAATACGACTAGCGAGCTGATTGACATACTGCATCGCCTGCGCCTTCCCATAACTTTGATAAATCTGCCTAACGATGGTACTTTCCGATGCCAGCATCAGTGCGATTACCTTTTGCCCTGCGCCATCATCAAACGCCAAACGACCTACTTGATAATCGAACTCTCCCTGACTGCGAGCCTTTATTCCATCCCGATAGTGATTCCACAAAGCCTTTAAATTGAGCTTTTCGGCCCTCTCCTCTTCCGCTTGTTTTGCAATAGCCACTGTGTTTGTCATAGCCACTGTATTTTCCACAGCCACTGCATTTTTCATAGCTGCTGGTTTTATCCCAGCTACTGAATCAGGCTCTGCTCTGCTAACTTCGTCTCCAATTGTTGTATCGAGTCGATTAACTGCTGCTGCGAGTCGATTTCTGTTTTCAGCTGCCTGTTCCAACTGCTCAAAGCCGAAATTAATAGCTTCAGCTGCGTCTGCAAGCTCTCCTTCGCATTGGATGAATTCTGCTCGTTCAACATGCTCTGCAACTGCACCAGAAAGTGACTCAACCTGCTCGCTAAGGATGTCGGCAACTGATTCAAGCCCACCGTCAAACTCTGCACCTCCTGCTCCAGCAAACTCACCCGCTGACTGAGTGCGCCCACCTCTTCCCGCACGGGTTGAAAACTCGCCTGCAAACTCTGCCGCAAGGCACTCTCCAACGCCGTCTCCAACACGCTGCCCAATTTCTCTACCGTCAAGGGTTGAGCGTCCTCCACCGTTATTCTCTTTCTGGGTCTCGGCATACTTCTCTCCTTTTTTTACTAACAAAACATAATCACTTGCGTTCTCCTTCGCCCTTGATGCCTGAGCCTTCCGAATCAGCTCATGCTTATCTGCCGCGTACAGTCTCAGCCCATGCTTCGCCCGCGACACCGCCACATAAAACGCTTCCTTATTTGTTGTTTTCTCTCCCATCAACGCCAGCACCCGGTCAGCCGTCTTCCCCTGGCTCCCATACGTCGTACTCACCCAGGCATAGTCCACATGCTGCCGCCCCGATAAATCAAACCATCGAGCTTCCCCGGCCCCATCCACTGCTAGCACCTTTCCATCCGTGCCAATCTCCGTCGCGGTGAACTGCTGCCCATTGCGCGTTTTTGCAGCTCGGTTATTCTTAGTCCATCGCAGGCGATCGCCTACAGCAATATTCATGGGCTGAACCCGATAGACTGTTTTGCTCTCGCACCGCGCCGGGTCAACTTTCATCAACTGACCCACCCCCGTCTCAACAACAAGCTGATTGGCCTCCTTATCAACACCTCTCACCACATACTGCTGATACTTCACTAACCCCTGCTTCTTGTAATCCTGCGTCGGAATCAGCACATCTCCCGCTGCATAGGCCGACACGTAGCGAGCCTGAACCACAGTCAAATCCCTTCGTCGCAAACTCGACAGATGCAAGGCATCCTCACCCAAACTCCCCTCTGCCTGAAGTGCCTGCCGCAATTGAGCTGTCAGCACCGACCTTTCCTGATTCGTCCCGGCCAATAGCAGCGTTTCCTCACGCGCCCCTGGAGACAGTGCGATATAGTCACTAACCATTTGGTTAATTTGACCGCTTAACTCAAGCTCAATATGCAAACACCCCGCTTGCTCCAGCACATCAATTCCCCGCGCCACGTTCCCTTCAGAAATCAGCCGCACCGCCAGCTTCAACTCCTCCGTTTTCTGCCGCAAGCTATGGTCTAACCGAGCCAAAGCAATACCGCCAGCCTGCAAACTTTTGAATGGATTACCAGCTTCCACCGCCGAAAGCTGCTTCGTATCGCCCACCAGCAATACCCTGGCCCCTTCTTTCTGTGCCCTTACCAGTAGCGAGTGAGCATCTTTCATGCTCAACAACCCCGCCTCATCCACAAGCCAAATCGCTGGCACTGTCTCTTCTTCGACTTGTGAAACGAGCAACCCCGCTACCGTACTCGTCTCAATCTTCAGCGACTCGCCCAAGGTATGAGCCGCTTCCGCACTCGGCGCAAACCCCTTTACCTGTAACCCTTTAGCCTGAGCAATCAGCTTCAACTCATTCAGCGCATACGTCTTTCCCACCCCTGCCGATCCTTGCCAAGCCATCACAGAATCTGAACAAGTCACGGTCTGAAAAATTGCCTGTCGCTGCTCTGCTGTCAGTGAGAAATTGTTTAACAGTTGCTCAACCTCTTCCGGCAAGGCGATCTCTTTTACCTGCCCCTGTCCTCCCTGCATCAATCGAATTGTTTCTAGCTCCAACCGAATCGCCGCCTGAGTTGTCATCCGCGTTTCATAAATCCGAATTAGCTCAGGACTGGCTTCAATCGCTTCCTGCAATTGGTCAAAGCTTTGCTGTCCTAATTGGTGCTCAAACGCAAACCTTTCCAGCGCAGTCCGTCTGAACACGGCGTCTCGCTCACTGCAATGTGCGATCGCAGGCGCGATATCCGGTTTGGACAGAGTTTTGAGCAGAGTGTCTTCAGCCTTTATCTCCGAGGAGATCGCTTCCACCTGCTCTGCTTTCTCCCAGCTCGGATTTGCGGTGGGCAATTCAGGTAGCGCCAATCTTTCCACCTGTGCCAATGCATTCCATCCTTGCCTCAATTGCTCAGGCTGCATCGGCGTCGGCTTGTGCTTGCGAGACTTCAGTGCCGCCGCCTCATACAGTGCCAGTCGAGACCGCAGCACTTGCCCGTCCTCGCTGAAAACTGTTTTTCCCTCCGCTTCCCACAGTGCTACCAACGCCTCAATCTGCTGTCTACGGGTAGAAAACAATTTGAGTAGCTCAGGTGAATAGCCCACTAGCTCGAACTGGCCGTGGGCTTTTGGCTCGATGATGTAGCCGTGATTTTGGAGTGCAATGGCCAACTCATTCTGATAAATCTGTCCCAAGAGTTTCTTGTTTGCGATCGCTTGCTTATTCGCAAAGCTAAACCACCGCCCATCCGGCAACTGCGTCGCATTCATCACCACACAATGACTATGCAACTGCGGCTCCGCCTCCCGATTCGTCGCATGGGGAAACACCGCCGCAATCAGATTCCCTGTCGTCAAACGCTGCCGTCCAAAGTCTGTCGAAATCCTTGTTTGCGCATACCTTTCTTCCAGCACAGACACCGCCTTCGCTACTGCCTGATGATGTGCCGCCAACACCCGCTCATCCTGCTGCACCAACGCTGCAATGCTCACACTCTTCGGCGCACTAAAGGTAAAATCTGTCGCCGCCCGTCGCTTTTTCGGGTCAATTTTCTGCCCAAAAAGAGACTCTCCATTTGGCCCAACACCACCAAGCAGCTCACCAAACACAGGCTTTTCCACTGTGCCAGTTAGCCCCAAATTCGCAGCACCTTTTCCCGCCCAAAAGGACGCCTCGTGCTGCTCCTCCTCGGTGTAATAGTCATCTTTAACGAAATAGTTCTCAGCCTGGGCAGCTGAGAGATTACTTGTAGACAGCATGAAAATTCGCGTTCTGAAACGGGCGAACAAATTGCTAGAACGGCAAAAAATCCTTAAACCGATTGCGCTGTGGGGTTTACGAGATTTTTTGCCAGCAAACTGGCGTCCTGTGTGGCATTTCCGGCGAAGCCCCCAAAAGGGCGTAGCATCGTGGCCGAGATTTACCGCTCACCTCAACAATATAACCAATATTTGCCTGAATAGAATTTATTGGTTAATTATATATTTTTGTTAACCATGATCATCCAATTTCATGAGGTCGCGACTAATATTTCGGTGTAGCGTTTTTATACTCGCCATGACACAAACCACTGTGGCTTCGCCCACAATTCACCTAGCTGGAGACATTGGTGCTTCAGCCTCTAAGTTCTTCTATCGCGTCTACCCCGGACAGACTGTGCCACTTTGGATGGATTCTGCTGTGGCTGATGGCCTGGGTGAATCCGCCTTGCCCAGTATTGGCAGCAAACATCAACCCCAAAGCAGTACTTGGTTAGAAATTGGCTCAGAAGTCGTTTTAGTGGGAGACCTGGCTAAGGGCTTTCTAGAAGCCAATAGCCTGAGCGAAAACAAAGCTGAAAAAGCCGCCTACAAAATTGCCGCTGCGCTCGGCGTCATTGCTGAACTAGAGCAATTGCCCAGTCAATACCAAGCCTTTGTCTGGTTGCCCTTACCCCTGACTGAAATAAGAACTCGCGAGCAGATTGCCCACAAATTCAATGAGATCTGTGAGCAAGGCTTTATCTGTCGAGGGCGTCAACAGAAAGTACAGCCTATCCTCAAGTTCTTCCCTGAAGGATTCGGCCTTTATCTCAATCGAAAAAGGCAGCTCGATGGCATTGATCAATCCATTGCTAGGCGGCGGACTCTCATCCTGATGATGGGCCACCGCAATCTTTCTATTCTCTGCTTTGAGGGTGGATCAATCCGTGCCGGTCGCTCCAACTCCGATGGCCCTGGCTTCTGGCCCGCCTTTGAAAAAGCAACTCGCTCAGCCGGTGTTCCGCCAACAGACTATACGCCACTCATGCTGGCACTGACGACAGGTCGGCCCAAGCAAATCTCACAAGCCCAGGCTGGAATTTTCGACTTTAGTTCCTATGCCAGCTTCGTTCGCCAGACCTACTGGCAGGCCGTGAGCATCTACCTACAAGACAATCTACTGGGGCAGCTCACCGATAGCTCAACGGACATCATCCTCAGCGGCGGCGGCTCTCGCATCATCGGGACTGAGCTGACTAATTACTTTAGCTCGCTGGGGTTAGAGGACCAAATTATCTATGCCGATAAAATGCAGCCCCAGCTAACCGATGTGGTTAGCCAGCTGCCAGAAGCTGCTCAAAATTCATCGATTCCGTTACGAATGTCTGACTGCTATGGCCTATTCCAAGGACTTATCGGTAAACTAACCAAAGTAGCCGTTCACTAAACCAATCGGCTTAGATTAGACTGCTGACCGTTCAATCAAACGACTCATTCCCTTCGCATTCATCATGGCTCGTCCACGTTCTCCCAATAGCACCAATGACCGACAGCGCATCCAGTTTGCCTACAACGCAGACCGCGATACGCCGATTGGGGAAACGTTCAGGTATTTGCTGAAGAGCGATAAGTTGCCGAGTCGGAAAGGTAAGCATAAGGGGCTAGATGCGATCTCTGCATTTTGGCAACCGTTTGCCTATCAGGAAAAGGAGGCGTTGAGTGATGAGGAGAAGATTGCGATCGCACAAGAATCCATCGACACCTTATCCCAGCAAATCGACCTCATTCGTGAAACCTTTGGCATAGAAGCACCCATTACCGTCACGGCGAATCCAGCTCAGCTCCAACAAGAGATGAGGTTAGTGGCCGCTCAGGTGGTTCAAGAGTTTGTCGCCAGCGGGGCAATTTCCGCTTCGGCAGTTGAGAATGTCACAACTCAAACCACCAATGCTGTGAGTAGTGCGATCGCTAAGCCCGCACCCAAAAGTGATGAGGGTGTTGACTTCGATGAGGAAGCCCTACTCGGTGAACTCTTCGACAGCTCTACCATTGCTGCGTAGATAAGGAGCCGAACTTTCATGAGTCTGGAACCCAAGAAACCCAGCAACGAAGTTGGTAAAGTCGCAAGGCAGCAGTACCTAGACCTGGCCAAGCGCGTGACAGGCGAGGCCAACCTAGATTACGACACCCTCTACCAGCGCTTCGCTGAAAACGACTGGGCCGCTGTCAAGCTAGATGATGCGGTTGCCTCACTGTCATTGAGAGTCGGCAACTCTCCTAAGCAAACGGTCGGCATTCTCCATCAAAGCCCCTATCTTCAACACCAGGTGCATCAACGCAACGTGCCTTTAGCACCCATGAGCCAGTACGTGCGCTCTACGGTGCTAAAGACCTTTCAACAGCAAAAGCAAGCACAGTCTCAGCAACGGAGCACGTCACAAAGCTCCGAACTTGAACAACACTAATAGCTGCCTGCGCTTGCGATTCAACCAAACTATTCAAGCGTTATCATCATGATTCTCTTCGTAAGCAAGCGACAGGTCTCTGAATGCTTAAATCTCAGCAGCTCCACGCTCAAAAAGTATCGCCTCAGTGGAGAGTGGATTGAAGGGCTTCACTGGGTGCGGATTAATAGTCGCTGTATTCGCTACAACTTAGAACTTATTCAGGATTGGCTACACAACCACAGTGAGCCATCTGCTCATTTGAGAGCAATCGAAGCCTATCAACAAACTCTACTCAGCAATCGCAAGTAGATTGCAAAAAGATAGGGGCTTTCCCTTCCTTGGCATTTATTGTCCCAGACACGCTAGTAACAACTATGCACTTTCAGTGCAAGGCTTTAGCATCTCCGCTCCGGATCTTCATTCCGGACTCTCTCGAACCGGTTCGAGAGCTGGGAACTTTTAGTCTCCTTTCCGTTACAACCTATAGACTTTAAGTCCATAGTGGTTCAGTCATTAGAACTCGATGTTTTGAATGGCCTTTGGACTGTTATCCAAAGAAGCGCTTTGACCATCGCTGAGGAATCTATCGGAGCGTTGAAGCTTGCCAGGAGGGGTTCACTTCACAGTCTCTAGCAGGCAAGGCATATCCACATGCCAATGACCTTCCCTAATGCTCATCGTGTTTTCATTCCTGCCACTAACGCGCTGTCTGTTGGGGCTCACCACCACGGACTTGCCACCATAGGGCTATGCGTATGGTGGCTTACCAATAGACTCTTCGGGGCTGGTTGATCTGGGAGCAAAGCTTTTGGATGGCGTTGTCACACTTGTTATGAGCAAGAAGCCAAACTAATTGCTCAAGTTGAGCGGCTCCAAAGGCAAGTCAATAATGACCCGATTGCTCTGGGTGATCGCTTATGTGTGACCACTCACCTCAACTCTGAGGTAGAAAAGCTACGGTTCTCAACTTAGGCAGGGTTTATTACCTACCCGTTTTTGACTATCATTTGACTATCGTCATATCTTATCCAATCTGAAAACCTTTCAAACAAAGGCTTTCAACACAGTCAGACACTTCCTTCACACGGAAGAGGTCACAGGTTCGAACCCCGTATCGCCCATACTTTCAAACCAGTATGAAGTTTCTTGGCATTGACTTAGGGTGGCAGTCTAGGCCAAGTGGATTATCTTGCTTGTCGTTGTCAGAAGGCGTCCTTTCACTTCAATCACTCGACCGAAAAGCCACCCTAAACGAGGTGCTAGCGTGGGTAGATGACGTGGCTTCTGGGTCTGAGCCGGCCATGATTGCGGTCGATGCCCCGACGCTAATCCCTAATAAAACGGGGATGCGCAGTCCTGATCGCCTTGCGCACAAGTACTTTGGCAAATACCACGCAGGTTGTTATCCGGCCAACCTAAATCGACCCTTTGCAGCGCGCCTCGTTCAGTTTGGGCTAGACCTAGAAGCCCGAGGATTTCAACAGGCACCCACTATCACGCCCCAAACGCTGGGCCGCTATCAAATAGAAGTGTTTCCACATCCAGCGACTATTCAGCTGTTCAATTTACCGCAAATTTTAAAGTACAAGAAGGGCCGCTTAGCCTCGCGTGCAAAGGCGTTAGAAGAATTGCGATCGCATATTCTCCAACAGTTACCTCAGCACACTCCACCCCCCATCATCGAGACGCTACCCAACATTCCAACGACAGGCAAAGCGCTAAAAGCGGTTGAAGATCAGCTCGACAGCATTATCTGCGCCTATGTGGCAGCGCATTGGTGGTATTGGGGGCTCTCTCAAAATTGGGTGATCGGAGATCGCGCTAGCGGATACATTGTTGTCCCGTCACCGCCCAGCGCACCCGTTCAATCACCTATGTGACGACTACGCGATACGAACAGGTTCACGCTACGCGATACGACCAAGCCCACGCTGCGCGATACGAACAGGTTCACGCTACGCGATCGCTTTTTTTCACGTTTTGATCTACAGTGGCTGTCATGAACAGCACTGCAAACGCCAGACCCATTGCCATAGACCTGTTTGCCGGGGCCGGAGGGTTAGCCCTCGGCTTTGAACAGGCCGGCTTTGACGTACCCGTTGCCGTAGAGATTGATCCGGTACATGCTGTGGTTCATCAGTTTAATTTTCCCTTGTGCAAAATTATTCCACGCTCGGTAAAAGAGATTTCAGGAAGAACCATCCGGCGTGCGGCCAAACTCTCCTTGCGCCAGCCCATCGCTGTCGTCATCGGCGGTGCGCCTTGCCAAGGATTCTCCATTATGGGTCCCAGATCTCTGAGCGATCCGCGCAATGCCCTGGTTAAAGATTTCATTCGCCTCGTCGCAGAACTTCAGCCTAGCTACTTTGTTTTTGAAAATGTAAAAGGGCTCACTATTGGGCGCAATCGCCCATTCCTGGCCGAAATTGTCTCGGAAATGGCCAGCATTGGCTACGACCTCATTACCCCCTGGCAAATCCTCAACGCCTGTGACTACGGCGTCCCTCAAAATCGAGAAAGGCTGTTTCTCATCGGTGCAAAAAAAGAGATGCCAGCCCCCAGCTATCCCACCCCACAAAACCACCAGCCCACCTGCGCAGAAGCGCTTGAAGATTTGCCCGATGCTGAAAGATTTGAGGCCCTCAAGCAAGTCGGAGAAGTTCTCACCCCATTGCCCAGCCCTGTGAGTCACTACGCCTCGCTCATGCGCTGTGTATCTCAGGCTGGATGGCATTACGGCTACCGGCGTGAGTGGAATACCGCGCTACTCACCAACAGCATTCGGACCAATCACTCTGTAAAATCGCGCGATCGCTTCGCCAAAACAACCCCTGGAAAAAGAGAACCAGTCTCCCACTTTTTCCGCCTCCCGCCAGACGGCATTTGCAATACCCTACGCGCCGGAACAGACTCCGCTCGCGGCTCATTCACCAGCCCCAGACCCATTCACTACCGCTATGCTCGCTGCATCACCGTAAGAGAAATGGCCCGGCTGCACGGCTTTCCCGACTGGTTCCGACTGCATTCAACCAAGTGGCACGGGGCCAGACAAATTGGCAACTCAGTACCGCCCCCCTTAGCGCGGGCGATCGCCTCAGAAATTCTAGACGCCCTCGGCCATACCCCCACCCTTCCACAGCGCACACTGCCAGCAGGCAACGAACGCCTACTCACCATGACAGCTGCTGTCGCCGCTAGCTACTGGGGCATTGAAAACCCCATTCAACAAAGAGACCGTGCCCTAAGCGCATAGGTCTATTCAGCACATAGGTTTAGCATAGGCTCATACAGCAATTCTTCGCCCTACAGTCCAAAGGTATGACTCCAATTTGCTAGGAATTTCGGACGAAACGACGTTCTAGCCAGCTATTTTGGCCAGCTTGAGTAAAATCCTCAAGCGCATTTTCACCACAGTAGGGAAATCTGAAAGTGCCGTGAGCTGAAAAAACCGCGCAATTGTATGACTAAGAACTGGCAACAACACCTCACCCGTTCAGCAATCGTCCTTACATTGCTCAGCAGCAATCTTCCCGCCGTAAGTTTCCAAAAGTCATCGGGACTGCCGACCCTTACCCGGCATAGCAACCTCGCCCTGGCCAACACCTCCGGGGGCCGGGTAAAAGGCGGGAGCTTTGACGATAATCCCACGTTAGACAACTCGTCACCCTACGATAATCGTGGCCGCAACAACAACTCCAGTGGCGACCAAGAGCCTATGGGCTTTTTCGGATTCCTCATTCTCTTAGTACTCCTGGGCATGATGTATCGCTCTGGCGCACTCAACGAGATTCTTAAAACCTCTGGCCTCACAGAAGGCGCATCAGCCAACACGCCACCTGTTAAAAATAATCTTCAAACTGTCGCATCAGGCATTGGAGAAACTACCACCTACACCCTGCAATCCCCGCAGCCGGTAAGACGACAACCGACCTATCGGCAATCAACCCGCTCGAGCAGAACAGCCGCCAAACGATTCTCCGGCGAACTCACCAACAACACAGTCACCATTACACAACTTCAGGTTGGGATGCTCGCTAGCGCCCGCCATATGCAGCGCGCGCTCAACCAAATCGCCACCGAAACCGACGTCAGCACCAAAAAAGGACTGACCAAAAGCCTACGAGAAACCGTGCTGGCTTTATTGCGATCGCCCGATACCTGGAGCCATGTGTCTGCCAAATCCCAAAAGCTACGCAGCCGGCAAGCCGCCAAAGAAAGCTTCGAGTCTCTTTCCCTAGAAGAACGCAGTAAATTCGCCGCCGAAACCCTCTCTAACGAGGATGGCAGCGTCAGACTCCAAACGGGTCAAGACACCCCTTCCCATGAATTAGCCGACTACATCGTTGTTACCCTTATCCTCGGCACCGCCCACGATAAGCCCTTTATTAAGAACGTCAATAGCCCCGATACGCTTCGCACCGCGCTCAAAACCATTGGCTCTATCACACCGGAGTATCTCATGGTGTACGAAGTGCTTTGGTCACCCCAAGATGAAAACGACAGTCTCACCGACGATGAATTACTGCTTCACTATCCTCAAATGCTGAGCCTCGGCTAACGCTTCATTAAACTCGGTCAAACCGCTCTCAGACAAGGTCATACTATAGCGCTCACGAAGCTGAACTAATCGCTTTCTAGCCGCTTCTGGCAGATACGCATTTGCCAAGCCGATAAGATTGCTCAGGTAGGCACTCAAAGGCAGTTTACGGTGTTCGCATAGCTGGACTGCGCAGCACTAAGAACAACCTGACCTGTCGAATTCAGCTGCCAATGACTAGCTTCTTGCAACAGGTCATTTTCTGAACGCCATCAAAAACAACAGCCAACAGCCGCAAACAGCCTATGGGCCTTTTCAGAGCCTTACCCTAGCTCAAATCGTTCGCGATAGCAACGACAACATCTTGGGCGTAATACCGGTTAAGTCCTCCACTTGAGAAAACGCATCTGCCTCAGCGCCTATCGCCAAAAGCGGGACCTTGTTAAACGTATGGCGCTTGGTTGAAAGATCTTCTACATTGCCGTGATCGCTCGTTACAATCAGCGTGACGTCTGCGGGCAAATGGGCGATCGCGCTCTCTAAAAACCGATCAATCCGCTGCAAAACCCTAACCGCCTGCGCCCTGTCCTGCCCGTGCCCCGCATAATCAGTCAAATAGCTCTCAAACAAGGTCACACCGTAGCGCTCGCTAAGCTGAACCAATCGCTTGCCAGCTATTTCTGGTGAATTTGGCGGACGGGCATATCGTATTCGTTGAGTGTCAGACGTCTCTCCTGTGATGGTCCAAAACAGAGCCTCACCTTTGTCGTATTCGTACTGCATCCGAAAGGGCAGCCCCGCAGTCATGTTCAATAATGTGCAGACAGAATAGCGGCGCTTGCGGCTCGCGATCGCATAAAAATACTCTGGCGAATACGCATTCGCTAAGGTCGCCATTCTACCCAGTGCGATCACCTGCGAAAACAACCCATACTGGTCAATCAACCGTCGCAAAGACCCATTGGCAAACCCCGACTGATGCCGCCCCAAAAACTTTGGCGCATTTTGTCCGGTATAAAGGGTCGTTTGCCCCGTCGCACTTTGCGGCAAACCCTCAACCCCTAACGTGGCATCAATCGGCTTCAGCAGCACCCCTGGCCGATCTAAGCGAGCCCCCTCAAGCAACCGCTGACCTAAATAACCCGTCAAAAATGGCATCGAGTCAGGACATGACAGCGGATTGTTCTCACCCACCGCCCCTAGCCCAACACCATCTAAAAACACCAGCAAGAAGCGAGCTTTCGCACAATCTGTTTGGCGAACGCTGAAACAACTGTTTTGAACAACCCGCTCAATCACTCTAAACCCGAGATAAAAGACTCAATACTCTCCAAATAGGTCACACCATCCACCCAAAGAATATCGTTATGGTCTGCGCCCACGATAGGCACCAGCTGCTTTGGCGCCACCGCTGCGGCCAGCAGTTCCTCACTATGGCTAAACGGAATTGTACGATCTTGAGTGCCATGAATCAGCAGCAGCGGGCAGTCAATCCGATCAATCCGTTTCACCGTCGGAAACTTCTCAAACGGGAGAATTCGAAACGGCACCACCACCTGAAATACTGTCGCAAACGTGCTCTGCAAAATCAAACCACCCAGCGGCTCATTCGCAGCTAAAAACGTGCTCGGACCACCCCCCACCGACTGGCCATAAGCAACAATAGTCTCAGGCGCAATCTTCAGCTCTGTGGTGAGATAGGCATAGGCCGCTTCTATCGCACGATAGGTCCCTCCTTCCGTGGGCTTTCCCGTACTGTGACCATAGCCAGGATAGTCATAGGCAAATACCGAATAGCCCGCATCCCTGAGTAATTGCAGGTTTGGCAAAATGCTGCCCAGGTCAGAAGCATTGCCATGGCTAAACAAAATAGTGATGCGACTATTAGGATTGTGCAAGTACCGAGCCGCGATGGTGTTACCGTCACTCGCGGTTAGCAACACCGCTGTTTCATCTTGCTCAGGCGTATGTTCATAGCCCACCGCAGGCGGCAAAAAAATCATACCATCAGCAAAGAAAAACACATAGAGGGCAAAGCCACTGTAAATAGCTGCTAATAGCGCCAGCATTCGAAAAATCAACGGTCGTCTCGCCTGTGGGTAACGTTCTTTTGGCTCTGATCCTGTTTGCTCTAATCCTTTTTTCTCTAAAAGACCCATGCTAAAAGCCCATACCAGAAAGCCCATTTTAGAAGATTAGTGTCGGCAATATTGCATTGAAAAAGGCATCATCCAAATACGCTGAGGGAGCGCCGGTTTCTAAAAGCAGCGCCAGCTGACGCCAGGCTTCTAGATCCACAGGAACCGCAAAAAATCCCTCTTCAACAGCAGCTAACGCTTCATAGTTGCTCACCACCGCTTTCAGATCCGCCAGGATTAATGCCTGGGCTTCCGAGGGTTTAGCCTGAAACACAGCATAAAGATCCCTCTGCCAAAACTGACCAGAATACCCTTCAAACTCGCCACGGCTGAGGGCTAGCTGGGCCGCTAGCCTCACACGCAATGCATAGGGCTGAGGGTACTGGTGAGAGCTTTGTTCAATCACACGATTAATTAAGGGCAAAGCGGATTCAACTAACGAGGGCACTGAACTTTCACGATACTCATGAGATAGGGTCGTCGCCTCAGCCATCAAACGTTCAACCTCTGAGGCTTGACGAACGCGTATGAAGTAACGAGGCTCTTTTACCGGTGAAACACGACTGTCGTATCCATTGATTACAAAAGACAAACAATGCTCACCCGTTGTCAGCACATGAAACGCAACGTGGTTGCTTGACTGTTCTTTGAGTTCAAGGTTTGGCAAGGCATAGGGCATAGGTGCTAGTGCCTCTAGCTCAGCATCCTGTAGCTCAACCTTAGAGCCCAAAGCCTCCCAATAAACAACAACCGTCTCACCCGCTTTCGCACTAAAGGTATAGTCAATTGTCGTGTAGCGACCATCAATGATAGGGCCTTCGTCCTGCAACAAAACAGAAGCAGGCCGCAAGCGATTTTGTGGCGTATCACCCCTTGCTTCATTAGCCCCCTGCATTGGCAGAGGGTGCAGCGCACCTGAGAACAAGCTCACACAAAAAACCGAAATTGAGAAGTTGAAGAAGCGTTTCATGGTCGAGCTGAGTGTTGCGATCGCAACACTTATGGACAACACTTTTAGACAGGAGGCTTGGCTATCTATCTAAACAAATCTATCTGGCAGATCTAGCTGACATGTCTATCTGACAGTAGTGTCTAAGGTAAAAGACCACAGCCGCCCCTCGTTTCCAAAATTGATACCCGCTAAGCACCTCATTTCGGCTCGTCTTACCTCAGCTCCAGGGCTTCGGCTTACGGTGTCGTCTCGTCAAAGTATTCGGGCTGCTCGCCGGTTTTGAAGTATTGCGCGATCGCACCAAAAAGCTCAACGTCTAACTCCAAGTCCTCCTCAGTCAACTTCTCGCTTTCCATCACGCCCACAATCACCGCCTCAACCTGTTGTAAATCACTCAGCACCTGTTGTTGAGTTTCCACATCCATCGCCTGATACAGCTTGTACAAATCCTCTGGCCCTTGTACATCATTTTCCGTTAAGCCAGCTGCTTCTTGCACCAACCCCGCCTGCGCAAACATCCGACCAAAGTAAGGCAAGGGCTGACCGGGCCTCTGTGCGATCGCCTGTGAAAACATTGCCACAGCCTCCTCAAACGAGTCAAGCTTCATCGCCTCAGAAGCAGACACCATCACCTGATCATACTCAGTCGCGACCCTCACCCGTAGCAAGTACTCACGCCCCTCACTCGGGTCAGTCGCAAAACCATCATCACCATAGGCCCCAAACACCAGACGATAAGACCCTGACTGCGGCAGTAAAAAAGTCCGATGACGACCTCTAAACTCAGAAAAGTCCGTCCCTTTCTCGTAGTTTCGCCCAGCCTCTATGAGCTGCCCTGCATCGTCATACAGTTCTGCATACACTCCCCGATTCTCCTCATCAGAAGACTCCCAATACACCACAATCAGGTCATTCTCACTGCCCGTAAAAGTGTATTCTCGCATTAGGCCATCGCCCACTACAGCGCCTGCCTCAGCTGCCTCAAATCGAACGCTCTCTTCAATACTGACGGCAGTTTCTACAGAGCGCGGCGCGGCTCCATCTATCAGTCGCTGCAACAAACTATCAGGGCGAGTGGATGTCTCTAGCTCACCGTCTAGGCTATGCGCAGCGACTGGAAACAGCGCGCCTAACAACACCCACAAACCGACCTGTAACCCAACGGTGCGTCGCATCATAACTTGCTTTGACATACTCAATTTTTTCTAACGTGCCCACTACAGCAAAAAAAGCTGTACAGACTTATTCAGTCTCGTACAGCTTTTTTCCGGTATTAAATTCAGTAACCTCGAAGATAGAAGAAGATTTACTGGGCCAAAGCGACCCCTTTTTCACCCGTTAAGCTCTCGGCTGTCGAATCCTCATTACTACGGCGCTCTGCGGTCAGTTTCTTTTCAATACTCCCTGCCGTCTCAACTAAAGTCAACTGGTTCTCATTGGCCCAGGAGCGCAGGGCAGCAAAGGAGCGATCGCGATACACCCCATACCGCTCCCGCTTATTTCTCACCCGCTTCTCTAACGATGGAATAATCCCCATATTCGGCGGCATTGGCTGAAAATGCTTCGGCTCCGCAGAGCTAATAAAGTTCGTCAGGGCGCCTATCATTGTTGTTTCTGGCAGCACCAGCGGATCTTTGCCCAGGGCAATGCGGGCGGCGTTTGTGCCTGCCAGCCAGCCCCCTGCGATCGCGGCTGTGTACCCCTCAGTCCCCACCAGCTGCCCCGCCGCCAACAGCGTAGGCCTCTCTTTAAACTGCATCGACGCGTTCAACAACTCCGGCGAATTAATAAACGTATTGCGGTGCATCACCCCCATTCGCACAAACTCCGCATTCTCCAACCCCGGAATCATCTTAAAGACTCTCTTTTGCTCACCCCAGCGCAAATTCGTCTGAAAGCCCACCATATTCCACAGCTGCCCGGCCTTATCCTCCTGGCGCAGCTGCACCACCGCATAGGGCTTATGCACCTTATTGTCCGGCGCATCAAACGCCCCATACTTTTCAGTATCGAACAGACCCACCGGCTTCAGTGGCCCGTAGCGCATCGTCTCAATCCCACGCTTCGCCATCTCCTCAATCGGCAAACACGCCTCAAAAAACTTCGCCGTATCGCGCTCAAAGTCTTTTAATTCAGCCTGCTCTGCTGCACAAAGCGCATCATAAAAGGCCAAATACTGTTCCTTATCCATCGGACAGTTCAAATACGCCGCCTCACCCCGGTCATAGCGAGACGCCATAAAAGCAACATCTTGATTGATCGACTCACCCACAATAATCGGGCTCGCCGCATCAAAAAAGCTCATATACGCCTGCCCCGCAAACCGTTCCAAGTCCTCACTTAAGCGTTCACTGGTCAGCGGCCCCGTCGTCAGCACAGCGATTCCCTCTTCGGGAATACTCAGCACCTCATCCCGCCGCAACTCTATCAGCGGATGACTCTCCAACGTCCGCGTCAAATCCTTCCCAAACACACCCCGGTCCACAGCCAGCGCACCGCCCGCAGGCACCGAATGCTCATCCGCCTTACCAATCACCGCAGACCCTAATCGGCGCAATTCCTCATGCAGCAGCCCCGAGGCTCGGTCCGTCCCCATCGCCCCAAACGAATTACTACACACCAGCTCCGCCAAATGCTCTGAGTGATGCGCCGGGGACTTCTTCACCGGACGCATTTCATGCAGCACCACTGGCACACCCGCGCGGGCAACCTGCCAGGCGGCTTCCGTCCCGGCTAGGCCACCCCCAATCACATGAATCGGCTGCTGATCACTCATAAAATATCTCAAGTCTAGATTGCGTAGCTCATGCGTATCATTCTAAGGGGCTACGCTCTTCTCGGCAGCCTATCGACAATGGAAGAAAACGTAAAGTTCGCACCTCGCTCTGCTCCCGTCCAGTCTGATCTTTTCTTGCTATGATCAAAACTGGTCTAGGAAGCTTTCTACGTAAGCATAAGTTGTTGCGAAGTGAATCACTGAAATGAATCGTTTGCTGCTAAAGGATATTCAAAACAATTTTGCAGAGGTCGTTGCCAACCTACGCCCTGGTGAGATGGTGCAAATTGTATCAGGAGACCAGATTGTTGCCAGGTTAATGGGAGAGCGGCAAACGTTACCTGTCGAAACGTTGCCAGCTACACGTCAGCCAGGAAGCGCGATCGGAACCCTCAAAATCATCTCTGAGGACGATAAGCACTTGCAGGACTTTGCTGACTACATGTCATGAGATCTGCCCATGAAACTTCTTCTTGATACTCATGCGTTTCTTTGGTTTGTACTGGACGATCCTCAATTAAGCCCAGTGGCTCTATCGCTCATTAGCGATCTGAACAATTGTGTGCTGATAAGCCCCGCCTCGTACTGAGAAATTGCCATTAAGGTAAGTCTTGGCAAATATGAAATTCCGGGTTCATTTCAAACCTGGATAGAGCTACAACTCTCAAGAAATAGCTTTGAAATCTTGCCCATTCAAGTCGCCCATGCAGCAAAGGTAACAACACTTCCTTTTCATCACCGCGACCCTTTCGATCGGTTGTTAATAACTCAAGCGATGACAGAGGGAATTCCAATCATCAGCATTGATGGAAAGTTTGATCAGTACGCTGTAGAGCGAAAATGGTAATTGGATTCTAAGGTTCACGCACTAACAAGGCATCTAGCAAAACGTTGGTATCAAATAAGACTTTCATCACAGATATTTCTGAACCAGTCGCTCATCTAGCATGACGCTCACGTCTTCATCTGTGGAAGTAGGGTTATCTATTCTCGCGATACCAATTAAACTTGCCGCTACCCCTTTAGGCTTAGAGGTTGGAGAAGACTGCGGTTGGAGCGATCGCATCAGTGCCTCAATCAGCTGCAAGCGCTCTTCGGAAGGCAACTTCGACGCTTGTTCCTGAAGTTCATTTAAGGTCATGATAGCGGCAGTTAGTAAGGTTTTTACGGAATGGTTTAGCTCAAGTAAGCTCACACTACCTTGCTAGAGAACGAATTGCCTTCAGCTATTTCTTGCTTAGCCTTCTGTGCTGATGCAATCAAGTTGCCATAAGTAAGCTCAAAGGAAGCCTCCCATTTGGCTTCATCTTCTAAGTCAGCGATAAACTCACGGACCTGTTCTGCCACTTTCTCTTGCAGTGCAACTGGCAGCGATTCGACCATTTTGACGATAGTAGTGACTGAAGGGGCAGTCATGAGGCTATCCTGTGGTTATATCAAATTATATATCTAGAAAAGGCTGAACGAGGTCACTGACAGCGGTGAGTAGTATATGAATACTTGTTGATGTTAGAGTAGCGGCGCTTCGCTGACGACATGACTAGGATTGTGAATGAATCAGGTAAATAAGGCTGTGGTCGATCAGTTTTTAGGTAAGTGACTGGGCTCTGAGGGAAATGAGCGGGCTAATTATCAGGTTTTTTCTTGATTTGTGTGATGCACTGGGCGTAGGAAAGCCCTTACCGAAAGGGACTGAAGAGGATAATCCGTACTGCTTTGACAAGGACATCAAGTTTTACAGCTGTATAGAACTCAAAAAATACTTATAACTAACATGAAAGCCAGTAAGAAACCTGAGTTTATCCAGCTCTATAGAGAATTCTCTGAAGATTATCCGCTAACGGACACAGGACAAAAACACATTGCCGCTTATCATAGACATCGACAACAAGGACAACAGAACTATCGCGAAGTTGAAGCAGCGGCGGCTAGTGGAAAGAATATTACCGATCTAGTCTTACTCAAGTTAATTCCCTATGCTGATACGCTGGCTAATCGTGACAGAAATGTTTGGATACACCATGCTCCCTGCGTCACAGGAGACTTAGTTAAAAAGTCTGAGAATAACGGAAATACCGTGAATTGGACAGAAACAGCAAAAACAATATTTCAGTTCGTCAAGCACTGCAATGATGATCCCGACGACTTAAAAACAGCTTGCCAAACCTACGAGGCATCACCACATTCCAAAGGCTTTCAAACAGGTTTTTTGACACCAATACTCAATGCGCTACAGCCTGATTGCTTTTTGTTGGTGAACGCCAAGCCTCAGCAAGCTCTCAACTACTTTACTGGCAGCAACTATTCAACGAAGATTGCCGATTATCCCCAGATTAATCATGCAGAACGTAATCTTATAGATTCCATTGCTCCAGATATGCGAGCTATTTGGGATTCAGCGCTTAGAAATGACGATCAGTTCGATATTTTTTGTCACTGGCTGAAATCTATTAGGAAACACAGCCTCAAACCCCCTAAATATTGGAGAATCTCACCGGGCAGTGGAGCTTGGCAGTGGGAAGAATGCCGCGACCAAGGATTCATCGCAATTGGGTGGAATGAGCTAACGGATATGTCCAACTTTATTAGCAAGCCAGAATTTGAGGCACAGCGAGACAAAGTCAAAAGCCAGCATCCTGAATTCAATTGGACGAATGCTGGCGTAAATCAAGTTTGGAGGTTCGCTCATCACATTAGCGTTGGCGATCGCATCGTTGCAAATCACGGCACCAGAAAAGTCCTTGGCCTTGGAACCGTAACAGGTCCTTATTATTATAAATCTGATGCCAAAGACCATCGGCATCGGTTACCCGTACGTTGGGACGACACCACTTGCCGCTCCGTTCATTATACAAGCTGGGTTTCGACCCTAGTATCATTATCAGCCGAAAGGTTTGATGAGATTTTGCAAGCTCCAGAATTACAGAAGGCTGCAAGCCCAACGGATAAAGAGAACGAGGTTATTCTAGAGCTAAACGAAACCTATACCTTAACCCAATGCTCAAAAGATACTTACACCGACAAAGAGCTGTTACAAACCTGGATAGCAGCACTTTCCAGGAAAAAACAGGCCATTTTGTATGGTCCGCCCGGAACCGGTAAAACCTATCTAGCTCAGCGGCTTGCGCGCCACCTATTGAGTAAAGGTGATGGCTTTCAAGAGATTGTTCAATTTCATCCTGCTTACACATACGAAGACTTTATTGAAGGCATCCGACCCAGACAAGGTAAAAACGGGGGGTTGGACTATCCTATCGTTTCAGGACAATTTATCAACTTCTGCAAAAAAGCTCGGAACTGTCAAAATACCTGCGTACTTATCATCGATGAAATTAACCGCGCTAACCTATCTCAGGTGTTTGGAGAACTCATGTATCTCATGGAGTATCGGGACACTGAGCTGAGGCTTCCCAGCGGCAGCATTTTCAGCATTCCAAGCAATGTCCGCATTATTGGCACCATGAACACGGCTGATCGCTCCATCGCCCTTATAGACCACGCTCTCCGGCGACGCTTCGCCTTTTTACCCCTTTATCCAAACCTGCCAGCGCTGGGAGAATTTCATGCTGATACAGGCTTTTCTGTACAGGGTTTAATTCAGCTCCTCTCCGAAGTCAATCAGGCCATTGGCGATCGCCGATACGCATTGGGGACCTCATTTTTCCTGCAAGAATCTCTTGAAGAAAATCTCCAGTCTATCTGGCAAATGGAAATTGAACCCTACCTGGAAGAATATTTCTTCGATCAGCCTGATAAGGTCAAACAGTTTCGCTGGGATGCTATTCAGGTTCGACTAGAAGCATGACACCCAAAATTATCGAACTCAAAGAGTACCAACCGACTAAGTTACCTGCTGATGCACTTTCCTCAGAACTGGGCGAAAAGCTTTGGAGAACTTACAGAAACAAGGGTATAGATGTTCAGTTTCCCAATCCTCGCACTGCGAACCAATGGGAAATCACATCTCAAGGGCAAATCGGGTATATTCCTCTCTCACCAGAAGTTGCTCTGAGCCTGCAGCCCAAAGTGCCCTTCAGTAGCCTTTTTGCCATGCTGGAGTATGCCTATAACCTCAAAAGCTTTCGATTGTTAGAAGGTCAGAGCCACTGCAATAGCCTAAATGAATTCTACGAGCGATTTGCTGATGTGCTCGCTCGTAGAATTCTTGACCGCACTCGCCAGGGGCTCTACCGTACTTATCTCAACAAAACAGAACGACTTTCCTGTCTGCGGGGTCGCAGTGACATCACGCACCAAATTCGCCGCCCTTGGAACATCAAACCTAGATGTCACTATCAAGAACAAACTGCCGATATGGAAGATAATCAAATTCTCCTGTGGACACTGCGGCAAATTCTTCAGCGCGGTCTTGTTCGTAAAAATGTCTCTATCAACGTACGTCGAGCTTATAAAGCTCTGCACGGTACTATTAGCCTAGAATCTTTTAGCACCTGGGACTGCATAGGTCGTAACTATCATCGGTTAAATGACGACTACCGTACACTTCATGCCCTGTGTCGATTCTTCTTAGATCAAACCGGGCCAAGTATTCAGCATGGCGATCACGGTATGGTGCCCTTCTTGGTGAATATGAAT
Organism: Cyanobacteria bacterium J06634_5; assembly: GCA_039820525.1. Taxonomy (GTDB): domain Bacteria; phylum Cyanobacteriota; class Cyanobacteriia; order Phormidesmidales; family Phormidesmidaceae; genus Phormidesmis. The sequence goes on from JBCBPY010000004.1 coordinate 30,133, forward strand.
CAACTCTTCGAAAAGTTCGTAGCAGAATGGTTAAAAACTAACCATAAAGAGCTTCAAGCTAATAATCTTATGGTGAGAGAGCAAGTGACTGTTAAGCTTTCTGAGACTCTCAACTTTCGCATCGATCTTGTTCTCGAAGATATTACTACGAACACAGTTCGATATGTCCTCGACACCAAGTACAAAGCCCCCCGAGTCGCCGCTGCTGGTGATGTTCAGCAAATAATTGCCTACGCCGAAACGAAAAACACAACAGAAGCAGTATTGATCTATCCTCAAGAGCTAGAGCAGCCCCTGTATACCAAACCGAATCAGATTCGAGTGAGAAGCTTAGCCTTTACGATCAACGACGACATAGATCAAGGCGGAAATAGTTTTATCAACCAACTGCTCACCTGAAATCTCTTTCCGACCAGCTCGCCGTCATCCGCGACTTGCTGTGCACTGCTCCCGGCGAATGGACCACCAAACAAATCGCCGCCCAGTTCAAAAGCAACATTACAAAGAAAAAGCTGGACGCCATCACCGAAAACCTGGAACGCCTCGAATGGTTTGGCCTTGTGCTATCTCAAGCCAAAGATGGCATTACTCACTGGCACTATGCCGAAACGGCCCAAGCTGCATAGAATAGAGTCACGGCGATAAGTGTACCTTGAGCTAGCCATGAACTACCGAGACATCATCACAGTTGAGCCTGATAAACGCGGCGGAAAGCCCTGCGTTCGCGGCCTGCGCATTACTGTCTATGAAGTCCTTGAGTACCTAGCCTCCGAAATGACCGAAGCAGAAATCCTTGAAGATTTCCCCGATTTAACGCGGGCAGACTTAAAAGCCTGCATTGCTTATGCAGCTGACCGCGAGCGACGGTTTACAACCGCGCCGCTATCAGCATGAAACTGCTTTTTGATGAAAATTTATCGCCTAAGCTGCCAAACCGTTTGAGCGATCTTTAACCACCACTTTCTTACACATCTTTTGATGTACTTCCAGCCTTCATATCGAGCAAAGAAGGTGTTTGCTGAATGAGTCTCATCAAAAGCCGAAGCCCTTCATTAACAGCCCCAGCATCTGGAAACATTTCTGCAACATCAGGCGCAATATCAACATTCACAGCAGCCTGCTTACGCCCTGGACCTCGTGCCACAACTGACAGTTTCGTAAAGTCGTATTCAGGACGTAAGTCGTCATCCATTTCAGAGATCTGACTCATAAGCTTTACGTTCCTTTCGAGTAGCTATACGGGCACTAATCAGACGGGTCGAACCTGAACGGTCAGTGTAGGCAACAATCAGAAGCCGTGCTTTCAATGACTCCCCTATGATAATAAATCGTTTTTCCAGAAAGGAGTGCTCCGGGTCAGCAAAAGTCAAAAATAGCGGATCGCTGAACACAGAGGTTGCCTCTTCAAAGGAAATACCATGCTTACTCAAATTGCTATTAGCCTTTGCCTCATCCCATTCAAACTGCATATTCTGAGATCAACCTACATTGAAATAAGTCGCACCAAGCTGGGCTAGCGTTCAAGCAAAGCATGCCCTTTCCAAGCAAGGGCTACGCGATCGCTCCTCGAATCCCCTCAGCATCCAGCTCATGACCAATCACAATCAGCTTAGTCTGCCGAGACTCATCCGCTCGCCAAGGCCGGTCATAAAAGGAATCAAACCGTTTACCCACACCGTTTAACACCAATCTCATCGGCTTACCCGGCACCGCCACAAACCCCTTAATCCGATAAATCTCCTGCTGGCTCACCAGCTCAGTGAGGGTTTTCACTAAGGTCTTTGGCTCAAATGCCTGCTCAAGCGTCAGCGGAATCGAAGTGATGTCATCGTCATGATCGTGCGCTTCCTCATGGTTATGATGGCTATGGCGATTATCCAGGTCTTCTTCGACCGCAGCATTAAAGCCTAACAACACATCTGGATTCAGCTCACCATTCTGACAAGGCACAACCTTCACACCATCGGAAAGCTCATGCGCTAACCAGCCTTTCACCTTCGATAATTCGTCTGCCTGAACCCGATCAGCCTTAGTCAGCAGCACCATATCCGCACAGCCGAGTTGATCTTCAAACAATTCTTCAATCGGCGTTTCATGGTCTAGCTCTTCATCAGCCTGACGCTGTGCTTCCAAGGCATCCAAGTCACCCACCAGCTCGCCTTTCGCCAGCGCCTCACAATCCACCACCGTCACTACGCCATCTACCGTGGCACTCGTGCGAATTTCAGGCCAGCGAAAAGCCTGCACGAGGGGCTTAGGCAACGCCAAACCAGAGGTTTCTATCACCACACAGTCCAGCTCATCACGCCGTTCAATCAGCGCCTGCATCGTCGGCAAAAACTCTTCTTGCACGGTGCAGCACAAGCAGCCGTTGGCCAGCTCTAAGATGTTAGCAGCAGGCACGCTAGCAGTCTTTTCGGCAGTCTCTTCTTCGTCGCATACCTGACAATCGCGCAACACTTCGCCATCGATACCAACTTCACCAAATTCATTGACGATCACTGCAATGCGACGGCCTTGGTTGTTCTTTAATAGGTTGCGCACTAGGGTAGTTTTTCCCGCACCCAAAAAGCCCGTAACCACAGTAACAGGTAGCTTACTCATATTCTTTTTCTCGTAGTTCTTTTCGGTTGTTGTTAGCAGCTGTTTTTGCACAGCTATTGCCAACTAAAAATGATTGTTTAGGCCAGTATTGAGCCGGTATTGATGTAGAGGCTTAAACAAGAAGATTGCCAAGGAAAGCAGCCCCTGCACCAAAGATCGCGAATCCTGCATGATGAACAGAAATTAGGCCGGCTGAGTTACCTACACGCTTGTCCGCATTCAAAGCACGTTTGGAAAGGAGATAGGCAACCGCCGCGATCGCACCTTGAACCACCGTAAACCCAATCAAATACGCCACCAAAGTCGTCGGCTCCGCGCCCACAACCGCCTCACCATAGGCATACCCATGAAACATGCCAACCAAAGCTGTTAGCAACACAATTATCTGAGTATTCAACGCACGCTTTGCTGTTACCAGCGCGCCAACCACTAAAACAGACAGCGAAATCACTAGCTCAGGAGCCGGTAGGGTGACCTCAGCCAAATGTAATCCCGTACCGACTAGCGCTGAGAGCAAAAAGGCCAGCGGTACCGTAAAGCCGCGTTTCACTACTGCCGCCAGCAAACCCACGGCAATCACAAAAGCCAAATGGTCTAGGCCAATAACAGGATGGCCCGCGCCAGAGAACAAACCTTCCACAATAGTGCCGGGTGCTTGGCCACCGAAGGGATGGTGAGCCATTGCGGGCGCTGCCGCCAGAAAAACAATTGGAAAAACGACCAAAAAAACAACCGGAAAAGTAGCAAAAGCCGCAGCTGGCAGCGCACGCTTAAATTTCAAAAGAGTCATTATTATTCGCATCTGTAACCACGCAGATGGGACTTAAGGTAAAAGACACTTCGGGCATTCTGGCTTTGGCACGTATCGCCCTTGCTCAAACAAGACTGCAAGCAGCCCTCTAAGATCCAAGCTCTACACCATCACAGTTGCGGGACAGCGCCGGTTTTTCACCGAACTTTCCCCGTCGAGAAACTACTCACCTATCGCAAACTTGGAGTTACACTTTTCCGCTCCACAAGTCAGCTATAGACGCAGCCATTCTCTATAGTGTCGTCAGGCTAACTAGACTAGCACGGCAGCTAGCTTCACAATGAGGGTGCATCCCAATAACAAACCTAGAGACTTCTCAAAAGTAGCCCCAAAAACAATCACTGTATGATCCAAGCCGTTCTTTTCGATCTCGATGGCACCTTAACGAATAGTGACAAAGTTCATTTTCAAGTCTTTCAGAATTATTTCGCTCAGCATGGCATCCCCTTAGATGGCCCGCTCTATCGTCAAAAAATTAGCGGACGCCAAAATACGGCAATACTCGCCGATTTTTTGCCCGAGCTATCGGCAGAAGCAGGCCAAGCCTTTAGCGCTGAAAAAGAAAAGACTTTTCGCCAGCTCGCCGCAGGCCAGCTCACGCCACTCTCTGGGCTCCTTGAACTGCTACAGCAGCTTCAAGCAAAAGATATTGCCGCAGCCGTCGTCACCAATGCCCCACCCGAAAATGCCAGCTTCATGCTCAAAGAACTCAAGCTCAGTGATCGCTTTTCACCGGTCATCATTGGTGATACGCTGCCGCGCGGCAAGCCCGATCCGCTCCCCTACCAAACCGCACTCGACCAATTAGGACTCACGGCAAAAGAGGCGATCGCATTTGAAGACTCTCGGGCAGGCATCCGCTCAGCCGTAGGCGCAGGTATCAAAACGCTCGGCATGACCACCACCCACACTGCCGAAGAACTGCTTGAAGTTGGGGTTGTAAAAGCAATCGCTGACTTTACCGATCCGTACATCCAAACGCTGCTGCGTTAAAGAGTCAAACGCTATTGCGTTAAACATTCAATTGCGGCTGCACTCATCACTAATGACGCCTACTGGAATGACACCTACTGACCTGAGTCTGTAGCGCCTTGGTTGCGACGACGACGACAGCGCTCCGAACAATACTTCACATCGTCCCAGCACTTTTCCCACTTTTTACGCCAGGTAAACGGTCGATCGCACACCGGACACACTTTAGACGGCAAATCAGACTTATTGCGTTGACGACCCATAAAAGAAACACCCCTAAAAAGAACAGAGCTAAAACGAACAAACCGATCAGCCAGCAGGCACATCAACCCCGCCCTTAACGCTGTTTTTACACCTGAAGCCATGGTACAGAACTCTACTGACTCAACGGCACCCTCTGAAGTAGCACTCTCTGCGGTACGAATTGTGCTCGTAGCCCCCGCAGGGCCACTCAACATAGGCTCAGTCGCAAGAGTCATGAAAAACTTTGGGCTCTCACAGCTAGTACTGGTGAGTCCCCAATGCGATCCGCTCGGCGCAGAAGCCCTACAAATGGCCGTCCACGCCAAAGACCTGCTCCACGCCGCCAAAATCGTGGAAACCATTCCCGAAGCGCTCAACGGGTGCGATCGCGCGATCGCCACCACTGCCCGTATCCGTGGCTTCAACGCCCCTCTCCAGCTTCCCGAAATCGCCCTCCCCACCCTCCTACCCAGCAAAACGCCCACTCCCCAAGCCCCCACTGCCCTCCTCTTCGGCCCAGAAGACAGAGGTCTCAGCAACGAAGAACTTATCTACGCCCAGCAGTTCACAAAAATCCCCACCCACCCCGGCTACAGCGCCCTAAACCTCGCCCAGGCCGTCGCCGTCTGCTGCTACGAACTCTACCGAGCGAGCATCTCAACGTCTCCATCTCAACCATTCACACGACCGCTCACCAGTCCTCCGGCAGCAGAGCCTATTTCCCCCGCTGTAAAAAAAGACACCTCCAACCCTTTACTAACCACCCCTCTATCTGGTAAACAGACGGAATCCAATCCGCAAACACCGCCCCCAGAACGCCAGACCTCAGAACGCCAGACTTCAGAGTTGAGTGAACAGCGCAGTGAACACAGCGCCAAACTCAACGAACTAGAAGGCTACTATCAGCACTTAGAAGCCGTCCTGCTCAAAGTGGAATACCTGTATCCACACACAGCAGCCAGTCGAATGCGCAAGTTTAGGCAATTGCTACACAGGGCCGCACCAACCACTAACGAAGTTGCCTTACTTCGAGGCATCCTCAGACAGGTGGAATGGGCGCTATCAGAGTCAAACAAGGATGAACGATAAGCCATGACAGATGCAAACGGCACGCGGAATACGATGGACAACACCGCTAACTCGCAAAACGGTCCTGCCGCAGATCGTCCGGCATCCGAGCAGCGCACTGACGCCCCTACTCGCTTTTCGACGACCCGCCCGCCCTCACGGTATTTACCGCCAAATGCAGCCTTTGCAGCAGGTCAGGCCGCCGACCAAGCAGACAGCCAAACAAGCAGGCAGACAGCTAGCCGAACAGACAGACACCCGCCAGGGCAAAAAAGGGGCGAGTCTTCAGACGCGACAGCAGCCTCCACGGCATCGCTGCGAGGCAGAAAACCAGCCGCCAAAACAGCCAAAACAGGCACCCGGCGCAGCCGTCGCGATCGCCGCGCAGGTCAAGCGCCCACCCCCTCTACCCGCAGCAAGGTCACTCGGCTTCATCCAAACGCTAGGAAAAAGGCGGCACCGATAAAAATAGCCGGCACAGGAAAAGCCGCTGGGAAAACAGAATCAGGGGCAGTCCCCCAATCTCGCACCACTGCGCCTAATGCTGCCGATGGAAAACTAGCGGGATCAGCTTCTAAGCGATCGCTCTCAAAATCAGCTGGCGATCCTGCCGCTGTTCGCAAGCTCTCTCGCAGACGCAATCGCCGCAGCTTCAAGCCACCCGTCCCCCTGCTGTATTTAAGCCGGTTGCTGGTAGCGGGCTTAGGCATTGCGGCTATTGGCGGCACCATTTTGGCCATTCGCCCCAGCAATAGTCCAAGCGCCGCCAGAACCGAATCGGCCCTGGCAACCAATGCCGAAGAGAGCCCAGCCAACTTTCCGATGCCGCTCAATCAGGAAATTTCGCCGCTCAAAGCCGCCATTGAAGAACTCCCCAATACCTATCCCAACCTCAGACCCAAAACCTTTTACATCGACGTAGACACAGGAAACTACGTCGATGTCGATGGGCAAGACTCTATTGCCGCAGCCAGCACCATCAAGCTGCCCATTTTGCTCGCCTTCTTTGAAGAAATTGATGCTGGGCGCATCGACTTGAATCAAACAATGGCGATCGCACCTGAGCAAATCGCCGAAGGCTCGGGTGAAATGCAAATGTCGCCTCCCGGCACACAGTTCACCGCCCTAGAAGTCGCCACTCAAATGATCGTCGGTAGCGACAACACAGCCACCAACATGATGATCGACCTAATGGGCGGCGGCGCCGCACTCAATACTCGGTTTGAAGCCTACGGCCTACAGCACACTCGCTTAGTTAGCCCCCTACCCGACCTAGAAGGCACTAACACCATCAGCGCTCGCGACCTTGTCCACACCTTAATACTCATCAGTCAAGGCGATGCGCTCACGATGCGATCGCGCGATCGCGTCCTCAACATCCTCAACCGCACCCGCAACAAAAGCCTCATTCCTGCCGGACTTGAGGAAAAAGGAGCCCTTACTTACAATAAAACAGGCGATATTGGCTCTGTCCTGGCCGATGCCGCCTTAGTAGACTTATCCAATGGAAAACGCTACGCTATTGCCGTTCTTGTGCAGCGGCCAAACAACGATGGCAGAGCTGCCGACCTCATTCAAAGCATCTCAGGGCGCACCTACCAAGAAGCAGAAAAAGCTATCCAGCCCGCAGTCTCTCCACTCGGAGATCCTAACGGCGCTAGCGCAACGCCCACACCTGAAAACACACCCGATAATAGCCAGTCTGCTCAGCCCAGTGAAGTCGAAATATCTGCCCCTAACGAAGCGCTTTAGCGGATTGCCTTTGCCTGTTTCTGCTGGCTTGTATTAAACACCGACAGTTCAGGCATTACCCATCATTTTGTGCACCCAAAGACGCAAAAAAAGTCTTAAGCGTTGGTGATACATCAACGTAAGTGGGTAAGCTGCTACGCAAGTAACACAAAAAGTAACGAAGCGATGCAGATTCGGGCAACACCTTCGCGGCCTTCACGGTTCACTTCACCATAAAAACGACTTTGACAAGGCCCCTCAATGGCAAGTGCATCTCACCCTTTCAATGCGGATTTAACTTCAGAGTCCGACGAATCCTCAGCTGAGAGCTCAGCAAACGCAGTAATTGAAGATTTAAACAGTTCAAATGAGCCCGTTGCTAGCAGCGACGAGACGGGTAGCCCTGAAGCTGGCGACCTCGAAGCTGGCAACCTCGAAGTCAGCAACCCCGCAGAAAGTGGCGTGGCCCATTTTTTACGTCAGCTGAGCGATCGCACAGCCGTTGAACCGGTATCTGCTGAACCGAGATCTTTCGAACAGCCACCTGAGCTAACAGAAACACCGCCCCAAGGCTTCACCGGATTTGCAGGGTTGGATGTTCGGCAGCTGGCCGCAGAAGGTTACTTTCAGGCGATCGCATACTGGCTCAATGAACCCCTCATTCCCCAAAATGTCTACGCCCAGGTTCTGGCAGACGAGGTTCCTGGTCGGCTAAAAATCCTGGTGGAGTTTGAGCGTGCGCCCCAGCCCAAGCGACTGATTCGCTTTGTGTGCGATCGCCTCTATAAGCTCAACTCCAACGTTATCGAAGGCGTCCACCTCATTGCCCGTGCCCTAGGCACTGCCAAAACCGACTGGGAACAGAGCATTCGCATTCCCACTGCTTTGCAACGCGTAGAAAAGCAACAAAAGGTACAGCCATCTTCAGCCAGCCAACTCGCCTACGAGTCGTCACGCACCCAAGTGGCTCGCCAGGTCATGCGCAGCCAGTTCAAATTTTTTAGAGCCGCTCTCGTCTCAGGTGCCGCCGCCGCCGCCTTCCTCTTTGGCGGCTTCACCGAACTCGTGCTCTCCAATCGCCTGCCTGCCACCGGCCAAAACCCAGCACCGCAAAAGACTATTCCCTGGTACGGCGACACTGCTGACGCAGACTTTGCCCCCGTCACCACTGCCCAAACGGCCACTCCCGTCTCCTTCCGTCCGGCCAGCCGCTTCAAAAGCCGCACGGTAGAAGCCGCCTTAGAAACCGTCGCTGTCAGCCCCCACGATGCGGTTCAAAACCCCAGCGACCCCACCATCACCCTCCTTTTTGGCGGAGAACTCAGCCTCAAACACTTCAAATTTGACGCTGCCGACGACCTCGACCACCTGTTTTCAGATATCGAAATTTACGAACAGGCCGATGTTGCCATGGTGGGGCTCGCCGAACCGCTAGCCAATGCCAGCACGTCTCTCCAGGAAGACTTTTACCATCGCACTCGCCCGCAGGCGGTTCAGGCCCTCAAAACAGGCGGCATTGATATCGTCGGGCTCGCTGGCGATGGCAGTCTCACCTACGGCTCCCACGGACTCAATGAAACCCTTACAAATTTAGATCGCCAGGGCATCTACCGCGTCGGCGCAGGGCGCAACCAGCAGGAAGCCCACCGCCCCGAAATTTTAGAAGTCAAAGGCCAGCGGATTGCTTACCTAGGCTATAACCCAGACGCCCTCAAAGGGGCCAAAGCTGAAAAGGCAGGCGTGGCCCTTACCACCAGCAAAGACCGTCAGCACATCATTGAAGACATCAAAGCCATTCGCTCCCAAGTCGATTGGATTGTGGTGAACTACCGCTGGGCCGATGCATTGGAGACCCTAGAAGAAAAAATCAAGGACGTTCCCGCCTTACCATCGCTTCCCGAAGACTGGCAAAAGTCTCTCGCCCGCGAAGCTGTTGATGCTGGCGCTGACCTTGTGGTGGGCTATCATCCCAACAAAATTCAAGGGGCCGAGATTTATCACGATCGTGCGATCGCCTACTCCCTGGGCGATTTCGTCTTCCAAGAAGACCCCCTCAAAGATCACGACACCGCCGCACTCAGGGTTTCGCTACGTAACCAGCAAATGAAAGTTGAGTTTTTACCCATCACCATCCAAGAGTCCAAACTCCAGATGGCAACCGGAGAAAAAGGCGCAGCTATCCTCAAAACCATTCGCCAAGCCTCCAAAACGTTTGAAAAGCCGATGCGCTTTCCCACCGTTTTAAACGCAAAGCCCAATCGTTTTTTACCCGCCTCTCAGCATAAAACATCAGCCAATGAGGCCAGCGAGCTCATCCCTGACGTCCTCCCCCCTGAAGTCCTCCCCAGTGAAACTGGCGACGAGATCTTCTCGGCACCCAACCCTACTATGCCGGAGTCAGAGGCCCTCTTTATACCAGCCGAAGACCTCCCGCTGGAATACAATTCACCCGGAGAAAGCACCTTTGAAGAAGGCACCTTAAAACAGAACGCCCTTGAAGAAAGCGCTGTTGAAGAAAAAGAGACACCCGAGGCTAGCAGTCCCAATAGCAATCTCAATATTGATCACGAAGCAGACCCCATTCCCTGGCAAGATCCTTGGAATGATGACTGGAATGATGACAGCCTTCTAGAAAACTGGGGTGAGAAAGAAACTAACCCACAACAAGAATTTGAGCCAATTCCTGCCGAACGCATACAGCGCGAAAAACGAGGAGACAGCCCCGAGACAAGCGGGCCCGAAACATGGGAACAAGAGACGCCGCATGATGACGCAGACATAGAATGGCGGATTGATTCAGATCTCGAGTCAGATTTTAATCCAGAGGTCGAGCCAGAGGTCGAGCCAGAAACAGCTCCAAACAGTCACTCAGAATTTGAGTCAGCCCCCATCCCAACAGACGATTATTCACAGCTTCCTGCCGACAGCGCAGAGACCGCCTATTCAAACGACTACACATCAAACGATTACACAGAGCATCACGATAGGCCACTAGAACCTGAGCACCTATCTACCACAGCAGAGGGCAATGGGGTTGAAGAACTCAGTTACGAAGAAACTGGCCTTCCTGAAACTGATCTTCGAGAAACAGAGCCCGGTGTCATTCCTCCTTACGAAGAGCCGCTAGTCGGTCCGCTTTCTGCCCTACCAACCGCCGTCAGCTCAGCGGCAACACCCTCAAGCCCGCCGCCCTCAACGCCGACAATATCTATCGCCGATTTACGCTCAGATCCACTACCCTTAGAGGCACCTGTAGAGGCAGAGGCACCTGTAGAGGCATCTGTCTCAAGCCAGGCCGCCTCAGAGCAAGCCGCTTCAGAATAGCCCCTTTCTCCTGCGAGGACCCATGTACTCCATCGCCCTTAAAAAGAATCAATACCCCACCTATATCCTGACCGATCAAAACTCGGGTGCCCGCGCAGAGGTGGTTCCAGAGCGAGGAGGCATCATCACTCACTGGCAAATCAACGACACACCCCTTCTCTACTTCGACGAAGATCGCTTTAAAGACCCCAGCCTGTCAGTCAGGGGCGGAATTCCCATTCTTTTCCCTATCTGCGGCAACTTACCCAATGATACCTACACACTAGAGGGCGACCCCCAAGGTCAGGCTTACCAGCTAAAACAGCACGGCTTTGCACGGGACCTACCGTGGGCGGTGAGCGATCGCACCGTTGCAGATGACAACGATCCTTCTGGCGGCGGTGCCATCCTCAAGCTCACTTTAGAAAGCAACGACGCCACCCGAGCACGCTACCCCTTTGACTTCGCCCTTAACTTTACCTATCGACTCAAAGGTCAGCAGCTTTTCCTAGAGCAGCACTTCACCAACACAGGCCAAAAGCCCATGCCCTTTTCTACTGGGCTACACCCCTACTTTCAGGTAAACAACGATGCTAAATCGCAGCTCAACTTAAACCTTCCAGCCACGCAGTACATCAACCACCTCACCCAAACCGAGCAACCTTACGACGGCACACTCGATTGGAGTGCAGATGAAATCGACATCGCCCTTAGGCCCGTCAGCGCGCAGCAAGCCAGCGTCAGCGACCCCAGCAAAAACGTCTCGCTCACGCTCAGCTACGACGCAGCTTACACTACCCTTGTTTTTTGGGCCGTTAAAGGTAAAAACTACTACTGCCTAGAACCCTGGAGCGCCCCGCGCAATGCACTCAACACCGGCACAGATCTTATTACCCTTGCACCGGGTGAACGTAAAACACTCACGGTCGCACTGAGTGCAACGCTTGCCTAACTGAGTGCAACGCTCGCCTAAAGGACTCGATAAACAAGCAGACCAAGCGATCAGATCCGGCAGAGGCGGTTAACTCAACAGGCATTGTCATTAAACCCGGACATTAAACCCGGACTTATTTAAATAAATTCTCTTCATCAATCTACGCTTGACTCAAACGCCCCGCCTACGTGTATATACGTAGGCGGGGCGTTTTCATAAAACCCTCCTTTACCCGCATGAGGGGTGACACCCCCCACAACTGACACACCCTGTCTATTGGCGTGTTTCTTCCCAAACAAGCAACATTTTCTGGTCTCTACGTAATTATGCGGAGGTCTAAAAATCGTTAAAAGATGTCCGTTATATGGGACATCTTTTCCATTTCAGCAACGTTTTCATACGAAACAGGCTAGTTTCATCAAAAAGTTCAAAAAGATTGTGCAAGCAAACACTTTGTCCACACAGTGATCACACACAGTAGTTGCCTCTGCCGAAAAGGAAATTTAGGTAGTGGCAATTCCATTAGTGGCTGACAATTATTTCGCCTGCCGATGTCATCTCTGATCATAAAGTTGAGACTTCAGTATAAATTCTTCAGGATTAACACTACTGAGGTCAGTAGTTATGAACAGTCAGGTGGAGTAAAGCTAAGGCAAAGTGCCAGTCGCAACTCTCCTGCATCGTTATTCACTGAGACATGAAAAAAATGGGAAGGGCAGGTAAAGCACTCAAGTGCGTTCTCCAACAATATGGAATTAGTCAAAACCGGCTCGCCGTAACGATGGGCGTCGCAAGATCCACGGTTAACCAATGGGTAAACGAAGTCAGCGATCCGCTCGCCGACTCTATCCCCGAAATCATCAACGCATTAGACGAATTAGAACCTTCTGCGGCACAGATCTTTTTGCAGCTGTACATTCAGCGCAACGAAAGCCGTCAGGGCGGCTAAAGCGACTATGCCCCAACGCTGAGCGGCTGCCATGCGCCACACTTCATGGCAACCAACTGGGATGACGTCCTGAAATCTCCAGTTCAGTCGGTGGTAGGGCAACCGGCTCATTGTTCACCCGTTCATCCAACGTACTAAACAGCGGCAGTAGCCACAGGCGATGGGTTGCGCCCACAAAGTTTTCATCTAGAGCAGCGGCTTTCGGATCGCTTGTCAGCGCCTCATCAAACAAAATAGCCAATCCATCTGGCGACAGGCTCACCGTAATTTCAGGCTGAGGCGGCATTTCTAAGAGCTTTTGCTCTTCACCAGTTACAACATTCACCGCCGTGAGATAAGGAATCACCTGATACCCCTCACCGGGCAGTAGCTTATTCACCAAGCAGTACAAAATCTCGTTGTTTTCATTGAACTGCGCACTTAAAATAGCGCCTTCGGTTTGCAACAGCTGTTTTTCATCACCCTTGTTAGACACCCAAAACAACGACTGCGTAAACCGCTTTTCAGGATCGTCCTCGTTAAAATTCACTAGCGCGGCAGCGCTGCCATCACTCGCAATGTCTAGTGTTAGGCCGTAATCTGGCAAGAAATCTAGCAGCGCCTCAGGCTCATCAGCATCTGTATCAGGGGTTAAGTTAATCACCGCTGTCCCTTGCCCTTGCTGTAGCAGCAGCGAAGCGCTATCTGGGGCAATGGTAAAGTCACCCCCCGGATCGGTTTCCAGCCTGCGGGGCTGTTCTCCGGCCATTATCACCCACGGACCGTAGTCTGAAGGCTTTTCCCGGTTGACTCGCTGCACCACAATCACCTCGCCATTGGGCGCTAAGTCAAACTTTAGATTCTGAAAGTCTTGGTTATCTAAAACAGGCTGAACAATTCCCGACTCAGCCGTTTCACTGCGCTGATCTTTGCTCCAAAATTTCCAGCGCGGGGGGCTCGGTGTCCCGTCACTTAATCCGGTCGAAACGGTGTAGAGCTGGGGAAGGGTAGCCCCATCGACAATATCGTCATCACCCACCGCAGAATACAAAATGCGATCACGCTGCGGATACACCTTAAAGTCCATCACCTCCTGACTCTCAGGGGTAAGCAGCTGCCGCTCCTTGCGCGTTAGGTTAAACAGCACCAGCCGCCCTTTCTCTTCACCCTCCGCGCCAATATAGGCAAACACGCGATCGCGCGTTTTAAAGCTACTTTCAAATGGCTCAAACCCATCTTGCCCGCTCAGTGCCTGCGCAGTTGGCAGCTCAATTTTGTAGGTCTCACCGTAGGGAACAGAGGCATTGAGGGTATAGGCCATGCGCCGTCCGGCCCAGCTAAACTTACCGTCCAGCTCAGGTTCAATTGTTAGGTTTTGCTCAACACTTTTTTGCTCAACCGGCTGTGTGAACGTAAACATAAAAGCCACGTCTTCAGCGCTCACAGCTTTGTCCTGCCAGGAAAAGGTTCGCACTGAGGGCAGCGCCTGAGAGCCCAAAATCAGCATGGCCGCAATCACGACAGACATCAGCACAATCATCATAGAAGCCGCCCGATCTAAGGGCTGCATTCCAATAGCCGTGTCTTTGCCAGTGCCTTTACCAGTACCTTTGCGCTGGCTCCCTTTACGCTGGCGATTGTTTTGCCCTGAAGAGCGATCGCGCTTACGCCTAATATTCATAAGGATTTTTGGGCTCGTCAATAGTCGTTAGGGTGGTTGGGGCGATGGCCACTTGCCGTTGGCCGCCTAGCGTTTCAGTTACCATTTCTCCCGAAATGTCTAGCCAGCTATCAACGGGGTAGGTCTTGCGCGCATCGGTCACATCCGCAGGCAGCTTTACGGGCAAACCTACCGGATAGGCATCGGCCGCGCAGCAGGTGAGCACAAACCGTGACACCATCAAATAGCCCTCTGGCCAGCCCTCTGGATAAATCACAAAGCCTTTTACACCCACGGCTTCACCCGCATATTCGTCCGGCTCTGGGTACACGTTAATTAGCCGGATCCAGTCAATCACGGTGCGCTCTTCTGGAGAAGCTGCCCGCACAAACCGTTGCGGCTGCGATCGCGTCAACGTCAACGACTGAGAAATGCCCCGCTGCGCCGCCGTTTGGCTAGCAAACGCCTGAGGGGTGTAAATCAGTCCAAACACCGCAATCCCTAGCAATAGCGCACTGCTGATATTCGAAGGCAGCAAAGTCACATGTCCCTCATCAGCAAACCCAGACATGGGCCGCACCTGACGCCGAAGCAGCGTCTTAATGACCTTGACAAGCATAAAAGCAGCCAACATCAGCAACACAATCGCCGCCGTATTAGAAAGCCATGCATAGTCTGGATGTAGCAGCAGCAGCAGCTTCCCTCCAAACCAATAGCGAAAAAGCATCGCACTCCAGGTCCCTAGCGCTAGCACGTCTAAAATATCTCGCCACGGCAAACGGAGAGGTGCTTTAGTCCTTTTATTGGGTGTCGGCGTAGGACGGGGTGTTCGCATATCGAAAAAATTGAGTAAAGGACTCAGTCAAAAACGACGTAAAAACTACCAATATCAGCTATTCAACCAGCTCACTACCGGCTAACCAATATACAGCTAACCAATATACAGATTGACAGCAAGCGCGGCTGCAAAGCTCATCAGCCCCGCCAACGCAAACAAATAAAACACGGCCCTACCTTTAAAGACCGTCAGCAGCAGGCCAATATTTTTCAGATCAATCATGGGGCCAAAAATCAAAAAGGCCAGCAGCGAGCCACTGGTAAAAGTTGAAGCAAACGACAGCGCAAAAAACGAATCCACCGTCGAGCAAATCGACACCACCGCCGCCAGGATCATCATCGCCAAAATGGACGACACCATGCCCTGACCCAGGTTTAAAATCAGGTCTCGTGGGACCGCGACCTGTACTGTCGCTGCGATCGCACTTCCCAAAATCAGCACCGCCCCCAGCTCCCTAAGCTCCCGCACCATATTGTCAATCGCCAGCGACAGCTTACTCGCCACCGGCTGTGCAGCCGTAGGGCTTGCCACCAATCGCTGCGCGGCGGGCGTATCAAGCCGTAGCGTGCCCCCACCAGCCCCCTGCAAAAAAGTCCCCCCCTGAAGCAACGCAGGCACATCCGCATCTGCCTTGGAGCGGTCAGCCGCAGGATCACGAAAGCGCCGACGGGCCACAGACGCCTGCAAAAAAGGCCCAATATCTTGCTGGCGGCTAAAGACCCAGCCCACCACCGTTGCAATCAGCAGCGTAAAGCCCACCCGCATAAACACAATTTCCGGCTGACCGCGGAACGCAATCCACGTCGCCCAAAAAACCACCGGATTTACCGTCGGTGCAGCCAGCAAAAAGCCCACCGACACAGCAGTAGGCGCGCCCTGCACCAGCAGCCGCCTTGCCACCGGCACGTTGCCGCACTCACACACAGGAAACGCCAACCCGATCAAACTGCCAGAAAGCGCCCCCAAAAACGCATTTTTCGGGAGAGCGCCGACTAATGCACGCTCATCTACAAAAAACATCAGCAGGCTCGAAAAAGCCACACCGATTAATAGAAAAGGAACGGCTTCTACCAGCAAGCTGAGGAAAAGCGTAAATCCAGTATTGAGCTGAACCATAGTTGCGCAGTTAACAGCAAAGACCCGCTTATCAGTCAGCAGCATCCTTAAAATCAATCAAAACAGCCTGAGGATCCCCCCCAATGTCCGCTTCTAAAGCCCGCCAGAGACCCTCTAAAGAGTCACTTTAAGGAAACCAAAACAGACTTTTACATCCGCAACAGACCGCAATGCGTTGACATCTTACTACGACATGACCTACACACCGGACACTGAGCCCATCTATCCTACCCCGTATTTTTACGGGCGCAATATTACCAAAATCATGTTTGCAAGCGTCCCTTCCAACGGCCATTTTTGAAATAGTTTGCTAAGGCCCACAGCCAACTAAGCAATCCAAGCAGGCAATCAACCTAAGCAACAACTACCATAGCTGAATACTCACCACGCTAATCTGTCCGCTTAGGCACACCGCCACATCTGCGCCCTCATCACGCAGCCTATCTTCATAAGCGCCCGCGTAACGAAAGCCGGTTTCATCTACGGTGAATTCTGTCGGCAGCGGCTGCGTACATTGCCCGCAAAACACCAGGTCTGGATCATCTACAGAACCATTCAAAGGCGGTGCAGGCAAATTCACATTCCAAAACTGCCCCGGCAAAGCAGACTCAGCCATCAGTTTAGAAAGTACTTTCGCAGTCAGGCGAGTAGCCCGCGCCCAGTCAAACGGCTGATCGCGATACTTATATTGAGAAATCGCAATCCCGCGTTTACGCAGCAGTGTTGCCTCCCGCACCGCCGCCACCGTCCCCGACAGATACACATCTGCGCCCATATTGCCCCCTGCATTAATGCCCGAAAGCACCCAGTCCGCCTCAGGATACAAATGACTGATCGCCACCCGGCTACAGTCTGCGGGCGTCCCTCCGATGGCGTACTCATGAACGGCCCGCTTATCAATGGCAATAGAACCACCCCGATTCATCTGATGGCTACACCCTGAGTGAGGCGCATCTGGCGCAACAATAGCGCTTTGCCCCAGACCAGCGAGCGCACCTTCGAGAGCACGAATACCAGGCGCGTCAATACCGTCATCGTTAGTCAATATTAAGAGGGTCATATGTTGAGAGATGTTCCAAGGAATTCCAGTTAAAGCGGTAAATATTGAACTTGATTCAGTGTTTCTTCTAGCTTGCTGGCTTTCGCAATCACCTCTCAATCCCTGACTAACTGACCAATACCAATCCTTTGCGGATGAGAATAAACAACGTCTGGAAAGGCAATGCCTTCTTTTTGCCATTGGCGGGCAAGCGCAAGCAAATCGTCATCTCTGGAGAATCAAACCCTTTGGAGTTCAGTAGCTCGCTCTAACACCTGTGAGTCAGGGATTCCGGCTCTGTCATCCTCTTGCACTGTAAGCACATCAACATCCCGCAGTCGCAAACCCACCGTAATTTGACGAGGAACGTTCTCATCCATATAAAGAGCAATGCTCAAGAAATAATGCCTCGCTCCTTCAGCTTTTGGGCAATGCGAGAAGGTGGAGCTTGACGCTGAAGTCTTTTGACTTTTTCAAGCCGTTGTTCCATATCTTCATCAAAATCAGCTTTATGATCCCAGTAGTAGGCTAGGGCTGAGTAAATTTTGCCAAGGGCAATATGAGGAAATTGAAAATGAAGTTCTTCTGGGCTCCAGCCATAGGCGAGGTGCGAAGTAATCAGCTCCACCACTTTCATCGTGCTGCCTTCAATAATAGGCACCTGGCTATCATCAAGCTGGATATGCTTGTAGTCAGTCGCTAGGTAGCTCATTAGCGTGTTTCCAAAGGACTTACCCTGATCTTAGTCGATTACAAGACTTACCGAGAACACCACAGCGCCTACCTTCCCGCTGACTCTACATAGACATCACCAGCA
Organism: Cyanobacteria bacterium J06634_5; assembly: GCA_039820525.1. Lineage (GTDB taxonomy): Bacteria > Cyanobacteriota > Cyanobacteriia > Phormidesmidales > Phormidesmidaceae > Phormidesmis. The sequence continues at coordinate 48,197 of JBCBPY010000004.1, forward strand.
AATACCAGTGTTGCAGGACCGGTCATAAACACTCGGTTATTCTGTTCGTTCCACTCAATCTCTAAATTGCCGCCGGGCAGCTCTACGGTGACCTTGCGATCGCACTTACCATTCAGCACCGCTGCTACCACCAGCGCGCACGTTCCTGTACCACAGGCCAGCGTTGGCCCAGCGCCCCGCTCCCACACCTTCATCTTCAAATAATCAGGCCGCACCACCTCTACAAACTCAGTATTAATCCGAGCCGGAAACGCCTCATGAGTCTCAAACTTGGGGCCAATCTCGTACAGCGGAACCGCCTCAACATCGTCCACAAACGTAATGCAGTGAGGATTGCCCATGCTCACACAGCTCACCTGCCAGTCCTGACCCGCGACGTTCAAGGTTTTATCAATTACTTTTTCGCCCTTAGCCGCAAGCGTCGTCGGAATGTCTTCAGCCAGCAGCCCAGGCTCTCCCATATCTACAGTGACCTGCCCATTCGGCTGTAGTGCAGGGCGAATCGTGCCTGCGAGCGTGTGGATATTGTAAGTGTGTGGCAGCTCAGGCGCTTTGCCATCGGAGTCTTCTAAAGCAGCGACAAATTTAGCCATACAGCGAATGCCATTGCCGCACATCTCTGGCTCAGAACCATCCGAGTTGTAAATCCGCATGGTGTAGTCTGTATCACCGGTCGCAGGCAGAACAAAAATGACGCCATCGCCGCCAATGCCAAAGTTGCGATCGCACACCGCCACCGCCTGCTCCGGTGTCACCATCGGCGTGTCACTCGCCCGGTTATCCACCAGTACAAAATCATTACCCAGGCCGTGATACTTACGAAAAGGAAGAGTCGTCATGCCAAATAGAGAAGGTCTATATAGTGTGCGGTCTTAAGCATTCTATATCGCTCGCCCTCGCTTATCCCATCGACAGTCGGCATCTGAGCCAACGATTTCGCCGAACGATTCTTGGCCTCCTTAACTTGGGCAACCTAGTGTCATAACCATTTTTCAACCACAGCACCCCAGCCATGTCTTCTAACACCTTCGACCCCGGCCTACCTAGCATTCGCCAGGTTCAGGCCCTTATTCGCGACAAACAAACGGTGGAAGTAAAAATGATGACCGGCGACACCCTAGCCGGATCGCTGGTTTGGCAAGACGACAATGCCATTTGCGTAAAAGACGCGCAGAATCAGGACAGCATTTTAATGCGAGGTGCGATCGCCTACGTCAAAACCGGTAACTGAAGCTTAAATCCACTTCAAACAATTGCCACCACCATTAAGCAGCCGTTCTCTTTCAGGCTGTTCTCTTGCAGGCCGTTCTCTTTCAGATAGCCAAAAGAGAACAGCTGTTCATCTTTAAAGTGCGAAAAGTGCGACGATGACAACAGCCTACGCTGCGGGTAGTGGCGCACCTATTTATGCCCCTGCCGGTGGCAGGATTGAAGTGGTTGGCCGCGTTAAAGACGGATTTGTACTCAACGCAACCGGCTTTGCCTCGGGCCCAAATCTCCACTGGAGACTCTTCGTCAACGGCGTTTCAATCGATCCAGAACCCTGGCGATACGACGGTGTGGAGTAATTGCTACCGCAGATATTGCTGAGTATTTGCCTATGGAAAAACGAGAAAAGTAGATTAACTCTCTCAACGCTCACCTAAAATATTGAGTTTCCCTGTTTTGCTATTTAGGACGCTGGGCATACTGGGCGCAAACATTCATTCCCACTTTCGTTTTTTTCGCGGGAACCATCAAACCGGAGTTTTGTGCCAGCATGAGTAGCATCGAAAAAATTGTTGAACAGGCGTTGCAGGATGGCTACCTCACACCAGCCATGGAAGCCGAAGTTGGTCGTATTTGCGACACCGCCTCTGAGCTTTCGATTGAGGAGTACATGGCCTTAGATCGTCTCATGGGCTCTCTGCTTACAGGTGAGGTTGTCGCAGTACCTCGCAAGCAATTTATCAACGTGATGGAAGAGCTTGTACTCACCGAAGCGATTTCCCAGGTCGCTGAAGTGGAAGCAAAGAGCGATCGCACACTCGACTTGGGTGACGTCGCTGCCTACGCGCTCAACCGCCTCCCGCCCCTATACGCGACCACCGAAGAAGGTGCCAGCTATCAGCGCGAAAAAGCGCGCGCCGAGCTATCCGAACTCATCGGTCAGCAGGTCTCTGAATCCGTCGGTCGTAGCCTCAATCAGCCCGAGTTCTTCCCAGAGCGCAAAGAAATTCAGCGCAGCGAAGACGGTGGCTTGCTCGGTCAGGTCAACAAGCTCCTCAAAGACTACGCTCACGACTTCGAGCAACAGCCCAAGGCAGCTTAACAGCCTGTCTGCGATACAGGCATATTGTTCTCAGACGGCTATATCTCAGACGATTACATCTCAGATGGCTATATCTCAGACGGATATATCTCAAACGGCTATATCCAGTCAGTCTCGCACAACGCTCACAAAAGAAAGGCTGCTGAGGTGATTCCTCAGCAGCCTTTTGAGTCGTTATAGACCAGCCTAGAGCTGAACTTTCACAACCGTACCGACCTCTACTAAAGCGTATAGCTCAGCAATATCTGCGTTTTTCATCCGCACACAGCCATGGGAGACCGCCTCCCCAATCAGCTCCTCCTGGTTGGTGCCATGAAAGCCAATTTGAGCCTGCCCATCCGTCCAAAACCCGATCCAATGCGTACCCAGCGGATTCTCTGGCCCTGGTGGAATTTCCTCTTTCGTCAACGGATGCTGCCATGCCGGGTTTTCTAACTTGTTAAGCACCAAAAAGTCACCCGTTGGCGTTTGCCAATCAGCTTGGCCCACCGCGACCTTATACACCACCAGAGGCTCTCCTGGCACGCGCACTTCCAGCGTTCTACTCTCCAAAGAAAGTGCCAGCTCCACAGGCGCAGCCTCTGTCACTGTCGTCGGCTTCGCCTCAGCAGAGAGCCGGGAAAACGGCCAAATTCTATCTTTGCCATCCGCCTTAGAAGCCGTCGGCAACAAATTGGCTGAAGCCGCGCTAATATCAGGCGCAGCATCTAAGGTGACCACAGCCTCAGGAAACGGATGACGCCATTCAAAAGCCGCTAGGGCAATGCCTGAGCCCAAGCATAATGCAGCAAAACAGCGAGCGATAGGGGGCTGCCTACGCATGTGGGTGACCTCCTAAAAATACAATCTTCTCAGTTGAAACCTTCTCAGCACTAAACCAGCACCAAAACTTACATCTCGGTCACAATTTAGACAAGGCAAGTCTGGATAAAACAGTCCAGAGAATACAGCCCAATGATACAGTGCCTGCTCCATCGCCTGCGTAAGCAGGACTGCAACCTGTATTAAAGCTCACACATCATAAGCCTGCCAAGCCTTGCTAGAATTAAGCGTGCACTTCTTGAGTGCTAAAAGCTAAGTACTAAAAGTTAAGTGCGAAAAGTGCACGCTTCGTAGCTTTAAACAGCACCTAAGCACAAGTCACACAAACACAAGTCCATAAACGGGCAAAGGCGGTTATAGCGTGGTAGTCAAGCCAGATTGGTTGCGAGTAAAGGCCCCCCAGTGGGAGCGCGTTGGCAATGTCAAAGGCATCTTGCAAGACCTCAGCCTAAAGACAGTCTGCGAAGAGGCATCTTGTCCTAACATTGGCGAATGCTTCAGCGCGGGCACCGCGACCTTTCTCATCATGGGACCGGCCTGCACTCGCGCCTGCCCCTACTGCGATATCGACTTTGAGAAAAAGCCACAGCCCCTAGACCCGATGGAGCCTGTGCACCTCGGCGAAGCCGTTCGCCGCATGACCCTAAACCATGTCGTCATCACCTCCGTAAATCGAGATGACCTACCCGATGGCGGCATTAGTCAGTTCATTCGCTGTATTGAAGAAACTCGCAAGGTCTCACCTCAAACCACAATTGAGGTCCTCATTCCCGACCTGTGCGGCAATTGGGACGCGCTCAAAACCTTGCTGTTAGAAGGTCAACCCGAAGTCCTCAATCACAATACGGAAACGGTCCCTCGGCTCTATCGCAAAACACGGCCTCAAGGTGACTATTCACGCAGTTTAGAACTGCTAAAACAGGCACGGGCAATCGCACCTTGGACTTACACCAAATCTGGCATCATGGTGGGTCTTGGCGAAACCGATGCCGAAGTCCGTCAAGTTCTCGGCGATCTGCGCGCTGTAGACTGCGACATCATCACCATCGGCCAATACTTGCAGCCCACCCAAAAGCACCTCGGCGTCCAAGACTTTGTCACCCCTGAGCAGTTCAACGCATGGCGCATTGCAGGTGAAGAAATGGGCTTTTTGCAGGTCGTTTCCTCACCCTTAACCCGTAGCTCATATCACGCCGAACAAGTACAGCAGCTAATGAAAACGTTTCCGCGAGTTAACTCTGCTTTACGCCCTCACGGTTAGCAAAATTGCGATGACAACCACTCCTTTAGAAAGCATCTTATATAGCAGGCTGGGCATTACAAAATCTCAGCTGACTGTTTTTTGTCGGCGCTGGCATGTTGCTGAACTAGCCTTATTTGGTTCTGTTCTTACAAACAAATTTCAGAGCAATAGCGACATCGATGTTTTGGTCACCTATCAACCTGAGTCTAAGCGTGGGCTGATTGAAAAAGCCATCATGAAAGAAGAGCTTGAAGAACTGGTCGGTAGAAAAATAGATTTAATCAGTAAAAAAGCGATAGAACAAAGCCGTAATTGGATTCGTCGAAAGAACATTTTGGAAACAGCAAAGGTCTTCTATGTCGCGTGATACCTCTACATTAGTCGATATTCTAGAAGCGATTCAACTAATAAATCAATTCAACTAATAAATCAGTACATAAAGGGCATTAACCAGGAACAGTTCGAAGAAAATGTAGAAAAACAAGACACTATTCTTAGGCGCATTACCATTATCGGAGAAGCTACTAAAAGGCTTACCACAGAATTTAGGGCTGAACATCAAGAAATTCCTTGGAAAGAAATCGCAGGAATGAGAGATATTCTTTCTCATGACTACGATGAAGTTGACTTAGAGGAAGTCTGGAGCGTTATCCAAAATAATCTGCCAAGTTTACTGACCTACATACAGCCACTCGTTCCCCCAAAGCCATAGAGTTTAACATCGAATCTTCTTCCAACAGCACGCTTAATTAGTGTCATGAACCGGTTTTCATGAGATCTTTGAGGTTTTCTTTATAGGGCGGATACACAATCCCTTTTTCAGTCACAATCGCGCTGATGTACTCAGCCGGTGTCACGTCAAAGGCCGGATTGAACACGGGTGTGTCAGTAGGGGTAATCTGCTGGCCTTTGACGTCAGTAATTTCGGCGGCGGAGCGCTCTTCAATCTTAATTTCGGTGCCGCTTAATAGGCTCATGTCCAGCGTGCTGGTCGGGCACGCAACGTAAAAAGGGACGTTGTGAGCGCGGGCAACGAGGGCTAGGTTGTAGGTGCCGATTTTGTTGGCAATGTCTCCATTGGCAGCGACGCGATCGCACCCCACCAAGCAAGCATCCACTTTCCGCGTACTCATCACATACCCCGACGCTCCGTCCACAATCACCGTATGCGGAATGCCATACGCCTTCATTTCATAGGCCGATAGGCTTGCCCCCTGCAATCGCGGACGAGTTTCATCTAAAAACACGTGGATTTGCTTGTCTTGCTCATGGGCAACCCGAACAATGCCCAGCGCAGTACCATAGTCCACCGCTGCTAATGAGCCAGTATTACAGTGATGAATCACCGTCGCAGGGTTAGGAATCAGCTCTTGAGCGTAGGTACCTAACCGTTTACAGGTTTCAACATCAGCCTGATACAGCGCCTGCGCTTCGGTCAGGAGAACCTGCTTTAATGAATCAACCGCAGTATCGGAAGGATCAGAAACTTTAGCAGTATGGACAGCCAGTTTGAGTAAATGGGCTACTGCCCAGGACAAATTCACTGCGGTTGGCCGCGCTGCGATCAGATGCTCCCCCACAATTTGCAGATCTTTGACCAGCCCGTCCATCGTGATCGCAGTTGACTGACGAGCTGCGATCGCCAATCCAAACGCTGCCGTCACCCCAATCGCCGGAGCCCCGCGCACGACCATGTCTTTAATCGCCTGGGCCACGGCTTTGTAATCGTCGTAGTCACGGTAAGTCGTTTCGGCTGGAAGCTGGCGCTGATCGAGCAATCGTAGCTGATTATTTTTCCATTCAATGCTGCGAAAAGCGCTCATAAGCTGTGCCAGTAAGATATGCCGAGAAGACAGGCCAATAAGGTAGACCAGTAAAAAAAGTGTTCAACGGTGCTGCTTTTCATTATTTCATGACAATCTGGGCCGATTCCAGAGACTTGCCCTCAAAATTTTGCAGAAATCTTGAGGTTATAACCTGTAGGCTACGGCGTAACATCGTACAAAAGTTGCCGCTGGTCACCTATGCCCGCTAACCGCACCTCAAGTCATTCCTCGCCTGGTCAGGATCCCAATAGTCCCGAAGGGATATCTAGGGGTCCCCAAACACTGATGCCAGAGTTAGTCACACGTCGGGCCATGGGCATTCAAGATCGGTTTATCGTGTGCGGGCTGGGAAGCTTGGGCCAACAAAGTGTGCTCAACCTTAAAAAGTTTGACTACGACCCCTTCGAGGTGTGTATCACAGCGATTGATCAGCGATCGATTACAGACTGGGAAATCAACGATTTACCCAATCAGCTGGCAGCACCGCCCTTTGTTGGAGACTGCCGTAGAGAAGAGGTACTCAGAGCCGCTGGCATTGCCGAGAGCCGGGCAATTTTGATTCTCACAAGCAACGAAAGCACGAATGTGGAATGTGCGATCGCCGCCCGCCGTCTCAATCCAGAGATTCAAATTATCCTGCGCTCCTCCCGCCACAGTCTCAATAGCCTATTGCAGCGCCAGCTCGGCAAATTTGTTGCGCTCGATGCCACCGAACTCCCTGCAATGACCTTTGCCCTTGCTGGCCTCAGCGACGATACCGTTAGCGTATTCACCATTGGCCGCCACCGATTTAGAGTCATTGAACGCTTTGTCAGGACCGGCGATCCCAGGTTCGACGGGCAGTCTGTACAGCAGCTTCACCGGGGCCTCTATCGCCTGCTCGATCTCAATCCTGTCGAAAATCCGCAGCAGCCTTTGGGGTGGGCCACTACAGCCTCTTCCGTCTTTCATCGCTGGCAGCCCCATGTGAAAGTCAACGCCGGCGATCGCATTGCCTACATAGAAGTAGACCAGCCCCCCGAGCCCCCCAAAAAGAACAAAAATCCCATTCCTGCCATCAAGTGGTTTATTGAAGACATTCAAACTATCGACTGGCCGCAACGTATCCGCAACTGGCGGCGTTCCTCAGAAGAATCCATCGGGAGAGTAGTCGCCTTCGCCTTCCTTACAGCTATTTTCTTATGGATTAGCGGCACTCTCTTGCTCAAGCTCAACGTTCAGGTCGATATCACCTGGGTCAAAGCCATTTCGCTCGGCGCGATTTTACTGCTGGGTGGATACGGCGATGTTTTTGGCGGATTCAATCGGCCAGTCACCCCCGGCTGGGTACAGCTTTTGTGCCTGCTAATTACCCTCGTCAGCATCCTGGTAGTGTTAGGCGTATTGGGGCTTATCGCCGAGCGACTGCTCAACTCCCGCTTCGACTTCCTCCAAAAAAGGCCGCGCATTCCTCGCAGTAACCATGTCGTGGTCGTCGGGTTAGGTCGCATTGGCCAAAAAGTCACCAGCCTACTGGTAGAACTTAACGAGCCCTTAGTCGCCGTAGACGGGCAAACCCATCCCGCTGAGGCCTTTACACAGATACCACTACTCACCGGAAACGTCCTAGAAGAACTCCCCACCGCCAACCTAGCCACCGCCAAAAGCATCATCGCCGTCACCGATGATCAAATGCTAAACCTAGAAATTGCGCTGCTCGCGGCCGAAAAAACGCTGGCCACGGATCATACGTTCTCGCCGGTTGTTCGCACCCGCAGCCAGGAATTTAACAACAACTTGGCAGCGATGATGCCCCAGGCAAAAATCTTTTGTCCCTATGCGCTCTCCGCAGAAGCCTTTGCTGGCGCAGCCTTCGGGGAAAACATTCTGGGCTTGTTTCAGCTCAATGAGCAGACCATTCTCATCACAGAATACGCCGTAGAAGCCGCAGATACCCTCGCAGGGAAGCAAATCGCGCAAATTGCCTATGGCTATGGCGTGGTGCCCATTGTCAGAGAAACGCGCGATCGCTCAGGTCAGCCCTGTACTGTGCTCATGCCCACCGACGATCAAACAGTCCTACCCGGCGATCGGCTTTTTGTGCTGTCTTCCATCAACGGCCTGCGGCGCATAGAACGCGGACAAAGTACGCCGCCTCGCCGCTGGCAGCTCACCGCCGAAGCGCTCCCGCCAGAATCCTCATCATCGCCAGAAAGCATGGCCGACATCGCACAGCTGCTCACCCAACTCACCCGCTGCTCAACGCAGCAAGCCTACAGCTTTCTTCGCCAACGACCCACCACGATGACCGTAGAGCTATACGACTACCAGGCAGCTCGCCTCATTCAAATCCTAAAAGAGCGCCTTTCCATCCGTCTTTCACCCCTCAAAAGTCAGTCATAAGTATCACATCTACTGCTTTTCGTAGGTAAACCTACTGACTTTGCATGGCATCAAAGCTTTACAATCAACATCAGTAAGTACGCAGATGCCATCCCATGACAACTCTCAAAACCAGGGAGACCGCTGCCGACCTGTCGCCCACAGCCAGTCCAATCGCCTCCGTAACCAAACCTAGCCACTGGCGCAGAATTTGCACTCAGGTAAAGCGGCACCCAAAACTGGTCACCACCGCTTGCTTACTGAGCCTTTTGAGCGCAACAGGTGTTTTCCTACTCTACCTACTCTTCAAAGGCGCGTGGTCACAGGATAAAAACAACGTGGCCATTTTGCATACGATCTTAAAAATGGAACTTGCAGGAGAAGACACACTAGCCATCGAAGACGAACCCCAACAGGTCGTCACTCGCACCTACCTCACCCTAGAACCCTATGTAGGCGCAGACGGCTGGCAGTGGATTAATCGATTTGGCGGCACGACGACTTATGGCCAGCAAAACCAAAGGCTGATCGCGTCTTGCGCGCCGTACTCGCCGGTTTACTTAGTGTGCAACCTAAGTGAAATTCCATAGAGTTTTTGCCACAGCTAAGTAAAGCTTTTACCACAACTAATAAATAGAGTGGCCTGGACTCAATAGCGGCCTTTTGCGCCCAATTTGTTTCTTCAAAAGCCCTACAAACTTTAGGCTGCTCTCGCCGGAGGCAGGCTCGGCGTTACGGTCACAGGTTTTTCAACCAAGAACTCACGGATCAACCGAGCAATCGCCCGTTGCATCACCCCATTGACCACTCGTCGGCCAATCGCACGACCTTCTGGTTGAGCAAAGAGCTTAGGAATCACTGAAGCCACTGTCCCCAAATCTAACCCTTCGGTATCGCGCAAAATTTTCAGAATTCGCACCAGCTGCTCCCAACTGCTAGCGCCCGCTGGTGCTGTAGTCACCGCAGAACTCACAGGCTGAGTTGCTGCCAGCCTTTCATGACCGGGCAACCGCAGCGTACTGGCGATCTGACGCACCAAGCTGAAACCCGCTTTGTCTAGCTCCTTGGCTAACTCATCGGCAATCCGCACCCGCAAGAACTCACCGCGCTCTGAGAACAAATACTCCAGGGTTTGATCAACCACTTTATTGAGATCGTACTCTTCGCTGTTCTTGGCATTTTTGAGCAAGTTCTCCAAACGGTTCCAACGGAAGCTACCATTTTGGAACAGCAGCGCCTGCAAAGAACTTCTGAGCTGTGGGGCAGGATCTGTTAGCAATCGCTTAGACACATAGGGGTAAGCCTTACTGAGCACCTTAAAGTCTGGATCCACCGTAATCGCAATCCCGTCTAGCGTCACCAAAGAACGAATAATTAGAGCATAGTAAGCCGGGACTCGGAACGGGTACTCGTACATCAGTGCCGAAAATTCGTCAGTAATGCTTTTTAGGTTCAGCTCAGCGACGCTCGCACCCAAGGCGTTATTAAAGACCCCTGCCAGCGCTGGAATAATCGGACTCAAATCTGTCTCAGGCGTCAAAAACTCTAGATTCACATAGTCTTGAGCAAGCCCTTCAAAGTCACGGTTTACCATGTGCACAATAGCCTCAATCAGGCCGTACCGCTGATAGGGCTCTACCTGGCACATCATGCCAAAGTCTAAATACGCCAGTAGACCCTCAGCAGTCACCAGCAGGTTGCCAGGGTGAGGATCTGCATGGAAAAAACCGTGCTCCAGCAGCTGACGCAGCGAACACTGCACGCCGACTTCAATCACGTGGGTCGGGTCAACGCCCCGGCGCTTCAGCTCGTCTAGTTCGGTCAGCTTAATGCCTTCAATCCATTCCATCGTCAGTACGCGACGCCCCGTGTACTGCTTATAAATGCTCGGCACTAAAATCTCGGGCAGGTAACCGTACAAATCAGCAAAGCGTTCGGCATTGGCCCCTTCGTGGTTGTAGTCCATCTCCTCAAAGATGCGCGTGCCAAATTCATCGACGATGCTCACCAAATCGCTACGGATCTGCTTGATGTTGTTCTGCGCCCAGTTCGCGATCACGCGGATGACGTAAATGTCCTTTGTAATCTGGTCGGCTAAGCCAGGACGCTGTACCTTGACAGCAACATCCTCACCCGTTTTCAGTCGCCCTTTGTAGACCTGACCTAACGAAGCTGCCGCAATCGGCGCAGGTGAAAGATAGGCGTAGACGCTTTCAGGTGGCTGGCCAATTTCTTCCTCAATAAAGCGCATGGCGATTTCATTGGAAAACGCAGGCAGCTGATCTTGCAGCTTGACCATCTCTGCCATGGTCGCCGGTGAAACCAAATCAGGTCGTGTAGAAAGGGCCTGACCAACTTTGATGTAGGCAGGGCCTAAACGAGTGAGCATCACCCGAATGCCCTCTGCTCGCTTTTGCTCATTAACCTTTTGGCGACCAGTAATCCTATCCCAAAGAAACGCCAAGATAGGGAAAAGGGCGATAAAAAAGATCCGAATGAGACGCCATAGAATCTGAAACGGCCTGCGCTTGTAAAAGTATGAGATGGCCTCAGGGTCATAAACCAAAATATCCTCCAGCGTCCGAGGCGTCGTAGAGGAAGGAATAGACGTCGCTGAAACCGTGACAGCAGGTGTCTGGGTAGGGCGGCTCAGGGGTTCAGAAGAGGCTACGCTCATAGGGAAATCTTCAAAGAATGTAGGCGTCCAGCGAAAGTCTCTAGTCTACGGCTGTAGAATAAGCTCAAAGACAACAGGGCTCAAGGAGGATTGAGGTGCCCTGCGCAAGCGCGTTCGCTATCAAGTTACGGTATGTAAACTATTGTATCAAGCTATTGATAATCGTTGTCCCTCTTAAGAAGCAAATACAGCGATAAACCACTATGTATAAGTCTATTTTTTAACGACTCCTGCAAAAACAGTACAATTCATAGTACAAACTGCGATGAACACGACGTTGATACCACGTTGATACCTACGGACCTCACTCAGCAGCCCAACTCAGCAATCCAATTTAAGGCAACCTCATTAACTGGCGTATCAACTCACACGGTGGCGATTTAGCTCTATGCTGGCTTCTTTAAAAATTGAGAACTTTGCCCTCATCGATCACCTCGATTTGGCGCTAAAGCCCGGACTCAATGTCCTCACCGGAGAGACCGGTGCAGGTAAGTCCATTATCCTAGATGCCATCGATGCAGTGCTAGGGGGGAAAGCCTCCGGAAGATGGGTGAGAACCGGCACCGACAAAGCCTTTGTAGAAGCGGCCTTTAATCTAGAGACCGATCCGCGGATTGCAGAATGGCTCAGTGCCGCCCAGATTCCGAATACAGGCGAGCAGCTCACCTGCCGCCGCGAACTCACCGCTGGCAAAAATGCGGTCCGCAGCCGCTCGCGGCTCAACGGCGTCGTGGTCAAAAAGCCCCAGATGGAAGAGCTTCGCCAGCTGCTCATAGAAATTACGGCCCAGGGGCAAACGCTACAGCTAGGGTCACCCGACTTACAGCGTGATTGGCTCGATGGATTTGCGGGCAAAGCGATTCTCAAGCAGCGTCAGCAAGTTGAAGGCGACTACGACACTGCGATCGCAGCCAAAAAGAAATTAGAGACCCGCCGCCGCGCCGAGCAGCAGCGAAACGAGCAGCTAGACATGTTCGAGTTTCAAAGCAAGGAACTCGGCGACGCCCAGCTAGAAGCGCCCGATGAGCTAGAAACCCTCCAGGTAGAGCACCACCGACTCAGCCACGGCGTAGAACTTCAGCAGCAGAGCTACCAGATCTACCAAATGCTCTATGAAAATGACGGCGGCCAAGCCTGCGCCGACATGCTAGGTCAGGCCGAAGGTGTCTTGAGCGACATGCTGCGTTTTGATCCCCAGGTCAACCCTATTTTAGAAATGGTCAGCGATGCGCTAGCCCAGGTGCAAGAAGCCGGTCGTCAAATCAACACCTACGGAGAGGGCCTTGAGACCGATCCTGAACGCTTAGACCAAATCGATCAGCGTATGGCCCAGCTCAAACAGCTTTGCCGTAAGTACAACCGAGAGCTGCCAGCGCTAATTGAGTACTATCAGGGCATTCAGGCATCGCTCGCCGCACTCCACGGTGATGGCCAGTCCATTGATGAGTTAGCAGAGGACTACCAGGCCAAGCAAACTACATTGATGGAAAGCTGTGACAAACTGACTAAGCTCAGGCAAAAAACCGCTAAATCCTTGGAAAAAGGTATTGTTGAGCAGCTCAAGCCGCTGGCGATGGAGCGCGTGAAGTTCAAAGTAGACATTGCCTCGCAAGCCCCAACAGCCACTGGGGCCGACTTAATTTCCTTTCTCTTTAGCCCTAATCCAGGCGAACCCCTCCAACCCCTAGTTGAAATAGCATCCGGCGGTGAAATGAGCCGGTTCTTGCTGGCTCTAAAAGCTTGCTTCTCCAACGTCGATCCAATTGGCACCATGGTTTTTGATGAAATTGACGTTGGGGTCTCGGGCCGAGTCGCTCAGGCGATCGCAGAAAAGCTATACCATCTAGGCCGCCAGCATCAAGTCCTGTGCGTCACCCACCAACCCCTAGTCGCCGCCATGGCCGACGCCCACTATCACGTTGGCAAGCACGTCATCACATTACCCCCAGCAGACAACGGCTCAGACACCCGTTCAAGCGGCAAGGCCAGCACCAAAAAGAAAACCGCTAAAACCAAAGCAGCGAGCAAAAAAGCAGCCCAAGAAGAAACCAGAGCAAGGGCAAAAATAGCCGCACAGGGCATCGGCACCGCACTCAAAACGAAAGCAAACGCTGAAACAGCCGTCGAGGCGATCGCAGCCAAAGGCAACGAAAGTGCTCAAGGCGCTGAAGAACGCACCATCGTGAAAGTAACGCCGCTGAGTGAAGCAGACAGGCGTGAGGAACTCGCACAGCTAGCAGGCGGGCGATCGCACACCGAAGCCATTGCCTTTGCCGACTCTTTGCTCCTTCAGGCCGAAACAATCCGCAAGGGGCACTAACGCATTACCCATCAGGCATTACTATTGTCTCTGGCAATTGAACTGCTCTTTTATCTTCGTGACTATCTTGCTTACCGATTTTGTGAGTCCCACGACGTCTCTTTTTGACCTACCGGCTTTCGGCCTATCGCCTTTTCTAGAAGCTCTCGGTCCAACCAACCACATGCATTGGCTAGCAACCACTGCGGCGACTATAGAGCCTGCCATTGAAAGCGAAGCCATTGAAGAAAACCTACGTCAGTTCCTCTTGGTACTCTCTGTATCGTTAGGCGTAGCCACCCTTTCGCGCGTGTTCAGCATTCTGCGCAACATTCCCTACACGTTGCTGCTGCTGATTGTGGGGTTAGGACTGGCCGTCGCGGATGTTCGCCTCGTGAGCCTCTCACCCGAACTCATCCTATTTATATTTCTACCGCCGCTGCTGTTTGAAGCAGCCTGGAACATTAAATGGAGCCGGCTTAAAAGCGACGTTGTGCCCATCCTGCTCTACGCCGTTCTAGGCGTTGTGATTTGCGTACTTGGCCTGGTGTTTGGCTTACAGCAGCTGGCCGGCGCTTCCCTCGCCACCGCGCTGCTCGTCGGCGCGAGCCTTTCAGCCACTGATCCGGTCTCTGTCACCGCTCTTTTCCGGGAACTTGGCGTTGATAAGCGCCTCACCACACTGATGGAAGGCGAAAGCCTCTTTAACGACGGCGTGGCGGTTGTCGCCTTCAACTTATTACTCGGCATTGCCCTCGGGGTTGAGCAGTTCAATGGCTCGGTCACCATCGCTCGATTTGGCCTTTTTGTAGGCTTAGGCATTAGTCTCGGCGGCCTCATTGGATTTGGCATTTCATTCCTCACCCAGCGGTTCGATATCCCCTTAGTAGAGCAGTCCCTAACCCTGGTATCCGCCTACGGGACCTACATTATTGCCGAAGAGCTTGGCGGGTCTGGCGTAATTGCCGTCGTAACCACGGGCTTAATCCTAGGCAACTTCGGCTCGCGCATCGGGATGAACCCGCGCACCCGGCTCGTCGTCTCTGAGTTCTGGGAGTTCCTAGCCTTTTTTGTGAATTCCATCGTCTTTTTACTCATCGGCGATCAGGTTCGCTTCCAGGCGTTGATTGACAATAGCAATACAATTTTTATTGCGATCGCAGTCATCATCACCGCCCGCGCTGTCAGCGTGTTTGGCCTCGGCACCTTCAGCAACCTCATCACCAAGGGTGAAAATATCTCAACAGCCGGGCAAACCGTCCTGTGGTGGGGTGGCCTAAGAGGATCCGTCTCCGTCGCCCTAGCGCTCAGCGTGCCAGAATCCTTGGCACAACGAGAAGAAATCATCGCCGTTGTCTTTGGCGTTATGCTCTTTACGCTCCTCGTACAAGGACTCACTACCCAGCCCCTCCTCTCCTGGCTGGACCTGCTCGGCGATCAGCCCACTCGCCAACGGTACACACAGCTAATCGCCCACCGGGTTGCCCTCAACCGCGTTCTAGACCGGCTCAAAGAACTCATTGAGCGCCAGGAAGTAGACGAAGAATTTGCCCGCTACCAAATCGCCCTAGTAGAAGGTCAGCTGGAAGAACTCCAGGAAGACCTAACCAAGCTACAGCGCTCAAATCCAGAGATTTTGACCTACGCAGCCGAACAGGTCCGTGACGAACTACTCGCCATTGAATCGGATACCTACGCTGAATTTATTCGCGCCGGACAGCTCAAAGACGAACTTGCGCCGCTCTTGCAAGATGTGCTGCCGCAAGAAGCGCCTGCCTAGGACGCGTCAAGAAAGCTGCACTATATCTGCTTTACCTGAGATGAGTCGTGCGATCGCCCTTCAGCGCTACCAAGTTTTGATTCGTCTCAGGTAAGTCGCCCACCAGCCACCGGTCGATTAAGTCGTGGAGCACAACCGCTTTTTCGTCATAAAAAAAGTGTCCAGCATCCTCCACTTCCACAAAGGTGAGCTGGGCGCTCAGGGTGTTAACGTACTGCCCCCAAGCGGTGGGAATGACGCGATCGCGCTTTCCCCACAGCAGCAGCGTCGGCACAGACAGCAGAGGAATCAAGTCCTTGGTGCTCGGGCTAAAACTATCCGACGTGCGCGACTTGACCAAATAGCAAAAGGTTCGCGCCGCCCCCCGCTCCTGAGTTGGCCGTACAAACCCCTCGACCAACATTTCGTCTACTCGCGTTGCATCTAAGTGCAGTCCTTTGAGCACCGAGCGAATCAATCCGGGCCGACGCAATAGCCTAAACAATGGCCGAATCAATAGCGGCGAAGCAAACCAGCCTTCCACCACCGCGCCAATTTTCGCCGCTGGCCCGCCTAGCTCCTGGCGTGCTGCCGGCAGTGTGAGCATCACCAATCGCCCGACTTGCTCAGAATGTGTCGTCGCTACCTGCAACGCCACCAAAGCCCCTAAAGAATGGCCCATTAGCAACATCGGCCTGCGCAAATAAGCTTGCCAAAACGCCGCGACCTGAGCCACCCAAAGATCCGTATTGAGTGGGCAAGCCACCTTTTGCGAACCGCCAAATCCAACCAAATCTAAGGCGTATACAGGCCGCTCTTGAGCAAATGCCGTCAGGTTCTCCCGCCACTGCTCTAAGCTAGAACCCGCACCGTGTAATAACAGCAACGGCATCTTGCCCTGGGTTTTAGGGGTTTCGGCCAAATGCGTATAGCGAATCCGCCAGCCACGCCAATACCAATACCGCTGTTCGCCAAGATGCGACAAGTCAGGCAGCGGCAAGTCAGGCAATGGAGAGAGAGAGGGTGGCGAATTACTGGCCATTTTTAGTTGCGCCTTTCATGTTGCATCCATCTGTTAACTTTACTCGCTACCCGCTTTCCCTCATGCTAGAAGCAAGGCGCACGCTTGTATCAAATACGTATAAGACACGCCCAAACGAAACACCCCAAGAGCACTTTAGAACAAGGAAATAACATCCATGGATCCCGTCAAACTGATGAAGCAAGAAGTCGGTCGCGCTGCTGCCGCCCAGGTAAAGTCTGGCACGGTTGTCGGCCTGGGCACCGGTTCTACCACCGCCTATGCCATTCAGTTTATCGGCGAACGCATCGCATCTGGTGAAATCAAGGACATTGTGGGCATTCCCACCTCCTTTCAAGCATCAGTCCTCGCTAAGCAGCACGGCATTCCCCTCACCACGCTCGACGAAGTAGACCACATTGATATCGCCATCGACGGTGCTGATGAAGTGGATCCGCAAATGAACCTGATTAAAGGGGGCGGCGCGGCCCATACTCGGGAAAAAGTAGTTGATGGCCTCGCCGAACGATTTGTCGTGGTGGTGGATAGCTCCAAGCTCAGCGACAAAATCGGTACCATCTTCGCACTGCCGGTAGAGGTTCTACCGATGGCCGTAGCGCCGGTCACTCGCGCCCTAGAAAAGCTCGGCGGCAAGGTAGAAATGCGCATGGGCGTGGCCAAAGATGGTCCCGTGATCACTGACCAGGGCAACATGGTGCTCGATGTGACCTTCAATGGGATCGACAACCCTGCCGAGATGGAAACAACCATCAACAACATTCCTGGCGTCTTAGAGAACGGCCTGTTTGTGGGTCTCACCAGCGAAGTGCTCATTGGTGAAGTCAAAGACGGCGAAGCCACCGTTCGCAGCATGTAATTCCGCACTCAGGCCATGACTTAAGAGAGACAAGCCATGACTTAAGAGATAACAGAGCTGCCCTGAGTCTACAGACCTTGAGGCAGCTCTCTTTTGTTGTGAGAACGTGTCTATGTTCAGCTCAAGCATTACAGAATCAGCCAAATCGCTAGCCCCCAAAAGGGGATAAACCGAAGCGATCGCGCGGCTTGTCTTGCTTTCACAACCGCACCCATCAGCCAAATCTGAAACACCCAGAACAAAACAAGATCAACACAAAAGGCAATCGTGACGCGATCGCGAGCCAGCTTATCCAAAAAGAACTGCACTCTTACAGCAACAGACCCAAACTCAGGACGTGCCAAGCAGAACCAGACAACTGCACTTGTTCCCACCATCAATCCCACAAATCCAAACGCACGACCTAGCCAGCTTTTCTCTGGAGTTTGATGCTCTTCCACGGCAGGCTCACGTAACCGCTGCGCCATGTAAGGAATTAAAAACACATTGGTCAAGAACATCGCCGCACTCCAAAGGGCGACTTTGGGCAGCTTTTGACCGCGCGAGTCCAACAGCAACAGGGGCAGAAACATAAAAATCCACGCTTCTGCAAAGTTAAAAAAGGCTTCAGCCGCCGGATGAACGACCGGCGCAGAGAAACCCACTAAAGGACCGACCGTAAATCCTAAAGTAGGCAACACAAAAAAGAAGTTAAGGGACTCTGCCACGATCTCTTTTATCGTCTCTGCGGTAACTGCCCAAGCAGGCTCTCCAGGCAACAGCTGACCCGGCGGTGAAAGCAACAGCACCGCAACATACAAAACGACCAAAACCCACAGAGCACTAGAGAGACCGCGATCAGGCACGACAGCAGAGTTGTGGATGCTGCGATCGCCAACTGTTTCCGACGGGACCGCCTCTACCACACTCTCTTTTTGCTCACGTTCAGACATCACATTCCCTTTGCACACTTTCTACCGCTCACCCACTAAATTTCGGCACTCACTAAATTTTGGTACTAAGCTCAATTAAACTGCACTCTCACAACCGGGGTTCGGCTCCGCTCACCCCTCGGGTTACCGGCAATAAGCCCTGAGCAGAGTCGAAGGGCATTGTGTCAATATTAGACCTACCATGCTTACTGATTCGGCTTCAGCAGTCTGCGCGCCAAAGGCGTCACCGCTCGAATAATGCTAAAGGCCACCTTGCCTAACTTAAGCGGCGACTCTACAATATCGCGCCCATATATCAACAGGCCAGAACTCGGCGAAATCCGATAAAAACTGGCCCCTCTCGTATTCGGGAACGTGATGCCATCTAGCTCTACATGCCAAGTAAGACCGACGGCACAATCATCACCCATCGTCATCTCATCAATCACAAAGGCAAAATCATCTGGCACGCTATTTATAGAATCGCGAAACAGCTCTTCAACAGCGGCTTTGCCTTCAAAAGGCTTGGAAAAATTAAGATCCTGATACACGCACGCCTCATCAACGCAGGCGATCGCAGCCTCCAAATCTCGACGATTAATCGCAGCATACATCGTTTGAATCAGCTCACTCGCCGTCATCCGAAAAGTCTCCTTTCAGCTTACTTATGGGATAGAACAGTCATGGGATAGAACAGCTACGCAGTCTTCTGGTCGATCGCCAACGCCTGCTCCAAGGCTGTTTTTTCTCGGGCGCGGCAAGAATACGCCTCCAGCGCGCTTAGGCTGAGTCCCGACAAAATGCTCAAATTCTCCAAACTCATTCCCTTCATCAACAGCTCTATACACCAAGTCGCTCGCGCTTGAGACAAGGTTGCCGGAGCCCCTGTGGTCGTTGGAATATCTGCGGCGATCGCGTCCCACAACTGCGTGATACCAGCCACGCCTAAAGGCTCGCCCGCCTCATCCACAAAAACCTCAGGCTGCTCATCCTGTCGGCTTTTGAGCCACTGGGTCAACGGATTTTTCGCATAGGTGCCATAGCGATTTCCCATAATCCAACGGTTCAGCGGCACCTGCCGAGGAGAAGGCCCCGTCACCGTCAATAAATGCTGACTTTTAGTACTAAAGGACTGCGATCGCATCAGGCCCATCGCTTCTTCAGCCCGCAGACCCGCACCAAACAGCACATACGCCAGCGCATATGCCTGCACGCCCTGCTTTTTAGCCTTTTGGAAGAGCGATCGCACCGTCTCTTCCGGCAAATCTGCCACCCGTGAAACAGCCGGCTCCACAGTCGAAATGTCATCCGCTAAACCATCACCCGCTTGCCCCTCTGAGCTAAAAAGCGCTTCTACCGAGGCTAAAAAGGCTGCCTGGTTGGGCCAAAATCCATGGCCATCGCTACTAAAATCCATCACGGCATAGCCCAAAAGCAGCGTATTCAGCAGGCTCGCGCCTTCATCTACAGACACCCCCGCCGGTAGCTCACTCAGCTGCGCGCTCCGCAAATAGCCCGTCGTTTGCTGATTGGCCTGTCGCAGGGCTTGTCCTAACGCTTGCAAATTCTCAGGCGGAAATTGACCCGACTCACCAATGAGCGATCGCACCAGCTCCGGAACATTGCCCAGCAAATCCAACCCAACCTCCCCATAGGCCAGCAACGGATTATTCGCACCGACAATGTCCGTGAGTGCCGCTTGCATCTTACCCAGCATAGAAGACTCTTGCAGCACCGCCAAAAGCAAGCCCTGCTTGCTACCAAACTGGCGGAACAGCGTTACCTCGTTCACTCCGGCCTGCTCAGCAATCTCCTTCGTCGTCGTCGCCGTAATTCCCTGGTGCGAGAACAGAGCTAGTGCCGATCTCACAATTTTTTCTCGACTCGACAGCTTTCTTGCAGACATCATTGATCCGGAGCATTCCTATGATTCAAACTTGATCTCAAACATTCTTTTGCAAGTAGTACTTGCACATTTCAAAGCGAGCAGCTAAGCTTCTAAATGTAAGCAACACTTGCAAACACTTTAGCGTGTTAGGAAGATTATGACTACTGGCAACTTGCCGAAGAAACGCTTGGCTCGCTTGGCTAGTCCAGCCCTGCCCCCTCGCGTCACCCGCCCTGTAAATAACTCAACCGCAGCCCAACCAGCAACCGATAAAATCAGCTGGGCCACCGTCGGCTTTTTCGCCGCGATTCACGGCTTTGCGCTACTAGCTCCCTGGTTCTTTTCCTGGTCGGCACTGGGCGCGGCCATCTTTCTTCACTGGCTTTGCGGCAGCGTCGGCATTTGCCTGGGCTACCACCGTCTGCTGAGCCATCGCAGCTTCAAAGTCCCGCAGTGGCTGGAGTACATCATTGCCACCATTGGCGCACTCGCGCTGCAAGGCGGTCCCACCTTTTGGGTCGCCGGACACCGCCAGCACCACGCCTTTGCAGAGCATATTGAAAAAGACCCCTACTCGGCCAAAAAAGGCTTTTGGTGGAGTCACATGGGATGGATGTTTTATCTTAAGCCTGAAGTGTTTGACCGCAAGGTATATGCCAAAAACGCACCGGACATCGCCCGCGATCGCTACTACGCTTTTTTAGACAAGTACTTCCTTGCACTGCAAGTGCCTCTTGCACTCGCGCTCTACGCTATCGGCGGCTGGTCGTTTGTCATCTACGGTGTGTTCGTTCGCGCCGTATTGCTGTGGCACTGCACATGGCTGATTAACTCTGCCAATCACCTGTGGGGCTACCGCAACTTTGACAGCGACGACAACGCTCGCAACCTTTGGTGGGTTGCCCTGCTAACCTACGGTGAAGGCTGGCACAACAACCACCACAGCTTTCCTAAAATGGCAAAAGCGGGCCTAACAAAGTGGGAAATTGACCCTACCTGGTGGCTGATTAAGGGCCTCAAAAAAGTTGGACTGGCCACAAAGGTTGCGATGCCCCCGGCGAAGGCGAAAGTTTAACAGCAAGGTAAGAGCAAACCCAACAATACAAAAGAAGACAGTAGGAAATTAGGAAAGCAGGGAGCCTTATTCAAATACGCTCCCCCCACGCCCTACTCCCCACGCCTACCCCGCCTCCAACAGCGCCAGCATCTGCTCCTCACTCAGCTGAGTCACCTTACACTTTTCGGCTTTAACCAGCTTGTTACCTGGATTTTCACCGACCACGATATAGTCTGTTTTCGCGCTAGGCATCTTATTAATATGCCCGCCAGATTCTTTAATCGCTGCGGTCAGCTGCTCGTTAGTGACCTGAGTGAGCTTACCGGTAATCACAAAGCTCTTACCTGAAATCGCATTCTTTTCACCCGCGCTGGTAGCCTCTGCGCTCGTCGCCTTTTTCGGTTCTTCAGTCACCTTAGACGCCTGCTGAGACTTAGCAGGCGTCTTTTGCGCCTGTGCTGTTTTGGCATTGCTTTCAGTGGCTGCCGCTAGCTGTTGCTGAAGCGCTGCGATCGCCTGTTGGCTAATCTTCATCGCTTCTTCTAAGGCTGCCTTGTCAGATTGCAGTCCCTGTACTTTTTTCTCCAGCCCAGCGACGGTCGCTTCAGCCGATTCCGCATTTTGCTGCGATCGCCCCAGCTCCCGCTTTAAAGCCGATAGCGTTTCATCTAGTGCCGCTGAGGACGAGTCTTCTGTTTCTTCAGCCTGTTTCTGGGCTTGCTGCTGGGCATCTACTAAAGCATCGCGCTCTTTTTCTAAGGTAAAAATGCGATCACTCAACAGCTTACGCGCCGACTGCTGCTTACCCTTTTCAGCACTCTGCTCATCGAGCACCTTCTGCAACGCCTTCTTTTGCTCAGTTAGCTCAGCCACCTGCTGCGTCAGCGTACTCGCCTTTGCCTCGTAAGCAGCCTTCTCTGTCGTCAGCGCTTCTATGGTTTGAGCTTTTGTTTTACCCAGCGTGTCTAGCTCATTTTGCAGCGAGGAAACGCGTTGCTTTTGTTCGTCTAGCTGCGTTTCAAGCTGCTTTTTAACCTCCAGCTGGTTACCCAGGTCATCCTGGCCTTTGCGCGCCTCGCTTAGCTGCTGCTCCAAAGAGCCCACGGCGTCTTTCGCTAGCGCCAGCGCTTCGGTAAAGGTTTCGTTGTCCTTAGTGAGCGAGTCAAATTCAGCTTTGAGCTTGCTGTACTTTTCAGCAGAGAGCGCCGCATTCGCCTTACTGCTGCGACTTTGCGAGATGCCAATGCCCGTTACCAAAGCAAGGGTTGTAATGCCGCCAATGAGTTCGGACGTGAGTTGGTAATCCATGGCTAGGTCACTGAGCGTGCGATCGCAATATACAGTCGGCCTACATAATACGGGCTCAGTTCCGGAATTGCACGCATTGTCAGAGTTTTATTTATAGTTGGGTGCCCGCTATGCAAACCCAACAGCACCCTACGCGGTAGCCACCCATACGGTATAAAAGAAGCACCCGGCTTCTTACTTTAGCCTTATCGGCCTATGGATCCTGCTTACAACATTGGTGAAGCCGCTGAAAGCAGCCAAATCGTCATTGGCAACAGCAACACCCTCACCCAAAAGAATATTGCCACCAACATTGAAAAGTATGTGCAAGCGGCGCCTCAGCCAAAGGCGACGGGCAAAGGCGACGGGCAAAGGCGACGGGCAAAGCAAACAATTTGCCCTTTGAGGGTTCCCGCACATTCGTAGGACGAAAGAACACCTTAAAAGATCTCCATGCAGCGCTATCGCCCGGAGAAACAGTGGCAATCACAGCGATTCAAGGGATGGGCGGCATAGACGTTACCGCGGTGCTACCGCCAGCAGGCTCGCGCTTTCAGGTACTCATGACCACGCGAGATCAACACCTGGCAACGACGGTGACGCCCTTTAAGATTACAGAGCTAAGTGAAACCGCTGTGCTGGATTTACTCAGGCAAATTTTGAATGATAATCGCACAGATACCGAGCTAGAAACAGCGAAGGCAGTGTGTCAGTGGCTAGGCTATTTGCCGCTGGGTCTGGAGCTGGTAGGGCAGTACATAAAGCAAAAGCCGGACGTGAGCTACGAGAAGTTGCAGACGCGGTTAACAGCGCAGCGAACTGAGGCCCGATCGCTGCAAAACAAATACGACGGCATGACCGCAAAGCTAGGCGTAGTTGAAGCCTTTGAGCTGAGCTGGCAAACCCTGAGTGCGGATGAGCAGCAGCTGGCCTGCTGGCTGAGTATGTTTGCCCTAGCGCCTATTTTCCCTGGGCACTGGCCGCGACCCCGGCAGATAGTGAAGTAGAGGAAGACTGGGAGGACTGGCGGGATACCCTGGTAGAATCCAGCCTGCTACGCCGGGGAACAAAGGGTGACTATCAGCTGCATCAGCTGCTGCGGGAGTACTTTTTGGCAAAGCTTGGTCAAAGGGAGGATAGTGAGGACTTAATCAAAATCTACTGTCAGGTCATGGTTGCCATTGCGCGGCAAATGCCGCAAACGCCTGTGCGCTAGCTGATATTGAGCCTGACCTCGACGATGCCTCACATTGCAGAGGCCGCAACGCGCTGGCAAAGCTGGCTAGGCGATGATGAACAAGAATTGGCCTGGCCATTTACCGCAATGGCTCGCTTTTATGAGGGGCAGGGTGCCTACTCACAGGCCGAGCCCTGGTACGAACAGTGTTTGGCCGCAGTGTGCGATCGCTTCGGCGAAGACCATCCCGACGTCGCAGCCAGTCTCAACAACCTCGCTTGACTCTACGAAAGCCAGGGGCGCTACGAACAAGCCGAACCCCTCTATCTGAGAGCTTTGCAAATTTTCTTAAAACGTTTGGGTCAAGATCATCCAAACACGCAAACAATTATCAACAACTTTGCCAGCTTTCTCACCGAGGCAATACGAGCCAACAAACAAGCTTCTTTATCGAATCATCCGATGACGCAACAGCTTTTAGACATTATTCAGGCTGCAACAAAAGACTCTGAATAAGGGCTCCACTGATGCCTTTTTCTTTTCACCTGGCAACTGAACGCCATAAAAAACTGAGTTCGGCGTAAAAAGCATCTGCAAAGACAACACCTAAGTCCCCTCCCCCTCCATATTGAGGAGCGGCACGAACCCGCGTCGCTTTACGGCGCCAGTGGTGAGCTCCCGCGTCGCCGCACGGCGCTGGGAAATGCTCACCAAGATGAGAGTATGTCCGTAGGGATTTGCAGGCTATTCAAAACAACTCGGCACCTACCAAGCGCTTAAGCGGTCGCCCCAAACGACGGATGGCCCGTGAGCCCCGATTTTTAATCGAGAGTGTTCTTCTCACTTGGGTGAGCGCCCGGTGGGTTTCAGCCCCTAACGGCGGCAGCGCCAATGCCGCTAAAGCCGTTTGGTAGTTCTCAATCGACTTCCCACCCAAAATAATGGTGTGGGTAGTTTCAAAATCTAGCAAGTAGCGCAGCGCAAAGGCTGTCATCGAGCCCCCTGCTGGCAAAAACTTTTTATAAACCCCGTAGCGCTTCCAAGCATAGGCAACCCCTGTGCGGATATCTTGCTCAGAAAGCCGGGGCGGCTGGTCAAAATACTTTCCTGAGAGCTGACCAGCGGCCAACGACCCTCGCACTATCACGCCTAAATTGTGATCCTTCACCAGCTTAAGCATCGGCGCTGGGTGCTTCAACAGCGATTGTGCAAACATCGCCACATCCACCGCCTGTTGGTCAGCCAACTGTGCCAGCACCTTAGGGTCATCCGTCGAAATACCATAGAACCGCAGCTTCCCCTCGCGCTTTAAGGCCTCTAATACCTGCTGCCCCTCAACAATTAGGTGGCCCTCCGGCGGCGAGTGATAAAGATACACGTCTACATAGTCTGTCTGTAGTCGCCGCAAGCTGCCCTCAAGGGTTGGGCGAATCGCACTGGGGTGAGTATTTACCACGCGCTCCCCGCGCTCCCCCCGCCACATGCCAAATTTGCTGCTCACAATCCACTGATCCCGCTGCCCACGAATGGCCTCACCAATGCGGCTCTCACCCTCACCATCCCCATAAATAGGCGCAGTATCAATAAAGTTAATGCCCAGCTCACCACAGCCGCGAATCAGTTCAATCACCTGCCCTCGGCCCAGCTCAGGAAATCCATCGGCTTTGCCATTGAGCGATAACGGCCCACTCAGCTGCCAGCTACCAATCCCAACCGGAGAAACCTGAAGCCCCGTTTTTCCCAGCGTGCGATAGTCCATACAGATGCTCACCCTTGGCGCCCGTTCATCGGTGCGCCCCAGTTTCTATACCCAGTTTTCATGCCAGCTTTCATACCCGGCATACCCATCGACCACAGCAGATAGCGATGCTATGACTTGCGGCCAGACATTAGCTTGCTAAGCTGCCAGCGCCAATACTTCATATGATTCAGCGGATTGAGATTTCCCTTATAAAACCGAACAAACTCTGCTGTGGGCTCACCACCCTGCGACACCACAAAGTAAGGGGCCCTAATGCCAGGATCAAAATGATCGCAAGACATATATTCAATGACGTAGGCCCAACGCGTCGCCTGGGTGATATTTGGGGTGGTGCTGTGGAGCAAATAGGAAGAAAACAAAATAATGTCTCCAGGTTCCGCGTCAATAAAGACCGGACCGGTAATGCCCTCCTGACACACCATGTGGTTGTCGATTTGCTTGTGGGGCAAAGGGTGCTTGTGGGAACCGGGTACCACCCACAGCCCGCCATTGTCACGGGTGGTGGCCGTCAAGGCAACCCAGAGCTGATAGTGGCCATCCTTCAGATTGTTGTAGGCATTGTCCTGGTGCCAGGGAAAGGTGCCTGAGCCTGGCCCTTTCGCCACCGCCTGATCCCAACGCACCCAAAAGTTTGGCCCAATGATTTGCTTAAGAAAATTAACCACCTTGGGCTGGGACACAAACGCTTGCAGCTTTTTGCTGCAATAGTAAACCCCGCTGTAAAAAGTCAGCGTGCCTTTGTTCAACCCACTCACGCCATCAATGGTTTCAGCGTTTTTGATCTCTTCGATCAGTCCAGCCGCTTCTTCAGAAGATAAAAAGCCCCGGATAACGCAATAGCCTTGATCCTCGAACGCCTCGGCAAAGCTTTTATCCACATCAAATGGGGCGCCTCCGGGTTTAGATAAATTCTGTACTGTTGTCATGTTTCCACTTAAGCTAACGTACTACTTCACTTAAAAAGGTCGTCAGGCACTTCTCTACTAATTAATTACAGATTAGTTACAGACCGCCGAGCAGGCCATCAAGTTCCTGCAACAATCCGGCCCTGCAACAATCCGGCCCTGAAACAATCCGGCCCTGCGAGGATTGCCCCTCCCAACTATTGCCCCTCCCACCTTAGAGCGCCCAATGCATGGATCGTTGCTCGCGCCTTCGGCAGGTAGGCATAGGAAGCGCGCTGCTTCCTCGATAGCTGTGCAAACCCACGAAACACGCTGGGCGAAAGACTCAAATTCAAGAGAATTTTCAAAGCGATTCGCCAAGTAACACCTTCTCGCAGCACACCAGGATAGGTGCGGGCAGCAAGCCACCACCGGGCCCAAGCTCGCATGGCATCGGCCCGCCCTTGGCAACCGTCCAAATAAAGCTCCGCGCAATGCCTGTAAAACAGGCTCAAAGTTTGCTTTTGAACAGATTGAAACGGCGCGGCCACCGTGCGGAAGGTTTTCTCAATCATGAACAGCCCTTGCGCTTCAAAAACAGGCACCTTAGAAGACATAGACCCCGCCACCTGACGATAGAGAATTTGGTTTTTAGGCACCGCCACATAGCCGCAATGGGCCGCCAGCCGCAAACAGTAGTCCCAGTCCGCGCAGTAGGGGCAGTCTGGATCAAATCCGCCAATGGCTTCCACCACCTCCCGCCGCACTAAAATATTCGACCCATTACCAATAAAATTCCCCCGCAGCAGGTTAGGGAAAATGTTGCCCTCCACCAACGGTGTATGACTGGGCTTGAAAGCAAAATAGTCCCCTTGCTCATACATGCGCACAACCCGGCTGTAGGCAGCACCTGCATCAGGCCGTGCCTGCAAGGCCAACAGTTGGTCTTCTAGCTTATCGGCAGTCCACAGGTCATCGTGGTCTAAAAAGCTAATAAAGTCTCCACTGGCGTGCCCTATCCCTCGGTTGCGGGCGGCGCAAACCCCTGCATTGTCGTAGGCAAACGCCTTGATCCGGCTATCTTCAATAGCGTTAACCTGGGCCAGGGTTTTGTCTTTGGAGCCATCGTCAATAACAATCAGTTCAAAGTCAGTGAAGCTCTGCGCCAGCACAGCGTTCACCGTTTCAACAATCATGTCCTCAGCATTGTAAGTCGGAATAATGACAGAAATCTTAGGCATGGCGATCACCCTAAAATGGTAGTGCAAGAAGTTGGTGCAAGTCGTCTTTTGCTAAGCCACATAGCAGCAGTCACTCCGCCGCCCATCCGCTGCGACGAGGGAAGCGCCGCACGTTGCCAGCAGTAAGAGCTAGTCGTAAAAGCTAGCCGTCAGATCATCGCAAAATTGATCTGACCGCGCTAATTACATCGTCAACGTCGGCATCGGTCAACTTTGCAGATAGCGGTAAACTCACCGTCTGCCTGCCAATCCGCATGGCCTCGGGGTAGTCCTCAGGCCGCCAGCCAAAGGTTTCTTGATAGTAAGGATGCTCAGGAATACTCAAATAGTGCACGCCTACCCCAATCTTGCGCGCTGTCATGGCGTTGAGAAAAGCGTCCCGATCAAGCCCGGCTCGAGCTTCATCAATTAACAGCGTGTAGAGGTGGTAAGCATGGCGGGTATCCGCTTCCGGTGGCGCGGGCAACCCAACCGAAAGGTTGGCAAAGGCCGCATTGTAACGGTTCCAAATTTCCTGCCTTCTGTGCCAGTATTGCTCCACCCGCCTCAGCTGATGGATACCAATCGCCCCTTGCAGGTCCATCATGTTGTACTTAAATCCGCAATCAACAACCTGATAGTGCTTGTAACCATCATCACCGAAGCGTTTCCAAGCGTCCTTGCTCATGCCGTGTAGCGCCAACACCTTAATTCGGTTAGCATCTTCTTGCCGCCGCGCCAAAATCATCCCCCCCTCGCCGGTGACAACATTTTTGGTGACATAAAAGCTAAAGCAGCCAAAGTCACCCAACGTACCAGCCTTACGGCCCTTGTATTCTGTCTCAATGGCGTGGGCGCAATCTTCAATCAGCTTGAGCCCATGGCGCCGAGCCATCTCGCCTAGGGCATCCAAATCACAGGGACGACCAGCCAAATGGACAGGCAAAATTACCTTAGTTCTCGACGTAATTTTGGCTTCAACCTGCTCAGGATCAATATTCATCGTCACCGGATCAACGTCCGCTAGCACAGGCGTCGCCCCAGCATGAATAATGGCATTAACCGAAGAGCAAAAGGTCATGGCGGTGGTAATTACCTCGTCTCCTGGCTTTACACCAGCGGCTAGCAAGCTCAGGTGCAACGCCGCCGTGCAGGAATTCACTGCAACCGCATTCTCAGCTCGCTTATAGGCTCTGAAGTCCTCTTCAAACCGGGCAACTTTAGGGCCGGTGCCTAACCAGCCGCTAGTCATACTACTCACAACCTCTTGAATCTCTGCTTCTTCGATAGCAGGCGATCCAAACACTAAAAACTGCTCTCTTGTACGAACTTTTAAAGGACTTTGCATAGAAGTTACCTAACCGTTGGGAGCCACTACGGATGAGAACCACGCTTCCTATAAAGGGATAGGATGTGTCCATAAGAAGTAGACGTACACACTAGATTTTTGTTCCAAATTTTCCCGCGCTTTATAGATTTTTAACCAGACATGTCCTCTTACATTTCTTTGCTAGCATCAGCTGTTCCATTCCCCCGTTAAAAACAACAAAAAACAGCAAGAGAAACAACAAAAATAAACAACAAAAAACAGCAAGAGAAACAACAAAAGTCCGAGGCTGATACAGTGTGCATTAAGTTCCCAAATGAGACCTCATCATTACCGGCTATCGTGATTGCATGACGAGCTCACTTTTGTTGCTACACAGCTAGAGTCAACGTGTTACGTTGAGTTAAACCGGCTCACCCTCTCTAGACCCTATAATTTTCAGTTAGGTTATATGAAATCTACAAAAGGTCTCAGGAAAAAGGTTCTCAAGGGCGGCATTTATTTAACCCTCCGACAGCTTTTCTCGGCGGCGCTCTCTTTGATCAGTGTTTTGATCATCGCGCGAAGACTTGGCCCTGCCAACTATGGTCTTGTGGCTGTGTCTATGGGAATTTTCTACTTCTCCATTTGGACGAGCCAGCTCGGTTTAGTGGTTTATCTCATCCGCCAGCCCGACTTGCGCGAAGATGGCGCAGAGCAGATTCTGGCCTTTTTCTCTACGGTGGGGTTGGGGTTGTGCGCAGTGCTTTGGCTAACGGCGCCTGCATTCGGCTGGTGGACAGGACACAGCGAAATTACCGCTGTGGTGCGGTGGCTGGCGCTGCCGGTTTGGTTCGAGATGGTTGCCAGAGTCTCTACGGGCATGCTAGAGCGCGAACTAAAGTTTGCAGAAGTTGGCATGATTGAGGCCCTCTCCCAGTGCGCCAATTATTTGGTGGCGGTACCGCTAGTGCTGCTGAACTGGAGCTACTGGGGGCCAATTTTAGGGATTGTGGTGCAGTGCTCGGTGCTGTTGTTTCTGGCCCGCCGAGCCCACTGGGTACCCTGGCGCTGGCGCTGGCAATGGTCGTTTCTCAAGCCAGCTTTGCACTATGGCCTGACCTACTCAGCGTCGGATTGGATTTTGTCTGTTAAGGCATTGACCGTTCCCTTAGTGGTTAGTCGCTTGGGTGGGTTAGAAACGGCTGGCCTGGTGAGTATTGCTATTCGATTAGTTGAGCAGTTAGCAATGCTGCGCATTGTGATTCGCCGCATGTCTATTAGTGTGATGGCCAAATTTGTTGGTGATGCCAAGGCTACTCGGCAGGCGATTAGCCAAGGGATGACGTATCAGGCACTGCTGATTGGGCCAATTTGTGCAGGGTTTGCCTGTGTGAGCACCTGGATTATTCCACTGATGTTCGGGGCTAAGTGGCTGCCGAGTGTGCATGTGTTTCCGTTGATTGCGATCGCTGCTTTGGTCAGCGCTGTTTTCGATTTGCACGCTGCTGCCCTCTACGCAGCAGGCCACAATCGTGAGGTAGGACTACAAAACTTCTGCTATGTCAGCATGCTTTGGCTGGGCTGCATCCTGTTTCTACCTTCGTTTGATCTGTGGGGATACGGCATGGCCGAACTGGCCACTATTCCCAGCTATTTCCTTATTCATCGGGCGTTTTCTCAGTTCTCAGGCTCACCCAATTACAAGCAGGCGTTTTGGCTGATTTTAGCCACGGTGCCTCCGCTGATTGGCAGCGTTTTCCTGCCCTTCGGTTATAACATTGGCTTACTCATTGCTAGCTATGGCTCGCTGTTTGCCCTCAATCACAGCATTCGTCAGGTGCCCTTGGAACTCTTCTCAACCTGGAAAACCCGCACGTCGTAGAGCGATCGCGCTATTAAAACGATGAATTTTAATAATGTCGCTGATTACTCGACTTAAACCGCCCCACCTCAAAATCTCTCTTCTTCGCGTGCTTCGTCTTCCGCGAGGTCACTCGCTTACGCCACATCTTAAAGCTCGATCGCTTCATATATCGCCGCATAATCGCAATCACATCTTTCTCTTTGAGGCCAAACTGCTCCTCAATCACCTCAAAGGTTGTTCTATCCTCCCAACCCATCTCGATCACCCGATCAATCGTCGCCGAGTCTAGTTCATCTAGCTTCACCGACTCATACTCAACCTCAGTCGCCTCTGTGCCCTCAGCCGCTTGCCGCCTCAGGTCAAACTCTTCAACTTTAAAGTCTTCTAACGTTGGCTTCTGCTCACTCATTATTTCTCCAGTGCTCCCTCTAGCTGACCAGGCCGCGCTGCCAAGTACTCATCATTCTTGAGCTGAATCACCATCAGCTTCGCAGGCTTATCCCCCACACAGCCGGACACATGCCCCTTACGCCCCTGCTCATCGGCCTTCGTCTTTTGATCCGCACCAAATGACACCTCACCCGGCCCCATTTCCACCCGCACACCGTCCATCGTCTCTACATACCAAATGCCGCTAATCGGCACAATCCACTGCGGCCTCGGGTTCTCGTGCCACTCGCCGACCCAACCCACCGGCAGCGTGGCAAAAAGCACCTCACACTCACCGCTCATGAGCCGATTGTTCCACTGCGGATCGGCATCGCCGCCCATACTCTCCTGCACATAGTCCGTCAGCTGGCACTGGTCTTGGTGGCTCACGCCATCGTCATCTGTCCACACGTGCCAGTAGGTTAGCGTCTGTTTTTCTAAAGCTTGAGAATCGGACATAACACCACAAAAATAATCTTCAAACAAAATAACCCCTCAGTTGAGGGGTTATCGTCTAGCAAAAGGTTTACTTATGCCTCTTTGTTTCCGCCAAATAGGCCCTTGATGCCATTAATGGCACCCATCAGCCCGCGCTCACTGCGAGGCCGCTGCTTTTTAGCCAGTTCAATGTCATCGTCCTTCTCGCCTTTTAGGCGGTAGCCATACTCAAGATTATCCCTGTTCTTTTTCAACACAGGAAACGCTCTAAACGCGCCTTGGAGCAAATCTTTTTCACTGTGGTAAATCGCACGGCTAATTTGGCTGGAGCGACGAACCGCGATCGCACCAATCGGATACCACTGCTTACTCCCTTGCCCGCGCACATACACCTCATACTCAGGCAGGCCATCCGTCTTCATTTTGTCGTACTGCTTCGACGCCTTCTCCCGCTTCTTCGTCCGCTCCGACTTTGGCTTCTTCGGTGTTTTTTTCCCAAATCCCTTCGGCTCAGACATAATCCTTTCTCTTATCCGCTTACTATCGGCCTCTGCAAATAGAGGCTATTCATAAAAGTTTACATTATTCTCAGGCACAACCCCTCTGCCCACAGATAGGCAAGCGGGGAGCCAAGCAGAGGAGCAAGCCATGCTGCCAGCTTTTACGGCCAGCGGCCATTGGCAAGTTTACAGAAAATAACGCTATTGGCGAATGTACTTGGCCCGATACACCGACAGGCCCTTCTCCTCAGACACCGCCTCACGATCGGTCTGTGCCGGAAACGGGCTCTCGCTGAGCCAGTTCGCATCAGTGCGGGCGAACGCTGGGTTTTCATCAAAGCGATCGCACATCGCCACACACAATTCCTCAATATCTGACTGCAACCAAACCCAGGTGTCTTTGGCCATCAGCTCCGCCAGCACCGCCACCAGCTCAGGCTGCACCACCCGCCGTTTTTGATGCCGCTTCTTAAACCAGGGATCGGGAAACTGAATGCTCACCCGCTCTAACGGGCAACCCTCGGGCCAATGCTCCAACAGCGGCTTTAGCGAATTGTTGGCGTTGCAAAAAACAAAATGCAGGTTTCGAGAAGCGCCCTCAGCTACCGCGCGATCGCGTCTAATGATGGCCCGCTCCACCAACGGCTCCCTAATTTCCAAACCCAAAAAATTCCAATCCAGCACCTGACTAGCCATCTCCCGCACAAAGTCACCCTTGCCACAGCCAATATCCAAATGCAGCGGCAGCCGAGGATTTGTAAAAACCTCAGCCCAGTCGGGGGCCTCCGCCGGGTTCGCATACTTACTGCTCAAAGGGTTAACGTGCTGACGAACGCGGCGGATTGGCGGCATAAAACGATGTGAACGTGCAAAGTCGATCGTTCTAGCTTATCGCCTCTTATTACCAATCGTCCTTAGCCTAGCCGCCGCAAGCCTCCAGAGCCCCTTCTCCCAAGCACGCTCTACTCAGGCAAAACGGTATTAAACAAATAGGGAATTTTGTCATCCTGCTGAGGCCAGCTACGCCACACAAAGTGCGCTAAAAACGGCCCAGAGATCGCAATCAACACCAGGCCCAGCTGCCAAGAAGCCTGTACATCTGCCACAGAATAAGAGGACTCAACCCCCGTCATTTTAGAAAATCCATCAATCGCCACCGCCGCCATATTGTTCAGCGCATGGC
Source organism: Cyanobacteria bacterium J06634_5 (assembly GCA_039820525.1). Taxonomy (GTDB): domain Bacteria; phylum Cyanobacteriota; class Cyanobacteriia; order Phormidesmidales; family Phormidesmidaceae; genus Phormidesmis. Next base: position 81,302 of record JBCBPY010000004.1, read on the forward strand.
ACACAATCGGCACCCACAGACTCCGCGATCGCACATACAAAAGCCCCATCACCAAGCCAAACAGCGTCAGCCCCAGCGGATTGTTCAAATGCAGCAGACCAAACAGCACCGAAGAAGCCATCACCCCCCGGCGCAGCCCCCACTTAGTGCCCCAGCGCTGAAGCAAAATCCCTCGAAAAACCAGTTCTTCCACCAGGGGCGCATACACCACCAGCCAAAACAGCATCAGTCCGTCGTACAGCTGCGGATACTGACTGTCCCCACCCCCCAGTATGAGGTCGGTCTCTAACATACTGGCAGCCCGCTCAGGAAAATTGAGCGATAGATAGTAAAAAACAACCGAAAAGCTGCCCAAAGAGAAAATCAGCAGGCTAGCCACTAGCAGGCCAGCATAGGGCAAAGAAAATCGCGACACCCGGTCGCACTCTAGCCCCATCCGTACCGCTCTCTGCGCTTCACGAGGCGATCGCAACAGGGGCCGACCTAAAAAAGGCCCAAACAAAGGCCCCAGGCGTAACCCTTTATGCTGGCCTACCAGCACAATGATCCCCGCCAATATCGCCCAAATGCCAATCGACAAAATCGGCACCGAAATCGGATCTTCCGAGGGCGTAGGCACCACAGAGAACCAGCTTAAAAAGCCATACAGCAAGCCTAAAACAACGCTGGCAATCAGGTACGTACCCAGCACCCAATACCGACTCTGAAATATCAGAAAAGGATTAGGCGTCTGGTGCCGCGATAACGATAAGTTTGGCCTGTCCATAAGCGAGCAATTGTAAGCCCCTGCACTCTTTAAAAAACTCATGCAGGCGTAGAAGAATAGTCTCCTCTATATTGAGAACGATTCTAAAATTGCCTTCGAAGTAACGTCTTAAGATTAGACAGCCCTATTATAAGAAGCTTTCACAAGCAATAACACAAGAGGCGCCTTTCAACCCACAGCAGCGGCTCACTCACTCGCCGCTCGCAAAAGTGCCACACCATACACAAACGGCCAGACAAGTTGATAGAGTATCTGGGTAATCAGGCTCAAATCAAATTCTATTTTCTAACGCACCTCTTGAACGGACTGTTTTAACGCACTGTTTAATACCCCCCACATACTGTGCCGCCTTCTCCTGACGCTGACCCCAACGACCCCACGAACTCACCGCTACCGCCCACGCACCAGCGTTCTTTTCCCTGGTTCTGGTTCGGCACGTTTTTAGGCACCGTTTTTAGTGCAGCCGGCCTCGCACTCGCCGCCTGGGCCTGGGTTTTCATTCAAGAAGACCTCTCTCCGCTTATTTCAAAAACGCTCACCAATTCGTTAGATCGCCCTGTCGCCCTAGGCGATGTCGAAAAAGTCACTCTCAGCAGTATTCAAGTCGGTCCCTCAGAGCTAGGTGCCTCAGCCAAAGACGCCACCACGGTCACCGCTCAAACCGTTCGCGTCAATTTCAACCTCATTGAAACCCTGTTGACCTCAGAACTAGGGCTCGATTTAGCCCTGACAGACGCAGAGGGCTACTTAGAACAAGATAGTGAAAGAGGCTGGCTAAACTTTGCAACGCCAGAGCGGGAAGAAACCACTGAAGAACGCTTTAAAGTCCGCGTTGACAACGTTCGCATCCAAGATACTCAGCTCACCCTAGTTCCCTTGCCTGCCGAGAATGCCGAGCCTGACCCTATCGTCATTGAGCAGGTCAAAGGCTCGCTCAGTATCGATCCAGTGACGGTGGCTGAAAAAGACTCCAATCGCATCCGATTCGATGTCGATGGAAACCCCATCGACGGTGGAGATATCGCGGTAAAAGGTGAAGTAGAACCGATTGTCGTCATCGAGTCCGCGCTCGAAACACCTGAAGAAATAGCCTCTCAGCCGGACGAGCCCTCTGATGAGCCCTCTGATGAGACGCTCAACCCAGAAACGCTCGGTTCAGAAACGCTCAGCCCAGAAACGCTCAGCCCAGATGCGTCAGATGAGAACGTTCCAGAATCAGACGTTCCAGAATCAGACGTTACAAAATTAGACTTTGCCACCAATCTTTCCATCCGCTCAGAAGACGCACCACTCGCCGATATTTTGAGCTTTACGCTCTCCACCATCGGGATTCCAACCAATGAGGTCACCGTGACCTCCGGTGAAGTCAGCGGCAGCATGGATATGGAAATCCGCCCCAATAATGAGGTGGATTATTCTGGCGCTATCCAGGCCGAAAACACGGATATTGAAACCACCATCCTGCCACTCCCGATAGAGAACGCAAAGGGCAGCACTCGTTTTCAAGGCAACAAGTGGACGGTCGATACACTCACAGGTAGCTATGGCGAAATTGATGCCGTCGCCAAAGGACTGATCGATTTTGACAATGGCTACGATCTCAGCGCCGTCACCAAAAATGTCACCGTCGAAGAATTTACCAACACTATCAAGCTAGCGCTGCCTGTCCCAACAACTGGCAACTTCGATGCTGTCGCTTACATGACCGGTCCGATCGAGCAGCCCGAGTTTTCTGGCTCAGCGACTGCTGTTGAGCCCCTTCAAGTGGACCGGGTCACCTTCACCAGCGCCTCTACTGATTTTCTGTTGCAGGGCCAGCAGCTTTATTTAGAGGACATCGCTGGCACCCCCAGCACAGGCGGATCGCTGCGCGGCTCTGGGGAAGTTCGCCTCAGCGATAGCACTCCCTTTACCTTCAATCTCACAGGCCGTACCCTACCCGCTCGCGAGCTAGCGCAGCTTTACGATCTCAACCCTGGCGTCAAGCTAGGGTTGGTTTCTGCCGACGCGAGCGTCGTAGGCAACAGCGGTGATGTGAACACTACCATCGACTGGAACGCGCCTGCCGCAGAGTATCCCGGTCGTGGGACCGTCGATATTGCCAATGGCACAGACCTGACCTTTCGCGATACCGTTTTTCAGCTCGCAGGCGGCACGGTCAGCGGCTCAGGCACGCTCATAGATGGACTGTGGACTGCCAATGCTAGCTTGGCAAATGTCGATCTCAATCAAATTTCGCCCGATTTAGTCGGAGACGTGGGTGGGCAGTTTCAATTTAGCGGGAGCACCGCAGACACTCGCATTGGCGCGATCGCAGGCAGTGGTAACATCGCATTTTCCAACGGTCTCACCACCTTCAACCCAGAATTCGCTAACTTCAACGAACCGCTCACCGGCCAAGTCGTCTGGAACGGCGAAAAAATCGAAGTCCTCCAGTCCCAATCCGAGCGTCTCACCGCCACCGGCACCATCACCCCCCTTTTCGACAAAGGATTCGACGGCCTCGAACGCTTCGATCTCAACATCACCGCACGCGACTATGACATCAACGACATCCCCTTCGTCGAAATCCCCGATATTTTCCAACTCGCCGGACGCGCAGACTTCACCGGCACGCTCACCGGCAAACCTGAGCTCCCCAGCATTAACGGCACCGTCCAGGCCAGCAATCTTGTCGTTAATACCCTCCCTTTTAACGAACAGCTCACAGGCACCGTCAGCTTTACCCCGGAAGGCGGCCTCGCCCTAAACGCAACAGGTCCCACAGACAACATTGCACTCAATATCGGTCCCTTTTTAGAGGTCGGCAATCCCAATGCCCCCTTCCCCGATCTCAACTTCGACGTAGACTGGCGCGACACCTTCGCACGCGGCCAAAGCCAAGGCGATTTCCTTACCCTCAGCGCCGGGAACTTTCCGCTTTCGGCCCTCAACTTTCCGCCCCCCGGCACTGGCGCAGACATCGGTCAGCTGCGCGGCACCCTCACCAGCGCTGAGGCAGTAGTCAATCTTGCCAACGAATCTCTTGAAGGTGACATCGTCGTAGAGCGTTTGGGCCTCGGCTATATTGGCGCTGGCAAGCTGGCTGGAAAAGTTCGATTCGCCGATAGCCTAGCGACGCTGACTGGCGGCGAGCTACAGCTGAATGAAAACAGCTACACCGTCAACGGACGCGTTGCTATCGACGGCCCCGAACCTGTTTACAGTGCAGATATTCAAACCGCAGGCGGCGATATTCAAGGGATTTTGGCCGCCCTATCCATCTACCAGTTAGAAGACTTCCGCAGAGGGCTAACACCGCCAGAGTGGATTTCAAATCCGCTCTCTCAATCAGAACTAGACACCTTTTTAGCAACTAACCGCACGGGTAATCCCAATGCGGCCCTGCTTAATCAGCTACGTCGCCTTGCCGAAATTCAGGCCCTGCAAGAGCGAGCTGCGATCGCCCAAGCAAACCAACCCCTGCCGCCCCTACAAGAGCTCCAAGGTCCCTTCGCCGGCAACTTCCAGCTCAACGGCACCGGCGGAGACTTCCAGCTAGATTTTGACTTGGGTGGCAGCAACTGGACATGGGGCGAGGACTACAGCGCGCAGCAGGTCATTGCCAAAGGCAGCGTCACACCCAATGTCATCACCTTCGAACCCGTTCGCCTCGCCTCTGTGATTGCCGTACCTCCAGCAGACGCCCCTGAGTCAACATCAGCTGACCCAGGGGCCTTCAATTCCACCGATCCGACGCTTGCTGAGCAACCCGTAAACACAGAACCTACGCCCATAGCCGTCATCCCACCCACCGAAGATATCTCCCCCACCGTCATCGACGAAGAGCTCGCCGCTATCAACCTCTCAGGCCAAATCGTCTTCGGCAGTGAAACAGAACTCACCTCAAACCTTCAGGCCAAAGCTCAGAATCTCGACATCAGCGCCCTAGGCAATATTCTTCAGCTCCCGCTCGATATCGACGGCTTTGCCAATGCCACCGCCACGCTGGGTGGAACCCTCGCCAACCCACAGCTGCGGGGTCTCACCGAGCTAGAAAATGCCACCATTAACGACACGCCTATCCAGGCGGCCAGCGCTCAGTTCATCTACCAAAACGCTCGCCTCGGCCTCACCAGTGCGCTTACCGCCACCGCGCCCGAGCATCCCCTCTCTCTATCTGCTCAAATTCCCTACGCCTTCAATTTTATGGAGGTTCAGCCGGACAGCGACGACATCAGCGTCACACTCAACGTGCAGGACGAAGGACTCGCGCTCCTAAATATCTTTAACCAGCAGGTGGCTTGGGAATCTGGCAGTGGCCAGTTCAATATTGAAGTAGGCGGCACATTAGCCAGCCCAGAGCTAGAAGGCTTCGCCACGTTAGAAGACGCCGTCCTCAGCGCCGAGATTTTGCCCGAACCGCTCACCAATGTCGCTGGCAGAGCCACCTTTATTGACGATCGCATCATCGTTGAAACGCTACAGGGCAGCTTCAGCGAAGGCCAGCTCACCGCCGCAGGGACCTTCCCGCTGCTATACCCAATTGTTTCCGGCAATCAGTTAACAGCCCTCACCGCACCCCAGAGCGCACCCCAGAGCGCACCACAGGTGCCCATTACAGCCCCAACAGAAGAGACGACACAAGCACCCGTAGCCGCACCTGCTGAGACGGTCCCTCCGTCTGAACCACCTGCGGCGGACACCAACCTGCCTGCCGTCACCGAAGATCCGCTTTTCCGGCAACCCCTCGCCGCTGACCGACCGCTCACCGTCAACCTACAAGACATCGACCTTACCCTGGAAGATCTCTATAGCGGCGAGGTCAAGGGTCAAATTGTGGTGGGTGGCAGCGCCTTGCTCAATGGTCCTCAGGTAGGCGGTGAGGTGGTGCTCTCTCAGGGGCAAGTGCTGTTAGCCGATGGCGACGGTGACGCCGCTAGTGTCTCAGCAGACGGCACCATAGAAGCAGCCGGAGAAGCGGTCGGAGAAACGGCAGAGAGTCCAGCTAATGATGAGAGCATCATCGTCCCCCAGTTTCGCGATCTGCGGCTGACCCTGGGCAACTCTATTCGCGTTGTTCAAGGCAGTTTGCTCAATTTCGTTGCCGATGGCACCCTCATTCTCAACGGCCCCCCTACCGCCTTAGAACCCGATGGCATCATCAATCTCCGCTCTGGCCGGGTCAACCTATTCACCACGCTTTTCCGCCTCAGAGGCAGCGATAACACCGCCGAATTCACGCCGGAAATGGGCCTGAATAATCCGCTGCTAGATGTCTCCCTCAGAGCGTCTGTTCCCGAGGTCGATAGCCGTGGCCCTGTGGCCAGCACGCCTTTCTTTAATGCCGAAATCGCCGACGAGTCAGATTCTGGATTCGACAATCCGGGCTCTTTGCGCACCATTCGCGTTCGCGCAGATGTAGAAGGTCCCGCCAACGCCATTTTCGAAAATCTAGAGCTGTCTAGCTCACCGTCTCGAACCCAAAACGAACTCGTGGGGCTTATTGGCGGCAGCTTTGTCACCGCCTTAGAATCCACGGTGGGTAGCCTCTCCGGCAATGGTGACAGCTTTGAAGGACTCATCAACCTGGTCAGCGGCACTATTCTCACCAGAGTTCAAGACTTAGTCGGCAATACTTTTAGCCTTAGTGAGTTCAACCTGTTTCCGGTCACCTCAGCCTCGCGCGAGCGCTCAGATGAAAGCAGGGGCACCGGGTTAGATATTGGGGCCTCTATCGGGTTCGACGTCACTAACGACACATCGCTGTCCGTCTCCAAAATTCTCACAGACAGCAGTAACCCTGAGCTGGGTGCTAGCTACCGGCTCACCGATGCGCTTACTGTTAGAGGTGCCACTAATTTCAGAGATATTAATCAAGTCTTACTAGAATACGAGCTGAGGTTCTAAGCGCAAGGTTCTACACGCGAGGCTCTAAGCGCGAGGATCTAGGCGCACTGAGAAAAAATGTGTCTCAACACCCACACTGTCACCTGTGCCAGTTTCACCCGTCCACCCTCATCGGATAAAATCATCTGAGCTTATGCTGAAAAAGAGTAATACTGACTGAAAGTAGAGTAAGACCCCTATCTCTTTTATCGTTAGCTATTGCCACCTCGCCCCGCAACAGATCTTTTTTTGCATCGCTTACGTCTTTAGTGACAACCGTCTTTTAGTGACAACCGCCTTTTAGCGACAACCCTCTCTTCTACAACTGTTTTTTCACATCGAACCAACCCGTGCTCAAACGAATTACCCTTTCATTATTACTGCTACTTGGTACGTGGAGTCAGGCCAAACCAGCAATGTCTCAAGCATTGCTACCTTACACGCTACCGCTAGATCCTGAACGTTTGCAGGCAGATGGTGAAAGTCTCGCTAGAGATGCTGCCCAGCTCGCTCAATTTCAGCAATACGACGAGGCCCTAGCGCGCGCCCAGCTCGCCGCTCAGCTACTGCCCAGCGATCCAGATGTTTTGGCATTGCTCGGCAGCCTTTACTTACAAGTCAGCGAACCTCAACCCGTTCAGGCCATTGAAGCCTTGGGCAGAGCCAAAGAGCTTCAGCCCGAAAATGCGCTGGTCATGTTTACCTTGGGCAATGCGTACTTTAGCCAAGATCAGTTTCTACGCGCCGCTCAGTCCATTGAGGAAGGACTCAAAATAGACGAGGGCAATGCCAACGCCCTGTTCGACTTGGGCAATGCCTACTACAAGCTCAGCCAGTTCGATAAGGCGATCGCACAGTACGAAAAGGCCATCGATAACGACGCTAAGTTTTGGCCTGCGGTCAACAACATTGGCCTTGTGATGTACGAGGCTGGCGATACCTCAGGTGCGATCGCGCAATGGCAAAAGGCCCTCGAAATCGCCGAAACCGAAGAAACTGAACCGCAGCTAGCAATCGCAGTCGCCGAGTTCAGCCAGGGTAGCCAAACGGTCGGTAGCCCGGCAGTCGATAGTGCTAATAGCAACAGTGCCAATAGCAACGATGTTGCGATCGCCGCCCTCGAACGCGATCCCCGCTACGCCGACATCGACTTCCTCAAAAGCAACCTCTGGGGCGACAAGCTCATCGCAGATACCCAAACGCTCTTCAGTACACCTACACTGCAAGAACTCCTCGCCCAGTTACATAGCGGTTCTCATTCACATAGCGGTTCTCATTCGCATTAAATATATATCGAAAATCTCAAAAGTGCTTACAACAGGCCTTTCTAGAGTCATTGCTGTATTCAACCCATTCAAAGAACCGCTATAAAGGCCAACGAGGGGTCACCGCACAGCTTGGCCCTGCAAAGCACAACTTAAAATAGCCAACAAAAAAGGTGGCGATTGACCAACGATCAATCGCCACCTTTTTTGTTGCACGGCCAGCTGCCCAATGGCAACAGGACAAGTATTTCTCAGGCCAAAAAGTACATTTGAACTACAATAAAATTGGTAGTGAATTCATTCACCTAAAATTCGCTTACCCCATTACCCAGGTATCATCGCAGAAATATCATCGACAAACTTCTGATGGTCTACCACCGGCTTAGAGATATACCCGTCTGCGCCACTTTGGACCAAAAAATTCTCGCGATCTCCATCCATCGCATGGGCCGTCACCAAAATCACCGGCACTCCAGCCGTCTCCGGATTTCCCTTTAGCATCTGAGTAATCTCAATACCATCGACAGGTTTACCCTGATACACACTGTGTGAAAGTGAAACGTCCATCAAAATGACGTCCGCTTCCTTTTTTTCAGCAATGCTGATAACCTCCTCCACATTTTCCGTATGTTTAACGTTCAATCCGCCCCGCTTCGTCAAAATTTTCGAGAAAACACGGGCGTTAACCATGTCATCTTCCACAATCAAAATGGTCTTCATGACTTTTCTTAAATGAAACTTAGATGGCCTAAAAGCAAAAGGCAGATAAACCCTAAAATTAATGCACAGAGTTAATGCGCAAGGTATGCACAGAGCAACATTCAAAATCACCGCTCAAAGTTGCCTGATGCAGTTGACGAAGCAACCCCTGACACTATACAAAGCACACAGCACAAGGGGAAAAGCAACCTCCAAACAGGCACCAGCCAGTGCAAAAGTAGGAATCAGCCTAAAGAAAGCTCACAGTTGACATAAAAATAAGCTGCTACAAAGCTCAGCTTTCGTCAAACAGCTTACCTAAAGCTAGCTTTGTAACCCTTTTGAAGCAACACACTGACATTTATCGTTGGGCGTAGTTTTTAAGAACTACATCCTAGAGTATTGCAGTTTTCGGGCGCTTCCGTGTAACGTACACCATTGAATGCCCTCATAAATCCCTTACCAAACGAGCTGAACAGCACATCTGCTTGGTAAAGTAGCGAGCATCACCCATTACTCTACTCAGCAACTGGCTAACTCCCCGTTAAAAACCCGCCCCCATCTACCGGCCTAGCCGACATATTTCTAAGGACCCCCATTACATGGCGAAACAGTTGGACTTTTCCAAAGAACAGATCGTAACCACCGCGCTTCATACCGAAGTGCAGCGATCATATTTGGAATACGCCATGAGTGTCATCGTCGGGCGGGCGCTGCCCGATGTTCGAGATGGCCTCAAACCCGTCCACAGGCGTATCTTATACGCCATGCATGAGCTTGGACTCGTGCCCGACCGGCCCTTTCGAAAATGTGCCCGCGTCGTCGGCGATGTGCTGGGTAAGTACCATCCCCATGGCGATCAGGCCGTGTACGATGCCCTGGTCCGCATGGTCCAAGATTTTTCCAGCCGATACCCGTTACTCTCCGGTCATGGCAACTTTGGCTCAGTGGATAACGACCCGCCGGCAGCCATGCGCTACACCGAAACACGGCTTGCAGACATCGGTCACAGCGCGCTGCTCGGAGAAGTCAGTGAAGCCACCGTCGATTTTGCCGATAACTTCGACAGCTCGCAGCAAGAACCCGTAGTCCTCCCGGCTCAATTACCGAACCTATTGCTCAATGGTTCAACCGGCATTGCCGTTGGTATGGCCACCAACATTCCGCCCCACAACCTAGGGGAAGTAATTGACGGGCTCATCGCCCTCATCGATAGGCCAAATCTTTCTAACGAAAAGCTCTTCGAACTGATACCGGGTCCCGACTTTCCCACAGGGGCAGAAATTATTGACACCAAAGGCATTCACGATGCCTATCGCACTGGGCGCGGCAGCATTCCAATCCGGGGCATTTCTCACTTCGAAGAAATCAAAACAGGTAAGGGCAAACGCACGCGCCAGGCCATTATCACCACCGAATTGCCCTATCAGGTCAACAAGGCCAGCTGGATCACCAAAATCGCTAGCCTCGTCAATCAAGGCCGTATTGAGGGCATTACCGACATTCGCGATGAAAGCGATAGAGACGGAATGCGCGTTGTCATCGAAATTAAGCGTGAGGCCCAGCCCCACCTAATTTTGAACGAACTCTACAAAATGACGCCGCTGCAAACCAATTTCGGCACGCTCATGCTGGCGATAGATGAAGGTCAGCCCCGGCAGCTCTCTCTCCGCGAAATTTTAGAAGCCTTTCTGCTTTTCCGCGAAGATACGCTTATCCGTCAGTACAACCATGAACTCGGGCAAAAGGAAGACCGAGCCCATATCGTTGAAGGGCTCATTATCGCCCTCAACAGTATTGATGACGTCATCCAAATTTTGCGCGGCGCACCCGATGGCACCACCGCCAAAGTCCAGCTCAAGGAGCGGTTTGATCTCAGCGACAGACAAAGTGACAGTATCCTCGCCATGCCCTTGCGCAGGCTCACCGGCCTAGAGCAACAAAAACTGCGCGACGAAGCCACCGAACTCGCAGAGCGCATCAGCGAACTGCAAGAGCTGATTGAAGATCGGAATGTATTGATGAAGTCGCTCAAAAAAGAGCTGCGCGCCATCAAAAAGAAATTCAACGACCCGCGCCGCACCCGTATCCAGACCGATGCGCAGCGAAAAAAAGAAGCCAAAATCCTCGCCGAAATCGCAGCCGAGGAAAGCGAAACCGAATTTGTCATCGAGATTACCCGTAAAGGCTACATCCGCAGATCGGCAGTTAAGAGCTATAGCCGTCGCAAGGCTAAAGAATCGGCACCCAACAAGCAGCTGGATGAATTTGATGACGTCACCATCCAAGCCGAAATCACCAATCCCACCCAAGAAATTCTGGTCCTCACCCGCGACGGCAAAGCTTACACCATCTCAATTAACGACGTTCCGCTGGCCCAAAGACAAAACAAAGGCGTCCCCCTGATCAACCTGCTCCCGCCCGCCGTTGGCAACACGCCCGATAATGTCGTCACTCACATTGTGATGACCGAAGAGCGACTCAGCCAACAGCTCATCGTCATCTCTGAACAAGGTCGAATCAAGCGCGTTCCGGCCAAAGAACTGACCCATATCAGCGGGCGTGGCCTAACCGCCCTTAAGCTCAAAGGCGACGATACCCTGCTGTTTGCCTTCACAGCAGCCATGGGCACCGATGTCGTGCTGGCCTCCTCAGGGGGCAGGCTCCTGCGTTTCCAAATTAACGATGAGCAGCTGCCGGAAATGAGCCGCGCCGCCCAAGGCAACAAAGGCATCCGCCTAACTAAAACCGAACAGCTCGTGGGTGGCGTCCCGGTTCGCTCTAAAGATAGCCTGCTGCTCATCTCTCGAAAAGGCTACGGCAAGCGAATGCTCGTCAGCAATTTCAAAGCGTCCAATCGCGGCGGTATCGGCTCTCAATCCTTCAAATTCGCCCTCAAGAGTGACACCTTATCGAGCATGATTCTCGCAGTGCCAGAAGCCGCATTCACGGTCCTAACCGACGAAAATCGCTTTGCTAAAATGGCCATTGAAAAAGTCCCTCTCCAGGGCAGAAGCCAACCTTGCGCCCGACTATTCACCCCCGGCCGCAGCGAAACCATTACCGAAGCGCGCATCACTGACATTCCAGACGATGCCCTCTCGGGCTAAAGCGACCCTCACACCACAAGCCTGATCGCACCCCAAAGCTAAAGTGCCCCTATCCCGTAGCCTGAGCGTAGTCACAGGCAATCCACCTACCCTCTACCGTGCTTCCCCTTGGCCCAAGTCGCCCTAGAGAACATCACAAAAATCTTTGCCAGCAGCGGAAAGCCCAATGCTGACACCCCCAAAGACGCCGCAATGGCCAATCGCGCCTCGCGCCCCGTCTTAAACAACATCAATCTCACCGTAAAAGATGGTGAGTTTATGGTTCTCGTAGGCCCCTCAGGCTGCGGAAAAAGCACGCTATTGCGACTGATTTCTGGATTAGAAACCCTCACTAGCGGCAATATTCAAGTCGGCGATCGCATCATCAACACCTTGCCCCCCAAGCAGCGCGACATTGCGATGGTGTTCCAAAGTTACGCGCTCTACCCGCACCTCAGCGTGTACGACAACCTCGCCTTTGGGCTGCGCCGCACAAAGCTCGATCCCAACGACAATGCCAACACAAATCGCTTTGACGGGCTTTTGACCGGTCTTACGCGCAAGCTACCTCAGCCGTTGCGATACCAGTCGCCAACCGAAAACGCGATCGCTCAGCGCGTCCACAGCGTCGCCAAAATGCTCCAAATCGAAGACCTGCTCACCCGCCTACCCAAACAGCTCTCCGGCGGACAAAAGCAGCGCGTTGCTCTAGGCCGTGCCATGGCTCGCAATCCACAAGTCTTCCTCATGGACGAACCCCTTTCCAACTTAGATGCAAAGCTTCGCACGGAAACCCGCGCCCAAATCGTAGACCTTCAGCGCCAGCTCGGCACCACCACTATCTATGTCACCCACGATCAGACCGAAGCGATGACCATGGGCGATCGCATCGCTGTCATGAACCAAGGTGAAATTCAACAGGTCGCCCCACCCCTAGAGCTATACCATCACCCCGCCAATCGCTTCGTCGCGGCGTTCATTGGCTCTCCCCCTATGAACTTTCTGCCTGTTCAGGTCAGAGGCGGCACCCAGCTGATCCATTCAGCCTTCACCATCGCCCTACCTAATATCTGGAAAAGCGCGATCGCTCCCTACACCAACCAAACCGTCATGCTTGGCATCCGCCCTGAGCACATCAATGTTGGCCAAACGCCCACAGCATTCCCCGCCACCGTCACTCAAACTGAGGCCCTTGGGAGCGAAACCTTCGTCATGGCCACCCTATCAGCTGAATCAGCACCCACTCAAAACCCACAAGCAACCCACGCCCAAAAAATTCAAATTCGAATCTCAGCCAGTCAGCCTATAGACACTCACAGCACGCTGCAAATCAGCTTTCCAAACGATAAGATTCACCTTTTCGCCCCTGGCACCGAAACCGCCATTCGCCCCTAACGCCCTCAAATAGAGAGGCTTGTTTCACTTCCAAAATCCCAAAAATGAAAAATCTTTTTATAACTAAACCGTATAGTTTATTTTACCAACAAAAATTTCCCCTTCAGATAAATCAATTCATCTGAAGGGGAAACTACGTCAAAATCCTATTGAACGCCACCGAGTTAGCAGGACTCAACTTTGCACAACATCACGCATCATCCTCGTCCACCATATTCGGGCTAATCAGTGTGATATCAAACTCATCTGGAGCAACCCCCGAAAAGGTATCTCGCTCTAGCTGATAAAAAATTGCTCGTGCCTGCGGTCCAAACACAATCTCATCTTCATTAATCAAATCATGGGCCTGAAGCTTACGCCCATTAATCAGCATCCCATTCGCACTGGGCTTACCCTTCAAATTACCGTCCACAATGCGGTAATAGTCTGTCTCATTGTCTTTTGGTAGCTGCACCAACGTCGCATGATGACGCGATACAAACTGAGAGGCCAGCCGGATATCACACTTTGGATCTCGGCCGATTGAGTACACAGAGCTTTCCAGAGAAATTTCGCGTCGCCCCTGACTATCTTCCACAATCAGGATGCTGGTAAGTTTAGAATCCGAAGCCATAGAACAATGCCAATGAAAAACAAGCCCAAGGCCAACAAGCCCAAAGTCAACGATTGAGGGCACTCGCACAAGTCAACAATACATTACAACCCTTTCACCTTCAATTTCAGTGACTTCGCACTCAATCCCCAATCTCTACTAACTCTATACCTAAAAAATCTCTACAGCAGGCCACTTGAAGGCCCACAAAAGATAAAGCGCCTACAAAAAAGAGGCAGCTCTAACAAAGAGCCACCTCTACACAGCTGTAGACCAACTACAGCTTCAGACTTGGAATAAAAACTTCAGCCTAAATTAAGCCACTTCCGCAGGAACCTTCGCAACGGTCAAAGCGTCGTAAGTTTCGCGCATCTTAAGACCTACCAACACCTGGAACAAACCGCTTCCATTCTTAGAACCAGGATACTCACTGTGCTTCAGCAATAGCTCAGTCATCTCACCATAGTGCTTAGTAGAAGTATTGCTCAAATGGCTCTCGACATAAATCACTTCTTCTAAGCGATCAAACTCACCATCTAACTCCAGAACAGAAACCTCGTTGCCGAAGTAGCTATCAGGGCCGTAGTGCATCCGCAGGCCAGGATAAGAACAGGTGAGCTTACGACCACAAGGAATCCAGTCAATCGTCGAACCCTGGTCAAACAAGTAAACCGGGTCAAAGCCTTCAATACCTTCACGCTGAATCAAACGAACACGAAGAATCTTATTCTCCTTGTCGTCAGGAATCAGCTCAGTAGGCAATATCTGAATGACAACATCGGCATACTGTTTCTGCACATCAATAAACGCTTCAAAGTCAGGCTTACGTGCATTAATTGCAGCCAAAACATCTTCGTAAGTATGACCCCGCTCAGCCATATCGCGCTGAATTTTCCAGTTAATTTTGACCTCATCACTGATGTCGAGGTAAACGCTAAAGTCCAGCAAGTCACGAACGCGCTCGTCATACAGCGGGTGCAACCCCTCAATCACCACAATTTTATTAGGCTCAACCTTCTCCGGTGGGTCTAGCTCACCGGTTTCGTGATTGTAAATAGGCTTATCGATGGTATTGCCTTCCTTGAGCGCCTTGATTTGCTCATACATCAAATCAAAGTTATTCGCCTTTGGATTCAGCGCAGTCACCTTTTGCTCCTTGCGCTGCTTGCGATCCAAGCTATGGTAGTCATCCAAACAAATGACCGTCATGAACTCCTCACCAAAGAGATCCATCAGACGACGCAAGAAGGTGGATTTACCACATCCTGAGTCTCCAGCCACACCGATCAAAACTACTTGGCCTTCTTTACTGGTCATAGGGTCCTCTGCAACAAAATCAAAATTATTTTTAAAGAGTTCAAAAACGGGCAAGCCTTTTCTCGGTGATCGCAATCAGCGCCAGACCTCAAAAAGCAATTTCCCATCCACTGTGGCCGGGCTCTTAAGTAATCTCAAGGGCACGATCACTCACGCAATGCCTACCGAACAAAGCAACGGCACTCGCCATAAAGAAAAGGGCCTTTGGAGCTAGGCCAATAAAGCAACTAACCCTAAATAACCCCTTCACAAATCACAAAATTTTATGATTTGAAACTTTTGATTACGTACATTAAATATTATCAGAGACTACCGCTCGCAAACAAGCAGCCCCTACCCAATGATGCTTAAAACACCCACTATTCTTAGTTAAGTTTCAAGCCCCACTCTTAGCATGCTCTAGGCAAACCTTCATCAGTCAGCTATTCCTGACGTGAGCAGTGGTAAAAACATGAAAGATAAGCCACTATGGGCATTTTCAGGCTTGTGTCAGCTTGAAAGAAAACTGTAAACGCCAACACCGTTGCAGAGGTATCCAAACCGCTCGGGCAAAAACTGGCTAAACGACAAGGGGAAGACAGATGTAGCAAAGCAGCACTCTATGAGTAAACAGCGCTTTATGAATATAAAGGCAAAGAATAAAAGACAAATAATCGGCGAATATACAGCGCTATGAAGCGCTTCTGGAAAGTACTCTCACAATATAAATTCATCCTTAAGACTCATCGTGGAAACCTCATTCATCTAAATCGAGTCAGGCAAAGGTCTGAAATCAAACGACTCAGAATGATAGTCTAGTCTTCATATAGAAATATCAAGCCACCCCAAGGCCACTATTTAGGATGTACAACCCCAGCACAACTGGAATTAGTGCTAGCAGTTCAGCCAGCAGACTCTACGTCTACGAAGTTGAAGGATTAGGTCAAAGCGGCCAAGCTAGCGAAATGAGCGCACCTCTTCGTCGTAGCGGCGCTATTGCCATTACCGTGCCCTATGCGCGTATGCAGCAAGAAGCCAAGCGAATCATGAAGTTGGGCGGCAAAATCGTTAGCATTCGCCCAGTCGGCGAATCTGCGGCAGCGGGAACCCCAGCAACCTCTTCATCGAGTCAGACGGCCTCCACGAAATCCACTCCAAAATCAATGACTCAAGCAAAAGCAAAAGACAAAAAGAAAGTTCCTGTCAACATTTATAAGCCTAAGACGCCTTACATGGGCGCTTGTCTTTCCAACGATGAGCTAGTCGCTGAAGGCGGCATCGGCACCGTTAAGCACCTCAAATTTGACCTCTCAGAAGGTGACCTTCACTACCTAGAAGGTCAAAGTATCGGCATCATTCCTGAAGGTACCGATGCAAAAGGCAAGCCTCACAAAATTCGTCTTTATTCCATCGCCTCCACTCAGCACGGCGATGATGTAGATGACAAGACGGTTTCTTTATGTGTTCGTCAGCTAGTCTACAAAGATCCTGACTCAGGAGAAGAAGTCAAAGGCGTTTGTTCTACTTACCTTTGCAACCTAGAACCCGGCACTAAGGTCAAAATCACTGGCCCCGTCGGCAAAGAAATGCTTCTCTCTGATGACCCTAATGCCAACATCGTCATGATGGGTACCGGGACAGGTATTGCACCCTTCCGTGCCTACCTATGGCGCATGTTCAAAGATAATGAGCGCGAAGCTAACCCCGACTATCAGTTCAACGGTAAGGCGTGGCTCATCTTTGGCATTCCCAAAACAGAGAACATTCTCTACAAGGAAGAGCTAGAGGAAATGCAGGCTAAGTACCCTGATAACTTCGAACTCACCTACGCCATTAGCCGTGAGCAGCAGAACTCTGAAGGTGGACGCATGTACATTCAGCACCGCGTTGCTGAAAACGCAGAGCGCCTATGGCAGATGGTTCAGCAAGACAATACCTACGTCTACATTTGTGGGCTTAAAGGCATGGAAGACGGCATCGACGAAGCTATGGCTGCTGAAGCTTCTAAAGCAGGTGTCGAATGGTCTGAGTATCGCCGCACGCTCAAGAAGGCTCACCGCTGGAACGTAGAGACCTATTAAGGTTGAGTCTATAAATACCGCTAGAAGCGTGTAATTCTAGCAAGTGAACAGGGGAGACATCAGCACTGTCTCCCCTGTCTAGCTTTAAAGGGACTGCTTTAGAGCACTTCCCAAAACAAATCCTAAAGGTGACGAATCTACCCGCACATCCCTCCCTTACAATTAGAAGGTTGTTTTTATCAGGCTCGGAACATTGGCTCTAAAGGTAGGACTACTGGGATTAGGCACCGTAGGCACAGGCGTCGCCAAAATTCTTTTAGAGCCTCAAGACCGACACCCCTTACTCAACACGTTGACAATTAGTAAGGTTGGCGTGCGATCGCTCAAACCACGCAAAATTGACCTCCCCGAGAACCTCTACACAACCGACCTCACCAGCATTGTTACCGATCCTGACATCGATATCATCATCGAAGTCATCGGTGGGATAGAGCCTGCCCGAGAACTTATTCTCAAAGCAATTGATCACGGTAAGCACATCGTTACCGCCAACAAAGCAGTCATCTCCCGCCACGGACAAGAAATTTATGAAGCGGCCACCGCCGCAGGCGTCTACGTCCTGATTGAAGCCGCTGTCGGTGGTGGCATCCCCATTATCACCCCACTCAAGCAGGCCCTGAGCGTCAATAAAATTCAGGCCGTCATGGGTATCATCAACGGAACAACCAACTACATCCTCACACGGATGCAAAATGAAGGTGGTGACTTTGAGCCTATTCTTGCCGATGCCCAACAGCTCGGCTATGCAGAAGCCGACCCCACCGCCGATGTAGATGGCCTCGACGCTGCCGACAAAATCGCTATCCTTGCAGGTCTAGCCTTCGGGGGTCGCGTCAATCGCGAAGATATTTACTGCGAAGGCATTCGTAACATTAGCGCCGCGGACATTACCTACGCTAACAACTTAGGTTTTGTCATCAAGCTACTTGCGATCGCAAAGCTCCCCGAAGACACTACAGATACTCAAAACATTCAGGTGCGCGTCCATCCCACATTAGTACCTACCACGCATCCCCTTGCCAGCATCAACGATGTCAACAACGCCGTCCTCGTTGAAGGCGAGCCCATTGGCCAAGTCATGTTCTATGGTCCCGGTGCAGGAGAAGGCCCCACTGCCAGCGCCATCGTCTCAGACCTACTGCTCGTCGCCGCTACCGATAAAAAGCCGAATCCACTGCTCGACTGTTCTCACACCTACACCTTAAATATTGTTCCTAACGCAGAAGTCGTTACTCGCCTCTACGTTCGGCTCCTAGTACAGGACACCTCCGGGGTCATCGGCAAACTCGGCACCTGCTTTGGCAAGCACGATGTCAGCCTAGAATCTATCGTCCAAATCGGCATTCAAGATGGCTTAGTAGAACTTGTTGTGGTCACGCACGAAGTCCCCGAAGGGGCCTTCCAGAAAGCCCTTACCGACATTCGCCAGTTCCCTGAAGTCAAAGAAATCCCAAGTCTCCTCCATGTTCTCTAATGACTGAAATCATCTCGGGAGAACGTCTCTATCAATGGAGAGAATGGGCTAGTCAACTCGCCAAGGAAAACGGCATTTCTCTCAGTGAAGTGGACTGGTTCCTACAAGGTTTTAGCAATCTCAGCAGTCTCTCACTCAGGCTCAACAGCTATCAAAACCAGGCGCAAATTCCCCTGAGAGCCCCCCTCACAATCCTCACAGAAAAATGGAAACAGCGAATCTCTCACCGCGTTCCCGTGCAGTATCTAACCGGTGAAACACCCTGGAGGAGCTTTTCTCTAACAGTGACGCCAGAGGTTCTTATCCCCCGCCCCGAAACAGAGCTCATCATCGACCTTGCTCAACAATTGGTAGAACACAGTCCTATTGCCGCCACACTCACATCCAGGCACTGGGCGGACTTAGGAACAGGCAGTGGTGCGATCGCCCTTGGCCTTGCTCAGCAGTTTCCCACTGCCACCATCCACGCCACGGACCTTAGCCCCAAGGCGCTAGAAATTGCAAAACTCAACGCCCAAAGACATGACTTATCACAACGCATCACCTTCCATCAAGGCAGCTGGCTTGATCCGTTATCCCACCTTGAAGGCCAGCTAGCGGGCATCGTCTCCAATCCACCCTACATTCCCACTCAAACCGTCCTCACACTTCAGCCTGAAGTCAAAAAGCACGAGCCCCATTTAGCCTTAGACGGCGGAGTAGATGGCCTAGACAGCATCAAAGAACTCATCCGCGCCAGCGCCACCTACCTACAGCCCGGTGGCCTCTGGCTCATCGAACTCATGAAAGACCAAGCCCCTATAGTTTCCAACCTATTAGCCCAACAGGACAGCTACACCAACATCACCAGCCATCCAGATCTATCGGGAATTCAAAGATTTGTCTCTGCCTACAAAGCTCTATAATCGCTGCGTAGCTCACACCACACTAGATTCTATGGAAAATGCAGCTTCACTTGATTGGCTCCTGGGCTTAAGTGCGATCGCCATACTCCTCGGCGGCCTATTCCTCCTCTTCGACGGCATCAACGGCTCTAGGAACTAATCACAAGAGCTAGTAGCACGTTTTTCCGCTGCTATTCGGACGCGCTTGGTCTTCAGATTTTCGTAGGGCACCAATGATCGTAGAAACTATCACACACCGCTTTATTTTCGGAACGGTTCTGCTAGATAGTGTCACTCGCCCTAAATGACGAAGCTGAACATTACCATCTTCATCAAAACGGACAAAACGGATATCACCTGCACTATCAAAGGTAGATTCACCGTCTATTTGAATAGACGGTGAACCTAAAGATTCCCACCTTGCCGAATCACCCGAGGCAGACTGTGAATGAGTAGCCCACTCGATAGCTTCATCTCGCTCTCTCACGCTGAACTGCCAAGCAGTGCTTTTGCTTTCTGCTTGGTTTTGGGCCTCTCTGATACCCACATACAGTTTGTCTCTGGCGACAGTTAACCGCCTCTTTTCCACAAAGGTAAGCCAGCTTGGTACAGCAATCGCAGCAATTATCCCTACAATAGAGACAACCACCAACAGTTCTAGCAAAGTGAATCCTTGCTGTTTGTAAGACATACCTATCCGAAGTCGATACTTTAAAGTGTGAAACACTAACGGCAAGCCGGAGAATAAATGGGACAAACGAACAAAATCACTCGATTAGTTTTTCACTTCAGATAGGTATTTAAGGATCACAATCAGTATCATTCACTGACTGAAATCCACCTAATAGGGTACGAATCACCACACAGCTTTGAGAGGTCGTATCCTCATGCACAAGCGTTATGTAATAAGGAGGATCGAGTGGTGCATCTGCTGAATCTATAGCATCAACCCTCCCATCCTCATCAAAAATGATTGCATCAACAGCACTTGCTGGAGACGAAATAGTCATACTAAATTTGTCGCGAAATTTGCTATTGCCTAGCATAGTTGCTACACCACTCTCGGTAGAAACTGAGCCATCGCTAGCTAAATGGTTGCTAACTGTCATAGAAAGATCCGCAGAAGAGACTTCTACTCGCTTACTTTGCTGCCTGCTTTGCGCAGTTTCTTGTGCCGTGCGCAAAGTTCCTAGGACTTCTGTGCGCACAGAATTCATTCGCTGTCGCGTGACAAAACTTAGCCAACTCGGCGCAGCAATTGCAGAAACAATCCCAACCATCACCACCACCACAAGCAGTTCGATCAGTGTGAAACCAGCTTTTTCTTCGTTTCTTAAACTATTGACGCACATCACATTTACCACTACTTACATAATCACCAATAAAAAGACAGTCTATCCTAGATATTTTTATCGATAATACCTTTCACTAACACCCGAGTTTCTACAATAGGAAGCGAGCTTTCGTCACTATAAAAGCTTGCGCCGCCAGCAACACCCTCAACACTGCCTCTCAAAAAGACATAGACATCTTGATTTGCTCTTTTAGCAGTGGGAGTATCCGAATCGTTATCAGGATCGGCGTTACGAACGCACGCAAAAAAGCTATTGTCAGCATCCACGGCTGCTGTACTAGGAACCACGTTGTAGAGAGAGTTGCTACCATCATCTCCATAGCTAAAACAAGGAGAGCTAGTGCCATCAGCAGCCACATCTGACAGTGGGCTTTTGTTTAGATTAACAGTAGGCGTTGGAGAAGCAACATAATCTACTAGCACAGCTGAGTCGCCCTCTGGTGTACCATCAGTATCTGCTATCCAGTTTTCAAAAGAAGCATCTAAGTCCTCAGCATCGGTAGGATCTCGATATCCTTTTCGTTCTGTAAAAGTAGAGACTCCAGCAACTGTAAATCTAGGTAATTCGTAACGAATGAGCCGAGACTTCCCTAGCCAGTTTCTATTACCATCAGTATTTTCCTGCTGAGAGTACACTACCAACGTGTAAGAAGCCTGTCGAATTTTGAGCACATCACACGTTCTCTCATCATCTTCATCGCTTATGCTGCTGCAATCTGTAGGAAGTCCATCAAGACCTTTAATAGGATCAATTCGCCAGAAAGCAAGCACCGGAGTCGCCGTCTCTGGAAAATCTGGATCGTCCTTTAATTCATCGTATATTTGCTGGATTTTTGCAGGAGCACTGTAAACGTGAACAGCTTCCTGCAAATCATCTGAGATATAATCAATAGCGCGCTTCATATCTCGCTGAACTTGGTCTAAAGAAGACTCTCTTTTATCAATCTTTGTTAGCTCTACAACGACAAACAACAAACCGGAGATAACCGTGCCAGCAATCACTAGCGAAATCAAAAGCTCTAACAGCGTAAAGCCTTCGTGCTGATATTGTTTATTTTTAATGGCTAACCTTTTACGAAAAGAGGAAAGAAAAGAATACATAGTCTTAAAGCTCAGTAAAAGTTAGCTACAAGTTCAAAACAAAGAAGCTAATTATCAGGTGTGATGTTACACCTGATAATTAGCAGAATACTTAGTCGCACAAAAGGTCAGATCTGTTAGCAGCCGTTGAGTCTGCAAAGTCCCAATATTGACAAAGTGAGCCAACGCGGTCACCTTGCGTTATCTGACTATATAAAACCGCTAGGGGGCGAGTGGTGCGATCACCTTCACCGCTGGTAAATGAGAGTCCCGCCTCGTCAGTTTTCAATGACGACGGCAAACTAGCTGCAGCACGTGAATCATAAACGCGTACACCCACAGAGAACGCAACAGGCGTAGAGGCTAAAACACCAGCAGTAGTGGGAGAGACTTCGATCCCTTCAGTTCTAAACAGCTGCACAGCAAAATCGGTATCGCCATCGCCATCCGTATCCACGCGTCTAGCTTCAGTCACTGCACTTGCTGTGGCCGTACTATCAATAAAGGTCTGCGGGGCTACAGCTGCCGTTATATCTGTCGGAGGCGTAGCATCTGGAAGACGCACTAACGAGAGTTCACCTAGGTAGTCACCGTAGTCCCCTCCTTGCTCTACGGCTAAGCGAACTCGATCAATCTCAGATTGGGCAAGGCTTAGAGCCTGCTCCGCTTTTTGATTTTGCACCCTTGTCGCCACTGCAAAAAGCACCATTGGAGTCATGGTTGCAGTAGTCAGCGCAATCACCACAATAGCGACCAAGCACTCTATCAAAGTTAGCCCTGATTCCGATGAACGTTTCTTTGGAAAGGTGTAGTCGACAGGCATGTTCATCTTTTCACAATACTAAGCTTTCACTAACCATTTTCAACAACAGAGAGGTTATGGCGCACAGGTCGCAACCTCATTATCAAAGAGAGGCTCAAAACCACCAGAACCATCTGACTTACAGGCAAATCTTAGATTCGCTACGTATGGATCCTCGAGAGGTAGCTCTCTGTAATGCTCACTACGAGGTCGGTCAATTGTGACAAAACGCTGTGCAATAGGGCCAGGTGGCGAGAACTGCAGAGCCACATCATAGCCCCAAGAGCGTACTGGAGGCTTGTAGTATGCGATACGTTCACTATTGCCAGTAGGATTTTGACCAGGGTCCCAGGCATCTGCATCAAAGGGAGCTGTTGATGCCGTACTAAAGTTCAGCTGTAAAAAGGCACCCTGCATAAATAGAGGCACACTAGTGCCACTGTCACCATGAGCGACTTTCCAACTCTCTATAAATCTAGGGAAATTATTCATTCCTCCATAGCTTTGCCCTGCCCTAGATGGAACAATCCCAGAGATAATAGTTGTATTCACCCGAGATTCAAAACCTGTGGGTTTTAGAATCAGCGCCCTCTCGTTACGCTGTCCAGGGAGCACAAAATCATTTCCGCTTAGGACTGTACCAGAAGGACTTACTCCATTTATGACATCATCAGAACTGTCGGCAGTATTACCTTCAGCATTGGTAAACCTTCTATAAAAAGTAATCCCAGAGGCAAGATCGATTCTGGTTCGTGATTCTCCGTTTCGACCGACCCAAATAGGCTCCTTATAAGTAGGGCCCCCACGGGTAGAGGTATCAGGACGGGACCATAGGGCCGCAGAAACATCACTCGAAGGATACACACTGCTAGCCCGCAGCCACCTGCCAGCATGACCAAATCGATCGGTATTATTTAAAGGGCGTTGTTGATTGTTAAACGAAGTGAGAGAGGAAACACCATCTACATTTACAAATGACTGTGATGCTTCATCTCTGTCGCGAATGAAGCCTTCTTCGACAGAGCCATCCACAAACTTCTCCGAGAGAACAGTCACAGCATCAGCTAGAACCTCTGACACTCGCCAGCGGTCAACGGTATCTGTAGAAAATTCATCCGTATTAGAGTTCTCACGATCATCATAGAATGGTTCGCCATATCCAACAGAACTATCTAACAGTGTTTCACCAGTAACGAACTCTTCTATAGTATCAACGCCATCAGTTGTATGAGGGTTGTAATCGCCCTTGATATAAGCTGAATTGTCAGTAACGAAAGTAAATCCCCATTCTCGATTAAATCCATCATCATCAGCATTACGGCCACCGCTCAAATCACCGTCCTCTCCATTTAAGTCGGCGTTCAGTCGAAAACCATTGGGTCTCCTTGCAGGATCTGGAGCAAAGTCAACAGGTTTCAAACTAATTCCGATAAACGCTCCATCCTCTTCACTCAAGGGCGGATCATTCGGGCTATTGCTACTGGTATCCATACGACAGCCGCTGCCTAACAGGTTGGCCAGTGTAGAACAATTAGCCCAGGTATTCGCCGCAGGCCGAACAATAGAGTCCTCACGCACTGCATCTTCGCGCGCCGCATAAAAGATGCCACTGACAGCCTTCTTCTTATCCGAAATCCAGTAATCTAAATCATTCTTAATTCGGGTGAGCTTACCAAGGTCAATATCCAAGACCCTGACAAGCATCTCTTCTCGACCATTGTAGGTAGCCTTGTCTAGCAACGAAACCTTTAGGAGCGTACCGTCCGAATCAATAACTTCCATTGACTCAGGATTAAGAGTTCCTCCAGCATCTGAATTGTCATCCTCCTTCGGTAGCTTCCAAGTAGTTCGGGGTGAAAATGCAATTACACCTATCTCATCGGCTGCAGTACCCACCACTTTGTACTTATCACTACCTGCATTAGCATTAGAGATATAGGATTCGTCCAGATACTCTTCTGAAGCTCCGCCTGATAAAGCAGCATGACCATGGTCAGCGATGGGAAACAAGTAATGCAAAGAAGGGTACTTAGGGACTGAAGAACAGGCTAGGGCCACTCCAGCAGCGTTAGCAGCATCGTCGCTATCGATAGCATACGTGTCTGCGCTAAACAAAGCACCCACTGCTCCACTAGAATCCGTAGGTAAGCATTTCTCAGGAAATCTAAAGAAATACGTCGTAGCCCCTCTCTTGACGAGCCAGTCCGAACCTGTTGAAACAGGAGACGCTTCAAATCCGTACTTTCTATCTCTTTCAACTTGGGTGAAGCTGGAAAGCGTATGAACAAAATTTAGAGCCCCCTCAGATAGATTAGGGGCCGCAGCATTAATGAGAGAAGCTACAAGCGGATTACCTTGATCACAAATATAAGTTCCACCAGGACCGGTTCTACAGTAAGTTGCGGCAAGAGAGTCGGCTGCAGGTCCTCCATCCACCGCACCGAAAGCATCCCACAAATAGCGACCCACTTCGCTTTTGACGTCACTCTGAGTTCTAATACCAGCAAAAGTCGGCGTTTCGGAAGTAGAAAATTCAGTACTGTTAGTCCAATCTACTTTACTCAGCGTATCGAGATTATGGGTGAGCAGCCCCATCGTACAAGAAGCTGAATGCAAAGTAGATTTATCAGCAGGACTCAATTTAGCGTACCGAGCAGACATGCTAGTGATACCAGGATTCCAATTCGTATAGTCATCTAGCTCATCATCAAAAATTCTTCGGAGAATAGAGTAGTCGCCCCACATTGCCATCTGCGGAAACGGATGAACAACAGCACTACTATTATCCTCTTGCACCGGCTTAAATGAAGGGGCACCACCTAGGGGGTCTCCCGCAAAATAAGCAAGGTTGCGTAGCGCAGTTCCTAAAGGCTTATTGCTGGCTAAAGCGACCCCAAAAGAGTCACCCGTAGTACTGGCAATGGTTGGCTTAAAGTCACTTGGAAAATCGTACTCCCATCCATTTGTACCTTTGCCATTTAAGAAATCACTGATAAGCGGAACATCTGCATCACTGCTGTCTTTTAAGGTTAGCGCCTTAAAGTTTCGACTATCTACCAAGGTTTGATAGGTTCCTGGATGCACAGTATTCGCCATACAGGCCAAAGGATACTGACCATCATTATCTTCGTAATGATAAACAACCATGCCTTGAACAGCAGCAAGGTTATCTCTTAACGTCACTCTTTGTCGTTGCTTATTTTGCGTGGAGCCTGTAAGCGTTGGTGGATACAGCGGATCAGTATTAGACTCTACTTCTCCAGTAAGCGCATTAAAGTTCCATCCGTTGCGATCGCCTAGCTCAAGCCGCTGCCCAATAACAACGCGCATCCCATTGATGATAGATTGACGCTCCCAATAACCATCCAAACCTGCATTTGCATCTATAAACTTATTTGCATTCAGGTCTGAAGGAAGAATTGGGTCGCCCAAGGCCTTACTGTAGTCATCGCTAAGTACCCAGTTGGTATCGCCATAAGCAGGCGATGGACCATACCGATCGTCAGCGCGATAAAAGTCATCCAAAGAAGGGGAACGTACGTCCTGCTTATTAAAGACTCGTCCTTGCTCGTTGTACTCATTTGTTTCCCAGTTACTATCTCTTTCCCAGGTAGATGTACTACGGTGTTGAGAAATACCACGGGAAAATAAAGCGACAGGATCAACAGCAATATCAGCAGGGTTACCACTAGGTGCTCCAGTTTCAGATCCCCTTTTATCAATAGAATCTGTCGAGACTGTCAAGTTAGTGTCAGCGTCATTCTCCTTAGGCGCTGAAGTAGCATCCGTATAGATATGGAGCCGTGTAGCGTCACTACCTCCTCTTTGCCCGTAGGCCCTTGCCGTTCTACCGAGAATAAGTTGACCTTGAAAATCTCCATTGTCAACGTCAATACCATCCCTAGGACGACTATTGTCCTTTTCGGCCATCGTTATTTCAGAAGACTCTCGTGAATAAAGGCAAGAATTGTGAGAACTAATCATATGACCACGGAAGTCATCTGTAATCATCAGGTTGCCATCCGTGTGCATGGCTCCATTCCAATTAAATTCTGGACCTGGATATATCTCTAAGTCGTACTTAAACCATGCTCCCCAACGGTTTCCTTTAGAGGCCTGACGCACCTGCTGAAGCTCAAAGGCACTATTTGCACGGCCTAGGTCTTTACCGTTATTTACATAGGTTGTAATCTGAAAGTTCTTTTCTACAGTGGCTTCACTAATTGCCAACCACCCCTGCTGAGGCGCACGAGAACCACCACAGTTAGAAAGGCCCTCGTTAGTATTAATGGGTCCGTTACGCACGACCAAATTCTTTGCTTTCTCAATATCAGCACCAGCACTAACGTCCTCCAGCCTGATGTCATCACTACGGTCATCTAACGTTTTAGGATCGTTAAGGTCTACAGCATCATCTACCAAAAGAGAGTATGCAATGATTTCACCAGACTCATTGATGTTGCCATCACCATCAATATCGTAGGGAAAAGACCAAGCCGGGTCGAGTTTGCCGTCTTTATTAATATCTAGCTGAGTTTCATCGGGAAGCTTGTAGGGTCCATCACCAGGACGTGCCGAAATACCGACGCCGCCTTCTCCCACGCTGTCTTCATTTAGCAACATAATAGTTAGTACGTCACTAGAAGGTGTCCCAGCACCAGGAAGGCGCGTATCGAACGAAAAAAGGTACTCTAACTTTGCCTTGGCACGATCAATAGCGGGGGCGGCAATGTTATCAATAACTTGCTGCTCACGTGTTAAGAAAGCCGACTGCGTACGACTGGCCGTACGAAAAGTAAGGGCACCTACTGTTAGAGTCATTACCAACAACAGTAGAACTGTTGTTGGGAGCACAAAGCCTGCACGGCTGTGGCGGCTACTGCTGTTCAGCAAAAACAGACTTCTCAAAAGGCCGCTCATGAAGCGGCGGCTCAAGCGCTGAAAGTCTGAGCGTGGTTTTTGAGTTGTTTTTCTATTACGAGTCTGCTTGTCGGCTGACATAGCTGGCTTCCTAAAATCTAAAAGGGAGATGCATACCTATGACGGGCTACTAAATGAAGTTGGCAAGTATCGGGTATGAGACTTATGCAAATAGCTCTTGGAGACCTGTCAACTTCATTCTCAGTAGAGATAGCTCCGGACAGTTTTTGCACGATTACCCAACCAGATTACCCGCTCGATTCACAGAGACAACCAGTGTGTATACCCATATAAAAGAAAGAGAAACAGGCATCTTTTAATAAGCACAGAGACTCAAAACTCAGGGTATTTTCGGAGAAAGCTGCTAGATTCATTGACGGAAAAAGAAAAGGAGTATAGAAAAGAACAAAGCTTTGGTTGTCTTGCTTGTTTTTCTCTTTTATCGGCAGCTATGAGTCATGGGTGGCACACAGCCAATCCGTAAATTCACTAAATGCACGCAGCAAAAAGCCCTCCGTAAAACTACGAAGGGCTAAGACTGCCTAGCATCTGAAAATTATTTTTCAAAGACCAGATTTAGTATTTATTTAGGTCAAGACCTGCTTCACGGGCCATAGCCTCAAGACCTTTTTTTTCAAGGGTCTTCAGGGCTTTTGTAGAAACGCGGAGCTTAACGAAACGCTTGCCTTGCGGCCACCAGATTCGCTTATCTTGCAAGTTGGCTTCTTGAAGGCGCTTAGTGCGGCGGTGAGAGTGGGAAACGGAAAAGGCGTTATTGGCCTTTTTACCAGTGAGGTCACAAACTTTGGACATTGTTCTTACTATTACTGAGTACCTAATTATAGACAGCAATGGCCATAAGGACAAAAAGTAGCGTGAAGTCGTCTATTTTTTGTCCTTATGACCATCACCTAGGTGCTAAATCCGTTGAAGGATCAGCTCAATGAGCCTATCGTTCGGTTAGCTGAGTGAGCAGATTAGTCGAACGCTCGGTGAAAGCTTTCATGCTATCGGCATCAAAGCCTTTTTGCGCCATGAGGGCTAAGTCGTACACCTGCTCGCAGATCATCGTTGCGAGTGCGTCTGCAGGGGAGGCGCTACCGTCGGGCTGGACAATGCTGCTTTGGCCTAGCTTAGCCACGTTTTGAATGAGCGGATGGGACGTATTGACCAGCAATGTGTGCGAGTCAGGGAACTGGACACCTTGCTGCTGAAGGAAAGCGCTCATTTCCTGCATACGGCGAAGCTCTTCGGGCACGAGCACCATGGCGGGTGGAACAGACTGATCGCCTGACTTAAGCGCTTCGGTACGAATCGTGATTTGAGGACGGTTGAGGGCTTTTTCAAACACCTCTTTCACCTGCTCACTGCGGGTTTTATTCGTCGTGGCATCAACAATTTCGTTGTCCTGCTCACCATCAATGAGGGTATCGTCTAGGTCTGCGTCAACTCGCGAGAATTTTACGTCTGAATACTCCTGCTCTAGGAAGGAAACGAAGTGCGTATCAATGAAGGAATCCATGAACAGCACTTCGAGACCTTGATTTTTTAGCAGGCTGATGTAGGTTGCCTGTGATACTTCGTCAGTGGCGTAGTAAACCCGGTTTTCGTGCTTTTCCTTATTGCGCTCTAAATACTCCTTGATCGTTGTGTAGGAGGCCCCGTTGGCATCAGTCGCGGGCTTACCATCTACTTCTGACCAGGCATCATCGCCTTCAGTCTGCACTTCTACTTTAGGCTTGTCTGATTCAGCTAAGTCCGCTGTGGAGCGGAAGATGACGTAGTCCTGAACTTGCTTTTTGAACTTGTCATCGTTTAAGGAGCCGAACTTAACGAAGGTGCCAAGATCTTGCCAAGTGCTGATATAGGTTGAAATATCGTCGCGGTATAGCTCTTTGAGGCGATCGCCGACCTTTTTTGCTACGTAGTCTGCAATCCGCTTCACGGTACGGTCGGCTTGCAAGAAGCTACGGGACACGTTGAGCGGGATATCGCTGCTGTCAATCACGCCGCGCAGAGGCGTGAGGAACTTAGGAATAATTTCCTCACAGTTGTCACTGACAAAGACCTGATTGCAAAACAGCTTAATTTGGCCTTTGTTCAGCTCTACATCTGGTTTGAGCTTAGGGAAATACAAAATACCGTTAACAACGAAGGGATAGTCCGTTTTGAGGTGAACCCAGAGGAGAGGCGCTTCTTCGTAGGGATATAAGTAACGGTAAAAGTCCAGGTAGTCTTCATCGGTTATGTCACTGGGTGACTTTTTCCAAAGGGCTTCCTGCTTGTTAAGTACCTCATCGCCAAGCTTGATGGGCACGGGCATGAAGTCGCAGTAGGTTTTGACCAGCTGCTTAATACGGGCCTCTTCCAAATACTCCTGCTCGTCGTCGTTGAGGTAGAGGGTGATGGTGGTGCCACGTGTAGTGCGATCGCTCTGGCTCAATTCAAACGACGTGCTGCCATCACAGGACCAATGCACTGCCTGGGCACCTTCTTGCCAAGAGAGGGTCTCAATATCCACCCGGTCGGCCACCATAAACGAGGAATAAAAACCTAGGCCAAAGTGACCAATGATCTGCTGATCGTCATTGTCTTTGAACTTAGTGATGAACTCTTCCGCGCTGGAAAAGGCCACCTGATTGATATATTTCTTGATTTCATCGGCAGTCATACCAATGCCGCTATCGCTGATGCTAAGTGTTTTAGCTCCCTTGTCGATCGCAACAGTAATTGCAGCGGTGGTATCGCCGCTATACTCGCCCGAACGAGAGAGCATATTGAGTTTACTGATTGCATCAACGCCGTTTGAAATAAGCTCCCGAATAAAAATCTCGTGGTCGGAATAGAGCCACTTCTTAATAATGGGAAAAATATTCTCGGTATGGATACTAATGTTTCCCTGTTCCAAAACCGTTGTCATAGTGAAACCTGCCTCTTGAGGGCGCGTAGAGTGATTGCTAACTAATTTTGCCGACTTTGGGTGAAATAACAAGGGCAATGGCTCTCACCTAAAAGTGCGGGTTTCCCTACCTACAGCTGATAAAACACACCTTCTCTAGGATTCTTTTAATATGGCGAAAATGATGCCTGACTTTTTGATCATTGGTGCCCCCAAAGCAGGGACAACCTCGCTAAATAGCTACCTAAGTCAGCATCCGCAAATTTTTATGAGCCCAAATAAGGAGCCTCACTTTTTTGCTTTTGAAGGAGCTCAGCCTAAGTTTCAAGGACCTGGAGACGAAAACGCCTGGCTAAACACCAAGTCAGTTGTGACCCTGAGTGACTACCAGCAACTTTTTGTTGACGCACAAAGCAATCAAAAATGCGGCGAAGCTTCGACGATGTATCTTTATCTTCAAAACAGCTGCGATCGCATCCATCACTACGTCCCTAAGGTCAAACTTATTGCCTTCCTAAGACATCCAGCTGAGAGAGCCTATTCTCACTACAAACACATGCGACGTGATGGCAGAGAATGGGAAACTGACTTTGGCCGGGCGATCACACAAGAATCGGAAAGAGCCGAACAAGGTTGGGCACCAGCCTGGCACTATCGCCAAGTAGGGCTTTACTACCAACAAGTACAGCAATACATGCGAAAGTTCGGCACAGGGCAATTGCGCATTTATCTATACGACGATCTGCTAAACAATCCTCAACAGGTTTACAGAAGCATTTTCGAGTTTATAGGTGTCGAACCTAGCTTTGAAGTGGACACCTCTGCCCGCTTCAACACCACTGAAGTCGTACGCAAAAATAAACAGCTCCACAATTTTTTAATGAACCCCAGTGGCTTAAAAACAGTCCTTAGGCAGGTCATTCCGGCCCACATCAGAAAACCGCTATCAGCAAAGATGTACCGCAAAAACGCATCGCCGATTGAGTCACTCTCAAAAACACTGAGAGCTGAGCTAACGCGATCGTTCGAGCCAGATATCTTGCAGCTACAGGAGCTGATTGGAAGAGATTTATCTCACTGGCTGCGAGATCCTAAACAGGCCATCTCGCCAGAAACTCAAACGTTAGTAGAGTCAGCCCGCTAGACTTCTACGCAATACCTGATATTCAAGGGCTTTAAGCGCGATGGCTGAGCATCATTTTGCTAGACCACACTCAGAGGTGGGCAGGTTAATGAGTGATGTTCTTATCACGACTATTTGATATGAAGGTAATTGCTTGGCCAGCTTTTAAGACGCGCTATAAGAATCCTTATAACTGGCTGCTGTATTCTCATATGCCCGAAACGGTTAGGGTGAGTGAGTTTTCATCAAAGCGGTTACTCTTAGAAAAGTTTGATGTGTTTCATTTGCACTGGCCGATAGAAACGCTTGTACGCCATCCGAATATTTGGGTAGCACGCCTGCGAGTGCTGACCTTTTGGCTATTGTTGAAGCTAAGCCAGTGGCGCGGAACCAAGGTTGTGTGGACCATTCATGATGAAAAACCGCATGTGGTGCTGCATCAATCCTTGGCAAATTGGTTTCAAAAACAATTAGTGGCCAATACTGATAGCTATATAAACCTGTGCGAGGCAGGCCAAAAAGCGGTGGTAAAGGAACTTCCTGCACTCACGGGCAAACCTAGCTTTGTGATTCCACATGGCCATTACCGAGAGAGCTATCCCAACGAAGTGAGTAAAAAAGAGGCGCGATCGCAGCTAAACCTATCACCCGAAACAACCATACTGCTGTACCTCGGCTATATCAGTCCTTATAAAAACGTTCCTCATCTGATTCAAACGTTTCGTCAGCTTTCAGAAACCACCGAGGACGTCACACTGCTGATTGCCGGTCAACCTGACAATGAGTCACTGAAGCAAGCCGTTGTATCAGCTGCCGAAGGTGCTCGCAACGTACAGCTACACTTGCGATTTATTAAAGACGACGAGCTACAAATATTTTTTAAGGCCACTGATATGGTGGTGCTGCCATTTGAAGAAATTTTAAATTCAGGGAGTTTGCTGCTATCACTCTCCTTTAACCGGCCTGTAGTAGCGCCTGCCCTTGGCGCCGTATCGCAGTGGGAAAGCCAACTGGGAACAGATTGGATTAAGACCTATCAAGGCCCGCTCACGCCTGAAGTTTTGAGCTCAAGCCTCTCATCTCATCACGCATCGTTAGGTCAGGCACCATTAGATGATTTGGATTGGGGTGCGATCGCCCAGCAAACGCTCGCAGCCTATGAAGCGACACCAGCCTAGAGGATTGAGGAAACTTAAGTGCCGTTGATTCTAGATGCTACGCACTCACTGCTTTGAGCAAAGTTGTTTCGATCTTTTTTAGGGCGCTGTGAAGCGCAAAATGATCAACAACATGGCGCCGACACTCCTCGCCCAGGCGAGGAGTGTGCTCACGCCACAAGATGTGCTGTTGTAGGCGCTGTGCTAATGACTGAGGGTTAGCTGATTCAAATAATCCCTGACTCAACTGATCGGTTAGGATTTCTGGAATGCCACCAACACGGCTAGCGACAACTGGGACACCACATGACAGAGACTCGATGACGGTACGCCCAAACGGCTCAGGCCACTCACTAGGAAGAACAACTAGATCACTGGCTTGATAAACCTGGGCGGGGCTATCAACATGACCTAAAAAGGTCACCGCATCCTTTACGTTTAAATGCGCTGTTAAGGACTGTAGTTCGGTAAGATACGCTGCATTGTCGTTGTGGGTTTTACCGGCGATCGCCAAGTGCACTGATGGATTTGTTTTGCGCAACTCGGCAAATCCTTTAATTAGCGTTTCAGTTCCCTTGTGCCGATCTAAGCGACCAACGTAGCTGACGATAAAGCCAGTCTTCGGCAAGTTCAGCTGCTGCCGAGGTAAGAGCAGGGTCTCCGTCGGCAAAAATTTGGTTTCGTCAATACCATTATGCACCACATCAATTATCTCAGGAGAAAACCCCACCTGACTCCAGGCTTGCTTAGTGTGGGCAGAGACTGAAATAAGCTGCTTAGCTCCCTGCATACCCAAATTCCACTGCCAGCCTAATTTATCGGGGGGTGGCAACCTCAGATGACAAACAAAAGGCACCCGCTTGAGGCAAGCAAGCAGATAGCCGAAAAAGCTATCGTGGTATTGGTTGCTGTAGACTACATCAGCTTTTACAGCATACGTTTTTCGTAGGTCCGACAGCAGTGCACCGAGCGATCGCAAAGGACGCTTGGCATCGAATCGATAATGGCTCACTTGAATGAGGCGATCGCAAAAGGTCGCATACTGCTCTAGCAAATTGCCCGTAGATGTATAGAGCAAGGTAATTGAGTGACCCTTCGCGGCTAGCTCCTGGCAAACGTCAAACAAACTGAGTTCTTGTCCGCCTCGACGAGAAGAGGGTTGATTTTCCAAAACTACAATATTCATGTGCGGAACCAGAATCGACTGTCGAGCGTAGATTGCTTTAAGGGTGCCCGCGCACAAGGCCAAAGCCGAGCCTTCTAAACACCTTTTGTTGCCCTGAGGCCTGCATGTCCGCCGATTTAGCACGGCAAAAGGCAATCGTGCCATTGCAAAAGTAGTGGACAGACACTTTAATATCGCTACATGTAGCGTTTGTATTTTTTATCAAACACTATTGAAGTATGCTACTCTCTAGCTTTAGGAAATCCATATATAGAGTTTCCAAAGCGTCTTCTTCTTAATCAAGCGCTATATTCAGTCTTCTGGACTAAAAATATTTCCTCCAACATCATCTGAAAGGCATTATGGTTCAAGAACTCGAACGTACCCGTGCAAAAAGTCCGTTTCCTGAGACTGCACCTGCGGCCTATCCTGTGTTTTATCGCACGTATAGCCGCCGGCATGAGGGCGGGCGGCGCGAGGCTTGGCAAGATGTGTGTGATCGCACCTTGAAAGGCTTGGTAGAACTTGGCAAGCTCACTAACGCAGAGCGCGACTTAGTATCTAAAATGCAGCGCGACCTTAAGGCCATGCCTTCTGGGCGGTGGCTGTGGGTAGGCGGCACGGAATGGAGCAAGAGCCCCAAGAACTTTTCGGGCGCTTACAACTGCACGAGCACAAACGTAGTGGACTGGAAGGCGTTTGGCTTGATGATGGATTTGGCGATGATGGGCTGTGGCACAGGCGCAGTTTTGGAGCCAAAGTACATCAATCAGCTGCCTACGATTCGGAACAAAATTACTGTCAAAATGCGCGGCATGGTCGGAATGACCATTGAGTCTCAGCGACGTGAAGAGGCTGAAATTAAGGTAGATGCTGCCAATAATCGCGTGGAAATTATTGCGGGCGATAGCCGTCAGGGCTGGGTTAAGTCCTATCAAACCCTGCTAGAGCTTTCGACTGACGAGCGCTTTGACGGTGAAGTAGAAGCGATTGTAGACCTGAGCGATATTCGCCCAGCGGGCGAGCGGCTGAAGGGCTTTGGTGGGA
This sequence comes from Cyanobacteria bacterium J06634_5, assembly GCA_039820525.1. Lineage (GTDB taxonomy): Bacteria > Cyanobacteriota > Cyanobacteriia > Phormidesmidales > Phormidesmidaceae > Phormidesmis. Next base: position 116,258 of record JBCBPY010000004.1, read on the forward strand.
TGGCTAATCCAGTAAAGCTACCTACGCTGTATCAGCGATGCGCAGATATTTTGAATAATGCCATTGGCCGTCAGCTCAATTCGATTGAGTGTTGCTTGCTGATTGATGAAGCGGCAGCTTGTGTGGTGGCCGGAAATATTCGGCGCAGCGCGGGCATGAGACAGTTCGACAGTAACGACACTGTAGCCACTGGTGCCAAAGAAAATCTGTGGCAGCAGGATGAGGCGGGTAACTGGCGGATTGACCCGACGCGGGATGCACTGAGAATGGCGAACCATACGCGGGTATTCCATGAGAAGCCTTCAAAAGAAGATGTACTGACGGCTGTGCAAAAGCAGTTTCAGTCGGGTGAAGGTGCGATTCAGTGGGCAGGTGAAGCTGAACGGCGAGCCCAAGGTAAAGGGCGCTATGGCCTGAATCCTTGCGGGGAGATTATTGGTCAGGATTTTCACTGCAACCTGGCTGAGATTCATTTGAATCAGATTTCACCGAAGGATGAGCAGGCCCAGGATGATGCGTTTAAGGCAGGTGCGATCGCCGTTGCGGCGCTTTTGAACCACCAATTCGTTGAAGCTCGCTACCAAAACTCCCGCGAAGAAGACCCGATTGTCGGCGTCTCATTTACTGGCTTCTTTGACTTCTGCGTGAAAGCCTTTGGCGTTGAGTGGCTGCAATGGTTTGAGCAAGGTCGTCCCGATACGATGAAGGGGCTGGAGTTTAAAGCAAAGGAAGAAGCGTTCTTGAGCCGATGGAAAAAAGTAGTTCATGAAACGGTTTGGGACTATTGTGATCGCCATAACATTCGCCGTCCTAACCGCTGCACTACCGTACAACCCGCAGGCACCAAGAGCCTGCTCACGGGCGCATCCTCTGGCTGGCATCCTCCTAAGGCCCAGCGGTTTATTCGTCGCATCACGTTCCGTAAGGACGATCCGGTAGCGCTTGCCTGTATTGCCTACGGCTACTCCGTGATTCCCTCACAGTCTGACAAGGACGAAAATGGAAACTTGCTTGACGATCCGTTCGATCCACGGTGTACTGAGTGGCTAGTAGAGCTTCCTGTAGAAGTGGACTGGGCTAACCTACCGGGGGCTGATGAAGTGAAGATCGAAAAGTTCACAGCGCTGGCACAGTTTGACTTTTACATGCAGGTGCAAAAGCACTACACAGCCCATAACACCTCTGCAACGGTGGAGCTGCGAGAGCACGAGGTTGAGCCTTTGGCCAATCGCATTTATGAGGCGATTGAAAATGATGAGGGCTATATTTCAGCAGCGTTGCTAGCTCGCTTTGACGACGTACAAACCTTTCCACGGTTACCGTTTGAGCCGATTACGAAGACTGAGTACGAAGACATGCTAACAGCGGTCAGGGAGCGGCGAACCACTGAAAACTTCCACGCGGCGCTTGAAAAGCACGACGCTGGCGAGCTGGTAGAAGCAGGCCCTGCGGGCTGTGACTCGGACAAGTGCTTGATGCCTGAAAAAAAGCCGAGCTAGCAGCCAGTTTTGGGCAGCCAGTTCTAGGTCGCTAGTTCAGAAAAAGTAGCCACCAACTTTAGTTGATTAACGACATCGGGAATGCTCTCTCCAGGGCATTCCTTTTTTTGTGCCTTTTTTGGGGTTGGATATTAGCCGATTTTTGTAAAGACTTTCAGGAATCAAACCCACATTTTGGGTATCTACCTACACGATGGAGTTGGTTTTTCCTACGGAACGTCTATTCAACGTTGCTTGCTTTGGTGAGGAACGGCTAAGTTCGACCGCTCTGATAGGCAAAGTTGCATGCTGGCATGAGGGGACATCTGCGTGCTAGCTATACTTACATCGTTTCTTTAGAGTAGTTGCTGTGCAGTCAATTTACTGGTTTTGTTTTGCCGTCGGCGGTGCTTTTGTTGTCCTATCGATGGTTGGCGGCGGTGACTTCTTAGGAGATGCCGACATTGATGCGGACTTTGATGCAGATCTAGATGCTGATTTGGATGCGGACTTTGACGCGGATCTAGACGTTGAGGCAGACACGGATTTTCAGATAGATACGGATGTTGAGTTGGCACGATCGCCTGCGGCCAAGCGACGGAAGCGGATGCCGGTTTGGCTATCGATTTTGACCAGCTTTAAGTTTTGGACCTTTGGCGGCTGCTTTTTTGGACTCACGGGCTTACTGCTGAGCTGGGTAGAGCCGGGACTTGCGCCAGTAATAGGCTTCGTGATCGCCCTTCTAGTCGGCATGATTTGCGGTGGTACGCTTGTGAGCATTTTGCGAAGGCTCAAAAACCGGCAGGTTAATTCGCTGGTCCGCAACGAAGATTTTGCCGGGCTACCGGGCACCGTAGAGCTGCCTTTCGATGCGAACAGTAAAGGAAAAGTTCTGCTAGAAGTGGGCGGCAGCACCTTGCACCTGGTAGCTCAAACCGATGAACAAAAAAGCTTTGAGCCGGGAGATCCGATTTTGGTTGTGGGCCGCTCTCAGAATCGATTGTGGGTGGTTTCAGCAGAGAATACGCTGCGAACTGATGAGATAGGCGATCGCACCGACTAGCTGGCCTAAAGCAGATAGCTCCAAACAGCTGGGCCAAAGCAGCTGGTCCGAAACAACAGCTCTCACTGATGACCCAAGAAACAGCCCCTATCGCATAGCCCGTAGGTTTAAGGATCGTTAAGGATCGACAGAGGTATACACAATGAATAAACAAAACGATATGAGTAAACCAGCCTGGATGATTGATCAGCAAGGGGCCCAACAACCGACTGAGGCACAGACTGATGCACGGATTGCAGCGCGTGAGTCTGCCGGCTCACTGTTGGTGAGTTCTACGGTTGAAACAGCGCCGATTGAAACAGCACAAGCTGAAGCACTACAAGTTGAAGCGACACAGATTCAGACCATGCAGGCAGGTGGCATCCTTGCGGGCGGAGCCATCACCATTGCCTTAGTGAGCACGGTCGTGGCGATCGCACTGATCAAAAGCAGTCTCAAAATTTGCAAGCCCAACGAAATTTTGATTGTCTCAGGCCGTAAGTACAAGCAGGACAATGGCAAGGAAGTGGGCTATCGCGTCATCTTTGGCGGCAGAGCCTTTATCATCCCCATCATTGAGCGGGTGGAGAAGATGGACATGACCACCATGCCTATTCCCGTAGAGGTGAATAACTCCTATGCCAAGGGAGGAACACCGCTGAATATTCAGGCGATCGCAACGGTTAAAATTTCCAGCCAGCGCGGCATCGTCGGCAATGCCATTGAGCGATTCCTAGGCCGTAACCGCTCAGAAATTCGCCGAGTCGTTCGAGAAACCCTAGAAGGTAACCTGCGTGGCGTGGTGGCAAATCTTACGCCGGAGCAGGTGAACGAAGACAGACTGAACTTTGCTGAGCGGATTGCCAGCGATGTGGCCCGTGACCTCAACAAGCTGGGTCTTCACCTGGACACGCTGAAAGTTCAAAGCGTCACCGACGATGTTGACTACCTCAGCTCGATTGGTCGTCGCCAAATTGCAAAGGTCATTCGGGATGCTGAAATCGCAGAAGCAGAAGCCCTTGGTGAAGCAGAACGAATTGAAGCCGACTGTGAGAAACGCGCCGAGATGTATAAGTCTCAAAGCCTAACGATTATTCAAGAAAAGCAAAACCAGCTGCGGAAAATTAAGGCTGAACTGGACCAGCGGTCTAAGTCCGAAGAAGAACGTACGACAGCCGCCGCCAAAGAAGCGAGAGCACGCGCTGAGCAGCAGCTGCAATCGGTCAGAGCCAAGCTAGAGCGTTTACGCTTACAAGCTGAGCAGGTCCTCCCTGCCGAAGCGCGCCGAGAAGCGCAGGCACTGCGGGCCAAGGGAGAGGCCGCTGAGCTGATAGAAAATGCCAAAGCCGCCGCTGAAGTGAACGAAATGCTGGCACAGGTGTGGCAAAAAACAGGCACAGATGCGACTCAGATATTTTTGCTCCAGCAAATTGACATGGTGCTAAAAGAAGCGGCCACCATTCCTCACAAAATGAACTTGGAAAATATCAATGTGATTGACAACGGGGATGGCAGCTCGATTGCCAGCCTGGCCAATGTGTATCCCGAGGTTGTGAAGCAGTTTTTAGTACAGGTAGAGCAAACGCTAGGAATAGACATCGCTGGAACGTTGAGTCAGCAAACAAAGGCAGCGAGTACAGCTGAGTAACTTAAACCAGTCAGCCAAACAAAAAGAACAAAAATAAACTAGGAGATTTTAGACGATGGGCGGCGCACTGCTTTTACTGATGGCTCTGGCTTCGGGCTCGGGCTATTTCATCATCAAAAACTTGTATTACATTTGTCAGCCTAACGAGGTACTGATCTTCGCAGGGGGCAAGCAAAGAAGCCAGCAGCGGCTGCTGGGCTACCGGCTGGTAAAAGGCGGCAGCAGCATTCGCACGCCGCTATTGGAAAAGGTCATGCGCATGAACCTGACCAACATGATTATTGAGCTGAAGGTCACCAACGCCTATTCAAAAGGCGGCATCCCGCTTCAGGTGGATGGGGTGGCGAACATCAAAATCGCCGGTGAAGAACCTACCATTCACAATGCGATTGAGCGCCTGCTCGGTAAGCCTCGCAAGGAAATTGAAAAAATTGCCAAAGAAACGCTAGAAGGGAACCTGCGGGGCGTACTCGCTAGCCTCACCCCTGAACAGGTGAATGAAGACAAAATTGCCTTTGCCAAAAGCCTACTAGATGAGGCCGAGGAAGATTTGCAAAAGCTGGGCTTGGTGCTCGATACCTTGCAGATTCAGAATATTTCTGACAATGTGCATTACCTAGACTCGATTGGACGCAAACAGCAGGCTGACTTGCAACGAGATGCCCGCATTGCAGAAGCAGAAGCCAAGGCTGAATCGGCGGTACAAACCGCTGAAAATAATAAAATCACCAGCGTGCGTCGTTTAGAGCGCGATATTGGCATTGCCCAGGCTGCTGCTGAGCAAAGAACGCAAGACGCCTTGACCGGGCGAGCCGCTGGGGTCGCAGAAGCGGAGGCGGAAATTGCCGCTGAGCTGGCCCGCATTCAGGCCGATGTTCCGGTGCAAGAAGAGCGCATTAAGCAGGTCATGCAGCAGCTGAAGGCGGATGTAATCGCCCCCGCTGAAGCCGATTGCAAAAGAGCGATCGCCCAGGCAAAAGGTGATGCCTCAATCATCCTTGAAGAAGGCAAAGCCCAAGCCGAAGGCACCCTGCGCCTAGCCGAATCTTGGGTGGCTGCTGGCGATAGCGCGCGAGATATTTTCTTACTGCAAAAGCTAGAAACGCTGCTCAAGACCTTAACCTCGACAGTGCCCGATATTTCGGTTCAAAATGTCACAGTAATTGACACTGAATCGGGCAATATGGCGACCCAGGCCGCCGCTTTTATGACGCAGCTTAAGCAAACTTCTGGTGTGGACGTAGCAGGCGCTATTAATAGCTTTACTCGCGGAACTACGCGCCCTGAAGCGCTCCCACCTGAAGACGAGGCTGCCAACCGTTAAAGAGGCATTCGCTACAGCGATCCCTACCCCGCAGTAAATCGCTGTAGCACAGGTTACTTTTCGCCTGATCCCAGGCATTCGCTCTAGAGTGTTTCCCTTTATTTTCAGGCGATCCCCAGGTTTCTTAGAAAAAGAGTTCACACCTATTTACGTTCAGCGCATTTATTGAATAAGGGCTATACAATAGGTCTGCTTGTCTCCTATGAACTCAAGGAATAGGCAGATGTATGTATAGCTCTTTTTCTATGAGACTCTCTCCTGCTGGTCAGCGTTTTTACCAAGAGGTACAAAAAGCTGACGGGCGTATCAATGTAGCAGCGGCGGCGCTCTATATTGCGCAGGAGGAGTACTGGGATATGGACCCTGGCCTCTATTTGAGCACGCTGAACGATATGGCGGCAGATGTGCGATCGCGCCTCCCGAAACATCGCTATCCGCTCAAAGTCATTCAGGTCATTAACGATTATCTGTTTAACGAGCTTAAGTTTGCGGGCAATAGGAAAGACTATTACCACCCTGATAACAGCTGCCTAAACTGCGTTATCGACCGAAAGCTCGGCATTCCTATCACACTATCGCTGGTTTACCTCGAAATCGCTCATCGCATTCGCTTTCCAATGGTCGGTGTTGGAATGCCGGGGCATTTTTTAGTCCGCCCCGTTGTCGATGAAATGGAAGTCTTTGTCGATCCGTTTAATCAGGGTGAAATTTTATTCATCGCGGACTGCAAAGAGACGTTCTATAACCTTCATGACGGCAGCGTTCCCTGGCAGCCGGAATTTTTGAGCGCGGTGCTGCCAAAGGCTTTTTTGGCACGGATTCTGATGAATCTTAAGGTGATTTATCTGAAGCTGGAAGATTTTGACAAGGCAGTTGCCACCTTGGACAAGCTGCTGATTTTGGCGCCGAGCCAGTATCAGCAAAAGCGCGATCGCGGCATTTTGCACTACGAACTTAAAAACTACGACCTCGCCAAACAAGACCTAGAAGAGTACCTTAAAAGGCATCCTAGAGCCTCAGACGGGCCGACCATTCAACAAATCTTGGACAGAATCAACCGCTGAGGACAGTCAAGAACACTCGTGAGAAACCCATCTGTCCGTCTCCCATCTACCGTCCATAAATGGGAACACTAAGCCCAGGAACTAAAGCACACTCGCTGACTTCCTTAATACACATTCCGACAGACCCGAGGCTTGACTAAAGTCTCGGGTCTTTTTTATGAAAAAACAACCTGTGCTGATAGGAAATTTAGGGTAGGCCCTAGTGGCCTTGGATAGCGTTTTGATTGTTAGGCCAGCGCTTTTTTATTGATACAATCAAACACTGAATTAATGGACAAGCAAATGGATGTCATCCCAGCAATTGACCTGCTCGAAGGGCGTTGCGTAAGACTGTTTCAGGGCGATTATGAACAATCCCAGGTCTTTAACGAAAACCCGGTAGACGTTGCCCAGCAGTGGGAGGCACAGGGTGCTACTCGCTTGCACCTGGTGGATTTGGATGGGGCCAAAGCGGGTAAGCCAGAAAATTGGCAAGCCATTGAGGCGATCGCAAAAGTCGCCAATATCCCAATCCAAGTGGGCGGCGGCCTGCGTGATGCCGACCGGGTGAGCGCGCTGTTTGATCTCGGCGTTCAGTACGCTATCCTCGGCACCGTCGCGGTTGAAAATCCGGAATTGGTCGGGCAGCTCTGCGAAAAATTTCCAGGGCAAATCATCGTTGGGATTGACGCCCGTGAAGGCAAAGTCGCCACCCGTGGCTGGTTAGAAACCTCTGAAGTGATGGCCGTCGAGTTGGCTAAACGAATGGGAGAGATGGGAGCTGCTGCCATCGTTTACACCGATATCAAACGAGATGGAACTCTCAAAGGCCCCAACATGGAAGCGCTGCGAGAATTAGCAACCGCGATTGACACGCCTGTGATTGCCTCAGGCGGTGTAAGTGCCCTGTCAGATTTACTGAGTTTGTTGAGCTTAGTGCCTTCTGGCGTTTCAGGGGTGATTGTAGGCAAGGCGCTTTACACAGGTGATGTTTCATTAGAGCAAGCCATTCGCGCGGTGGGCCAAGGCCGTTGGCAAGATGTGCCACCAGAGGGCGGGACATCAGCGATCGCATAGAACAAGTCGCATCACAAAACCACACCCAAAAAAAGGGACACCGACTCACATCGATGCCCCTTTTTTAACGTCAGCTCAGGCTAAGAAACCGCTCTCTCTTTAGCAGCCTCTCCCTAGTCTTTCTTCTCGCGCAGCTCTTCAATTTCCTTACGCATGGCGATTAGCTCAGCCGTGAGTGACTCTACTTCAGATTGCAGCGCGGTATCCACTACAGGCGTTGCCACCGTTGTCACCGTCTTTGGTGCTTCAGCGGTTCCAGGCTGAGGAAAATTAGACGAGAAGCTGCGAAAAGGCTCAGGCATTTGACTGGTCACACCTTCAACAAAGTCACGAGCTTCTTTTTCAGTCAGTGCGCCCCGCACTTCTAGCTTGTCTGCCAGGCGATTAAAATCCGTACCAATCTCAGAAAATTCGTCCGCTGTTCGCTGAGGATCTTGCACGGCTTCAACCGCAGTGGAAGCGGCACCCAACGTAACGCGGTAGCCTTTTTGAACCAGTTCGAGAAGCGTATCGGTGTTCATAGCACTGTGAATGTAATAAGCGGAGATCGTTATTAGACCTTAGAATCTATTGTGCCGCAAACTCCCAGCCGTGAGTATTTCTGTGGACAGAATTTAATAGTGGTAAAACGAAAATAGCGCATGATTTCTCACGCGCTACGCTCAAAAGCCTCTATCACTAAAAATTAAGGGGCTCTAGTTTGTTAAAGAGTCTTGATGTTCCCTGTTAAAGGGCCTTGATGTTCACATATCTCTATGCTCACTCGCCCTATTTCCACTGAGTCCTACACCTACTCAGTCCTACTCCCACTCAATCGTTCCAGGCGGCTTAGAGGTAATGTCGTACACAACGCGGTTCACGCCATCCACCTCATTCACCACTCGATTAGAAATACTTTCTAAGAGTTCATAAGGGGCTCTAGACCAGTCTGCGGTCATGCCATCTTCACTGCTCACCAACCTGAGCACAATCGGATAGGCATAGGTGCGCTGATCGCCCATGACACCTACGCTACGAACCGGCAGCAATACGCCAAACGCCTGCCAAAAATCGTGGTAGCTATCGCTACGGCGAATCTCCTGGCGGATAATGTAGTCCGCTTCACGCAAAATATGCAGCCGCTCTGGGGTGACTTCACCCAAAATCCGAATCGCTAGTCCAGGACCAGGAAAAGGATGACGGCGCACAATGTCATCGGGCAAGTTTACCGCCGTTCCAACCTTACGCACTTCGTCTTTAAAGAGCTTACGCAGCGGTTCAATCAGCTTGAAGCGGAGATCCTCAGGTAGGCCACCCACGTTGTGATGACTTTTGATTTTGACCGCTACACGCTCACCCGTTTGCGGATCGACGTTGGTATCAGCAGATTCAATCACATCTGGATACAGTGTGCCTTGCGCTAAGAAATCAAAAGGCCCCAGCCGAGTAGATTCTTCTTCAAAAACGCGAATGAATTCATGGCCAATGATTTTACGCTTTTCTTCAGGGTCGGTGACGCCCTTCATTTTTGCCAGGAAGCGTTCGCCTGCATCAATGTACTCCACGTTAATGTGGAATTTGTTATTGAAAATCTCGACCAGTCGCTCCGGCTCTCGCTTACGCATAAAGCCCTGGTCGATAAACATACAGGTAAGCTGATCGCCAATGGCCTTGTGGAGTAAAAAGGCCAGGGTGGAAGAATCCACACCGCCGGAGAGTGCCAGCAAAACGCGCTGATTGCCAACCTTGGCACGCACTTCTCGAATCGCTTCTTCTACGAAGGCTTCAGTAGTCCAAGTGGGCTCGCATTGGCACACGTTGTAAACAAAGTTTTGAATGAGCGCGCTGCCGCCTTTAGAGTGGACGACTTCGGGGTGAAACTGAACGCCGTAGAAGTGCTTGGTCGGGTGTGCGATCGCAGCTTGAGGCGTATTTTCCGTATGCGCCAGCACCGTGAAGCCATCCGGCAGCGTTGCGACCGAGTCGCCATGGCTCATCCACATCGTAGAAGCGTTTTCAATATCATCCAGTAAGCCCGCCGCTTCATCAATGAGTAAGGCAGCCTTTCCGTATTCACCGCGCTCAGCCTGCTCAACGTGGCCGCCGAGCTGCTGCACCATGAGCTGCATACCGTAGCACACACCCAAAACCGGAATGCCTAAGTTCCAAATTTCCGGGTCGCAAACCGGTGCCCCTTCAGAGTAAACAGAACTAGGACCACCAGAGAGGATAATCCCCTTTGGATTAAGCTGGCGAAGCTGCTCCGCCGTCGTACGGTAAGAGAGGACTTCTGAATACACTTCGGTTTCGCGAATGCGACGAGCAATGAGTTCGGAATATTGAGAACCGAAGTCTAAGATAGCTAGCATTTGGCGATTGAGCGATGACGATTCCATAGAATCTGAACTCATCGCACCTTTCATCGCACTTTGCGGAATAGAAGCTTGAGAGGTTTGGGCTTGTGAGGTTTGAGTTTGGGAAGTCACAATCAATCCTGTGGGTCGAGTTGGCAGGCACAGGCACGGCAACATCGCTTAATAGATATCGGTGAAACTTTTACCACAAAATTTTATCCAACAATGAGGACAAAAATGCCCTGACCTAAGACACGCTAGGCCAGAAAAAGGCCAGAAAAATTGAGTAAAAGGAACAACTAGGACCCAGGGCGAAGCTACCGATCAAACGCGTTAAACACGCTGCTAGCGTTTGAGCTTGAGCACTTGAATCTTTAATAAATTGCTGGTCGATATGAAATCACCAGCAGACTTAGCTGAAGTAGATATTGAATGACGCTTAAGATGAACTATCTAAAAGAGGATCAAACGAAGCTGATGTGTCTTATTAATTTGCTTTTTAATTACAGTAGCAAACCTAAGGCAGCATTTTAGGTAACATTTCTTGGGCATTGAAACTTTTAATTACAATCTCCCGGCTGCGATCAAACAGCACACTGCCAACGTGAACGGGCGGCGCGCCATGGGTTTGAATGTAGGCGGACGAGCGACGATCAATCCGCTCAGCAATATTGCGATACACCTTCTCTACCCAGATTGAACCTGCTGCGTGATCCAACTTTCTCAAGATCTCTAAAGCACTTTCGGTCGTATTGGCCGATAAAACCTGCTGCAGTATCGGCGCTGGCAAGCCGACCTCTGCGCAGCACGCAGTCATAATTTCTACGCGTGCGTCCGCAATATGGTGATGCGTATGAAAAATGCCCCCAGCGAGTTTGATTAGCTTACCGTGATAGCCAAATAGCAAAATTGACCGTACGCCCAGCAGCCCAGATTCTACGAGCAACGGCCCAATCCAATTAGCCGTTTTTAATCGCCGCTGAGGGGCAATGCCTTGCTTTAGCGCCAGGTCCAGCCCATTTTCACCCAAGCAAAAAACTAAATCATCGTACTCAGCGGCCTTTTGCTTGAGCGCTTGACGGTAGTGTTCCAGCTGGCCGGGTGCACTGAGTGGCTGAGCGATACCACTGGTACCGAGCAAAGAAAGACCGTCCACCACACCAAAAGCAGCGTTAGAGGTTCGCAACGCCAGCTGTTGGCCCTCGGGCAAAATGATAGTCACCCTAATTTTTTGCTGTTCGGTGAGCTGGGCTGTCAAATTAGCCTGTAATAGTTTGCGAGCATAGGCATAAATGGCCGCGCTATTTGCGACATCCTCCGCGTGGCGTCCAACCCCTTCACCACCCTCGATTAAAATCTGTTCTGTTTGCCTATCATCAGCCCAGCTCACAATGGACCAGATAGGCGTATTGCGTGTGAGATCTAGGTTATCGCCGGGATCGCTGCGGGTAATAGCCAATGCAGACGTTGCAGAAAGTAGAGCAGATTGCTCGATAGGAATTTCTGCACTGCCAGCAGGGTTGACTAAATTTAGTGTGATGGTTTGGGTCGCGGATGAGGCATTGGAGGGCATCTCCAAAAGGCGGCGGAGCGCTGCGATCGCACCCGCGCAGGCAAATACAGGTAAAGTGTAACCACTTCTAGGATCGCTCATAGCTGCTTGCCCTTGTAACCTCTACTCGTAGTGAGACCAAACAGAAATCACACGTATTCTCTTTTTGGCATCGTCTACAGCGTAAACCAGCCGATGCTTAATATTAATTCGCCTGGAATAATAGCCCTGAAGATTGCCAGAAAGCTTTTCATAAGGAAGCGTATAGGGATCTTCTCTCATGATATCCAGCAGTTTTTTCAAATTCCCATCTAACTTCGCCGACTTAAGCTTCCTAGCATCCTTGAGAGCCCTGCGGTGAAATTCAATCGTCCACGCCATCCAACGCCCTCAAAAAGTCAGCTTCTGAAACCCATTCATTCTCGGCTTCAGCTGCTTTTACCGATTGAACAAATCCAGGGATAGACTGTAAATACAGCGTTTCCTGCAAACTATCCCAGTCTTCTCTAGAGAGTAAAACCGCATCCCCTTTCCGACTGGTAATTTGTCTAGGGAGATGATCTTCATTAACCTGCTCTACTAAGCCAAACAGGTTGGCCCTAGCTTCACTCGCACTTAAAGATTCCATCGAACACCTTAAAGCTGTACAACTTATTGTACAGCTTTTACTCAATGCCTCTAGCTCAATACCTCTAAGGTTGTGATCTATCGATGTTGCTATTGTTTATCTCACTGTTCGCCAATTGAGAGTGGAACATGAGTACCTAGCTTTGTGGAACAGAGGTTATGGCCATTCGTGGTGACGTAAGCTAAGTGCATAAAGCCATGGCACAGAACCTTTTGAAAGCCTTCCTCTCCTGATAAAAGCTATGACAAGCATGCCGTCTCTAACGTCAAACGCTATTGATTACCTGCGCATCAGCCTCATTGACCGCTGCAATTTTCAATGCTTGTACTGTATGCCAGAGGGTGCTGACCTTCAGTACGCGCTCAAAGAGCACTGGCTTACCCATGATGAGATTTTGCTTTTGTTAAAAGAAGTCTTTATCCCGCTGGGATTTAACCGCTTTCGGTTGACCGGTGGAGAGCCCTTATTGCGGCCTGGAATAGTAGAGCTTGTAGAGGCGATCGCACATCTCCCTGAAACTGAAGATCTGGCCCTTACCACCAACGGATTCTTACTTAAAAAGCTCGCCCACCCCCTCTACAAAGCAGGCTTAAATCGGATCAACATCAGCTTAGATTCACTGAACGCCGACACCTTTCAAAAGATCATCGGCACACCTGGAAAATCTCGTTGGCAAGACGTTTGGCAGGGCATTCAAGCGGCCTACGCCGCAGGGTTTTCACCCTTAAAGCTTAATGTTGTCGTGATCCCTGGAATCAATGACCACGAAGTGTTAGACCTTGCGGCCCTCACCCTCGACAGAGAATGGCACGTCCGATTTATCGAATTTATGCCCATCGGTAATGACACGCTTTTTGGTGATAAAGGCTGGATTGACAGCGAAAATATCAGAGCGCAAATTCGCGATCGCTGGGGCTTGTCAGAAGGCACCATCCAGGGAAACGGCCCCGCCGATATCTTTCAAATTCCAGGCGCTAAAGGCACCCTTGGATTTATCAGTCAAATGTCAGAGTGCTTTTGCGACAGATGCAACCGAATGCGCCTCTCTGCCGATGGGCTGCTGCGCCCTTGCCTACTCAACGAAACCGGTCAAATAGACTTACGTAAAAGCTTACGCAACAGCGTTCCTCTATCTGAGCTGCGTAAGCAAGTCGGTGAGTTAGTCCATGAAAAACCAGATATCAACTTTAAGATGCGCGAATCTGGTGTTACGGGAGCCTACAGCCGCACCATGTCTCAAATCGGTGGATAGCCAAGCCAACTACTACTTCCTTAAACTCGACAGCGTCAAGAACTAAAAAAGGTTTTAGCTTGCAGCTTCCGAATCATGACAACGCGTTTATTCAACCCGAAAAACTCACCAAGTATCTACTCTCAGAAACGCATGATGTGGGCAAAAGCAAAGCAAAGTTTTTTAGAGAAATTGGATTTAATCAGACACATCTGGAACAGCTAAAACAAGAACTGCTCAATGTCGCAAAAATCGCAGTGGTCACAGAAGTCATTGAAACCATCCACGGGGCCAAGTACGTCATTATTGACGCTATAAAAGCGCCATCGGGTAGATCCGTTACTATATTGACAGTATGGATGATTGACCGTGGAGAGACAGCTCCTCGATTTATTACAGCTCGCCCCTATAAGCAATAAAACGTTTGACCTGCTGACCTATGATTAATGAACTTGACGTGGTTGTTTTAACGCGTGACCTCAATGAATACGGTCTAACCAAAGGCAGCCAAGGTGCGATAGTTCATTGCTACAAAAGCGGAGAAGATTTTGAGGTTGAGTTTATAAAGCCACCTCATGTGCTGACATTGAACATAGCCGACATAAAGCTAGACAAAACTGTTATCCAAACTCAAGTAGCAAAGCTTATGGCGTCTTTGCCAGAAGAAGCTGTCGTTGAAGTTAGAGATTTTGTCAAAGCTTTGAAACAAAAGCACCTTAGCAAAGCAGGTTAGTCCTCTGATAACACTTTCCTCCTCTGACTGACTTAGCTTCTTAGGAATGTGGATTAAATAAATCGTCCAACTATCCCAGCTGCCCTTCGACTACGCTCAGGGCGCGGTGCCAGTAACTACCGATGGCTGAGCGTAGTCGAAGCCAAAACCCATCGGTCTTCTAGATGCGACTTTTATTTAATTGTCGATCCTTAGACTTATCGCTTCTTAACTTATTTGCATTTTCAATGCCGTCATGCAAATGGAAGAAACACAGGCTTACGGCGTATCAGCTCACAAGTTGTATTGGTCATAGCTGCCAAACAGCTCCTCAGCAAAAGTCAGTATTTTCAAGATCATCAGCCATAACAAACATACAAAAAGCCCCTCAGCAAGCTGCTGAGGGGCTTTTTGTATCGAACAAAAGAAAGACTTCCTTATCCAATAGAGTCGATTAAGCTTGGCGTGAGTAGTACTCAACCACCAGCAGCTCATTGATGTTGAGTGCAATCCACTCACGCTCAATGATGCCATTGACTTTCGCCTCTAGCTTGCCTTTGTCAAAATCCAAGTGAGCAGGGATATTAGCCAAACCTGGGAATTCCAGATTAGCTTCCACCAACTTCTTAGAAGCGTCTTTGCCGCGGACCCCAATTACATCACCAGGACGACACTGGTAGCTAGGAATGCTAACCACACGGCCATTGACCGTGATGTGACCGTGGTTTACAACCTGCCGAGCAGAAGGAATGGTTGGCCCCATACCCAAGCGGAAGATAGTGTTATCTAACCGCATCTCTAGCTGTTGCAAAATCACTTGTCCTGTAGAACCTCCGGCTCTACGTGCTTTTTTCACGTAACGGAGGAGCTGGCGCTCGGTAACGCCATAGTTGTAACGAAGCTTTTGCTTCTCTTCTAGACGAATGCAGTACTCAGACTTCTTTTTACGAGCCTGACCATGCTGTCCAGGGGGATACGCTTTCCGAGCCGATTTGCGGGTTAAACCCGGCAGGTCGCCTAAGCGGCGTACCACTCTTAGGCGAGGACCTCTGTATCGAGACATTCTTTCTCCAAATAACTAAACTTGCTTGCAGATCTGACAGTATAGCCTATTGTTTCCCAAAGGGGCGAGTCTAGAGTTTAAGGCTCGTTTCAAGAGATGTTTAGGTCGGTCAACTACACCAAGAGACTATGCCAATACTGTCTTCTCAATGGGCGCAGCAGCTTTTTGCTTTCTAAACGCTACGGCCTGCTGCAACAGCTTCCAGGCTGCGGGCGAGAGCGCGGCGGGAAAGCCTAGCGCGGCGGTCGTTGACAGTTGCTTTTGCTTGAGCGCAACGATGGCCCAATGTAAGTGCAGATATTGGTTAATTGTTTCTAGCTTAGGTAGATTGGGCTGATGCTTGGCATCTACACGGGGATAAATACGTTCTTTCATCAGCATATTGGTAGCTAACCGTTGCTGAAGTGCGATTTTTTGGTCGTAGCCACCCGGCCAAACGGTACGATACGCCAAACACTGATTAATAAAGAGGGCGTCGCCATGCTCTGCAACTCGAATCCAGGAGTCGATGTCGTCGCAGCTGGTCATAGAAAGATCCCAGCCGCCTGAGGCTAAAAAGGCCTCTCGCCGAACAGCTACCTGAATAGGGGTGCCAAAGGGGACGACTTCGAGCAACATGCCGTAGTGAATGTCGGCCTGGGGAATGTAGAAAATGTCGCCGGGGCCTGTTTTGGGCGTGAGGCTTAGTTCAGCGCCTTCGGTATCTACCTGAGCAGCTTGGCATGAGCAGATAACAGCTTGCGGGCGATGGGCGATCGCACCTTTCATCACCTCTATACAATTAGCCGCCAAATAGTCATCGTCATCAACAAGCTTAATCCAGTCGCCACTCGCCGCTTTCACCCCAGCATTGACAGCGCCAGCATGGTTAGCATTCGTACGGTTACGAACGTATACAACCGCATCCCCTAGCGACTCCACGTAGGCTTGCGTACCGTCCGTAGAAGCATTGTCAACCACAACGACCTCACTGGGCGTCGTTTGATCAAACGCCGACTGAATCGCACGCTTTAGCAAATCCAGGCGGTTATAGGTTGTAATTACGATGCTAAAAGGCACGGCGGCCATCGTTCAGCGCTCCTAAAATCTCAAAAAAATCTCAAAACTAAAATCTCAAAAATTGCTCAGAAAATACTCATTGCTAGAAACTAACTGCCCAAGCTAATCCAGCTCCAGAATACCCATCTACAAAGATTCGTTGATACTTGCAGACAGCAAGCCTCATAAACAGTATCGAATTGGTTGAGACCGCTCCGTAATTTCTCTTAAATTTCATCTGAAATTCAAGTAGATGTGTGTTTGACTCCTCAGTTACGGGGTGATAGCGCTAGACTAGGCAAAAGGTATGTAAGAGTGCCTACAGTATCGTTTTTCAGCTGGCCGACTCAAGGTCAAAATTCTCACCGTGATGGTTAAGTCTGCGATGTCTCACTTCTCTGCTATGCAATCTCACTCTGCTTTTGAAACCGCTGCGGAAACGGATAATGTCGATACCGAGCACTCAGCACGGCCTAGCAGCCAAACTAGCAGCCGAAAAAAGACAGCAGGTAACAGAAGGATCAACCATCGATTGGGCAGCGCGCTTTCGGCAGGCACGCTGGCGATGACCTTACTGTTGGGTCATGGATTGCTCTCGCGCTCATCGGCGATCGCCCGCGAGCAAGCCCCTACCGCTGACGCCAAAGCGCTAACCATTGCCCAGACGCTCGCCCAAACCCCCGAGTCTGACGAAAGCACAACAGACGAGACCGAAAAGAAAATCAGCTACGGTGAGCTGCTTAAAAAAATTGACAACGGCGAAGTTCAAGAACTAGAGCTGGACCAAATCAAAGGCATTGCTAAAGTCAAACTAAAGTCTGACGCAGAAGACGACAAACCCCACGAAGTCAAGGTATTTGCCAATGATCGCAACCTGGACTTGCAAGAGCGCTTAATGGCCAATAAGGTCACCTGGGAAGCCACTAGCACAGCCGACAACAGCGCCATTACCAGCTTTGCCACCACCGCGTTTGTGGGCCTACTTATTATATTTGCCATGCTCATGCTGTTGCGCAAATCCGCCAGCTCCGGCGGTGGTGCCATGAGCTTTGGAAAATCTAAAGCCCGCTTTCAAATGGAAGCCAAAACCGGCGTCATGTTCGACGATGTGGCCGGTATTGACGAAGCCAAAGAAGAGCTTCAAGAAGTGGTCACCTTCCTGAAAAATCCTGAGCGCTTCACTGCAATCGGCGCGCGCATTCCCAAAGGAGTGCTGCTGGTAGGCCCACCGGGAACCGGTAAAACACTGTTGGCCAAAGCCATTGCCGGCGAAGCGGGCACGCCATTTTTCAGCATCTCTGGCTCTGAATTTGTAGAGATGTTTGTGGGCGTAGGCGCCTCACGCGTGCGTGACCTGTTCAAAAAAGCGAAAGAAAGCGCGCCCTGCATTGTATTTATTGATGAAATAGACGCCGTCGGCAGACAGCGCGGCACCGGCATCGGCGGCGGCAATGATGAACGCGAGCAAACGCTCAACCAGCTGCTCACCGAAATGGACGGCTTTGAGGGCAACAGCGGCATTATTGTGATTGCCGCCACGAACCGACCCGATGTCCTGGACTCAGCGCTATTGCGTCCCGGTCGCTTTGACCGCCAGGTGACCGTGGACCTGCCTGGATTCAAAGGACGCCTCGGTATTTTGGAAGTGCATGCTCGCGATAAGAAAATTTCAGAAGAAGTGAAAATGGATGCGATCGCCCGTCGCACCCCAGGTTTTTCTGGTGCGCAGCTGGCCAACCTGCTCAACGAAGCGGCCATCCTCACCGCCCGTCGCCGTAAAGACGAAGTCACCATGCTAGAGGTGAATGACGCCATTGACCGGCTCACCATGGGCCTGAGCCTCACACCGCTGCTAGATAGCAAAAAGAAACGTCTGGTGGCTTATCACGAGATAGGGCACGCACTCACAGCCACCCTCTGTAAGCACGCCAATCCACTCAATAAAGTCACGATTATTCCGCGCTCGGGCGGCGTAGGCGGCTTTGCCAGCTTCTTGCCCAAGGAAGAGCAGGTAGATGATGGCCTGGTTTCCTACGGCGAAATTGTCGATCAGCTCGTAGTCGCCCTGGGTGGACGCGCCGCTGAAGAGGTGATTTTCGGCCACGATGAAGTTACTGTAGGCGCGAGCAGCGATATTCAGCAGGTGACGCGGATTGCCCGTAAAATGGTCACACGCTTTGGGATGTCCGAGCTGGGTTCGTTTGCCCTAGAAACTGAAAACTCGCAGCCCTTCCTGGGTCAGAGTAATTTGATGGGCGGCGGTCATGAGTACTCCGATGAGCTTGCCAATAAAATTGATAAAAAGGTGAGAGCGATCGCGCAAGAGAGCCTCGACAAGGCTA
The DNA here is from genome assembly GCA_039820525.1 of Cyanobacteria bacterium J06634_5. GTDB lineage: Bacteria > Cyanobacteriota > Cyanobacteriia > Phormidesmidales > Phormidesmidaceae > Phormidesmis. The sequence continues at coordinate 134,769 of JBCBPY010000004.1, forward strand.
TTGACATCATCAAAAACAACCGTCAGCTGATCGATAGACTCGTCGATACCCTCATTGAAAAAGAGACTATCGACGGCGAAGAGTTCCGTGACATTGTGAGCGAGTACACCCAGCTACCTAAAAAAACACCGGTCAAAGTAGGTTAGAACGCCGTTAGAGTGCCAACAAGCAGCCCCAGAAAAACACAGAGACGTTTTTCTGGGGCTGCTTGTGTAGAATGTCTTTCGTCAATTAAGTGAGCGGTACATTACGCTTCTGGGAGGACGGCCTATCGAGACGAGCGACGCTGGCCATCGGCCATGGCTTGCAGAACCAAACCAGGATCAACCCAGCTGCCTTGATAACGCATGCCCCAGTGGAGATGAGGACCCGTTGTGCGCCCAGTCATCCCAACTCGGCCAATGCGATCGCCCGTGCCAATCGACTGCCCTTCAGCGATTTGCAAACCACCTGAGCCGTCGACAAACACCTTGCGACCCCGATCGGTCGTGACGTAGCCCTGCATGTGACAGTACACATGCGTCCAATCGCCAGATTCAACCACCACCGACGTACCACAGGCGCTATCGTCAGACACTTCAATCACCTGACCTTCCCACCAATTCCGAATGTAGCTACCCGTAGGCGCAGCAATATCAAGGCCATAGTGAAAGCCTGAGCCACGATAGCCGAACGCAGACGTATACGCTTGAAAGCCCTCAACGGGGAAAGACGCTATTTGCCAGGGCTCGCTACCGCGAGCAAGCTGTGTCTCCGGCCTAGCACTGGCAGACTGTCGAAAAGTGGACGGTGCCACCTCACCAATACCTGCAAGCAAAAGTCCACTAGCCAATAGCAAGCCACCATAAGACGATCTACGCTGCTTAGGAAGCATCGCCAAAGACTGACGCAGCGAGAATAATAAGGATCGCTTCATACAAAAAACAAATTTGATGTGTAGGGAATTGAACTAAGTATTTTCACTGAGCCAAGAAAAATCTCTAGCCTAATCAGACGCACCTTGATGCGACCAAAACGATCTCATAACAGGCTTTTTGAGTGAGCAAAAGCAGCTTAACTGGTGGTAATGTACCCTGAAATACTGCCGAAGTTAGGGCACAACAGGAGGGTTATAAGCATTCCTGATTCAAGGCAACTTGATTGATTACCGAATACTTACAGTAGGATAACGAAACTGTCAGGATAGACACAGACAGCTCTGCTGGCGAGCACAGCTATCCGCAAAATTACGGAGATAAAAAACTTAGCTATTTGAAGTTTCCATAAACTTGCAGGCACAATAATTGCCAGGAACTGCTTTATCCCCGTTTAACCGTTAGCTGACGGACTTTTTCCACCAGCAGCTTCGGATCGACGGGCTTATGCAAAATATCGTGATGGGCCACTGGCGATAACACAGCATCTTGCTGAGCCATAAGCGCCAGCACCTTGGCGTTAAGTGAGGCCACCGACAGCTGAATATCTTTGACTTTTTCTAGATCCTGGCCAAGGAGCGACAAATCGGCCACCAGCATGATCGGTCGTAAGATTTCTAGCTGATTGGCTAGCTGATCGGCACTGATCAGCCAAATCACCTCATAGCCCGCGGCGGTTAGCATTTCACAAACAATCGCCGCGCTGTCTTCGTCTTCTTCTAGCAGAATGATGCGCTCTGCGGTGTTCTCTAAGGTCACAGGCACTTGGTAGCGCTGCTGATGCGCCATGGGCATTTGCGTGGGTAGTCGGACACTAAACGTGGATCCCTTACCCACTTCTGACTCCACATGAATAAAGCCGCCGTGAAGCTCCACTAACCGCTTGGTCATGGCCAAGCCCAAGCCAGTCCCTGCGTACTGTCGTTGAAAGGGCGATTCCAACTGCTTAAAGGTTTCAAACAAAACATCTCGTTGAGAATCCGGGATCCCGATCCCTGAATCTTCCACTTGAAAAACCGCCGACTCTCCCTCTCGCCAAATTCGTAGCGTTACCGTTCCGCCAGCAGGTGTGAATTTAATCGCATTATCGACCAGGTTAGAGACAATTTGCTTGAGCCGATTAAAGTCCGCGCAAAACATATCGGTTTCAACGCTGACCTTAAAGTCACAGGTCAAGGCAACGCTTTGCTTATTAGCGGTGGCTTGATGCTCGCGGACAATATCATCGATCAGCTGTCGCAAAGAGAAATCGCCGAATTCTAAAAGCGATCGCCCGGACTCTAGCTGGGCAAATTCTAAAATGTTGTTGATGATGTCGAGCAGCTGCTCGCCGCTTTGGTTAATCGTGTTTAGATAGCTACGCTGGCGCTGGTTTAACTCTCCAAATGACCATCGCAGTAGCGTTGCAGACATGCCAATAATGTAGGTGAGGGGCGTTCTCAACTCGTGGCTCATAGTGGAGAGAAATTCACCTTTTGTAATGTCAGCTGATTCAGCAGCAACGAGAGCATCATGCAAATTTTGCGTCCGCTCAATCACGCAGCTTTTAAGGCTAATGGTTTGGTCGCGCACTTGCTGATACAAAGAGGCTTGGGCGATCGCAACCGCTAAATGTTCAGCAATGTGCTGCAAAAAGACGACTTCTGTCTTTTCCCAATGCCGATATGTCCCACATTGATGGGCAATCAGCAGCCCCCACAAGCGGTTTTGCACAATAATAGGGGCAATAATTTTGGACTTTATATTGGCTTTGTGCAAAAAATCCAGCAGGCAAGGCACATGGGCATATTGCTGGTCAATATTATCGACAGCAATCGGCCGACCATTCAAGTAGCGACTTTCTATGGGCTTATCCGGCACAAAGCAAGCTTCTTCAGAGAAGTCGAGCACCGAGGAAATAGAGGTATCTAGACGCGATTCGTAGGTGACATGACCGGGATGTACACGCTGAGTAACCTTGGGGGTATTGGCAGGACCTTGTTTAAGGTGCTCTCGAGGGCTCTCTAGAAAGTCCTCTAGGCCATGGCGGTCTTCTTCACCACCGTTACGAGCAGAGGCGTCTTCAGCCGAGTCTTGACCGGGGGCGTCAAGATCACGATGAGTAACCACCACGGGTTCAAATTGATCTAACTGATAGAGCACCAGTCGATCGGCAGACAAAAATTCTCGGACTTGCGCAACCGTCGTTTCTAAAATTGCAGGCAAATCTAAGCTGTGGCGAATCCTCGTGATCACCTGGTCTAAGAGTAAACTCTGCTCTATTTGGTTATCCAGCGCAGCTTGCGTAGGCTGGGGGTCACCGTCAGGAGACGTGGCCAAATCCTTCGCCCAGCTCAGGACAAAGGCTTTTTGAGCAAGCATTCTCTCATTTGCAGAAGTTGTTTCGATAACCTTTGGCCGATTGTGTGGCCGACTGTGTGGCCGATTTTGCGTCTCTTCAGACTCCGACGCGGCAACAGAATCTTGAGAATGAGACATCTGAGGCCCCCCTTGAGTGACCTTACGAACAGACTTGTAAAAGGAATGGAGTGGTGATGATAAAAAAGCAGCGCCCTGCTGACCAGAGCCTGGGTAGCCAGACGCAGAAACAGCGGAGGCAGCAGACCCAGAGGCATGGGTCTTAGCGGTATGGCTCTGGGTCTGCTGGGCGACGAGTCGCTCGACGGAGAGCTTCACATGGCTTAAAAAAGCAGCGATCGCACCATTATCAAAGGTCAGACCCACCCGATAGTCAACGCCATCTAAAGGCAATGCAACAAAATCGTCGCCAGCAGCCGTGTATTGATTAGCGCGTTGATTAGCACCGCGACGCCCCAAGTCACGCCGTACGGATCTCTGCTCAGAGACGATTTGCTTATTAAACGCAACGTCTTTCTGAGGCGTTTGCTGTTTGGCAGTTCCAGAGCCAGAAACTTTGGTACTAGCGGTGCTAGTCGGGCTCGCTAAGGCGGCTGATGAGGACTGCGGCTTAACAGGCGTAGATGTTAGCAAGACGTTCAGCACAGGTGAGCACATCAAAACGAATTTTTGCTCGCCAAATGCAAAAGCTTGCTGCACGGCAGAAGAATTCGCCGCATCAACACCATCAGAGGAAAAGGAGCCAGAGGAAAGGGAGCCTTCGGCGTAAAGGCTGCTTAAGTGAGACGAAGCCTGCTCGGGTTTACCATCCCAGCTAAAGTCCTGCGATCGCCCATCAGAAGAACTGTCGTGCCCCCTACCCAGCTGATGCAAACTCTGCGTGAGCATTTGCAGTGGCTCCATAACGTCGTCGGAAGCAGTGACTTCAGAAGCGGTAACGTCAGAAGCAGCATTGGAAGAGGACAGATGAGAATCAGAACGATCGCCCTTCGCAGAATCATCAGACGAAGCGTCGCCAAAAGCATTCCTCCGTGTCGGTTCGCTAGGGTCACCAGAAACTGATTGAGCACCCAACGGATCGCCATCAGGACCGCTCACAGCAGCCTGTCTACTGCGGCTCGCCTCTTCAGCCGACGACGGGGTTGGCAATTGATTAATCAGCTGCGCGATCGCCTCAAGCCAACGCACCTTATCGTCCAAAGGCACCTCATCTAAATCAGCCTCAGTTACCACCAATTTAAATAGGTCTGCCTGCTGCATCAAAGATGCTCTCAGACGCCGATAGCCTCCGAAAGAAAAAATCTGATATGCAATAGGACGTTCAGAAAGTTGCATTGATTACTACGACAAAAACATGAACCGATATCGATGAAAATTACACAGCCGTATACGTTAAAATTCAAACCCGTTTATTTAGCGCTCACAGCATCAGAAACGCTTACTGCAAAACCATCCACAGTCAGCCAATCACACAGTCAGCAATCACACAGCCAGAAAAACTCTAACTTCCTCTCAGACGATCTCAGAACTGCGAACATAAGCACACACTGAACATGAACACACTGATGAATCAGAAAGGCTTCAGCTCCACAATGCTGGTCCGAATACAGCCCTAAAACAAAAGAATCAACAGACCGGCACGTTAAATAATAAAAAGCCTTAATTCTATTTGAACGACTCTCTATTTTGAATTTAGCTTCTTGGCTACTTCTATATATTTGATATTTGCGCTGTTTTTATCGACTGTTCTTTGTTATTGGCTGTGCCTTATCTATGCAGAACCAAAGAGTGCAGAACCAAAGAGCCGGTACAAACTCGACAGTAGGTCGAACGAAAGCGAAACATATCAAACAGAAACTACAGCATTCAAAAATATATCCAAAAACATTTAATACGATTGGCAAGCAAAAATTAAAACTTCTTAATACTACTTAGGTCATCCCAATAGTTATGAGAACTATTTAATGTTTTGTTGCACTCTTTAAAGCGTTGAGGAAAAGCGTCAAGTAAAACTAAGAAAAAGGATCTAAAAAAGTCTCCCAAGTAAGACGACAGGAATAAAGGCTTATGCCTATAAGGCCCTTAAAGCTCTTCTGCTGATGAATTCAATAGTAACGTTGGTTTCTGTTTATCTTCGATTATCCCAACAGTTCTTTTATATTTGGTATACATGCATCGTTTAGCGGCTACACCAGGCGGATTAAATAGCACCACAGAAGGGGTTGTTTTTATTGAACAAACCCCTGCGCCAATTGTTGTATTAACCGCAGCAGATACAGATATTTCAGCCCTGCATCAGGCCCTTGACGCCCTTCCTAAAGATTTTAGTCAGGTTCGCAGCGTTAACTTACTTCAACTTCAGCAACAGCTCACGATTGATACCTATGCCGAAGAGGTCTTGAGTCATGCAAGGCTAATCATACTCAGAATTCTAGGGGGCAGGTCCTATTGGTCCTATGGATTAGAAGTGGTCAAAGCCCTCTCAGCTGAAACCGGTACGGCGCTAATAGTGATCCCCGGCGACACCACACCTGACTTGGACCTAATGGGTCACTCTACGGTGCCGTTAGCCGTGGTTAATCAGCTGTGGAAATACTTCACAGAAGGCGGTGTCAACAACCTGCGCGATGGCCTCATGTATGCCAGCGATCGCGTTTTTAATACCCACTACTACCCATCCGATCCACAGCCGATCCCTCGTATCGGCTGTGATGATGGGAGTCTATTTATCGGCCACAAAAGTAAGCCCTCTAATCGTTCCTCTATAGCTAAAGAAGACGCCTCTCAATTATTAAAAAAAGAGACGGTAAAAACCTCCTTTCAGTTTTCATATTCCCTCTCTAAAAATGACCCAGATAAAACCGGTCCAGATGAGAATTTAGATAAACAAACATTACAGTCAGCGCCTCAAAATGTTGATTCACAGACGTCTTTTTCAGTCGGCATTCTTTTTTACCGTGCTCACTATCTAGCCGGTAATACCAAGGCTATAGAAGCGCTCTCCCTTGCACTCTTAAAAAAAGGGTTACAGCCAGTCCCCATCTACGTCTCATCCCTAAAAGACGTTGAAATTCAACAAACGCTGCTAAAAATCTGCAAATCCACTCAAAAAAAGCAGTCTAAACAACCTATTGACCTCCTGATAAACACCACTAGCTTCGCCATTACGCCCCTTCAGTCATCAAACTCAAAGCCTTCATCACAAAAGCCGCCATCACAGCAGTCGTTTGACCTATGGAAAGCACTGGATATTCCCGTCTTACAAGCAATCTGTAGCGGCAGCCCAAAAGAACAGTGGCAGACTCATCCTCAAGGACTATCGCCGCGCGATATTGCAATGAACGTAGCGCTCCCAGAAGTAGACGGCAGAATTATCACGCGGGCAGTATCTTTTAAAGCGGCGCAAAAGTCAGCCAAAGCTAGAAAAAGCGGCTTACAAACAGATGTTGTCGTATATGAACCAGAGCGCGATCGCATCGAATTTGTCGCTGACCTTGCCGCCCGATGGATAAAACTCAAGCACACCCCGCCCCAAGCACGCAAAATTGCCCTCATCCTGGCCAACTACCCCAACCGTGACGGTCGTATGGCCAACGGCGTCGGGCTAGATACCCCTACCAGCTGCATCAAAATTTTGCAGGCGCTCCAGCAGGCAAACTACACCCTTAGCAGCTTCCCAACAGACGGGGACGCGCTCATGGCCCAGCTGGCCCAAGGCATCACCAACGACCCCGAAGGCTACGGCCTAAAACCCGTCAACCAAACGCTTAAAGCAAAAAACTATCAACAATTTTTTGAAGCCCTGCCCAAAACCATCCAACAGGGCATCACCGAGCGATGGGGCAGTGCAACAGAAGAGTGGCAGCGCTTTCATCAGCCTCTGACCAATTCTGAACTAGCCAATTCCAAACTACCGAATTCCAAACTAGCCAATTCTGGACTGGCCAATTCTGAACTGGCCGATACTTCTGAGCTGCCTATTCCAGGCATTCAGTTTGGCAATGTATTTGTCGGCATCCAGCCTAGCCGAGGCTACGACATCGACCCCAGCTTGAACTATCACGCTCCCGATTTAGCCCCAACCCATACCTACATGGGGTTTTACCACTGGCTCCGCCATCACTTCCAAGCTGACGCCATCGTTCATGTCGGAAAGCACGGCAACCTAGAATGGCTACCCGGCAAAGGCATCGCCCTCTCTAAAAACTGTTATCCAGAAGCCGCCTTTGGCCCCACGCCTCACTTTTATCCGTTTATTGTGAACGACCCAGGGGAAGGTGCTCAGGCCAAGCGGCGATCGCAGGCCGTTATCCTTGACCACCTCACCCCACCCATGACCCGCGCCGAGCTTTACGGCCCCTTACAACAGCTTGAGAGCCTAGTAGACGAATACTACGAGGCTCAAAATTTAGACCCCACTCGCCTCCCGGTGATCGCAGGCAAAATTATTCCACTTTTAGAAACCACTCAACTTCAGCAAGATCTGAACTTAGCGTCAATCACACCCGCAGCAAAACGACCCAAGCCATTGGGTCACCAAAACAACGACCTGCAAACTTGGCTACCCCAAATTGACGGCTACCTCTGCGAACTCAAAGAAGCCCAAATTCGGGACGGCCTGCATATTTACGGCCAGTGCCCCGAAGGCAACCAGCTAAGAGACCTGATCATCGCGATCGCTCGCCATCCCAACTCACAACACATTGGATTAAGTCGTGCGATCGCCCAATCCTGGGACCTCACCTTCGACCCCCTCACCGCCGACCTAGCAACCCCCTACCAAAGCAACCACCCTCATCTCCAATCTTGCCGAACCCTTGGCGATGTTGTTGAACAAATAGAACAACAAGCCATTGTCCTCATTACCGCCTTACTCTCTTCCCAGCCCACCACCACCCCAAAATCTCCCCACCTCACCGCCGTCCTCACCTGGATCACCCACACCCTCCTCCCGACCCTCCACCGCACCACCGACGAAACCCAAAACCTCCTCCACGGCCTCAATGGCGGCTACATCCCCAGTGGCCCATCCGGCGCACCCACTCGCAACCGCCCCGAAGTATTGCCCACAGGCCGCAACTTCTACTCCGTTGATATCCGCGCGATTCCTACAGAAAGCGCCTGGGACGTCGGGAGAAAAGCTGCCGAAGTATTAATTGAAAATTACACCCAGGAAAACGGCGAATACCCGCGCACCCTGGGCCTATCTATGTGGGGGACTGCCGCGATGCGCACCGGCGGAGACGATATGGCCGAAGCCCTCGCCCTTTTAGGCACTCGCCCTGTGTGGGACGGCCCCAGCAGACGCATCACCGACTTTGAAATTTTGCCGCTCTCGCTGCTCGGTCGCCCGCGGGTAGATGTCACCTTGCGAATATCGGGCTTTTTCCGCGACGCCTTCGGCAACCTCATCTCGCTTTTCGACCAGGCTGTTAAAGCAGTCTCGGCCCTAGACGAACCGGCAGACCAAAACCCACTGGCCGATCAGGCAAAAAAAGACTACACCTATTGGAAAAAAGCAGGCTTAACAGACCAGCAAAGTTTAGAGCGATCGCGCTACCGCGTCTTTGGCTCCAAGCCCGGTGCCTACGGCGCAGGGCTCCAAGGACTTATTGAAGCCCAAAATTGGGAAAGCGACGCTGACCTTGCCCGCGCCTACATCAACTGGAGCAGCTACGCCTATGCAGGCTCTGCTGGCGGCCAAAGCAGCGGCCAAGTGGAAGGAAAAAGTGCACCCGAAGCCTTTAATCAGCGCCTCTCGCAAATGCAGATTGTGCTGCAAAACCAGGACAATCGCGAGCACGACCTGCTCGACTCTGACGATTACTACCAGTTTCAAGGGGGCCTCACCGCAGCGGTGAAGACCCGCCGAGGAGAAGCACCCGCGACCTATTTTGGAGACAATGCGGTGCCCGAGAATCCGAAAGTGCGATCGCTCAAATCCGAAATTGCTCGGGTTTACCGGTCTCGCGTCGTCAATCCCAAATGGATAGCTGGCGTCATGCGTCACGGCTACAAAGGCGCGTTTGAAATGTCCGCAACGGTTGACTACCTCTTTGCTTACGATGCCACCACTCACTGCGTGGAAAATCACATGTACGAAGGTGTGGCCAACGCCTATGTGTTTGACGCTGATGTGCGCAAATTCATTGAAAAATCCAACCCATGGGCACTGCGAGATATGGCAGAGCGCTTGCTAGAAGCCAATCAGCGAGGGCTATGGGAAGGGGCTAGTGAGCAAATGGTGGATGGGCTAAGGGCGATCGCACATGAAGCCGAAGGCCAAATCGAAGCCGGACTCTCCAATCAGAGAGAATCGCCTTAAAAAATCGACTTACTCCGATGCGGCTGCCACACTCGGCGCGGTTACGCTCGGATCGACCCGTACCCAAAGCGCCAAATCCAAGCCTTCTGGTTGAATAGCGAGGTTAATTACGCGGGCACTCAAGCCTCGCGAGTCTAACTGCTGCAAGCTCAAACGGTTGTTGATATCGCCCAATAACGCACTGAGCAACCGACCAGGTGCAGGCTGACCGTTCACGCTTAAGGTCGGTTCTACTAAAGCAATGCGATCGCCACCGTCCACACTTAGGCCAGCTTCAGCATCAATTTGCAAAGCGCCTGCTTGTACCAAGTCCTCTAGCTCTAGAGAAATTTTGAGACGATTGTTGTCTAAAAACGCAATCGATGGATTGTTGATTTTGTAGCGATCGCGCTCCCGAGCCTGGGCTGGATTTGTCAGTGAACCAATTTTTAGCTCACTAATACGCTGCGCCACCGCTGGCGACTGCAAAAACGTATTGACATCACTTTCAGTGAGCACCAAGTGCAGCGCCCCTTGCAGCGCTTCATCCAGCACCACTTCGCCCTTTCGCAAGTTCTTAATCGCCAAATCAATCGGGTCCGTTTCCAGCTCAGCCACTGCCAAGCGCAGCCCTGGGATAGGCACAATCCCCCGACCAGCAATGCGCACGCGCTCTACCTTACCCTGCAATATTTGATAGGACGGCCCATTATCAACCCGCACTTCCAGGCTTTCTGCACCGGATAGCCGTGAGCGAATGGCATCTTCGGCCACCTGATCGACCACAATACCCACCGGAGAAATCAGCACCAGCAAGCTGGAAAGAACGATCGAGATAAGTTCCATAAGGAGTAGAAAACCGAAAAAAGAACGGAGAAAAACGAACAAAAAAGGAGCGGAGAAAGACGCCTTTAGCAATAGCGTCCTGCCATAACTAGCACACCCTACTCACCCACAGCAGCCTCTACCCAGCCTTTTACCGTCGCAACGACCTCATCAAGCGCAATATCTTGCGAGTCGCCATCTGCCCGCTTCACCACTTCGACCTTGCCGGCTTTCAGCGATCGCCCTGTGACCACTCGGAAAGGAATTCCCACCAGTTCAGCATCTTTGAACTTTACGCCAGCCCGTTCTTTACGGTCATCTAGCAGCGTTTCCACACCGGCTGCATTCAGGTCGTTGTACAGCTTTTCTGCCGCCGCCATCTGATCGTCGTCCTTGATATTAGGCACGACCACCACAGCATGGTAAGGCGCGATCGCCACCGGCCAAATGATGCCATTTTTATCGTAAGACTGCTCTACAGCCGCCTGCGCTAAACGCGACACGCCCACACCATAGCAACCCATTTCCAACGGTGCATTTTTACCATCTTCCTTGGTGTAGGTAGCCCCTAGCGCCTGTGAGTACTTATTGCCTAGCTGAAAAATATGGCCAATTTCAATGCCTCTAGCCGTTTGAATAATTTGGCTTGGGTCATGGACCGCACGATCGCCCGCGATCGCCGTTCTCACATCCACCTTCAGCTTAGGTAAGTCAAACTCTTTGCCCCAGTTTGCACCCACCACATGAAATCCACTCTCATTTGAACCCGTGGCAAAATTAGTCAGCTCAACGGCAGTGTCATCCACCATGCGCAAAAACTTTGGAGCCAAATTATCAACCTTACCGATGTAGTCATCGGATAGGTCCGGCGCAATATAGCCCAATGGCAGTGGCTTAGTCGCCCACTTTCCTTGAGCGTCTTCGTCCGGCACCTCTAACGCCAGCACCGTAGAAGCCTCGTAGTCCTTAGCCAAGTTCGTTAGCGCATTTTGCAGCTTCGTTTCATTCACGTCCTGATCACCGCGAATGCTCACAATCACCAGCACCGACTGCCCCGTATCGTAGGTCACCTGATACAGCACATCTTTCACGACCTGGGTAGGCGAACACTCTAAAAAGTCCACCATCGCAGCAATCGTGGCTGTGTTCGGCGTCTCACGTTTTTCATAGGTGTCAAACGGTGAGGCCACCGCATCCGGCGGCAGCGAAACCGCCTTCTCCACATTCGCGGCGTACTGGCCATCCTCGGTGTACAGCACCTCGTCTTCACCGGCTTCGGCTAGCACCATAAACTCAGTAGAGCCCGACCCTCCAATCGCACCAGAATCAGCATCTACCGCACGAAAGGCCAGCCCCGTCCGCCGCAAAATATTGCTATACGCCTGATACATCTCATCGTAGGTCTGCTTCAGGCTCGCCGTATCGGCATGGAACGAGTAGCCATCTTTCATAATGAACTCACGCCCGCGCATCAGGCCAAAGCGGGGGCGAATCTCATCGCGAAATTTCGTTTGAATTTGATATAGGTGCAGCGGTAGCTGCTTGTAAGAACGAATCGTGTCACGCGCAACTGCTGTAATCACTTCCTCATGGGTAGGCCCTAGCGCCAGCTCCTGCTTGCGGCGATCGCCTAGGGTAAACATAATCCCTTCGGCTTTAGTGTAGGTATCCCATCGGCCAGACTCCTGCCATAGTGCAGCTGGCTGAAGCTGAGGCAGCAAGCATTCTTGCGCGCCTGTAGCATCCATTTCAGAGCGCACAATATTCGATATTTTGTTCAGCACTCGCAGCATCAGCGGCAAGTAGGCATACAACCCGCTAGAAATGCGACGAATATAGCCTGCCCGCAGCAGCAGCTTATGGCTCGGAATTTCCGCCTCTGCCGGATCTTCTCGTAGGGTGACAAAAAGCATCTGAGACAGTCGCATAAACCTGAGCGTCCTCTTGGGCGGCGTAAAAACAAATGAGTGGTAAAAAACAAGTCTAGAGCATCAGGTCACGAGAAAATTACATAACAAAATTACGCGGCGTCAAACTTAGGAACAAAAGGTCCCAAGCAAACCGAGTCACTCACAAAAGATTAATTAACGATAGTGGACTACAAAAGCTATTAAAAAGGAACTTGAAATAGCGATCGCGCAAAAGCAGACCAAGAAACGGTCTCCCAAGAGACCTAAAGCAACCAGTTACCGTCAGTAAAACTGAACGAGATTTAGCGAAAAGGATATAGACAGATCACCAAAACACAGCCCACTGCCAAATTAGCTTGCCAAATCAGCTCCAGCACCGAGCAGTGCCTAACCAATGTAGAGACACTGCGGAAGCAAAATCGAGGAGATGCAATATTCCGTTAACTATGTATCGAAATATTACAAATTCTCTACCAGATGGGATTGCCTATTTTTCTCTCATCGCTTCTTTTGGCAGCAGTTGTATCGCGCTTTGACCAACGCTCTTAAGCCAAGTTTAGGGTTCAAGGTTTTGTTCTATCGGTCACTGATAGATTTAATATGCATACAGGAACTTGTAAATAACCTGATCAGAGCCGCAAGCAGCAGACTTTGAATCGATAGGCAGCTCATGTAGCTGCTGAAGTTTTGCTGAAAACGGCTTAGCTGGCTTTTACCTTGCCAGCTGAATTTTTAGGGCTCTAAATAATCTCTAAATAATCGAGAGTTATCAATCGAGAGTTATCAATAGCGCACCGAGATAGGTCACGGGCATCAGACAGCTGAATTCAGCCGTCGAAATGGCGTTTGCTTAGCTTTTAAGCCCCCGGCTTGGCTTTTTGGAGCGGAGCTTTTTGTCTTGAGCTAACAGCCTTCATTAGAACCGGCAGTGTATTGAGCCAGCGACCTGTTGAGCCAGCAGCAGCGGGTATCAGTACGCCTGCATTGATCAGCATCCTCATAGAACTTAGGCCTATACAAAAAACATCGCTCAAAAACGTTTCAAGCAACCCGCTTTTACAAATCAAACTTTCTTAAAACCAACTTCTTTTATAAATTTCTAAGTGAGTAAGTCAAGTTTCACAATCCTAATAGCCGAAGATGATGAGCGTACTCGGCAGGCCCTCGCCAACAGTTTACAAGCGTCTGGATACCAGGTTATTGCAGCGACTAATGGCAGAGAAGCACTGACGCTTTTCCACGCGGCCCAAGCCGTTAACTTGGTCATTCTTGACGTCGTGATGCCCGAATTAGACGGGTTTCAAGTCTGCAAGGCACTCCGAGAAATTTCCGATGTTCCGATCATTATGGCAACGGTACTCGGCAGCTCTACCGACCGGGTTCTTGGCTTAGAAATGGGCGCTAACGACTACATCGTCAAACCCTTTTCAACCAAGGAGCTAATTGCACGAATTCGATCTATCCTACGGCGATCATCACACCGGCAGCCCGTCCGTCCACCGCAGCTTGGCCCTTCCCATCAAATCCTCAAAATCGGCGAACTCACCATCGATCCGATCACCAGAAAAGGCTATCGCAATAGTCGCTCGCTGCGGCTAACCGAAATCGAGTTCCGACTGCTAGAGCTACTAGCCAGCAAACCCGGTCATATTTTTTCACGCGGAGACATCCTTCAGGCCTTGTGGGGCTACGATGCCAGCAGCGCCGCCGATACCAAAACCGTCGATGTTCACATCTCGCGGCTAAGAATCAAACTAGACGACAACACCCACGATCCTCGATTCATCATTACCATCAGAGGCCGAGGCTACATGTTTCTAGTTCAACGATAATTTGCTAGCCCTCATGCGACAAACGCCGTCTGCTAGGACGCTTTTGCCTCAGGGTTCTTTTGGACTAGCGCTCTTTTGAACTAGCGCTCTCTTGAAATAGCCCCTATCGTTGCACCTGTCGCTTTTACATAATCATCAACCGTAAGCATCAGCATTTGACCTCTAGCACCAGCAGATACAGCAATCTGGTCATACACTTGCGCCCATTCATCCAAAAAAACCGGGTAGGTACGCTTGCATGCGATCGCTGTTACGCCCCCACGAATGTAACCGGTCAAAGGCTGTACCTGTTTTAGCGCGACCGTTTCAACTTTACGCTCACCGCTGAGTCTGGCTAAGGCTTTCAGATCTAGCCGGTAGCTGCCCGGAATCACCGCTAACGCAACCCCTTCAAAACCAGACTGAGCAGAAGACTGCGTTACCAGTGTCTTAAAAATCTGATCGGCAGGTAGCCCTAGCTTTTGGGCCGTTGACGTAGCACTTAAGTCATCTAAATTTACGCTGTAGTGAAGCAAATCGTAGGAAATGCCCAGCGTTTCTAAAGCGCGAGTGGCATTGGTTTTCATAAAAGCTCATAAGCATTAAGCCCCATTGAAACAGAAAATCTAGAGCAGAAAATCTGAACCCCAAAACCTGAGCCCCAAAACCCAACCTGGAAAGCCTGACCTAGAGAACCTAACCTAGAAAACCTATGACTGCTCCACCTCTCCCAGGCAAAAGCGATCGCGCCCCTCATACTTTGCCTGATACAGCCCCTGATCGGCGGCGGCTACTAACATATCAGGATGCAAGTTCTCAGTTGAACTGATCACCGCAATCCCTAAGCTCAGGGTAATCAGCTCGCTCACCTCCGAGCAGCTGTGTGGAATTTCTAGCGACTTAATCTCTTGCTGAATTTCGATAGCAACCTGTTCAACCCCTGCTGAGCTGGTATTAGGCAACACGATGGCAAACTCTTCCCCACCATAGCGAGCCACCAGGTCAGTACTGCGCTTGACAGCCCGCTCAATCGCTTGGGCCACATTGCGCAAACACACATCGCCAGCCTGGTGACCATAGGTATCGTTGAAGCTCTTAAAGTAGTCAATATCGCACAGTATCAAAGACAGAGAGGAGCGCCCCGAGCCGACGTTTTTCCACTCTTGCGCCAGGTACTGATCAAACGAGCGGCGGTTGGCAACCTGAGTAAGGCCGTCCATGCTGGCCAAACGCTCTAACTCTTGATTAAATTCTTGCAGCGCAACCTCGGCGTGCTTGCGCTTGGTAATGTCTGTCGCAGTCCCAAAAACTTGAGTCGGCTGGCCTTCAGCGTCGCGCTGAAAAACAGTTTCACGACACAATAGCCATCGCCAGTTCCCTTGGCGATGACGGAAGCGATATTCATTTTCAACCACTTCACCATCGTTAATCGCAGCCAGCTTCTTGCGTTCGGCAGCCATCAAAGGCTTTTCGTCCGCATGCACCAGCTTTTCTAAATACTGCGGTCCCAGCTTTTGCACTTCGTGGGCCTCGTAGCCCAAAACATTTTCAATCCATCGACTGATGTAAAAATTGCTCCCATCAGCGAAGCTATCGACGTACAAAATATTGGTGCTAGCATCAATGATGCCTTGAATAAATCGCTGGCTTTCCTGCCAAGCCTGCTCGGCCTGCTCCCGTTCAATCGTCTCTCGCTTGAGCTGACGCCGATGCTCGCTCAACGAAGCCGATAGGGTCTGCTGCTGCTGATAGTCAATTGCTGAAGTGACCAATAGCGAAATCGACAACGCTGCCGCGCGCTCCAGGACGGTCCAGCAATGCTGCTTAATGCATTCGCACCACAGGACCCCCACCACCTTACCCTGCCGCCTAATAGGCACCTCTAAAAACGCGCCGGGCTCGTTGAAAATAAGACTATGCTGAAAAAAACAGCCTACGAGGGGAACGGCTTCAGCGACGTTTTCGATCATCAGGCCGGTGCGATCGCCCAAGTTAGCAAAGTAGGAAGTATAGTCACCTGGAATCAGCACAGTACCGGACTCATGCGCAGCCCGCAGGCGGCTATAGCTATCGACCTGCTTAAATTTGCCGGTAGCGGTATACAGCCAGATGCTGACGCGATCCACCTCTAAAGCAACCGTTGCAGCCTCGGTAATTGCCTTTGCGGCCACCATCAAGTCACCGCTGTAAAGGCAAGGATGCTGAGATAAGAGCTCTAGCGCTTTTTGCTGAGTATCAACAGGGGGTGAAACTAAGGCAGGTGGCACCGCAGCAACCAACAGAGAAGAAGATGCCGAAGGAGATGCCTGGGAAGGGGATAAACCATTGCTCACAGGCACCCGAGAAGTCGCCGCACTGGAAGTCACCGCACTGTTAGATAGCGCTTCTGACTCGTTTGAAGTGGCAGGCTTGGCCTTTGTCATCGCAGAAGCAATACCCTTTGGCTGCGCATCTGAAGTCACCGTCTGGTTAGACGAGCACTCAGGTTGATGTGATAGTCCTTGCGCTTGATTCAAAGATTGACCCTGGGACATATCGGCAACAGGCCGTGATGCAGATTGCTCTGAGAGAGTTGACATTCTTTTACTTAAAAGCAACCACGCCCAGTGCTAGTTTCTATAGGCTTAGGATTCCCCGTGGTGCTGCCAAACGTTCACACCCCTGCAATAGCACCTGCCATGAACCGTGCTCACAAGGCAAACCCCTTTCACAAAACCCAATCAAAGCGCTCCAAAAGTTCGGCCTTCATCCCTGAGACTTAATCGGGACAGAAAGCGTAAACACGGTTTTGCGATCACCACTTTGCGAATACTCTAAGCTGCCTTTGTGCAAATCTACGACGGTTTGATAGCTGATCGACAGCCCCATTCCAGTACCTTTGCCGACAGGTTTAGTGGTAAAAAACGGGTCAAACATGCGCCGACTCACCGTCGGGGAAATCGGCGCACCATTATTACTAAAACAAACCACCACCTGCTGATCCTTCTGGAACGTTTGGAGCATAATTTGATAGTTTTTGTCGGCTGTTGCCTCTGCATCAATCGCATCAATCGCATTCGCCAAAATATTCATAAACACCTGATTGAGCTGGCTCACGTAGCATTCCACCTGTGGAATGTGTTCGTAAGCTTTAATCACCTCAATGGCATGCCGTGCAGCAGTTGCCTCCAACCGACTACTCAAAATCATCAGCGTACTTTCTAAACCTTCTTGCAGGTTCGTTTGCTTAAGCCCAGATTCATCTAAACGCGAAAAATTTCGTAGGGACAATACGATCTTTCGAATTCGCTCTGTTCCGGCTTTCACAGACTCTAAAAGCTTGGGTAAGTCTTGAATGACATAGTCAATTTCCAACTCCTCACTCACGCTTTGAATCTCTGCGATCGGCGCTGGATAGTGCGCTTGATACAGCCGAATCATTTTCAGCATGTCTTGAATATAGTTTTGAGCGTGGGTGATATTGCCATGGATAAAATTAGCCGGGTTGTTAATTTCATGGGCAATCCCTGCAACTAGCTGCCCTAGCGATGACATTTTTTCACTTTGAATCAGCTTAGACTGGGTTTGCTTGAGCATCGTCAGCGTTTCTTTTAGCTGGCCAGTTTGTTTAAGCAACCGTAGTTCTGTTTGCTGTAGGTCAGATTCTGCCTGCTTGAGGTGGGTGATATCCATCAGAAGGCCATCCCAAAGCAAGCTGTTATCCGATAAGCGTTCGGGTTTAGATTCGCCCTTTATCCAAATAGTTTCTCCAGTAGGGAGAATAAAACGCCCCTGCCAATGCCAGTTGCTCAGCGTTTGGGCTGAGTGAGCAACAGATTGGTCAAAACCTGATCGATCTTCAGGGTGAATAAGGCTGAGGAAACCGTCAGGATTTGCCTGAACTTGCTGAGGAGAAAGCGCAAAAAGAGTTTGGCAGCTCGGGCTTATAAAGGGAAAAGAGGGCACCATCGCTGCACTCAGCTGAAATTGATAGAGTACGCCTGGGACATTCCCTGCGAGCTTCTTGAGACGCTTTTCGTTCTCTACCAGCGCTTTTTCGGCGATCGCTTTTTCGGTAAGGTCACGAATAATGCCTAACAAATAGGGCTTTTTATCTAACGAATGAAAGCGGGTTTTAGTGGTTGAAATAAATTTTAGCTGGCCGTTAGCATCTCTGAAGTAGTCTTCCTTAACATCGCAGCGACCGCTCGATAAGACATGATTATCGTTTTGCCAAGTCACATGAGCGGCCTCTTCAGATAAAAAGCTATCGTCTTGGCAGCCGATGAGATCTTCGTACGATCGCCCTACGAATTCGCAAAAAGCATCGTTGAGCAAAATCAGCGAGTGCTCACTGTCTTTTACAAAAATCGGGTCTGAAATGCCATTGATCAAATTGCTCAAAAAGACGTGCGCCGATTGGCGTTGGTGGTCAGCCAGCTTACGATCGGTAATATCAATAGCCACCCCCGACCAAAGCGTAGCCCCATTCGGCTCGGGCTGAGGTTGAGAGGCTAACTGCACCCACTTAAGCTGACCGCTGGGAGTAGTGATTCTGTGTTCTGAATGCAAAGGGGTGAGGGTTTTCGCAGACGCATTCATCGCCGATTTGAGCGCAGCACGATCTTCTGAGCAAATCAGACCGATCAGCTGCTGAGGATTAGTTTGGAGCGCTTTGGCGCTCAACTCATACACATCTTTGCAAGCACCACTGATGTAAGGAAAAGAGACAACGCCTTCAACGCTCCAGTGCAGCTGATACAGGACACCCGGAACATTGGCTGCTAGGTTGCGAAAGCGCGTTTCACTATCTTGAAGTGCTGCGTAGTTTTGATCACGCGCACTCATCGCCGACTGCAAACGTGCGGTCGTATGCTTGAGCATTCGGGTACGCGCGTGCAGCTGTGCGCGCAGCTCTTCATTAGAAAGGGCGGTTTGGCCCGTGGCTTCTACAATCGTTGAAAGCATTCCAACCTGCTGGCCTTGAACCACGAAAGGCGTATTAAACCAGCGGCAGAGCCGTTTGCCAGAGACGCTGACATGTTCACACAGCACACCTGCTCGCTCGCAGCTACGCCAGCTTTCGGCGTTGAGTTCAATCAGCTGCCGTTGGTTGAGTAGCTTACCTAAGGGCTGACCTAGGGCTTCATCTTCAAAAAAGTTAAACAGCTCAGCCGCCGCCGGGTTCCAGGCAGTCACTATCAGCGCACTGTCCCACTCAATCATCGGTAGCGGTGAATGATGCAGCAGCAAATTCAGCTTGCGCTCTGGCTTTATAGCAACGCCTAAAGCTTGAGCGTCGCTAGCAGAATCAACAGACTCAGAAGAACAATGAGGCAAGGTCATAACAGCGAATAGGCACTACAGACGGTTACCGTTAGCGCTCGCTCTTTAGGACTAGAAAGAACCCAATACTGCGAGAAAACGCTGACCTGTAAACCTATCAGTAGCTATAGAGTGCCTTTAGCCTTGTTTAAACTATCGCAGTTGATAGAACTTACTTACGGATCTAGGGTCACCAATAGCTAGCGGTGTGAGTACATAGCCGTAGGCATAGAAAATGCTCTAGTTCTAAAGCGCTAGGACGCCCACTCGCCAAGCTGCTGGCTAGCACATAACGGTTCTAGGCGACGATAGTGCCCTAAACAGTTCGACAATGCTAAAACCTAGATCGCCACAACCTAAATTGCCTACTCAAAAATATTCCCGAAGAACTCAATCGTTTCTTTGAGCGCCTGGATAAAAGCATCGATTTCGGCAGGCGTATTATAAAAGTACAGGCTTGCCCGCGCGGTTGAATCGACGCCTAAGAGCCGGTGGAGCGGCTGCGTGCAGTGATGACCGGACCGAATCGCAATACCCGACTGGTCCAAAAAGGTCGATAGATCTTGAGCATGCAAGCCTTCAACGGTAAAAGTAGCGATCGCAGCTCGCCCGCTACCATCTGCCTCAGGCTTTGGACCGTACAGCGTCACCTGAGGCACGGCGCCAATTTTTTCATACAGATAAGCGGTTAGCTGATGCTCGTAGGCCGCAATGCGATCCATACCGACTTTATTGAGATAGTCAACAGCCGCGCCCAATACAACGGCTTCGGCGATCGCAGGCGTACCTGCCTCAAACTTATGGGGTAGCTCAGCATACGTAGAATGATCAAAAAAGACATCCTGAATCATTTCGCCCCCGCCCAAGAAAGGCGGCATCGCTTCTAGCACAGCCAACTTGCCATACAAGAAGCCAGCGCCCGTCGGCCCACACATTTTATGACCAGAGGCCACCAGCCAATCACAACCCAGCGCCTGCACATCGATTGGCATATGCGGCACGCTCTGGCATGCATCAATGAGCACCTTAGCGCCAACGCGCTGAGCGGTCGCGACAATTTCACGCACCGGGTTAATGCAGCCCAGCGTATTAGACACATGATTCACCGCAATCAGCTTGGTTTTATCGGTCACCAGCTGCTGAAATGCCTCAAAGTCGAACCCCTGCGTATCGCTCAGGGGCACATGCTTTAGCACTGCGCCCGTACGCTGCGCAATTAGCTGCCAGGGCACCAAGTTGCTGTGATGCTCCATGACAGAAAGAAGAATCTCATCACCTGCTTGCAGATTGCTTAGCCCCCAGGAATAAGCCACGAGGTTAATCGCTTCACTCGCATTACGGGTAAACACAATTTCATCCCGAGACGCCGCATTAACAAAGGCCGCGACCTTATCTCTGGCCCCTTCATAGGCTTCGGTTGCACGAGCGCTGAGAGTATGTACCCCTCGATGCACATTGGCATTATCTGCTTGATAGTAATGCAGCATGGCGTCCAAAACTGCCTGCGGCTTTTGAGAAGTCGCGGCGTTGTCCAAGTACACCAAAGGCTTACCGTTAACTTCCTGATGCAAAATAGGAAAGTCCGCACGGACCTCATCGGCTAAAAGAATCGTTTTTTCAGGAGCGGTAGTTAGCGTCATTAGCTAAAGGTGGGGATGAAAAAGAGTGTGGGTGTTGCGACAGAACAAAAACAAACGGTTCAAAGAAGTGGCTGCTGGGCAGGGTCACTGGGCGTGACTACTGGGCCCAGCGCGTCATGCGATCACTCAAATTCTGCCGCAGCGTTTTAATCGAAATTTTATCGATAATCTCCATCGCAAAGCCATAGAGTAAAAGACGCTGAGCCTGGTCTGCGGCAATGCCGCGACTCTGCAAATAAAACACTTCATCGGCTTGCAGCTGACTCACCGTCGCACCGTGAGCACATTTCACATTATCCGCCACAATGTCCAGCTCGGGCTTAGTATCCACCCGCGCTTTGCTAGAGAGCATCAGGTTGCGATTGAGCTGAGAAGCATCGGTAAACTGGGCTTCACGAGCAACATAAACCTTACCGTTGAAAACGCTTTGAGCGCGGTCATCAACAATGTTCTTTTGGATTTGAGTCGCCGTGCTGTGAGGATGCCTTAACGCCACCAAGCTATGGGTGTCAGCCAGCTGACGGTTGCCCAACGCGCTCAGCCCGTACAGGTGCGTATCGGTTTGAGTGCCCTGCTGATAAATCTCGTGGTGATGGCGCGAAAGCTGCCCGCCTAAATCCACCGACGTACAGCAGTAGCGACTATTAGCCGCCTGAGACACCGCCGTTTTGGCAATATGGAACGTTTTTACGCCCTCATCTTGCAGGCGGATATGCTCGACTTGGGCCCCTTCATCTAGCAAGAATTCGCTCACGCTGTTGTTACAGCGCATCTGCTCGCCATCGCCCCAATAGGACTCAACCACGGTGCACTTAGTATGACGCTCGGCAATCACTAGCGTGCGTAAGTGCGAAATGCGATCGCCCTGGGAGCCCCTAGCGATATGAATCGGCGCATCAATCACCTGATCGGCCGGAACCCACACCACCATCACATCCGAAAAGCCAGCGGTGTTTAGCGCGGTGAACACTTCACCGCCACCTTGAACCTGCGCAAGCTTTTGAGCAATCACCTTAGCAACGCGATCACCATAGGTAGGGTGCGCCATCAAAGCAGACAGTGGCGCGACGACGGCACCCTCTGGCAGCTTAGGCGCGCCGTCCGCGCGGCCCTCAACAGAAAGCTCAGCGGCATAGTGGCCGTTGTAGGTCACTAGCCGATAGCCGCCTTCAACCAGGGCAAAATTATTCAGCGCCTGCCGTGCCTGACGCTCACCTTCAGCGCTAGCAGCAGTATCATCGACGGCAGCTCTTTGAAACGGCACCGACAGCATGTCTGATAAATCGGTGAAGCGCCATTCTTCATCACGCCCGTGGGGAAAAGAACGCTCGTTGACTAGGGCGATCGCGCGATCGCGCAATTCTTTCAAACCCAACCCGGACTCATCTGCTGCTGCTGAAGCTTGAGTCAACAAATGCTTTAGGTAAGTCGCTCTTTGGGTTGCGCCCCTGTCATTGGCTGTAGTCGAACCTGCGGTCGTCTCTGCGGGTATACCCATGTTACGCGACTGCCTCCTCAGCTGTAATCCAGTCGTAGCCACGGCTCTCTAACTCTAGAGCCAGCTCCTTACCGCCTGTTTTAATAATGTGACCACCGCACATGACATGCACGTAGTCCGGCACAACGTAGTTCAGCAAACGCTGATAGTGCGTAATCAGCACCGTCGCATTCTCCGGCGTACTCAGCTGATTCACACCGCCAGAAACCGTTTTGAGCGCGTCAATATCCAACCCAGAATCAGTCTCATCTAAGATAGACAGCGCTGGCTGCAACAGGGCCATCTGAAGAATCTCATTACGCTTCTTCTCCCCCCCCGAAAAGCCTTCATTCACACTGCGGTCCAAAAAGCTGACGTCCATTTTGACCACTTCAGAACGCTCTTCAACCAGGTCATCAAAGTCAAAAACGTCAATCTCTTCTTCACCGTTCGCTTTGCGATGGGAGTTGTAGGCCACCCTCAAAAAGTCGCGATTACTCACTCCAGGAATTTCAAGCGGGTACTGAAACGCCAGGAATACGCCAGCGTTCGCCCTTTCGTGCGGCTCCAACTCCAGGAGATTGCTTCCTTGAAAAATCACCTCGCCAGCAGTCACCTCATAGTCGGGGTGACCCGCCAGCACTTTTGAAAAGGTGCTTTTTCCAGAGCCGTTGAGCCCCATAATGGCGTGAATCTCTCCCGCCTTGACCTCAAAATTGAGGCCCCTGAGAATTTCGGTTCCTTCAACGCTGGCGTGAAGATTGCGAACAGAGAGAATAGTCTTGGCGTTTTCGTTAATCATTTCTGTAGTAAGGGGGCAGAAGCGAAAGAGAATAAAGAGAAGCTTTCAAAGCGGCAAGCCCTCATCTTCAAACCCCGCCTTCTCCTAAAAACAAGGCCAGGGCTTCTCAAACAAAGAGGGTTCACAAAGAAGCTCAAATTTTGAGGACCGCTCGCCCTAAAAAGAAAAGCTGGGTCATGAGGATTGAGCCAGAGTCAACTAATGCAGGCAAGCCACGTATCGGATTAACCCACAGAGTTTTCAAGCTTCAAGCTCAGGAGTTTGTCAGCTTCAGCGGCAAACTCCATCGGCAGTTCGTTGAACACATCGCGGCAGAAACCGCTAATGATCATGGAAACAGCGTCTTCAGGAGAAATACCGCGCTGCGCAAAGTAAAACAGCTGATCTTCACCAATTTTAGAAGTAGACGCCTCGTGCTCTACTTGAGCTGTACTGTTTTGCACCTGAATGTAGGGAAACGTATTGGCATTTGACGTATCGCCCAGCAGCATGGAGTCGCACTGCGAATAGTTACGCGCGTCTTCAGCTTTAGGATTGACCTGCACTAGGCCGCGATAGCTATTTTTAGACTTACCTGCCGAAATACCCTTGGAAATAATAGTACTGCGAGTGTTTTTACCCACATGCACCATCTTAGTACCAGTATCGGCCTGTTGATGATGATTAGTGAGCGCTACAGAGTAAAACTCTCCAACAGAGTTATCGCCGACCAGCACACAGCTCGGATACTTCCACGTGATTGCCGAACCCGTTTCTACCTGGGTCCAAGAGATTTTGGAGTTGACGCCTTTGCACAAGCCGCGCTTAGTCACAAAGTTGTAGATGCCACCCACACCATTTTCATCACCAGCGAACCAGTTTTGTACAGTGGAGTACTTAATTTCGGCATTGTCCAGCGCGACCAGCTCGACGATTGCCGCATGGAGCTGATTGGTGTCATACATCGGCGCTGTGCAGCCCTCTAAGTAGGTTACAGAGCTACCTTCTTCAGCCACGATGAGCGTCCGCTCAAACTGGCCGGTATCACCATTGTTCATCCGGAAGTACGTCGACAGGTCCATAGGGCATTTCACACCCTTTGGAATGTAGACAAAAGACCCATCGGAAAAGACCGCTGAATTCAACGCGGCAAAGTAATTGTCGCCCGTTGGAATCACCGTGCCTAAATACTTCTTAATCAGGTCGGGATGATCTTGAATAGCCTCGGAAATAGAACAAAAGACAATACCGTGCTTTGCGAGGTCCTCTTTAAAGGTGGTGGCAATTGAAACGCTATCGAAAATAACGTCTACAGCCACGTTAGAGAGTCGCTTTTGCTCATTAATAGAAATGCCCAGCTTGTCAAAAGTCTCCAGCAAAGCCGGATCGACATCATCTAGACTGTCGAGCTTCTCTTTCTCCTGCTTAGGCGCAGAGTAGTAAACGATATCGTTGTAGTCGATAGGAGGATAGCCGACGTTGGGCCAAGAGGGCTCAGTCATCGTGAGCCAGCGGCGATAGGCTTTTAGCCTAAACTCCAGCATAAACTCGGGCTCGTTTTTCTTGGCAGAAATGGCTCGCACTACATCTTCACTGAGGCCACGGGGAAGGCTATCAGCTTCGATATCTGTAACGAAACCGTACTTATAGGGCTGACTGACGACTGACTGAACGCTGGAGGTCATTGGCGGCAAACTCTCTGCATTAGTGGTGGTGGAGGAAAGAAGGAAAGTTGGAAAAATTCGGCGCGATCAGCACTCTCTTAAGCTGCTCTTTTAACGTGTTCTCTCAACGCGCGCTTTCGACGCAATGCCTGGACACGTTATCTCACATGCTGTCCAGGACGAATGCTATCTAAGACGAACCGCAATAAAGCACTACGACGACTTCACAGCGCCAGTCTCTGCTCTAATCTCATCAAAGGTGATTTCCTGCTCTTTGCCAGAGAAGGGATTTTCTTCGGTGAGGAAGAGCATGCAGTGACATTCTTGACGCTCTTGCATTGGCACACAGGGACAGTTCCAGTAGGAGGCTTTGACTTCAGCTTCCTTGTCTTCGTAGTGACGGCAAGGGCACAACGGCGCACCCAAGTCATCTTTATGCTTGGCAAGCCCTTCGAGCACAACGGCGGTCACGCCCAAGTCTTGGCAGAAGTAGGTCCCGGTACGCTTGGCGTAGCTTTGGGCAAAGTTCCGCATGATTTCGAGACTTTTATCGGAGCCCTGATTAGGATTAGGTGCGCTCATTGTGTTTGGGGGAGAAGATGATTTTGGTCTAGAATTAAATTAGTAAAGCAACACACCTGTTGTTTTACTCTTTCTAAAGGTTACTTTAATAGCAATACTTTAGCAACCAAAGTGTTTCTAAAGTATTGTAAACGAGCCGTTGCCATTGGGAACGTCAACCCCTGTGGTTCTTCTACGACTGGTTTTTTGGCTTATTTTATTGGCCACTTTTTAGTTGGCCATTCTTAAAAAGGACTCACTTTAAAAGGACTCACTTCTGGCTCATTTACGGAGACGCTTGCACTAGAAAATGACTTCTCAACAGACATCTATTAGAGAGGACATTTTGCGCTTTTTACTAAAGCGTGGAACGGCTAATGCTGGTGCGATCGCCACTCACCTACAGGTGACTCCCCAGGCCATTCGCCGCCACCTCAAAACGTTAGAAGCCAATGAACTCATTGAGCACCAGAGCGCTCAAGAGGGCATCGGCAGGCCCAACCACCTATACCAGCTCAGCCGTAAAGGGCGCGAGCATTTTCCAGACCAGTACGACCAGTTCGCCCTGTCGCTGCTCAATACGGTGGCCGACACGATGGGCCCTGAGCATGTCAGCAAGCTGCTGAAGCATCAGTGGCAAAACAAAGCCAAGGAGTACCGAGAAAAGCTGGGTGATGCACCCCTAAAAGAACGGATGCAAGCACTGGTAAAGCTACGTCAAGCAGAAGGATACATGGCTGAGTGCCATCCGGCAGACGGGAAAGACGAGGAGGCTATGGCCGACTCTCCAGCTTTTGTGATCACTGAATACAACTGTGCGATCGCTCACATTGCTGAGTCTTACCCGACGGTGTGTGGCCACGAGCTAGCGATGTTTGCAATAGCCCTGCCCGACTGCTCCGTAGAGCGCACCCACTGGCTGGTAAACGGCGAGCATCAGTGCGGATACCTTGTCAAAGCTAAGGAAAACTAAAGCCTTATCCCCATGTCCCTACAGTTTTTGACGCCCGAAGAATCAGCCAGCGTTGATGCCGCCCTGCTCACCACACCTGAAAAATTCCTCACCCGGCTCACGCTTTCTACCGGCAAGCTTTTGGTCTACATCGCCAAAGATTTGGGCAGTACGGTAGAAGAGCTGAGTAACGAGCAAATCATCGCCTGGTTTGAAGCGGACTCCAAACGAAAGCAAACTGAAGGGATAGAAGCCTCTGTGCTGAAGTGGGATGCGAAAGATCTAACAGATTTGCCATCGTGATATGGCGTCCTACACGCAGCATCAAAATCTGCAAAACTCGCTTTTGCAAAACTGCTTTTACAAAACGGGTGGTGTTCAGTGGGGCAGTGTTCACTTCCCTGATTGGCCTGGTGAGAATACGGACTTACCATTAGGGTGAGTACTATGAGCAACATGGTCGAATTGAGCCAACTTGTTAGGCCCAGGTTAAGATTGGGCAAACCTAGAATTGATTAGGCATTACTTTTTGACCGATTTATTTCTGGACAATCCCTGAGAAGGCCCTTTAAAAGGAAGATCTATGAAACAGCAACTCCTCCGCAACACACTTGTTATGCTCGCTGCCGCTGGCATGGCTGCTATTCCTGGCGAGGCTTTTGCTCATCAGGTGCAAACGAACTACATTCTCAATGGCCAGTTTGGCAGTCCTTCGGGTGACTTGGCCAACGGCGCATCACAGAGCGCATCACAGAGCGCATCACAGAGCGCATCTCAGAGCGCAGCTCTCAGTGAAGGGGCCAGTGAAGGCGTTGCCAGCCTTGAGCTGCAATCAACCTTTAGTAACGGCCAGCCGCTCAAGGGCGCATCTGTAACGGTGTACTCTCCTGAGCAGCCCAACCGGGTTTGGGCCAAGGGCCTCACCGACAGCCAGGGCCGCTACACGTTCAAGCCCGACCAAACCATTAGCGGTGATTGGGAAGTGAACATCAAGCGGGCAGGTCATCAGGACATCATCACCGTGCCGGTCTCTGAATCCGGGATTGAGCCCGATTTGATGGCGCAAGGTGATGAAATTAAAGATATTCACTATGCGAGTTCGCCGTTGATGGCTGTCGGCAGTTTGGCGATCGCAGTAGCTTCTATTGGTTTCGCCCGCTACAGCAGCAAAAAATCAGCTGAGTAATCGGCTGAAGTCAGTAGTCAATCCCAACTAGCCAATTTGAAAATCCCTGGTTCACTGCTTTTGAACCAGGGATTTTTGCTGTTTGGACTTTGCCCCGCCCAGCGATGACTGTTACCGAGCTAAAGTCGTATTGCTTAAAGTCCTATTGCTTAAAGTCCTATTGCTTAAAGTCCTATTGCTTAAAGTCCTATTGCTTAAAGTCCTATTGCTTAAAGTCCTATCGCTTAATTTCATTGCGCAGATCGGCCAAATCCGTATACGAATCAGCCAAGTCAATCAGGCTATCGCTGGTCATAGACTGCAAGCTCACCACTTCAATAGAGGTGCCGCGCCCAGAGAGCACCTGCAAGGCGTAGGCCAAGTTGCCATCGCCACCTAGCAGCGTCAGCGTAGAGCAGTATTCCGCAATGCGCATCATATCGACGGCCATTTCCACATGCATATTCGCTTTGCGAGAGCCATCGGGCAAGTGAGCGAGTTCCTTACTCACCACACGGTGACCGTGCCGGTTCAGCCAGAGCAAAAAGCCGCGCTGCTTTTCGTTCTGAGGGTCAACCCCTGTATAAAAGTAGGCACGCAACAGGCGACGGCCCCTGACCAAGGTCGTGAGCAGACGGCGATAATCCACCTCAATGTTGAGGTGGGAGGCCGCGTAGAAAAGGTTAGAGCCATCAATGAAAATGGCAATGCGATCACTATTTTGATGAGCGACTTGATAAGGCTGAAAGCTGGGGCTCCGGTTCGGGCTGTACCGGGCGCTATCCTCTATATTCACCATTTGGTTTTGACCGCCAGAAAAAGAACCTTCGGCAACCGCAGTCGTATAAATATCTGACTCAGCGCCAGAAGCTCCCACCGCAGAAGGACGACTCACACTATCTGTAGACTTACCCTTGGTAGAGACATCAGTATCTACAGATTTTGAAGCAGCACCAACCGTTTTGGAGCTGCTCCGGGTACGACGAGCTTTGGGTTTAGTCTCGACAGGCTTGGAAACACCTGCTTGTGAGCTATCAGAAGCAACAGAAGTCACAGCCTCAGAGGTCTCTTGAAAAGTGGCCACAGAATCAACGCTCGAATCAACGCTCACAGCAGAAATCTCCTCAGGTTTAACCCCGAGGTCAGCCGTTTTTGGAGCAGCCTTGGCTTTGGCTGAAGGACGTGTATTAGCGTTGTCATTCACTTTTTTCATAACAGACTTGGAAGCCACCTCGTTTAGCCGAATAAATTTAGGTAAACAAGATGGGATGATATATCTCAAAATGTTGCGAACTTTAACATCGTAACGTCTGTTAACGGCACATCAGGAAATGCCTGCAATTCTCTTAATGAATGGCTCAAAACCTACGATAGAGAGGGCTTGACAAGCACCGTTATGACATTTGGGGGTAAGCGTTATTTGATCACAATAAATATCAGTTTAAAGGGCTTAAAGGGCGAGGAAACCCTTTCAAACAGAGCATTCGAAGCCAGCACTAACAGGTTTAAGATTTAATCTACACCTTCATTTTAAGAGAAATAGAGAAAGGCGACAGAGCAGCATGAGAGAATTCACAAGGCTTTTTCGAGCGGTGGATGCCACCACATCAACGAATGAAAAAGTTAAGGCCTTGCAGCAGTACTTCCGTCAGGAAAGCTCAGACAATGCTGTGTGGGCACTCTATTTGCTATTGGGGAAAACGAGAAAGCGACTGATTACCTCTCGCGTTTTACGGGATATTTTTCTGCAAATTTCGGATATGCCTGAGTGGCTGTTCGAAGAAAGCTATGCCCATGTAGGCGACTCGGCAGAGACCATCGCATTGCTACTGCGAGATACGCCTATTGAGCGCACCGGTGCTTCTGAGGCTGATGGCGATACGCCACTGAAGGTGTGGATGGAAGACATTATTCCTCAGGTCAAAACGCTTCAGAAGACGGATTCAGCACAGCTTAAAAACCTGGTAATTGACTGGTGGGCAAACCTTTCAGGCAGTGAGATTTTTGTGCTGAATAAGGTTCTCACGGGGGCGTTTCGAGTGGGTGTAAGTACCAAGCTCGTGATTAAGGCTCTAGCCGCTGAGTATGAACTTGCCGATGCGGTGCTGGCTCATCGCCTGATGGGCGATATTGAACCGACCGCGAGCTTTTATGACGCGCTGATTGACGCAGACGATACCGATACTAGGCCCAGTCAGCCCTATCCGTTCTTTTTGGCATCACCGATTGACATTGAAAAGTTTGCGGCAGAGTTTGCCGTCGAAGAGGACGCCGAAGAGACCACCGAAGGGGCCGCCGATGGCAAATGGCAGGCTGAATGGAAGTGGGATGGCATTCGCGCGCAGCTGATTCATAGGGCCGATCAGGTATTTATCTGGTCTCGGGGTGAGGATCTCATTACGCACCAGTTCCCTGAGTTTGAAGTGGACTTAAAGCGGTTTCCCGACGGGACAGTGCTCGATGGCGAAATCGTCTGCTGGAATAAGCAAGATCAAAAACCGCTGGACTTTAACTACTTACAGAAGCGTTTGGGCCGAAAAAAGGTCGGAAAAAAGCTGATGGCTGAAAATCCGGTCCATTTTATTGCTTACGATTTACTCGAACTAGCGGGAAAAGATATTCGCGAGCAACCGATGAAACAGCGGCGGGCAGCGCTGGTTAAGCTCATTGATGACTGGACCGATGATTTGACCGACGTCTCCCCTTGCATCAGCTACGCCAAACCACTCCCGTTTGAAACGATCGAAGCGCTAGAAGAATGGCGATCGCACTCCCGAGAATACGGCTCAGAAGGACTCATGCTCAAAGCCTTAGACAGTCCGTACCTAGTAGGCCGTAAGCGCGGCTACTGGTGGAAACACAAGGTAGATCCGATGACCTTGGATGCCGTGCTTATTTACGCACAGGCTGGCACCGGCAAACGGGCTAACCTTTTTACGGACTATACCTTTGCGCTGTGGACAGGCGAAGGAGACGGCAGAACGCTAGTCCCCTTTGCCAAAGCCTACTCAGGCTTGGATAACAAAGAAATTGAGAAGCTGGACCGCTGGGTACGCCGCCACACCAAAGAAAAATTTGGACCGGTGCGTTCTGTAGAACCGTTTCACACGTTCGAAATTGGCTTCGAGGGAATTTCAGACTCTAAACGTCACAAATCAGGCATTGCCGTGCGGTTTCCGCGCATTTTGCGCTGGCGCACGGACAAGCCCATTGAAGAAGCCGATACGCTAGAAAATGCGATCACGCTTCTCAAAAGTTATCAGTCACCAGGCAAACAGTCACCAGGCCAACAGTCATCAGGCCAACAATCACCAGGCCAACAGTCACCAGGCCAATAAGCTGCTCAAAGAACCCACCGAATACCGCCTACAGCATCAAAGCGACTACTAGCGAATTTCAATCGTGACCCGCTCATCTAGCTTGCTGGAGCGAACTGGCTGCGTCAGTGAGCAAATCCAATCGCCTGTTTTTCCCGTCAGGAAGGGAATCTGGGTGTTGTCGCTCACCAGCGTGCGAGTGCGATCGCGACAGTTATACAGCTCCAGCGGCTGCTTGCGATCATCAATGCTGACCACCGTGCGATATTCCCAATAGCGCGCCGCACTGCGTCGCACACTCACCGCACACACCTGATGCCCGCCAAACGATTGACACGCCTTTGCCTGAGCCGGTTCTGAGGCCGTATTGAGTAGCCACACCGCAAACGGAAGCGCCAGCAGCACCACGACAACAGCCCACCACACCGTTAGAAATTTGTCGACAAAGAGAGACTTTAAAAAAAGCATTAAGCCATGCGATGGGCAAAAAGAATAGGATGGCAGAACAGCTAAAAAAAAGCGATCGCCACAGCCCACATCGCTTGACCCAAAGAGTGCAGTCAAAACGTGTAAACCTTTGTAAATTCTACCGCTTTGTGTGAATCATCGTGAAAAGACCGCTACTTTCCCCTCGCCGATTCATGCCTCGCTGGCAAACTACTCATCGGCTAGTCCAGCAGCTCAGTCGATTAGTAGGGTCTTTACTCGCCGCGGCAGTCGCGCTCATTAGCTGTACAAGCTGTACACCCGCATCAATGTCTGAGGCCCGCACGAAGGCTAACGGCATCCAAAAGACAAGTCACCAACGTTCGCCCAACCACCACCAGCGGGTGCAAAAAACGTCGCTGACGATCTCAGCGGCTGCTAGCCTACAAGACGCCCTCACCGCCCTCGAACCGCTCTTTCAACAGGCCCATCCTGGCATCGAAATTGTTTATAACTGGGGCGGATCAGGGACACTGCAACGGCAAATTGAGCAGGGCGCGCCCGCTGATATTTTTTTCCCAGCCAGTCAGGTACAAATGCAGGCACTCGCGCGCAAAAATCTGTTGCACCGCCCTTTGAGAAAGGCCTCATCACAAGCCATACTCGGCAATCAGCTGGTCTTGATTGCACCTAAAAACAGCCCGCTCACTAACTTTGAGCAGCTCTCACAGGCGTCTGCTGAGCAGCTGGCCGTCGGTGAATTTCGGAGCGTTCCAGCAGGTCAGTACGCGAAAGCAACGCTCACAGCGCTCGAGTTACTGCCACAGCTGACACCAGAACTTATTTTTTTTAGCAACGTTCGAGGGGTGCTGGCAGCCGTAGAGAGCGGACACGTAGAGGCGGGGCTAGTGTACAAAACCGATGCTGAGCTGTCCGACCGCGTGAAAATTGTGGCGATCGCACCCCCCAGCAGCCATCCGCCGATTCAATACCCCATCGCCATTTTGCAGCGCAGCCCATCTCCCGATGCCGCCCAAACCTACATCGACTTTTTGAGCACCCCGCCCGCCCAAACCGTCTTCCAGCAATTTGGCTTTATCACGGGTGTAGAGCCCTCCGAGGCGGACCCACACCATCGGTAAAAGCGCCGGTAGCGACACCGCAGCCCAATTCAGACCATTACCCAAGCAGAACCATTACCCAAGCAGAACCATTAAAAGCGCTTCCCATAGGCATTCGGCCAGGAAACGTATCATTTATTACATTAAATATGTATCCGACAGCGCCACTGTCTTCTAAAGCAGCTGCTAAGATAGCCATTCAGAAATCGTCATCTTCAGCAGAGCCATCTCCTACCCCCTGCCTAACCGCATCAACCATGCCCTCTGTTGGCCCGTTGCCCACTGGTTCCGCTCTTTAAGCAAACAGCTGTTCCCTTTAAAAACTACACACCCCTGAAAAGAACGCTGATGCTGACTCTCAGCTGCAAGCCACAATGACCCAACAAACATGGCAAAATCTACAGCAACAGCCCCTTCCGTAAACGCTTTATTACCCCCCTCAGCACCTTATATCCCTTCGTTCATGACTGCCAAACCCCTCCCAAGCCAGACAATTCCTGTGCTGGACCTACAGGACTTCCTTGCTGGAAAAAGCGATGGCCCTGGCCAAGAGGGGCAACAAACGGCAGCTGGCTTTGTTGAAGCCTTTGGCAAAGCACTCTCGGAAATCGGTTTTTTTGCCCTGGTCAATCACGGTGTAGAACAGCGACTCATCGACGCAGCTTATGGCTCAGCCGAAGCTTTTTTCGCGCTCCCAGAAGCCACCAAACGCAGCTACGAAATCGCCGAACTCAAAGGGCAAAGAGGCTTTACCCAGTTTGGGAAAGAACACGCCAAAGATAGCACCGCCCCGGACCTCAAAGAGTTTTGGCATTTAGGACGAGAGCAGCCCACCTCACACCCGGTGAGCTACCCCGATAACTTGTGGCCCAGAGAAGTGCCTCAGTTTCGACCGGTCATGGCCACCCTGTTTGAGCAGCTCGAAACCTGCGCAGACCATTTGATGGAAGCCTGCGCCCAGTACTTACAGGAGCCCGCAGATTTTTTCACAACCCAGGTTGCAGAAGGCCAAACTATCCTACGCGTGATTCACTACCCCCCCATTCCTGAAGAGGCCACACCGGCTAGCCAAAGGGCTGCTCCCCATGAAGACATCAACCTCATTACCCTGCTTTGCGAAGCCACTACACCGGGGCTAGAACTACTCACCAATCAGGGAAAATGGCTCCCCATTCAGCCGATTCCAGGTCAAATTATTGTCGATACAGGGGACATGCTACAGGCGCTGAGCAACGGTCTTTTAAAGAGCACGACCCACCGAGTGGTCAATCCCAATAGCAGCCGCGATCGCCGCTTCTCTATGCCCTTTTTCGTCCACCCACGCCCAGAATTTGACCTCACACCGAGGCCTCTGTGCACGCAACGGACCGGCGGGAAACACAGGTTTCCTCAGCAGACGGCAGGAGAGTATTTAACCCAGCGGTTACAGGAGATTGGATTGGATTTGAGCCCCGACTCAACACAATCCACGCAATAATAGGACAACGCCTCCTAAACACCTGTCTTACGCCAGCTCATGGACTTCTCCCAAGCACTGCCTACCTTCGTCATCACCCTAAGAGAAGGTGTCGAGGCAGCCCTGGTTGTCGGTATTGTTTTAGCCTGCTTGAGCAAGGCAAACCGCAACGAACTCAACCAGTGGGTTTATGGCGGCGTTGCGGCTGGAATTACCGGCAGTATTCTGATTGGTCTGTTTTTGAGCCTTACCCTAAGCCAAGTTCAGTACGCCATGCCAGCCCTACAAGGGCTGATCAAACCCTGCTTAGGAGTACTGTTTGGCAGTGTGGCGATTGTCATGCTCAGCTGGATGCTGATTTGGATGACACAGCAGGCTAGAAGCTTGAAGGGAAATATTGAAGGCTCTTTGAAAAATGCCTTGGCTGATTCGGAAGGAGCCAGTATTAGCATCTTCAGCCTGGTGTGTATTGCGGTACTGCGCGAAGGTTTTGAAACCGTGCTGTTTTTGTTTAGTAGTGTAGAGCAAAGCGCAGCTGGCGTTGTCGGGGCTTTTGCAGGATTGCTAGGGGCCTTTGGCATTGGCATCGCCCTGTTCAAGTTTGGCGTCAAAATAAATCTCAAACTGTTTTTTCAAACGATGGGCATTTTCCTACTGCTGATCGTGGCTGGACTGGTAGTTTCAGTTTTTAAAAACCTGGATGCAGCCTTCAGTGCCCTCACCATTCTCAAGCCAGAGCTCGACCTGTGCATTAGCACGCAGTCGTGCATTTTGGGGCCCCAGCTGTGGGATGCCAGCGCCTTTTTGCCCGATAAGGCATTTCCTGGCATTTTGTTAAAAACGTTGCTGGGCTACCGCGACCATATCTATCTGTTGCAGCTGGTAGTCTATCTTGCTTTCTTAGCTGGCGTTGGTGGGCGCTATTTCCGTAGTCTCAATGCGATTAATCAGACCACCGCTCAAAAGCCTGCCTCCAAGGCAAATGCATGAGTGTTTAATCACTAAGCTCGCCGATGCTAGCGATCAGCCGATGCTAGCAATCATTGGGTAGCAGACTTTGGGTAGCAGGCACTGGGTGGCGGGCATTGAGTGGCGGGCTACTCACCAAAGCATGGCTAACGGTGAGTCGATCGCGCCCCTGCTGTTTAGACACGTACAGCGCAGCATCAGCCGCCGCGACCAGGTCTGCCACACCCTGATCGGCCTTGGGAACAACGCTAGCGACCCCAACACTGGGCGTAATAATTTTGGCCCGCAGCTGAGATGACTTATGGGCAATATTGAGCGCCCGTATACCCTCGCAAATTTGCCGAGCAATATGGGCCGCAGCTTTCACATCGGTCTCTGGCAAAATAACAGCAAACTCCTCGCCTCCATAGCGAGCTACCGTATCGGAGGCCGTGCGGACGCGAGCCTTTAAAACCTCAGCCACCTGCTTCAGGCAAAAATCCCCTGCTTGATGGCCATAGGTATCGTTGTAGCGCTTAAAAAAATCAATATCCAACATAATCAAAGAGAGCACGCTCTGCTGACGCGTGGCTGTTATCCAAGCCCGCTCAATGTGCTCATCAAAAACACGCCGGTTGAAGATTTGCGTGAGGCCATCTAGGCTAGCTAGCGCTTTAAGCTGTTCATTTTCATCCTGAAGCCGCTGAAAATTAGGGGGTTGCGCGCGCGCGCTTTGAGGTTTCGCATTAGAAACAATCTGTCGAGTAGTGACCTGTTTAGGCAAACCATGAGACGAAAAGAACCGTCGATACAGCTGGCAGGCTAAGCAGCACTGGTTACCCTCCAGCACAACCAATCCTAAGCTGGAGAGCTGGAGTGCTGTTTTATCATCAAGTGCGATCGCCTCTGTTGAATCAACCATGCGCTGCAATGCCTCCAGCAAAACTGGCCGATCTTGAACAATCTCCCAACAGGTCTGTAAATGATGACGATAAATACCCGATAGCGTCGGTGCTTCGGCCAACAGCTGGCTCAATGACAGCTGAGCTTGAGCCAGGTGATAAAACGCCACCGACAAAAAGTAGGGATGCCCACCGACCAGTGCCACCAGCGATTGATAAGCTTGCTCAGACTCAAACACAACACCGTACCGCTCGGCTAGCTGCTGAGACTCTGCTCGATCAAAAGGTGCCAGATGAATGGGCAAACCTACGTTAAAGGGCGACTGATGAATATCTAGCGGAACATACACCTCGGTAGAATGCACCACTACTATCCGTAATTTCTCAAAGGCGGCTTCGGCTAAGTTGCTGATCTGACAGGCAGAGCCGTGCCGTGCCTGCTCGTACCATACACGCAGTAAAGGTAAAAAGTCCCTAGCAATCTCAGGATGCTCAAACACCCGATTCACTTCATTGAGTGCCAGCACAAGCGGCGCATCCAGGGAGCTGAGCAAGTAGTCTTCAAAATAAATTGTCGCGCTGAGCTTGGCACCAATATCGTCATTCCAGTATTCACCGAGGCGAGGCGGCAAGTTCACCTGCCGCGCAATCGCCGTACACAACCACCGTAAAAATCGGGTAATGTCGCTGTACACAGCCTTCTCAGCCGACTGAAAGTCTATCAGTGCCGTTTGATAGTTCAACGTATGGGCATGGGCCAACCCCCTAACAAGCAAAGAGCTCTTCCCCATACGGCGAGGGCCTTTGATACGGGTTAGGCTCCCCGGAATTTCTAAGTTTTGGCACAGCCTTAGCTCTATGAGTGGCCGCTGAATATAAAGCGGAGAATCGAGCGCTAGCACACCACAGGGAAATTCTATAGGCACGGCTAGCGAGGTTTGTCAGCAGGTCCGTCGTCTTTTTGTGACTGCTCTAATAAACGCTCAAAGCGCTCCTTACTCCAACGATCGGTCGCGTACGAAATGGCGCTGATTTCTTCTAGACGGATCAGCCAAACCGTACGCTGATAGGGTTCATCGGGAAGTTCGTCGTCTTCAAAGCCTTCGGCCACATCAACATCAACAACTTCTACATACTCACTGTCCAAAAAAATAGGGATGCCCACCAGGCGGGTTCCTGGCATTCTGAACCACACCTCGCTCCCAGCGTGAAGCGCTTCTTCTAAACGGTTATACAGTCGGCTAGAGGTTGAAGAATTATAGTTTGCAGAGCGGGGGTTAGAAGTATGCTCTTGGCGGGCGCTGCTCTTCATCATGCCTTCTGTCATAACTTTCCTCCTAAATTACAGATCTGCTTGACCACAGCCACCGTCATCGTCAGGGACTCATTGCAGCTTTGTCCTATCTGCTCCTACAAGATAGCAAATCCTGATCATTAGTCTCCGAGAGATTATCGCCAACTACTTAGACGGCCTCACACGCATCAGCGGCTGGCCAAATTCTACCGGCTCAGCATTTTCAACCAAAATATCTACGATTTCGCCAGATACCTCAGCTTCTAACTCATTCATTAGCTTCATGGCTTCAATAATGCACACTGTCTGACCAGACTGAATGCGATCGCCATTTTCCACAAACGAAGGTTCATCTGGCGCTGGCGAGCGATAAAACGTCCCGACCATAGGAGAGGTAATTTCAACTAAAGACGGATCCACCACTGGAGACGAATCCACCACCGGAGCAGCTGGGGCAACCGCAGGGTCAGAGGCCGCGACCGCAGGAACCACCGGAGCCGCCGCAGGAGGGGCCCCAGTGGCCACGGGCATGGCTGCCGCAGGACTCATCACCACATCAGGCTGAAGCGCAGAAGGCTTTCGCAATGTCAGCTCAAACTCAGGATTTTTGAGCGTTAGTTCAGCGATGTCAGTTTGGTTCAGCGCAGCTACCAACTCGCGGAGTTCGTTGAAACTAAGATTCACTTATATAAAGCTCCATGTCTTAATGCAGATAAAAACTGACAACCCAGCGCCAGCCCAGTCAGGCAATAACAGTTGAATGAGACTGTCTTAAATCAAACTGTTAAACCGACGCACGCGATCATAAAAGAGGGCGATATCTATTTATTGGCGCTGTGCAGGTCCCAGGCACCTATGCAATAACCTGTGCAGCAAAAACCAATAGCCCACCTATTCGCTTAGGTCTCACGTCCTAAGTAAGTATCATTACGCGTGTCAATTTTAATTTTCTCGCCCTGTGAGATAAACAAAGGCACCATCACCTGTGCGCCGGTTTCTACGGTGGCAGGTTTGGTTCCGCCCGTCGCCGTATCGCCCTTAACACCAGGATCGGTTTGAGTCACCTCTAGCGTGACAGAATTAGGCAACTCTACTTCCAACACCTTGTCATCCCACGTTAAAACAGTGACCTCCATCTCCTCCTTGAGATATTTCACAGAGTCACCAATTTGGTCTGCACTCAATCGACTTTCCTCGTAGGTCTCCATATCCATAAAGACATATTGATCGCCTTCTTTATAGGTGTGCTGCTTGTTGGTCTTTTCTAAAATCGCCTGGGGAAGCATTTCTCCAGCGCGAAAGGTTTTCTCAACTGTGCTGCCGGTTTGCGCATTTTTTAGCTTTGTGCGCACAAAAGCAGAGCCTTTACCAGGTTTAACGTGCAAAAACTCAACGACGCGCCACACAGAGCCATTCATCTCTATGCTGGTGCCAGTGCGAAAATCGTTGCTTGAAATCATGGTGATAGCTGGAGTGTGCTAAGGCAATCGGCCATTATTGTACAGCTCGAAGGTAAATTGCCGATGACATAGCAACGAAGGTCTATATATAGACGCCGATGGTCATAACGGTTGGCCACAACTATGGCAAGATCAGAAGATTACGTCCTCCAGTGTTTTTCCATGAACTTGCGAAAGCCTCCTTCTATCCTTCACCTGGGCCTTTCCCTAAACACGCCCTTAGCGCATCCTCAAGCAGATCACCGTCAAATAGGACACCATCAACCAGATCGCCAACCAGATCGCCGCAAAAAAGGCCTTGCACAAAGCCGCACCCGTCGTGCGCTAGCCGTTACTAAGCAAGCACTTAAAATGGCCTGTTTGGGAGTTGCCCTATCAGCGGCCTGTTGGCTAGGCGCTGTGGCACCAGCCGAAGCGATCGCACTTCCCAGTCCATTGATAGCCGGTCTTCCACCGGGCAACGCGGTAACCGATGGCGCAGCCCTACTACGGTACTCTTTACCCATCGACAATCCAGACATTCGCAAAGTTCAAGGTGAACTCGAAGGGCTCTCACAGTGGCTGCGCAGCAAGCGTTGGGGACCGATGAAAAAAGACATCACAAAGGTGGAGCGGCTGCTCGATCGCAAACGCGAGGCCATATTAGCCTCCGTGCCTGAGGCTCGCCAGGAAAAAGCAACGGCCATCCTTGAGAGCCTCAAGACCGATCTTGAACCGATTCGCGCGGCAGTTGAAGCCAAAGATAAAGAAGGCGTTTGGACACAGCGCAAAATTATGCTCGATCAGGTCGGTGAGCTAGAAGAACTGATGGTCGATAGCTATCCGTTTGAAGTGCCTGCTGAATACGATAATTTACCTCAGCTCAAGGGCCGAGCAACCATTGAATTCAAGACCAGTAGAGGCAAAGTCACCGTCATTGCCGATGGCTACAGTGCGCCCGTGACAGCAGGCAACTTCGTTGACCTAGTGAACAAAAAGTTTTACGACGGTCTACCATTTATTCGAGCTGAAGATTTTTACGTCCTGCAAACAGGCGATCCAGACGGTGATGCAGAAGGCTACATTGATCCAAAGACCAAGGAATACCGAGCCATTCCGATGGAAATTTTGGTTAAAGGTGATGACGAGCCTATTTACGGCTACACCTTAGAAGAGATTGGCCAATATATGGATGAGCCTATTTTGCCGTTTAACTCTTACGGCAGCCTCGCTCTAGCACGCCCTGGAGACGACAATAATGGCGGATCGTCCCAGTTCTTTTTCTTCCTATTTGAAGCTGAGCTAACACCCGCCGGACGCAACATGTTAGACGGTCGCTATGCGGTGTTTGGCTACACGATCGACGGCAAAGACGTCCTTCGAGAGCTCAAAGCAGGTGACGAAATCATATCAGCGAAGGTGATTGACGGGCTCGAGAACCTGGTGCCTCCTAAGGCTTAGGCTGCGATCGCTGAGCAAAACGCTGGCTTCCTAGCCCGAACAGGCTACCGACATCAAATCTGAAATCGAACCTAAATAGGGCAAGCACTCGGCCATGATCGCTAGCGCTTGCCCTATTTAGCTTGAGCTGTGCACGCATCACCCCAAATAGGGATTTTTCAAGATTTGCTTAGGCCAGGATGAAAGGCAAAAATGGTTCATTTTTGTGGTTTTCTTGGTCAAATAGCCGTTTAGACGTAAGCTATCCTTCGTAGGATAAGGAAATTACGTTCAAATTCTTGTACGGACAGCTCTAGGGACAGACAGCTCTGGGCGTTGGGTGGCTTTATTGTTAATTTATGTCAGCCAATTATCCTCGTAAAAGATGTTGTACAGGGCAAAATCATCAAAAGAACCCTAAAATAGACCCTAGTCACTGACATAGACATAAGTCAGGGTGTAGAGTGTTCTTACCTTCGCGGTTGCTTATCAGGGCATTTGAGTTGCTGTTTTTACAAACGCAACATAGAGCTACCAGGCTTCCTCTTTTCTCAAATCCTCATCCCTTCACCGCTCATCCCTTCACAGTCAATTTCAACTTCAGCATCGTTGCCCTAACTCTTAGCGATGGGTCTGGTTGTCCGGCATACCTCCAGTTTTGTCTGTATTTCAACACGTCTGTATTTCAACACGAGGGTGCTTGCACCTTTAGCAAACTATCGCTCACTAACGATGTTTCTTTCGCTCTTGAATACTTAGCAACCCAGGCTCAGATCTTCTCATCGCAGCAACTGTATGAAATAGCAACGATGCGCTAGCTGCCACTAGGCTTTACGAAACAATGGAAAAGCTCAATCATCTTACGACTCCCGCCGATCTAACACGCTCTTCAAACACAATCGCGGATATTGGCGAAATTGCTTTAATTGAACGATTAAAAGCATTTTGTGCCAAAGACGCCATCGGCGACGATGCGGCCATTATGAGCGTAGCGCCCGAGCATAAGCTGGTGGTGACTACTGACATGCTCACAGAAAATGTGCACTTTAGCGGGCAGACAACCCCACCGTATTCGGTTGGATGGCGGGCGGTAGCCGCCAACCTCGCCGACATCGCAGCCATGGGCGCTGAGCCTCTAGGCATTACGGTGGGGTTAGGGTTACCTGGGCACACGCCATGGCCCTGGGTCGAAGAGCTTTATAGAGGCATGGAAGACTGCTTAAAGGCCTACGGGGGAGCCATTCACGGGGGCGACCTGTGCCGATCCATGCAGCGCACGGTATCTATTACGGCCCTCGGTCAGGTCCGGCTGCATCAGGTAATTAGTCGTAGCACGGCCACCCCTGGGATGACGGTTATCGCCACGGGCCCCCACGGGGCATCACGTGCCGGCCTAGCCCTGTTGCTAGAAGAGTTAGAACTCAGCGGCAAGCACAATCCCAATAGTCCAATGGGTCAGGCCAAAGCCTGGGTGAAAGCGCACCAGCTCCCCATCCCTAGATTCGATGCCCTAGATTGCCTACGTCGGCTTATCAGTGAGAAAAGACTGAATCCATATCCCACCATCACCGGCATGGATAGCAGCGACGGCCTTGCCAACGCACTGCTGCAAATTAGTGGCAGCAGCCGCGTTGGCATGGATATTGTGCGATCGCGTATTCCTTTACCAACCGGGTTAGAAGCCGCTGTTGGCTACGATACTGCCATTAAGTGGGCGCTGCACGGCGGAGAGGATTTTGAACTGGTGTTTTGCCTACCGCCTGAGCTAGCAGAGGCGTTCACACAAACCCCCTTTGCAACCGCTATTGGAACAACCACTGATACAGGCATTGTCAAACTAATGGAAGAGGAAGGCAGCCATATCAGCACCCGCCTCAGCAATGAAAGCTTCCAGCACTTTTAAAGAAGGCCGCTAAAAAAAAGGCCACTGAAGTAGGCTCTAATCGATATTGGACAAAGTCGCAAACTAGGATAGCGAAAGAAAACATAAGTCAGAAGCTCAATAAAGAAGCGGCCGCTTCAAACAGCTTTTGCGAATTTCTACTTTCTTCTTGCTCAAAAATGCACTACACTTACTAGGTTATTAAGATCTTGTAGACGTATACGCTCATGGCGGTTCCTAAGAAGAAGACTTCTAAATCAAAGCGAAACAGTCGCAAAGCTACCTGGAAGCGCAAGGCAGCGATCCAAGCTCAGCGCGCGCTATCTTTAGGCAAGTCTGTTTTGACTAATCAATCCAATAGCTTCGAGTATCCTTCCGACGATGATGAGGACGACGATGAGTAAGCGTCTGTAGGTATTCGCCTACAGGCATCAGTGCTGGAGTCATTAGCGCTAGAATCATCAGCGCTATCTGCCTTGCGAAACCAGCGGGCTCACTTATCTAGAATTCATGAAAAAGCGGAGCCCTGTGCTCTGCTTTTTTATTGCCTGTTTTTTCAAACCGATAGAAAACCATGCATTTATCTCTCGTTCGCCATTCACAGCTACATCGCTACGCTACAGGACTGGCAGTTGCAGCGGCGCTGCCTATCTCATTAGCACTCGCCACAGGGCAAGGTGCCGCAAACGCACAGCTGCTCACCAACAGCGAACTCACAGTAGAAATTTCTAATATAGAGAATGCAGAGGGACAGATATGTGTGAGCTTGTTTTCAAGCAGTGCAGGCTTTCCTAATGACGAAACAGACATTGTTGGGAAACAGTGTGTAGCGGCTATAGAAACAGCCCCCCTAGAAGACCACGCTACCGCAGGAAGCGACGCCCTAGAAACCGGTGAGACAGAGGAAGTCGATGAGACAGAGGAAATCAGTGGGCCAGGGAAAATCAGTGGGCTAGCAGACGTCGGTAAGACAAGCCCTTCAGCCGATATCCTCGCAGCTAGCGAGGCAATGTTAGAAGCGCAGCCGGCAGAAACGTCAATCTCAGCGCCAATCCAAGTGCCAATCTCAACCCCAATCTCAGTCATAGAAGCAAGCGAACGCTCGCAGGACGTTTTGATTACAGAAGCTGTCCTTATCGTCACCTTTGCAGATATTGAACCTGGCACCTACGCGGTGTCGGTCATGCACGACGAAAACACAGACGGCACGCTCAACACGGGCATTTTTGGAATTCCCACAGAAGGATTTGGCTTTTCGCAAAATCCAGAAATTGGGACAAGCGCACCTGAGTTTAGTGAAGCGGCTATCGTCGTCGTTGGCAGAGAGACGACAACGCAGGTCAAGCTGA
This sequence comes from Cyanobacteria bacterium J06634_5, assembly GCA_039820525.1. Taxonomy (GTDB): domain Bacteria; phylum Cyanobacteriota; class Cyanobacteriia; order Phormidesmidales; family Phormidesmidaceae; genus Phormidesmis. The sequence continues at coordinate 178,009 of JBCBPY010000004.1, forward strand.
TTTATTATTAATTAATAGTCTGCAATAAAAATAAATTTTCCCATGCGCCAGCTAAAAAAAATGAAGCACACCCTTGCCCAGCAGCACTGTCGGGCAACCGCCCTTCGGGTGGCTTTGTTTGTGGGCACCGTGCTTTTTAGCCTTAACCATGGCAGCGCGCTCATGAATGATGAAATGAGTCAGCAGCGCTGGATTTCAGGAATACTCACCTATATGGTGCCGTTTATGGTGAGCATTCATGGTCAAAGCTCGCGCAAAACTGCCTAGTGAAGACCGAACTGGGAGGTTGATAAGTTAGCCGGATCGATTGCGATCGCACCTATTTAAAAAACCGATCAGACAAGATCATCCGTACTTAAGATCATCTGTATTGCTACAATCGAGATCCTGATCATCATGCCTTGCGCAGCTTCCGATCCCATAACAGGATCTCAAAACAGTGATCCCAAAACAGCTTACCCTCAAAAACTTTTTGAGTTACCGAGAGGTAACCCTAAATTTTGATGGACTGCATGTAGCTTGTGTGTGCGGACCCAACGGCGCAGGCAAGTCATCTTTGCTGGAGGCTATTGCCTGGTGTGTGTGGGGCCAAAGCCGCGTGAGTGCTGAAGATGACATTATTCGCCAGGGCGCTATAGAAGCCCAGGTCAGCTTTTGCTTTGAGCTAAGCAATCGCACCTATCGCATTATTCGCACGCGCCGTCGCAATCAAACCAGCGCCCTGGAGTTTCAGCTGCAAATTAGCGCCCGCCGGAACATCAGCCAGAACATCGCTAAAGGCCAGAACAACAGCCAGAACATCGTCAGCCTCCCTGGCGACGGCAGTCAGCCTAAAACCAACCGCTTTAGAAGCCTGACCCAAAAAGGGGTACGGGCAACTCAGCAGTTTATTTTGCAACAAATCAAAATCGACTACGATACTTTCGTCAACGCAGCTTATCTGCGTCAGGGCAGAGCCGACGAATTTATGCTGAAGGGTCCACGCGATCGCAAGCAAGTACTCGCCGATCTGCTCAGGCTAGATCAGTACGACAGCCTTGCAGAACAGGCCAAAACACAGGCCCAAAGCTACAAAGCCCAAATTTATCCCCTAGAAGCGTCTCTCGCTCGACTCACCCAACACCTGGAGACCAAAGCAGACACGCTGCACGCCTATCAAACGCTAAAAGCACAAATAGAGGACAAAAAAGGCAATAGAAAACACCAGCAAAAGACACTAAAGGCGCTCAAAAAACAACAACAGCTAATCGTTGATAACAAGCAACAGCTCGCACTGATGCAGCAACAGCAACATCATTTTCAAACGGTCTACCACGCTAGCAACGCAGCCTTAACAGAGGCCAAACAACGGCAATCACAACTCGAAGACATTCTCGCTCAGGAGAAAACAGTTCAAACCCATTACGACCAATTAGTACAGCTACGGCAAGAAGAAGAAGCCCAAGCCGAACAGTTTGCAGCCTACCAAACCGCTCAGCATGAGCGGCTTCAGCTTCAGCAAAACATGGGCGTGCAGCAACAAACGCAGCAAACCCAAATTGCAAAACTAGAAGCCCAGCTTGAGCAGCTAAACCTACAGGTGCAAACCCTCCAAACAACCCTGCTCAAAAAAGCAGACATCGCCCGCAAAGTAGACCAGCTCAAAACCGCTAGAAAAGAGCTGCATCAGCTCGACAAAATGGAAGCGCAAAGCGCACCCTTACGGCAACAGCTCCGGCAAATAGAGAGCAAAATAGAACAGGCCCATACTCGACTCGTTACCCGCCTAGAAGAACTCGACAGCCGGCAGTCACAAATTGTCACCCAGCAAACCCAAACCCCACAGCTGATGCAGGCAGCCGTAGACGTCTCCCATCGGATTACCTACTTAGAGCAGCGCAAGGAATACCAAGAAGCCCTAAGACAAAAAGGGCTAGAGCGTCGCAGCTTTATGGAAAGATTGCAGGCCAATCAGCTCAACCATGAGCTGACCCTAGCTAAAGTAGACCAAACGCTACAGCAGCTAGAAGACCCTCAAAGTGCCTGCTGTCCGCTATGTGAGCAGCCGCTAAAAGGGCAAGACTGGCAGGCATTGCACGATCGCACCTTGGCAGAGCGAGACGATGTGCAAAATCAAATTTGGGCTATTCGCGAACAGCTCGCTGCCAGCGACAGCGAAATTCAGGTGCTGCGTCAGGAGTACCGCATCCTAGAAGCAGAACTCGAAAAATACGCCCCTATATTAGAAGAACGCGGACAGCTCAAAGCAAAGCTGGCCTCGGTCCAAACCCTGCAAGACAAGTTACAAGAAATGAGCGCAGAGCGCACAAAGCTAGAACGGTGCCTGCAAGAAAATGACTATGCCGAAGGGCTACAGGACGAACGACAACAGGTACAGGCACAAATAAAAACAATGAACTATGACGATCGCAACCATGCTTTGTTGCGATCGCAAGTCGATCGGCTGCGCTGGAGCGAACTCAAATATGCTGAGATTAAACAGGCAGAGCGGCAGCTAAAACAACTGTCAATAGAACAACCCAAGCTAGAAGACACCTTAGCTGCCCTACAAGCAGACGTTGAGAGAGCCAACAACACACCAGCCCAGCAAGCCCTGAGCGCCCTTGACCAACGGCTCAGCGAGATTGACTACAGCCTATCGCGGCACAATACCCTCAGAGCCCAGCTGAGCCAAAGTCACCTTTGGCAAGCGAAGTATCAAGCTTTGCAGCAGGCCAAAAGCGAACAACACACCTTGCGCGCTAAAGTAAAACACCTAACAGAACAAACTCAAGATCAAACAGCTGAGATTGAAAGAGTCAACACCGACATTGAGCAGTTACAGCAACAAATTACCACACAGCCTGACCTGACCCTTGCAATTGCCGACTTGGAAGCAGTGATCGCAACGGGCCGAGACCTGCACGAGCAGCAGCTTTCGAAGCTGGGCAGCTTGCAGCAACAGCTCGCGCAGTTAGAACAAACAGAAGCGCTGCACAGCAGCCAGCAGCAAACACTAGAAGACATTCGCCACAAGCATCAGGTGTATAAATCCCTCGCAGGGGCCTTTGGTCGCAATGGAATTCAGGCCCTGATGATAGAAAATCTGTTGCCTCAGCTAGAAGCTGAGACCAATCAAATTTTGGGCAGGCTCAGCAACCATCAGCTGCATATTCAATTTGTCACGCAGCGAACCGGACGCCGCCACAAAAAACTCATCGATACGCTCGATATTTTGATTGCCGATGCGCGCGGGACTCGCCCCTATGAAACCTACTCTGGCGGCGAAGCGTTTCGGGTCAATTTTTCTATTCGGCTGGCGATCGCCCGCCTGCTCGCAATGCGCTCAGGTACGGCCTTGCAAATGCTGATTGTGGATGAAGGCTTTGGCACGCAAGACACAGAAGGCTGTGACCGATTGATTGCGGCCATTGAGGCGATCGCACCCGACTTTGCCTGCATTCTGACCATCACCCATATGCCCCATTTTCGTGAAGCCTTTGAAACCCGCATAGACGTCAGCAAAGATGCGCAAGGCTCCCATATCACCCTTGCGGGTTAGGCAGCCTTGCTACACCTTTTGCGAAGGAAACCGTCGGCGCGAGTGGCCTTTAAAGACCATCGAAAAGAGGATGGTGTCTGCCCAGTAAGGACATAGTCATCAACTTAAACCGTTCCACAACATTGAACCATTCGACTAGCGCTTGTTTCGCGCGTCACGGTTGTAACGAACAAACTCAACGAAGCTGGTGGCTTCACCCAGCTCTTGAGGCGTTGAAACTTGGGCTTGTGCGGCAGGCGCAAGGGCCATGGTAGTCAGAACGAGAGCCAAAGCAGACAGAGTAATGCGTTTCATGGTGGAAAGTCTCCTTAGATAGTTCAGTGGCAACCGGATCCTTGAATATTGGTCGATTGCTTTGATGTTTCTAGAATGACAGTCCTACCTAAAGTGACGCCGAGAAAACCCTGAAACTTAGTTTAGGATTGGGAAAGAGAATCTGAATAGACGCTGATAGCGCTCTCATAATCGGTGGCAGCTCATGAGTGGCAGACACTATAGTCGCCACTCAGCTATTGACAGCTTTGGCCGGTAACAAATAAAGTGCGCCAGAAATCCAGGTGAGGGCAACAGCGGCCCAAAAGAGAACAATGCCCGTGGTTTGCCAAATCCCAGCAAGGGGTGCAAGCAGAATCGCGATCGCCACAATTTGCACCACCGTTTTAGCTTTGCCCCAAATGCCCGCCCCCGGCACCGCACCCTTTTGAAACGTGGGATTCACCCGCCAACCAGAAATCGTCAGCTCGCGCGCCAAAATCAAAAACACACCCCAAGCAGGCACAATATCCATGCCCACTAAGGCCATCAACGGGGCCATGACTAGCAGCTTATCCACCAGCGGATCGAGAAACTTGCCCAGCTCGGTGACCTGATTGAGCTTGCGCGCTAAGTACCCATCGAGCCAGTCTGTTCCCGCAAAAATAACGAAGGCAACCACGCTAATCCAGCGGCGGTAATCGGTGGGATCTAACAGGGCGATTAAAACAATCGGCACGCCAAACAAGCGAGAGACCGTGATCCAGGTAGGTAAATTCATAACGTGAGCGCCATTAAACAAGACTTAAGTATGCTGACCTGGGCCGTAGCTAATCTCTCTTTCAACATAGCTGTGCGGCTCTACATGAATGGTCACCCGAGCCGGACCAAATTCTTGCTCAAGCTGTTGTTCTACCTGCTCAGTAATCTCGTGAGCACTCAGCACGTCCTGGGGCTCTACAATCAGATGCATATCAATAAAGACCTGCCGGCCCAGCAGCCCACGGGAAGCGATGTTGTGACAGTTCAGCACACCCGGCACCTGCATGACTTCGGCGTGGATGGCTTCTGGTGCGATCGCCATTTCATCCACGAGCCAAGGCAAATTGGCCGAGAGTACGACCCAGCCACTCCGAACCACTAAAATAGCCACCGGAAAAGCCAGAATCACATCTAACCATCCGGCTCCCAGCCACACCCCGATCAGACCGCCGAGGACCGCAATCGTGATCCAAATATCACTCATCGTGTGCTGGGCATCGGCAATCAAAATGTTGCTGCCCAAGCGCCTGCCAACACGGCGCTCGTAAAAGGCCACAAAAATGTTAATCCCCAGCACCGCAAGCAAAAACCACAGCGACGTCGCGCCCATTACCACCGGCTCACTGGTCAGCAGCAGCCGCTCTACAGCCCCTTTCAAAATTTCAAAACAGGCAATGCCCAAAAAAGCAGCAATGCCTAAAGCACCGACCGCCTCATACTTTTGGTGGCCGTAGGGATGGTCTCGGTCAGGCTCAGGTGACGCCAGCTGGTTAGTCACCAAACCCAGTACGTTATTGGCACTGTCGGTGATGCTGTGTAATGCATCGGCCATCAGGCTAAGGGAGCCTGTCCAGCTGCCCACAACCAGCTTTAGCACCACGACCAAAACATTGAGCCCTAGCGTAATCGACAGTACCCGCCGCACTTCAGCTCGATACGTGTAGAAACTTTTGTAGTTGGGATGCTCGTGATCGCCATGCGGATGATGATGATGGCCCTGCATACCTGGGTGATCATCAAGAGGGCGATCATTGAGGTGAGCGTTTTGAGGTGACGGGTTGTGGTTAACCTCGTGACGGCTTGCTTCGTGGCTGTGAGGGCCGCGATTGCGTTGGTTAGAGATCCTTTTTTGCCACCGCTCACCAATATTCGACATGACTCGCAGCGCTCCCATACACAAGCCGTATTCAGTGCTAGCCTATCGCGATTGCGAGCAATTGAAACCGACTTGTAGAGGTATTTAGCATTTAACCTGGCATTTTAAGCTGGCCGCCTACCCGGCCACGCTGGCCACGCTAGCTAGCAACGCTCTGGCTAGAGCTTTGGGCATCACTCTGGCTGGCCTCTTGCCCATGGGCATCTGAAATGGCCTGGTTCACCAACGAAAACACCTCACGACAGTGATTTTGTGTCCGTAGGGGAAGTTCTTCGTTCTTAACCACCAAATCTATCTTGGAGCCACCCGCCTCTATCGTGGGTGGATTAATCAGCAACTCAACCGTTGCCAGCTGAGCAAACGAGACCTTTCCCGGCTTCTCTTTCGCTACAATACAGACCGGATCTTGATAAATCAGGTTAAGATCGCACGCTTCTAGCGCTGAAACCAAGGCTTTATTAATCTCTTCAGAAGAAGAACCGGTCATGAAAAAGTTGGTGTAGCGAGCCATAAAGCGTTACGAAAGATAACAAAACGGGATGGCGACGTCTATAGCGACATCTGAGACTGAAGCAAAGATCATTGATAGGATACCTTTGTTTCTAGAAATAGGGAATAGTGGCGGTATCAAATATATCGCCACTATTCCCGAAAGATGACTAGAAGACCATGGCAAACAACGGCGGAAAACAACGGCGGGCGATAGCTGAGCGTATGCGAGGAAAATTAATTGTTTTTGAAGGCGGGGAGGGCAGTGGCAAAACCACTCAAATTCAAAAACTCCACGATTGGCTCACGGGCGATCGCACCGGCGAACTGTTGCAAGATAAGAACATTGTTCAAGGCGGCTACCCAGGTGTAAAGCTCACCCGCGAGCCCGGCGGCACCCTGCTTGGCAAAGAAATCCGCCAGCTGTTGCTCACCGAACGCGATCCAAACGATGCACCCATGATCAGTAGAAGCGAACTTTTGTTATACGCCGCAGATAGAGCGCAACACGTAGAAGAACAGCTGAGGCCCTGGTTAGAGGCGGGCTATTGGGTGCTGTGCGATCGCTACACAGACTCGACCCTCGCCTACCAAGGCTATGGCCGCCAGCTGGATTTGCCCTTGATTCACCAGCTCAATCAAATTGCCACCGGTGGCCTCAAAAGCGACCTTACCCTATGGCTCAACCTACCGCCTGAGGTAGGCCTTAAAAGAATGCGCCAGCGAGGACAGGCCGACCGAATAGAACAAGCGAGCCAAGCCTTTCATCAGCGGGTGTACGACGGCTTTGCCGCCCTGGCCCAGCGCACCGAAACCGGCGCACCTCATCCTTACAGCAGTGGCCCCATTAAGGGGATTGAGGGCGATCGCACGATTGACGACATCGCCACCCACATTCAACAGGTGATCCTGCACACCTTTTCGGCAGGGGTCTAATATGGTCTCTCCTGATATGGTCTCTCCTGATACAGTCTCGTCTGCTATGGTCTCTTCTGCTGGCCTGCCCTTTTCTGAGCTTGTCGGACAAACCCAGGCAATCACGCTCCTCAACCGGGCTGTTCAGCTCGATCGGATTGCCCCAGGCTACCTGTTCGTCGGCCCCACAGGCACGGGCAAATCCTTAGCCGCCACCGGCTTTGCAGAGCTACTGCTGCGACCCAACGCAGACCCGCCAGCGGCGCCGACCGATCCGGTTTTGGCTCGGAGAATACGCGATCGCAACCACCCCGACCTGCTGTGGGTAGAGCCCACCTACCTGCACAACGGCAACCTGCTCACTCCCAGCCAAGCCGCTGAAGCCGGGGTTAAGCGTAAAAGTCCGCCGCGCATTCGCCTGCCTCAAATTCGCGATATTGCCCGGTTCCTCAGCCGCCCAGCGCTAGAGTCTAGCCGTGCGGTGGTGGTGATTGAACAGGGCGATCGCATGGCTGAAGCCGCCGCCAATGGCCTACTTAAAACCTTAGAAGAACCCGGCAAAGCCACCGTTATCCTGATGGCCCCTGACCAGCAAGCCCTGCTGCCGACCCTGATCTCTCGCTGTCAGTCCATTCCCTTTCGCAGGCTAAACGGAGAACAGATGGCCCAGGTCCTGACGAAAACAGGCCATAGCGAGGTGTTGCAATCGGCAGAAGTTGTTGCGATCGCCCAAGGTTCTCCAGGCCGCGCCATCGAAAGTTGGGAGCTGCTGCAAACCCTCCCACCAGACCTCCTCACCCAGCTCGAAAAGCCGCCCACCACCCTCCGCGAGGCCCTAGCCACCGCCCGCGACATCAATCAAACGCTCGATACCGAAGCCCAGCTTTGGCTCCTGGACTACCTACAGCATCGCTACTGGCAACAGGGCCTCAGCAATGCCAGCACCCTGACAGCCCTAGAACAGGCACGCAAATACTTGCTCGGCTACGTTCAACCTCGTCTGGTGTGGGAAATCACGCTCTCCGAAATGGTGGCCTCGTAGGTGGTTGCTCAGGCGATTGTCGCAATCAACCCTCGCCTGAGCAACACGCTGCCAAGTAAGACGTGACAGGAGATTCCAAGACAGCCCTGGTTAGCGCATGCCTGCGATCGCAAGTTCACTGTCCGCTGGCATTGTCGCCGTTGTGGTGTTCATCGACCCAGCCATCTCCATGGGCTTGTTCGTACCATTGGTAGGCATCGCACTATTGCCCATAGGAATAAACTCAATGTAGTCAATCCGACCGTGCTCTGCCGTTTGAGGAGAGCCGTTCTCATAACCTTTGAAGGTAAAGATATCTCCAGACTTCGCGGCAACCGTTGGCAATGAGAAACTTGTCAGCGTTTTTTCATCCGGCAAGCGGCTCCCCAATTCTTGATCCATGTCAACGCTCATGAGCAGTTCATCCTGCTGCATCAGTTCTATTTTGCCAATGCCGTCATTCTCGTCAAAGTAAGCCACCTTCACCTGGTAGTTGCCGGTATCGCCCTCAAACTTAAAGGAAGCCGTCCCAGTTTCATCGTTAGGGCCACCTCGAAGAGAAATCAGCGATCCGCCAGAGGCCACCTTGGCAGACTCTGTCTTATAGGCACCGGTCAAAGCCATATCCTCAGCTTGGATCCGCATATTGCCCATCGCAATACCGCTTTGATTAGCCGTAGTGTCGGCATCAATCACCTCAATGCCACGACCATCAGCGACATAGTTCACCATCTTATTGAGGGTGGTGGCTTTACGAATTTGAGTTTCGCTGTACTGGGCCGCAGCGCCATTGAGCTTGATAGTCCCAACCAGGTCACCATCGTGAGCACCGTTAGGATTATTTTGGTCTGCATTGCCCTGGTTAGAGCGCAGATTTAGAACAAAGCTGTCACCCTTTTCTTCAATGCTGTAGTTATCAACCGTGTGACCTGAAATAACAATTTTATCCCCTTCTTTAAGGTTAAAATCAGTCACCACATCATCACCGATACTCTCTAACCAGTGGTCGTGACTGTTGTTGTTTTCACCGGCTAAGGCGTTGTTAGCGCCGTTGATACGACCATCCTTTTGGGTGTGCTTTTTCAAAAACTTTTGCTTAGCGTCAATTTCCATACCCCACATAAAGACATCGGCACCAGCACCGCCCGTCATAGTGTCTGAACTAGCCTTTAGGGGCTCATCTTTATTCACGACCTGTTTGCCAAGGACCGCAGGTTCACCCGCATCAGAATAGGAAATGAGCAGATCGTCTCCGTCGTTACCCATCAGCTTGTCGTTACCGTTGCGAGCAGAAATAACGTCGTTTTGAGTGCTGCCCACCAGCTGGTCACTACCTTCAGTATCTGCCAAGCTCAGAGCACTACTGGGCAGGTCTTGAGGGATTTCTGGCAGCTCATCAACTGGCGGCTCAATCGGCATATCCACAGGCGGCTCAGCCCCCCCGCTGGGCACAAACTCAATGTAATCAACCCGAGCATGCTCTGCTGTTTTAGGCGACCCATTCTCGTATCCAGTAAGGCTGATGCGTTCTCCTCGCATAAGATCCACACCAGAAATAGTGCGGGTTGTAAATGTCTTTTCATTGGGAAAATTGCTCCCCAACGATTGGTCTAGATCAAAGGATGCAATTTTCTGTTGGGCCTTCTTTTTGCCCTTACTGAGTTCAAGCTTCCCGACACCGTCACTCTCGTCGTAGTAACCAATTTTGATATCGTATTTGCCTGAAGCCCCTTTGAACCGTGTATAGGCTGTACCGACATCTTCGTTTCCGCCGCCTTTGAGCGAAATCACTTCTTTACCCGAAGCTCCCTTAACCGTCTCTGTTTTATAACTGCCATCCAGTATCATGTCTTCAGCCTGGATGCGAATTTCTCCATTGGCTGTTCCACTGCGATTGGCGGTGGTATCAGCATCTACAACCTGAAGCCCGCGACCATCGGCCACATAGTTCACCTTGCTGGTGACATCAATCGCATTGCGAATTTGCTGCTCGCTATACTTAGCCGCCGCGCCCCGAAGCTTAATGGTGCCAATAAGATCACCATCGTGGGCACCATTGGGATTGTTTTGATCGGCGTTGCCCTGATTAGAGCGCAGGCTAAGAATAAAGCTATTGCCTTTTTTCTCTATTTTGTAGTTCTCAGCCGTGTGGCCTTTAATGACAATTTTATCGCCTTGCTCAAGGTTAAAATCAGCAACGACATCATCCCCAATGCTTTCAACCCAGTGGTCGTGACTGTTGTTATTTTCACCCGCTAGCGCGTTGTTAGCACCATCAATGCGACCGTCCTTTTGGGTGTGTTTTTTCAAAAATTTAGGTTTGGCATCAAGCTCATTTATCCACATAAAGGTATCAGCACCCGCACCACCTCTGAGCCTATCGTTACTGGCCTTAAGGGGTTCGTTTTTATTCACAACCTGCTTCCCTAGCACCGCAGGTTCACCCGCGTCACTGTAGGAAATTAACAGATCGTCACCAGCGTTGCCGTTTAGCCGGTCGTTCCCATTGCGAGCCGAGATAACGTCGTTTCCAGCACGGCCTCTGAGCACATCGTCGCCGCTGGTATCAGCCAAGTGCAAAGAGAGTTTTCTAATGTCCGCAGCGTTTTTGTTGCTTGCCATAATTCAAAGTAATATTGTCGTTAACAAAGTGAGTTGTCAGTGACGACAGCCAGAGTAACGATCTTCAATCGACAAAAAAGGTAGAGAAAAGAAGATCTCTATATTGCAAGCCAAAGCACCAAAAATAGAGATCTCTAAGGTGTGTCCACTGCAAGGATTCGCGCTTCTCCCTACCCGAGAAAAGCCTAAAACTCAACGTCCCTCTCCTTTTAATCTCCCGTGTGCACACCCGTGCGAGAGACTAGAGAATCGCCTGATTATTAGCAACCGTTATCGACCCACCCCGTCGCTGCACGCAGGGCAAGGTGGGTCAGCAACATGGGTGAGCTGCCAACCTCATAATTGATATGTACACAGGACAGCCCCTACAATCAGGGGCCATAGCGCTTCGCTATCTCTTCGGTATCTCACAGAGTGGGGGCAGGCGAAGTCTAACGTTTAATAGAATCGACCTACTGACGGGGCAAGTGCTTAACACTCGCGCATGAACACTACAAAGCATTGTTGTAGCGAGTGCTTTCAGGAATTTTTAGCTTTCAGGAATTCAAACGATTCGGATTCAGTGACGATAGTATCCGTATCCAACAGGTGCATCAGTTCTCACACTTCTTTGCCGTGGATAAAACTTTTGAAGTGGATTATTTTTTCGGTAGTGCGCCTTAAACAGATGGGTGCTTAATATGGCTATTCAGCGCTTACAAAACAAAAAGCTTAAAAACACGGAATTAGCTTGCATCTATCTGATGGCTTTATTAAAGCGTGAGGTTTACGTCCTGTCAACATCAATTTTGATTGTTTTTTAGTGTCTTGAAGCCGCATCAGCAAAGGAATGATCACCTTTGCACTAATCTCAATATTCCGAGATATTTTTCCGGATCGCTCGCAGCTAAGTGGCTGTCAGCAACACAAAATTCTATCAATAGCAACAGTCTGTGCTTTGCACAGTATTACGTACAATTTCAAGGTGGCAAGAAAACACTAAAACTGAATGAAATATTTTGCAAAGACTGTTCGAACAATAGAATTTTTGCAATATTTTTTTTCCTTTATCCGAGACAACAGGTGGCAACACATCCCAACAGCAGGCTGACTCATCAGACAAGCTACTCATTAAACCAGCCACCTAAAGTAGGTCAATCTCATTAAACGTTAGACATCGGCTGGCCCCTTCTTACGAAGAGACGTACTCAAAACACGAAGGGATACTCTTTCGCTTTTTTGGTATAGGGTCCAGTGCAAGCATTTTGTCGTATCTTCCAATTCATTGCACTGACTTAACTTTAAGAGGAACCGCTTAACTTGAAAACCCAGACCTGCCTCTATAGACTTAAACTAAACTAGACAGTTCATCATCATCAAATGAATTTGCGCTCTAGTTTGCTCTCTACCCAGCGATTCGGAACATCAGCCTAATGACCACGCAACGAATGCCTGAAATCTGGAAAAATCCGAAGATGCTGGGGGCTTTAGCCGCGTTGCTGCTGCTCGGCATAGGGGGCGTAGCATGGTTGAATACGCGAGCACAACAAAAGCAAGCTGAACTTGAAGAAGCCGCAAAACCACTCCCAAAGCAGGTAAAAGTCGCAGCACTTGGCAGGGTAGAACCGGCTGGGGGCATTATTAACGTTGCAGCCTCTGAAAGCGGTGTGGTTAGCGAACTCCTCGTAGCAGCAGGCGATTCGGTTGCCCAGGGACAAACGCTGGCTTATTTGGATTTGTATGCGGTGCGCACAGCCGAGCGGGACTATGCCCAAAGCCAGCTCATAGAAGCCGAACAAAAGCTGGATGCGCAGCTCGCATTCAAAGAAGCGCAGGTTCAAGAAGCCACCACCCGTGTGGCTCAGGTGGATCTGCCGCAGGAGGAAAGCCTGCGTGCCCAGGAAGCTCAAATCCGTGATTTGCAGGCACAGCTGAACTTAGCCAAAATTGACTTGGGACGGTTTACAGCCCTGGCAGCTCAGGGGGCGATCGCACAACAACAGCTCGATAGTAAAACCGCAGAAGTCGCCCAAATCAGCCAAAAGATAGCCTCAGCTAGGGCGACGCTGGCTCAGCTCTCTGCCGCCCGCAATGCCAACTTAGACAATGCCTCTGCCCAGGTCTCTGCGGCCCAGGCAGAATTACTCGTGACGCGAGCCACCGCAGGCGTACAGTCCGCGCAAAGTAACCTGGTGCTCGCGGAGGCCCGGCTCACACAAACCGTCGTGCGATCGCCCATTAACGGTCAGGTGATCGAAGTGTTCATTGACCCAGGCGAAAGCACGGGTGGCCAAGGGGGCGCTGAACCGATTCTGTCGGTCGGGGAAACCCAAACCATGCAGGTAGTCGCAGAAGTATATGAAACCGATATCGGCCTGGTAGACGTGGGTCAAACGGCAACCATCCGCAGTCGTAACGGTGCCTTCGACGAAAATCTGACCGGCACTGTCAGCCAAGTCGCCCTGCAAATATTTAAAAACGACGTCCTAGACGATGACCCAGCGGCTAACGCTGACGCGCGCGTCGTTGAAGTCGATATTACGGTTGATCAGCCCGAGGTGATCCGCAGCCTCACGAACCTACAGGTCGATGTCGTCATTGATCTTGAGAAGTCTGAGACTAAGGGGTCTTAACATGCCATGGAAAACACGTCGGGTATCGGTTGCTTGGCTAAATTTGTTGCATGAGCGCACGCGGTTAATCGTTGCGATCGCAGGCGTGGCCTTCGCCGTCCTGCTCATTTTCATGAACCTCGGGTTTCTCGGTGCGCTGATCACGACCACCACCAACTTTTACGAACGGTTCAACGCCGATATCTTTCTCTCTTCACCCGAAACCTTAGAAATTAGCAGCACCAGCGTTTTCCCGATTGAACGGCTCTATCAGGCTGAAGGGATTCCGGGGGTCACGCGCGCCATGCCCCTCTACAGCAGCTACGTCATTTGGAAAAATCCCAACCCGCCTAACACCAGCAGAGCCATGTTTGTGTACGGCTACAACCTAGACGATCCGGTCTTCCTCATGCCCGAATTCAGCGGGCCAGAGGCCAGGCAAATTTTGCAACAGCCCAACGTCGTCTTTTACGATCGCCGCTCACGCCCAGACTTTGGCCCCTCTGCCGTTGGCACCACCACCGAAGCCGACAGACGCAAAGTCACCATTGGCGGCAACTACAGCTTGGGTGGTGGGTTCGCCGCAGATGGCACCTTGATTATGAGCGATGTCAACTTTACGCGCTATCTGTCACCGCGTCCGCTTTCTCTCATTGACACGGGCCTTATTCAAATAGAGCCCACAGCCAACCCGCAGCGCGTCGCCAAAGCCTTACGCCAATCGCTGCCTGCCGATGTTGAGGTCTTCACCAAAGCAGAGATTATTCAGCGAGATCAAACCTACTGGATTACCTCAACCTCTATTGGGTTTATCTTTAGCCTGGGCGTTTTAGTCTCTTTTGTGGTAGGTATCGTAATTGTTTATCAAATTCTCTACACCGATATTCGCGATCACCTCGGCGAGTACGCCACGATGAAAGCCATGGGCTATCGCAACCGCTATTTGTTTCAGGTGGTGCTACAAGAAGCCGCCTTACTGGCTGCCATGGGTTATGTGCCAGGGCTGTTGGTTTCACTGGGCCTATACGAACTCACAGTGCGCGCAACTGCCGGATCGCTGCCGGTGGCGATGGACTTAGGAAGAGTCATCTTCGTGTTGCTGTTGACCTTGCTAATGTGCAGCATTTCCGGACTAATTTCGGTGCGGAAAGCGGTTGCAACCGATCCAGCGGAGGTCTTTTAAAAAAAGAACGAGCACTATGTTTAAGCGTGTCCCAATAGCTTGGCTAAACCTCACTCACGATCGCAAAAAGTTCGTAACGTCACTCGGTGGGGTCGCCTTTGCCGTGCTGTTGATGTTTTTGTTTACGGGCTTTATGAATGCCCTGTACGACTCTCAGGTACAGCTATTGAGCAAGCTCAATGGCGAAGTAATTTTGGTCAACAAGCTCAAAAACAACATGTTTGTGCCCAATGCCTTTGCCCGCAGAAGGCTGTATCAGGTCCGCGCGTTTGAAGGTGTTGAAGACGCATACCCCTTATACATTAGCGATGTGAACTGGAAAAACCCCATTACCAAAAAGTCTTTTTTGGTGCGGACGCTGGGGTTTAACCTAGGCGATCCTGTGTTGCAGCTTCCAGGCGTACAGGAGAATCTATCGGCCCTTCAGGTTCCCAACACGGCGCTAATTGATACTAAAGCGCGGGCAGAAATTGGCCCAACAGAAGCTGGCATTACCTCTGAGCTAGCGGAGCGATCGCTCAACATTGTTGGCACTTTTGAGCTAGGGACAGACTTTGCCTCGGGCAACGGCAACCTGATTATGAGTGACGTTAATTTTTTACGCTACTTTGCCGATCGCGGCCCCGAAAAAGACGAGCGCAGCTTCGCAACCGCAGATGTTGGCGTCGTTAAGCTCGCCCCCAACGCCAACATCACGAAGGTCGTGGCCGCCTTGGAAAAAGCGCTGCCCGAAGATGTTTTGGTCATGGCAAAAGACGGCCCCAATGGCTTTGTCAATCGCGAACGCCGCTACTGGCAAGACAACACCAACATCGGCTTTGTGTTTTCCCTGCTCACAACGATGAGCTTTTTTGTCGGGATTATTTTGGTGTACCAAATTCTGTACACCGATGTCGCTGACCACTGGGCAGAATACGCCACGCTCAAAGCCATGGGCTACACTAATACCTACCTGTTAGCCATTGTGCTACAAGAAGCGCTGCTGCTATCAGTACTGGGGTTTTTACCGGGCTTTGGCATCAGCTATTTGCTGTACACAGGCGCAGCGAGCGCCACAGGATTGTTCTTTCAAATGACAACTCAGCGGGTGGTGAACTTATTTATGGCAACGCTGATAATGTGTATTGTTTCAGGTGCGATCGCGGTTCGAAAAGTCCAGTCAACCGATCCTGCCGAAGTCTTTGGTGGCTAGCACCACAACCACAACAATGACCACAAAAACAACCATCCCCACGCCCCCGCTAGAACTCCTCATTGACGACACCTTTCTCGCCGATAATCTCATCGAGCAAAGGGCGCTATTTGACACGCTACGCCAAACCATTCCCTGGGAAGGCAGCATGGCCGCCCGCCGCACGGCTTCATTTGGCGTGCCCTACAACTACGCCCAAATGACCTATCCTGCTGTGCCAATGCACACAGCCCTGGTCCCCGTGGTAGAACATCTTCATCAGGCGCTAGGTGTTCGCTTCAACAACTGCCTGCTCAACTTTTACGAAACAGGCCGCAGCAAAATGGGCTTCCATGCCGATGACACCAGCGATCTGCAACCGGGTACAGGGGTCGCCATTGTCTCACTAGGCCATCCGCGCAAAATCACCTACCGCAGCAAAGCAGACAAAACGCAACAGCACTCAGTCACACTTCCGCCGGGGTCCCTGCTCTACATGACCTCAGCCCTACAAGACCACTGGGTCCACGCCATCAAACGACAAAAAGACGTCGGCCCGCGCATCAGCCTCACTTGGCGAGCCTTTAACGAACACTAACAAAGAGATTTCTTCATGACTGCGACCACCCCAGCACTGGCCCCCACAGGCAAAGAACTCGCCATTAAGATTGAACACCTCAACTTCTACTTCGGCGAAGGCGAGCTTAAAAAACAGGTTCTCTACGATATTTCGCTGGAGTTGCCCAAAGGCCAAATTGTTATTCTTACCGGGCCTTCTGGGTCTGGAAAAACAACGCTGCTCACCCTTATCGGCGCACTGCGAACGCTGCAAGAAGGCAGCCTTAACGTCCTTGGCAATGAGCTAGTTGGCCTACGCAATAGGGAACTTATTGGGATTCGCCGCAACATCGGCTTCATTTTTCAAGCGCATAATCTCTTTGAGTCGTTAACCGCTAGCCAAAATGTGGAGATGTCGGTAGAACTCACAAGCCGCCTCAGACAAAAGCGCCAGCAGGCTACTGATATGCTGAGCAAGCTGGGCCTTGGCGACCGGGTTGACTACAAGCCCAAAGCGCTCTCAGGCGGGCAAAAGCAACGGGTTGCGATCGCCCGCGCCCTGGTCAACCGCCCCAAAATCATTCTGGCCGATGAACCCACCGCCGCCTTAGATAAAGCCTCGGGCCGAGATGTGGTCAACCTCATGCGCCAGCTCTGCGAAGCGCAAGGTAGCACCGTACTGATGGTCACCCACGACAACCGCATCTTGGATGTCGCCGACCGCATTATCAACCTCGTAGACGGTCGGCTAGAATCAGACACTTCCCCAGAGCGATATCATCAAACTCACTAATGCCGTGTTAATGCTGTGTCAAAAGACTTTATCCTGGCACCGGATCAGAGAGTGGCGGCATCATCGGCATCACCTGCAAAACCCAACCGATGACCTGAAGGCCACTCCAGGTCAGGCTAGTGCCTTCTATTTTTCGATCAACCAGCGAAAACGGCCCAAGGGAAACAGATTTTTTAACCTCCTCATGTTCCGACTGGCTCCAGCCAGAAATGGTGAGATCTTTAATCACAATAAAAGAGATCGGTAAGGCCGGAAACAGGCCATCGTTGTCTAGGGTTCCTGTTGATAACTCGCCCGCTTCGTAGCCTGGAACGTACCATCCCTTCATCTGTAGCAACGTGTGAGAAAACCAAGGCCGATCGACGTTAACCAAGCAGTATTGAAAAGATATCTTGAGCGTTTCAGATTTGACAGACTGGGCGTGTGTACTATCGAGCAGTACAGCCATGGTAGACGCCTGTATCGCGCTGCTTAGCTTGATTTCTGCCTGAGCGCTGAGCGCCGGGTGGGCAATCTGCTGCTGGATATTGTTTAAAATTGCAGGAGAAACTACCTGCGTCACAGCATTTGCCTTAGGGGCCTGTTTTAGCTGATGGGCTGTCACTTCTGAAAGGACAGCGCTGGATATTTTTTGAGTTGCAAGGGGTGAAACAGTCTGAGTGGGGAGCGATCGCGCCCTCGCCGACCGCCGCAATCTGCCAACGGCCTTAGGATTCGTTCGTTGGGGCTTGGCAAGCTCAGCAGAAATCTTTTGGTTCAAGCCTGCCTTCACGGCCTCATTGACAACCGTCGGTGAAAGAGACACCTTTTTAATCACCTGAGGCTGGGTCAGTACAGGCGTTAAATCTTGAGGAAGAACCTGCCACTGCCACCGCTGCACATCAGGTCTATCCTTAATCTTCCAAAAGCGCCTGGGCCCAGACGGCTTTTGAGGCCGCTTAGGCGGCTTTCCAGAAGAAGAAGACTGCTCACTACTCATGTTATAAGAATAGGCAGTCCAATTGCCCGTTTGGCTGGGGTCATACCAATCTTGCGGCTTTGCATAAGCCGGACGGTACTGTATGCCTGTTTGAGAGAACTTACCCAGCTTAGTATCTTCGAACGTTTGCTTCGAGGCAGCCTTACGGTGATTGAACAAATCAATTTCACCCTGATCAGGGGTGCCCGCTGTCGCCCCCTGCAAAATAAAGCTGCCGTAGGTCTCTTCAACAGACTTATCAGTCCGATAAAACACATCTGCATTAATAATCGGAATATCGTCGGTGAGTTCAGTGAGTTCTTCAGTCGCCTTTGCCGGGAAAAAAACATCGTCCTCTGGATTCAACTTATAGCTATCGAGATCTATCGACCGCCCAATCGGCTCAAACGCCAGAAACACCTCTGTATCAGCAGAATCATCCGAAGACTGCTGATACAGAGTCAGAAAGTGTTGATGAACAGTCTCCATCAAATCAAGAATATTATCAGCCACAAAAGAGACCTCATAGAGTAAGAATAAGTAGGAAACATAAAAATCAGCGCTAGCGGCGGCGGTTGACGCGCCTTAAGAAGAACAACCAACCGCCAACCGCATACGTTATCTAGTAATCACCCCAGATATTAGGCCAAATATCTGGCCAGATACCGACCTAAAGGCCAGGATCGGCCAAGGGTGCACAGGCAGGAACCACTTCGCTGAGCCACGCAATAATCTGCGTGCCCTTAATTTCTAGCGTCTCCCCGTCAAACTTCCAGCCAAAATCGCGCCGGGTTTCACCCGTGGTTTCACCACTCTGATTCGCTTCAGAATCGCTACGAGAGCTAGAGCCGCCGCCACCAATGGTCAATCCCCCAATCGAGAAGCTGGCACCGCCGCTGCCGAACTTGTTTTTGCTATAGCGATCGCCTTGAGCCTGCTTGTGCAGCTCAGTGAGCGTAGCGCCATCGGTGTTCCACTCGGTAGCCTTGATTTTGACATTGCGGACCGCCAAAAACTGTCGAGGAATCATCGGTAACAAGGGCTCTTCATTTTTCTCCTGGTTTTCAACCGAGCCGTCGCTAATCGCACTTTCAGGGTTGTTTACCAAATACCAATTGCGCATGTAAAACAGGTCACCCATCAGCCAGGGACGTTTGATAGTGCACAGGCCATACTCAATCTCAATCGACAGGTTTTTAGCATCGTTTTTGAACTCATACCCCGAAGAAGAAGAAGAAGAAATATCGTAAGCGCTGCTAGTCGTACTGCTACCGCCGCCGCCACCGGCTTTTACACGATTAAAGAACCCAAAGCCAAAGCTCACCTTACCGCTGCCTTGCTTTTTAGAAGCATGGCTTTCCCAGTGGCGCTCAAAGTTACTAGCGCTGCTGCTAACAGACTGACTGTTGTACTCTTTAGAAGTCACTTTTAGCGTCTGCCAGCCCCGTGGGCCACCGCGCGTTTCAGCCCAGCCAGAGGGTTCTATATAGGAATAGGGAACCGTCACCGGAACCCCGGCCAGGCCCAGGTTCCAGGCATCGTAAACCTGCCGGGCCTTAGCCACCATCCGGCCTTGCATGCTCACCCCGACCGATTTAATCGTATCGAGCGCCTGCTCAATTCGCTCCGACCCAGACGTCTTCAGACGGTCCCAAGCCTGATCGACCTTACGCTGGTGATAAACAGAATCCATCGGCCAGTTTTGCGCTCTCACGGGGTCAGAAACAGCTGCCTGCTTTGCCTGAGAATAGTCATACTTGGCATCGGCATACTCATCAGCATTGGCAATATACTCTTCGTACAAGCGGCTCTCATAGCCTGTCGAAATGTAGTAGCCCTCTTCGTCTTTTGCCAAGTCACCATTGTCATCTTCTTCTAGCTCGTACAAGACTTTGTAAGCCTCATTAATCCGCGCTTTAATCTCGTCTAACACCGGCGGCGCAGGCAAAGGCTGCATCCCGTTGACAATACCCTCGTAAGCAAAACTCACTTTTCGCTCGGCAGGGTAGGACAAGTAGGTATCGTCGCTAGTGACCATAATCATGCTGTCAGCCAACTGTGAGCTGCGGTAAGCCGCCTCAAGAGAGTTTTGAATTTTCTCACTGATTTGGGCGGAGCTAGCTTCCGCTGAAGGTAGCTCACCGTCTGTTACCGCCTCTTGCAAAGTCGCACCCCGGTTGGGCGACCAAGGATCGGAATAGTCTTTGGGGTCTACCATTTGACCCAGCACTAGCTGAGAATACACAAAACCAGTGGTTAAAGACTCTCCGTTGGTTTGTACAGGGCGCGTTGATTTAATTCGATCGATTAGAGTATCGAATATATTGAGCACCAATTTTCCAGGCTCTTTGCTCGCCATAATAGGTTTTCCTTTAAAAATAAAATTTAGTGGCTGTGAAACCAGCTTCAAAAGAACAAAAAATATTGTTTCTCTCGACACCTATAATCTAAAGAATGAAACGACGCCCGGCAGTACCCAGCCGTGTACTCTCTCAACATTGCCTCTATGATTCTCTCTCAGCCCTTTTCTATTTCTACCGACTTCGTACCCGCCACTCAGCCCAAACCAGGCTCAGAGATCAATCTCCCAGCCTGGTGGTTTTTCTGTCAGGGGTCTAACTTGGTGACGCTGCGATCCGGCGATGAGGACAATATCGCTATTCCGCAGGCGCAGTCTGTAGAAGCCCTCAATATCACACCGGTAAGAGCTCAGTTTTTGGGCTACTTAAACAATCGCGCTTGTATCGCAGCAGAGCTGCCTAAAGACACAAACCTACCTTGTTCATTTACACTACAGAGCCTGCGGAAATTGCACGGGATGCTAGAAGATGACCTGTTTGCAATCGCAGCTCGCGCTGTTCAAATCACCGAGTGGGACCGCACTCACCAATACTGCGGCCACTGTGCCACCCCCACCATCCAGCTCCCCACAGAACGCGCCAAACGCTGCGGCAGCTGCCAGCTTCGCCAATATCCGCGCCTGTCCCCTGCTGTTATCATGCTTATTTCAAAAGGAGAACAACTCCTCCTCGCCCGCGCCCCGCGCTTTCGTAACGGCATGTACAGCGTACTAGCAGGCTTTGTTGAACCCGGCGAATCACTAGAAGAAACCGTTGCCCGCGAAGTGAGAGAAGAAGTTGGCATTGAAATTAAAAACATCCGCTACTTTGGCTCTCAACCCTGGCCCTTCCCAAATTCTCTGATGGTAGGCTTTACCGCTGAGTACGCCAGCGGCACCCTCACACCCGACCCCACCGAAATCGAAGCCGCAGACTGGTTTAACAAGCGCGAGCTGCCACCGGTTCCTGGCAAGCTCAGCATTGCGCGCAAACTCATCGATAGCTTTGTAAACGCATCTGTGCCCCCCGCCTGAGCAAACCCGCCTAAAAGAGCACCCCCCTACCCAGCAAAATAATTCAACAGCGAGACGATTACAGCCAACAAAAATACAATCGCCAAAGCAATCACAAACATTTTTTCCCTTTGCTGGTACCAAGCATCCCTGGGTATCAATGTTTTAGATAAATCCACACACTCAATCACCTCATCGGTCACCTTAATTTGGCTATTGCGTTTGCGGCAGTAGCCTGCTTTTTCATAAACCGGAACCGCCGATAATGATGACGTCACCCGAAGCTTCGGATAGCGGCGAATAGCCGCAGCTTCCTCTAGTTTTGCCAACAGTTTAAGGGCGATGCCCTGTCTAACAAAATCAGGATGGACATACAGCCCACCAATGCGGGGGGAGCCGACTAAAAGCGCGGCGATCGCGACTATTTCCGCTTCTAACCGAGCCACATAAACTAGCTCACCGCCGTGCCTAAAGCCGTACGCTCTAACCTCTCCCTGGCTTTTCACCAAATACTCAATCTGTCTTTCGCTGTAGTGACCCACCGACAACGTTCGTAAAGAAAGCGCCTGCACCCTCAAAACGTCAGGAAGATCGTCTACGCCAGCTAGCTGAATTTGAAGGTCCATGCCCAAGAAAAATAAACAGAACAACTTTGCCTAAGAAACGAGACGCAGCGCTGCTTTAAAGATGCCCAAAAGGAGCCCGGTGGCCTGTCCTGCCTGTTTTCACCTAAAAATAGTCAGATTCGTTAAAAAATGTTTGTCTGCAAATCGTATTTGGGCAGGTTGAGCTTGGATAGCGGGTGAAAAACATCCGACTCAAACATCACTGCCTCAACCACTCAACGTCACGACTCAGCATCACTATAGTCTCACCGAAAAGAGCGCCTTCTTATGTCAGCAGTTTTATGTATTATTTTGTTTCTTCTAGGGCTAGGACTCGCTCTGGGTGGCGGTGCTATTGGCATTGTTCAAGCCTTCCAAGAAAGTCCAACCTGGGGATTGCTTTACCTCTTTGTTCCCTTTGCATCACTGGTCTTTTTAATCAAATTTTGGCAGCAGCGTGAGTGGGTCAGAAAATCCTTTTTCATGGGATTGGCCGGTAGTGGGGCTATTGTGGCAAGCACGATTATTGGTGCATTAACCGCACCCCCAATGGAATTTAGCGACTATGGTTCGGCAGACTTTGACTTTGAAGAAGGCTATGGCGAGGGAAGCTATACCGGGGAAAACTATGGTGCAGCAGACAATTTCGGCGGTGACAATGAGTTTGTCGCGACCACAGCAGGCGGCACCGCCACAGCTACCTACGCCATAAACGATCCGTTTCGCGATGCGATTAACCTCGCAACCGATGCGGCCAATCGCACACAAACAGCCACAACAACAGAAGACTGGGATGCGATCGCCTACACCTGGAAAGACTCCATTGCCCTCCTCGGCGCAGTTCCCCAAGGAGACCCTAACTACACTACCGCCCAATCCAAAATTGACACTTACAGCAAAAACCTGACTTACGCTCAGCAAAACGCAAAATAACGCAAACAACAAACTGAATAAGTATAATCAGAAGAGAGTGTGGGTAACTATGCTCTATTTTTTTAGCCTACTTTCATAGAGTGTTCAAAGCCTATGAAAACTGGCTGTTGCTTTCATAAGCTTTGAACTTAATGGCAACAGCGGCACATTAAGCTCGCTCGCTACGTTAAGCTAGCGAGCTATCAGCTGACTGAAGAGAAGGCTCAGCGGTTCGAAGCAGCGGGCGCTTGCACAAAGCTCATTAGCATCACAACCACAGGCGCAAATAAACAACAAACATACAAACCACCCTTATAAGACCCAGTGGCCGCTTCAAAGTTGGCCAATAGCGAGGGGCCAATGGCACTGCCAATCACAATCATCATCATTTGCACGCCGGAAATTGAGCCTAAGTGAGCGCGGCCAAAAAATCGAGGCAGCACAACTGTTGTGAGCGTGGCAAAGCACCCCATGCTGACGCCTAAGCCCACCACGGCCACTGAAAACATGCCTGGAACCGAAAGATTAGCGACAGCAACAATCCCCATCGCCTGAAACACCATCATAAAAATAAACATAAACTGGAGCCGAACACGGTCGGACAGCAGCCCCACCACAAAACCAACGCCCGTTGAAACAATCGCTTTTGGCAGAAAGATCCCAACAATTTCAGCCTCCGTAAAGCCAGCGTCTGCTCCGATACTCACAATGTGAAAGGTAATGCCTGTCACCGAAAGCGCCTGCGAAGCAAAGGCTAGCGTCGCCGCCCAAAATATCACCGTGCCCATTGCTTGCCTGCGCGTCAGGCCCCAAAGCGGCTCTGCGGATGGAGGAGGCACCGCACTTCCTTTTTTCGCAGGCGATTGAGCTAAAGCCGTTTTGGCCAAAGCGACTGACTCGCCGTCCATGCTCAAGCCGCAGACTTCTGGATTATCGCGAAACAGCAACCAGCCAACGCTGCTCATACCCAGGCCAATCACAGCTGCCAGCATCAGCCAAGTACCGCGCCAGCCCACCGCAGCGATCGACTGACTGAGCCAGTAAGGGGCGATCGCAAAGCCAAACGCCACAAATATCCCTTCAATCCCCGAAACCTGGCCGCGCCTACGCTCAAACCATTTCCCCAGCGTCGTTCGGCTGGTCATCGTCAACATGCCCTGCCCGCAAAAGCGCAGGCTCACAAAGCCAATCACCAGCAAAACCGCCGCGATAGGTGGGGAATCAATGGAGAGGCGATCGCTCAAAATCACAGAGAGGCGATCGCACCCAGCCAAATAACACAGCGTTACCCCTAGGCCCACCGCTGCCAGCACAACAATTCGCCTAGCACCTAGCTTATCTAGCAGCTTGCCACCAAAAGGCAACAAGCAACCGCTCGTGAGCGTCCCGACCAAGTAAGCATTCGCCAGCTGCAAGCGGGAGAGCCCCGTCGCCTCAATTAAATGATCGGTAAATACGCTCACCCCAATGGTTTGCCCCGGAATGCTAGTCAGCACACCCAGCACACTAGCCACCAAAATCACCCAGCCATAAAACACCGGAAACTTAGCAGGCGAAAACGGAAAATTAGGCTGAAACAGAGCACGCGTTGGACCAGATATCACAAAAGGCAATCTCATAGGGGGCGGTAGATAGGGCTAAAAGCGGCAGAAAAAAGTAGGAAAAAAGCAGCAGAGATATCACGATGGGTAGACGTTGTATTCGTCAAAACCGAATAAGCTGCAAGCCAAGTTTTACAATGACTTTAGTAGCAAGTAGCCCAGTAAATTGCTACACAACCCTCAACTCACCAACGACTCACTATGACAGATAACCTTGACGGTCGGATGCTCCTCTCGCATAATTTTGCGCTCACCCAAGGCGAAGTCCATCCGCTCAATCGCGAAGAGTTTGCTGAGGTCTTTAGCAAGGGGCTCGACGCTCAAGCAGGCATCACTTGCCTGCTCATTGACAATCCCCACTGGGTGGTTGAAGTAAGCTACGAAGCCAGTCGCTACACGCCCGCAGAAGCCGGTCAACTCTGCATAGATGCCCTGGCTAAGTATCGGACAGAACATAAAACAGCAGGCTTTTACGTGATGGCCCTAGGTGGCAAAAAAACAACGCCGCCCACTGGCGCACTCCCCTCACTCCAAACGGGTGAATGGGGCGTAGACGTAGTTGAAACCGCTGATCCAAAAGAGTTTTTAGAGGAAATTAATTGGGACAAACTCGCAGGCGCAAAACCTGCTGAAGATATCTTTAACCTTCAGCACTCTATCTAGGCGTTCTAATTTTTGAATGCTCTATATCTGACGGTTCTGTGTCTGATGATTCTGTGTCTGACGGTTCTATGTCTGACGGTTCTGTTTAGACACAAGGCTGCCAGCGGAAGGCCAGCGGAAGGCCCTTACATAGACTTATTGATACCTCCCCCGATTACTGAGCGACTCTTTAAATATTCTGAGGCGATCGCGCACTACTATAGCGGTGGTTAACTGACTATATAGACTCATCGGGGGGTCATAAAATTCACTATGGTACTAAGCAGCCAACTTCAGGATCCAGCCGTTCGCGATCGCGTTGCCGCCGACTGTACACAGCTGATGGACCAGCAGGTCTCTAACAAAGGCGGTTTGAGTGGAATGGCCCTCAAAGCGGCCTATGGCGTTGTCAAAGGTATCGGCAGCGACTACATTCCTGGCGCTATCAAGCGACTGCTGCCCGAAGTCGCCACTGCGCTCGATCCGATGTGGGCAGAAGGCGTTCAATCTGGTGACCCAGTCGCCTTCCTCAGCCAAAACAGCGATCGCACTGCCGACGTTATCCTCAGCACCACCGACGCCCGCATTGAGCGCAAAGCCAGCGGCGGCATCATTGGCTCCACCTACAAAAAGCTCAGAAATTCGGTTAAAAAAGACGTCGCTGCGGCCGTTCCAGGGCTTGCACAAATCTTAGGAAGCCACACTAGCTAATACAACAGCGCCAACCCGTAAAGGTCAAACAAAAAGGCCAGATCAGCATTAACTGCTGATCTGGCCTTTTTGTTGGGGTGGTTTGTGATTGACGTCCGTAGGCAATCCGCCTACAGACTCACACATCTACCGACGCATGAAAATTTGTAGCACGTACCAGAACATCAGCATCACCGAAGAAAACAGCGAGAGCGATGCCGCCACGTAGTAATCCGTGGGATACCGGCGCATCACCTGCGAGGTTTGGTACAAAATCGCCGCTGCGGCAAAAGCAACCATAGCAAAGGAGAAAAAGATACCCAGGTTAAAACCAAAGATAAAGCTGCAAACGATCATGCCTAAAGCCACCATCCCGATGACCTTGAGCGCACCGCCCAAAAAGGTGAAGTCTTGCCCTGTGGTGAACACCACCGCCGTGAGCCCGCCGAACAAAAATAGCGTCACAATCGCTGCGGCCTGAATCGCCCCGCCGCCATAAATATTGGCAATAAACAGCAGTGGCGCAAAAATAATCGCTTCGCCGATGACGTACAAGCCTAAGCCCATATATTGAGAATTGGTATCACCCGCTTTAGCGGCTAACCCACTGGACAAATACCCCAACAGCATAAAGCCGCCCAATATGGCCATAAAGCCAAAACGAGAAGACGCGACAAAATTAGCCAATGCCCCAGCAATACCCAGCTGGAACAGCAAAAACTCAACCACAATAAACGCACCTACTGCACCCGCTAGGTGCAAATAGGTCTTTTTAATAAATTCCGCGCGCTCACTCGGACGCGCCTGGGCTACAACCACCATAGAAACTCTTTCCTCAAAGTATTTAACTGTGTACTTTAACGGTGTATTTGACGGTACGTGCACCGATACTTTCTAGTCATCAATTTTACGGCAAAAAAATAATTACACTTCGTTTTTGCAACAAAGTCATGCAAACGCACCCTGTGAAGGCAAATTTGAGCGCCTTTTTTCAGCCATTCACTCGGACGGCTGATCGCTTTATCGCTGGGCTTCAGAATTACGCTCTAGCACCTTTCTGGGAATCCTGTAATCAAGCCACTTTGGCCAGCTTTATCCCACTGCGATCGCCATGTTTATCCGAGAGCACCCCGACGTCGTCATCTTGTATTTGACGGCTATCCTATCTAGCTGCGTTGCCCTCACCGCCTGGACTCGCAGGGCCTTGGCACCAGCGACCCGCCCCTTCACCTCACTGTTAATTGCGATCGCAGCATATGCCATCACCGCAGCGGTAGGTTCTTCTTTCCTAACGCTGCGCCCTAGTATCTTTTGGGCCACGCTGGAGTACGTGGCCTCTAACAGCGTGATTGCGCTCTATCTCACTTTTACGCTGCACTTTTCAGAACTCGGGCCATGGCTCAATCACTGGCGACGGCGATCGCTCATTTGGGCGCTGCCTATTTTCAATATGGGATTAGTCGCCACTAACCACTGGCACTATTTGGTCTGGAGCGACTTCGTCCTACCCACCAGCCATAGCGGAGCCATCGATTTTCACCACGGCGCGCTCTATTTTTGGATTGCAGCCTGCTTTTACAGTTATGTCATCACCGGCACGCTGCTTGTCGCAAGGGTGGCCCTAAATGCTTCCAGCCTGTATCGGAAGCAAGCGTTCACCATCATGCTTAGCGCCCTCCCACCCATCCTGGCCGGGACCCTGTATGTTTTGGACTTAGTGCCGCCTACGCTCAATGTTTTACCGATGAGCTTTGCGGTTACCGGGATCGTTTACTTTGCAAGCCTCTTCTACTGTCGCCTATTCGATTTGTTGCCCATTGCCAGAGATGTCCTGATTGAGCGCATGAGCGATGGCGTGTTGGTATTAGATGGCGATGGCCGCGTCATTGATATGAACTCAGTAGCCAGACGCTACACCCACCAAGCTGGGTCACTCATCGGTCAGCCGGTAGCCAAAGTCATGCGTGATTGGCCAGATATTATCAGCCACTGCCGCAGTGAAGATAAGTTCATTAAAGTTCTCATTGTCAGGCCCCACCTTCCCTGCCATTTAGAAATCACCGTTACTCGGCTGTACAACCGCCAGCAGCGTAGCATCGGCAGACTATTAGTCATTAGAAACATCACTGAACAGCAGCAAAACCAGCTACAAATAGAGCAGTCTAATACAGAACTCAAACGCCAGCTTAAAGAGATTCAAACCCTGCGCGATCAGCTCAAAGAACAAGCCATTCGCGACGGCCTTACCCGCTTGTTCAATCGGCGCTATTTTGAAGAAACGCTGCCCGCCGAAATTGATAAAGCCAACAGAGCACAACAGCCACTCTCTATTATGCTTTTAGATATTGACTACTTTAAGAAAGTCAACGACACCTATGGCCATTTGGCTGGCGATCAGGCCCTGCGAATGTTTGCCAGCATCATTCAAAAACACATTCGCAGCAGCGATATCGCCTGTCGGTATGGCGGAGAAGAGTTTGTTGTGGCAATGCCTAACATGACCCAAAAGGAAGCCTGCCAACGCGCCAACAACATTCGAATAGCGTTCAAAAAAACAGTCATCACGTTTGAAGAGCATCGCTTTCAGGCAACCGTCTCGATTGGCCTTGGCAGCCTGCCCCAAGTCACAAATCATCCAAATCAGCTCAGCCAAAACCAGCTCAACCAAAATCAGCTGTTAGAGAAAATTGACCAGGCCCTGTACAGTGCCAAAGCCAACGGGCGCGATCGCGTTGAAACCGTTCCCACCACACCAGTTATACGTAGTAAACAAAGCCAGCTGGAAGAAGCCATTCGCCAGTATCAAAGACAGCTCAACGCGCCGGCCTAGTAGTCTGGCCTAATAGGCTGGCCTAACGCTCTCAATCTAACGCTCTCATCTATCGCCCCGAGCAACTAACCCACTTCGCGATAATCACTCGCATAGGTCATCACGCACACAATCCGATACTCAGCATGGGCTTCGCAGGCCGCACCTATGCGCGTGTAGTTGGGCTTTAGTAACGCCTCACGATGGCCCCGGCTAGGTACATTGTCATCGACCAACAGCTGAATAAGATGCCACTTAGCCAGCATCGCCTGACCGTAGCTGATGTTCTCACCGGCGACACTTCCAGGCGCATGATCCCAGCTGCCATACCGATTCATCCGGACAAACGGATCGCTACTGTCAGAGCCGTAATGTCCGGTCATTCCTTTAGCACCTAGGTCTTTCGCATGGTCTCTGGCTCCTTTTTCCATGCCGGTAGATGGTGCCAAGGGACTTAGGGATGGTGTACTTTGCAAAGCTGCGATCGCCTCATCTAAAGCGGACACACCTTCGACCACCGAAACCACCGGCTGACCAGGCACTTTCACTAGGTTGCCTTCGTAATAGCCACGCAGATTTTTTAGTTCTTCAGCGTAGGCCGCAGGATTTTCTCTCATCCGATTGGTTTCTGCCATCAAGTCTCTCTCTAGCGTAGAGAGCTGCTCGGCAGTCGGTGTCCCAAACCATTGGCTATCATCCGTCGCCACAGCTTGCACAGCTCTAGAAGTGGGTTCAGCGGCCGCTGCCTGCTGGGAAGAAACTGCTTGCACCGGCTGAACATGGGCCGTCACAATAGAATTTGCAATGTCAGAAGCGGTCACATAGCGGGTTGCATAATCCACCACGCACAGCGGCTTGTTGCCCATGCCACAGGCTACGCCAAGGCGGGTTGTCGCAGTGCTAAGAAGGCCGTCTTGCGTTGTGCGAGATCGATTGCCATCGTCAATCACCAGCATTGCAACAATCGCTTCTGCACTATTGAGCCCTTCATACAGCAGTTCATTTAACCGTCCACCATTGAGCGAGCCATATTGCTCTGCACGCACTAGCGGCGAGCTACCGTCTAAGCCCATCAGCGTGAATCGGCTAGCGGTCAGCAGCTCATCTAAATGGGCCTGTGTCGCTAGGACCAGTCCAGGCTCTAGGGTTAGGGCAGGCGCGGGCTCACGTTGTGATAGAGCTGCGATCGCCCCGTCTAAAGCCGCTACCCCCTCAACCGTACGAATACCGCGCTCACCAGGGAACCGAAACGCGGCACCCTCATAATAAGGTCGCAACGTTTCTAACCAAACGGCATAGGCCGCAGGCGATTCACGCAGCCGATTGATCTCAGCCAAAATCTCCAGCGGATAAGCCACCTGACGAGGTTGAGCTTGGGCAGAGAGGGCCTGCCGTGTCGTGGTGGTGGCCAAAGGCAATAAAGAACCCGCCGCCACTTGAGCACTGGCCACTTGAGCGCTAGTCACTGGCAAAGAGAAAAGCAGTCCACTACTTACAACAGCAACGCCAGCAGCGCTTTTAGCAAAATCAGTAGCCTGTCGAGAAAACCGAGCCTGGTTATCTTTTAACCAGGCCTGTTCGGTCATCTGCTTTTTCAAAAAACGGAGCTGCTGCCACTGAACCATCATTCGCTCGTAACGCCTCGCATAGAGTCCAAAAGAGAGACACTACGAACAAACAGCTGCAAACTGCCGTTGCAAGGACTCTCTTTTAACTACTGTTTTCTACAAATAGCTCGCGATTAGCATCAGAATATTTACGTCAGAAAAATAATGATTATGGCTGAAAACAATTGAGACTTAAGCAACAGATTTGGGCAGTTCGCAATTTAGAACAGCCCATGCCCAGAGATAGCCACTAAGTACCCAATAGTAATGTCACGGAGATGGGGATAATTTTTTAACCTGCTCGGTCCTTGATGTCACTAGAAGGCTTAACCAGTGCCTACATACCCGGCATAAAAATACTCAGCATAAGCCAGCAAAAACCGATTGAAAAATCATGAAAATCGGTTTTTGCATCGAATTATTCCTGATTATTTTGAATAATTACAAATAGTTGAGTGGTAAAGGCCCACGAGATATCCCCCATTCAAAAATTTAATTCCATCCAGCATGAGTTTTTATTGCTCAATTAGGGGATTCTTGATGTAGTAACTAACCCTAACTATCTACTCACATGCGTTCTAAAAAACAAGCAAAAAGTAGCTTATGTAGGGTCGCAGCTAACTCTCAAAGTCAAATTGGCCACTCTCAACAGCCGTTCAAGGCTATTAAAGCCTTAAGGGTATTGATGTTAGAAAAGTATGCAGGCCGCTACTCCCAACAGAATCTTTGTTATCGATCTTATCTTGCTCACATCAACACATTCTAAGTAGCAAGTTACTGCTCACTACGGCCTAAGCATTTGAGTCGTTTCGGAATTATCCTATCAGCAACTACCTATTGTCACCATGTCGGACAAGTCAGAAACAACTCAATCCCCTCCAGCAAATCAACAAACGCCAAAAGCATCTCCAGAAGGATCTCCAGAAGGATCTATAGAGACCTCACCCGAGGCCATCATCGAGAAGTCTTTAGAGTCTGCTTCTTCAGAAAAAGCTGACGGCCTGAGCAATACAAAGCAAAAAGCAGGGCAAAAAACAGAGCAAAAAACAGAGCAAAAAACAGAGCAAAAACAAAGACTAACCGTTGCAGAAGCAGTCACAGTAAAGCTGCAAGCGCACAAGCGTAGCCATTTTACAGGCATTACATATGTTGCAACCGGAGAAAAACTCACTTGGAAACTCTACTTTTATCTAGGTAAGTTGACATGGGCAGTTGCACAGACCAACCAAAGACGCAGCTGGCATCGTCAGCTGCGAGCAGAGTGTCCAGAATTACTCCATAGTCTTCACCCCAACCCAGAAGCTGGCGGCAGCGTAGAAAACTTTCCCCACCAAAAAATTGCCTACGGCAAACTCATAAGACAGGTACAAAGCAAGCAACTCGACAGAGGACCGATTGCCGGTGCTGCTGAAAATCATCTCTGCGAAATTCTATTTGATATCTTGCAAGAAGGCACACTACGTCAGCAAGATGGAGAATCACACCTCTCTTTGATCGACAAAGAAAAGCCGTTTTTAGGCTCCCATTTCTTAATTGTTCGTAGCCAAATAGCTTGGGAAAAAGCCCAAGCTGGATGGAAAGCCTGGCAGGAAGCAAAGCTATTGAACTGTTCGCCGAACTCAAAACCAGTCCTTTCCCAAACCCAACAGCTCAAAGCCGATATTCCCAAAGATTTGTACGATTGCCTAACTACACCCACGAAAGGCGATCAATGCCTCCGAGATCTGGCTGTCGATCATGGATATGCGCTCCTCCCGTTTACAAAGCGGATTCATCCCTTCATTCAGCAGGGCATGATTGTCCTCGTGCAAATTAAAGACTTAAAACATGCGGCAACCGCAAAACAATTACCCAAAATCCCTACATCTAAAAATCCACAGCTCCGTCAGATAATCCAACCGGAAAACACCCCCTCAAAAGCCGAAAAAATAGGCGAGCAGGACGTCTCACAGCAAGTTCCACTGAGGCTACCGCAGCAAGTTTCACTCAAGCTACAGGGGTCAAAAAAGAACGCCAAGGCATCGGCGAAAAAGAACTCAAAGCCTCTAGTCATCTACATTGAAGACTCTCAGATGGACAGCAAAATCATGGGAGACATCCTACAAAAGGCAGACTGTCAGTATTTCAATATTCAAGAACCTATTCACGCGATTCCTTTGCTGATTGAGAAAAAGCCTCAGCTTATTTTTCTTGATTTGGTGATGCCCATTGCGAATGGCTACGAAATTTGCGCGCAAATCAGACGCATCTCTGCGCTCAAAAAAGTGCCGATCATTATTGTCACTAGCAACAGTGGAATCATTGATCGCATTCGGACAAAGCTCAAGGGCGCTAACGGCTTTATGAGCAAGCCTATTAACCCTGTTAAAGTTCTCAAAATTCTCGATAGGCACATTATGCCTATTCTAGGTCTGAAGGCTAGCTAGCAGGCTATTTTTGGCTGAGAAGTATGACCCAGAGCAAGCGACTCGGTCATAAGCGCTCGTAAAAATTGATACTTCCGAAGGTAATCCTATCTGAGATGAGAATTTATCTCCTAATTAGGGGATTCTTGAATTAATAACTAAGCCGATTTATCTGCTTATATACAATCATAAAAATGTTGAGAAAGTAGTCTGTATACATTTTCAACTAACTTTATCAATATCGAATTAGTCGCAATCACTGGCCTTTCAAGTCCATTAAGACGCTGATTCTATTGATATTGGCAAAATATGCCAGCCCACGGTCAATGAAGTTTTTCTTATCAAACTTAGCTAACACATTTTAATTAAAAAGTTACTATCCACTACGACCTCAGCAATTGAGTCGTTTTGGAGTAGTCATGTCAGAAATTACTTATGGTTACTATGTCGGACAAGCCAGATACACCTCAAGGTCCTCTAACGGATGGTCCTCTAACGGATGGTTCTCTAACGGATGGTCCTCTAACGGATCAGCAAATACCAAACGCATCTACGAATAGCTTACCTGCGGTCACCATCGAGAAGTCTTTAGTGTCCGTCTCACCGGAAAAGGCTATCTGCCCAGTTGAAGCTGAGCAAAAACAAAAATTGACCGTTACACAAGCAGTCACAGACAAGCTGAAGGCGCATATGCGTCATCACTTTACCGGTATCACATACGTTAAAGCTGACGAAAAGCTGTCGTGGAAGCTTTACTTTTATTTGGGCAAATTGACCTGGGCACTGACACAAACAAACCAAAAGCGCAGCTGGCATCGCCAATTGCGAACGGAGTGCCCAGACCTACTCCAGAGCCTTCACCCAAATGCAGCCGCTCACGGTAGCATCGAGAACTTTCCACACCACAAAATTGCCTATGGCAAGCTTATAAAACAGGTCCAAAACAAACAACTCGACAGAGAACCGATTGCCACTGCCATCGAAAGCCAGCTCTGCGAAAATCTATTCGACATCTTGCAAGAAGGTGCACTGCGCCAACAATATGGAGAACCCCCTCTTTCGTTTACCGACAAGGAAAAGCCTTTTTTAGGCTCCCATTTCCTGATTGTTCGTAGTCAGGCTGCCTGGGAAAAAGCTCAGGCGGGCTGGGAAGCCTGGCAAGAAGCAGAGCTATTGAACTGTTTACCAAACTTAAAGCCGGTCATTTCTCAAAATCAACAGCTCAAAGAGTATATCCCCGAAGAAGTTTACGAGTGCCTGACTGCACTTATTAAAGGCGATCAGTGCCTCCGAGATCTGGCCGTTGATCACGGATACGAGCTGCTCCCTTTTACAAAACGAATTCATCCCTTCATTCAGCAGGGCATGATTGGTCTCGTGCAAATTAGAGACTTAGAAAAAAGAAAGTCCCCTCAAAAAACACCTAAAGAGTCACCCAAAGATCCCACACTGGGAAAGGCCAATACTCTCCGGCTAACCCAATCAGACAATATACGCTCAACAACTTCAAAAACAGATACATTAAACGTCTCAAGACAGGTTTCACCGAGGCCAAAAAGGTCAAAAAAGAAAGTTGAAACACCCATATCAAGGATATTTAAGCCCTTAGTGATCTATATTGAAGACTCCCAACTGGACAGTAGAACCATGGGAAAAATCGTCCAAAGGGCAGACTGCCAATACTTTAATATTCAAGAACCTATTCACGCAATTCCTTTGCTCATCGAGAAAAAGCCTCAGCTTATTTTCCTCGATTTGGTGATGCCCATTGCGAATGGCTACGAAATTTGCGCACAAATTCGACGCGTCTCTTCACTCCAAAAAGTGCCTGTCATTATTGTTACCAGCAATAATGGCATCATCGATCGCATTCGAACTAGACTCAAAGGGGCTAACGGCTTTATGAGTAAACCTATTGACGCGACAAAAGTTCTGAAAATCATCAACAAGTACGTTGTGCCGATGCAAACCCTACAAGCTAGCTAGAAAGCTGCTCAAAGATGAGCAGAAGTACTGGGAAATGACCCGAGACAGAGTGCTGGGAGCCGTGTAATGGGCATCAAGAGTTTTCACACTGCTCAAGCAGTATTCAATCAAGATAAATTGATGGGAAGATAGCAGCGTGTTCCTTTCCAGCGAATCCCTTTGCAATGCCTCCTGTAAAATCTGGCAGTAAGTACTATCCCTTGTTCCAGCGATTAGCCGCAACTGGCAAGCCAAACCCAGGCCAAGCTGAGCGAGCAACACCAGCCATTCGAGATGACCGATCGGACATAACCTTTACCCTCAAAGAACTAGAAGCGTTAATCGGGAGTCCGCTGCCATCGTCTGCACAAAAAAAAGCCTGGTGGAGCAACCGAGATAGTAGCAGTGCACTGCAAGCGTCAGCCTGGATTCAGGCAGGCTATCACGTTAAAACAATTGATTTTGAGCAGCAATCCGTCACGTTTCAAGCCTTTGAGAGTGAGTACCGGATTCAGAAAAAAGACAACGCAATTTTGTGGGACCAAGAAGCGGTTAAAGCCTTGCGCAAGCATATGAGCTTAACCCAGGCAAAATTTGCCCAGGAGTTAGGCGTTCGCAGGCAAACCGTAAGCGAATGGGAAAATGGGGTGTATGAGCCCGACCGCTCGACGGCAAAGCATTTAGAAAGGCTCGCTCAACAAAAAGGATTTGAATCGTAGCAAGCTGCAAACATTTTGACATTTGTCCGCTTGGCGTGCAAAACTTCGGTTAGTGAATGCAGCCAGCGATCGCATCCTGTGACCGCATCTGTGAAAGCATCCATTGCAAGCATGGAAAAACCTTATGATGCCCCAGACTTTTCTACCGACAGACTCTATCCTCAAAACAGCCACAGCCGGCGCCCCAGCTAGCCCCACAATTAGCCCCACACCCAGCCATACACTTGGCCAGCCGACCCTTCAGGGCGAGAGCACCCCACACTCAAATCCATCAACATTAGAACCGCCAACCCTAGAAGGAAAGGCCATCAGACATATCCTTCTGGGCTCTGCGGGCAACGTACGACAAACCATTCATCTGTTGCACACTCTGCGCTATGTGGAAAACGCGCTGTGGAGTCCGCTGGTGCCTATTCCAAACGACCGGCTCATCATCACCCCTCAACAGGGTGAAGTGATGAGCATTTTGGTCAAGCACTTGTAATCCGATCAGGAATCCATTGGGCATCCGCTAGGAGTCTGTTATGAGTCAATGAGTTCACCACTCTCCTGCAAAGCATGCAGTCGTTGATACAGCCCACCTTTTGCCAGTAGCTCATCGTGGCTACCCACTTGGCTAATGTGGCCTTTGTCTAGCACCACAATTTTGTCCGCATCGCGGACGGTGCTGAGCCGGTGAGCAATGATGATGAGGGTACGTGTCCCAAAGAGCGATCGCATCGCCATTTGAATCGCCCGCTCCGACTCATAGTCCAGGCTAGAGGTCGCCTCATCAAACACCAGGACATCGGGCTCTACAATCAGCGCCCTAGCAATCCCAATTCGCTGCCGTTGACCGCCCGATAGGCGAACCCCACGCTCGCCTACCGTTGTGAAATAGCCCTTGGGCAGCTGCTGAATAAACTCATGGGCTTGGGCAATTTTACAAGCCGCCTGAATCTCTTCAACGCTTGCCGTAGGATTGCCATATAGCAAATTCTCCATCAGCGTCCCGTTGAAAATATCCACCTCCTGATGAACAATCGCTAGGCGCTTACGATAGGCCGTCACATCTAACCGGCGAATATCTTGACCATCAATCAGCACCGCACCACTATCGGGTTCAAAGTACCGTAGTAACAGCTTCACCAGCGTAGACTTACCCGAACCCGAACGCCCAACCAACGCCACCGTTTGATACGGATCAATCAGTAGTTCAATGTTGTTGAGTACTGGATTGTCTGGATTATAGCCAAAGCTCAGCTGATTAAAGTGCACCTTCCCCGTGAAAGAGTAGGCTGGAGGGTCCGGCAACAGTGCGCCAGCATCTTGCCCCGCGGGTAGCGCCGTAAACTCTTGAAACCTAGCCATAGGCGCATAGCGACGGACAAACATTTCTGCCAGCTCACAAATGGGGTCTACCTCAGCAAACGCCATACTTGCAACCGTCAGGACCGTCACAAAGTGACCGATAGAAATGTTGTTGTTTACCGTCAGCCATAGCGTACAGGTGAGCACCACAAACATACAGCTCTGCACAATGGTTCGCTGATAGGTACTCAAAATGGTGTATCCCTTGTGAATACGATAGTCGAGCACCTTAAACTCACGATCCAACCGCTGGGTTTGTCGCTTTAGCTCGGTCATTTCATTCCCGAACGCCTTCACCGTTTTGATGTTAGAGATAATCTCTGAGTTGCGGCTATCGGTATTTTCTATGTACTTGTCGAGCCGTTCCTCGCGGGCCGAAAGGTCTTTTAGCCCAATGAAGCTATGGAGCAAAATACCGGTAACAGAGACCAATACAATCAGGGCAATCCGCCAGTCGATAAGGCCAATCACCACAAAAACACCCAGCACCCGCATGACTTTTGGAATCAGCTGTGAGGTGATTCCAGGATAAGTCCAAGTGTAGTTAGAGAGGCCCTTAGCCACTCTGGCCGCAATGCGTCCAGGGTTGTTCTCATCGTAGAATTCTAGCGGCAGCGTCAGAATTTTCTTCAGTGCTTTTTCCGCATGGTCTCGGCGGGCTCTAAAGGCTGTGTCCCAGCTGAACCAGCTGCCTATCCAGGGCTGAATAGGCGCACGACCCACCGTCACTAGCCCGATAAAGCCGACCAAAACAACAAGGGAAAACTGTTGTGTCACAGGCTGATTCAGTAAAGTTGCCAAGCCATCGATCATCTGCTGAAGGCGACGATCAATCGGCTGCCGGGAAATAAGATTGAGAATTTGGCCCGTGGCATAGGGCACAAATAAATCGATGACCTCGAACAAGCTCATCGCGGCGGCGCTAAATAGGGTAATTCGCCAGTAGCGCTGGTAATAACCCAAAATACTCAAAAGTTTTTGCATGACCTTAAACAATCACAGAGGTTTACTAAAAAAAGAAGCTATTAACCTCAACAAAAAATAGCGACACGCCTCTAACCCTTATGCAGTATTGATGGCATAAGGAATATGGAGACAATCTACAAGCCGCAGAGGAGTTCAGAAAAACAGTGCAGCAAGACAGTCAAGAAAGACAGTCAAGAAAGACAGTCCAGCAGAAAAGTTCAGCAAAACAGCTCTGCACTGTCATACACTAAGAGCCCCTCAAAAGAACAGCACACCTTAACGCACATCGGTAAAGCCCTACCCATCAAAAGGCAAGGGAAATCTCCGCTGTTATTGTTGTTGAACGGCCTCTATTTAGGTAGCCTTTGCACTGGCCATCTCCACTTGAACAGTCTCTGCTCAAGCAAGACTCACTTCAGCAACATCTGCTGAAGCAACATCTGCTCAAAAGCACCTAAAGCACGCACAAACTTTTCGCACGTACGAGCACGGGCGACCTGCGTAGGAGTCTTAATTATTTGCTGAGTGAACCCCGCGCTGGGGGCGGACGAGGTTAATAGTTAATGGCGATGAGTAAAGGAATAAAAAACATAGTAAAGCCTCCCAAATATTGCTTGAAATGATTGGCCCAGCTGACTTTTCCAGTCAGGATTGGGATGATTTGCGCCTTGGAATGAGCTGCGCAGCAGGCATTTTTGCCTAGCTCTTAATAATAACGACTTGAGAGTAAGTATGCTTCATCGCTTATGCTCTAACTTAGCTTTATCGCTGCTAGAGAGACTTTGTGTGATTTTCAAATCAGTTTAGCAATCATAGCTACAGAAATTTGATTGTGCAAGTACTTATCAATATTTTTCTCTAGTCTTCTGCACTACTTAGTTTCGGCACTACTTATTCTCTGTACTTAGCTGGCCGCTATTACAAATCTCTACGGTCATTGAGCTATGAGACCCGGTGTTTAACGATCACGCTAAATTTCCTTCACAACAATATTTTTCAAAGGCATCCATTCTGTCTTCCAGATAACAACTGTCTCTAGGGAGCTTTCTTATCCTGCTTTTTCTTATAGAACTGCGAAGCGGCGATCCCAAAGCTGTACAAAATGCCTGCATTACTACTAGCACCAACGGCGGCTCCGACTAAGGGAATCAGCTCAACAACGCCTAGCCCCGCTTTCACTGCCCCCGAAGTCCCAACCGAAAGCGCAAAAATAGTTAGCGCCTCGCCCTTACGAGCCGGATCGTTCACGTCAAAGTCGTAGGCAGCGGCAATGCGATAAAGCATCTCTGACTGAAGCGCCGCTACCGCAGCAAGATCCACCGCAAATAGACCCAGTGCAACAGGCGGAATGATGTTGGCAGCAAGCCCAACACCGCCTGCTTTCAGGGTCGTATCTACAATAATATGATGGGCAAGCTCTTCCGGCGTATCAGTGGGATGCTTTACCTTCAGCCTGGAGACATCGTCGAGTGCCTTGGCTTTATCCACTCTCCCTAGCGCGCTGGTGAGCCAACTGAGCCCTGGAATTTTAGCGACATAATCTACCGCAGGATTCTCAGCGATAGGATTTAGGGTATTGCCAACACTTTCAGTTGTTTGCTCTAGGACGGCATGGGCAGAGTCTCCTGCAACCTCGCCGACCCTCGTAGTGGTGTCGATAGCCGCATTAGAAACTTTATTAAAGAGCTGAGTACCGACCGC
Source organism: Cyanobacteria bacterium J06634_5 (assembly GCA_039820525.1). Lineage (GTDB taxonomy): Bacteria > Cyanobacteriota > Cyanobacteriia > Phormidesmidales > Phormidesmidaceae > Phormidesmis. The sequence goes on from JBCBPY010000004.1 coordinate 217,345, forward strand.
CGAGACCAAGCCACCTAGCTGCTCTGCGGTAGCAGCAGCCTGAGAAAACGAAGCAGAAATCCTATCGGAGGTATCAGTCATAGCGATGGGCGAGTGGGTATACGCCTGTAAAATAACACCTGCGTTACTCATAGACTCCGCCCTTAAGGCAGACTTCAAACCGTTGAAGGACACTCTAACGATAGAGATTGCGCCCTAATAGGTTCTGGGCGAGTTCTCAAGAGAACAAATACGGGCAGCAAAATAAGATATACACAGTAAGGAATGAAGCCCGGCCCGACAGCAAGTACGGTGGCTGGAATCAAACCGGCAATGTTCCAAGGAATCAGCGGAGCAATCACCACGGCGGTATCTTCTAGTGCGATCGCCATGGCTTCATTGCCTTTGTGCTCGGCCCTATTTTGCTCAGCTGTTTTCGCTGGAGCTGTTTTCGCTGGGACTGTTTTCGCTGGTTCTCCTTTCTCCGGTTTTCCTTTCGCTATCCCTTTATTTTCAGCTAACAGCAGTTGATAATATCGCTGATAGTGAGGCTGCATCAACTGCCCAGTCATCAAAATCGCGATGGTTTGTGTGCAGCCAAAAACGTTAGCTGCGATCGCAACAAAAACCGTCGCACGGCCTAACTGTTGATAACTGAGCTGCCGGCGTAACCAGCCATCGACAAAGCCTAGAATACGACTGCCTGCAAAGATACCGGCAAACGCGGTAGAAATAAAAACAACCAAGGTCGCCTTTGCCATTGGCAATAGCCCACCGCCTATCAAAATCGGCTGAAGCGGCGTACCTTCAGGCATAGAAAAGCCAAAAAGGGTAAATCGCATCAGTTGCAGCACGCTGTAGTGCTGTGTGGCATATGCGATCGCCCACCCTATCCCAATGCTCGCCAGCATGGCCAGCTTTACATCAACCCTCACAATCGCTAACAACAACACACTAAGCGCCGGCAGCAGCACGCCTGGAGAAAGCACAAAAGCCCTCGGCAGCTCAGCCGCAATCAGGTTTTTACCCAGCGTCACCGGGTAAAAAAGAGAGAGAGCACCGTAAAAAAGTAAAGAGAGCAAAAACGGCCACAGGCTGCTCACCATCATAAGGCGAAGATTACGGTAAATAGACGTATGGGTAACGCTGGCCACCAAATGAGCGCTAGAAGATAAAACAGAACAGCGATCGCCCAGGAAAGCGCCAGCAATGATCGCTCCCGCTACTGGCATCACCGTCTCGCCACTGCTACGGGCCATCACCATCAGCGCCACCCCAATCGTACCGACAGTGCCAAACGACGTGCCCAGCAGCATCGACACCGCACCACACAGTAAAAAAGCCCACAAAATAAAAAAGCGCGGCGCAATCAGCCCGATGCCGTAGTACACCAACGCCGGAACAGTGCCTGCTGCCATCCACACCGCTGTGACAATGCCGATTAACAACAAAACGTTTACCACTGGTAGAGCTTGGCGAGCGCCCGCTAAGCCCATGCGTAAGAGCGATCGCACATCAAACCCCCGACGCATCAGCGCCGCGAGCAGCAACAGTAAAGAGAGCAATAGGGGATAAGCAATAAACACACCCTTCAGTGCACTGCTCACCAGCAGACACCCTGAAACCAACAGCACAGCGACTAAATCAGAAGCATTACCAGAAGCGCTGTTGCGGTGAATGTTCATAGAGGCAAAACTAGCGAATGCAAAACTAGCGAGTGACGACTGAGACTAACCAAAACGATAGAAAAAACGGCACGCCCTCGGCAAAGTAACCGGTTGATAGCAAGCATCGATGCCGTCGATAGTAGCTATGCTCACAATTCAGGTCTAATAGATAAGGACATCGGAAAAAACATCAGACAAAACACCGCCTACGAGCAACTATCCCGTGAATAGGACCCACAGAGCCAGCAGCAGAGCCAGCAGCAGACAACTCAAAATTTCACAGCTCGTTGCGCTAGCCGCCGTTGCAGAACACGGTAGCTTTAGCGCAGCCGCGCTGCATCTAGGCTTAGCCCAATCTACCGTGAGTCATGCGATCGCCTCTTTAGAAAAAGACTTAGGCATTGTCCTCCTCCTCAGACATCGTACCGGCGCAGTCCTCACACCGATTGGCAGCCAAATTTGTCACCAGGCGCAAACGGTCCTCACGCAGCTAGAGGGCATACGGCACACAGCTAACCAAGCCAAAGAGCTACAAACCGGTAGAGTGCGAACCGCAGCACCCCGTACGGTCGCGACCCACATTTTGCCAGATGTCATCTCTCGATTTTGGCGATCGCATCCCGGCATGACCGTCGAAATTATTGAATATGACCGCTACGCCGAGGTCGAACAGGCACTGCGTGAGGGCAAATATGACGTCAGAGAAGACTCCACGTTAATGGGAATGGTGGCCAAAGGACTCGGGGTCGCTGTTTTAGCTCGCCTAGAAGCTGAACCAGTTCCCCCTGGCGTCCGCGTTCAGTCACTACCAGAGCCTTTAGAAAGAGTTGTTGGCGTTGCCATACTAGAAAACGCCGTACTGCCTCGGGCGGTCTTTGCCTTTTTAGATGTACTTTTGGCGCTACCAGTCGGCCCCCGCAGCCGATCTGAACAACAGCGGTAGGCCGTAGGGCTGAGTGGCCGATTGTCTGGGTCAGTTCATTTCAGAATCGTCTTGAAACATCTGCTGATACGGACGATGAGGAGAGCCCTTGGCCTTCTCTGCTAGCCGAAGCGTAGGCGTCTCTTTCATTGAATCGTAAGCAGCATAGCCCAGCGGCAACAGCGTAAAAAATCCAAGCGCTACACTACCGGCAATGCAAAGTCCCTTAACCGCTTTAGATGCGCTCAAAGACTCTAAATACTGCCCCTGTTGGTAAAGTCTCTTGACCTGAGCAGCTTGAATAAACGCTGGAATCCCAAAAGGTGGAAACAACACCAGTGCCGAAAAAGCGGTTTGCCAGTTGCTAGGCGGGCAAGGCTGACCTTTGTACAGCTCGTAAGACTGCTGCCACTCCGCACCCGTCACCTCGGCGAGGTGTCCTACCAGTGTGAACCGGCTGACCTCAGCAAGATGCAGCGGGACTAAATGCTCACGAATCACATCGGGCAGGGTGTAATAGTTCACGCCAGTGCCTAGCTCACGATGGGTGTGGATCTCTAACTGAGCGCCTGTATGGGTCACTTCTACGCTGAGTCCTTTCTCCTGTAATGGAGCCTGAAGCACCGCGCTGAGCTGTGCATCGTAATTGGCTTGCTGCACGTTGGCGAGCTTTTGCTTGGCGTCTTCTAGCGTGAAGTCATTGCACACCGCAATTTCCCAATCAGCAACCGCACCGGGGATGTCCCCTAACTGATAGCGTAAGTTACCACGCTGTAGGTAAGCACGCACCAGGGTCGGATCAGCCGCTAAAACCTCATTGAGATCGACTAGGGCCTGCCGATGTTGACCCTGGCTAAGGCTCAGCAGCGCCCGGTGATAGCGGGGCTCAGGGTAAGAAGGGCAATGATCAATCGCCACTGACCAATCGGCGATCGCACCAGCTTCATTACCAGACTGCTGACGCAGCAAACCTCGATGGTAGTAAGCTTTCGCCAGATCACGATTTGGCGTAGACGTTTTTGAGGTCACAGCCTCTGATGCACACTCCTTTGATGCAGACTCCCTTGAGACAAGACCCTCTAGCGTAAAATCTCCTGACAGCTCACCTTGAATGACAGTTTCAAAATCGGCCCTGGCCCCCGCAGTATCCTTCAAGTGGCCGCGACTAATCCCCCGCATCACATAAGCCTGTCCGGCCCTGTGGTAGCCGCTGGCTAAAGCCTCGCTAAACGCGGTGATCGCGCTGGCATGATCGGTTTTTTGGGCATAGGAAAGCCCACGGCGGTAGGCGATCGCAGCTTTTTGCTGCTGGTACCAAGTCTTGAGTCGTCGTGCCATCGATGCGTCCTGTGGTTGCCTAATAAAATAGTAGCGTTACCTTTATCAGCCTATCCATCTAGGCTGTCGAAGAGATCGGCATGAAGACCGAGACTCCCTTCTACAAAGTGAACAACAATATTTCCGTATTCTCATCTACAAAAAGCACTTAACGCTTCGCCCATGCGGGTAAATTTTGCGCCCGTCAAGACGTCTTGGGAAATAGCTATCGCCTATCAAATGCCCTGAAAACGGGTAATTGCACTAGGCATTTTCTGATGTGGGCGTGATTTTATTTAAAGAGCAAGCGGGAAATGTAAGGAAAGTGGGACCTGAGGAAAGTCTTTCCCGGTTATCTTCTGCAAAAGCAACAACCAGGAAAACGCTCATACCGTCAATATTCCAAAAGCTTCTATGGGACATTCAAAAAAAATATCGTACGGTTTTCTCACCCTGGTTCCCTTAGTTGCCGGACTACCCACAGCAGCCAGCGCCGTTAGCGCAACAGAAGTAGCTGCCTTTACTCAGGGCACCCTTATCGACGGACCTCACTCTCAACGCCCTCACTATCACCGTCCCCTCTCTCAACGCTCCCACTCTCAACAGAATGCTCATACACTAGCGCCCCATCCCCCCAAAACAGCTTCCATCAGTGAGCCCAGCCGTCCAGCCACGCTCATTAGCCAGCTGATTGAACCAGCTGCTAACACAACACAAACAACCCTCATCAGCGAAGATAACCGCACTCGAATTGAAGGCGGCATTCAGGTTAATGAAAATCTCTTTCACCAATTTGACACCTTCAGCCTAGAAGCTGGAACGACCGCCGACTTTGTCACATCCTCAGGCGTTCAATCAGTCATTGGACAAGTCTCAGGTGGTCACATGTCCTATGTAGACGGCACCTTACAAGTATCGGGCAGCAGCGCAGATCTCTACCTATTTAATCCAGCAGGCATTCTCTTTGGCCCCAGCGCGCAGCTAAACCTTGGCGGCTCGTTCACCGCAGCAAGCGCAGATAAGGTTGGATTTGGCGACGCTTGGTTAGACATTGCCACTACGACTGACTACCGCGACTTTACCTCAGTACCAACGGCTTATCAGTTTACGGCTACCCCTTCTACAAGCTCGTCTATCAGCCCCTCGACAGCGCTCTCAACGAATGCGACTCAGCCAGGGACCATCATCAACCAGGGCGACTTAGCGGTTGATGAACAGCAGGCTATTCAGCTCATTGGTGGAGAGGTGATCAATACCGGCACTCTCAGCGCCTCTGCGGGGAGTGTGACTCTCAGCGCCGTCCCCGGCGAAAGCGTCATTCGGCTCGATACAGAAGGCGGCTTGCTCAGCCTTGAAATTGAGGCCAACGCAATGAGACCGGCCACGCTCCCAGAACTCATCACGGGCGGCGGCGCCAATATTGCAGAGGAGTTGCAGCTCAACAGTGATGGCTCACTCACAGCGTCAGGCATGGGCCACCCTAGCGTCAGGAATACTGGCAGCCTTAGCACCACCGCCCAAACACCTGGCCAAATCGGCGGCGATATTAGCTTATTCGGATCACAAATCGACGTCATCAAGGGACAGCTCAATGCTTCTGGGGCCGCGGGCGGCGGACGCATTCGCATCGGGGGTGACTATCAGGGCAAAGGCACACTGCCAACCGCCAGCAGCGTATTTTTTGGCAACGGTGCGATCACCCAGGCAGACGCACTCACCTCAGGTAACGGTGGCCAAATTATCCTGTGGGCCAATGAACAAACTCACGTCGCTGGACAACTCTCAGCCCAGGGCGCTGCTGAAGGAACAGGCGGGCTAGTAGAAACCTCTGGATTAGAGCAGTTGATAATTGATGAAACAGCCAGTGTTTCAACAGAGTCTCCCAGTGGGAAAGTAGGCACCTGGCTACTAGATCCGATAGACCTAACAATTGTAGACAGTGGGGGAACAGCGGGCGTAACAGGCGGGAGCAATACGCCCAATACCGAGACAACGCTAAACGTGGCCACCCTTGTAAGCGCGCTTAACAACAACAACGTAACGCTACAGGCAAGCAACGCTATCACCGTCAATGCTGCCGTAGAGGCCAGTCGCAACGCCAATGGGAATGACCTACGCTTAGAGGCGAATACCCTTAATCTCAACGAAAAAATCAGCTTAAGAACAGGCAGGCGACTATCAGGAACAGCCAACACCGTTAATGTAGGCACAAACGGCGACCTCCAAAATGGAGTGGATGCGGTGGCCACAGGTGGTGTCGTCAACCTAGCGGAAGCAGCCTATTCAGCACCCAGTGTTCAACTTTTTAGAGACACGACCATTCAAGGCCAAGGGACCGACAAAACATTTATTCAAGGCAACAATAGCTCAAGGGCTTTGAGCATTTCCGCAGGTACGATCACCCTAGACAACGTCACTATTGAAAACGGGAACGACATCACCGGCAATGAAACGGGTGGAGGTGCTATCCGCGTCTCCAACACGGCCTCACTAAACTTGCTAAATAGTCTAGTACGCAACAACAGAACCAATTCATCTGGAGGCGGTATCTTCTTAAGCGGTGCTGGCAGGACCCTAGTTGAAAGTTCTACTATCGAGGGTAATTCTGCTGATATTTTCGGCGGTGGCATCTTAACCGAGAACGGTCACCAGCTAGCCATTGAAAACAGTATTCTCATAGGCAATACTGCCAAACATGGAGGCGGCATTGACGGTAAAGATGACAGTAATGGAATTACGATTCGCAACACCACGCTGGCGAACAATGTCGCAGAAACCCAAGGGGGTGCTTTTTCGTTTGGGTTAAATGCTGGCCCACTCACTGTTGAAAATTCTACGATCACAAACAACATGGCTCTGGCTGGAGGCGGCGGTGGTTTTTTTAGTAATGGCGCACCGATTACGATTACCGGATCTACCTTTCGTGGAAACCAAGCAACAGCCAATACTAGGGGAGCAGGCGGTGCTATTGAAACGCTGGGAGATCTCACTGTAAGAGAGTCCCTTTTTGAAGGTAACGAGAGCATCACGGGCGGCGCGCTCTCGTTAACAGGCAATGGCGTCACCAGTATTGAAACGACGACTTTTGACAACAATACTGCGGCCAAAGGAGGTGCGATCGCCACCCGCGATCAGCATCAGGTCACCATCAGCCGTAGCACCCTGAGTAACAACCAAAGCATCAACAACGGCGGCGCTATTTATGACAATGCCAGCAGCGCAAACGGTACGCTAATGATTGATAACAGCACACTGTCTGGCAATGAAGTGACCAGTGGAGATGGGGGCGCTTTGCATCTCAATACCAACACCCAGGCAAGTTTGCTCAATGTCACCATCGCCAACAACACAGCAGACGCTTCAGGCGGCGGGATTTCTAACGATGAAGGGGGCGAACTACGGCTACGAAATAGCCTTATAGCCAATAACATAGCGACTACAGGCTCCGATATTGCCGGGAATCTAACCAGCGATGGTAACAACCTCGTGCAAAGTAGAACAGGCAGCTTCGGTTATGCAGCCTCTGATCTTGCTAACGGAACCAATCCACAGCTAGCGCCGCTCTCCGACAATGGTGGAGAAACCCTCACCCATGCCCTATTAGCCAATAGTCCTGCCATTAGCCGGGGGAATGGGCCTGACACAATATCTCAACGAGGAATCAGCATTAGTGGCTTGCGAGATATTGGAGCCTATCAACGATTGGCTCCGAGCAGCCTGCAATGGATATCAGGCAACGATCAATCTACGGTGGTAGCGACGGCTTTCACCGATGATTTGCAAATTCAGGTCACTGATTCACTCGGTGGTGTGCTGGAAGGTACCGACATTCAGATTAATCTGCCGACGACAGGCCCAACTGGAAAAATAGATAATAGCAATGGGGCAAAAGGCTTTACAGATAGCAACGGTCTGTTATCTGTATCGGTTGTTGCTGGGCAAACAGCAGGTGATTTTCAACTTACAGCCGCGACCGAAGACCTGATTGAAGTGGCTACGTTAACAAACCTACCGGATGCCGTCGATCAGATCACCATTATCGGTGGTAACAATCAACAAGCCACTGTAGACACCCTTTTTCCTGAAGCGCTTAGGCTCCAAGTGAGCGATCGCTTTGATAATGCGATCGCTCAAGAATCTATCAGCTTTCTCTCACCGGCAACAGGTGCCAGCGGCCGCTTAACGACCCCAACTGTTCGTACCAATAGGCTGGGCCAAGCCGTGACAGCCGTGGCCGCTAATGAAATAGCGGGCACCTATACCGTTGAAGCCGTCGTAGCTGGGCAGACCCGTCAGTTCACGTTATCGAACACAGCTGATACCACCTTATCGGCGGATCCCATCGAGCCGCCCTCTGAGCCGCCCTCTGAGCCGCCCTCTGACCCACCTATCGAGCCGCCAGTCGAGCCGCCCATTGACTCGCCAATAGAACAACCCGACAACAGCGTTACAGCCCCACCGACTGACACGCTGCTACGGCCATCTGGCACAGTAAGCAATTTAGAAGAGGATCCCAATACAGACAATAATGCTTCAGAAAATAGTGCTTCAGAAAATAGTGCGCTGACAAATCTTTTAGCCATCGATCCGACGCAGAGCCCGACTGCCCTAGACTCACCTAACGAACAGACGCTAGAAAGCGATACCCCCAAAAACGGCGCTGAACGGATTAATTTCTTCGATGGGTTTGCCTTCTCGCAGGTAGAAGAACGGCTGACCGAAGAATACGCCAAGTATTGGCAACAACCGCTCCAAGGAAACACTAGCCTCGACGACATCCAACAAAAGTTGCAGGAGGCCGAAGCGCACCACAAAGCCAAAACAGCCGTTGTCTATGGGCTCTTTGTTCCACCTATCAACCATCGTGAGCTATCTAACAATCGCTATCCATCTGTTCTATCCCAGCGCTTGTTACGCAACGATACTCACAACGGGCAAGATCAGCTTCTGCTCATGTTGGTTCCGCCTAGCGGTCCTCCTGTTCAGCAGTTGATAGCGGTCACCCGTGAGGACATTACACGCCAAGCTAAGCTACTCAGTATTGAAATCTCTTCGTTTTTAGACGATGGATACCAACCCCTAGCACGACAACTGTACGACTGGTTACTGGCCCCGATAGAAGACGAGTTAGCCAGTGCAGGCATTGACAACCTAATGTACGTGCTAGACGAAGGACTACGGACCATGCCCATCGCAGCGATGATGGATAACGAACGCTATGCCATTGAAAAGTACGGTATCTCGATGCTGCCAAGCGGGGGCTTACTACAAACTGACTTTGACACACAGCCTGCCCCACAAAATCTGCTAGCAGCAGGGTCTGCTGAGTTCTCCCTGCAGGAAAGTCTTCCCGCCGTTCCCGTAGAGCTAGACCTGATTAAATCAGCTTCTAGCAATCTCTCTCAAACATTGCTCAACGAAGACTTTAGCATTGCAAACGTGCAAGCAACGCAGGCCCAAAACCCCCAGGAAATTATCCACTTAGCGACTCATGCCGTTTTCAATGCAGGCTCAGCCAATACTTCCTACATTCAGTTTTGGGATGAAAAACTCAGCCTTGATGAACTCTCTTCCTTAGGGTTGACCGATCTTGAGCTACTCATTTTAAGCGCTTGTGCAACAGCGCTCGGCAATCGTGAAGCAGAGCTAGGCTTCGCTGGATTAGCCGCAGCAGTAGGCGTGGAGTCTTCCATCGGCAGCCTTTGGAACGTATCGGACATGGGGACAATGTCGCTGATGGCAGAATTTTACGAGCAGCTACAACATGAGCCGCTCAGATTTTCTGCTTTGCAACAGGCGCAGCTTTCTCTTTTGCGGGGCAGCACTCGCATTGAAGGCAACCAGCTAATTACCCAGCAAGGCACTACCACCCTGCCACAAGAGCTTACAAATCAGCTAACCCAGCAGGAAAACGTAGACTTTAGTCATCCCTTCTACTGGTCGAGCTTTACCCTGATTGGCAATCCGTGGTGGTAAGTACCCAGTGGTCAATATAGGGGGGTAAATATGGCAAAATACGGGAGTTGTCAAAATAAAAACCTGTGGCCCCCATTGTAAATGTCCAAGACCTAACCAAACGATTTGGCGATACGCCCGTTTTGCGAGGCATTAACCTGTCCGTAGAGCGCGGCAGCGTTTTGGGTGTTTTGGGCCCTAATGGCGCAGGAAAAACCACCGCCATCAATTGCTTGACCACGCTGCTGGTGCCGGATGGTGGACAGGCCAGCATTGCCGGGTACGACGTGGTAAAAGATCCAGAAGCCGTGCGATCGCTCATTGGTCTCACCGGGCAATTTGCCGCTGTAGACGAAGCCCTCACGGCCCGCGAAAACCTTATTCTCTTTGGCCGGCTGCTGCGCCTTTCTAAACCCGCCGCCCAAAAACGCACCGATGAACTGCTGGCCCAGTTCGACCTGAGCGAGGCCGCCAACCGACAGGTCAAAACCTTTTCTGGCGGGATGCGCCGCCGCTTAGATTTGGCCGCTAGCATCGTGGTTTTACCCCTCGTGCTTTTTTTAGACGAACCAACAACCGGGCTCGATCCTCGTAGCCGACAACAGCTATGGGCAGTCGTTCAAGATCTCAAATCTCAGGGCATTACCATTATCCTAACCACGCAATATCTTGAAGAGGCCGACGCTCTTGCCGATCAAATTGTTGTCATCGATCAAGGGCAGGTGATTGCCAAAGGCACTGCCGACGAACTCAAAGACAAAGTCGGCGGCAAATTTTGTGAGCTGCGGCTGGCAAATATGACTGATATTGACCGGGTAAAAGCGCTGCTCGCCGATATGGGCGACCTAATTACAGGAGAAATGGGCGATGGTGGCCCTTTGGTCATTGCTGCGCCCAACGGTGCTAGCACCCTGACCGAGATTGTTGTACGACTAGAGGGTGCGGGCATTGCACTAGCCGACATTTCCCTGCGACGCCCGAGCTTAGACGACGTATTTTTTAAGCTCACAGGTCATACAACCCAAGCGTAAACACAAACAAGTAAAGGCAAGGCGCTGATGTCACTCGCCCCTAAGCTGCCTGACAATCTACGTTGTCGGTCCTTAGTTCTTGCAGCCGAGTCATTACATTCGGTGGAACTGCCGTAAAGCACACCTGAATTTGATCTTTTTCAGGGTCTTTTTTAACCACTTTGGCATAGATATCTTGATGGGTCGTCGCCGATCCCATGGAGAGAAAGTTGAGCTTGATATTGCTCATCAGCTCGACGCTATTAGCCGCCGCCGCTTCAGTCACAATGATGGCCCCTTTGGCAGAGAGTTCTACCATTTCGCCAACATACGAGTTAGAGCCTACTTGCTTGTCTTTAACGAGCCTAAAGCACACTAATGTTGAATCCTTTAAAAGAGAGAAGATTTCTTCTGGCTGAGGTAACTGTATGTCATAAGGCGCACCGAGACCCGTCACCTCATGAATCATAATGGGCTTTGCAATGCCTTTAGGCATTACCGTTTGCTGGCTCGCGACACTGACACCTGGGCCTGCCATTTCTAAAGTTTCATCCGAAATAAGCACCTGACCACCCAGCGTACAGGACTCAATTCGATAGGTCAGATTCACCGGGCTGCCCACCACGCCATATTTCGCTCTTTTTTCTGACCCGATATTGCCAACAACCACTTCACCGGTGTGTATGCCGATCCCCATTTCTAAGGCGGGCACATCCCAAGCGGCGATCGTTTTGTTGATACCCTCCATCGCCAGCTGCATATCAAGCGCACAGGCCACCGCACGCTGAGCGTCATTCTCTCTTTTCATGGGTGCACCAAAAAGAATCAAAATGCCATCTCCCATAAATTCGTCAATGGTTCCGTGGTGACGAGCCACAATCTCGGCCATGTGCCCCAAATAAAAGTTCAAAATTTTGATCACCATCTCAGGTGATAGACGAGAAGAAAGGGCCGTAAAGCCTCTCAGATCAGAGGTTAAAATCGTAACTTGACGGCGATCGCCACCCAGCTTTTGGCCCCCTGGGGTTTCTAAAAGCGCCGTGACAATATCATCACTCAAATAGCGACCAAACGTGCGCCTGATATCTTTGGCCGTGTGGGCAAGATAAGCGGTAACAGCGGTAGCTGCGAGCGCAGCAGACAGCGCAGCAGGCACCACCGGTAGCCACCAGCCAAACCAAAAGGGGACATAGGTAACACCACCTAAAGTAGCCGCTAGCCCAGCAATTCCAAGCTCTCTTTTGTAGCGCTTGTAGATGGCGCCGCCTACGGGCTGCACGCCCGTTTTACCGCACTGCCAAATCAAGGTCGCACTCATCCCGGACCACAGCAAAATCCAGGCCCATTCCACGGGCTCAGACCAGCTACGAATCAAAGGGCGACCTTCTAGCGCAGCGCTGACCAGCTGGCTGGTGAGCTGGGCGTGAATCTCCACGCCGGACATTGTTTCAGGAATAGACAGCAGGCTACTGCTGTAGGGCGTGTAGGCACTGTCTTTAAAGCTGTCGCCAACAGCACCAATTAAAACAATGCGATCGCGGGCCCAGTCATCGGGAAGCCGATCATTGAGCACATCCATCACAGACACCTGCTCAAAGGACTGACTCGCGCCGCGATAGTTCAGTACCTGCTGGTAGCCCTGCGCGTCCGCACGCACATACCCTCCATCGTTCGATTCAAACGGTTCAAACAGCGTCTTCCCTAACCACCAGCTATCGTCACCGACCATCTGGGGCGCAATCCCTTCGGGCTCTAGATACAACAGCGCTAAATACAAGCTCAGTCCATACACCGTTTCGCCAGTTGCTGACCTCACCGAAATCAGGCCGCGCCGCACCGTATTGTCAGCATCGGGAATAATATCATTCGCACTGACCTGCCCTAAGTCAGCGAGCACGGGCGGCGGGGAAATGCGCTCCCTACCCGCCTCACCTACCACCTTTTGAATACCGACTAGGTTGGGCGTTGCTTTATACACCTCATTGAGCGCGTCGTGACCGGGCTCTACTGGCAAGTCTCGATAGATATCAAAACCAATCGCACGAGGGGACTGGTCACGTAGCTTCGTAATCAGCTGCGCATAAATCTCGTCCGGCACAATTGCCTGGCCAATCTCACTGACATCGTTTTCATCTAAACCGACAATAACAACTCGATTGTCAGTCATCTCGGGGGGGCGCAGCCGCATGTACTGATCAAAAGCAGCCCACTCCCACGCCTGCAAAAGACCAATGCCTCTCATTAAAATAACGACGCCGGCCACGCTAGGTGCGATCGCTAAAACACCGCGCCACTGCCAAGCCAACTGCCGCAAAAACGCCCCAAAAGATACCCCCAAAGACGGCCCAAACGTTGACGACGCCAAACAGTGAAGAAAAGACGGCGGCAGTCGCTTCATTGGCTTGCCCAGTCACAGCAATCTTTCAGAGGGCTAGCCGCTAGCGACTCTAAGCCGACAGACGCCAACAACGTCGTCCACAGCTGTGGATTAGAAGCTTTTTGAGCGATCGCAAGACTCACAGTCTCCTGCCAAATTTCAGCAGTCGCATATAGCGCTAGCTGTTCTTCAGGGGCTGCGGTTGCCAACGCGTCACTCAGCTGCGAACTCACGTTCATCTGATTGATAAACCCGTGCACAATGTAGTCTTGAGTGCGATCGTCCGGATTACAAATAATCGCGAATTCCCAAAAATAGTTTTGTTCCTTTTCTAGCAAGGGCACACCTTCAGCATCTGTCGCGGGCAACTCCAGTTGGAGAATCCCCCCGTCGCCTAGCGCGGCTAGTGATAGTTGCCTTTGATGAACGACCTGACGAGTGCGCGGATCTTGAACATAAATTTCAGCTGTTTTTTGAGCAAACCCATCGGCAACGTAAATCCACAAACTCGCGCGATCGCCCACAAATGTACTGACATTGTTGTTAGGAACTAGGGCTCTGATAGATTGGGCCATCCAGTCTCCGCCTTCACACAGTCCACCTCGGGTACCGCCACCCGCAGTACGAGAAGGCGCACCGCGATCGCCTGCATCAGGGAATTCCACGCTGTAACCAGGCATAGGTGCCATCAGCTGAGCAGCCAACAATACAACAGGAGACATCCCTGCTGCCCATTTCTTTACGTCAGGCCGGCAGCGAGTTTTTGTCAGCGATGAGGCCCCGGAATTAAGCGGAAAGAACCTGAAAATAGAGGTGAGAAAGGGAGTCATGAGAAATACTGACACGAGTGTAGGGTGCGGTTCAAAGGGGGTCCTACAGTTGATCTAATACAGGCTCAGCACCATATTGAAAGAAACAGTAGGGATTAAGGCGCGGGTTTCTAGTTTCATTAAAAGGGTTGAGTCCCTAAGATGGCAGGCGTATTAACCCCAGTGTTTTACAGTTCACAGCCGGATTGAAAGAGACGACGTGAGTGTGAAGTATTGAACGGCGCTGGCATTTAGCGAGCGATCAGGACTACCAAGGACTACCAATCATCGTGAAGCCCGACCAGTAGTAAGGGTGAGAAAAATCCGTTTGCCTCGATGAAGCCAAGGCTGGCGGTAGCGAAAAAACACGCGTAGCGTGATGGTTAGTCAGCTGACCATCGCGCCCGCTAAGATCACTATTCAGCAGTGCAAGCTGAGCTTGCCGTAAAGCCTCTGCCTTCACAGGCGCTGCTTTCAGCTGTCGGTAAAACTCGCTCATCAGCGCCAGGGTGCCTAAATCATTCACCGCCCACACGCTGGCCATCGCGGAGCGCACCCCAGAAGCAACAGCCAGTCCGGCAAAGCCCATTTCGGCCTCAGGAGAGCCAATCGCTGTGCTACAGGCTGACAGCACCAGTAGTTCTACCGCTGGATACTGCCACCCCAAGCGATGCAGCTCACTCAGCCGGAGTTTTTCATCCCAAAGCTGAATGTAGGACTCATCTGCCGACCCTTCGGTGAATTCGGCATGGGTCGCAAGGTGAATCATCTGACGGGGCGATCGCGCCTGCTGCTGAACTAAATTTTGCCGGGTGAAGCCTTCGTTTAAGAATGACGATCCTGGCCAAAGTGACTGAATTTCATCCAGTTCCCAAGGGACCGCAGGTAAAGGAGAAAGCTCATCAAACGCACTCATGCCCATTGCCAACACTTCAGCCTGCGCCAGGGGTTCGTACTGCGTATCAACCAGGCCCAAGGAAGGCACCACTCCCAAACTGTACTTCTCCACCAAAAACTGTTGGCTATCGTGAAGCGCTGCAACGGGGAGCGTTCTCAAGCCCTCATCCATCGAAAACACCAGCGTATCGATGTCCTGTGCGGCCTCTAGGTCTGCCTCAATTGGGGCGATTAGCCACTGGTGTAGCTGTTGCGCCAAGGCCATATAAGGGTCGCCCCCTCGACGCACCGACGTTAGCAGATCAGAGCGAAACTGTTCTATCGTCTCAAAGAGTTCTACGCGGTCAACAGGTACCTCAATTTTGATAGGATTGCCAGTTGCCGTCACCAGCAGCAGTTCTAAACCACCTGCAACGGTTTCATCGGACTCTATTACGGAAGAATCTGTTGCAGAAGCATCTGTTGCAGAGGCATCTGTTGCAGAATGCGCCGGGTGTGATGAAGGCGATGGAGACGCTGGGGGCGGCGCTTTCACATAAATCACTGCCGAGCGGTTATCGCTTTGACGCTCAACCTCACTCAAAAGCTGTTGAACTTCTGACAGGCTCATTTCAGAAGACGTCAAATTGCGCCCAAAGTAGCGGTTAAACGCTTGAGTGCCGTCTTCTTCTAAGGTCGTTAACAACCGATTAGCCGCAACCGGACCCAGTTCCAATCGCCGAGGCGACTTAAATTTGTTCACGGTATTAGAAGTGCGATCGCGATGTTCGCTTGAGTTTCTGCGGCTGCGCCCCCGGTCCTCATCGCGTATTATGCGATCGCTCTCTGTACGATCACGCTCTGTGCGATCGCGCCCTTCCCTATCACGAGCCCCTGTGCGACTATCCAGCTGCGGACGTTGACTCTCAGCAGCAAGCATGGCCACATGGCCACCGCTCGCCTGATAACTGCCTACTTGATGACTGCCCGCTTGATGACTGCCCGCTTGATTCCTAGCTGCTCGGGCACCAGCAGAACCAGGATTTTTACTATTGGCTGGGTCAGTGGGACTGGGCGTATCGACTGTTAACGTATCGACTGTTGGCGTATCGGCTGTTGTCAACCGCATCGTCCCATCCTCATGAGCCACCAGCGCTGAGGCATAGCCCAGAGGCACACTGGTCAGCAGCGTTGGCAAGTCTAAGGGTTCAAACAAGGGTGAATTGACACGCTCAGCGCTCGCACCTAGCTCTAAGGAAAGCACCTGGCCTAGCTGACTCAGACGAACAACGCCTTTGCCAGGAACATCGACCAGGGTGAGCGCATCGCCAGAGGGGCCGCCCACATTCACCACCGTCCCCCCTATCAGCACCAGCGACTTGCCCTCACGCAAGGTCAAAGATCCCTCATTTAAAAGGCTCCCAGGGCGATCGCTCAAAAAAGCAAAGTCCCCAGAAGGAGACCCTGCCATAGCGGCATAGGCATTCTCTCCAACAGCATTAAACCAGCTCAAGCCGTTACTGCTGAGGCGGTTTTCTTCAACAGTGTTCTCAAAGGCAATGCCATCGGCTGTGGTCACCGTTAGGTTTCCTGGCAAGTTAAGTGTGGCACTTGGGCCAAACAACACACCAGCAGGATTCATAAAAAACAGATTAGGCTGAGCCCCATTGGCTGATATTTGCAGCTGTCCGTTTATAACAGAAGGGGACTGACCCGTAACCCGCGTCAAAATATTTTGCACCGTCGGCGAGCTAACAAAATTAGCTCGCTCTCCCGCCTGTAGTGAAAACGTCTCAAAGCTGTGGAACAGGTTAGCCGCGTCACCCGATAAGCGCCCTTGTTCGATCGTGAATTGTGAGCCAGTTTGGCGAATGATCGTACCTGTGCCATCAGCCGCTGCGGTAATAGACTGCGCCTGGGCAGGCAGCAGGCTCAAGAGCGTTGTCAAACCGGCTGTAAAGCAACAAACTGCGACTGAGTGAGCACGCCTAATAGAATAAACCTGCTCGGTAGAGTGCGAAGGAATCACGATAGAAAATCTAAAAAACAGGAGCGTTAACAAGCGAAAAGTCGCCAATGCTCTCAGCAGTTTTCCCAGATCGTTGAACGCTTGCTGGCGCAAAAAGTAGTCATTTACTCACCTCATGACATCCAAGCACCTCACAAAAATTCACCTATTTAAGACTCGCTGACTGAATTACCGGTTGCAGTAGTCAATCAGATTCTTCATGCGATGCCCCATGCTTTGGAGCAGCTTCAGTGCAATTTCTGGCTGAGCCATCAGATGCTCGACAAAGGTGGATTTTTCAAGAATCATTGCTCTCACGTCAGTTTTGGCGACAATATCAACCGAACGGACCTGATCGGTCAGTAAGGCCAGCTCACCAAACACCTCCCCAGCACCCATCGTGTCAATAATTTCCTCATTACCCGGATGCTTAACCGCGACTTCGCCATCGGCAATGACAAAGGCACAGTCGCCTGCGGTACCGGCTCGTAAAATGTACTCACCGGGCTGGTACAACGCGCACCCATAGGAATGAATGAGGGACTGAAGCTCGTTTTTCTGGGAGAAATTAACGAATGAGTCGTCTAGATCTTGTTGGATATTTAAAGCGAGCGGCAGAAACCGAAGATTTGTAGCGCGATCACATTGTTCAGGTGCGATCGCCCGAAAGCCGATTTGAGTCAGCGGTTGAACCATCGAAGCTTGAGCCGGCGAAATCAGGTGTGTAACGCCCTGAGACATCGCTAAATAGCTGGCCATTAACAGAAGACCCAGCATAATTTGAGGAGAGGCAAACGCAGGATAAGCGTAGTACTGATCGCAGCTTAAAAGCGTATGTCCTGCCTCAGGGTCTAAGGCCATCGCACCGCGAAAATCGTACACCCCTTCTGCCGGGGTTTGAGCAGGCGTTTCTAACGTCAAACGCAGGCTGCCAATAATGCAGTGATTTTGACTCACCACTAAGTGAGTTGTAGAAGGAAACGTGTCAAAGCGATCCATGAGCCTCAGCGTGCTGGCTTTCACCGTAGGATTCTGAATATTTGCCATAACCTGATGACGCATTTGCAACACTTCATCAATCTGTTGAGCGGTTTTGGCAATAGAGATCTTCAGCATGAGTTGGCTTTGTGAACGACGCTTACCAGGGGTTTCCAATCATTGTGAACCCTGACCAGTAGTAAGGATGAGAGAAATCCACTGCTCCCAAGGTGCCCAGTTCTGACGGGTGAGGCGATACGCCGCCCTCATTCCCCTGTAGCATTGCTAGCTGCGCGGCCCTAAGCGCCTCAGATTTGGTGGGCGCTCTTTGGAGCTGCTGGTAAAACTCGCGCATGAGCGCCAAGGTACCCGCATCATTGACCGACCACAGGCTCGCCATCGCCGAGCGCACCCCCGAAGCAACGGCCAGTCCGGCAAAGCCCATTTCAGCTTCTGGGCTTCCCACCGCCGTACTACAGGCCGAGAGCACTAGCAGCTCCACCAGCGGAGACTGCCAGCCGAGCTGAGCCAAATCACCTAGCGATAGCTTTTTGTCCCACAGCTGAACATAGGAGCTATCAATATCGCCGGCATTGAACTGGGCATGGGTCGCTAAGTGAATAATCTCGTAGGGTAAGGTCTCTCTTTGTTCGATTAAATTTTTCTGGGTAAATTGCGCATTCAGATGGGATGATCCTGGCCAGAGTTCATCAATAGCGGCCACTTCTAAAGGCACTGCTGGCAACGGTGCAAGCTGCTCAAAATCGCTAGCCCCCATCGCCAGTACCTGGGCATCTGCCAGCGAGCTGTATCCCGCATCTAACAGGCCCAGCGAGGGAACCACCCCCAAACTGTACTTTTCTACTAAGAAGCTTTCACCGTCGTGAAGCGCTGCTAGGGGTAAGGTTCTTAGGCCGGTATCCATAGCAAACAACAGCGTATCGATTGACAATTCACCGACTTCGGCCTCAACTGGCGCAAGGAGCCATTCGTGAAGCTGCTGCGCTGAAGACAAGTAAGGCGTCCCGCCCCGACGAACAGAGGTGAGCAAATCAGCCCGAAACGTTCGGATTGTTTCGGTGAGGTCTGCTAAGGTAACGGCTGGTGCGGCGAGCTTTACAGGCGTCCCGTCAGCAGTGAAAACAAATATCTCTAAGGCCCCTTTAGCCTGTGCTGAGTCGCCTAAAGCAATCTCTCGCGGATGGGTTGTGGCCCCTTCGTCAGTCTCTGCAACCGGTGATTTAACATAGATGACCGCTGAGCGATCACCACTTTTTTGTTCAATATCCGAAAGCATCTGACGAATCTCATCTAAGGTCACCGCCTCTGCCGCTAACGCTTGATTGAAATAGGTAGAAAAATTCTGCACCTGACTCGTTTCTAGGGAGCTGATCGCCTGATTAGCTTCAGCATCGCTGAGTGTGGTGCGCTGAAGCGTGTAGCCACTAGCGCTCTCACCTTCACTTTCTGAGGCAGCACCTCCACCCACCGCACCGCTGGACAGGCTGCTCACGCCCGCACCTAAAATCCGATTGTCTTTGAGCGTAGGCAGTCTATCTGTTGGCTCATCATCGGACGGCCCATTGCCTGGGAGGGATGCTTCTGGTTCTGACACGTCTAGTTCTGGCACTTCTGGTTCTGGTACTTCTGGCTCTGATACTTCTGGTTCTGGCATTTCTGGCTCTGGCACTTCTGGTTCTGGCGCTTCTCCAAAAATCTCACCATTAACAACAATCGGCGCAGGCGCAGAAAGGGCAATTGCTCCATCATCACCGCTATCAGCGGTCGTTATAATTTCTCCAGCTGTAATGCCCCTTGTCTGACTGATGAGCTGTACATTACCCGCTTCGTTTGAGTTTTCGGTCGTGATGTCGCCTGTCGCAAGTGTCTCTATCGCCCTAATATTGATGTTGCCCCCTTGCCCAATCTCAGAGTCAGCCCGCGTGTCAATAGTGCCGGTGGTCACCCAGCCGCTGGCGCGTAAGTTCACACTTCCCCCACGTACGGCGGCAGACGTGTCAATATCACCTAGCTGTAAGTTTTCACCGGTAATAAAGAGAGGCCGACCCGGCGCAACGAGCGCTGTGTTTGGGTCTTCCATGATGAAGCTACCCTGGCCATCTCTGTCCGCATCTGCCCGAAAGGAAATAGGCCCGAAGCCAGCAGTAAAAGAGAGCGATCCATCTACTAAGGGTTCAACAATAATATCGTTGCTGGCTTCTAAAATAAGCGCACTGTGATTTGCTAAATTAGCTAGAGCTGTTTCAGAAATAGTGTAAGTCTCTCCAATATCTCCTCTCAGGATGCGATTGTCTGCAAGCTGGTTGTTATCAGGTGCTTGATCTCCACTGACAATGACGATATTTTCTGGGTCTAACAACAGCGAACCGATATTACCTTGTGGGCTACGAGTATCAACGCTACCCCGAAAAACCAACGAGTCTTTTCCAGAGATTTCAACAAATCCGCCATCTCCCCCGGCTGCGCCACCAGTCGCTGAAATCTCTCCTAAATACTGGGTGGCATCGTCAGCCCATACAACAACGCGCCCACCGTCTCCCGTGCTGATGGCATCAGCGGCGATAGTTGTTTTACTATTTACAATGGTTTGCGTCGCACTGGGCAAAGCGCTTTGCCCTCGATAGTCACCACCCAAACGAATGAGCCCGCCCCCTAAGTCACCGGAAGCTGACAGATCACCAGCTAACACACTCACTTGCTCACCAACCACTGAAATTGTGCCACCAAATGTGTGAGCAGAAGACACATCTAGACTCCCGGAGGCGATCGCACAGCCCTTCATCCAACAGCTTGAGACGGCAGCATCGGCGGCGCTGCCGGTTCCGCTATCCGTCTCGGCACCGACAGCCGTGGTTAGGCGACTCTCACCATCTGCACCCATTTCGAGCTGAGTCGCGTGGATTGTGGGGCTGTAGGTCAATAAGCTAGGCAGCAATACAGGAGAAAATCCAACAGGTCCATCCTGAAACGACATATCAACAGGAGAGATCTCTAGGGAAAGTAGGCTATCAGCCCGACTGAGCTGAACCTGAGAGCCATGGGTCGCATTTGGCGGAACAGCCACCATGGAAATATCACCACCCGGTGCGGATAAGGTACCTGTATTAACAACATCGCCACCAATGAGGGCCAGGGAGGACCCTGGGGACACAGACAGTGTCCCTTCATTCACAATGCTGCCAAAGACGATGCTGCCAGAGGTAGAGGAATCGCCGATAGAGAAAGAAGAAGAAGAAGAAGGAAAAGAAGAAGAGAATATAAATTCGCCTGTCGGCGAACCTGAGAGCGCTGCGTAGTCATTGTTTTCCCAAGCGCTAAACCAACCGCGCTGTTGCTCAGTGCCCACCGCGATCGCATCAGCCGTCGTCACCGTTAAGTTTGCAGGCAAATTCACCACAGCATCCGGGCCAAATAAAACGCCAGCTGGGTTCATGAAAAACAAATTTGGCTGAGCGCCTTGGGCAATAGAGTCTGCCGAAATATTTAATTGCCCCTGAATGACAGAAGGCTCGGCGCCATTTACTCTAGTTAAAATATTTTCAACCGACGGCGAAACAACAAAGTTTGCGGCATCCTCGGTTGCTAAAGAGAACGCATCAAAGCTATGGAACAGGTTTTCACCGTGGGTAGATAGGCTACCTTGCTCGATAGTGAACTGAGTGCCTTGGCCAATCGCCTGCTCGGTGACAACCGTACCTGTACCATCCGGCGCAGCCACGACAGACTGTGCCTGTACCGCCTGCATACTGACACCCACACCTAAAAAGGGAGAGAATGCAGCCAAAGGAAGACAATATTGAGC
This sequence comes from Cyanobacteria bacterium J06634_5, assembly GCA_039820525.1. GTDB lineage: Bacteria > Cyanobacteriota > Cyanobacteriia > Phormidesmidales > Phormidesmidaceae > Phormidesmis. Next base: position 239,066 of record JBCBPY010000004.1, read on the forward strand.
AAAAAAGACGGATTCCAAACGAGGCGGCGGCTCTGGCATAGCGTTTTACAAAGAGGGCGAGCGATCGCTCCTTCTCAAAGTGCCCAGTTCTGATGACTGGAAAAACCCTAGGAACCATGAGTCTATGGCCGATTGCGGATTGTTACGATTGTGTCTGAAACAAGCAGCCACCCCGACCCAGCTCCAAAACATCTTTTTTGAACCATCGCCAATACAAAGCCGCTGTATTCTCGTTGCTTGCCACACCCTACTCAAGCGATGCCCAGAGTTTGATTTACCTCACCCGCATAAAGGGTAAGGCTGTTTCCATCTATTGCGCGCCTAAGCAGGCTTGATGCTTTACACTTTGAGGGGTCCTTTTGTAATCGGCCTTTTTTCACGTTTTTGCCTCTAAATTTTTATGGTGCCGACCAACGCTGCGCAGTCCTCTAGTCACAATACGGGCCATGGTCGCCACAACACTACTGTGGCGACCATGGCGACCATGGACATGGCCGAACTGGCTAAGGGCATGATTGCCCAGCGTCAGGAAACCGGATGGCAGCGTGCCATAGATGACAGCCTGCTGATTACCGGACGAAACTTGATTCGACTCAAGCGCAATCCGATTGTGATTGTAGCGATCGCGATTTTTCCGATGGTTTTCCTGCTGGGGTTTTTGATCATCGGGCAGAAGCTGATGGCCGACCAGGGCGTGAACTACATCCAGTATCTGGTGCCCATCATTAACTTACAGGCCCTGTTTTTTTCGGGGCTGGGCTCGGCGATTATGCTCGCCAAAGATATTGAAACGGGCATGATGCAGCGATGTCGGTCCATGCCCATCTCTAGAGTTGCGGTGATTGCTGCGCTGGTGATGGCCTATATGGTGAGGGCCTTGCTAGCGACCCTATTTTTGCTGATTGTGGCGCATATTTTTGGCTTCCGCTTTCAGGGCAATTTGTTGCATTGGCTAGGATATTTCACGCTGGTAGTCACCTTTACTGGCACCTGCATTACCGGATACAGCGTACTGGCGCTCAAGCTGCGCAACCCCACCCTAGTAGATTCAGTCGCGATTATTCCTTACACGCCGCTGCTGCTATTAAGTAATGGCTTTAGCCCTACCGAAAACTTTCCCACCTGGCTACAGCCGATTGTGCGCTATCAGCCAGTAAGCGTTACCTGTGATGCCTTGCGATCGCTCATAGAAGGCGCTGCTGGCAGCCTCCCCCTTTTCCTCGCTAGCTTTGGCTGGCTGGCGAGTTTGCTGGTTATTCTGGGCTTTTTGTCAGTACAGCAATACAAAAAGCTATAGGAGAAACCTGATGCCTGTAGAGACACCTTTAGAGACAACGACAATCGCCCAAATGGTCGCCGCTCGGCGCGAAGGTGGACTGTGGCGAACCCTGCACGATATGTACATCGTCGCTTGGCGCAACCTTTTACTAGAGGTGCGATCGCCAGCGTCTTTGCTGGTCTCCACGTTTTTCACCATCTCTCTTTTGTGCGTGTTCACAGCCAGCTTTGCCAAAGTTGTCGCCCCTGGAGAAAGCTTTAGCAGCTATGCCCAATTTCTACTCCCGTTTACGATTGTGCAGGGCCTGCTGTTTAACACCGTTAACATCAGCAGCTTTTTCTACGAAGATTTAGATAATGGCATGGATATACGCCTGCGGGCCATGCCCATTGCCAGAATGTCGGCCATTGGAGGCCGGCTCATTTCCTCGGGCGCACGCTTGCTGTTTCAAATTGTGGGGATTGTGCTCGCTGGACACTTGCTAGGCTTTCGCTTTCAGGGCGGGCTGTTGCCGTCTCTCGGGTTCTTTCTACTGCCCGTTATTTTTACGCTCTCGGTGGCGATGTTTGGCTTCTACATTGCCGTTGGCGCCAAGTCATCGGAAGGCGTTTCAGCGGTGATTAACCCTTGGATTTTGCCCCTGACCTTTTTGAGTGTGGGCTACATTCCCAAGGAAGGCTTTCCGAACTGGGCACAAGGCTTTGTCACCCACAACCCGGTCTCTGTAGTCTCCGAAGCGATGCGGGCTATGGCCAATGGCGACAGTGCGATCGCCGCTGTTAGCACAACCCTAGCCTGGAGCTTAGTGCTGATGGTGACCTTTGGATGGATGACAGTACAAGGCTACAAGCGCAGACTCTAAACGGACCCACGATCATTACAGCCATAATGGATTAAGGCCCCTTTAATCTAAACCCTTCAAAAGTCGCTAAAACAAAAATTTGTAACTATTCCTTACTGCTACTAACCCTTACTGCTACTGACCTGATAGGAGCTATGTCTACAAGTAACCATTACGACGTCATCATTATTGGCACCGGCGCTGGGGGCGGTACGCTGGCTCACCGACTAGCTCATAACGAAAAGCTCAGCGGCAAAAAGATTCTGGTCCTGGAGCGCGGCGCTTTTTTGCCTAAGGAAAAAGCCAACTGGAGCACGAACGCGGTTTTTCGAGATGGTCGCTACCAAACCGATGAAACCTGGGTAGAACCAGACGGCACGATCATTAATCCGGGCGTAGGTTATTGGGTAGGGGGCAACACTAAGGTATATGGCGGCGCGCTGTTTCGCCTCAGAGAAAAAGACTTTGACGAAGTTCAGCTGCACGAAGGCACCTCGCCTGCCTGGCCTCTAAAGTACAACGATTTTGCGCCGTACTACGAACAAGCCGAAGCGCTGTATCAGGTGCACGGCAAGCAAGGCGACGACCCGACAGAACCACCCCGTACCCACGACTACACCCACCCACCAGTCAGCCATGAGCCCCGCATTGCCTGGGTGGACAAAGCCCTGAGCAAAAAAGGTCTGCACCCCTTTTATTTACCCCTATCGGTAAAGCTCAACGAAAAAGACGCGTTCCTGAGCGAGTGCATTCGCTGCAACACCTGCGATGGCTTCCCCTGCTTTATCGATGCAAAATCCGACGCCGACGTAAACTGTATTCGGCCTGTCATGGACCAAGCGAATGTGCAGCTCATCACCGAAGCTAAGGTGAACCGGCTCCATACTGGCCCCTCAGGAAAAGAGATCACAGGCGTAGAAACCGAGATTGAGGGCGCAACGCAAACCTTCACCGGCGATATTGTTGTTGTTGCCTGTGGCGCGGTAAATTCGGCAGTGCTGCTGTTGAACTCTGCCAATGAGCAGCACCCCAACGGACTAGCCAACGGCTCTGATCAGGTGGGTCGCAACTTTATGAAGCACCTGGCAGCGGCGATTGTGGGCCTAAGCCTAAAAGAGAATCACAGCGTGTTTCAAAAAACACTTGCAATTAATGACTACTACTGGGGTGAGGAAGGCTTTGAGTACCCGATGGGCCACGTGCAGCTGTTAGGCAAAGTAAACTCTCGGATGCTCGCGTTAGACGTGCCTAAAATTGCGCCCACGCTGGCATTAAAAATAGCCGCTAAGCGCACCGTGGACTGGTGGCTAACCGGGGAAGACGCACCGGAGGCCAACAACCGAATTACGGTCAAAAATGGCAAAACGATCGTGCGCTACGAGCCCAACAACATGACCGCGTTTAAGCGACTCATTAAGCGCTGGATAAAAGTGATTAGGGAAGTCGATAGCGAAGGTAGCGTACTGCCGCTGTCCTGGTATTTCAGCAAAATTTTGCCTGTGGGCGCAGTGGCCCACCAGGTGGGGACCTGTCGGTTTGGCACCGATCCGGCAACCTCCGTGCTAGACACTAATTGCAAGGCCCACGATATCGATAACTTGTATGTGGTCGATGGCAGCTTCTTTCCCTCTAGCGCAGCGGTCAACCCATCGCTCACCATTATGGCCAACGCGATGCGCGTAGGAGACCACATTGCGCAGCGCCTAGCAGGCGAGTAAACATGACCAGCGCCTAGCAGGCGAATAAACATGACAGACGAGGGTAGCAGGAGTGAGGTGTTAGAGGTGAGCTGTTAGTAAGTGAGCCGTTAGTAGGTGAAGCGAGGTGCCGCACAATTGCGACGGCTCAACATGATGGCACCTGCTACACCTACTAGCCACACTAACGGACTAGAAGATTCGGGAATATCTACAGGCGCTTGACTACCGGCAAACGCAACGCCCTGCTTTAACTCTACAAGGGTAAGCGAAGCAGGCGTCTCAAAAAAGCGTTCGTAACTGCCGGCGACCTCTATTGAGAGAAGCTCCGCTGCATCGGCGTTGCCAAAACTGTTGGCCACAAAATCATCTGTCAGAGTAACCGCGTCGCTGCTGCGGCTAATTTCAAAATCATCTGGACCTGAGGGGGTATTGAGTTGACCAAAGAGACTAAGAAAATCCAAGGCAATGACGTTATCAGGGTCAGTGTCATCAAACAGCGCATAGCGGGTTTCAAGAGCTGCTGAGGCGGTTTCGGTGGGCTGCTCAGTAATCGTGAGCAGATCAAGCGTGCCAGAGAAATCGAAACTAAATAGGCTATTGGGCGCGATCGCAAAAAGCCCGATGACACTCGCATCACTTTGAGCCAGCGCGCTACCCGGCCCCGACGAAATCACGGCTGAATTAAAAATAACATTTTGCGCCTGCGCAGTCGGCACACTCTCAAACAACGAATCAGCCGTAGCAATAGCGGTCGCGCCACTGCCAGCAGTGAGCGTGGAGATAAACGCTGACGCGTCTGTTGCTAGCGGGCTATCGCTAAAGTTAGAGAAAGAGAAATCGCCAGAGGACTCGGCAAAGACAGCCGCTTGAGAAGAGGGAACAAAAAGACAGTTAACCGATAACAGCGAAGCAACTGACAAAGAAACGGTCGCAGGTATTTTCTTTAGGAATGATCCTTTCAGCGCTTGTGGCAAGCCACTATCAACCGCAGACTTAGGTGCAGACTCCTTTATATAAGTCATTTTAAAAATATGCTTAAGGGTGAATTTTGACAGGCTCCTGTCAGGCATCAAAAATTCATTGTTAGACCTGGCAAAATTGCACCGCTGTAGGCTCACACTAATAAAAAGAAGCGAAGTGCTATCCTTTCTCCTCAAGCGTTCACCGTATTTTTACGGACTGATGAAGACTCTTGATAAAGACAATCCGCAACATAAGCACCGGTAGAGTGCGCAAAACAAAGGCAGCAAGACAGAGGCCGCAAAACGTAGCGCGTAATACATCTCTATATTATTTTTCACAGTTTCCTCACATTTGCTGCTTAAACTTCGGCTGTTGGTACAAACTTATGAACACTCTCTCAAGTTCGCCCTGAGGACTTGAGAAATAAGCCAGCATTATTTTTTTTAGGTATGCGATCGCGGTGCCGCCATCACAGGCGCATCTAGAGCCTGCTGTCTACCTATTTGTTTCTCTTAGCTATGTATTTCTCTTAGCTTTAATACGTCTTTCAATCTAACCTATGCCGTCTTATGCCTACTATTAAAACAAGTTCTCGCCAGCCATCACAGACGCTGCTTTCAGAGCTGTCTCCCCGCATGGCTAAGCTGCTAACACACCATAACTTGGCCCTGCAAAAACAGATTGAACAGTCACTCAACATAGTTGACTATACGCTTGGGGAAGAAGTTTTGGGCTATCAGGTGCTTAAACAATCCCCTGTAGAGGCTGAGCTAACTGGCTCAGACGTCCAACAGATAGTCATTAGACAGGCCGAAAACAGACAGACAGACAGAACACCATTGACAAAAGTCAATATTGTTCTTCAGGGCCAAGTTCGGTTGCTAGTCGATAACGGACATAAAGAGATTACGGCTGAACTGCTTAAAGCCGACGATTGTTTTGGCGGCGATCACTTGCTAAGTCAGCGGCCTTTTTCATATCGGGCTGTTGCCTCTAGCGCAACGGTGCGCGTAGCTCAAATTCCGCTGAGGACAATGGCCACAGCCTTTGAAAACAATCCTTCCCTGCGGCACTACTGGGCAGAAAAAGCGCAGCTCAGAGAGCGGATTATCTTTTTTAGAACCTGGGGAGCGATCGCACCTCAACCTAGCCATCAGCTCGCCCAATGGATATCCTACTTACAAGAGATTGAGATTCCAGAAAATGAACCCCTAGCAGCTGCAACACCAGCTACTGGCGGACGCTATTGGCTACGCTCAGGGTGCATTACAGCAAGCCATGAGGGCTCACACACGCCTCTGATTGGCGACAGTTGGGGACATCCGAACGACGATACCCTGCTAAAACAAGGCGGCTGGAGAGCGGCTTCTAATCTAGTGGTTTATCATTTACCGCTATCAGCATGGGCGATCGCCAAAGTCTTTAGTCCTGACCTGGACAAAGCCCCACTGGATAAACTGATATCGGATGCTCAAAAATCGCTAGGGCCTGCAAATCCTCAGGCCCCAGCCTCAAAGACCTTATCCACTCAAGTGTCAGACTCACTATCAGCAGTATCACCACTGCCCCGAGGCACCGCACGCACAGCCAATAGTGCGATCGCCGCTCACGAAGCACTCGCGTTAGCCGCCGCTCCCGACGGGCTGTTTCCCAAGCCGCCTCAGCGACTTGTTTTGGACGCACTGCATCGCTACCCATGGGTCGCACAACAAAGCTCTTCAGACTGTGGAGCCGCCTGCCTGTCTATGGTAGGACGCTATTGGAGCAAGCGCTTTCCGCTCAATGTTTTACGAGAGCGCGCCAATGTTGGTCGCGCGGGCGCCTCGCTCAAAAGTTTGGCGCGCGCAGCAGAATCACTCGGCTTTCACGCCCGGCCTATTCGGGCAAGCCTAGGTGCGATCGCCAATCAGGCAGGCCCCTGGATTGCGCACTGGGAAGGCATGCACTACGTGGTGGTTTATAAAATAACGGCACGACAGGTCACAATTGCCGACCCGGCGATGGGACCTGTGACCCTCTCGCGTGAGCAGTTTATTCAAAAGTGGACAGGCTACGGTCTCCTGCTAGATCCCACCCCGCAGCTCCACAAAACAGAGATTAAGCAAGCCTCACTGGGACGGTATGCTTCGGCGCTACTACCTTACAAAAAGCTGATTGTTCAAATCATTGTTGTTTCTTTGTTAATTCAATGTTTTGGGCTAGTTTCTCCCCTGTTTACCCAAGTCATTCTAGACCGGGTGGTGGTCCAAAAAAGCACCTCCGCACTCACCGCCTTTTCCGTTGGGCTGTTGATATTTGGGCTGTGGGGACTCACGATGTCGGCAGTGCGGCAGTACTTACTGAGTTATTTTTCTAACCGGCTAGATTTAACCCTGATCAGCGGCTTCATTCGCCATGTCATGGTGCTGCCGATGCGCTTTTTTGAATCTCGTCGGGTCGGTGATATTATCACCCGCGTTCAAGAAAATCAAAAAATCCAGCAGTTCCTCATAGGCCAGGTCGTGCTGGCATGGCTGGATTTGGTGACAGGCTTTGTATACCTGGCTTTGATGCTGTATTACAACTGGCAGCTCACCATGCTGGTGCTGCTGATGGTACCTCCAATTGTCGTGCTGACCCTGGGGTCAACGCCGTTCTTACGAAAAATTTCCAGAGAGATTTTTAATGAAGCTGCCGACCAAAATTCATCGCTCGTAGAGATGGTCAACGGCATTGCCACAGTCAAATCGACCGCTACGGAGCAAGCGGTACGATGGCGCTGGGAAAATCATCTTACCCGGCAAATGAATGCTCGATTTCGCGGCCAAAAGCTGGGCATTGGACTGCAAAGCCTCAGCAGTAGTATCAACACCATCGGCAGTACGCTGCTGCTATGGTACGGGGCGAATCTTGTGATTCAAGATCAGCTCACCATTGGCCAGTTTGTTGCATTTAATATGATGATTGGCTATGTGATTAGCCCAGTGGTTGCATTAGCAGGACTGTGGGATGAATTGCAAGAAGTGTTGATTTCAGTTGAGCGCCTTAATGACGTGTTTGAAAGCGCCCCTGAAGCCGCTCGCGGCGGTACGATGATGCCCCCGTTGCGCGGGGAAATAACCTTTGAAAATGCCACCTTTCGCTACAACAAAGATGACGACCACAACACGATTCAAAATGTCTCTTTTACCGTTGCCGCAGGCGCTACAATTGCGGTGGTTGGCCGCAGTGGCTCAGGCAAAAGTACCCTTGTAAAACTATTAGAGGGCTTGTATGCACCCAATTCAGGCCGGATTTTAATCGATGGTCACGATATTGCTCATGTAGAGCCCGCCTCGTTGCGATCGCAGCTTGGGGTCGTCCCCCAAGAGTGCTTTCTTTTTTCGGGCACCATTTTAGAAAATATCACACTCTACCGAGAAGACATCGCCTTAGAAGAGGTGATTACAGCCGCGAAGCTAGCCGAAGCACACGGCTTTATCCAAGCGTTTCCCCTGGGCTACCAAACCAAAGTAGGCGAGCGGGGGGCAACCCTTTCTGGCGGGCAGCGACAGCGAGTTGCCATCGCCAGAGCCCTGCTGGGTAAGCCCCATATTCTGATCCTCGATGAAGCGACTAGCTCTTTGGATACCGAATCGGAGCGTCAGTTCCAACAAAATCTTGAGCGCATTACCACCCGCTGCACGTCGTTTATTATTGCGCATCGGCTCTCCACCGTACGCAATGCAGACTGCATTTTGGTGCTAGATCGCGGTGTTGTTGTAGAGCGAGGCACCCATTCGCAGCTGATTGAACAGGCCGGACTTTACCAGAGCTTAGCCCAGCAACAGCTGGACTTGTAAGCGCTTTTTCAGCGTGCTAAAACAGCCCCCAACAACACACACTCCGAACCTCCCCCGCTAAAAATTAATAGAGGTAAACCGTCATGACCGCAACAGATGTTTCCGAAACAGGATGGAGCGAAGCGATTCAATCTGTCCTGGAACAGCCACCGGCTGCCCTAACACGTTATTTGATTATTTTAGGGATGGGCTTTACCACGGTTGTGGGCACTTGGGCCTGGCTGGGCCGAATGCAGGAGGTGAGCCAGGCCACAGGCGAACTGATCCCGCTAGGCGAAACCTACAAAATCCAGCCCGCCACCGCTGGCAACATAGAAACTATCTGGGTAAAAGAAGGGGATACGGTGCGGCAAGGGCAGCTGTTGTTTGAGCTAGAATCTACTTTTTTAGAGAGCGAGGTCAATCGCCTAATGCAGACACTGTCCTCACAGCAACAGGCCCTAGTGCAAACGCGATCGCTCATTGAAAAAACTCAGCACGAGCAGCGCACTCAGCAGCAAATTGCAGCTGCTAGCCTTCAGGCCCAGCAGGCAACCTGGGAACAATCACAGGCTCAAACCCAAACCAGCGAGGCCGTGCTGAGCGGCATTGCCCAAGAACTCACCGCACAGGAGGAACGCCTTGCGCGGATTAGCACCCTAGAAACCCAGGGCGCTATTTCTAAAGAATATGTTTTCGACTTGGAACAGGGCGTACGAAACCAAGAGCGCAGCCTCATGCAAACCCAGGGCGACCTTGAACAGTCGCTGGCCCAAACCCGGCAGATAGAGGCCGAACTCACGCAAAAGCACGCCGAAGCCGAACAGAGTCAACAGGCCACTGAGCAGACCATACAAAAGCTGCACATGCAGGCAGATGAGCAACAAGCGGGTATTGACGATACGCAAAATCTGCTGAAACAAGCGCGCGTACGATTGGAGAAAAGCGAGGTGCGATCGCCCTCAGCAGGACTGGTTTCTTCACTGGAAATTGACAACACAGGAGAGTTTATTCAATCGGGCGAAACCCTCGCTGAAATTGTCCCAGCCCAAACTCCGCTAGTGCTCTCAGCCCTGGTTCCCCAGGCAAAAGCCGGCTTGATAGAAACCGGCATGACCACTCAAATAAAGCTAGAAGCCTTTCCCTACCAAAACTATGGCGTCCTTTCTGGCCAGGTGATTTCTATTTCTCCAGATGCTAAAGGAACCCCAGAAACCGGCAGCGGCTACCGCGTTGATATTGCCTTAGATAAAACCTATGTCATGCATGAGCAACAGCGGGTTGAGCTTCAAATAGGCCAAACAGCGAGTGCTGAAATCGTCGTACGACAGCGCCGAATCATCGATCTTATCCTCGATCCCATCCGCCGACTTCGAGCCAATGATCTGAGTCTGTAGCCAATTTTGAGAAAATTGGCACCGCCCTTTCCCATCGCTAAGTTGTTTTTTAACGCCTGCAAATCTTATAGAAGTTTATCAAGCACTATGTTTTCTAACCACGACGCCAAGAACGCCAACACGATTAAAGCGCAGCAAATGGATCTGATTATTGAGTCTATTTTGCAGGGGAAATACTCTAGCGCCTGCTTGCTATTACTAGAAGCCGTTGGGCATAATCCGCTGCACTACATGCCATATCGCACCTATAATCGGCTGCAAAAGCAGCGGAAGCAAGCAGATAGCACTCATCTTGTAGGCAACCCTCCTAAAATTGCTCACTTAAGCGCACCTTGCAAAAAACTAGACCTGAACGATTTGGACTACATTGAGTCAGCAACAGATCCAACCTCTGCCGTTGGCGGAAACATTAACCGGGGCCGATTGTTTCTATGGCCTAAAAAGAACAATATCGCGATAAAAATATGCCAAACTGGCATCGCAACCTCAGCGGCAATTGATAGGCTCAACAGTGTACCCCCCATGAGGACTCTCCCATGAACATTCACAATCTAGACCATCTCAGCTCGGCGGAAACTAACCACACTGTTGTTCAGCCTCACACCGTTAAGGGCGGATTAGACGGCTGTCAGTACTTCTGTTTTCTACCAGAAACAGGAGAATTCTCTGAGCTGTTGGCAGCCCATGGCGATTCACCGATGGTGTATTCCTTTACAGGACTCCCTAGCTTGAGCGAGATGGAAGGCGTTCAGGTCACACATATGATTAGCACCACGGGCCCTGCAACTGGGGCTAATCAACCCACCTGGAATGCCGCAGCGGGCAGAGGCATCCTTAATAATGGGATGTTCACATTTGCCTCTAGCAGGGCTAGTTTTTAAGGCGGCTACTGAATAAAAAAGACCATACTGACAACACGTTAAGGAGAAAATCCGTGGAGCTAAAAAATATAGAGCACATGGAGAGCTTTAAAAATAGCCAGCAGTGTATGGGGGCAGGCTCGGCTCGCCGCTCTCGTACGGGAGCGTATACCTACGCTGGTGCTGACGGTGCGATCGCCGATGCGTTTGGCCAGGCGTTTGGTGACGATAGCCTAACGGTGACAACAGCGTATACCACTGCGAGAAAAGGTCCCTTTTCAAAGCATGCAGCCGGTGTTGCCAATGCCTATGCCGCAGGCTCCAGCTCAGGCGTGAGTCGCAGTACGAGTCGTTCTAGTTACCGGGCGACTTCACGGTTTGGCAGCGTTGAATCATCCAATACTTTTTCGTCATCAAACTGACGCAAACGTAACGAAATCCGCCCCTACAAGCCACTGGAAATTTTTGAAAAGTGATTTTTAAAAAAGTAAGCGTCTAAACAATCAGCACCCCATAAAACAGTCTTTTACTCAGAAGAAACTGATAAAAATAAGACAAAAGCCTTTTGGATTCGCAAAGTTGAACCTAAAAGGCTTTTTGCATTGGCCAACAGCTCAAAAATAATTCAAGGCCACTTTAGAACAAACTGCCAAATTGGCAACACTCGCTCAGCAGGCATCACTATAGTTGTTGTATCAGCTAAAGAGCTGGTACACACACAAAGGAAGAGAACTATGAAAATCCAAAATCTCGATCACGTCAGCGTTGTTAGCACCAGTGAAATCAGCGGTGGTGGAAAACGCGGTGGCCGTAAGAACAAGTACAGCAGCAAGACCAAAATAAAATTTGTAGAGCGCCTTGATATCTTCAAGAAAGCATTCACATTCTCTAAAGTGCATGGCACTATCGCTTTCAGCAAGTCTGACGCAGAAGCCTACGGCCATGACACCAATGCTGAAACAGGTAACTACACCTATACACAGCCTGGGTACTCATCCGCAGGCGGCTATGCGCTCTCTCAGAGCAATTAGGCTAAGCTGCACCTTTGTCCAACGCTATTCCGGAAAGCTTTGGACAAAGCCTGCGCTGAACTGCTATCCCTCGGCAAACATAACAGTTCAGCGCACGTGATGGTGCTTAAAAATCCTTGATTTATCTCCCGTTGTTTTTGTTGTTATCTTTGTTGTTATTAGGGTCCGAGCTTAGGAGAACTCAAGCATGATTGATTTTGCTGGTGTGACTATTCAGGAAAAAAGCGTTGTTGACTTACTAAAGCGGGAGCTGTCATTACACACTATCTGCCGCCAGCTCATGTATCAAACCATTATTAAAAACAAGGCTCAAGAATTTGAAATAGACGTCACCGATAGCGAAATTCAGCTAGAAGCCGATCGAATGCGGCGCGAACTTCAGCTAGAAAATGCTCAAAAAACAATTGAGTGGCTACAAGAGAAAATGATCACCGCAGATGACTGGGAGGCCAGCATTCGCGATCGCATTTTCACCCAAAAAGTTGCTGATGCCATGTTTGGCAATGCGGCTAACCGCGAATTTCAGCAGCGCCAGCTTGACTACGAAAAAGTACTGCTCTATCAAATCGTGACCGCAGATAGTCACTTGGCGCAAGAGCTGGCCTACCAAATTGAAGAAGCCGAAATTAGCTTTTTTGAAGCCGCCCATCGTCATGACAGTAGCGAAATCCGCCGCCGATGCTGTGGCTACGAAGGTGAAGTATCGCGATGGGAACTCTCAGCCGACGTGGCCGCCAGCGTATTTGGTTCACCCATTCAAACCGTCATTGGCCCAATGGCCTTAGAACAAGGCTACGGACTATTTTTTGTAGATGCCCTGATTCAGCCCGAACTGGATGAGAAGGTGTACCGAACGATTTGCGATCGCCTCTTTTATGACTGGCTCGATGCTGAGTTACAGCGAGGAATTGACTAAAGGAATAGCCTGAATTCGAGCCTGCGCTGTCACCTTAGCTTGAGTCAATGCGCTATCTGCGGCATCATACAGCGACGATAAATCAATCCCATGCTGTGGAGATACCGCCACACCCGCCGCAAAAGTACTCTGAACACTCACCTCACCTGCGGTGAGAGAAACCTGTTGCCAGCGCGCCAAAAACTGAGCCAGCCGCTGCATCCCCTCTGGCAAATCAACACCATACAGACCCATCAAAAATCGATGACGCCCCCACCGGGACACAATATCTTCACCGCGAAAGGTCGTCCGCAGCTGGTCGGCAAAGGTATTGACAACATAATCGTTCACGACGGCGACATCACTGGCCGCCTGCTCCGTAGCCTCACAAGGCAGTAGCTCAATCAACGACAGACACAAACACTGATTCTGACGCTGCGCTAATCCCAACAAACGAGCCAAATCCTGAAGCGTTTGCGGCAACGCTTTGGCTAAAACAACTTCTACCGCAGTCCCTAACGCTATCAGCTGCTGTAACCAATAAGCACTCAGTGACGTTGAAGAACGCAGCTTTTCGGAAATTGTTTGACACTGAATAGCCGCCCCATAAAATCCAAATCCGCTGAGCCATCTGGCCAACTCATCAACCTCTAAAGCAATTTGTTGCTGCACTGGCCCATTGACTGGCCCATTGACTGGCCCATTAACTGGCTCATCAATTGGCCCATCGACTGGCCGCTCTATCAAGCCTTGCAAGCGTTTCTTCATCTCAACGACCCGCTGAAGCGCGTGCGATCGCAACGGATGCCAAAAAGCCCAAGGTCCCTCAAGCACGCCATCGGGCATCGGGCTATTCATACTAGAAACCGGCACCATAGGCGCAGGCGCGCGTGGCGGCTCAGGCAGCTTCAAACGATACCCTAACCCATACACATTCTCGATAATATCGTGCACATTGACATCTTTCAGCTTTTGACGAAGGCCCTTAATATGGGTGCGTACACAGCCTGCGCCTGGAGATTTTTCAAAAGACCAGACCTTATCCAGCAGGTTATCCACGCTAAAAATGCGGCTGGGATTACGTAAGAACAACTCCAGCAGTGCATACTCTTTAGGCGTCAACGAAATCGGAACCTTGCGCACGCTCACCACAATATTGCCAGGGTCGAGGCATAACTCGCCCCAGTGCAACATGGGTGACGTATTGCCCGCGTTTCGGCGTAGTATCGCCCGAATACGCGCCAACAGCTCCTCAAAATCAAAAGGTTTTACCAAGTAATCATCGGCCCCAGCATCTAAGCCAGAAATTTTGTCAGGGCCACTGCCTCGGGCCGACATTAAAATGATGGGCGTTTGGTTACCCGCAGATCTCAGCTGCTTACACATATCCAAGCCATCTAGCTTGGGCAGCATGTAATCGAGCAAAATCAAATCATAGGAAAAGGCTTCAGCCATCGCCTTCCCCATTTCACCATCGGTTGCTAAATCTGCCAGATATTGATGCTGCGTTAAGACCTGAACAAGCACCTGTGCAAATATTTGATTATCTTCCACCACTAAAAATTTCATACGATTTTAAGCGAAAGGATAAGCATTGAGAAATCACATCAGAACCTCGCTAAAAAAGTAAATGCACAAACAGTCATTTAAACCAATACGTGTACCACCTCATCAGTCGTTATCGTCACTAAACATTTATCGCATTCCAGCCGCTCACCATCGACTCTTTGCACAAGGACTTCCACAAGGACTTCCACAGGGACTTTCACAGAGCCCGCGAGAGTGTTTTAAGGTGGCTAAGGGAGCTGCGAAATAATAAAGTACCTGCTCGCCCTCATCCTAAATCCTTCTCCCGTAGAGCTTTGCTCTTCTCTATGAGTGGGGAGAAGGACTTTGAGTTTGCGCCCCTTCTCCCTTCGGGAAAACACACTATGCAACTAAGGTGTCACTAAACTGTGTCTTTAAAGGGGGTTGGGGGATGAGGGTAGCGGTGTTTTATTTAAACGCGTTTCCCTAAGTACTTGTTAAAAGTAAAAAAATAAGCAGTTAGCAAGCAAACTGACCCACAAGGGCTTCGCCATCGAGCAGAACTGGCCTCTGTTCCTTTAAATAATCTATGATTTAATCGTTTGCGGCTCAACAATCTCACCGCTAACAAAGACCATTTTCGTGGCAATTGATGAAATGGGTGAGGTTTATGGTGCGTTCCTCACTCATACTAAGCCACACCCGAATTTTCTCTAAGGAACTGATATATACCTTTAAGAAAGTATATCTACTGACCCAGCGCTGTCGGGGCCAAAGTCGCCGGTCGCCGGTGTACGGTGAGCATTTACATCAACGCAAAGAGACCGTGCAAAGCGGGTTGGCCATAGGTTTATGACTGCCTAGCAGACGCCTTTTTTGAAACGGCTGGAGACTCCGTTAGGTACCATCGCCATCGAATATCAGCACCTTTTGAAAGGCCAACTCTCGTCGTTTGAGTCACGGTTAGGGTTTTAGTCGCTATGGCCTGACTCACTTGAGGCGATCGCGCCTCTACCCAAAGGCCCGACTCAGGATGGATTGTTTTGCCCTTAAGTGATTCGCCAATATGCAGGCTGCGGCAGAGCTTGCCGGGACCGGCAGCGACGCGGGGAAGCTTTTCTTTATCAGGATCTATCCAGCTGGGGCGACTTTCTAGCGCGATCGCCCGAATCAAAATAGTGCTGGCAAAGCCCTCGCGATCGGTCACGATATTAAAGCAGTGATACTGCCGGTAAATGCGGTACACATAAGCCACCCCCGCCGGACCAAACACCACCTGATTGCGAGCCGTTTTATTCTGATAGGCATACATCGCCGGATCACCCGCCTCATACGCCTCAGTTTCTACAATTTGCCCCCGCACGCACGCACCCTTTACCTCACGCACAAGCGTGCAGCCCAGCAGGTCTTCGGCCACCAGGCAAGAGGACCGATTGAACCACGATGCGGAAATAAAACTGTCAGGCGTCAAAATCTCTCCTCGCTTGCTCGGATAAGGGAAGCACACTATAAACAGTTAGTTTATCTGAACCTTCGCTGTCTGTCGCTTACGTTCATGCGTTTCACAAGAAGCTTCCTCCTTCTTAAGAGATATTCACACCGATTCGATATGAACACATTCGAACAGATTTGAGCGATCTATACCTTTCTAGGAAATCTGTTTCCCTCTTTTTATAGAAGTCTCTAAGATCCACGGGCAGTAACGTTAGAACAGATAACCCAAAAGGAATTGAACACATGATCAAGGCTTTCGTAAGCGCGATATCTGCGCTAGTTTCGCGCCTTACTGGTGCGTTGTCATCTTTGCGACTACAGCGTTTTGCAGCTGTTGCACTGGTCGGCATGATTATGCTCACTACCAGCATAGACAACGCTGATCTCAGCAGCAGCACCAAGGCAATGCTCAATGACATGGTTGCCCGAGGTGAGAACGGTCGCCCTGTGACCACTGCTCAATGGCAAGCTGAAAATCGGAAGCTACAGGGAGAGCCCGGTAAGCAGGCTGAGCGAATTGCCGTTGAGGCTGCTGATGCCGTCGGCGAAATGGCAGAGATTTATCCCGGCAATATCGAGAGCGTACTCCCCGGCATGAGTAATGACGAATTAGAAAGAGATGACTAGAGCGCCTTTGCTCGCAACTCAAACAAGCCACTATACATTTAGAGGAAATTAAAAACATGGTATCGACTCCACAAACGCCCACTAACACAGTCCCTAGCGATATTTCACAAGAGCTATCGGCTTTTGAAGCGCTCACAACCGATGAAAAGCTAGGCTTGCTGTGGGTCGTTTATGAGAATATGGGCGGCTCCATTACGCCCGCAGCACCCGGCGCTGCAAATGCAGAATTTACTCAGACCTTGCTCACTAAAGTAAAAGGCATGAACGAAGAGGCTCAAATGGCCTTCATGCGTGCGCTAGTTGAGCATAAAAAAACAGACGATACCGAAGCATACGGCGTGTTTTCAGAAGATAACAAGCTGTTGTTTTGGTACCAGCTTTCAGAAGAAATGGCCGCTGGCAATGTCATTCAGGCCCCCGATGACTACGAGCCTTCAGGCAGCGTGTCACAGGTTTTCAGTAAAATAGCTGACCTTGACTTTAACCAGCAGATTACGCTGTTGCGTCATGCTGTTGTCGATATGGGCGCGTAGGAAGCAGCACTAGCGTTTTCTAGCGCTTCAGCATTAAGTTCGTACTAATGGAATTTGACAGCGATCGCACAGGCAATTCAGCGATCGCTGTTCTTTTTTTTAAATTCCACAACAACAGAACGAATGTTGGTCGCAGCCGATATGATAAAAGCCCAAAATGTGCCCTGCGCCTTAAGAATTGAGCCACATCAAGCACCTATCAACTCTCGTAGGGTTTGAATGAGCGCTTCAGGCGCAACAGGTTTAGTGAGGTGACGCTGAAACCCTGCGGTCAAAGACCGTTCAGCGTCGTGATCGCCTGCATAGGCGGTCAGTGCGATCGCCGCCACATCTCCATTGTGCTCTGCTGGCAGCACCCGCACTTTTTCAATCAGCTCATAGCCGTCCATTTCCGGCATACCCACATCGCTTATCAACGCATCAAACACGCGCTGACAAAGCACTCGAAGCGCCTCAGCACCAGAAGACACACTCGTCACAACAGCGCCAGCCTGCTCTAGGACAAATTCAGTGATCTCTCTCGAATCAGCATTATCATCCACAGAGAGCACGCGGATACTATTTAGCTCTGACATCGTTGACGCCTCATGTAGAACAGGTCTTGAACTTTCATTAGAAAACACAATAATGCTTGTTTACAAAACTTAACTAACTTTAACATTCGCAAGACAAGGGCAACCGTACAAGGTAGGGCGGATTTCCCAAATCCTTGCCATAAAGCATTTGTACGCCTTTAAAGCGTAGCCAAAATAGAAAGGTCAGCAATAGGGGGTATCCCTACTGCTGACCTTTTTCTGTAAGTGCTGATGGCTTAAGGCTACCGTTCAAGACTGCTTAGAACATCGCCATCTCCTACCTAGAAAGGAACAAGCGTAAACAACGTCACCTCTGGCGGACAGAACAACCGAATAGGAACAATACTCACCCCGATACCAGTGTTCACAGTATGAGGTTCTATGAGTCCCTAGAGCGATCGCACTCTACACAGCAGGGAGCTTTTGATGAAGTACCAACGCCCTTATCCTAGACTGTAGGCCGTTACAAAATCTGGTCGTTACAGAATTCTATACCGGTGTATAGAGTAGGCCCCATCAATCTCTGCTGTAGCGTAGAAAGGCTCTCTGATAATTTATTCACAACTTTAATATGGACTATTCACTTGTTAGCGACCTTACCAGCGACTGGGCCCGACTGCTTCATACTGTCGTTGTCGGCACACTCTCTTACGCCGGCCTGATCGCATTGCTGCGCGTCTCTGGCAAGCGTACACTCTCCAAGTGGAACTCCTTCGACTTTATTGTCACCATTGCCCTGGGCTCTATGTTAGCTAGCGCCTTACTTACGCCCGACGTATCTTTTGTTCAAGCCATGATGTCCGTTGGGCTTCTGGTAGCCTACCAGTTTATGCTCACCTGGCTATCGGTTCGCTCTGGAGTCGTTCAAAACCTTATCAAGGCTAAGCCAACCCTGCTGTTTTTCAAGGGCGAATTTGTTCAATCTATGCTGAAGCATGAGCGCGTTGCAGAAGGAGAAGTCCTTGCCGCCATTCGGCTCAGCGGCAGCAGCCACCTAGCAGATATTGACGCTGTTGTTTTAGAAACTGACGGCAGCTTTAGCGTAATTAAGAATCTCGACATTACAGCGGCCTCGGCCTTTAGGGACGTCAAAGGATTTAGAGACAGTGCAATTCGCCACGGTAGCGGTGGCGCAATCACATAGTGGCCAATTAATTGGCCAGTGCGAAGCGGACATCATTTGAGTTGACTAGCCATTTACCGCGTCAACCCAACGCAGAGAAGGTGAGCCTTCGGTACTGACATCCAAAACCTCTTTTCGCAAGGGCTCTGTTGTCATGACAGTATCTGTAACCACTTCTTTACGGATAGACACATTTTGATAGGGGGCAATCCGCCGGCACACCACAGGTTGCTCTTCGTATATACCCATATCCACAGAACCATCTTCAGCCACTTGGGCATCGCCAATATCAACCCGGGTCTCACCGCCATATACCGACTCTATTTCGATCGTGATTTTCTCTTTCGTTATGGGTACTGCGGCTTCGGTTGTTTCTGTCACCGTCCGCTTTGAAATTCTGACCTCGCCAGTTTTTACCCGCTGCGTTCGTATCAGCATGCGCTCTTCAAACAGCTCAATAGGTTGCCCATCGCGGGCAGCACCCTCAGCGTTAGAGCGCTCTTGCTGCCCTTGAGTCCCTTCTGTAGCAAGCGCAGAAATCGCAGTCGAGACCTCCACGGGCAAAGATTGTTCGACGGACCCACGTTGGTAGCCTTCAGAAGGCTGCATCGGTCTAATAATTTGCCCTGCTCGATATTCAAGCAGCAGTGAAAACTCGCTACGGTTAAGCCTATTGGCATAAATATGATCGCCCTTAATAAGGGGCGAACATGTATCTACAGGTAATAAAACAGCTTTACGAGAATTTACTCTCACAACAAAATACTGAGGCTCATGAACGTCATTTACCAATATGTCCTCAACCGTCCCCATGTTGTGACTTTCTGCACTGTATACGTTCATCCCTTTGGGGTCTTTTCCGCCAAAACATACCGTCGCATAGTTGGGCTCACAGTCACCAATTTTGTACAAAGCCATAATAGTACCCAGCATTTTACTTAACCATCATCATCGGATCAAAAAAGAAAAATCTGCGTCTTCCAAGAGAGGGACATTAGAAAAAGAAAACGGAGAGAGCGTCAGCTTCGACCCTCTTCTTCCAGGCCCTCTTCTCCTAGGCCCTCTTCTCTCAAGGGAGAAACGCTGGGATAAGAGAACTCAGAAATCATGCATATTATTCAATCCTCAATCCTTAGGCTATTGGGGTTCAGGCTATTTGGGCTTATAAGTAGTCACGCAGAACAAACCAACGCAGGAACGGTACAGCCTTTTTTAGCAGTAAGCCTTTAGCAGTAAGCCAATAGCCATAGAAAGAGGAGCGGTCTTCTCTTTAATAGATGCCTCTTTTGAGAGGTTAAATGGGCAGGTAGATAACTTAGCGTAGCAATGAACACACGTCGTACTCAGTTGTATCAAGGAGTCAAAACCATGACATATGCAGAACGGAAAAATACCATTGTTCAGCCGACCCCGATCCAAACAGCTCCTATCGTGGACTACCACGACAGCGTTCGCTGGGGTCCTATTATTGCAGGAATTGTTGTTGCGATTGTTTCTCAGCTAATGCTCAGCGCTCTCGGCGCGTCCATTGGTGGCGTTGCAGCTGGCGAAGCTGCCGCAGGTAGTATTGGCGTTGGCGTTGGTATTTGGGCAATTGTTAGCTTACTTATTTCTCTGTTTCTGGGCAGCTGGGTCATGGCGTCTGCCTGCGGCCCTATGAACAACAAAACAGCTATGCTCAACGGCACCATTCTGTGGGCCACCACGATTGTTATTAGCGGGTGGTTACTTGCCAGCGGCGTTTCAGGTGCCTTTGGGGTCTTAGCTGCGAATGTTGGTGGCGTAGCCACTCAGGTTGCCGAGCCCGGTGGCATCGCAGTCCCTGGTCAAGAGCAGGTTGCGCAAGCTGTCCCAAATGTTTCCGCTGAAGAAGCTGCTCAATATGCAGCGGCAGCAGCAAAAGGCGGATTCTCCTTTGTCGTAGGCTCGCTACTGGGGCTAGCTGCCTCACTCCTCGGTTCGACAGTTGGTGCCAAAAAGCCCAGAGCGATAATTCGGTAGAGCTTTCTTTCGAGACGAATTTTAAAGCAGAATAAGGAAACTCACCAGAGAGGGATGTCGCATTTTGTGTGACATCCCTTTTTTACAGAACTGCTGTCGGCACTGCTGTGAGAGCTACTGTAAGAGCTACTGTGAGGGCATCCAATAAAACAATCAAAAAAGAATGTCATCTTTAGAGATAAAGAGAATCTTCCGAAATGAAGGCAATGTGAAAGTATCATTTCATCCTATTGCATAAGGAAAAGACAATGGGGTTTTTCTAGGATGGAGTCATTGAAGGCAAACTGCCGAAAACAACATTCTTCCCTGGAGGTACATCAATGACACTTATCAGCTTAAAAGACACTTACCCTGATTATCGTGAGACATTCAACGACAGCAGTATCGGACATTTAGAAGACTACAGCGTATACGCCGATGGTGACGATAAAGTCGGATCTGTCGAAGACGGCTTGTTTGAGAGTGGAACAGGTCAGTTCCGCTATCTTATTGTAGATACTGGCATATGGATTTTTGGAAAGAAAATCCTCTTGCCTATTGGCCGCGCACGGTTCGATAATGACGATCGCCGCGTATATGTTGAGGGACTCACCAAAGAACAGGTTGAAAACCTGCCTGAGTACAATGGCGATCGCACCGTTGACTACGACTACGAAGAGAGCGTTCGCGGTATTTATCGTGAAAATGCGGTTAGCCAAAGCGCACCTGTTAATGGCGCAGCTGCCTACACACAGGAAACATACAGTTACGACAACGACGCTGACCTCTACGACTTTCCTCAAAAAGAGGAGCGCAACCAGCCTATTCGCCTGTACGAAGAGCGCTTAGTGGCCGACAAAAATCGCGTAAAAACGGGTGATGTTGTTGTCAGCAAGCGCGTTGAAACCGAAACGGCAAGTGTCTCGGTTCCGCTTGAGAAAGAGCGTGTTGTTATTGAACGCACAACGCCTACAGCAGCGACTGCGACTGCATCACATGACTTTAACGATGGCGAAGTTGCTCGCGTAGAGGTTTACGAAGACCGAGCAAACGTACATACAGAGTCCGTGCTTCGCGAAGAAGTGAATGTTCGAAAGGAAAGCGAGCAAGACATGGTCAGCAAAGAAGCGACCATTCGTCGTGAAGAGCTAGACGTAACAGCAGATGATGACACAACTGTTGTAAACCGATAGGGCCTCAACTAAATACTGGCAAAGGCTCGATCATCCCTTGATTGAGCCGCACTAAAGCCTGAAGGGATGCTGCGATGACAACAGTATCTCTTCAGGCTTTATTCTTTTAGGCTGTATTAGCTCAAAAGTGTGCGATCGCTAAATCTCCTGGAAAACCCACTCACCACTCTGCACCGACTCTGGTAAAGGGCCCTGATGGTCGGCAACAATAAACGGTGCATTTACGGCTTATAGTAGGGGAAATCGAAATTTGGCGTAGTTCTATGGCAGATCGATTTCAACAACTAACGGTGGTTGCCGCCACACCCACGTTAGAACTTAACAATGCAGGCCAAATCGTTCGCTTTGAGCTATTTGAAGACATTCATCGACTAGGACGAGATGCAGACTGGTCGGACTTGAGTGCGGGAATTACCGGTTGGAGCGTCATCTCTAGGCGGCAGGCCACTTTAAAGCGTGAGGGCAAAGGCTACCGCATTTTTGATGGCGATGGCCAAACTACCAGCCGCAACGGCATGTTTGTTAATCAGGTGCGCATTAATGCCACCGAAGGCTACCTCCTGCTCGAGGGCACCCAGCTACAGATTGGGCTCTCTCCTGAAAACCGCATATTGGTGACCTATCGAGGGGCAGCCTCCCTCACACAACGGCCTAAAACCGTCCCCTCTATGCGACGGCTAACGCTGAGTGGGCTTCAGGACGGGCCCGTTGAGCTAGGGAGAGCGCCCACACCCAATCGCTACGCTTCAATGACGCTCGATGCCCCCACCGTCTCCCGAGTCCATGCCAAAATTTGGACCAATGGCTCTTCTGGTCATACCTTGCAGGACTCTAGCACCAACGGCACTTTTTTGAACGGGCAACGAATAGACCGACGCTGCCCGCTAAAAGACGGTGACTTAATTCGCCTGGGGCCCTTTACGCTCAGCTACCATCCAGACCACCTGCTGCTGGAAGACACCGGCAGCCAGATTCGCCTAGATGCCCACCGCCTTATTAAGCAGGTTAAAGATAAGCAAGGCAATGAGAAAAAGATTCTTAATGATATTTCGTTAGTCATTGAGCCCGGTCAGCTCGTGGCCCTGGTCGGGGGGAGCGGTGCGGGCAAGTCCACCCTAATGAAATCGCTGCTGAGCATTTCGCCTGTGACCACTGGCGCGGTGTTTCTCAACGGTGAAAACCTGCGGGATAGCTGGGGCCTGTATCGTACCCAAATTGGCTATGTGCCCCAAGACGACATTATTCACTATCAGCTCACGGTAGAAGAAGTCCTCACCTATGCCTGCACGCTGAGACTCCCGCCAGATACAGATGTGGCCGAGGTGGTGAGTAAAACGCTTTCACAAATAAAGCTCTCCCACGTGCGCCACACCTTGGTGCGCAACCTCAGCGGCGGGCAGCGAAAGCGGGTCAGCATTGGGGTAGAGCTGCTGGCCGATCCGAAGCTGTTTTTCCTGGATGAGCCCACCTCTGGGCTCGATCCGGGGCTGGATAAAGAGATGATGCGCCTGCTGCGAGACCTGGCCGATCAGGGGCGGACGATTGTGCTGGTGACCCATGCTACGGCCAATATTGACGTGTGCGATCGCATTGTATTTTTAGGCCGTGGCGGCTACCTTTGCTACTTTGGCCCGCCGCAGGTCGCCCCGGACTTTTTTGGCCTACCTCGAGGCCAAGACCGGGACTTTGCCGATATTTACCTCACCCTGGAAGGGGGCGACAACGAAGCGACCAATCGAGACACGGTCAATGCCTGGTGCGCGAAGTACCGCCAATCGCCTGCCTATAAAACCTATGTATCGTCACTGCTGAGCCCAGGCCAGCATCAATCGTCTTCGACCCTCGATCGGGCCTCTAGCCGAGCCACCGACCGAGGCCATGATCGTGTTAGCAAAGGCGTTTCTTTTTGGGGGCAGCTCAGTTTGTTGAGTCAGCGATATTTAAAGCTGACGTTGCGCGATCGCCTCAGTCAAATTCTCACGCTTATCTCTGGCCCCGTTGCCCTGGCCCTCACAGGCATTATTCTTAGCAGCGAAACCCCGCTAGCCCCACTCGCCGAACTCACCGCAGGGCAGGCCCCGCTAGCCCTAAGGCTGGTCTTTGTATTTAGCTGTATCGCCATTTGGGTGGGGCTTTCAAGCGCGGTTAGAGAGATTGTAAAAGAAGCGGCTATCTACAGCCGAGAGCGGCTGATTAATCTGGGGCTGTTTGCCTACCTGGGCTCTAAAATGTTGATTTGGCTGGGGATTGCAGCCTTGCAGTCTGTACTGATGGTGGCCGTAGTGTTGCTGGCCTTTGAGCCGCCAGCATCAGCGCTGATTCCCTGGGGGTTGGGGTTGGGCATTACCAACTTTTTAACCATTTTGGCCAGCGTGAGCTTGAGTCTGACCATTTCATCTCTGGTAAAAACAGAAAATGCAGCGAACAATCTGTTACCGCTCATTATGATTCCACAAATCATTTTTTCGGGCGTGTTGTTTGAGCTTTCAGGCATCTCTCAACAACTCTCTTGGCTGATGATCAGCCGCTGGTCAGTGGGGGCCTATGGCAGCCTAGTAGATATTAACGCCATGGTGCCTGAGCCCGTGACGCTGCCCGATGGTAGCGTGCTCGAACAAGTGTTTTCGACCACTGCGACCTACGATGCAACCTGGGGAAATTTGGCCCTCAGCTGGGGCGTGTTGTGTCTTCATATTTTGTTGTATTTGAGTGCAACGCTCTGGCTCCAAAAGCGTAAAGATATTCTTTGAGCAAGCCTTTTTAATGACAAAAAGTGATGTGCTAAGAAGAGACACATCGAGATTGGCTGATCTGCTCAGGAGACTATGACTGAGCGCTGCATATTAAAAAACTTGAGATTCTGAAACTTGAGATGCCTCGTGCATAGTCGAGCAAAATCATCCGTACTCAACCTTTAAGTAATGCCCTTTTAATAAAAAATAGGAGGAGACGGCCATGCAACTGATGCGCCCTCGTCGACCATGGCTAGTGAAATATGGGATTTTAGCCCTTTTGGCCATGGCGCTAATTACGCTGGTGGCCTGCGTTTCATCGGACATTGGCACGGTTGAAAATAGAGACTCTCGGGGTGCGAAAATCCTCGCGACAGCCCAAGCGACCGTCACCGGCACCCCCTTAGCCCCCACCATTACCGGCAATATTTCTCTGGAAGAAACCACTGCGGGTCTTGCCATGCGAGGCACCTTCGACAATGTGCCCGCAGGCATGCACGGGTTTCATATTCACGAAGGCGACAGCTGCGCAGAAGACGGCAAGGCCGCAGGGGGACACTTCAATCCTAGAGACGTACAGCACGGTCATTTGCCCAGCACGGGGGTTGAAAATGCCCATGCTGGAGACCTGGGAAATCTTCAAGGCAGTGACCACACCACAACAGACTGGTCGCTAGAGGTGACTGAGCTAACATTGACGCCAGGAGAGTTTTCCGTGGCCAATCGTCCCTTCATTATCCATGCTGACCCAGATGATTTGAGCCAGCCCACAGGCAATGCTGGCGCGCGAATTGCCTGTGGCGTGATTGCGCTGAAGTGATTGCATTAACGTGATTGCATTTAACGTGATTGCATGGACATGATTGAACAGCCGCCAGACAAGGCACTGCATACCCTATCAAACATCAACGTATTCAAGCACAGTTGAAGCAAACCGGTCACCGGATTTAAAGCAATGCCTGTTTCATTGGGAACAAGTCAACCGGCCCAGGCCCTCAAATCAGGGGCAGCGAAGCTGTGGATTCTGTTGATTGGGGTCAACCACTATCAAGAAAAAACACTGCCATCGCTGCAATACCCTGCGCCAGATACCGAAGGCTTGGCTCAGGCGCTAAAAGAAGCAACCCAAGCTTTTCCCAGCAAAGAACTGAGCCTTTATCACGACTTTGCTGAGCAGCCAGCCACGACCCAAGCCGTGCGATCGCGCCTCACAGAAATCACTCGCGCCGCGCAGTCGCAAGACACCGTTTTGGTTTACTTCTCGGGTCATGGCATTTTTGATGAGGAGACTCAAGAGGTTGTTCTGTGCTTGAGCGATACCCAAAGAGAAACCCTACACAGCACAGGACTACCCTTGCAAACACTGTTGCAGGGGCTTAACCAGTCGTTAGCGCGGCAGCAGCTGTTGTGGCTAGATGCCTGCCATAGCGGGGGGTTAGGGCAGAGACTAGGCCAGAAGCCAGGCCAGAGAAGAGATCCCGGTGGCGCGAAAAGTAAAGCTGCGATCGCCCCAACGCTCACCCCTGATCCCACCCCTCAAATGGTAGAAGTATTGCGGCAGCGCGCCGCCCAAGGACAGGGCTTTTACGCCATGCTCTCGTGCGATCAAACCCAGCAGTCTTGGGAGTTTCCAGAGCTAGGGCACGGGGTGTTTACCTATTTTTTGATGCGCGGCCTCCGGGGAGAAGCCGCCGATGCCCAGGGGCTGATCGATGCCGATGGCCTTTACAAGTATGTGTATCACCAAACCCTGCGCTATATCGATAAGGCCAACCAGCAAATTCGGCTGGTGAATCGCCAGAAAAAGAGAACGCAAAAAAGCAAAGGTGACCCCGAACTACACACCGAACTACACACCGAATATTCACTGCAAACCCCCAAGCGCATTGTTGAGGGCATGGGCGAAATGGTGTTGGGCATGCGACCCCAAGAGATCTCTGCGGGCCCCCATCGTCGGGCCCTGATAGTCGATGGCTTCAGGGGCTATCAAACCACTCTGGCACTCAGCAAAGTCTTGCAAACGCTGGGTCAGTATTCGATTAGCTACTGGCCTCAACCCGGCCAAGCCTGGGACACGGTCAAAGCAGCCATTCAAACATGCCTAAACCCCACACCCGCAGGAGACAACAGCCTGCGCCCCACCGTGCTGCTGTACCTGCGCGGACAGTTAGAACACAGCCCAGAAGGAGAAGCCTGGCTGGTGCTAGGCGAGGGCATACGAATCTATCGCTCCTGGCTGCGGCAGGCACTGCGGCAAGCGCGGGAGACTCAGCAGCTGATTGTATTGGACTGCCCCAGTGTCAGCACTCAGGCGGGCACGCAGGAAGGCGCAGAGGAAGGCGCAAAGGAAGGCGCAGAGGGGGCAAGCACACTCAAAGCCTGGATAGATGATTTACAAATTGAGGGCGATCGCGGCCAGTGCATTGTGGCCGCCGCCGCCTTGCCCACCCATCCCGAGCAGTTCGCCCAGGCCCTGCTCGACACCCTCAGCGACGCCGACCGCCAAATGGGCCTACCGGTAGCCGCCTGGATTGCCCAGCTTCAGCTCCAGCTCGCCGGAACGCCCCTGGCCCAAAGCACTCAAGACATTTTGCCGTTGAGCTGGCTGTCGGGCAGGCAAGGGGTCATCGAAGTGGTGCCCTCCCAACTGGGCATGCAGGCCAGCGGGCGATCGCAAACCTTGGACCTAGGCCTGTGCCCTTACATGGGGCTGCGGGCCTTTGGGCGAGAGCAGTCTCAATACTTTTATGGGCGAGAGGCGCTCACCCGACAAATCCTTGAAAGCTTGCGGCACTGGGAATGCCTGGGCCTCGTCGGGGCGTCGGGGAGCGGCAAATCCTCTGTGTTGCAGGCAGGGGTGATCGCCCAGCTGTTTCAGGGCAAGCAAATTCCAGGCAGTGAGCAGTGGTGGATTCGGGTGGTACGACCAGGGCCAACCCCGCTTAAAACCCTGGCGCAGCAGCTAGTGGACCCCGGCACAGAGCGTGAGCGCAGCTACCAGGCCCTACAAATTGAAGGACTGCTGTATCAGGGGAGCGATGGCTTTGTGCAGTGGTTGCGATCGCGCCCAGAACCCATGGTCACCCTGGTGATCGATCAGTTTGAAGAACTCTTTACCC
The DNA here is from genome assembly GCA_039820525.1 of Cyanobacteria bacterium J06634_5. Classification (GTDB taxonomy): domain Bacteria; phylum Cyanobacteriota; class Cyanobacteriia; order Phormidesmidales; family Phormidesmidaceae; genus Phormidesmis. The sequence continues at coordinate 266,735 of JBCBPY010000004.1, forward strand.
TGGCCGCAGAGAGCGAACGGCAGCCGTTTTTAGACCTGCTGTTTGAGGCCCTGCACTATGCGAGCGATCGCTTCAAGCTCGTGCTGGCCCTACGCGCTGATTTTGTCCCCAGTGGCCTGGCCTACCCGGCCCTCGCCAACCTGCTGCAACATCACAGCGTGCTCGTGCCGCCCCGGCTCACGCCCGAAGCCTGTCGTGAGGCCATTTTAAAACCCGCTGAGCAGGTGGGGCTGCAAATAGAGCCCGGGCTCGTTGAGCTGCTGCTCCAAGAAGTCGATCAGGCCGCCGGAGAGCTGCCGCTGCTGGAGTTTGTCCTAGAAAAACTCTGGGAAAATCGGCACGATGGCAAACTCACCCTCGCGGCCTATCAGCAGCTGGGCGGCCTGCGCGGCGCGTTGGAGCGGCAGGCCCAGGCCGTATACGACAGCCTCGCCCCCGAGGCCCAAGCCTGCGCGCGCTGGATTTTTCTGGCCTTGACCCAGCTGGGCGATGGCACCGAAGACACCCGCCGCCGCGTGTTGAGGTCTGATTTGGTCGTGGCCAAGTATCCGCGATCGCTCGTGGATGAAACCCTGCGCGTGCTCACTGCGGCCAAGCTAGTGGTGATCCGCGCCGACGAAACCCCACCCTTTGGGTACAGCCGGGGCCCGAATGACCGGCCAGATGACCGGCCAGATGACCGGCCAAATGACCAGCCAGATGATTGGCGCGAAAACGATGCTGCAAGCAAAAACGATGCACAGGAAGCAGCCGCAGACGCAGAGCAGTCTCAGGATACTGAAGAGTCTAAAAACACTCAAGAATCTAAAAACACTCAAGAGTCTGCGGAGAACACCGCCAAACTGCCGCCCCAACTGCAACCGGCAGAACCGACGGTTGAGGTGGTTCACGAAAGCCTGATTCGCCACTGGTCCACCCTGCGCTGGTGGCTCGAAGAAAACCGCACGCGGCTCCAGCTCCAGCGGCAGCTCTCCCAACTCGCCGCAGACTGGCAGCTTCAGGAACAGCCTGATTTTTTGCTCACTGGCGTGAGACTGGCTGAAGCCGAAGAACTCTACATCAAATACACCGACGAGCTGTCGGAAACCGTTCAGCGATTTATTGAAGCCGGACTCACGGCGCGGCAGCAGCGACAGCAGGCCGAAAAGCGTCGTCTCCGACGGGCGCAGCTCACGGCCACCGCCATTGGGCTGCTGGGGCTAGTGTCCTTGGGCTTAGGTGGCGTGGCCTATCGCCAAAACGTTCGGGCGCAGCTGCAAAAAGTCGCTGCGCTCAATGCCTCATCCGAAGCGCTGCTGGCCTCCCATCAATCACTCGACGCCTTGCAGCAGGGCATTCAATCGGGCCAGCAGCTTCAGCAGTTAGGCTGGGTGCCACGGCAGCTCGCGGGCCAGCAGCGTTGGGCACAGCTGCAATTGCAAACGGCAGCCACGCTAGAACAGGCGCTTCGCTTTGGCCGCGAAACCAACCGCTTAGAGCGCCATTCTCAAGCGGCAAATGCTGTGCAGTTCGGCGCAGACGGTCAGCGCTTAGTCTCGGCGAGCAATGACGGCAGCGTCATCGTTTGGCGGCGAGATGGCTCCGTGCTGGCACAGCTAACGCTAACCGGCGCAGGCGTTAGAGCTACCGACGTGCGTCTGCTGCCGAGTGCGGCAGACACCGCTGACGTCACGCTCCTAATTGGCACCAGTGAGGGCAACGTGGAACTGTGGCAGGTGAGTGAGCAAGAAGAAGGGAAACAGGGGAACAGCGAGCTGAAAAAGACCCTCAAAAAGACGCTCAAAAATACCTTGAGCGGCCACACCGACTGGGTGACCAGCGTGGCAGTGAGTCCAGATGGCCAAGTGCTGGCCTCAGCCAGTCGCGATCACACCCTTCGACTCTGGAAACCAGACGGCACCCTGATCAAAACCCTCAGCGGCCACACCGGCTGGGTCAACCGCGTACGCTTTAGCCCCGATGGCCAAACCCTGGCCTCCGCCTCAGAAGACGGCACCCTCCGGCTCTGGAAACGCGACGGCACGCCCCTAAAAACGCTGAGCAGCAAAGAGCTGGACCAACAAGAACTGGGCCCAGAGCTGGGCCCAGCCACCGACACACCTGTGCGCATCACCGACGTCGCCTTTAGTCCCAACGCTCAGTCCCTAGCAGCCACCCGTGCCGATGGCACCTTTGGCCTGTGGAGCCTCACCACCGGCGCCTTGCAGTACCAAATTTCACAGGCCGACACCAACACGCCCGTTGCCCAAAATCAGCTCACCGCCGTCGCCTTCAGTCCCGATAGCGAAACGCTCGCCATCGCCGGAGCCAATGCCCAAATTCAGCTGTGGCGCACCAGCGACGGCCTTAAGCTCGATCCGCTGCGTGGCCACAGCGGGGAAATCACCGCCCTGAGCTTTAGTCCTGATGGCGAGCTGGCCTCCAGCAGTACCGATGGCACCCTACGGCTGTGGCAGCTGCGATCGCCTTCCCCCCTAGCAGACTTAGGCATTCATGACGTGGCCATCAGCCCCACGGCCACCGACCCCTATTTGCTGGCAACTGCTGACTTTGAAGGGGGGGTGACGCTGTGGGAGCAATCCTCCAGCCATGCCGGCCATGCCAGCCACAAAGGAGCCACGGTATTGAGAACGTTGAGCGGGCATCAGGGCGCAGTAGAGGCCGTTGCCTTCCATCCGGCAGGCACTCACCTAGCGTCAGCAGGTTCGGATAATCAGGTGATTTTATGGCGAGCAGCGGACGGTACTCGGCTGGCCTCTGCAACCGATCATGGCGATCGCGTCACGAGCGTGGCCTTTAGCCCGGATGGCCAACGGCTCGCCACGGGCAGCGCGGATAAAACCATCCGACTGTGGTCAACCGCAGACGATCGGCTCACGCTAATCGCCACACTCACCGGCCATACGGACGAGGTCACCAGCGTGAACTTTCACCCCCGCCAACCCCTGCTGCTTTCGGGAAGCTATGACAAAACGGTCCGACTCTGGCAAATTCCTGCCGGAACGCGATTAGCAGGCAACCCATCGAGCACAAAAGCCACGCTGGTTCAAACCTTGAGTGAGCCAAATGAGGCCGTATCGGGCGTGCAGTTTAGTCCGAAGGGCGATCGCATCGCGGCGGCGAGCTGGGATAGTCAGCTCTATGTGTGGCAGCTGCAAGGCCAATCGCCCCAACTGCTCACCACCCTAGGCGGCCACGATGGCGGCGTGAGCGCGCTGGCCTTTGGCGCCGAGGGCCAAACCCTGGTCTCGGGCAGTGCTAGCGGCACCGTGCAGCTGTGGAATAGTCACAGTGGGCAACGCCTGAAGCGGTTATTTGGCGACGCGGGCACGGTCAATGCACTGGCCCTGAGCCGGGATACGCAGCTGCTTGTGAGCGGGGCGAAGCAGGGTGGGCTAGGACTGTGGGAGGTGCAGCTACCAGCGCTGATGACACAAGGGTGCGATCGCCTCGGCAGCTATCTGCGCACTAATGCAACCCTCACCCCTGAAGCCCGCAGTTTGTGTAAGCGCTCAACCCGTGAAAGCGCCAACCCGTGAAAGCTAAAGTCTCCAACAAACTTTCTCCAACAACCCTGCATACTGCCACCAAAGCCTCCGTACTAAGGAGAGAAGATAACGAGGTTACGCTGATGATTTTCTGTTCACGCTCCCAGCCCATCCGCCCGACTCAGATTTTGCTCGGCACGCTGCTGGGCCTTATAGCGCTAGGCAGCACCGCTCAAAAAGTCTCCGCCAATCCGCTCAGAGCCCTGCCCATTGTTGGCGACTTACTTGGGGCCTCTCGTCCCGCCCCGCTGCCCTCAGAGCTAGACTTTTTCCACGACAATGTTCAGGGCAACACCGTCAACCTGTGCGTCCTCACCTGCGGCCCCGTCCCCCAAGGGGTTGCTCAGGGCGCACGTCCACAAGGCATTCCTCAGCGCATCCCTCAGGGTATTCCTCAGCGCATTCCACAGGGCATTCCGCAAGGCATTCCGCAAGGCATTCCTCAAGGGGTTCCCCAAGGCGCACGCCCACCGCAAGGCGTCCGTCCGGCGGCAGCTGCGCCTCGCCCCCGTAGCAGTAGCCCTAACGTCACAGTGAACGTGCCGCCCATCAACATTCCGCTGTAGTGCCCTGTAGTAGTGCCCTGTAAACGTCATCGCTCTTTAAAGAACAAGTCATGAGGTCAACAAGTCATGATGAACGTTAATTTCTAACAAGCTGATAAAAACACCCTAAATCTCAATGGCATAATGATTGGCCAAAGGCCCACGTGTTTATCGTTTTCGTTGGTTAGTCACACAACTTACACCAAACACACTCAGGCATACGCCTTAAGCCCTTGGCCTCCTTAAAAAAATCTCTAAAAAAAACATCCCCCGGTGCATCGGGAAATAACCTATGAGACTACGCCATTTCATACTGTCTTTAGTGATGATCAGCGCGGCGGGCTGCGCCAATGTTGATACAGAATCCACCGACAAAATGACCATTGGGGTAGTCAGCTACGGCGACTCAGAAGTCTCCTTAGAACAGTATCAGCGGTTTCAAACTTACCTGGCCGAAGAAACCAAAATCGCCTTTGAGCTGGAAGTTGCCTACAACGAACTTCAGGCCGTTCAACAAGTTGAAAGCGGCAACTGGTCACTGGTCTTTGCCCCACCGGGCCTGGCCGTCATTGCTGGCAAACAAGGCTACTCTCAGCTCTTTACGCTAGATGACGCAAATAAGTCTGAGCATTCTTTAATCGTGGTGCCCGAGGATAGCTCCATTGAAACACTGACAGATTTGGCCTACAAAACCGTTGGTATGGGAGAACCGGGCTCAGCAGCAGGCTATTACTTGCCCCTGTACAATCTCTACGGTCTTACCCTGGCTGAAGTGCAGTTTGCACCGACCCCAAAAACGCTGTTGAACTGGGTAGAAGAGGGTACCGTCGCCGCCGGTGCCATTTCCGAAAAAGACTTTGAACAACACAAAGGCCAATTTGCAGGCACCCCTTTTCGAGTGTTGCACCAAAGCAAACGCAACATTCCGGCTGGCGTAGTCATGCTGGGCGTTGTTGAGCGCGGCAAAGGAGAATTTGTGAAGCGGGTGATGCAGGAGGCACCGTCCAATATCACCAGCGATGCAAAATATGTGCCCACGGCCACTTTGCCCAATTACGGTGACATGGTCAAAGTGGTAGAACGGGTCAAACCGCTCGAAGAACAGGTACGGCTAGTACCGGCTATTTTGACCTTGGAACATCTAGAATCACAGCCAGAATCAGCCCCACAAGCAGAGCTAGAATTTAATGCACAAACGCAGGAGGCTGAGCCTGCTGAAGGTCCTGACTAGAAGGACCTAGGCAACGCTGCTCGATCACGTTGACGGACTGTCATAAACAATTAAGTTTCTTCAAAGCGCTGTATCTAGGCTCTGCATTCTCGATTAAGCTTTGAATTAGTCAACGTTGAAGAGTCCTGTATATCCAATTCAGGACTGTTTAACCGCCTAAACTCAGGCGAGTTTACTCCATGGAAACTCACTATGGCGACAACCGTTGCACAGCCAATATCAGTCGCCAACATAACTTATACATAAAAGTTAAAAGCCTGCTGTAAGTCAGGTTGGTAGGTCCTACTAACGCTTGGCTTTTGCAGGGTGCTATCTGTCTGTTGTGGGCTGAGCCTGTAAGGCTCAGCCCACAACAGATGCAACGTCACACCCCCGTGACCCGTCTATTAAAATTACGACACCTAACAAGCATGAATAATCCTATAAAAGCTGTGTTCACGCGAGCTTTTACCTGGCAGCGTATCGTCCTCATGGCCCTTCCCCTGAGTTTGTCCTGGGGACTTGTCGCCCGTACCCAGGCAGCGTCAGCCGCCTCTTTGTGGAATGAATCGACCGATGGCAACCTTTCTGACGACGGCCTAGCGCCCACTCAGCTCGGCCCACTCGCAGCCGGTAGCAATCGACTCAGCGCCACCTTTAACGCGGGCGCGGTAAATCCTTCTCCTGACTATTTCACGCTCGAAATTCCAGACGGGTTTGCCCTTACCGATATCGTCCTGCGCGGTTGGAAAGCCGAACCCACCTTTGAAGACATTGCGTTCTTTGCCGTTCAAGCGGGTGATGTTTTTGACTTTGTTGTCCCTGAAGATAGGAGCAACGCTAACGGCCTGTTGGGCTGGACACACCTGCGGTCTACCCAGGTCAACAGCTCCAAGGTGCTCACCGAACTCGCTCGCTCAAATAAATCGCCAGCAGACGCTGGGGTAGATGCTTTTTACAATGAAGAGGCCGACACCTACTCACCCGAGCAGCTCGCTGAGTTTCCCGATTTGCCCGATAACCTCAGAGCCCTGAGCGAGCAGTGGGTACCGGGCGCAACTGGCTTTGAAAAGCCCTTGGGTGCGGGCCAGTACACGTTCTGGCTACGTCAGGGCTCGGACACCAATATCACCGCTGACCTCGACTTTAAAGTAGACGCGCTTGCAGACGCGAAAAGTACCCCCGAACCTCTCAGCCTGCTAGCGCTGGGCATGGTGTCAGCATCTGGTCTCTTGCTAAAGCGCCATCGTGAACGCACAGACCTCAGTTAACACACAAGCCTCAAACGCCTTTGACTAAAATCTGAGGGCTAAAATCTGAGCGCAAAACTGCATAGTTTTGGCTTTTGGCCTTTATTAAAAGACAGGCTATATTACAAAATAGGCCGCTAGGAAGGCACCTCTTGGACGTTGGCACGGGAGGTGCCTGACGAGTGTCTTTGAGTAAGATGAAAAGCGTAATGTGAGCAGTGAAACCATCTCGCTTTGAGATGTATGGGATGATGTTATTAGTTAGCTTTTTTTACCCGCTTGCTTATTTTTTACCCACCTGCTTAACCGTCAGCCACTCCACCCAACCATTAGCCCTGCACTTGCTTAACCTCGATAGTTCGTTTTGTAGGGCTTAAGCCAGATGTTTCCAGTCACTATGAGTAAGCCAATTATTCCTAGCGGAACCCTAATTGATAATCGATATCTCATCCAAAAGGTGCTGGGCCAAGGCGGACTAGGACGAACCTATCTGGCCTTCGATACCCGTCGATTTGACGAAGCCTGTGTGCTCAAAGAATTTGCCCCGAGCGGCAGTGGCAAACACAGCATCCAAAAGTCACGGGCACTTTTTAAACGAGAAGCGGAGATTTTATATCACGTTCAGCATCCCCAAATCCCTGATTTTTTGGCCTGCTTTGAAGACGATGGACGCTTGTTTTTAGTGCAGGAATACGTCAACGGCAAAACCTACTCCGATTTGCTTAAAGCGCATCGCAAGCAAAATTCTGTTTTCTCTGAGCAGGAAGTGATTGACTGGCTAAACCATCTTTTGCCCGTGCTGAACTACATTCACCAATGTGGCATTATTCATCGCGATATTTCGCCAGACAACATCATGCTGCCGCAGAACAACCACCTGCCCGTTTTAATTGATTTTGGCGTGGGCAAGCAAATTGTTGAAGCCTCCCAACTGGGGAACGGTAACGAGGACGCTGAAGAGATTTCTTATGTTGGCAAAATGTCGCTGGTCGGCAAGGTTGGCTACGCCCCCCACGAACAAATCCGGTTGGGAGTATGCTCGCCCAGCAGTGACCTGTATGCCTTGGGCGTAACGGCGGTGGTGCTACTCACCTGCAAAGATCCCTCAACGCTGATGAATCAGTACTCTTTAAAGTGGGAATGGCGCACTCGCGCCAATGTCAGCTCAGCCTTTGGTGAAATTATCGATAAAATGCTGGCCGACACCCCAGCCGACAGGTATCAAACGGCCCCTGAGGTCTCTGCCGATCTGGCGAGCCTTCAGGCTGCTGAGAAAGATGGGGCGGAAGGTGGGGCGGAAGAGATAACAGTCACCGCCGCTGATGGGCTCAACGTTCTACCAGAAACTTTTTCGGAAAGCCTGGACTTTCCACAAACGACCCTAAGGCCCAATGTGCCCATGCCAACGATGGTCTCTCCAGCCGCCTCAGCGCCTCCAACCAACCTGCCGGGGCCACCAGCTAGCAGCTTATCACCGGCATTTATTGAACAATGTCGGCAAAAGCTCTCTGAGTATATTGGGCCCATGGCAGCTTTCGTGGTAGATGAGGCGATCGCACTACATCATCCGCAGTCTCCTAATGCCCTAGTAGAAGCGCTCATACCGGATATCCCAAGTTCTGAAGAGGCGATCGCCTTTCGCAAGCATTTGTTGAAGTAGGGTGCGATCGCAAGTTATTGTCTAAACGGTGAGTCAGGTCGCGATCGCTATAGTTGAGATCTTGGGGTAAACACGATGAAATCAACTGTCCTTTTACTGACACTATTCTCTCTATTCGGCTGCACCTCACCCACAGCGACCCCACAGCCGCCCGTTCAAGACACGCTCATACGTGCCACTAACTTTAACGGGAAAGGAGGCATCGAAATAGAGGGCTATCGTTGGACATCCCAAAACGATGCCAAAGGTAATGGCCTCATGCTAAGAGAGGTTGAAAACCGCTCCACCAATCTCCGGCCCAAGCCAGCCGTTGATGAGGACACACAGGCAATGTTAAACAGCTCTATCGCCCAAGCTGGGACGCTCACTATCAACCAGGTCATGTACGGTGCCCAATACGAGATGTACTTTTGGTTTATGGAAAATGAGCGCGGCGCCCAGCGCACAATGAGCGTAGAAATAGAGGGAGAGCGCTTCGATGCCCCCATCGGGAACTTGCCCTATAAACACTGGTCACGTTTTGGCCCCTATCCAGTGGACTTGAGCGATGGCGAATTAAACATTGTGCTGACCACTGCTGACCCCGAGCAAAATGCAGAAGTAATGGGAATGCTCCTAGTAAAACCCGAGTAACGCACTAAGCATTCGTGTTTACTAAGGATAGAGCTTACAAAACATAGCTTTGATCTATCCAGATCTTCTGTATTTTGCCCTTAATAGCCGATGACTGCTGACAATAAAAATATTGTTACCTATAACACCAATGTCTTTAGCACTTTAGACATTGAACAGTTCCCTGCGCGGCCTTCACAGCAGCTCAGCCAGCAGGAGTATCGCTGGCGGCAGGTCTTGGTTCAGAACGTTAAACACTATTGGATTGAAGGTGTTTTAGAACGGTCGCTCCACAATCAGGCGCTGATTGAACTCGGCTTAGAAAAGCGCAATCAGGCAGTGGCTTCGCCCATCAGCGGTGTTAAAGAATTTGCCCAAGAGGCTGGCCGACCGTTTCCAGAAGGCACCCAAGCGACTGACATTTTCGACAAGTTAGGCGCAGGGCGCACACTTTTGATTTTGGGAGAGCCAGGGGCAGGAAAAACAACCACACTATTGAAGCTCGCGAAAACGCTGCTCACTCGAATCAGAGACGATTTTAGTCAGCCCATTCCCGTCATCCTAAATCTATCCTCTTGGGCAAAAAAGAGACAACCTATTGCCAAATGGTTGGTTCAAGACCTCTATGAGACCTTCCAGGTTTCTAAGGCTTTAGGAACCACCTGGAGCAAAGAAAAACAACTCACGCTGTGTCTGGATGGACTCGATGAGGTTGCTGTCCAGTATCGAAATGCCTGTCTGCAAGCGTTGAATCATTTTTTGCAAACTCATGGACGAACTGAGGTCATTGTATGCAGCCGAATTCGTGACTATGAAAAGCTCTCTGAGCGATTGAGGGTCAGGTGTGCAATCTACGTTCAGCCATTAACTGCCCAACAGATTGATCGATATCTAGAACAAGCCGGAGAGCAGCTAGTGGCATTGCATGCGGTCTTTAGCCGCAACCCTGAGATTAGAAAATTTGCGGCCTCTCCACTGATTTTGAGCGTGATGAGCTTAGCCTATCAAGGGTACTCAATAGGAACTTTTCCTGATATGAGTAACACTAAAGCTTTTCGGCAGAGTTTGTTTAACACCTATATAAATCGCATGTTTCAGCGTCGAGGAACGACGCATCACTACGAAGATGATCAGCAAACAAAGTACTGGTTAAGTTGGATGTCAGAGCGAATGATTCAAGCATCGCAAACTGTCTTTTTCATTGAAAACATACAACCCAGTTGGTTGCAAACTCAAGTCCAAAAACTGCGAAATCAGTTAGAAAGCTCTCTGATAGTTGGACTTGTCGTTGGCCTCACGGTTGGCCTCACGGTCGGCCTAATGGATGAGTTATTTATCGGGATAATTTATGGACTAAGTGCAGGTCTCAGTGCTAGCTTAGTTGATCTTACAGTAGTGGGAATCACCCCAGTAGAAACCTTAAAATGGTCATGGACAGCAGCCATAACTTCTCTTCGTATCGGGTTAAGAAGTGGGCTCATTATTGGGTTGTTTTGTGGACTAGGCAGTGGGCTATTCTTCGGATTAATGACTGGGGTAGTTCTTAGTCTAATTGGCACATTGGGTTGCATGCTTCCTCTTATAGTGATTTGTGGCCTAAGAGGCCCTGAGATGGGTAACAAAACAATGCCTAATCAGGGGGTTTGGAAATCAGCTCACAATGCCGGAATATTTACTCTAATTTTTGGATTAGTGGGGGGCCTAACAGGATGGCTCCTTGATATATGGCTAGATAACCTACTTGGCAGCCTAAACCACAGTGTTACCGGGACTCTAATGGGTGGACTGGCTGGTGGAATGATGGGTGGAGCTTCAGCCTGCCTCAGACATTTTTCTCTACGCTTCAGGCTTTATCAGATGGGACATATTCCCTGGAATTATGCTCGTTTTTTGGATTATGCGGCTGAGCGGCTATTCCTGCAAAAAGTAGGCGGCGGCTATATCTTCATTCATCGAATGCTACTAGAACATTTTGCTCAGATGACGCTAGAACAGAAACGCCCACAGTAGCTTCCACTTATCTGCTACGATTCTTCCATCAAGCATCAAAATGAGCCAGAGCCTAGATGCATACTCGTCGTCTCAAAATTTTAGCAACCGGGCTCGGCGTGATGGCAGCGCTTTATTTTGGAGTCTGCTGGCAAGTTTTGAAAATTTTAATTACGCCTGAGCGCAGACTTGGAGACATCCCCACGACCGAGACACTAGGGGTTGAGACAATTGATTCCCTATCCTTTAAAAGTCTCACCGACGAGACTTCCTTGAAGGGTTGGTTTGTTCCCAATAGCCCTGAGCGGGTCATTATTGTGTTGCACGGTTTGCACTCCTATGCCTGGAACTGCGGCTCAACAGATCTTGCTAAAACCTATGCCAAGGCAGGTTTTTCTGTATTCTTGTTTGATCAGCGAGGCCACGGTCAGTCGGGAGGCGAGCATTTGGGCCTGGGTCTGTTGGAAAAAGGGGACGTTCAAGCAGCTGTGAATCTGCTGTTAAAGAAGGGGTTTCGCCCTGGAGACATTGGTATTCATGGCTCTTCCTACGGTGCGGCTGTTACCTTGCTAGCCACAGAAGACATCGCTGAGATCGGCGCGATTGTTGCCGATAGCGCTTTTGCCAGTATGGATGACGTCGTGAGTGGTGAACTCAAGCGTCAGACCGGGCTACCGCCAATAGTATCCCAGCTTTTAATGCCCGGCTTAAGTCTGGTAGGAGAAATTCAGTATGGGGTCGATATCACCCAATCAACCCCTGAGCAAAGCATTGGTCAGATTTCACCTCGGCCTATCCTATTAATCCATGGTGAGCAAGACCTAGTGATTCCCTATGAACATGCCCAACGCTTACAAAAAGCGGCAGGCAATAATGTCGAACTATGGACCCTGCCCACTAAGCATGTTGAAGGGATACGACTTTCCGATAATTGTAGGTTAGCCCCCATGCGGAATAATTTCTTAGCAAAAGTGAGTCAGTTTTTTGACACCCATTTGGTAACGTCTGACTCAGCAAAGGCACCCGTACTGCATCAGCCCTAAGCTCACAACAACAGCTGTCAAACCTAACAGCCGGCAGTGACCTCACCAGTTAGCGACGTTGAGTTGGCGGTGTTGGGGCATGGTCGCTACCCAACAACATCGAAATGGCTGCATGTTGCAGTAACTGTGTGCTGCGGTAGGCTCAGCGCGACAAGTTGAAAGGAAAGTTACCATAGGGTCCCGAAGCCATTCCCAGAATACTCTTACCGCCAGCTGCGATCTCAGCCTGGATCGCGCCCTGGCCCTTTGGAGAAGACCACTCCGCGCGGATGCTGCGACCGTGGCGACTTCCAGAAGCAGAGATATCGATGCCATTGGGAGCTTTACCATAAAGTCGGATTTTGTATCCGTCCTGCTCGATTTCCCAGGCAACACCGAAGCTGTCAACCCAGTGTCCGTCAATCGGGCCTGTGTTCTCTTCGAGCCGTGCTTGGGTGCGCTGATTGGCCACCGCCGTAACAGCGATGATAGAGCCAACACTCGCGAGGGCGCCGACCCCTATCTTTAGTCGATTCTGCCACCGCTGACGACGTTCCAGTCGATCGTTCTCCAGTTGCTTGAGCTTCTCTCGCACGTGAGGAACCAGTGCCGCAGCACCGCCTTGCGGCCATTCGATGTCGTGCAGTGTCCGCAGCTCGTCTCGAATGGTGCCAACCACAACCGGCAGCGCATTCGTGGCCGAGCGCAGCTCAAGCTTTGTCCATGGACTTACAAAATAGTGGTTAGAAAGCAAGAGGACACAACAACGGGCCTCTTTGTATATTTTGGGCATGTCCTTCCGTGGGTTTTTACCCCAAAGGAGGATCTCAGCTTCGGCGTCACGAGCAAAGAACGTGTTTATCCCTGAGCCCGTTAGGGCCTTGTGAAGCTGTTCAGCTCGTTCTAGATTCTCGGACGCATAGGAGATAGCGACATCGTAATTCATATTGACCTGCCTTGGTTTGACTATCTACATGGACAATGTTCCATAGTTTTTTTCGACGCTGTTGTCTTTGTCATAGATGCTCACCCCGGTTTCACCTGAACAGTTTCAACGATAGGTTCCACAAGGAAGGACTCTCCAAGCGTATGATTTAGCAGAAGGTAAGCATAATATTAAACAGTTTCTCCCTTGTATAAGCAGTACCCACGCGGGTAGTTAAAGCTTCTAAGCGTATGATGAAACCTCGTTATGCCAGCGTTGCAAATAGCATTAAAGATTGATATTGCAGGCTTTACTAAAAACACGCTTTGTATAGGGGAAGGCTGTTGTTGCGACGCAATACCTACAGTGTTTCAGTCGGGTCATGCGGCTGGGGCGTATAGCCTCCCGCACTTTGGTTGCGCATGCTTTGCTCCTGGGTCCGATTAATTCTATCCATCGCTAGCTGTAGGCTGCGCTTCATGCGAGTAAATGACTTGGCGAGCATCCCGACCTCATCATTCGAGGTCTGCTTAAACTCAGCGGCTAAGTTGCCACGGCTAACCTCTTCCGCCGTTTTTGAAATCCGCTTAAGCGGCTCAACCACTTGCTTACTCAACAACAAATTCACCAAAAACAAAATCAACGCAAAAATAGCAGAGACTACCCCTACTAACAACAGCGTCGCTTTTCGCGCTTTGTTAATTACCGTGCTAGCAGGCACCGAAATCATCTGTGCACCGACAATTTCATCCATTTCCCAGCCAAAGCCATTGTTTGGGCCGTAGAAATCAATCATGCTGGGGGGCGCTTTTTCTACGGTGCTGTGGCATTGCAAGCAGCTTTCTTTTTTGATTTGAATGGGTCTGGCAATGTAGAAAATTTTGCGCCCCTGGGAGACTCGCATCCCGCTAACTTCTGACTTACTCGCATCCGACTTAAAGTCTTCTACCAGCTCGGTTTCAAAAGAGTCTGCCTTATCTCGTAAGTTCGTCGGATTTAAGGTCGCTTCTTTGTAGAAAAATTCGTTGTAGTCCGGGTCTTTTCGCAGGTTTTCAAACACCTCGCGGGCAGAAAACGCAGGCACGGTTTCTGGCAGAAATTCGGTTTCGAGCCGATCAATTAGCTCTGGCTTAACGCGATCGCTCGTGTAGCTCCGCACGGAGTTCATCGTTCCCATAAGCAACAGGGCCGTGTTTGTCACCTCAGCCTCGGCATTTTTCCGCAGCACGGTAGACAGGGTGACCTGGGAGAGCACAATACCCGCAATCAAAATCAGCAGCAGCGCCGCTGTAAACTTTTGTCTTAACTTTAAGCGCTTGAACATGGCTAACCTAAATGAATAAAAACAACTGAGGAAAACTCTTGGGAGGGAACAAAGCCTACGTATTGAGGAAAGAACAGTATGGTATTGCTCTTCCTTTAAAGACTTAGGGTGAGGGCGTCGCCGGACTGTTGTTAGTCGGACTGTTGTTAGCCGGGCTGTTGTCAGTCGGGCTGTTATGAGTCGGACTGGCAGTAGCCGGACTGGTGGTATTAGCCGGACTGGCAGTAGTCGGCTCAGCAGTAGCCGGATTAGTGGAAGGCCGCTGGGCCAAACAGTAATTGCTCATCCAGGCCATCCCTGTGAGCGATCGCAACGGCATTACAGACACATCGGTCTCTGGCATTTTCAGGCTGATTTGCGTGGGGGGATGAGTCGGGGGCAACAGCCACTGCACGAGCGGTGCTTGCTGTAGCAGTTGCTCAAAGGTGCCAATACCCTGCTCACACAGTCCCCCTATCCACTCAATCTGGGCGGTAAACGGGGGCAGGCTCTCGGCCCTGACCGCATTGAGAGTCTCTTGAATCATGGCAGGCTGCTGGCTCACAAAGGCGTCATCTCCGGGCGCAAGGCCCACAGCCATATCGACCGTGTCATAAAATACGGGCAAAATAAAGTCTTCAATAAAGCCCACCGCGCCATTGGCCACCGACACAAACTGTCCGGCATCGAGCTGCACTGACACTTCACCATCGCGGCTAGTGACGGTCACCGGCCCCGCCGGGCTTTCGGTCAAAACCCCAACCACAGAAGAGTTGCTAGCAGCATCGTGCTGAACAAACAGCGCCGTACCACTGGCCACAATCTCGGCCTCGGGCGTGTTGATGAGGCTAGCGCCAAGGCCCGGACGAATCATTAACAGCGTACTGCCGTCAATCAGCTCAAAGCTGCGCTGGCCAGCGGGAAAGCGAAACGTCGTGCCTTCGCCTGTGCGCACCAAAGTGCCTTCGTTAAAGATCAGTTCTGCGCGCGATCGCGCCCCTGTCCGCAAAGAATCCTGAGGGACCATGCGAGCCCCCACAAAGGTGGATTGCTCATTCAAGGTAACCTCATTTTGAAGGGTATAAATTTCGGCACTGGTGAGGATAGCCTGAGCTTGGGCCAGAGGCATCCGGGCCAACAGCCCGACACCCAGCACCCCCAGGCCAACCAGCGTAGACAACAAACTCAAACGATGTAATTTCATGGTGTGATTTAAGCGTTAGGCAACACTAGGCGAATGATTTAAAGGCGTTTTCTTCAGGGGTCTCCTTCAGAGGTTTTCTGTCAGACATTTTCTTTAGGCTTCTTCTTCAGAGGTCTTCTTCAGACTTCTTCAGAATCGTAAAATTTCTGGCTCGTACTGACTGGGAACCGGCTGCACCTGCCAAACAATCCCCTCTTTCGCCGCCACAGCAACATCGACATAGAGGCTATCAACAGCTTCTGTTGCCACCGCCTGGTTATTTTCAAACGGTTGCAAATCTTCAGTTAATAATTTCAAGGCAACGCCAGGAGAAACCAGGCCCGCTGCTTTAGTCAGTTCAAATCGCCAGCCCTGAGAATCCTCCGCATCCGCCATCAGCGGCATCACCTGCAAGGTGTAGGTCTCTCCTTCAATCTCCAGATCGCGATAGAGGCCCTGTTGTTTAACCGACTCCGGTGTTTGTTCAGCACCACGGGCCAGCGCTGCCGCAGGCTGATAGGAAAGTTGTTGCCATCCAGTGAGCTGATGAGCCAAGCCGTCTGCCAGCTGAGTCACCCCCGATTGCAGCCACTGCCGCAATGGCAGGGCCAGCTGCCCCCAGCGGCGCTCGGCCAGCTGCCGTCGCCAGCCGCCGTGATTGAGCAAAGCCCCCCATTGTTCAAAGCCGACTGCCAGGCGAGGATCTCGCAGGGTCGGATCCGCCAACCGCTCAATCAGCTGATGGGCCTGGGCTACGCTCAGCGCGGGTAACGGGGTCAGTGCACCTCGCTTGATCGCTTCTGGGTACAGGTCTTGAGCAATGTGTAAAACACTCAAGTGGGGGGTGATGGCCATCTCTTCTAGGCTATAGGTGCGATCGCGCCAGTCATAGGTACCGGTCTCTTTAAGATCTTGATGGGTTGCAAATCCAGCGACTCGAACCCAGCCCGCATCCACATTCACCTGCAACGATACATAGTAGTCACCCACCCAGCTGGGAATATCGACCCAGGACTGAGGCACCCGCAGCTCATCACTGTCGAGGGTTTCGGTGGGTAGCACCACCAGGCGCGCGCCCTGACAGTCCACGGCACTCCCGGTTACCAGCTCCCAAACGGTGGGCTGAAGAGAGCGGGCTAACGTGAAGTTGGCTTTGAGTCCTTCCGCCTTTAACCAAGCGAGTAGGGTGGTTAGGCCCAACTGGTTTAGGTAAGCCCGCCAGCGGCTAGTCGGATTAGCAAGCGCCTGACTTTGCTGCCAAGCCGAGGCTTGCTGGCCAGGGTCAATTTCTAAATAGAGCGAGTCTAAATCGTACAAAACGGCATCGGCAGTCATGGGTCCAAAGGCGTCTCAAACGCGAGAATAAGGGTTAGGTTAAAATCATGAGCGGTGCACCGGGAGACCGTCTCTAGAAGCAAATCTTTAGGAGACCGTCTCTGGGAGAACGCCTTTAAGAATAAGTCTCTAAAAAACCGTTTCTAAGAAACCGTTTCTAACGGTGCGGTTCAAGCTGCGCCTCCGAAAAAGAGTCAGAAGCCCCCTCAAAAGGACGATAGTGGGTCACTAGCCATTCTTCTAAAGCTGCGCTTGTGTGCTTTAGTACGGTGGGTGACGGGGTAATATGCAGGGTTTCTTGTCCCCACTGGGCTAATGTTTTGGCCAGTGACTTTTTTAGCCGCGTTAACGCCCGTGAAATCGCGTATTGTTTGAGCCCCAGCTCAGTGGCGATCGCCTGTTGTGTCGCGCCGTCTTGGTAGTAGAGCGTGAGCAGGCGCTGGGAGGGGTCATCTAGCTGTGCGATCGCCCCTGTTAAAACGTCGCTGAGCTGCTGCTGCTGCGCCGTGCGCTGGGTAAAGTCTTCTTCGGCAATAATCTCTTTTATCGGGGAGGTCTGGTCTGCATCGGTCAGGCTATCGATATATTCGCTAGCATCTTGGCCTGCCATCATCGCATTCATGGACACCGCCCCCGGATACAAATAGCTCCGAACGGCCTTCGCGGCTGCGGCGATTAAAGTCTCAACGTCTGGCCGTGAAAACGATGAAGACGACAAAGAGTCACCCGGCTGGCTTAGGCTCGCTCGCTCAGCATTGGCCTGCTGAGTAATAGCCTGCCAGGTCTTATCATCAGGGGCAGACAGTCTGCGAGTGCTGCCACTTTGCGTCGGCACATAAATTAATCGATAGGCACGCCACACCAGCAGATTGCGCTCAATCTCTTCTGGGCCTAATCCCTGCTCGGTGAGGGCGGCCACCAGTCGCTTTTGGCTAACCTTACGCAGCAGCGACCAGTCGGTACAAATATCCACTTCCTGACGCTGGCGGAGGCGATCGCGAATCAGGCTACTAAAGGCCGCACTCGCATAGCTTTTAAGATCAAACCCCTGCTCGGCATTGAAGCCTTTGAGAACTTTATCGAGATGTGCGATCGCCAGCTGAAAACAATCGGCCACGCCGTACTGCGTACTGGTAAAGCTGGTACCGGCCTTGTAAGCCACCCAATAACAAGCCTCTTGCAAATACGAGAGCAGATGCGCTTGGGCCAGGCCCTGAGGCTTCGTCAGCCATTGCTTGTGCCAGTACAGCACCCAAAAGCGAAGGGGTTTTAGGGTGTCATCTTCTGCCTGAACAGAAACCTGGCCCTCACAGCGGCGCAGCATATTTCGCTTCAGCCGTGGATCGCTGTGCCAGGTGCGAAAGCGATCGGCCTCAAATTGAATAAAGGAAGAAAACGTTTCAATTAAATCGTGACGAGAACGCATGATATAGAGAAGTCATAAAAGTTGTCATAAAAAAGTTCGCGCATATAGTCGCGCATATGTGCGCTTGGTACCCAGATTAATCAAGTTTACTGATGCAATCGCAATTACTTCTAAATTCTCAAGATTTGCCACTCTCCATGTAACAAAAAACCAAAAGACAGGCCAAAAGACAGCCCGAAAGAAACCTAACTTAAGAAAAACATCCTCGCCAAGGCCCTCATTAGCAGCCGAGAGAAATCCTCATTTCTGGGTACTTTTCCCACAGCAAATCCCCCGACAGAATTCTTCCTAAAGCCCATAAAACAAGGCCTTACAGAGCACGATCGTTTCAGAAATCACAGGTCTACAATTGAACCAAAGCGTGCCTTTACGAAGAGCTTTATAGTCTCTTTGAGTAACATAGGTAACAATTTTGGAGCAAACTCCCAAATTAT
This sequence comes from Cyanobacteria bacterium J06634_5, assembly GCA_039820525.1. GTDB lineage: Bacteria > Cyanobacteriota > Cyanobacteriia > Phormidesmidales > Phormidesmidaceae > Phormidesmis. The sequence continues at coordinate 285,177 of JBCBPY010000004.1, forward strand.
GATTACATTTCAGGTGTGACCATAAAAACACGGAAGTATTCCGCATAAAAGATAAAAACTAACCATACCCGGCATAGGTGCTGCGTTCTGTCGCGAGCACTTCACCTGAGCAAGGTGCCATGCAAGTGATAAGTATCTGTTCAGGCTGCTGCCATTCAGCTAAATCAATAAAGCCCCTTGCCGAAAGCACAGCGTCTTGAAGCAGGGGGCTTTATTGATTTAAAAGCCCAATTTAGATCTCTTAAGCGCTGATTTACCAGTAGTTTCAGCCTTTAGGAACAAGCGTTTTTCAAAAAAGTTTTTCACGTAGGTGCATATCCTCTTCCAGGCTCCCTATTAAACAAGTGTCGGGGGTTAGCCCCCAAGCCACACACACTTAACTTAAAAAGAGAGAAATTCCCATGTTGAAGAAAACACTTGCTTTTGGTCTCCTCGCTGCGGGCACTATCGGTCTGGCAGTTCCCGCCCAGGCTCAAAACGTCGTCAGCGGCGCTCAGTCCATCCACTCGCAAACAGTCGGCGTTAACGGCTCAAATGTCCTCAGCGTCAACGACCAAGAGTTGAACCAGGTTCTGATTGATAACGACTTCGGCAGTACGACTCCTTTTGGCGGCCCCTTTGATGAGCCTAACCTCGTAACAGGTGCTCAGGACATTGGCTCAGCTACCGTCGGCGCTAACGACTCTAACGTCCTCAGCGCTAACGAGCAAGAGCAAACCGAGGTACTCATCGACAACGATGCTTATTACTACTCCGATTTCGGCTACCCTGCATACCCCACCTATCCCACTCACTAAGGGAAGTGCAGCTTAATAATGTCCCCTGTTACCAGCAATGCTGTCGCCCTCTCCCTAAATCCCTCTCCCGGGGGAGGGGACTTTGAATCCGGTTCCCTCTCCCCCGGGAAAACACACTAAAGCAGCCAAGGGGTCACTAGATTGTGTCTTTAAAGGGCTAGGGTGAGGGCTGTCAAGAAGTTATTTACTTGCAAAGCCCTAAGCCTGCTATCCGCACAAGCACTGGCTTCTCGTCTGGCCGTCTTATCTAGCCGTTTCATCTGGCCAAAAGACATCAGAAAAGGAGCCTCCAAAAAAGAGGAGTTAATTGACTCCCTAGCTCCTCTTTTACGCTTATTTTCATTCTATTTTTCTAATCCAATTCACTTCACGAGAAAATTCCCATGTTGAAGAAAACACTTGCTTTTGGTCTCCTCGCTGCGGGCACGATTGGTTTGGCCGTGCCTGCTCACGCTCAAAACGTGGTTAGCGGCAGCCAGTCTATTGAATCGCAAACAGTCGGCGTCAACGGCTCCAATGTCGTCAGCGTTAACGATCAAAACTTACAACAGGTTCTGATTGATCCCGACTTTGGCAGTGCTGCTCCTTTTGGTGGCCCCTTTGGTCAGCCGAATATTGTGACCGGGACTCAGGACATTGGCTCAGCCACCGTCGGGGCTAACGGCTCCAACGTTATCAGCGCTAACGAGCAGGAACAAACCGAGATACTCATTGACAGCGATACGGCGACTTCGCCTTGGTATCCATACATTTACTAGGGAGGATGAGTCTTTCGTCCTTCGCGAATCCACCATTTCCTTACACTGTTCGAGGGAGTCCAAATCAATGGGCTCCTTTTTTTATGCGTGCGGTCGGGGGGCCTCTCCTATATCTGCAAAATCTTTTTTGAGAAAACCTGCATATCTTTCAGAGTCTTCCCTATTAAATAAGTGTCGGGGTTACACCCCAAACCACTTAACTTAAGAGAGAAACATCATGTTAAAGAAAACACTTGCTTTTGGTCTCCTCGCTGCGGGCACGATTGGTCTGGCAGTTCCCGCTCACGCTCAAAACGTCGTTAGCGGCGCTCAGTCCATTGAGTCGCAAACGGTCGGTGTCAACGGCTCCAATGTAGCCAGCGTTAATGACCAAAACTTACAACAGGTTCTGATTGATCCTGACTTTGGCAGTGCTGCTCCTTTTGGCGGCCCCTTTGGTCAGCCTAATATCGTGACCGGGACTCAAGATATTGGCTCAGCCACCGTCGGCGCTAACGGCTCCAATGTCCTCAGCGCTAACGAGCAAGCGCAAACCGAAGTGCTTATCGATAGTGACACTAGCAGCTACTACCCTTGGTATCCACAGCCTATCTATGGTGAGTACTAAGCCGATGGCTACTTTCCACCATCGGATTGAGCAGACTCGCTGTGCAGCTGCTGCTGTTTATCAAGTCGATGGTTGGGTTTTACTGAGCGGCTGGACAACCCATAAACAATCTAACAACCAACCTAAGAACCAACAGAAACAACAACAGCTAAACGGTTGCGCAGTAAACTCTTTTTCTTCACAAAATAGGAGACTCCTGCCATGTTACATCGACATCGAACCCTTGGACTGCTGTCCATTGCCTCCGTTCTATCTTTTTCTACCGCTGCTTTTGCCGACCAAAGTAGCTATCAAAGCGTCTCTGGTTCAACCAGTGCCTCAGGCGCAAATGCCGCTTCTATGAGCCGTACCGAGCAATCGGTGTATCAGTCTGGGAGTGGCAGCCAACAGCTGTGGCAAAATGTTGAAGCAGGCACTTTGGCCAATGGTAATGGCGCAGCGGCCACGACGCAGGTGCACCAAGCCGCCGCGCAAGACTCTATTGGCGCGTGGGCTGAGAGCCATACGCAACTGCTGCTACAGCAAGCGGGTATTGGTAATGCTGCCTTGGGCGATCGCACCACCACTGAGAGCAACACCCACCAAACTGCGACCCAGGTACTGGTTGACTTTTAAGCCTAGCTTTTTCGGCCTAGCTTTTTTAAAGAGTGAACATAGGATCTTTTGAATCAGTGTGATACGCATTTCGAACAACTAGAACACTTTGTTCACTCATTTTCCTCCTTTTATCCTTGATTCTTTCCCCACAGAACATCATGAAATTTCCCATTCTTTCCCTCAGCTTGTTTTCCCTTTCTGCGCTGTCTATTAGCCTATTGCCTGCTGAAGCCCAAGCGGTGTGCGTAGGCATCGATGTCCCCACCCAAATTGCCATCCACGGCGAGAACACTGAAGCCACACAACAAAGCGAGTCCCACTTTGAGGCCGCGCCCGGATGCTTTGGCAGTACGACCATTCACACGGGCACGCAGGTCTATACCGGCCACGGTAATATTGACCAAAGCCAGTCAAACTCTCACTATTTAGGGGGCTCTGACGAGCAAAGTGGCTATGCTTCTCCCTACATCGATGACGAACCGTTGTTTTTCTCTGTCCCCACTCAGGTAGATCTCAATGTCCTGCCAGATCCTACCTTGACTGACTACTACGGCACATCGAATGGCAACAGTGATGACATTAGCTAGTCTGCCTTTGCCTGCGCTTTTATCTGTTATGGGGCCTGTTATGGGCAGTTTACCCAGGAGGATGTTATGAGTTTATTCAAGTTATCTACCTCTGGCGCGATGATGTTGTTCGCGGCGGCTGGGCTGCCCTCAGCAGGCACTTCAAAGACTATTCCTACGTCTATTTCAGCCCCTGTTATCTCATCGGCATCGCCTCAGCGCATTCGTCAGCCAGATGACCAAAAGAGCGGCCTAAAAGGCGGTCGTACGATACGCATTACAGATTCTGTTGTTGAAATAACGGGCGGGCCGAACAATGGCACCATTCGGATTATGAACCCTCGTAGACCCCGATCTATTTATCAGCACTCGCGTCAGCAAAGCCATGGACAGCAAAGTCACGGACAACAAAGCCAGAGCAGTTCGCACCGACAAACGCATCGTGTTGATGACGACTATCGGCTGACCGTTGAGACAACAGCGCGATCACTCAACGCCACCCTCAAAATCGATGGGGAAACCATCAAAACCCTCACGCGTGCTTCAGAGACCCTCACGCTCTCGCCTTACCTCTCAGCAGCCGGGACACACACCCTCGAAATTGTAGGCACCTATTTGCCTGCTACGGCCAATGTCCGCATTTCACTGGTAGGACCGGGCACTCAACTGTCCCAGCAGGTCAGCGGCAGCGGACAACTCCGTCAAACCCTGCAAGTTTCAGTTCCCTAATCGTTTTCGTTATAAAGCAAAGCCCACGACTCCGCTGAGGACCGAGCACTCAACGGAGTCGTTCGAGCAACGTTTCCAAAGGAAAAGAGCGGCTGCACTTGATCGCGCTTCGCGCGAAAAGAAAGATTGAGGGAAGGAAAGAAAGAAGGGCAAAGGGCTAAATAAGAGTCCTAGGCGCGCTGCAACTGACCCGAAAACCGATATCGTTGTAGCGGTTCCCAGGCGGATAGTGGCTGCGGATAGCAGAGCGGCAATCCCTCGGAGCGCTGCTCCAAGCGCCGCCGCGTACAACTCGGTAAGTGGCATTTCCCTCTTTCGTCCAAGCACTGCCATCAATCGGAGCCCCTTGATAATCGCTATGCCAATCGTCTTGACACCACTCCCACACACTACCGTGCATGTCATGTAGGCCAAAGCGATTGTGAGGGAAGCCTCCTACATCTGTCGTTTGTGCTCGATATTCACCCTTGAGACCAGTGCCATAGGATCCTGAATACTTCGTTCCACCAAATTCCCGATCCTCCCCGCAATAGTTAGCTAAGTCAGTCGTGATGGTCTCCCCAAAGTGAAAGGGCGTCGTTGTTCCCGCTCGGCAGGCGTACTCCCATTCAGCTTCACTGGGTAGCCGATAGTCCTGCCCAGTATGGCGAGAAAGCCGCTGACAAAACTCAACAGCCTCCAGCCAACTCACCTTCTCAACAGGTCGATTGTCACCCTTGAAATGAGAAAGCATCGGCTTCAGCGCTCGTTCCACATCATCTAGTAATGACACAGCCAGCCACTGCCGCTGCGTCACCGGATACTTCCCCATATAGAAACTGGGCACAGCGACCTTATGCTGAGGGCCTTCACTGGCACGACGCTCTAACTCATTCTCTGGCGACCCCATCCAAAAACGTCCCCCTGGAATCTTCACCATTTCCAGCGTCACGCCGCCACCTAACTGCGCTGTAAAACTAGGAGGAGACGTTCGACTCTCTAGGGTTGGGGCAGCAGTCGTTGCTTTTGGCGATGCATGGAAAGGCACAGCAGTCTGCGCAGACGGTATCGGCAGCTGAGAAGCGTGACTATCTGGAAACCCGTGCTGTAGCGCTTTGACTAACCGCCCAAACCCGTTTGCTTCAAACAAATCCACCCACTGAATATCCCGCAGGTTTACTCCGTATTCCTCCTGCCTCAGCTCTGGAATAGCGCAGTCATCTAGCCGCACAGGAATCAAATAAATGGAGTCGGGCGGCTTATTTGCATACTCATTTAGCGCCATCTTAAATTCGCGCTGCACATAGCCCTGCTTCACCACGGACTGCTGCGAAAGGCAGGCAATAAACACCTGACTATTTTTAATAGCTTTCGGAATCTCCGCCCGCCAATTCTGCCCCGGCAGTAGATCTTCCTTATCTAGCCAAGGGCGATAGCCGCTTTCCTTCAGGCGATGGTACAGCTGGGTAACGGCGTCTTTGTCCTCTTTGGCATGGGCTAGAAATATTCGCAGCATCGACAATAGTCAAAAAATAGGAGCATCCATACAAAAAGCGGCTCTAACACTCTCGTTAGCCTCCGCTTTTTGTCCTCAATTGATATTAACTTGTTTATTCGGCAATATGAAGCACGTTTCTACGCTAGAGATCAACTGAGTCACGCAATCGAGGAATAAACAAAAAGCCCAGCGCAGTCACCAGCGCAAAGGGCAACACCCCAGCATTATCTGGAACCTTAACGCAGGTGTCAGTATCATTAGGCGCCTGCACGCAGGATTGATTCACCGTGTTGACTTGCAACGTCAGTAGCGTTGGCTGCGAAACGCTGTGCGCAAAACTGCCCGCAAAGCCAACAGTGCCCGTCTCTTGGTTCGCACCGGGTAGCAGCTGGCGACTATCAGCCAAAATTTGACCGTTGGTATTCACCAACAAAGTCTCATTCCGTTGTTGATCCACAGGGCTCGTGTTAACGCTGGCATCCAGCGTGAAAAATTGCAGCACCGTTTGAGTCGGATCAAGCAAGGAAAGAGAAATACTTGAGCTGGCCGTTGCCCGCTCAAAAACAGTATCGACAACATTTTGGAGAAGCGTGGAAAACTGAAAGTTTAGGGCAAAGGGCTGTTCCGGGGTCACCAAAAAGTCTGCAAAGGCATTGGCGGTAATGCGAGACTGGCCAAAGTAACCGCTGCCGTCGCCGAGCGATCGCGCTTCAAAAAGCCCATCTAGCCGAGTACTCTCATCAGCAACAAAGGCCAAATCACCGTCAAAAAAGTTGTCAGCCGTACCCTGTTGGGTTTTGGAGATCGCATCCGTCCCCAACGTAGACGCTTTAGCCTCAGGCAACGTACCCACAGTATCCAGCGTCAGACGGCTCCCCGACAAAGAGAAGGCCGCCGCCGCAGCCGCCGTCGCCTGTATGGCTTCTAGGGCAACCCCCGACACAACGCAGGCCGCCACACCCAAGCAAAACCGAGTAACCGACTTAGAAACAGGCCAAACACCAGAAAGAGACATCGCAATTAAAGGGGGTTGTAGGACTCACTTTAATACGTGGATAGTAGCTGCTTTATGCAAAACTTGAGACCCGAAATATTGAAACCCGAAATATTGAAACCTGAGAGCTTGGAACCCGGTAGCATTTCCCTGCATAAAGCCAACCGTACACCCTATTAAATCTGTATAGAGAGAAGCCTTCGTCACTCCTTCCCTCTTTAGTGAGCATCATGCAAGGTCAATGGCAAACCCTGATTAGCAAGCTCCTTTTCTGGCTCATGGTTGAAATCATCCTCAACCTAGTGGGCTTAGACAACGTGGCTGACTACAGCGAATTTTTATTAGGCGATCGCACCATTTCCATCCCTACGCCACAACAGGTGATCAGCCTCCCCCTCTAGCTTTATGCATATTTTTTACTGTGTTTACTGATAGTTAATTAAAACAACATCTAGCACGACTGTTTTAATACCTTATTTACACAAAGCTCCATGTATATGAAGTGTGATTGCAATTTGAAGGTGAGACCTCAGACACGATCGATGATATTAGTCAGCGCGATGAATAAACGTTATGTATCGCATACCTTAGCCACTATTACGCTAGGCAAAAGGCTAGGTAAAAAACCAGCGCAGGCTAAACGACAACTGACCGTAGGAGGGGGGCAACACCATGTTAACGATGAACTATCAAAACTTACTTGAAAGCGGCGTTGCCCAGTGGAATCAATGGCGTAGCCAGCACCCCCACAAAATGCCAGATCTCAGGGGAATTAATCTCACCCACTCCTACCTCTTTGAAATCAACCTAATGGGCAGCGACCTACGAGGCGTTGACCTCCGGCGAGCCTGCCTGATTGGGGCAAACCTGAGTCGGGCAAACCTCAGTGGCGCAAACCTAGGCGGTGCGTATTTGAGCGAGGCCAACCTGCGCAACGCCAACCTGCGCAACGCCAACCTCATAGACACCCAAATGGCGAACGTTGACCTATCACAGGCAAACTTAGTCGGGACGTGTTTAGAGCAGGTTAAGCAAACGCTCTCTCAGGTGAGCCAAGCCTACCCAACCCAGGCACCTAACTTCACCACACCCGATAGCCTTGAGCCCAAAACCCTACTGCCGCCAACAGCCGTACAGCACCTTTCACAGGCCCCTCGGTTTAGCGAGCAGACTCAAGTTGCCTACAAGCAGGCCCATGCCGCAGGCTCAAGGGCCCATGCCACAGGCTCAAAAGTTTGGACCGCTGACGCTGAAACCGCTCAAGCTTGGGCCGCTCAAGTTTGGAGCCCAGACATTATCAAGCGCTGCCAACACAAGCTGTGTGACTATTACATTGGCCCGATGGCGACCCTCATCCTCAACGAAGTCATCACCCATCAACGGCCTCAAACGCTGGCCCAATTCATCGCACTGGTCGCCGATCGTCTTCCCGACCCGCAGGACGCACTGAGGTTTAAAAATAGCTTTTCGCACGCCGCTTCTAACCACACTCACTCACCGACCCCCAGCCCTCAAAAAAACCCTCAAAGCAAGCCTTCAGAAAGGTCTCAAGTCCAGCCTTCCAAAGGCCATCAAACTTCTCCCAAAGCCTCCCTTCCGCAACACCGACCGACCGACCTGAGTCCAACCTGCATTGCCAAATGTCGGCAACAGCTCAGTGAGTACTACATTGAACCCATGGCTCAAATGCTGATAGATGACGTGCTTGCGTTGCATCAGCCTATCAGTAACCACCAGTTTGTGCAGCTGGTAGCTGACCACCTGCCCCCTGAAGAAGTTGAGAAATTTTCTAGGCAGGTTCTCTCGTGACTTACCCTTCACGTGACTTACCCTTCACGTGACTTACCCTTCAATTTTGGCTATTTAGTTTTGACAATGAGCCTGTGATTGCAGAAAAATTAAATGTTGATCGCCTGAATCACGGGCCGATGGTTGTGAGGATAATGAACAACGCTAAGGTGTCCGTGGCGAAGCGCTAGGCAGTTATGGGATAATGCATTTTGGCGATCGCCTTTCGTAAAATCAACCTTTAGCGTTTTCTCTAACCTTTGTATGAGGACTTGGCTGAGTAATTTTTGAATGCTGCCCGTAGGTGCGATCGCCAAGGCTGTTATTAGCGGTTCATCTGGCCGATGAGATTGACCTAAGTGCTGTTGCCAAGCATCCAAGAAATTATCATTTTGTGAGCCTAAACAAAGCATATTAGGATGCTGTTGCACCAAAGAGCGAAGCCAGGGCTGTCCCTCATCTGTTGATAGGCAAAAATCGATAGATATTCCCTTGAGACACGCTGCTAGGCGTTGAAAATGCGGGGCCGTCACCTCATCATCAGGTTGGCTGCTGGGAACGAGCAATAGTCGCAACCCCTGTTTATTCACTTTGAGTTTAGGTAGTGACTCGCCAAGCACGGTGGTCTGATTCAGCTGGTGAAGCTGTGCATAATCTCCAAGTTTCGCTATTCCCAAAGACGATGACCCCAAAAATACTAGCTCGCTAATCCCACAGTTTGATTGTTGTAAGCTGTGGTGGCACTCAGGCGGCAGCCCTAGTGCGGTGCTCAAAAGTGCGTGGATAGTACCGCTATGACTCACGATTAAAAGTGTACTGCCGATATAACGCGGTAGTATTTTCGTCCAAAATCTGCGAGCGTTACGGTAGAGATCTTGCACTGGAAAATACGTTTCTGTCGCAACCGCAACAGTTCCCTTTGTTAGGTTCTCTGTTTCCGTAGGCAGTTCAAACTGAGCAGGATCCTTCTGCCATTGTTGATACTGGCTAGAAAATTTCTGCTTTACAGACTGGTAGCTCAGGCCCTCCCAAATAGAAAGCGACATTTCTTTTAAGTCATCATGGGTGATCACCGGCGGTGGACTCTCTGGCGTCATGGCTTGAACAATTTCGTGAGCCGTTTGTTGAACTCGACGTAGAGGACTGGTGAAGACCCAGTCAATCGGAGCAATGGCTGATGATTGCTTTAGATACTGGCCGACTAACTGTGAGGTTTCTCGACCCTGCTCTGTCAAAATAGCGTCGTTGGAACTGCCCTGATAGCGCCCTTGATCATTGAATGTGCTGCGTCCATGTCGAACAAAAATAACGCGGGTGGTTGTTTGCATGTTAGCTGTGTTCTGTATATTGTTTATTACGCCCTCCGTGTTCATTAGCGTTGCTGAACGGACTGTAGTGTGTGACGGACGGTAGCGGGCTGAATCGGATGGGGAGTTTCAGGATGTTTTTTGAGGTAGCGATCGTAGAGATAGTGATTTATTTTTCTTTCTATAGCCGCTAATAGCTGTTCTAAGCGATCGCTACCTCTGCCAAACGTAAGCCGTTGAACTAAGGGTAAAACTAGCAGCTCACGGCGACGATCTCCTAACTTTCTATAGCGTCTCTTAAAGTATCTATCTTCTGTTAAATCCCATTTTTCACGCAGGTGATGTAAGCTCGCAAGATCCCAAGCATCGCTCCAGCGCAGCATGAAGTAAGGCAGGTCGTAAAGCTTAAATTCTGGGAGTTCTAGCTGGCCAAACCACTCAATGAGGCCCGCTTTGTTGTTATCAATACCGACCGTATCGGTTGTGACCACAGCGGTGCGATCGCTATAAATGCTGCCCCCTGCTGCTGTTACCATAAAGCAAAAGTCGATATGCTCGCGAGTGGCCAACATGCCTTCATCGAGCAGGCCACCGGTCTGTTTGAACGGTTCGGTTTCAAACAAGCTGCTGCGTACCAGCATGCAGTGGAATTCAACATAGTCGCACTGAACTGGGCGCAGCTCTTCAGGGACTTCGATAACGGGTTTGCCCGTGAGATAAGCAGATTGTTTGATTAATCTTCTTGGCTGACCTCGCTTGATATCTAATTTAATGTATGAGCGTCCGCCCGCGTTATGAATCACCTGATGAAGTGGCTTGCCAATGCAGGTAAGGGGGCCTACTACAGCCGCACTCGTTTCTTCTGCGCAGTTCACCAGTCGGGTGAGCCAGCCTTTTTTGACAATCACGTCATTTTCAACAAATACAACATAGTCGTTGTCTGTCTGTTTTCGCACGTAGCGCAAGCCTACATTCCTGGCCTGATTAGGAGAGATGTATCGTGTCATGCGAATAACTTTAAAAGATTTTTCTTGAGCCTTTTTTTGAATGTAGCGTTTGACGGGCTCAGGTGAACAGACATCGACAAAAATAAGCTCGAAGGGATAGTCGGTGTTTTGATAAATGCTTTCTAAACATTCGCGGGTATAGCTAAACCGTTCTCGAGGGCCGATGATAAGGGTTACCTTGGGCTGTTTTTTTTCAAGCATGATAGGGTCAACGGTTGAGTCAAATGCTGATTGAGAAGTCGATTGAATCGAGGTGTGTGTGTTGTCTGGGGATGCTGTGTTAGCGGATGCCATAGGTACGCTTTCCTGAACAAATGGAACAATTCTAGTTTTTGTTATCTTTCGTGAGCAGAAACGGTCAGAACTCAGCCTAAAAATCCAGGCTGCCTTCGATGCTGCCAAACCCATGAATAGGCCGATCAACAGAGACTTCAAATCCAAGACCAAGTTCGACTGTAAAGTCATTGACTTCAATCTCGTAGGTTAATTCTGGTCGTACCTGCCATTCCTGGTCGTTTTGGCCGATGGGGATCTCTAGCTCTGTTGCATTATCTAGGTCAAAGACCGGGCCGATTTGCCACTCACTGAGCGATTGGCTCTCAAGATTGTATTCAAACTCTCCTCGAATTCGAGTATCTGCAGCGGCGATTGGCGATGAATTGAGTAAAAGCGTCGCGGCTGCGGTGTACACAATGAGAGCATTGGTAATAATGTTAGGCGATCGCAAGGTTTTTACCTTTTGACTTTGTGCAGCGAATGAGATGCTCCCTTTGTGCGGTAGAAAGTACCCGACTACCGGCGCTGGCGTTAATAGAAACTTGTTCCGGAGACTTGGCACCTGCGATCGCAACAGGTGCTATTGGATGAGAAATCACAAACCCCAAAGCTGCTTTTACCATGGCCTCACCAGGCTGCACAGCCGCTTTAAGATTATCAACCTTGGTCAGCTTGCGAACCAGCTTCTCTTTAGCGCGATCGTTTTTGTACCATTCAGCTCGTACCGTGTCGGTAAACACAGTATTTGAAGAATACTTGCCTGATAGCAGCCCCTTATGAAGTGGACCTCTTACCAGCGCGGCAATATTGTGCGCCTGACAGTAGGGGAAAAAGTCTTTATCGGGATTGCGACTCAGCAGTGAGTAGTCTACTTCTACGACGCGACAGTTGCCGCTAGCATTGAACAATTTCAGCACATCTAGGCGATCGGTAGAAATGCCGTAGGTGCCAATTAATCCTTGCTCCTGGAGTCGCTCGAAGCCTTTGAGGTAAGTCTCGGCCAACTGTGGATCTGCAAGCTTACCTTCATGACAAAGCATAATGTCAATGTAGTCTGTTTTTAGGCGATAGAGTGATGCATGGGCGCAGAGCCTGACCATATCTGTGGTGGTGATCGGCACCATTTGCCCAGAGCGTCTACCCCAGCGGCCCATTTTTGTGACGAGATGCACCTTGTCGCGACAGCCTTGTAAGGCTTTGCCTACGCGCTCTTCTGAGAGACCCGCTGGCATTCCATAGGATTCGGCGGTATCGATAATATTAATGCCTTGTTTGACGGCGCTGCGGATAGTTGAGAGTGCACTCTCTTCGTCAATATGGCCCCACTGGTTACCAATGTTCCAGGTGCCAAGGCCAATCGCTGAGGCTTTAATTCCGGTTGTTCCAAGGTCGCGGTAAAGCATAGGGGAATTTCCTAAGTAATGAGTGATGAGTGATGAGTGGTGTAGGGCTTTGCCCTTCTCGAAGAGTAGGATGAATGCTTCAGAGCTGAGCTGAAATAGGGTTGATGGTGAATGAGGCCTGACTCGTTGGTAGCAGCTGAGAAGATAAGGCATTCACGCGATCGCGATCTTTAGAGAATGTTTTTTCAGGAAAGGAAGGAGCAGGATAGTCTGAGATAAGAGGGGTATCAGCTTGTTCTAATAATTTCTGATACTGCCAGGAGAGATAGTAGTTCAAGATTTTTTCAACACCGATCAGCCGCTTTTCCAGCCATTTTTTAGCGGGTTCATTGAGAAAAGAAAACTGGGCGACGAGCGGTTTAATCAGTTCTTTTCGTCGCCTTTGGCCTAGTTTTTTATAGCGCTTTTGAAAGTAGCGACTCTCTGCGAGATTCCATTTCTGTTGAAAGTGCTTTAGGCTAGCACGCTCCCACTCATCGCTCCAGCGCAGCATAAAGTAAGGCAAATCAGAAAGCTCCATCGTCGGGGCAGGCGGATGCGTTAGGAACGTAACGACAGAAGCGGGTTCTAAATAAATCGGCTCTCCGAGTCGAATCACCGTCATACAAAAGTCTAGATACTCTTTTGTACAGGAAAATCCCTCGTCTAATAGACCAATGCGATTGAACAAACTGGTGCGTACCAGCATGGCGTGAAATTCTATAAAGCCGACGGTTTGTCTGTGAATCTGGTCTTTAACCTCATCGATAGGTTGGTTTTGAAAATAGGTTTTCTCTTCGATTGTCCACTGTCCGGCATTGTCAGTATTGGCTTTTGGTCCCCGCTCACCTCGGGAAAATTTGATATATTCATCAGGCGCCATGTAGTCCCCTCCAATGCAGTGGACAATGGTATGCAGCGGTTCGTACTGGCACACGAGCGAACCAATCACAGAAGCGCCAGTCTCATGCTCACAGGTCATTAGGGCCGTTAGCCAGCCAGATGAAAATACAATGTCGTTATCCACAAAAACAACAAAAGGGGTTTTGACGCGTCGTAAGCCCGCATTTCTGGCCTGATTGGGTGAGAGGTAATAGGGCGATCGCACTCTCTCAAAACCCTTCTGCTGGGCCTGATTATCTAAATACTCACGAATATGATCCGGCGAATTGTTGTCTATATAAATCAGATGAAAGGGATAGTGGGTATTTTCATACAAGCTCTCTAGCGATCTTTGCGTAAACTGAAAACGTTCTCTAGGAACAACAATGATAGTGACTTGAGGCTGTTTCATAGGTTTGTTGTTGGTTATCAGCTGAATGTTTTGCAAGATTTTCTCTAAACTGCGATATCACGACTGCATGGGTATCGTCTTTGCAGGCATGATCGCCGTCTGTAGCTGGTAAAGTGCGGCATAGTGCTGCCCTTGGCACATCAAGGCTGCGTGAGTGCCACGCTCTAAAATCTGACCGTTTTCGATGTAAAAAATTTGGTCGCAGTCTTTCGAGGCGCGTAAGTCATGGGTAATGAGAAACGTTGTTGAATTGATAGTCAGACGCTTTAGCGCTTCATTCACGGCTTTTTCACTGTTGTTATCGAGCCCAACGGTCGGCTCATCCAAAATCACGATACGCGCTTTGCGAACAGCAGCCCTGGCGATCGCAATTCGCTGCCGCTGCCCTCCCGAAAGCGTTAAACCGCGCTCGCTGATGAGTGTGTTATACCCTTGAGGCAACTGCATAATAAAGTCGTGAGCATTGGCTAACTTGGCAGCTTTTTCAATGTTTGCATCACTTGCACCGGTTGTTCCATAGGCAATATTCTCTCGAACCGTCGTCCCAAAGAGAACGCTGTCTTGTAGGACAATGCTAATCTGCTGCCGCAGAGAGTCTAGCCGATAGTCACGAATGTCTTTACCATCAATGGTGACTTGCCCCAGTAGCGGATCGTACAAGCGCAGCAGCAGGCTGACCAGTGTAGACTTACCGCCACCCGATGGGCCAACTAAGGCAATTCGCTCACCAGCTTCGGCTACAAAGCTAATATTTTCCAAAATCATCCGGTTCGATTCATAGGCAAAATAAACATTTTGAAAAGAGATATCGCCGCGAAATGACTGGGCTGTCATCGCACCCGGCTGATTGCGAATCTCAGGCATCATTTCAAACAAATCAATAATTCTCTCGCCAGAAGCCGTTGCTTTAGAGATTTTTGAGGCTTCTTTTGCCAGATCTCGAGTCGGCTTAAAAGCCGTTTTTAGATAAGTAATAAACACCAGCAAATCACCTGGGGTAGCAGTGCCTTGCTGTACGATGATTGCGCCGCGCCATAGCACGAGGGCAGTGGCGATCGCCACCAAAATTTCCGCTGTGCGCTGTAGCCCTGACGAAAGCTGCTGCGTGCGTGCGGTATCTTCTAAGCTCTGGCGATTGTCGCTGGCAAATATTTTCTCTAATCTACGCTCTAATGACAGCGCCTGGACGACCTTAATCGCCCCGATTGATTCAGCCACTGTTGCGGCCATTGCACTTTCTCTACGGCGCTGCTGACGAGAGACTTTTTTAATCCGCTTTGTCATCTTTAGGCTAGAGAGAATGAAAAGTGGAAAAACCGTCAGGCCAATTAAGGCTAACTCCCAGTCGATCCAGAACATCACGCCTACCATACTAATCAGCGTTAGCGTATCGACAATGAGCGGCAGCGTCGCGTTCACCGTCGCGCTCCGCAGCGTATCGATATCACTGGTAATGCGTGTGATCAAATCACCACTTTTAGACTGGTAGTGAAAAGAGAGAGAGAGCCGCTGAATATGGGCATAAAGATCGGCTCTGACATCAGTCATAATGCGGCTAGCGGCGACTGAGAGCCCCACTAGGCTGACGTAGGCAGAGGTCGCCCGGAGTGCGGCTGTGACAATAATTGCGACCGCTAACACAGCTAACAGCATATTGGGACTTAAGTCTCTTAGCAGAGGCCAGTTTAGCTCGGCGCTGTGGGCATCGGGCACCAGCACAAAGTCAAAAATGAGCTTTAGGGGCCAGGGTGCAGTGAGTCTGGCAAATACTTTACTCACTAGCGCTAGTGTGGCCAGTGAGAGTAGGCCCTTTTGCTTGCGAATCTGTGGCCAAAACCGCCGTATAATTCGCCGCAATCCAGGCAGCGTTTGTTGAATCGTTTTAGGAGGCTTCTTTCTAAGAGAAGCTGCGCTATTGTTTTTAAGGATCATGCTGTTTACTGAATTGCACTAAGGATTCAAAAGAGATTTCTTCAGATGAAGGCTTTTCAGAGAAGACCTTTGATCATCAAGCACCTGCTGGTAAACGGCTTTCCAGTTTTGTTTCTCAACGGCGGGGGCCAGCTGAGTGAGTGCCTTTTGCCTAGCCGCTATTCCTAGCTGTCGCCGTAGGCCGGGCTGACTCACAAGCTGCCAAAGCGCCCTAGCTAGGGTGTCAGTATCACTCGGCGGTACGATGAGGCCGTCAGTCCCATCTTTGATGATTTCACCAATAGCATCTACATGACTTCCGACAATCGCTTTGGCCGCAAGCATCGCCTCTAGTAATGCGTTGGGACAGCCATCTCGCAGCGAAGGAATGGCAAAAATATCCATGTGGGGCAAATAGGCTAGGGCTTCTTGTCGGCTAATCTTTCCTGTAGTGACAATGCGATCGGCAAAGCCACTGTCCGACAGGGCATTTTCCCAATAGGCCCGCTCTTTTTCAGCAAAGTCACCGACGAGCAGCAGGGTAAGATCTGTCTTTGCACGCTCTGTTTTTGTTCTAATCTTTTGACAGGCATCAAACAGATATTCGAGTCCTTTTTTATCTCTGAAGCTACCGACTGAGCCAATCACAGTCCCTTGGAGCTTGCCTACGAGGGCGGGGGTCGGGAGCGTATCAAAGTCAATAGGTGCGATCGCATTCCAAAAAGCAGAAGATCGGCTCTGACTGTCGGGAATGATGGCCCGAGCCCTCCGCATCAAGTCTTGACTCACGAATGTTGTCCAATCCGAATGAGCCAGTGTCCAGCTCACTTGAGAAAATTGCGCAGGATTAAAGACATGTTTGTTCAAATCAGCACCTCGAACACTGTTAATCACAGGCAGTCCGTTTTCTTTGCCGAGCAGCGTCGTTAAAAAGCCCATTTCATTAATAAAAAAGGCATGGAACACATCAAATTGATATTGGTCATGTAGTCCCTTGAGCTGAGTGTATAAATCGCATAAATAGTCTTGGGCCTTTGCCTGTTTAGAGCGCACTGCGGGCTTTAAACGGTGAACCGTAATATTGCCTGAGCGAGTGGTATAACAAGCGGCACGTCGGTAGTCTCCAGCATCTGCTAAGGCTCGTTCATCGCGAAAAACGGCCCGAAAAACGGCCACATGGGCCTCATAACCTAGCTCAAGGAGCATGTGGGCAATTCGGCTGACCGATTGCCCGACGCCGCCAACATCGGGCGGAAATTCTAGTGTGGTTAGGCAAACTCTCTTTGTCATCATCCTGTCTCGTGTACGGTTATTGTGTTTTTTTAGTAGGCTCAATCTAGGATCAGACCGCTGCTGAAAAGGCATTATTTCCCAACAACAGTTTTTTCAAATAACAGGCTGTATGAACTGCACCCTGCAAATCAATTTGGTGGGCCGTGGGCGTTTGCCCCAGGGCTGTGACGATGGCTTCTGCAAGCCCCTCGGGCGGTAACGCTTGCGGTGTGAGTAGGGTCAAGACACCTAGGTGAGCGAGCTTTTCGGCTCGGATACGCTGTTCGTCAGTTTGGCTGGGATTTAAAGAGGGTAACAGGAGCGATCGCACATGAGTGCGCAACACATTCATCGTTGTGTTGTATCCACCCAAACTCACCGACAAATCAGCTTTGTCAAAGAAATCAATCAGTAGAGATGTATAGCGCCGAAGCGTGACGTTTGGCCTATGTGCCGCCGCCTGCTGGAGCTTTAAAAAATCTTTTTCAGGCATAAATGGCCCTGAAAAAGCATAGATGTGGTGTGGTAGCCGCTTAGCTAAAAGCGAACTGGCCGCCACCGCCGCGTTGAGCAGGGGATACCCATGTCTGCCGCCCCCTGCGCTGACGACAATCGCTGGCGACGAATCACCAAGTCCGGCAATATCGGCTGGCGTGGGTGCTCTTACACTGGGTGGAGACTGGGCCACATAGCCCGTGTAAATAATCTCACAGGTCAAATCGCTGGCTTGAGGAAAACAATCTTCTAACCGCTGAAAATTTGCATCAGAATGGAACAACACCGCATCATAAAATCGATTGATCAATCGGCAAACCTTGTCTGCTCTTCTGGCCTTTACCTCTGCTGGTAGCGGCTGAGTCATAATCAAATCTCTGAGGCTGCAAATTATCTTGACAGGCTTTAGCGATGCCTTAGCACGCTTTAGTAAGGGGGTTAACTCATACTTCATGCTCATTTTGCTAAAGGGAAAACATTCTGTCATCAGGCAGTCTGGCTGACATTGGTCAAATACGTCCAGCAGCTTCTGCTTTCGCTGAGCCTTGACGTCTTCGAGTAATTGCGTCTCATCTAGCGGCACGAGCGCCGCTCCTTTTTGCCAAAGCCCTGGCAGCTGAACAATTGTCACCGCCTCTGGAAGATCAAACTCCGCCACCCTTTGTCCACCGCTAACAAAGCAAATTTCAAACGTTGACGTTAGGTTACAAATAATCTCTTTACAGCGAACCAAATGGCCCATACCAGCCAAATGCTGACAGTAGATCATAATCTTTTTCATAGTCTCTCTCTTTTATTTATAATGTAGATCAGCAGAGGCCTAGGCCACGCTCAGATTTGGAAAACCTTCTGGCTTAAGGGAAAGAGCGTCTTTGGCTGTATCTTCTAAAGTGTCTGTGACTAGAGCGTTAACAAATTTTGTGGTATTGCTCACGCCGTTCAAATTCACCTCGATTGAACTGGGTGACTGTTGAAGATGTGTCAGTACCGCATCCGCGAAGCGCTTAGGCGCTAGATCTTCTGGATAAATTCGCCGCGCTTTTCCCAGTTGTGACAGGCGCTGGGCGCGCATCGTTTGTTCTTGATCGCCATTGCCGATAAACGGCATCATCATGGCCCTTACGCCCGTCGTTAAAATATTCATTGTAGTGTTGTAGCCAGACATACTAATTGAGAGGTCTGCCTTTTCCATGTAGGCCAGTAGGTTGGGCGTGTAGCGATGGATTTTCAGGTTCGTGCGATCACGTGCTATGTCCTTTAGCGTCCAAAAATTATCGTCAGGCATAAATGGCCCCGTAAACATTTGAATCTGATGAGGAATCTTACGCTCTAATATGGCGGCGGCGGCCACAACACTCTCAAGCAAATCGTGACCAAATCGGCCACCCCCAACGCTCACCACAATCATGGGCTCATGTTTATCCAGCGCAATGTGATCAACAATCGTGAGCCGATTATTTTCTAGCTGCTGCACAACGTATCCGGTATAGCGGACATCACAGGTTAAATCAGTCACCCTAGAAAAGCTCTCTTCTAACGGGTGCAGGCTAGGATCGCCGTGAATCAGCAGCTGATCAAAATATTTATTTATCAAGCGTACAATTTTAGCCTCGTGACGGGATTGATTAGATTTAGTGACAACAATATCTCGCAGGCTAGAAACGACTTTGACGCCTCGTAATTTGGCCGCTTCAATCAGCGGAATTAGCTCAAAAGAAAACCGCCGTCTGCCAAAAGGAAAAAGCTCAATCATCAGCACATCAGGCTGAAAGCTTTGTAGCGTTTTCAAAAGCTGATGCTGACGAATTTCTTGAGCCTTTTCTAGACTTAGATGGGGATCAACGGGGCGCAGCTCGCGAAATTCAGTGTCGGTTTTAATCGCAGGCAGGTTAATAATGCGTACGCTTTCTGGTGGCTGGAACCCCTGCACAATTTCGCCGCCATTGACAAAGCACACCTCGAAATCAGCACTCAGACCTCGGGCAATTTCCATGCTACGGATGAGGTGACCCATCCCAAGAATGTGCTGGCAGTAGAACATTATCTTTTTCATAGCAGTAACCTCTGAAATGATTAAGTGAGACTGTTTCGCTAGCACCCCGTTATGCCAGCAAGCACATAAAAGATGAAGTAGAAACAAGCTTAGGAGCCGGCTGATGAGTGGGCGCTAGCAGCGTACTCAAATGCTGGAAGATTTGGGGCAAGCCATTCAAATCGTCAGGAATTGCTTGGCGTAAATCGTTAAGAGTGTCGCTCAGTTCACCCTTTAGCCCTGTGTGGGTAGGTGGGGTGGGGGATCATCAACCAGCAACAGCGTGGGCTTGAAGTGAACGGCGGCTGAGTGAATGAGGCGTGATCTCAATGTCACCGTTTTTTCAGCCACCGTTTTTTCAGCCACCGTTTTTTCAATAGAGCTTTCTACAAAGTTCGTAGGAACCTCTCCCGATGTGTCTAGATTCAAGCAAGGTAGCTTAATATAGTCCAACCCTTTAGTCAGGCGGAAGTCATGAACCATCGGGGAACCAGACACCAGCAAAATAGAGAGATTAGGCCAGTTGCTCAGCAAATGTTCACAAATCGCCAACATCCGTCGTAGGTTGTTTAGTCCAAACGCATCATGGGAGTACACCATCATTCTAGTAGCGTTCATATTCATCGTTTCAGGGCATCTCGTAAAGAACTTGCGGCGAGAACCGACTAAGCTCAATATCGCAAGTAGCCATAAGATAGTCATGAACTTTTGATTAGAAGACATTCATGAAAAAACTCTCATCGAAAGTTGGCCAACTCTGTGAGATAGTTTATGAAATAGATGCCATTAGCTAAAGTCTATGATTCAGCGTCTTTTTTTCGGGTGAATGCCATGACCGATTCATCAAATGCCTTTGCCAAGCTTGGGCGCTCTCTATGGCAACAGTTCTCTAAAGAAACGCGTACGCGAATTTTGTTTCTCTATGCGCTTTTAATGTTGGGCCTCACTGGGCTAACGGTCCCAATATTTAGATATTTACTATTCCAACGAGTAGATCAGCGGGTACGAGCGGACCTCGCTAAGGAAAGAGAAGAGTTTTTAGCGGCTTTCGAAGACTGGCAACATCCCGCAGACTGGCAACATCCCAATGAACAAAAAGATCAAGACCTAGAATCTTTTGTTGTCGAATATTTAGACAATAACATTACAGAAGACGACAACTTTCACATTGTTTTAATAGAGGGCGTTGGCTATTTTTCTAGCCCAGACTATTTACTCGATCCCTTTAAGCCAGAGTCAGATCTCTTTGAGCAGTGGAAAGCCGTGACTACCTTTACCAAAGACAGCCAATTAAGCGATGATGCCGAGATTGGCAAACTCCTATATAAGGCGGATCCATTAATTATTAACGGCAGGCAGCTAGGAGTGCATGTGGTGGTTCACGCGGCGGCAGGAGAGCGCCAAGAATCACTGGAGGGCGTCTATGTATTTAGCTGGATGATTGTGGTCGTTGTGGCGCTTTCGCTTTTGCTCGCTTGGGTCGGTGCAGGCCGCTTACTCAAGCCTATTCAGGAACTCGCTACAACAGCGCGCTCCATTAGTGAGTCAGACCTCACAAGGCGTATCCCGTCGGTGGAAGGCCACGGCGAACTTGCCGATCTGACGAATACGTTCAACGCGATGATGAATCGCATTCAGCAATCATTTGATAGCCAGCGCAATTTTATTAACGATGCTGGCCATGAACTGCGCACACCGATCACCATTGTGCGAGGGCATTTAGAGCTGTTAGATGACGATCCTCAAAGCCGCCAAGAAACTGTGGAGCTAGTCATAGACGAGTTAGATCGCATGGCGAGACTGGTCAACGATATGGTTTTGCTGGCCAAGTCTGAGCGAGCAGATTTTTTACACTTAGAAGCTTTTGAAATTGGAACGCTGGTTGAAGATCTGTTTGCGAAGGCTCAAACTCTAGCCGAGCGTGACTGGACGCTGAGAATAGAAAATCAGGGAATGATGGTAGGCGATCGCCAGCAGCTGACCGGGGCGCTGCTCAATCTATTGCGCAATGCCGCTCAGCACACCCAGCCTCCTGATAACATTGAGCTAGGCTGCCGTATCACAGCAAAACGACCGATGAAATCCGTCAGCAGTCGGGGCGCAAAACAAGCCCAAATCCAGCAGGTCCAGTTTTGGATTAAAGATTCTGGCACAGGTATCAGCAATGCTGATCAGCAGCGCATTTTTGGCCGCTTTGCTCGAGGCAGCGGCAAAAAGCGACAATCCGACGGCTCTGGGCTAGGGTTGGCTATTGTCAGTGCTATCGCCGAGGCACACGGCGGCAGTGTCTCACTTGTGAGCCAGCTGGGGCAAGGCTCTATTTTTCAGCTCAACTTACCCGTCAGTCAAATGTACACAAAGCCAATCAGGGTGAATCAGGCGACGGAAGATGTTGCCTAATAGCAGTCACGAGATCTTTGAAGCGAAAGGGCTTTTGAATATAGTCGTCAGCCCCGGCCGAAATAGCCTCTGACCGCCTATAGTTACCGGCTGTCATGATGATAATTGGGATGCGATCACCTCGATCACGGATTGCTTTTAGCACCGCCCAGCCGTCTATCTCTATCAATCCAATATCTAGCAGAATCAGGTCGTAAGCAGTCTTTGCACTGAGTGCGATCGCTTGCTGTCCGTTGGTAAGCACGGTGGTACGACAGCCGCTTCTTTTTAATCCTTTTGTAATAAATGCGGAGAGATTTTGTTCGTCTTCGACAATTAATATATGGCACATGAAAAGGCGTTTTAACTTAGGGCGTTCAACGTAAGAAAGGTAACAACAGTATCTGTCTATTCAAGCCTACCCTTTTGTTCCCTCCCTCTGCATGAGAGATTTCTCATCTTCAGAGTCATTGCTTTCGTAGACGATATCCCATCCCACGTACTGTCTCTATGCGGTCAGCACCTAGTTTTTTCCGCAGATAGCCAACGTACACATCAACGATGTTAGACCCAGGACTGTAGTCATATCCCCAAACCCGACTCAGCAGCTGCTCTCGGCTAAGCACTTGCCCCGGATGCCGAAAAAAGGTTTCTGCTAAGGTAAATTCGCGAGCGGGCAAGTCAACCAAGTCTCCATTTACATTAGCCCGCCGAGTCTGCAAGTCTAAGGTGAGCTCATCGACCTGTAGCGTTGTCTCACCCATACTTTGGTTGATGTTGTAACGATGCCGGAGTCGCACTCGTACTCGGGCAATCAGTTCTTCAAACCGAAATGGCTTGGTGATGTAATCATCTGCTCCACCCTCAAGTCCGGCCACCTTATCGTTGATATCGTCTCGAGCGGTGAGGATAACAATAGGAAGCTTAGCCCCCTGTCCCCGTAGGCTTTCGACGACTTGCAGTCCATCAATATCGGGCAGACCCAAATCTAGGATCAGGAGATCGTAGTCGTCTGCGAGAACAAACGCGATCGCATCTTCGCCACAGGGCGCAATCGTTGTGGTAAATCCATTTGCCTTCAGTCCCTTTTCAATAAACGAGGCAATACGAGATTCGTCTTCTGCGATAAGGATGCTATGCATAATAAGTCCTCACACACATTCGATGCTATTCTAGCGTTTTCTCACAAAGTCGAGGCTTTCTGCTTAATCCCTCTGCATTGTCAGGCGGACAGAAATTGACTCTGGGTTTGTGAGTGCTGAGTGGCTGTGTACAGGCCTAGTCCCATGGTTTAACCATGCCCGCTTCTTTAAGCAGCTATTAGCTGCTCCTTATTAGCCGCTCCTTATTAGCCGCTCAATGGTTTTTACCTTGCAGGGAATCTGACTCGTAAACCGACAATCAATGCCAACGTCACTAGAAGCCACAACAGTGCCACTCACAACAGTGCCACTATGGAATTCTACAATTTGGTTGACTAAAGCTAGCCCTAAACCTATCCCTGCCTATTGACGGTTGTTGAATTCAAAATGATCTGATGAGCGCGGTCTGAGCTCAAGATGTTCGGGGACAATTTTTTATAAAATGGATTGTCTCAAACCAAATCTCATGAAACAACAACCTCTTCGTCTTTTTGCAGATATCCTAAAGCCTGAAATCTGGCTTTTATTCATTGCTTTTATAGTGCCTTCTTTACTACTTTACGCCGATTTTTTGCCGAGGAAGCTGTTTTTCCTCACACTAGGCAGCTTTCCTACAGTTGTTATGTTCTTTTACATGACTTTTCTTAGCAACTATTCTTTGCGGTGTTCTTTGCGTAAGCTAGGACTGTCGCTAGAGCTTACTTCTATCTGGAAGCTTTTGCCGCCGACCTTCTTCTTGCTTTTGCTGGGAAGCTTTTGTCTGGCGGCGATTCCTTGGATAATGGGTCGTCCTCGTGCGCTCTACCTAGACCTTGACTACTATGGCTGGTACTTAGGCATGTGCCTGTTTCAAGAATTAATGTGGAGAGCATTTGCGTTCCTATTATTAGAGAAAGTCGTTGGTCATCGTGAAAAAGCTTTAGTGATTTGCTCTGCTAGCCTCTTTGCCTTCTCACATATTTACTTTCGCAGTCTTTTGATTCTATGTGGAACCTGGGTTTTAGGCTGGCTGTGGGGTAAAAACTATTGGACGTATAGAAGCATTGCTGGCCCAGTTATATCTCACTGCCTAGTTGGGTTACCTTTTATCGTCCTAAATTATATGGGTGGAAATCAACATTGGGGACTTTTATAGACCCTATGGTCCACGGACAGACCGCTTCTAACACACCGCTTCAACACACCTCTTCTAATGCGCGACAGGTCCAACACGCTACAAGCTTAATAGCGACTCACCTTGCAGAAAATTTGAGACGACAGCTGATAGTTCAGTAAGTCAGTTCTCAAACAATCATGCTTTCTACCCTCTCCGAGAGAAAACTACATGCCATTCGCTGGGGTATTTTCCTGGCTTGGGCACTGCTCATTGTCTCCTTGTTTTATGACCCGGTCTCTGCGCTCCTAACCCACCCCAATACCCACTGGAGCCTACTAGCAGACCAAACCATTGCCCGCGCCACCATACCCACTGATTGCGTTAGCACGCAAGGCTATTGCATCCCGCTTGAGCCCTACGCCATCGGTACCCGCGTATTTTGGGGCATGGTTGTTCCCAGCGCCATTTTTGTGGTGTTGGTCTTTGGTCATGAGTTTTGGCGACGCCTTTGTCCGCTGTACTTTTTTTCTCAGCTCCCCAGGGCACTCGGCCTCCAGCCCCTGCTAACTATTGATCAAAATCAGTGGCTCAAAAGAAATCACTTTTATGTTCAATTCACGCTGTTCTTTTTAGGGCTGAACGCTCGCATTTTATTTGTAAATTCAGTGAGGCCCCTCGCTGCGGTGATGTTTATTCTCACCTTACTGGCGGCGGCCAGCACCGTGGCACTCTATGGCGGCAGAAGCTGGTGCCACTATGTGTGTCCTTTTGGCATGGTGCAAACCGTATTCACCGGTCCGCGCGGCCTGCTCGATAGCCAGGCCCACAAAGCTGCGCCCTACAGCCTAACCCAATCGATGTGCCGCACAACGCTCCCCAAGGCTCAGGCCACACCCAACAACGCCCAACAAAATGCCGAGCAAAGCGCCTGCATCTCTTGTAAGTCAGCCTGTATGGATATTGATGCTGAGTATACCTACTGGGCGCAGCTGCGCCAGCCCGGACGGCAGCTGGTGCAGTATGGCTACTTGGGCTTGGTGATCGGTTACTTTAGCTATTACGCCTTGTATGCGGGCAACTTTGGCTACTACTTTTCAGGGGTTTGGAGCCACGAGCCCGTGAGCATGATGACGCTGCTAGGAGATGGATTCTACGTCTTTAACCAGGCCATCCCCATTCCTAAGCTCTTCGCTGCGCCCCTTACCCTGGCAACTTTTGCCGCTGCTAGCTGCTGGCTCTGTACCCGTCTAGAACGCCTTTATCGAGGACATCTTAAGCACCACAGTGCCGACGCTACCGCTGAAGAAAGCCTGCACAAAATCTTTTCGCTGTGTACCTTTGTTGCTTTCAACATTTTCTTCATCTATGGCGGTCGCCCAGAGATCAACAACTTACCCGTTGCCGCTCAGCTGAGCTTTCAGGCGCTCATTGCCATTGTTAGCAGCCTGTGGCTGTATCGCACCTGGGGGCGATCGCAATCGCACTATCAGCAAGAAAGCCTTGCAAGCAAGCGCCTGCGTCAGCTCAAAAAGCTCTCTATCAACGTTAACGAGCTGCTCAACGCTGCTGGCGACTCACGCAGTATAGAACAGCTCAGCGCCGAAGAAATCAACATTCTCACCCAAACCCTACCTCATATAGACACCCCCCATATAGATACCCTAGAAACCAACACAACACCGCCAGCGACAACAAATCCTAGCCCTGAAAACAACAACTCTCAAAAAGCCCTGCCCTGCTTGTTGCCGAAAACCGTCATCAAGCGCACCCCAACCAGAATCACAGTGCCTAAGACGCCGTTTTCCAAGGCAAACTTTCCTAAAACGCAGCGCCCCAACTCATCTATCCCCAGCTCATCCGTCTCCAGCTCATCCGTCTCCAGCTCACCTGTCCCTAAAACAGACTTTCCAAAAACGTCTTTTCCTGAAACAACACTTCCCCAAAATCAGGTAAGCCCCAAACAGCGACGACCCAAAAAGCTACAACCCAAGACAGCTTTACCCAAAACAATACAGTCCAAAACACGACTACAACAGTAACCGCGCCCCGGCATCGGTAGCCTTACACAACCCTTCCTGACTGTCTCGTCTTCTCTTTTACTATGTTAAAAACTAAAGTCATCAACACCTGCACCAACGACGTTTACGCCGCAGAACTCGCCCCGCGATCGCCCCAGCAATCCGAGTGCCTTATCGGTCGCCACCCAGACTGCGATCTTGTGTTAGATGGTCCTGCGGTGAGCCGGGTGCATGGCCGAGTTGTGTTCGAGGCAGGGCAGTTTTATTTTATTGACTTAGGCAGCAGCGACGGCTCCAGGCTAAATAACGAAACCACCCACGTCAACCAAGCCTACGAAATCGGCCCCGATGACGTGCTCCGCATTGGCGAGTTCGCCGTCATCATAGAGTCTTTGAATGCGGCATTGAGTCCCCGGCTCACCTCGCCCATCGCCCATCACAAATCGCACTGGACAGGTGGCGAAATTACGGTTCGCTGCCTACAAATTATTCAAGAAACCCACGATGTCAAAACCTTTCGCTTTGTCGCCGAACCAGAACTGTTGTTCAACTTTAAGCCTGGGCAGTTCGTCACCCTCAAGCTACCCATTACGGATGCGAAGGGACGGCCCATTCTGCGCTCCTATTCTATTTCTTCTAGTCCCTCGCGCCCACACACGTTGGATATCACGGTAAAGCGCGTGGGCTCCGCTGGTGAAGGGCTGCCGCCCGGCGTAGTGTCTAACTGGCTGCACGACGCTCTCGAAGTGGGCGCGACTCTCACGCTCCAAGGCCCCTACGGAGACTTCAACGTTATCGATCACCCAGCCGACAAGCTGTTGCTGATTTCTGCGGGCAGCGGCATTACCCCTATGATGTCTATTTCACAGTGGCTTAGCGACAGAGCTGCCACCACTGACATCACCTTTATTCACGCGGCCCGTACGCCTGCCGACATCATCTTCCACCAGCGGCTGGCGCTGCTCGCGGCCCAGCACCCTCACTTTAAGCTCGCCCTCACCCTCACCAGAAACGCACCCGCGCAGCCCTGGTCAGGCTTTCGAGGCCGGCTCAATCCGGCCCTACTTCAGGCAATTTGTCCTGACTTTACCAGCCGCACCGCCTTCGTCTGCGGCCCTGACGGCTTTATGGCCAGCACCAAAGCTCTGCTCCAAGCCGAAGGCTTCCCGATGGAAAACTACTTTGAAGAAAGCTTTGGAGGCCCTGCCGCCTCACCTGTTGCCTCACCTACCGATTCACCTGCCGCCTCAAAAACAGAAACACCAGCGGCCATTCGCAAAGACACAATCAAGCCCCAGCCCGACACGTCCTCTCCCGACCCTACGGCGACCGAAACCACACTAACTGCGCCCACGGTCACCTTTAGCCAGTCTGGCAAAACCGTTCCTTGCGATGAAGAAGACACGCTGCTAGAGGCTGCCGAACAAGCAGGTGTTGATTTGCCCAGTGGCTGCCGAATGGGAAGCTGCGGCGCGTGCAAACATGCGATCGCAGCAGGAGACGTGTGCTACGAAATAGAACCCAAAGGACTCAGCGAGAGCGATCGCGCCGAGCAAAAAGTATTGACCTGTATCGCCAAGCCCGTCGGGGAAGTCGTCATAGCCCTGTAAATTCCTCCCTATAAAGAGAATTAAAAAGGTTGTTAGCAATACAGTTACAGCACTTTTCTAGCCTTCTATTTATTTAGATGTAACTAAACGTTAAGACATCATGAGAAACTAAACGTAGCACTTGCCGTTAAGGGCGTCCCCTACCCATGCTACGACCCTATAAAATTACCAATCGAATCAACTTTAGAAACCTTCGCGGAGACCTTTTTGGCGGACTCACCGCCGCTGTTATCGCCCTGCCGATGGCCCTAGCATTCGGCCTAGCCTCAGGCGCAGGACCGGTTGCTGGCCTTTATGGCGCCATTTTAGTCGGCTTTTTTGCAGCCCTTTTTGGCGGCACCCCGACCCTTATTTCCGAACCCACTGGCCCAATGACGGTGGTCATCACCGGCGTGATTGCCTCTCTCACCGCCGCCGATCCAGAAAACGGCATGGCGATGGCCTTCACCGTTGTGATGATGGCCGGGGCCTTGCAAATTGCCATTGGCGTACTTAAGCTCGGCAACTACGTCACGCTAATGCCCTACAACGTAGTGTCTGGCTTTATGTCTGGCATCGGGCTCATCTTAATCATTTTGCAGCTAGGGCCCATGATGGGTCAGCCCAGCCCCAAGGGCGGCGTTTTAGGCACCCTGCAAAACCTGCCAGACCTCATCGCACAGATCCAGCCGAATGACCTCATCCTGGCGCTGTTCACCGTACTGCTTATCCTTTACTTTCCCAAAGGACTCAGAAAGTTCGCACCGCCGCAGCTGGTCGCGATGATCATTGGTACCGTGCTATCGCTCACCCTGCTCGACGGTGGCGAATCCATGCGCCGCATCGGCGAAATTCCCCTGGCAGTGCCCACTCTAACGGTGCCCACCTTTAACGGTTCGCAAATGCGCACCATGCTCGTCGATGCCATTGTACTGGGCATTTTGGGCAGTATCGACGCACTGCTCACCTCTGTGGTGGCCGATAGTCTTACGCGCACAGAGCATGACTCTAACAAGGAGCTGGTGGGCCAGGGCATCGGTAATATTGTGTCCGGCTTATTTGGCGGATTACCTGGGGCAGGTGCCACCATGGGTACGGTAGTTAACATCAAGGCAGGCGGACGCACCGCACTCTCCGGCCTCGCCCGTGCGGTAATTTTGCTAGTAGTTGTACTGGGCGCCAGCGGCCTCACCCGCAATATTCCACTGGCGGTACTCGCAGGCATCATTATCAAGGTGGGTATCGATATTATCGACTGGGGCTTTTTAAAGCGGGCCCACTACATCTCCCACAAATCCGCCGCCATTATGTACGGCGTTATTTTTCTCACTGTGTTTGTCGATTTGGTGGTTGCCGTCGGCGTCGGCATTTTTGTGGCGAACATTCTCACCATCGAAAAGCTCAGTAAGCTGCGCTCGGACAAAGGCGTCACAGCCATTACCGATAGTGACGATGCCATCAAGCTCAGCCCGGAAGAAAAGTCACTGCTCGATCAGGGTAACGATCGCATTTTGCTCTTTAGCCTCAGCGGTCCGATGATTTTTGGGGTTGCCAAGGCCATCGCCCGGCAGCGCGCAGAAATGCAAAAGTGCAAAGCGATGATTTTAGACCTGAGCGAGGTACCTCACCTGGGCGTTACCACGTCGCTCTCACTAGAAAATGCCATTCAAGAAGTGGTTGATGGGGACAGGGACGTTTACATCGTCGGGGCCACGGGCCAAACCTACAAGCGCCTCACTAAGCTGGGCCTGCTCAAAATCGTTCCTGCCGAAAACTTCCTGCCCAGCCGGGTAGAGGCGCTTCGGCAAGCGGTTATTGCAGTTAACCGGCTACCACAAACAGAGAACCTCACCAGCGGCTCGTCAGACTCACCGATTCCGGCAACCTGACGCGAATTGATCTAATTCTAAATGGCCTAGCAGTCACGATCGCGACTGCACAAACCCCTGCAACCGATCCATCCCCTGCTCAATGGTATCGAGGTCGGTTGCATAGGAAACGCGGATCGTCCCTTCTGCCCCAAAGGCCACACCAGGAATAGTCGCCACGTACTTTTCACTGAGCAGCTTTTCGCAAAACGTGATGGAGTCCAAGCCCACCTGAGTGATATCCACCATCAGATAAAAAGCCCCTTTCGGCGCCACACAGCTGAGCCCCGCAATATCATTCACTATCCTCACAATTGCCTGACGACGCTGGTCAAACGCAACCAGCATTCGCTCAAGATGATCGGTCGGACCTGTGAGCGCGGCAATGCCTCCATACTGAGCAAACGTACACACGTTAGAGGTGCTGTGACTTTGCAACGTGTTGACGCCCTTGATGATGTCAGCGGGCGCGGCCAAGTAGCCCAGCCGCCAGCCCGTCATCGCGTAGGCTTTGGCAAATCCATTACTCACAATGGTGCGCTCAAAAATGTCCGAATTCACCGAACCAATGCTCAAATGCTCGGCACCATCGTAGAGAATCTTTTCATAAATCTCATCTGAAATCACCCAAATATCCGTCTCGACTACCGCTGCGGCCAGCGCCCGAATTTCATCGGGGGTATACACCATACCGGTTGGGTTAGAGGGCGAATTGAGAATAAACAGCTTGGTTTTGGGCGTGACGGCAGCGCGCAGCTGCTCAGCGGTGATTTTATAGTTGGTATCTGCCGTTGTTGTGACCGTCACCGGCTGGCCGCCTGCCAGCTTTACCATTTCTGGATAGCTCACCCAGTACGGCGCTGGAATAATCACCTCATCGCCAGGGTCCAAAAGCGCCTGGAGCACGTTGTACAGCGAGTGTTTTCCGCCGTTGGTCACCATGATGTTGTCACGGCCATAGGTGAGCTGGTTGTCGTCGGCTAGCTTTTGGGCGATCGCATCTCTGAGCGCCGGCTCACCCGCCGCCGGACCGTAGCGCGTTTTCCCCTGATCAATCGCTGTTTTGGCCGCTTCACACACATGCTTCGGCGTGTCAAAATCAGGCTCGCCTGCACTAAAGCTACAGACATCTAGTCCGTCTTTTTTCATGGCCTTAGCCTTGGCTGAAATAGCCAACGTCATAGAAGGCGTCACTTGACGGATACGGGAGGCGAGCTTCATGGGCGATCGCAGGGACCTATTAGCCTGCTAGAAAAGTAGTCAATGTACTACCGTAGATCGATTTTGAGGTTTAGCGATCGCCATATTAAGCAATACGTCAAATTTTTCGGATATTTTTAGATGTGCCCCAACGAGCCCCCTACAGGCGTTTCCTTCTCAGCGCTATCATAAGCCCAAAATCGAGCCCCAAAACACAGCCCGAAACATAACCCAAAACACAGCCAAATCACGGCGTGACATCATCAGTTTTCATCTATGTTCGAACAGATCTCTATTCGTCCCGCATTGCCCACAGAAGCTCACCTGTTAAGTGCGATCGCAACGCGGACATTTCAAGACGCCTTTGCCGATAGCAGCGACCCAGCCGATATTGCCGACTATCTGCGCGATCACTGCTCTGCCAAATGCTTTGCTCATGAGCTAGCCAACCAAAACAACCTCTTTTTACTGGCCTTTGCCGCAGAGACCTCTGCCGAAACGATCTCTGACAAAACAACCTCTGACAAAACAACAGCCCCTATCGGCTATGCCAAGCTGCGCAAATCATCACCCGAGCACCCGACAGAATCCTGCATCAGCGGAGCGCATCCCATTGAGCTTGAGCGTCTCTACGTCGAGAAAGCGGCCATTGGTCAAGGGGTGGGTGCGCAGCTGATGCAAGCCTGCTTAAACCAGGCTAAGAGCATGGCATATGACACCCTTTGGCTAGGCGTATGGGAACACAACGCCAGAGCTCTCAAATTTTATCAACGCTGGGGGTTTGAAGCTGTCGGCTCGCATGTTTTTGTCGTAGGCTCCGATGAGCAAAACGATTTAATCATGCAAAAATCGCTCTCATGATGCACAATACCGGAAAAAGGCATCGGTGATGGCCTTGGCCAAGGGCCTCCAATACACCTATAACGTGTCGAAAAATGTGTCGGAATGTTTGTGATCGAGCCCAGAAATTAGCTGTACTGCTAAATTTGGTACTGTGTTAAGCCTCAGCAATCAACAAGTCTATGAACGATCTGGGTAAAGCCCTGCTCAAAAACGTTGATAATATCATCGACATTTGGGTTGAGGAAGTTCGCCGTGACCTAGAAATTGACAGTACGAAAGGGCTGACCTACGAAGCCGTACACAATGGCCTGCCAGACGTTTTGGCCGCCGTCGCAACCCTGCTCACAGCCGCCTTTGCCGATGAAGAAGCAGAGCTAACCGAAGATGCCTTAGAGCATGGAGCTGTTCGAGCTGATCAAGGCTACGACATTACAGAAGTTGTGAAAGAATATCGAACACTGCGCAACGTTTTGCTCACCGTTTTAGAACCTGATTTGAAAACCGGATCGGTGACCCAAGTCCTCAAAGCCGTTCGCAAAATCGACAATGTTTTAGATGACGCCGTGCTGGTATCACTCGAAATCTATGTTAGGCATCGGCTAAGCCTGTTAGAGCAAATGCACAGCCAGCTGCTGTTGACCAATCAGGAGCTGCTTCGATTAGTCCAAATTCAAAAAGATAACGTCTCGCATCTGGCCCATGAACTCAAAAATCCGTTGAATTCTATCATCGCCTTCTCTTCTATTGTGTTGAAAAATCAGCGCAAAGAACTGGCAACAGAAGCACCCGACTCTATGGAGATGAAGCAAGTAGAACGGATTTTGCACAATGGCCAGCAGCTCTTACGGCTGATTAACAATACCGTAGAAGCATCCCAAGAAGACTCTGCCATAAAGACACTACAAGCCGAAAGCGTGCAAATTTCCTCACTGGTGACCACCGTTGTTGAAGCCTTTGAACCGGCGGCCAGTGAAAAAGGCATTACGCTCGTTGTCAATTGTGACCAAGCCCCTCAAAGGGTCACTACCGATGCCCTACGGCTTCAGCAAATTTTGACTAACTTAGTGAGTAATGCCATTCGCTACAGCGAGCAAGGCACCATCAGAGTTATTTGCAAAAAGAGAAGCGAAAGCGATACTGCTGCCAGTACGCCGGCCAATATATCTGCAACCCGCACCTCTGTAGCCCGCACCTCTGTAGCAGACGGGCTAGCAGACAATGAGCAGTGGTACCTTATCGTTAGCGACCAGGGTAGGGGCATTAGCCCAGAAGAACAGGCCAAAGTGTTTGCCCCCTACTTTCGCGCGGGTGCAGAAGCAGAATACCTGCCCGAAAGTAGCGGCTTAGGACTCACCATCGTGAACAAACTCGTTCAGCTGTTGCAAGGTCATATTGAGCTAGTATCAACCCTCGGCGAAGGCTCAACTTTTACGGTAGTGTTACCGGCTCAGCTCAAGCAAGCTGATACAGAACAAACTGGCATTAATCAGGTTAACCGTTGAGTTCGAGCAGCCTCTACCGTTCTGTGTCACTCATCGCAGGGACCACCATTGGCGCAGGCATTTTAGCCTTGCCCGCAGCGACGCTTCCGGCTGGGTTTTGGCCGTCTTCTGTGGTGATGATTGCCGTATGGCTATACATGGCCGCATCCGGATTGCTCATTGCAGAAGCAACGATTGAAACGCGCCAGCAGCTAAAGACAACAACCTTAGGATTTTTAGCCACTATCGAGTATCAGCTTGGGAAAGTCGGCGCGATCACAGCAGGTATTGTCTATATTTTTATTCACTATGCCATGCTGGTTGCCTACACCGCTCGCGGCGGAGACATCCTAGCCGCCGCCCTACAGGACATAAACAATGCGTTAGGGCTTGAGCCAGCAGGCGCGCTAGCCACGCTGTCATCCTTTGCAGAGCCGTTCTTTGCGATGCCGATTTTTTCAGTGCCGATTTTTTCAGTGCCGTTATGGAGTGGTCATCTGCTGTTTTCTCTGCTGTTAGGCAGTTTGTTGTTTTGGAGCAGTGAACAGTTCATTGGCAACGTCAACAGCGTCCTGTTGACCATCGTGATTGCGGCCTTCGTAGGGCTAGTAGCGCTCACGCTGCCACAGGTCAACACCGGCCAACTCTTACGCTATCAGCACTGGCCGTCTGCCAGCATCGCTATTCCTGTGATGTTGGTAGCGTTTGTTTATCACAATGTCATCCCAGTGGTGGCCACTCAGCTCAAGGGCGACAAAACCAAAATCCGCCAGTCTATTTTGCTCGGCTCACTCATTCCACTGGTGATGTTTTTAGTGTGGAATGCGGTGATCCTCGGCAGTTTCACAAGCGCATCTATACAGCTAACCAGCGGCGCTGTGATAGATCCAACTGTGATAGATCCAACTGTGGTGAATCCAACTGTGGTAGATCCCATTGAGCGCTTACGTCAGGGTGTCGATCGCCCGCAGTTGGGGTTGGCCATTTCGGTATTTTCTGAATTTGCGATCGCCACTTCATTCATCGGCTTCGCCTACGGTCTGCTCAGCGTTTTTTCAGATCTCTTTACTTCATTGCCCTCAACGATGCCTACAGCGTCTGATGCGGCAAAAGCGACTGATGCGGTTAGCCCTAAGGGCGCGCGATCGCTCATTTACGCACTTATTTTCCTCCCCCCTTTGGCACTCTCACTCCTGAGTCCCACCATCTTCTTCGATGCGATTGACCTCTCTGGCGCTCTCGGCACGTCAATTTTGTTTGGCATTATTCCCGCTGTTATGGTTTGGAAACTGCGCTATCAGAACCCGACAACCAACGGGCCAACAACCAACAGCACAACCTCCTGGGTTCCAGGCGGCAAGCTTTCTCTAGCTGCCATCATCGTTATTGCGATCGCCGTTATTGTTCAATACGTGCTGATAAAGTCATCGCTGCTTTAGCATCCTGCTGTGTTTAAAGAAAAACAAAGTCCCGTCGCTATCACCCAGCGACGGGACTTTAGAGCCCAGCGGAGCTTTCTAAACCGCTTGAGAAAATGATTAAGTGAGGAAATGATTAAGAGAGTTCAGTCGCTTCGAGCTGGCTGGGCTCACCCGCAGACTGCACACTAATGGTCTCAGACTGTCTGAGGTTGAGCTTTTCAGCAACGCTAGCCAGCTTTTTGTCCACGCCTTTGCTAATGAAGTAGCCCGTCAGAAAAGTGCTCACCATTGAAAGAACAATGGGCGCAACGATGAAAGAGAAAACCCCATGCACCGCGAAACCAGGAACAAATAGCGTCGCCAGCCAAAAGCAAAAGCCGTTTACAATCAACGAGAACGCACCCAGGGTGACAACGGTAACCGGCAACGACAAGACCCTAAGGATGGGCTTGATAGACGCATTGACGATACCAATAGAGAGTGCCGCAGCCAAGGCGACCGGGAAAGATGCGATCGCAACACCTGGAACGACCAAGTCAACCACCAATAGGCTGAGCGCAGTCACGAGTGTTGTAATAAAAAGTCCTAACATGTTTAAAGTCCTCTGTTTTGTAGTGCCTAAAGTTAGGCGATTAATAGTTTGGTTAGCGGTTCGAAAGTGAATTGGAGACGTAAGCGTCTGTTCAAAAAAAGACATCTCAAGCCTCGTCATGCTTGGCAATAGCCCACACCGCATGAATACTTCCGGGCAACCATCCCAAAAATGTCAGCGGTAAATTAATAAACAATGCTGGACTCACACCGTAGGTGAGAAACACCCCAACCGGGGGAATTGCAACACCGAGTCCGTAGCGAAGGAGTTTCTTCATAGCCTTCCTCTCTCTCTTTTTCGTTTGCTTTGACTCTTATAGTTTGTCAGAACCAACAGAATTATCGAAGGGTAGAGACCGCCATAAAGCCATGTGAAAACCACACAAAAGCCAGATCATTCACTGTCAAAGGTTCGGTCATCACGATTGTTTTTGTCGGTCGCGAGCCGCCTCACCGCTTTAACGTTCACTCGCCAGACAAGGCACAAGCGCTATATATTTTGACAATAATTAATTTTTCTGGGAGAAAAGGCTGATTAGAGCGCGATTGATTGAACTATGCTGATGTATAGACTTATAGAGTGCCTCCTCCATGTTTAAGTTTAAAATGCTCGCCGTTGCATCCTTTTCTGCCCTATTAGGATTAGCAGTCACATCTCACGCGCCCGTACTCTCTATAGAAGAACCGGCTACAGACGAAATCGTTACAGACGAAACGGTGGCCGAAACTAACTCTGAAGCAGAAGCCGCAGCACCTGAACCACAGGCAATGCCAACCTCCGAGGCTGAAGCCGAAACCGGCATTGAAACATCTACTGATGCAGGGGTCACTGAAACAGAAACTGACCCTGCCGTAGGCACAGGCCCTGCCGCACCCCACACAATTGAAATCGAGAAGGCCGCACTTTATCCCGAAGGCATTGAATACAATCCCAACACGGGCAATTTTTTGCTGAGCTCAGTCCGAGAAGGCACCATTTACGAAATTGACGAAACCGGTGCCTACACCCCTTTCATTGAAGACGAACGGTTGGTGTCCACCACAGGCATACACATTGATGCTGAGCGTAACCGGTTGCTGGTTCCCAACACCGATCACGGCCTTAGCCTTCACTCCGATCCCGAGCGAAAGCTCAAAATGGCAGAGCTGGGCATTTACAACCTCACCACCGGTGAGCCCATCGCCTACGTAGACCTAGCGGCGCTCCGACCTGAGGGCGCGCACTTTGCCAATGATGTCGCCGTTGACGCAGAGGGCAATGCCTATGTCACCGACAGCGTTTCACCTATCCTCTACAAAGTAGATCCGATGGGCAATGCCTCCGTCTTTTTAGAAAACGAACGATTTACCGGAGAAGGGTTTAACTTTAACGGCATTATTTATCATCCTGATGGCTATTTGATTGTTGCCAAAAAAAATGAAGGCGTCTTGTTCAAAGTTCCTGTGAGTACACCCGAAAGCTTCACTGAGATACAGATATCTCAACAGTTCGGCGGTGCCGACGGCCTAGTGCTAGCAGACAACAATACGTTGTTGTTAATTGCCAACAAAGTGGGCGATATCACCACCAACGCCGTCATTCAGCTCCAAGGTGACCAAACATGGGAGAGCGCTATTGTTGCAGGCATTCAGGAGACAGGCGATGTGTACCCCACCACTGGCATTGCAAAAGAGAATGAGGTTTATGTTGTGTTTGGCCAGCTAAGCGGCCTAGGTGCAGCCCTCAAAGAACCCGAACCCACGTTTGCTGACTCTTTTGAGATTCAGCAGGTGGGCGCAATACAAATGGTTGAAGACTTCTTGCTAAATTAAGTCGCCGGCTGGGTTCACATCGCGAACAGTGTCAGCCTGTGAACCCTTAATCTCTCGCTGCTTAATTGGCTCAGCAGGATGCCCCGCATAAATCGTCCAGCTATTCAAAGAACGGCTCGCAGTACTTCCCAATCCCAAAACAGCCCCTGACCCAACCGTCACCCCAGGACCTACAACCGCTTTTGCACCAATCCAGGCACTGTGTTCTATATAAATGTGTCCAATACACAAATCAAACGTCGGCTGGCTCCAATCGTGATTGCCTGTGCAAAGGTACACCCCTTGAGATAAACAAACATCGTGCTCCAACGTCACAGGCGCTAGGTTATCAATCCATACCTGCTCACCCAGCCAGCAGCTGTCGCCCACGCTCAGCCGCCAGGGAAACTTCACCTGTACACCCGGCTTAATTCGAACATCAGAACCAATCGCCGCACCAAACGCTCTCAACAGTTTGACTTTAAGCCCTGAAAAGGGCAGCCAGTAGCTCATCACCAGCCCAGAGCCCACATAAAACCAAAGCAGCTGTTTCCATAGCGGCGCACCGGGGGTATAGTCACGGCTAGGGGCGTATTTCGCAAGCTGAACGGATTGGGAACCCATAGGTAAACGGTATAAAGAAAAGAGACGATTAGCTGTTTTGCATAGGGAGCCATAGTAGCAGCAACTCAGCAGCGGCAACTCACAAATATTTTCAGGCGAAATTGGTGACTGCAACATACTTTGCATGCGACTACTGAAGAAACTGACGCTAACCCTGATCTAAAATAAATTGATTCATCGATACGCTAGCCCACTGATAATGCGCAAATTATTACAGCTTCGCTATCTATTACTTGGATTGGGAATTGCGATCGCGCTTTATTTCACTACCTTTCCCATCAAGCTGGCAATCGCTCAGATGCGTACTCCCCAGCCACAGGCAATCTTAACGCTCGGCGGCGGGGGAGACCGGGAAAGCGCTGCTGCTGACCTAGCTGCGCAGAATCCTGAGCTAGCGGTCTGGGTGTCCTCGGGATTAGGCTATCAAGCTGCTACAGAAATCTTTAAAGCCGCCAGCATCAGTTCTTCCAGAGTGCATCTTGACTATCAGGCCGTTGATACCGTCACGAACTTCACAACCCTAGTTGAGCAACTTCAGCAACAGAACATTGAGCATATCTACCTGCTAACGTCCGATTTTCACATGAGGCGTGCTAAGGCCATTGCGTTTGTAGTATTGGGAAGCCGAGGTATCGCATACACTCCCTATCCGGTGGCTTCCCAGCAACAGCCCGAATCGACGATACGTATCGCACGCGACATAAGCCGAGCAGTGCTTTGGCTAGCAACCGGCAAAACAGGGGCTCATTTTGGCAGTGAATTAGTAACACTTGCCAAAGCTATCCATCTCAAATAGAACAAAACAACAATCACTCACGCCGCGCAGTGGTCAATCTGCGCACGTTCT
The DNA here is from genome assembly GCA_039820525.1 of Cyanobacteria bacterium J06634_5. Classification (GTDB taxonomy): domain Bacteria; phylum Cyanobacteriota; class Cyanobacteriia; order Phormidesmidales; family Phormidesmidaceae; genus Phormidesmis. The sequence goes on from JBCBPY010000004.1 coordinate 323,356, forward strand.
CATTTGGCCGTTCTCACTCGTCCCTTCTCATCTGGCCATTCTTATTCATCAACGGTGATCAACCGCCGAATCTCGTCACTTTTAAAGCCTAGCGCCATCGGTCTTTTCACCCCTGGCAGTGCCACCACATCATAAAGCTCTTCGATCACACCCTCAATACGTAGCCAGTGCACCACATCCCCCGTGCGCAGATCAATAATTTGTAAGCCGCTCCGGGGCTCAGCATCTCGCTTGGCCAGCTCGGCATCTAAGGGTAAGCCGGAAAAGGTTTTGTTGTTGCGAGGTAAAGATAATCCAACAATCGCAAAGTCACCCACAAAGCTGAGCCCGCGCATATAGCCTGGACAAAAGGTCATAGGCTCAAAGGTTCCGTTAGAGAGATCTACCGTACCCAAGTATCCAGCGCCAGAGTTCAACACCCAAAGTTTGTTTTGATACCAGCGAGGAGAGTGCGGCATAGAAAGCCCGGAGACGATGACTTCGTTACTGACAATATCAACCACACAGCCGCCGTTTTGCCTGCGATCGCGCCATCCATCCGCCACATCCGACTGACTCACCGCCGTCACATACCTAGGCTGTCCGTCCCTCATCGCCAGTCCATTTAAATGGCAGCGATCCTCAGCCGCCAGCTTTGAAATAAACGGTGGCTTCCACAAAGGCTTAAAGCTATGGGTCGCACTCACAGTGGCTAAGCAGCTAAAAAGCGTATTAATAAAAATAGGCTGACCTGCCGACACCTGTTGATTCGTCGCCGTCTTAGGAACAACAACATCATGAACATCCAAATCACCCGTCACATAACCCAGCTGAGGCACATACAGCCGGTCATACCCCTGATACACCTCTCCAGCAGGCAGCGCATTTTGAAACCGCCACAGCTGATATAAAGAACTCATATGAAGCGTTTCAGCCGTTGCGTGAAGCCCCATCGCCCGGTTAAACGTCCGCTCAAAAACGGACAGCCGACCATCAGGCTGTAAGCCAATAAAAAAGAGCTTCCCAGTTTGATACGTCGTAAAGGCCAAGCTCACCTGCTGTTCAGCCAGCCAATCCGGAAACTGACGAGAACCCATAAGTTCTAGCTTAGATGTTGCAGTAGGAGAGACCATAATTTTCGTATAACAAGCGGTGTAAAAGATTACTTGAGATCCACCCATAGCCATACGGTATATGAGCAGCCCTGTCCGGAGATTACAAGCAGAGCGCACAGTCTATAACCGCCATGTAGAAAAGCATCGCCCACCCATTAACTAGAGAAATTCTTCCGGTTCGCCCATAACGCCTGATACCAAAAGGCTAAGCCTTGCAAACAATCCTCCATTTATTAGGTGTCACAAAAAGTCTTTATTCGTGATGCCGTAAGCTACAGCAAAAATTTACTCATCCCCATCAAATCGCTTGATAGCATATCGCTATAAAGCATCTAAAGATTCGGCTCCGATAGCAGAGATTAATACAACAGCAACAATGGCAACTATCCGCATCGAAGCAGAGAGCATGAATCGCTCTGTCTATCGTTTAGAGAGTAACCCAGCTTTCAACGCATCAAACGGGACCGTTGTCTCTTTAAACGGCGGTGGTTCAAACACCGAAACAGGCACAATTTCCACACTCTTCAACGGCGCTTCTGGCACATACGACATCTCAGTCACCTACCTCGATGAGAACGATGGTGCCTCCAACTACTCGCTCACCGTCGGCAACTCGGCCCCCTATACCTGGATAGGTGACGACCTTCCGGAACCCGGTGCCGGTAATTTTTTCAGTGCTCAAGTCGTTATTCCTAACGTTACGATACAAAATGGCGACCTGATAAGCATCACTGGCTCAGAAGACGGCGGCGAGCCCGCTCGAATCGACTACATTGAGATCACCGGAGATAGGCTACAACCGCCAGCCTGGGCGGGCAGCAACGGCATTATCGAACTAATGCCGCTAGGAGATTCGATCACCCGTGGCGCAGATCCCACCGTGCCCTTTGGCCAACAAAATGGCTACCGAGACAATCTTCAAACGCTGCTGGGTAGCACAGGCTTAAGTTTTGATTTTGTCGGCTCTCTCACTCACGGGCAAAGCGGCTTTGACCGCAACCACGAAGGCCACGGCGGTTGGACAATTAGCGAAATCAGTGCCGCCGTTAACGGCTGGCTCGATAGCTTCCAGCCCGAGATTGTTCTCCTCAAAATTGGCACCAACGACATAGGGTTTTCACCAACCGGACAGCAAGGCGGTGAGCTTTCGATACAGGCAGCCATCAATCAGCTCAGCAACCTCATTGATCAAATCTTCACTCGGGTTCCCACCACCCGCATTGTGGTCTCTTCTATCGCACCTGCTGTCTTTGATGATATCGACCCCAATCTCTTTGGTCTTCTGCCCAATTTCGAGCAGCGCGTTCAAGACTTCAACGCACTTATTCCAGACTTAGTCGCCGCCAAAATCACCGAGGGAAAGCTCGTCAGCTTTGCCGATTCATTTTCAGCCCTCGACCCCGCTCAGCACATTTCCTCTGACGGTGTTCACCCTAACGAAAGCGGCTACGCACAAATCGCAGACGTCTTTAATACCGCGATTCAAAATCTGTTGTCCACACCACCCGATGGCACCGAAAATATGACTGCGTTCCCAGCGTCCTTTGATCTCTCTAGCTTAGCCACTGGGGATGGTTCCGACGGATTTGTCATCAACGGGGTCAATAGCTACGACCAGTCTGGATTCTCTGTGAGCGATGCCGGCGATATTAATGGCGACGGTTTTGACGATATCGTCATTGGCATACTCAACGAGACTTATGGCAGTAACACGGAAGGCTACGTTATCTTCGGCAGCAGTAACAGCTTTGGTGCAAGCATTGATCTAGCGGCATTAAATAGTCCCGGCGGCCCTGGCGGCCTTGTTTTACTCGGCGATGGTAACGTTGGCTTTAGCGACAAAACGTCTGTCAGCGCCGCAGGCGATATCAACGGCGACGGCGTTGATGACCTCATCATTGGCAAAAGCGGCGATAGCCCCTATGCCACCTACAATGCTGGTCAAAGCTACGTCATTTTTGGACAATCCGCTGGATTCTCCAACACATCGATTGACCTCACTAGCCTAGATGGCACAAACGGTGGATTGATTATCAGCGGCGTTAATGACTATGACGCTTCGGGCTTCTCAGTGAGCTCAGCAGGCGATGTCAACGGCGATGGCATCGATGACCTAATTATTGGCGCGCCCTATGCCCAATCTAACAGCGGCTACAGCGCTGGTAAAACCTATGTCGTTTTCGGCAGCACAACAGATCTTGATGAAAACCTAGATCTCTCAATTTTAGACGGCAGCAATGGATTTATTCTTAACGGCATTGATGCCAACAACAACAACGATCTCTCAGGCTCTGCTGTTAGCTCAGCAGGCGATGTCAACGGCGATGGCATTGACGACCTGATCGTCAGCGCAAAGCAAGCAGCCCCTGATAATGATACCTACGCAGGCGAAACCTACGTCATTTTTGGCACCGCGACACCCTTTGCCTCTGAACAAGTAAACCTTGCCGATCTCAACACAACGGGTGGCCCTAGCGGCTTTTTACTAAAAGGCACGGACCCTTTTGACTACTCAGGCACATCCGTGAGCGCGGCAGGCGATATCAATGGTGATGGCATTGACGACATTATTATTGGCGCGCCCTACACCGCTGGCCCAAATGGAAATGACGGTGCGGGTAAAAGCTACGTCATTTTCGGCAATGCTAATTTCTCTACTAGCTACGAGCTGTCTGAGGTGGGCACCGCCAGTGGCCCAGATGGATTCATTATCAATGGCGCTGATATTGGTGATAGCTCAGGTGTTTCTGTGAGCAGCGCAGGAGACCTTAACGGTGATGGCATCAGCGATATTATCATCGGCGCAAGAGATGCCGATTCTGAGAGTATAAACAACGCTGGTGCCGCCTACGTTGTCTATGGTACGACAACACCTTTTTCACAAACGTTGAATTTGGCCACCCTCGATGGAACGACTGGCTTTGTCCTCCGTGGAATAGATACCTATGACTATGCAGGGCTGTCTGTCAATAGTGCTGGAGATATTAACGGCGACGGCATCGACGATATTGTTATTGGTGCGCGATATGGCGATCCGGGAAATCCAGCCAATACGAATGCAGGTGAAACCTATGTCGTGTTCGGTCGCCTTCAGCCACCAGTCGTCTTAGGCGTTAGCAATGATACAGACATCCCTGGCGATGGAAACACCACAGATAATACGCTGATTTTCATGGGCACTGCTGTCGCTAATAGCAGTGTTGAAGTTTTCATAGATGATATCGCCATCGGCTCTACTGTCGCAGCGAATACAGGGGACTGGAGCTTAGACTACAGCAGCACCCCACTTTCAGAAGCCACTTATAGTATCACTGCCATAAGTACTGATATCAATGGCAACGTGTCGACTCTATCGAATAGCTTTGTTCTCACTATCAGCAATGGTATTACCGGCACAGCCAATGGAGAGACCCTCATTGGAACTAACGCTAAAGACAGTATTTTAGGGCTTGGGGGCAATGATGCCATCCTCGGGCTCGATGATGACGATATCATTCTTGGCGATGATGGCAACGACTTTCTAGATGGTGGGAACGGTAATGACACCATTAATGGCGGTAACGGTAGTGACAATATAAAGGGACGAGAGGGCAATGATACCCTCAATGGTGAGGCTGGTAACGACATCATTGAGGGCGGTGTGGGCAACGATACTCTCACAGGCGGGGCGGAGAATGATTCTATTAATGGCGGCGACGGTCTCGACATGCTCGATGGTGGCACTGGCAACGACTACCTCTATGGCCTCGCTGACAACGATACCCTCACAGGTGGAGACGGCATCGATTTTCTCTTTGGCGGCGATGGGGCAGATAGCCTTAACGGCAATGCTGGAGTTGATGCCCTTTTTGGCGGCAATGGTGCTGATGAGCTATTTGGCGGCGACGATAATGACCGACTCTACGGCGATGAGGGCGCTGACACCCTTAACGGCGGGAATGGGAACGACTATTTCGAAGGCGGAACTGAAGGCGATACCCTCAGTGGCGGTAATGATAATGACGTCCTCAAAGGTCAAGATGGAGACGACACCCTTAACGGCGATGCTGGCGAAGACCGTTTAGAAGGTGGCGATGGTAACGATACCCTTAATGGTGGCAACGACAACGATATTCTCAATAGCGGCAACGGCGACGATGTTCTCAATGGCGGCGATGGTAACGATACCATTTACGGTATTGGTGGCAACGATACGCTCAACGGCAATAACGGTGACGATTTGCTCTTAGGACTCAATGATGACGATACCATTTACGGCAATGACGGTATTGATAATCTCTTCGGTGGTAATGGTAATGATAATCTCTTTGGCAACAATGGTAATGATGTGCTCTCTGGAGAAGCTGGTGATGATAGCCTCAGTGGCGATAACGGGAACGATTTCTTGGATGGCGGCTCTGGTAGTGACACGCTCAGCGGCGGCAATGACGACGACAGGCTAAAAGGACAAGCTGGTATTGACGCGCTCAATGGTAATGATGGCAATGACACCCTCGAAGGCGGCGAGAATGATGACACCCTCAATGGAGACAATGGTAACGATATCCTCAATGGTGGCAATGGCGATGATATCCTCAATGGTGGCAATGACAATGATTTTCTCTACGGATTGGAAGGCAACGATTCTCTAAATGGGGGTAGTGGTAGAGATTTCCTATATGGAAGTAACGGCAATGATTCTCTCAGCGGCGGCGACGGCAATGATGTTCTCTTTGGTGGCGACTTAAGCATCAGTGTTGCCAATCAAATCGACACCCTAACAGGTGGCAATGGAACAGATCGATTTGTTGTTCAAAACATTTACAACGCATCGGGAGATACTGACTACGCACTAATTACTGACTTCGATACTACTAGCGACTTTCTTGAGCTTGGCAATGGTACGTACGATGTTATTGACACAACAGACGCACTGCCAGCCGGCGCTGGCATTTACGATGCCAATGGTGATTTAGTAGCGGTCATACAAGGATTTAATGAGAACACCTTCAGTACAACCGCTAGCTATATTGCCACTAACTACGCATAAGCTGCGTCTCACAGAATGTAGAAAACAGTTATAGGTTCAGAATGGAAACAGGTGGTTTTTCAATCCAATAACCTCTCTTATAAATTGATGAATAAACAGAGAATAGTTTTTGGGCGATCGCATCCCAGGCATATCTTTCAGCCGCCACCTGACGACCTCGCTCACCCAGTTGTTGCCTAAGTTCAGGAAACTCAATAAGTTGACGAATAGCATTAGATAGAGAATCTACATCACCTTCAACAACCATTCCAGCATTCGCCTCTCGGATCTCATGGGAGAGATGCAGTCCCGGTGTAACCACTACGGGAAGAGCTGCCGTCATAGCCTCCACAACTACGACCCCGAAATTTTCAGAAAATGAAGGTAGCGCAAAAACGTCCGCCCCCTGAAATAAACGGTCTTTATCAGTGCCTTCAACAAAACCAGTAAACGTGACACGATGGCTGATGCCTAATTCATTAATCATTGACTTCAAACGGCTCACATAGGCAGGTTCGCCTGTTCCAGCCAATATTAAATGACAATCAGCACCCTGATTGATTATTTTCCTAACCGATTCAATCATCAATTCTGGACGTTTTTTACGATGTAAACGCGATATAAATAAAATAATCGATGTCTCAGCAGCAATCTTATAACGGTGCCTGAGATCAGCTTTAGCCTGAGGCAATAGGGGCGGTGGGGTCACACCCACAGGAACAGTAAACGTCGGGGCCTTAACGCCAAACCGCTTAACATCTTCTACTTCACCAGCAGTGGAGCACTGGATCGCGGCAGCCCGGTTTAAGTTTCGGCGCTCCAATAGTAAGCTGTATAGCTTCTTTTTGCGGGGGCTTTGGGCCAAAGCCCACTCTGTTAGCTGTCCAGTCGGATGAACAACATAGGGGACGCTTTTAAGCTGTGCCATTACACGAGCGCAGCTCGAAGCGTAAGAAAATAAATACCGGGTCTCTAAAACATCATAATTATCAATAGCCTTCCAAAGCCACTGAGTCATTTCCGGTGAGAACAGAAAAGCCTTATCCGCATTGAAACGAACTTTTGAAAGAGGAGAAGAGAATCTGGGGAAAAAGTAAACCGGGACCCCCTTATATTCGGTTCGCCGATTTAACGGAACATCCAGAGTTGCAGCTGGGCCATTGTCGTTTGTGGTTGCTATTTGAGCGTCGATGCCTAGCCGCCGCAAGTGCTTAGCAGTTTGTAGTACAGCATGGGTTGGTCCACCACGGCTTGGACTAATAGAAGGAATAACATGGAGCAGTCTCATAGGACAAAATGCACTGTAAAAAATCACGATTTTGTGAAACCGTGACCGAAGAGCTAATGACAGCCCAGCGTGTTAAAAGACTTCAACGTTTGACAGTTTGTGTTTGATAGCTAGGTGAGACGCCCTGACCTATACAATGTATCATCAAGCACCATATTTTTACGTGTTATTACCACTAATAAATATACCCCGACCTACGGTTGAAGTAGCCCAAATCCTCAGGAAGCGGCTTGATCGGCCTTGCAGGCACACCTGCATACAAATAATACGTCTGCAAATACTTTTTTGATAGCAGACCTTTGGCCCCTAAAACTGAGTAATCAGGCAGTTTTGAACCCGGAAGAATCACGCTACAAGATCCCACAAAACAGTAGTCACCAATCTCTATACTGTGCGATGCTTGAACGGATTCTTTAAGATTCACACTGTGGGTAAACAGTTGAGAAGAATAACCTGCCAATATTGAATACTGCCCTAGGGTAACTTTATTAGTACAGTCTATTAAGTGACGATTGCTAATGGCAGCATGGCGCTTAACGAGAAGTACTGATTCTCGATCCGGTTCATGGGTGAAAGAGCGACTGCCTACAGTACTCGTTGAATATCCAGTAATTAAGTTAAACCGACCAATGGAGGCCGAATTTTCTAGCATTAGAGTATCCAAACTCTTGCAAACATTAAAATTTCCTATTTTAGAGTTTGCTTTCATCACTAGCATTCTAGGCATGACTAATGAAAGCCCAATCTTACTGCTCGGATGGAGTTGATATCCTAGGGTGAGCTGTAAAAAGATACGACGAAGCATCCAAGGTAGCAATAAGCTAATAACAGCGACAACAATCCTTATTTTTTGGGACTGAATAGTCATAAAATTCTCATTAGAATCAGTAGTCGAAACTAAGTCAGTTATCATTCAGAGAAAAGAGTCATCAGGCCAACAGCTAGGTTGTAGTATTCCTACGGCCATAAACTTTTCCTTTTAGTATTTTCTGGTACAAGTGCTTTGGATTGTTGAGCATTCTAAAAGTTTTGAGGAGCCAAAAAATCGGAATATCAAAAGGCGCTTGCTTTCGTTTCAACACCTTTTCAAACTTTGCTTTCTGAAAGTCTCTGATCAGAGTGTCTAGTCTTTGAGAGCCCGTAATACTAGATGGCGTCAGTCTATAACAGCTAAGGAACTCGTTGATCACTAGAAAGGAAGCTCCCTCTTGATAGAGATCTAACCAAAGCTCTCCATCCCAGTTCGAGATATTTTTTACGTTGAAGCCACCAACTGCAACAAACTTATTTGCTTTAAAGAATGTGGATGGCTGCATTAAAAAAGCAGCATTATAAGCGGCCTTAAGAGCAGTATAGGCATCGGAATAACAGCGTCTAATTTCATTGCCAGATTCATCAATAATCAGAGCATGTCCTGAAATTACATCAGCAGAACTATTTAAGCAAAATGCTTTGACAAGCTTAGTAATTGAATGGGACAGCAACAAATCATCAGCGTTCAGAAAACCCATAATATCACCTGTTGCTACAGCAAACCCTTTGTTTAAGCCATCGGCAGGCCCCTGATCAGGCTCTAAAATAATATTAGAAATTCTCGGTGCATACTTTTGAATAATGCTCACACTACCATCTGTAGATCCTGCATCAACGACGATATATTCAATATCTTCGTAATCTTGTTCTAGAACAGAGAGGATCGCTTCCTCTAAAAACTCAGCTTGATTAAATGAGATAGTAACGATTGAGACGCGCATAGCTGCATCAGTTCAGAAGAATATTAATTATCAAGCTGCGGACTGTGAATACTATTGTACGTCGGAGTCAGGGTTTATGGACAAATGAGGTAGGTGACATAGATGAGTGGGTGTTCTTTATAAAGATCCCGTCCATTTGAAGAACTCTACCACTATCGGGGTGACAAATGACCGGTGAGAGGCTATATAGTTCATACCCTAGTTTTTTGACATGTGCGAGCATATCTTGGTAGGGCATTTCACCTTGATACAGCGGCGCCATTGAGAGTTCTAACTGAATCCCCACAACAGTATCCAAGATATTTTTTGCCCCATCTAAAACCTTATCTTCCAGGCCCTGAACATCAATTTTCAGGAAAACTGAGTCCTTGGATCCTTGAAGGTACGACGGCGCGATCGCATCTAACCGTTTCAAATTCACTTTTTCAGAAGACACATAGGCAGACTCTGGTGCCACCTTCAGATGCATATCCAACAGAGCTAACGCTGAACTACTTTGACTATTGGCAGATATGTTCAACGTGATTTCGCCCTCTTCATGACCCAAAGCGACCCGAGGCGCAACGGTCCACAAAGCATCCTGACGACTGGCTGCTAGCAAACAGCTGTGGGCAGAGGATAAGGGCTCAAATGAGATCACCTGACCGGTATACCCAAGTGTTCTGAGAAGTTGAGCATATTGACCAGTATTGGCACCCACATCCAAAACCAGATCAATCGAATAAAATTTAAGACAGTGCTGAAGACTCGCTAAGTTGGAAGATCTGGGTGTAAATCGAACAAAATCATACCCTGCTCTTCTGAGCACTTTTCTAAACAGAGATTTCATTAAAGAGTCCCACCAAAGAGCTAGCAGCAGCCTATTTTAGCCTTTAAGAAACGTAGACGATCACGCTTACTTAGAAAGGGAGTGAATCGTCAGTGTCTGTCAGGGCATCGCGATCGCGATGAGGCTCAGAAGGCAGCGGGGCCAGCCGTAAACCCTCTAAAAAGTCGAGAGCTAAAACATCAATATCATCTTTTGAATCGCCATCATCTTGTGAGTCGCCATCACTTGAAGCATGATTATCGCCCAGGATGCCATCATCATGCACCTCTGGACTGGCATTACCGGAGGACATCGTAGAAGGCATCGCAGGAGAATCCTTGATAGCAATGCTTTTGAGAAGAAGAGGACTCTGCCGGTAAGAAACCTTATAGCAAAACGCGAACAGCATCGGCAGCATGATGTTCCAATAGGTAGGATAGTTCAACAGAGCATTCAGTAAGCACGCACAGGCAGAAGCATTGAGCATCATAATTTGCTGATCGAAACCATCATAGAGTTTCGAGAGGGACAGTCTTTTTTCGGCCTCTATAGCCAGGGCACTCGTGTTAGCTTTCAGCTTACTAACAAACAGTTTCCCCTGGACTAACCGGGCAGAAAATATGCTCATAAAGGCAACCAAGCCAAAAACCCCGACCTCCGTTAGCAGTCGTAAAAACATGGAATAGCCATCATTAGCATTTAACCGCGTTTCAATAAAGTTGGCAGAGGCGGCCATTTCGTAGGATAGTGAAAAATTACCTAAACCAGTGCCAAAAAATGGATTTGTTTGAAGTGATATTAGCGTAGCGTTGTAGGAATTCAGCATAACCTGAACGCTAAGATTAGAAGTGTTATCGTACTGCTGGGTGTTTAAAAACTCAATCAGATCGGTCAAACGAGAGACTATCTCAGGATGAATTGAGCTTTGATATCGCAGAGCCAAATCAAGAGCAGCGTTAAAAAGGAGATATAGGGTTAAGAGGACAGCAGAAGAACCGGTAATGAGTAAACCAGGAGAATAAAACACCCGTCGATAGAAAATAAGCAATGCGAGCAAAAATATCATCAGTGCAACGCAAACAATTGACGCCGACAACAGTATGGACACGCCATACAAAACTAAAAGGGCGCTAATGTAGAGTCGGGTTCTTTCATTTTTAGTTAAGGTCAGCTTGGAGGCCAATGCAATAAATGCCGGTAAAACATAGTTGCCAACATCACCGGGCTCGTTGAGAATACCTTTGAAGCGGTTATGGATATCCGTCGTTCGCCAGGGCATAGACGGGTAAGGCAACTGGTCGTGAACGCGCTTAACCAACAGATAGAAAACGTTCGCACCAAAAAGCTTAACGCATAAAAACTCAACAACAATCAAGGTAGCAACAATCGTTGCTACGATCAAAAAGTCCTTGAAGAATATATTGGCATGCTCGGGAGTTTCATTCAAAAAGGACAACATAAGGTATGCCCACAACAGAATCCCTAGAGAAATGAATACACCGATTGAACGATAGAGGGAGATTACGTGAATACCAGGTGCCAAAAAACTAAATACAGTAGACAAGAAAGCCAACATCAAAAAAAGCAGTATCAGCTGAAAAGAAGACGTATTTCCACAGCTCTGCTTTAGAGAGAATCGCCTGCGGCTTGAGACAACAGCACACACAAAAGCAGCTGTAATCAGAAGTAACGAGGGATGAATAATCCCTTTGCCTGCCGCAAAAAATGAAAAAACGAATAGAGGGCTTACATAGATTGACAGGCGAGTGAAAAAAATAGATAAACGCGACATAGCATTAATAGCGGCAAAACTATTCTGTAATCACAAGAGGGTAGATGCGTTTCCCTAGGGCAACGGTTCGGCGGTCACTTTAGTCGCCACAAAGTTATAAGTTGTAAGGTTAGAGAGGTTGCTCAGATCGGCCTTAATAGGCTTGACACCTCCATAATGTTCAATGGCATCCAATTGGAATCCGGCGGCAGAGAGCCTTTTCAAAATATCCTGAGTAGAGTTGCCAGCAGCAGAGGCGTTCACATCAGCCGACTCAAACATAATGACCAGAGCAGAGGGCTGAGCAAGCAGTGCTTGAGAGCCTTCAAAGACCAGCTGCTCGGCCCCTTCCACATCAATTTTGAGAAAGTTAACTTCTTTTATCTGCTGAGAAGCCACAAAGTCATCTAGCGTTGTTGTTTTAACTGTGGTCCAACTTTCGATTTTTTGCTCAGGGTGATCGGTAGAGAACATCGAATTCATAGCGCCATCTTGGGAAAGGGCAAACTGGGTTTCTCCCGTGCGATCGCTCACTGCTGAGGCTACAATCGTGACATTATTGAGCTGATTGAGAGCAACGTTTTCTTTGAGCAGGGCCAACTCTCGAAGTCCTGGCTCAAAAGCATACACATGCCCTATAGGGCCAACTTGCTTAGCGGCAATCACAGTGAAAATCCCTCCATTAGCCCCCACATCAAAGCAAGTATCGCCAGGGTGCAGGGAGGCCATCAAAAACTTGAGTTCTTCGGGTTCAAAATTATTGCCAAACAGCAGGCGTCCAATGGCGGTATTAAAGGGATATTTAATTGTGGAGCCCTCTATCAGTGTAAAGGTGGCAATGCGATCGCCTCGCAGCAGGCACAAAAACTTCCAGACCTGTTTAGACAGCCGATAGCGAATTTTTTTAAAGACGACGGATACCTTGTTCATAGATCGTTAGCCACTTCCAGACATTTCCCTTCCAGACATTTCCCTTTCAGACATTTCTACAAAGCGTTAGCCACAGGTCGGATAGAGTTATCTTATTGATGCTGTCCAGTCTATCTAAAAGCGTTCTGCATCCGGTGCACACTTACGTTAAATTAGCCCTTAGTGTAATTGACTAGCCCCCTAACACAACCTTAATTCGCAAACTTCAAGTCATTTTTATACATCAGTAAAAACCAGCTTACTAATACACTCACATGCATGACTAAAAGCACGATTCTGAACATTGGCAGCGGTGGCAGTAGGCACGCTATAGCTGAAATCGCAGCGAACCATACCCCCATAAAGCTAAGCCACTTTAACCATTGACCAGCAGAGATAGAAAGCTTGCTCATACCAGTGTAGGTGAGCAGACCTGTCAGCAGGTAACCTGCATTTCCCATAACAGCCCCCCAAAGTCCTAATGACTGACTGCCAAGGGCAATAAAGAGCAGTGATAGCAAACCGCTGCCAAGCTGGATTTTTAGACACAGCGCCACATTTTCAGTGCTAAAGAGGATGTAGTAACCCACTGCATTGATAGAGTAGAGAGTATAGATGATAGTAGCAACATAGAACACACCTAAAAATTCAGCAGTCTCAACACCAGGTAGCAACAGTCGCAAAAGCATAGGCGCCAGGCTCACCAGTGAGCCCCCTAGGCCAATAGCTACTGCTACATTAATCCCAAACGCCTGACGTACTAGCTTAAGAATTTCAGCAGGTTGTCGTTGCAAATGTTGCAATTGCTCGCTGAGATGGGGCAGCAGGGGCTGAACGGGCAGCGAGGAAAAAATATTGATTTGGGTGGTGATGTTGGTAATAGCCGCATAAATTCCCAGGGTGGTGGGGCCTAAGATAGACCCAATAATGAGCTTATCGCCCTGAGTGAATAGCGCACTACCCATGGAGGACATCCAGGTCATGACGCTGTAACGGAAAATTTCGAAGTAACGGCGAGTGCTCCAGAGAAACTGAAGCCGGATATGCCGAAACAAATAGCAGGTAGCAACAATATGGATGGTAAGGATCACCATGTTGCTGATAATCTGCCATTGCATTAATGCCAAGGTCAGCCCGCCTCGGGAGGCAACGCCCACCATCCCTAAGTTCACCAGCCCGACTTGCAAGGTATTAATCACATTGAACAGGTCGTAGCGTTTGTAGGCTTGCTCAATACCAACAAAAATACGCTGTAATAGCTTTAGCCAAATAACCAGGGCACCCAGCTGAAAAGCATGAACAGCCACCTGATGCTGGGCAGCAGATAGTTTTGGAAATAGGAAAATGACTAAATCAGCGTTGAACCATAGTAGGCTGCTGGCGCCGGTGGCAAGCAGAGCGATCGCGCCAAAGGACACGGTCAGGGTCTCAGAGATACTAACCACATCCTCTGTCGCCAAATCGCGCGATAAAAAGAAGGTGGTAGAAACGGAAAGCCCGGCTTCAGCAAGCGATACGATGGCAATGACGGTAGAAACGATAGTCCATAGACCGTATTCTGGCAGGCCAATGAGTTGGATAAGCACAGGGATGGTGCCAACGACCACACATAGGCGGAAACCAGCGCCGACAAAATTGTACAAACCACTTTTGAACATCGCTTTTGAACAGGAAATCGCTTGTACTACAAATAGTTCGATACAATTATTAGCAAGCTTACTATCTAACGTCATGGTTGCTAACCCAATTCGCTGGACAGTTCAGGAGCTTGAGGGGATGCCCGATGATTGGGCCCAAAAGCGCTATGAAATTATTGATGAAGAACTGATGGTGACCCGTGCTCCTCATATCAGACACCAAGGTGCTGGACGCAATATCCTTGTGGAGTTGACTAACTGGGATCGTCGTGTGCAGCTTGGGGAGGCTTTTGAAGCACCAGGTGTTGTTTTTACAAAAATCAGATACTGTTATTCCAGATATCGTGTGGGCAAGTAATCAACGATTAGCTAATGGTATTGATGAGGCAGGTCATTTTGTCATTGCACCGGAGTTAATGGTTGAAGTGTTGTCTTCGGGGTTTAAAAATGAACAGAGCGATCGCAAGTCCAAGCTGAAGCTTTATTCTCTTCATGGCGTTCAGGAATACTGGATTGCGAACTGGCGACTCAAAATTATTGAGGTGTATCGACGGAAGGAAGCCCTGTTGCAACTAACAGCGACGCTGGTGGAGGGTGATAGGCTGAGCTCACCGCTATTACCTGGATTGGATTGTGCGATCGCTGAAATCTTTCAATAGGATTCGATCCGATGCGACGTAAGCAGACTCATAATTTGATACAATTGAACTACTTAGTAGTGAAGAAACCTGTGGAGAGGCAACACGATGAATGAACGGCTAGAGCGAATCGAAGCACTGCTGCTGGCTACTGCTGAGCGACAAAACGAGATGAATGCTTCGCTACAGCACACGCAAGCCGCATTTGCTGAGCAACAAAACGAGATGAATGCTTCGCTACAGCACACGCAGGCCGCATTTGCTGAGCAACAAAACGAGATGAATGCTTCGCTACAGCACACGCAAGCCATACTCGATCGAACTGCTGAGCAACAAGCCACGAATACCCGCGAGATAGATATACTCTTGGGTGCTATATCTACTAATGAGGTAGAACTTAGAGCGGTCGTTCAGCGGATAGATGAAAGCAATCAGCGATTTGACGTGCTGAGGCAAGAAGCGATCGCAGATCGGCAAGAGTCAAACCAACGCTCTGAAGTGATGAGGAAAGAGTCGGACCAACGCTTTGAGGCGATGCAGGAGAATATTCAGCGATTGTTTTTAGAATTGCACGGTACGAATCGGCGCGTTGACACTTTGGAACAGGCGAGCTGATTGTTCCAAGCAAAAGCAGAAAATAGAAACGTTAGCAAAGATCGGGGGAGCAAAGAGTCGTTTAAAACATGATGGAGAGTTATCTGATTAGCTCAATAGCTGTTTCAGGGAGGTGGACTCATGCAAGGGACTGTAAACCTTACCCAAAGCATGCTTCAGAGGTTCTGCATCTCCTAGGCTTAAAGCCTTGCATAGCAAGAGGTTTAAGCATTTATTAGTTCAGACCTCCCAGAAACCCATATAGAGCCATCTGATTCTTGCATAAGCGCTTTCTTCTCAAGGCTAAGCTATTAGAAATACCGCTTACGAAACTTAGCTCTCCGATATTGCTAAATAATCGCCTTAGAAATCTAACGATGCTAACCGACATGAGTGGTAATCATCTATTTTTTCTTCTGGGACAAAAAACACGTTAAATGCAGCCTCTGTTGTCAGAGGTTTGCCCGCTGGATCGAAGGCCGCGTAGTTAGCCTCCTTAAAGGCTGCAAATATTTGAGGGAAAACCTCATGCCCGATTTCAATATAAAACATGGGCCGTATCGTGTTGATAATTTTAGTGGCGCCTTGAATCGCCATATATTCAGCACCTTCTATGTCTATTTTTATAAAGTCTGGTTTTGGGAGTGATGTTAATAACGTATCCATTGTAAGCGTTGGCACGAACTGTTTTTCCCTAACGCCCCCCATTTGTGACCGTAATCCAGAAGATGTTTCTAAGGAATTACTCGCCCGTCCTCTGGAAGCCACAATAAAAGAGGCAACGGAATTCTCTTTTGATATAGCTGTCGGTATTACGCAAATATTTTTGTCAGCATACTGATTAAAGCCCGCAGTTCTCTTCAAAAGATTAGCAAGCCATATATCTGCTTCGACTGACACGACTGTTCCATTAGAAGCCACTGAAGCAGATGCAAAAGTAAATACACCTACATTTTCCCCAATATCCCACACATTACTTTCTACATCCAGATACGTTTCTGCAATACTTATTAAATCCTGATCAAATGATTTTTTTCCAGGTATTAGATATTTTAATTGAGCATCAGGTGACACCAATAAAGGAATGTGTCTTCCGTTTACAGAAATTTTTCGCTTTATGTATTTTCCTCTACTAAGCTTTTCAACAACTGTTCTGAGACTTTTCATAATATTGGCCTTTTTAATAATACGTAAAATCAGCAACGCCTTACTTTCTATCAGATAATGGAGGAGGAAATTACAACCACATTGTTCACTCAACACTGTCCTAGCAGCGCTATTGCATGCTTAGCTCTGTGAGAGTTCAATCAGCTTCAGAGACAGCAGAATCTCTGCAAACATTCGCTGAAACGCATAATACCAACCGCGCCAGCCATCCAACAGTCCACCTTTCAACACAAGGCAATAAACCAAAACAATAAATGGTGCAACTAACTTACGTTTACGCAACTTATCGCCCAAACTTAACTCAGAATCAGAAGTAGAGAGCAACTTTTGCGCTTCAATCACCATATACCGATCTTGTGCCCAGAGCCAACGACTTAGGGGCTTACGATCGTCATGGAAAACAACTCCGCTTAAATCTTTAGATACGCCTTCAACGACCAATAGCTGGGTATGGCCATCATCTACATAAGTTGCATGAGACTTCCGAAAGAGAAGCTGACGAGGGGGCAAGATTGTCCCCTTCAAGGGTTTACCAAATACACAATATTGAAATGATGCAAAGTAACCATCAACGTCGTTAGTTATGTTGAGCATTGTCAGCTCATCCATCAGAGCCTCAGATAACACATAATCTGCATCCAAAGACAACACCCACTCTGTCTGCGCTTGCGCTAGCCCAAAATTCCACTGATTTGTGTGTGTGTCGAACTTGCGTTGGAACACCTCTACCTGTGGATAGGCTCTAACAATATCTAGCGTATTGTCGGTACTGTAACTATCTACTACGACAATATGATTTGCCCAAGTTAGCTTTTTCAATACCCGGTCTATATTAGGCGATTCGTTATACGTAAGAATAACTGGCGTAACGTAGTTAAGCATATTGAGGGAAAGGTTGTTGGTTCAGAATTGATTGATAAACAGTGAAAAGATCTCCAGCAATGCTATTCCAAGTATAATTATCAAAAATAAATTCTCTAGCACGTGCACCCATAGCAGCAGAGGCTTGTGGATCGTTCATACAACTCAATAAAGCTGCCGTAACTGACTTTGCGTCCACATCTGCAACATTAGCAACATTAGCTTTTGCCGCCTCAGGAAAGTTACAACCCGTAGTCAGGATGCAGGGCAGACCAGCAGCCATTCCTTCTAGCACTGACATACTAAATCCTTCTGAATAGGAAGGGGCAATATAATAGTTTGAAGCTGCCAGAGCCGCGTATTTCAACTCGCCTGTCAACATACCTGTAAAGGTAACAGAATCAAGGCAATGATGATCAGAAAAATATTGCTTGGCCGTAGGTAAAAATCCGACATTATCTGGCCCCGCAACAACGAGATGAGCATCTGAGAACTGTCGCTTTGCGTTGCCAAAAGCCTGTGCTAAAAAATCCAAACCTTTTTTAGGGTCAATACGACCTAAAAACAGAATCAACTTTTTATGCTCAGTCTCTGGGAATCTCTGATAAAAGACATCGGGTTGAGGCAAAACCTCAAAATCCTCACGATGAATTCCATTAGGAGAAATTATAAGAGGAGACTTTAAATCAAGCACTTGAATCTGGTCGGCTTCACTAGAAGCTAACATCTGAATTGCACTTGCTCGCTGAAGGGCAGGCTGCTCAAACAACCTATAGTAAATTCGTTTTTTCCAGGCTTTATACGATAAGGCCCAAGGCTCTAACATACCCCGAGGAATTATTACGTAGGGGACATTATGCCACCGGCAACCTAAGTAGGCAGGAAGGTTGGGTAACGAGAAGATAGCATTCGTTTGAACCAGATCATACGCCTGAATATTTTTAAGTAGCCATCTACTAATATCGAGACTAAATTTATAGTCACCGAAACCCAAGTAAGAAAAATATTGAATGCGGTAATTACCTTTCTCAATCCATTGTCCTATGGGAACATCAACAGTTTTGTCGCCGTTGGCGTTAGTCGTAACTAGGTCCACATCAATACCAGCAGCTCCTAGTGATTGGGCTAACTCTATTACGCTTTTAGACGGACCACCATAAACAGAGCCTAAAGCGGGAACAGTCACTAAGATTCTCATAACTATCCTTTATGCATGTTGAATAGACTGCTTTAGACCTTGAGCGAAATAGTCTGGGGAGAACTTCTGAATATGCTCAAATCCTGTTTGGCCCATCGCCTTAACATTCACTGAGCCAGAAGTCATCTTCAGCATTAATGTAATCAGCTGTTGTTGATCAAACGGGTCAAAACTGAAACCATTACACCCATCACGCACGAGGTCCTCACAGCATCCACAGCGCTCAGAAACAATGACAGGCAAGGCTGCTGCCATCGCTTCATTAACAACTAGGCCCCATTGCTCGTGAGTGCTCGTGTGGAGAAAGCACTCAGCATGAGCTAAGTAAGGTAGCATCTCGTGCTGTTGAATAAACCCTGTCAAATGAACAAACTGAGTGAGTTTCAGGGATTGAATCTTGTCTTGAATCTGTCGCTTAAGCTCTCCATCACCACATAACACCAGATCCCAACTGTCAGAGCCTAATCTATCTCGATAGTCAGCGTAGGCATCTAGCAGTAAAAGTAAGTTCTTCTTCTGAATGAATCGATTAATCGATAAAAAGTACTTATGTGGAATTGGCCTCGCAGACTTACGTATTGTTTGGGGATGGAAGCTTTCGTTGCCGACAACATTATACCCAAAAAAAATTGAGCTGCTAGGCATTCCCAAACCAGTAAGATAACGTTTTTGAGGGGAACCACCTACGAGGGCCGCATCATACCATTTGAGCAAACGACTCTTAAAAAACTCCTTCCATACAACGCGAACAGAGTCTATTTCGGTACTTTCAGACAGCAGAATTGCTTTTTTTCGGAACCACTTACACCATAGCAGCGTAAAAATCATCGTGGGTCGAAAATAGCCTGAGATCGCAATAAAATCCGGATTTATTTGCTGAAGCATCTGATATAGCTTAATGATCAAAACTATTAGAGATGTCTTCTCTAGTTTTTCCTCTTTTATAATTGAATGTATAGGAAAAGTTGCTGTGTTCACATCAGTTTCCCAGGGATACTCTTCCTGGCTTCGAGAGAGTTCTACACCACAGACTTCTATATTATCTTCGGCAAAGTAGCTTGCAGCTGCGCCCACTCTAGCTAAATGATAGGGTCCGTAGCTACTGAACAAAATAGCTACCTTAGATTTCGAATTCATCATAGTACAAACGAACTTTCACAGAAGTGATTGGAGGAACCTTGAGATACCAATGCTCAACCGAACCAAGTCTTACTTATTACGGACAGCTCAGCGCTTCTAAGAGGCGTTGGGAATAAGCCTCAAAAGAGCCGTACTGGCTTCTTTTAAGCGCCGCATGAGACATCTCTTCGAGAAGAGAGCGATCCAAGTAAAGCTTCTCAAGCGCTGCGGCGATCGCATCAGCTTCTCGAATAGGCACGATGAAACCTTCTTGGCCATCTCTTACAATACTCCCACTATTGGGCGTAGTCACAACAGGCAATCCTGCCGCCAGCGCTTCGTAAATAACCGTAGCAGATCCTTCACAAAGGCTTGGCAAGCAAAAAACATCAGCTGTTGCGTATTCATGAGCTACTTCAACTCTAGGAATAGCACCCACTAACGTCACATTGCTAGGAATATCTTGATGCAAAATAGTAGGATCAACATTCCAGCCTCCTACGATACGACACTCAATTGGTATATTTTCTAGCTGTCTCATTGCATCTAGTAAATAATGGACGCCCTTTCTTAGACCAACGCTTCCAACAAACAACACTCGCAACGGAATATTCTTATCTCGCTGACGACCAGTATCAAGACAAACAGGCACATTAAAGCAATCTACACCGTAGGGAACCACAGTACATTTATCCGCCGCTGCACCTTCTTCAATCAAAGCCTGACGGACAAAATCTGAGGCACATATAACAGTATCTGCTAATGCCCACTCTCGCCGCTCTCGAGAGACAAATTCATCTATCCAACTATTTTCCATAGAGATATCCCAATCAACCTTTGAAGACTCTGATTCCAGTAAATTCATTTCCACTGACTTTGGTGCAATAGTCTGTTCTAGGACAGTTCTCAACCCTTTTTTTTTGGCTTCCCGCATAAGCTGTTCGCAAGCAGAATTATAGCCATACACGGTAGTTGCGCTACCGAATCCTTGTCTAATAATCAACTGATTAAATTTTTTCCCAGCCCATAGATGTACCGCAGTCATCTCACCAATGGATTTAGCATGACGACGACGCCAAGCATATTCATACCCAAATATAGTAAATGCTGTAATTGAAGAAGGACTGATGCCTTCAGGCGAGCGACCCAGCAGTTTCTTCACTGACTTCAAGTTCAGTTCTTCAGGAAGAAACCGAAGAGCTTGAGATAATCCCTTTGAGGCACAAGCATCCGTAAACAATTGTTCTAAGCAGTCGAATCGATTCAGTATTCGAGGCACGGCATAATGCATTCTTGCTCCCATCTGAGCAACTAAAACATGCGTTGTATTTTTCATGTTCATTAAAACCTCTCCACAATAACAGCGATTAAGCCCTATTTTGCTTGACAAAATATGTAGACCAAATATTTTCTCAACACCTAAAAACCATCAAATTACAGCTGCAAGTAAAGCTTAAGAAATGAAATTCTGGATACAGAAAATATTAAACTAGACGAATTTTCTAAAATAAAGATTCATTTGAGCAAAGAGCTGTTTAGCCTTCTTAAAATCAGGGAGAATAACCTCTCCTGCAGTAGGCACTTGAATATCGCCAAACTATCCAGACGCAAAGCATCTGAGCTATAGCGTGCTGAAAGAAAGTACCTACCCCATGTGTAACGCTCAACAATGCAGAGCTAACCAAAACAATATAAAGAGTCTGGCTATACACGTTGAAATAATCGAGGGAAGATAGCCACAAGTGTCTCATGCCATAAGCTATTAAAACAAAAACCAAGCAACCTAAAAATCCAAATTCGGCATAACTATCTCCCATACCGGTAACCGTACTGCCACTAGAGAAAGAAGTTCCATAAAGGTTAATAATGTTAGCCTCAGCAGCATCTTTAAACTGAAGAGATTGCTTAAATTCATATCCCAGAAGCTGACCTGGAACATACTGGAAAACAATCGAGTTCCAAAAGCCTGCTCCAAGTCCAAAAGAATGGTTTACATCAGTAGCCTCTATAAGCATTGCAGCATTTCGGAGTTCTAGGACATCTCCACTGTCAACAATTCTATTTATTCCTGCGAAAAAATCGATTTTATCAACCTGTCCAGAGAAAAGAAGCGACCAGAAGTCACCTCGCATCGCACCTAGCAACGGAATCAAAAGGGCAGCAGAAACAACGCTTGAAATAGTCAACAGCTTCGGAGGAATTATTTTCTTAGTGTAAAAAAGGTTTAAACCAATGGTAATGAGTAACATAAAGGCGGAAGCTCTTCTACCAGCAACCACAACCATATACAAAACAGGAATAAGAGAGAATAAGGCTCCAATCAAATTCCTGGCATTTCCTTTTCTCAACAAGAGATTGAGCAATATAGAAAATCCAATATGTCGAAGATTTCCGAAGAAATAGATTATAGTAGCTGGTCCAGTCCAATTTGAGTTTTCTGCAATCTGAATATCAATCTTCTGCAGCAGAACAACAGACAAAAGACCTATCGCTGACAAAAAGATACCGCTTCTAAAAAGCTTCTTGTCATCTATAAGATAAGAAAACTTTTTCAAAATTTTAGAACTTGGTTTAATATTAAACCCTATCCAACTAGCTAACAGACAGATACATGTCATAAGCATGACTTTTTCAACGGAGCTATCAGAAACAATCCCTGGATTATCAACTAAAGAAACTGCTTGAGGCAAAACAAAAGAGATAAAAACAAAGGTCATCAATGTGGGAAAGTCATATACTTTTCTTCCTCCTAAGATTCCTCTTGCCAACAAACAAAGGCACAAAATTATAAACATATCCAGGTATATCTCTGACATATTGAAGTGCTGCTCCTATTTTTGGGTTCTGATAAGACAGAAAGTTATGTTCTACAATTGCCTTTCTCAACTAAAATTGTGTCAGTGACATATCTATGTAACACGAAAAAGTAACAAAGAAAAAGGTTTAGAGCCGAGGCAGCTTGTCAAAAGCCTCGATGCAGAGAAATATTACTGTGAATCAATTTTGGTGAATATACTTGCCAGTTTCTCATTAAATTCAGGCAGTAAGAATGATTTTGATCGCTCAAGCGCACTTATAGAAAGCCTCTTCTGCAAAGCTTCGTTCGATAGCACATTAGTTACGGCTGTTGATAGAGAGAAAGAATCTCCTAACCGAGTCATAATTCCTGCATCACCTACAACTTCTCGAATAGCTGGTTGGTCAGCACCTATAACTGGTACAGCAAACATCATTGCTTCAGCAGCCACTAACCCCATACCCTCAGGATGTGTTGTCGAAGGAAACACTAATATCCGGGACTGCGCAAGAATAGAAGCTAAGCCTTTTCCTATTTGTACACCAGCATAACTGACATCAATTGAATCTAATGGATCGAGATGAGCTCTAAGAGAGGCTAAATCGACACCGTCACCGACAATAACAACTTTCAACTTAATGCCCATCTCGCTTATATTTTCTAAAGCTTCTGCAAGGACAAAGATACCCTTACTCCTCAATATTCGACCTACAAATACGAGGTCTACTGTTTTTTTGAATTGAGATTCTCTAAAGGATGCGTTGTCTACAATCCAGTTTCAGAAGAACTGACGCAATTTTCTGGTCAATACAACTTTAGAGAATCTCAATTCAAAAAAACAGTAGACCTCGTATTTGTAGGTCGAATA
>JBCBPY010000005.1:0-299072 GCA_039820525.1 Cyanobacteria bacterium J06634_5
ACAACCTTTGCTGGAAGCACTGACAAATGCCTTCATCGCAAAGCCTACGTTTCCGCTACTTCAGGCTGAGTAGTTACAAACGAAGCAACTATTCGCGGCCAACGCCGCATTGATATCAACACCGCACCGCCACCTGATTTGGTGTTAGAAATTGACAGTGCGGCCCGCAGCCATGTCAAAACCTACGAAGCCCTGAAAGTCCCAGAGTTATGGCAGTTCAGCAGCACAGGACTTGCCATATATGTGCTGCTCATCAGCCGGTATAAGGAGGTAGAAGAAAGCGCTATCTTCCCGAATTTGCCCATAAAAGAGCTAATGCCTTATTGCTTGGAGCAAAGCCGAACGTTGGGGAGAACGGCTGTGATGAGAGACTTTCGGCAATGGGTGAGGAGCCAGTATGCTTAACCAATGTCCGTTACTCTGCTGTTCTCGCCATTGCTACAGCCTCAATATTCAGCTTTAAGCCTAGGGCACTCACCACTTTCAGCACCGTATCAAAAGTAGGAACCCGCTCTCCAGAAAGCGCTTTGTACAAACTTTCACGAGACAACCCAGAATCTCGCGCCACTTGTGACATTCCCTTGGCACGTGCGATATCGCCTAACGCCTTCGCAATAAAGGCAGCATCCCCATTTGCCTCTTCGATACTGGCTTCCAGATAAGCAGCCATTTCCTCCGGGGAGCGAAGGTGCTCTGCAACATCATAGGGCGTCGTAATTGTTTTAGTCATAATCTTCTCCTACAAATTTCGAGCTAGCTGTAATGCCTTTTTAATATCCTTTGATTGAGTACTTTTATCGCCGCCTGCTAATAAGAGAACAACTGACTCCTCATATTTTTTGTAGTAGACTCGGTAGCCTGGTCCGTATGGAATGCGTAGTTCAGAAACGCCTTCGCCTACAGGCTTTGCATCTCCGGGATTTCCAGCAATCAAGCGTTCAACACGAACTAATATTCGAGCGCGAGCACGTACATCACGCAAGCCGTCTAACCATTCTGTATAGACCGAGGTCTTGCGCACTGCAAACATGAATCAATTGTAGTCTATTGGCTACAGTCAACTACACAAGACAATTTCATCAGCCCTCTTGCAGAACAGTAAAATACTCCGCGCTTGGAATGAACTCCAATGTCTGCACAGCTGCTTACCGCAAGTTTTGCAAAAAGTATCAGCCTAAAGCTAAACCACCCCAAAAGAACTACTGGGGAAGCAAACTATTGGCAGAGGGGTCAAGATTAAAAGCAAGCCAACCAAAAAGAAAAAAGTCAGCCCAGGCCAAATCAAACTATGGGATGACTGGATACCTGCTATGGATATGAAGTGCACGAAGTCGCAAAAAATTTGTAGGAGCTATAGCTTTGGTCACTTAGCTTACGCCATAAACAACGGCTGAAACCGCTATGGTTACTAGCTAAGTGACGCGCGACTTGCCGAATGCATTCGGCAAGTCGCCATAACTGCTTCAATACCCAGATTACAGCTGATAAGTTTCTCAATACAACCTAAACACAGGCGTCAGGTATCGGATCACCAAAAGCCTCCCTGGCTTTGTCAAAACAGCGATCAAAATGAGTGTTTAAAGAGGGCCAAACCACTGATAGATTAGAGTGTACAAGTCTGAATGCGAGAGAAAAGACTCAGTTCTAGCCTTTCCGCATCCTCTCGCTCTATTCTCGCTCCCTCTGCAGCATTTTGGACTACTCTGCGACCTCCATATAGTTGGAAAGTCCTTCTCGAATAAGAAAAAGGTATGTGCCCCGACGGGGCATTCAAGTCATAGTTTATTCTGGAATCCCATCCACTCACAAAACACAGCTTATTCCATGCATCTGCATAATACTTGCCATCTAGAATCCCGCCACACTCCAGGTAAATCTTTTTTTGCACACTAAAACCAAACTTTCCATTACTGTGTTTTACCCATAGGCCATCTATAACTTTTAGTGGCTCACAAGGAAAGTTCAGCAGGTCCTCACGGTCAAATATCTGCCCCGTTTCCTTACCCACCTCAGTAATCATCAGTCGGTAGGTTTCATCATCTGCCTCTTTCCACTGTCTATTTTTTAAATAATTTGACAAGTCTGCGTATCGGGAGTCCAGAACTATTTGAACAACAGAACCATAATGTAGCTCAGCACTCACTACTGAATCTTCAGCAATCACATAATCTATATTTATTCCGTCTAATGGATGAGCTGCGCTATCTCTCACTGACTGCAATTGTGCCTTTAATCCCTCATCAACTCGCTTCCGAGTCTCCTGCAAACAGGCATAAGCAATATCCGTCAAATCTTGTCTCATCGCCTCACGAATCAGCTTTGTCGGATTCACCAATCCTGAATACAGCAATATCGTCGGCTTCCACCAATCCTCTTGCAGATGATCGTATAGTAGCCCCTCCCGCGCCGATTCAGCCGCAACATACGCTGCCGCTAAGTATTCCTGAAAGCTCAAATGGGAAAACTCGTACTCATCTTCCTGCTGCACAATCAGCTCACTCACTTCCACCACCGGCTCCAAAAAGTCTTGCGCAGTTAAGGCTTCCTCCTGCTCTGCCAAAGCCTCGCCTACTAACTCAAGTAGACGCGTTTTCTCTACCCGCTCCAGCTTTTGCACCATCATTTCAAACGCTACCCACTGCAAAATTGTCTGTGCATCGCACACCGTTAACAGTGTCTCTAACCGGCGTGCCCGAGGCCTGTCCCTCAGCTGTAGCTGACAAATCTCCCGATACAGCTCCACTCGCCGCTTCGGCAGGTTCGCACCCTGATAGCGCCGATGAAACGTCACAATCATATTCAACAACAGCGGATTTTTCGCCAGCGCCTTCAGCTCCGGCTGCGCCTCAATCTGTTCCAACAAATCTTGCGAAAACTCTGCCGCCCGTTTCTTCACGTCCGGCGTCTCCCGCCCCGCATTCGCATACCGTTCCTGGCAGTCATACCACCGCGTTACAAAATCTCGCCGCTGCTCACTATCAAAGTCTTTCACCCACAGCGAAGACGCCAGCACCAACCGAGCCGCCGCATCTTGTTCCTTATACGCTTTTGGCCGAGCCGTCACAATAAACACCGACTCTCCATACTGCCGCATCTGTTCATTCAGCCACTTCGCCACCGCAGGCCGCTGAGCCTTCGCCATCTCATCAAACCCATCAAACATCACCAGTGCCCTACCCTGCGTGAGCACATCCACTGCCCAATCCGCAGGCACCTGCAAATCTTTCGCACCTGCCAAACTCTTCACATGATGCTCACTAATTAGCTCCGGCAAACTCGGTGGATTCTCCTGCGACAACAGCGCTCGATACTTCCGCAACACCAGTAAAAAAGGCACCTTTTGCGGCACCCCCTTCTCCGGCTGCTTCGTCCCCAGCCGGTAGGCAATATGCTTTAGCAGCGTCGTTTTGCCATAACCGCCCCAAGCTAAAATCGCCAGCTGCCGAAACGTCTTCTCCGCTCCCGCCTTTGCCAAAAAATCCCAAACGCTGTAGCTACGAGCCATCTCCTCAGGCCCCTCAGCCAGCAACCCTCTAAACCCCGGAGAGTTCGCACTCAAATCCAGCGTCAACGGCACAAACACATCCCGCAGCAGCGGCACAAAAATCCCGTCATGCTGAACCGCCCCCTCCGACCGCAACGCCTGCACATCTGAAGCCTGACACGCCAAATACTGATCTTCAAAACTATCTGCCAACACAATGGTTCGCGTAGTCACAATCGGCTCTACAATCTTTTGCTCAGCCGCCTTTTGCTCAACGTCTTTTTGCTCAACTGCCACCACAGCAGTTCCAGGTTTTACCCCCGTAATTCCCCACACTAACCGCCCAAAAGGCTCAGGGCTCTCCCGCCGAAAGTCTACCCAGGTTTTACCACGCAAAAAGGTAGGCAACTTTGGCTCTGCTGGCGCATCAGGCAACAATACCGGAATCACCGGACACCCACGCTCTACAAACTCGCGCAAAAACGCCTGCATCTCCCGCACTTGCCAAGGCCCCAGCCCAGCGGGGCCAACAAATACAGCCGCTGTCTTAATCTGTTCTATCTGTGCTTCTAACGCAACCTGCCAATCCAACCCAGGCCGCAATTCCCATTCGTCTAACCAAGGCTGAATCCCCTGAGTCTGTAGCTGTTCAGCAATTCTGATAACGGCAGGCTTGTCTTCACCGTTATGGCACATGAAAACATCAAACGGCTGCTCTGCCATCTAGTCAGCTCCAACACCAAAGGACTGTTCAACCTTCTCACACACAGCGCGGTTTTCCTGGGGAAAAGACAAGTTGCCGCTATCATAAAGCAAAATTCCCGTGAACTTCAGCTGGTCAAAGAAACGCAATGGATTGTCCTCGCATTTCCATGTCTTACGACGAATTCCAAACGATTGAACGTCTACTTGGCTGGAAAACAGAATACTGGGATGGTTACGCGCGGCTCACGCCTCGCGGCATGGGCGTTGAAACTCGCTTGAGCTTCGAGTCAGTTTCTATGCCAGAGCACACAATTTCAAAAGAACTCACGGTTACGACGCCAACACCTAACAACACTCAAGAGATCATCGATGGTTACATCGCGTCCTTTATCAATTCTGTTGAGTTCTGTGGTTGGCCTATCGACAGAATTTTTGAAGAAGCGCATCGGGACATCGCTTTATACTTCGAGGGTAAGCGAGGAAAGCCGCTTTCTGCTTCTGCGATTGTGATAGACCCAAAGACACAAATAGTCGTCGCCACAGCCTTATTTACCGACAAAAAAGAACAAGGTGCTTGCCTAGAACTTTTGTATGTACGCCCCGCTTTTCAAAGAAAAGGCATCGGTACCAGCCTCATTTATCGCAGCATTCACGCGCTTGCTCAGCAAGGCTACTCACAGCTCACGAGCCGGTATCACATCTGCAATCATTACAGCTGTCAGTTCTATCACAAACTTGGCTTTCAAGACGTGTGCGATCGCTACTATCTAGGCACATACACAGCGTGGCTCGGCAACGAAATCTACAGACGAGAGACGCTTAAAATGCTAGATGGCATAGAAGAGATGAAGCAAGAACAGAAACAGCTACAAGCAAAGCTAGCGGTGCTGGAAAAAGAATTCTCACAAAGCATTCGTAACGTTGTCGAACAATCCAAGACCCCAAAACCAGGAACGTCCTAAGGTTCAACATGTAACCGCACTGTTGAAAACGTCATCTACAAAACGTCATCCTCAAGTTCAGTTGCGCGATCGCTCTAAGCGACCTTACATATCACCCACTAAATCATCAATTGTTAGAACCTTAGGCGTAGGCAATGGTTCACCATCATCTTCCAACCAACCGATCATAGACTCGATAACTTCCTCACCATGTTTAGCAGCCTCCCCATAGGTCTCACCATGTGTACAGGGCTGCATAAAACGATAGCTAAAGTCAGGCGTATAGACCACATAACAATCATCGTCAGCAGACCATTGAATCACCATGCTGTATTGCGGTTTCATTCTTCTCCCTCCTTTTGTTTAATGGATTTCAGTGACTGCTCAACCTGTTTTTCAAGATATGCTTTGGCGTCACTCCCGTCCTTACCAGCTACAACGATGTGATTTTCCAATAGTGGATGAACCCATTTTTCGTGACTGCCCTTACCTGGGACAGATTTGAATCCAGCTTTTCTAAGAATTTTTCTAATTTCTCTAATCTTTTTGGGCATTTGCCCCCTCTTCTTTCCATCTACATTTTGGCATAGTCCACAGCCTCAAACTGCTTAGTCAACTTACGCAAACATCTTAATCAACTATTTGCGCGATCTTCCTTCAGAATGGCTTCGCAAAGGCTCGCTCATCTCAGAGAGTGATTTGTCTCAAGACATCTCAGTCTACAACTTCCACAAAACAAAGCCCCCCAGCAAAGCTGAGGGGCTTCATTTCATTTACCTAAAAGGCGATTTATAACGCTTAGCCGAATCGACTAGACGTTGACGCTATCAGGAAGGCCGCGTAGGTAAGCACATAACCAATGGTGAAGTGTGCCAAACCAACTAAACGAGCCTGAACAATGGACAGTGCAACGGGCTTGTCCTTCCAGCGAACCAGGTTAGCCAAAGGCGTGCGCTCATGAGCCCAAACAATGGTCTCAATGAGTTCTTGCCAGTAACCACGCCAGGAGATGAGGAACATAAATCCAGTTGCCCAGACCAGGTGTCCAAAGAGGAACATCCAGGACCAAACAGCCAGGTTATTCATCCCGTAGGGGTTATAACCGTTAATCAGCTGAGAAGAGTTCAACCAGAGATAGTCACGCAGCCAGCCCATGAGGTAGTTAGAACTCTCATTGAACTGAGCGACGTTTCCGCTCCAGATGGACAAGTGCTTCCAGTGCCAGTAGAAGGTCACCCAACCAATGGTGTTGAGCATCCAGAACATAGCGAGGTAGAACGAATCCCACGCGGAGATGTCGCAAGTACCGCCACGGCCAGGGCCATCGCAAGGGAAGCTATAGCCGAAGTCTTTCTTGTCCGGCATGAGCTTAGAGCCACGGGCATCCAACGCACCTTTGACCAAAATCAAAGTAGTGGTGTGGAGGCCAAGCGCGATCGCATGGTGAACCAAGAAGTCACCAGGCCCAATGGCCAAGAACAAAGAGTTGCTACCGCTGTTGATCGCATCCATCCAACCAGGGAGCCAAACACCGCTTGCCGCAGCGTTCGCCATGCTGTCCGAGTTAGAAAGGAGCGTATCAAAGCCATAGAGTGCTTTACCAGAAGCGGCCTGAACCCACTGTGCGAACACAGGCTCAACCAGAATC
This sequence comes from Cyanobacteria bacterium J06634_5, assembly GCA_039820525.1. Taxonomy (GTDB): domain Bacteria; phylum Cyanobacteriota; class Cyanobacteriia; order Phormidesmidales; family Phormidesmidaceae; genus Phormidesmis. The sequence goes on from JBCBPY010000005.1 coordinate 6,779, forward strand.
TGCTTCTCAGGGGTACCAAACGCAACCACTACGTCGTTATGAACGTAGAGACCGAGCGTGTGGAAACCGAGGAACAAAGAGACCCAGCTGAGGTGGGAGATAATCGCTTCTTTATGGTCGAGCACACGTGCGAGCACGTTGTTCTCGTTAGCCGCAGGATCGTAATCCCGAATCAAGAAGATTGCACCGTGTGCAAACGCGCCCATCATGATGAAACCAGCAATGTACTGGTGATGGGTGTATAGCGCAGCCTGAGTGGTGTAGTCCCGAGCCATGAAGGCATAAGGAGGCAGCGCATACATGTGCTGAGCGACCAAGGATGTTACTACACCCAAAGAAGCTAGCGCCAACGCGAGTTGGAAGTGCAAAGAGTTGTTCAGCGTGTCGTAAAGACCTTTGTGGCCCGCGCCCAAGTCACCAGGGGTGCCATCGGGAGGTGTGTGGGTGTTCAAGATCTCTTTGATGCTGTGACCAATACCGAAGTTTGTCCGGTACATGTGGCCAGCCACGATGAAGATGACTGCGATCGCCAAATGGTGATGCGCCATGTCCGTCAGCCAGAGAGACTCTGTCTGAGGATGGAAGCCACCCAAGAAGGTCAAAATCGCATCGCCCGCACCTTGGGAGGTGCCAAACACGTGATTCGCCGTATCAGGGTTCTGAGCGTAAACGCCCCAGTTACCGGTAAAGAACGGCTTCAAGCCTGCGGGGTGAGGCTTAATCGACATGAAGTTACTCCAGCCGACATGCACACCGCGAGACTCAGGAATCGCTACGTGAACAAGGTGACCCGTCCAAGCCAAGGAGCTGACGCCAAACAAACCAGCCAGATGGTGGTTGAGGCGAGACTCAGCATTTTTGAACCAGGACAAGCTAGGACGGAACTTAGGCTGAAGGTGAAGCCAACCAGCAAACAGCATGATTGCTGCAAACGCCAGAAGACCCACTGCGCCAGCATAGAGGTCCGCGTTAGTGCGCATACCGATGGTGTACCACCAGTGATACACACCCGAGTAAGCGATGTTTACCGGGCTAGAAGAACCAGCCTGGGAGAAAGCATCGACTGCGGGCTGACCAAAGTGAGGATCCCAAATCGCATGAGCGATGGGTTTCACATTGAGTGGATCAGAGACCCACTGTGGAAAGTTGCCTTGCCAAGCGACATGGAACAGGTTGCCGGAAGTCCAGAGGAAAATGATCGCCAGGTGACCGAAGTGAGAAGCGAAGATCTTTTGGTAAAGATTCTCCTCTGTCATCCCGTCATGGGTTTCAAAGTCGTGGGCTGTGGCAATCCCGTACCAGATCCGACGCGTAGTTGGATCTTGTGCGAGGTCTTGGCTAAATTTTGGAAATTTAGTTGCCATACGTTTTATTTAGTCCTCCGCGCTCCTTAACCTACTGATATCATTCGAGCCAAGAAGAACGCCCATGTAGTGGCGATTCCTCCTAGGAGGTAGTGAGCTACGCCCACAGCACGGCCCTGAGTAATACTCAGTGCGCGAGGCTGAATAGCCGGAGCCACTTTCAACTTGTTATGAGCCCAAACAATAGACTCAATGAGCTCCTGCCAGTAGCCGCGACCACTGAAGAGGAACATGAGGCTGAATGCCCAGATGAAGTGAGCGCCGAGGAACATCAAACCGTAAGCCGACAACGCCGAACCGTAGGTATTGATGACCTGAGAAGCTTGCGCCCACAGGAAGTCGCGCAGCCAACCGTTGATGGTGAGTGCACTTGCAGCAAAGTTGCCGCCGGTAATGTGAGAAACCGTTCCGTTGTCGGAAACTGTGCCCCACACATCTGATTGCATCTTCCAACTAAAGTGGAAAATCACAATCGAGATTGAGTTGTACATCCAGAACAAGCCTAGGAACACGTGGTCCCAAGCAGAGACTTGGCAGGTGCCACCACGACCGGGGCCGTCGCAAGGGAAGCGGAAGCCCAGCTCACTCTTGTCAGGAACAAGGCGAGAGTTACGAGCGTACAGCACACCCTTAAGCAGGATGAGTACGGTCACGTGAATCGTGAACGCGTGAATGTGGTGAACCATGAAGTCAGCGGTGCCCAAGGTAATAGGCATCATTGCAACTTTGCCGCCGACAGCAACGACGTCGCCGCCGAATGCGTAGCTTGCAGGAGCAAGCGCGTTAGGCGCAGTACCCGCAGCGGAGGTTGCAGCTGTGTGCAACCCTTGAATCCACTGAGCAAAGATAGGCTGAAGTTGAATCGCGGTGTCAGAGAACATGTCCTGAGGGCGACCCAAAGCCTGCATGGTGTCGTTGTGAATGTAGAGACCGAAGCTATGGAAGCCGAGGAAAATACAAACCCAGTTGAGGTGAGAAATGATGGCATCGCGAACCCGCAATACGCGGTCGAGCACGTTGTTCACATGCTTGGCCGGATCGTAGTCACGAATGAGTGCGATCGCCCCATGAGCCCCTGCCCCGACCACTAAGAAACCGCCAATCCACATGTGGTGAGTGAACAGCGAAATCTGAGTTGCGTAATCGGTTGCAATGTAGGGATAAGGCGGCATCGCATACATGTGCTGAGCCACAATAATTGTGACCGAGCCACCCAACGCGAGGTTAATCGCAAGCTGAGCGTGCCAGGAATTGACGAGAAATTCGTACATTCCAACGTGGCCTTCACCACCAAACAGAAGCGGATCGCCTTTTTGGCCATCCAAAATCTCTTTAAGGCTGTGACCAATACCCCAGTTAGTGCGGTACATGTGACCAGCCACTAAAAACATCACCGCGATCGCGAGGTGATGATGAGCCTGGTCAGTCAACCACAGACCACCCGTTACTGGATTCAAGCCACCCTTGAAGGTGAGGAAGTCCGAGTAAGCGGCCCAGTTAAGCGTGAAGAAAGGCTTCAGACCCTGAGCAAAGCTTGGGTAGAGTTCCGCCATAAATGCCTTGTCAAGCAAGAATTCATGGGGAAGGGGAATATCCTGAGGTGAAACACCGGAGTCCAACAGCTTGTTGATAGGTGCCGCAACGTGAATTTGGTGACCCGCCCAAGACAGGGAGCCAAGGCCAAACAAAACCGCTAGGTGATGGTTCAACATCGATTCCACATTCTGGAACCACTCCAACTTGGGAGCAGCCTTGTGGTAATGGAACCAACCAGCAAACAACATCAAAGCAGCCATCACCAAACCGCCAATGGCAGTGGCATAGAGCTGATAGGAGTTGGTGATACCGGAAGCTCGCCACATCTGGAAGAGACCAGAGGTGATTTGAATTCCGTGGAAGCCGCCGCCGACATCCGCGTTCAGGATTTCCTGACCGAATACGGGCCAAACGACCTGAGCACTGGGCTTAATCCCAATGGGATTAGCCATCCAGGCTTCGTAGTTTGAAAAGCGAGCGCCATGGAAGTACATGCCACTCAGCCAGATGAACACAACGGCCAAGTGACCGAAATGAGCGCTGAAGATTTTACGTGAAATATCTTCTAGGTCACTGGTGTGACTGTCGAAGTCGTGAGCGTCGGCGTGAAGGTTCCAAATCCAGGTGGTAGTTTTGGGTCCCCGTGCCAAAGTCCGGTCAAAATGACCTGGCTTTGCCCATTTCTCAAAAGAAGTGGGGGTCGGGTTCTTATCAACCACTACCTTGGCTTTGTTGGCCTCCCGCTCGCGCGGGGTAGTTGTCATGGAGACTCTCCTCTCTAGACAGAGAAAGAACGGCCTTAGTACCTGTGCTTGGGCCGACCCAGCTCAAAGGCGAGCGATAGATCGATAAAGCCCTTTTAAAAGCTTTCCTAAGGAAACTCCGAAGAAGCGCGGCTTAAAAAAAGAGCGTTACTCGCTGGAGCCTTTAGCAAGCCAATTAGCTTGCCAGGCCGGGCCACTTAAGACCGCATGTGCATGAAACAGAACTGACGCAAAGTCTCGCAAAACTAACCCTTAAAAGAGTCATCTACAAAAGACCGCAGCAGAGGCGGTTTCATCGGCCTAAACCTAAGCAAGGCAAAGGAATGTTCTCACGTATTATAGTCACGGCTTCGACCGCCCCTGACGCTAAGTTAACAAACCTTCAACCAGCGAAAATCCTGCTGGCAAGAGGGTTGCACGCTGCGTGAATACATACCTACCGATGAAGCTGACAAATCTTTTAACAAAACGACACATTCTCTTTCGCGCTGGGTGTTTTTGAACGCTGTTTTCTCAAAAGCACGCGGTAAAGATAGAGAAGATCGCCCCTCACCTATAGGCAGAATTAATAAAACAATAACTTTTGAGAATTCTTGAAAACTTTTGTTTCTTTTCCTAGATGAATGACGTTTGCAACAACTACTTATTTACAAACTCATGAGTGTGCACATCGCTCCAGAGCAGCGCTCCTATCGATCCCGCTAGATGAGTTAGGTGAGCGTTACAGCCGTCCCATATGATCAGACTTAAGACCAGATCATCAAAACTTTGGGATGAAGACATTATGCCGTTTATGGGTATGACGTTTGCGGGATCATTAGCGATCGCACGAACCCTTGTGCAAGCCCCCTTAAAAAAAGGCCGGCGATTCCTCAAAAAGCTCACACAGCTCCTCGTGTGTAGCCTCGTTGGCCTTCTCCTTTTCGGCTGTGTCAACCGATCCCAATCCGTGCGGGTCATCCCCTTACCCGAGATCTCTACCCCCACTGCCGACGTTAAAAAACTCACCAGTAGTCGCAGCGGCACCGTTAGCGAAGTGGCACCACCCGCTATCTTTAAAGATTTAACAGACCTTCTCAGCCGCTCAACAAACGCTCAGCAACCCCAAGTCACTATTGCTCAGCCAACCTCTGACCAGGTCGTCGAAACCACCTCGGTCAGTCTAGCGATCAAGCTCAAAGGGCTCACTATATATAAGGATAAAAAATTAGGACTCGGCCCTCACCTCCAAGTCATTCTAGACAACCAGCCCGCCCAGTCAGTCTATGATCTTGAAGCCCCGCTCAAGTTTTCGGATCTTGCCCCAGGCAGCCATACCCTGCGAGTCTTTGCGGTCCAGCCCTGGGGAGAAAGCTTTAAGGGCGACACCGCCTATGCTCAAACAACCTTCCACGTTTTTGCAAAAACCGGCGAAAACACACCCCAGCGAGATCTGCCCTTACTCACCTACAACGAGCCACAGGGCAGCTTTGGTGCTGAGCCCATCTTGCTCGATTTTCATCTCAATAACGCCCCACTGCATCGAATCGCCGAAAACGATCCTGACTTAAGCGATTGGCGCATCCGCTGCGACCTCAATGGCCAAAGCTTTATTTTCGATCGGTGGCAACCTATCTATCTCAAAGGATTTAAGCCAGGGCAAAACTGGGTGCAGCTCACCCTCATCGACGAACAAGGTCAACCTATCGACAATGCCTTCAACAGCACCGTCAGAATCATTAATTACGAGCCGGCCAAGCGAAATACCTTAGCCAAAATGGTGCGCGGTGAGCTGTCTCTCCGTCAGGTTGGGCAAATCATGGTCCCTGGCTATGAACCGCCCGTTGAGCCAATCATCGAAGAACCGGTTATTGAGGAACCCGTTACTGATGAACCTCTTATCGAAAAACCGGTTATCGAAACGCCTGCTGTTGAGGCCCCCATCATTGATAAAACCATTGTTGATGAACCAGCCAGCGAAACGCCAGCTATTGAAGCGCCTGCCATTGATGAACCGATCATCGATGAACCCATTATCGAAGCACCTTCAGCTGAACAACAAAATAAATCATCGAACTCGACAGCCAGCGAATCACCGGAAGAAGATAGTGCTGCTGAAATAGAACAACCTGATGAAAAAAGGCCAGCAACCTCTCAACCAATAGACGATGAATTACAAAACTTTGACAGCTTTGCCAAAGACAAACAGCCAAAAGAAAAGCCATTAGACCAGCTATCCAAAGAACAGCCAGAAGAAAGTCTGCTAGAACCAAAAACGACAGCTGAAGAGATTAAACCTCAACCCAACGTTGAATTAGCCCCCTCAGAATCAGAGTTTTCAGCACCCGAAACAGGCGAACTTGAGACACAAAACCGGCAACCTCAAACGAACAATCCGCCGGCAGATGCACTCGACTCACCTGAGCCCACGAACAAAACACCCCGTCAACAGGAAGAGTCAGCTGTAGACTCACTCAAACAACAGGATGAGGCAGCCACAGGCCCAGACATCGCTGACAAAATTCAGACCTTTTGGCAACAACTCAAGCAAAAAGGAACAGACGCTTTAACGACGCTAAAATCGCCAGCCCCTCAAGACAAACCTGAGACACCTGCTGTGCCGATAACAGGGCTCGATCAGCTTGGTCCAGAGTCAGCAGAGACTTCCGTAATTAAAGACGCAACCACGCCCGAAGAGTCCACCATTGCACCCAGTCAAGACTCCGATATTGAGACATTTAATGTAGAGCAACCAGACACAGAACAGAGGCTAGGCAAAGAGGCAAGTGCTGAACCAGCGGACGTAGAAAAAGGGTCCACAAACCCTCTGGGACAAGAGACACAGCAGACTACCGAGCAGACATTAAAAGACAATCCCTCAGAAGACAAAACGCCTGAAGACAATCTCTCAGAAAACAAAACGCCTGAAGAAAGTATTGAACGTGCCCTTGAAGAAGCAATAGAACAAACTATAGAAAAGTTTGATTTTGAAGAAAGCCCTACTGAACTTGAAAATAACTGACGTCAACAAAAATAAGCCCAACCCTCAAGCCCAACGCTACAAATCACAGGCTTCTGGCTTGAGGTCACGTTCCATCAGCGCTTCAACGGCCTGCCGTGGGGTAATTCGGCCTTGCAGTAGTCGATCGACCTCGCGTGAAATCGGGGCGGCAATGCCTTCACGATTGGCAACTTGCATCAGGACATGGGCCGTATTCACCCCTTCTGCCGTGCCGCCTAATTCTTCAAGGATCTGAGAAAGCGCCTTTCCTTGCGACAAACCGTAGCCGACACGATAGTTTCGGCTCAAACTACTGCTACAAGTCGCCAGCATGTCGCCCAATCCACTGAGTCCATAAAAGGTTTCTACCTCTGCAGCCCCTAAGCGCATACCAATGCGAATCACCTCTGGCAGCGCACGGGTAATCAGGGCAGACTTGGCATTAGTGCCCAGGCTCAGACCATCACACACCCCTACCGCGATCGCAATTACGTTCTTCAGCGTGCCACCTAGCTCAGCCCCCATCGGATCAGGACTGGTGTACACCCGAAACTGCTCCGATGAAAACACCCGCTGCACCGTCTCAGCCGCAGTTCGATCTGCACAGGCTAACACCGTCGCTGCCGGCAACCCCCGATCAATCTCCTGAGCAAGATTAGGCCCTGAAAGTACGGCCACCGGATGGGTCGGAAAGGTCGCCGCAAAAATTTGTGACGGCGTTTGGGTCGTGGTGGGGTCCAGGCCCTTAGTGGCCGTCACTAAAATAGTGTGCGCCGGAATCGAAAGCTGCTGAAGCTGCTGGGCAATATCCGCCACCCCCTTCATAGAAATCGCCGACAAAATCACATCGGCGTGGGCAACCGCCTCAGCCAAAACTACCTGATTCCGCCGCGACCACACCTCCACACCATGACCATTGAGCTTGGCAAGCTTTGCCAGAGCCGAGCCCCAGGCCCCTGCCCCTAATACCGTTAGCCGAAGGTCGCGATCAGAGGCCATAGAAGCAGCAATAGAAGGTTTGGTAGGGACAGTCGTAGACACCGACATGAGCGGAAAGCGCGAGCGAAAAAGCAGAGCAAAAATGAGAGCGGTCCAACGTGTGGGCCTTAACCTACCGTAACCTAAGCAGCTCTTAGGCACCTAAACAGCCTGCCCTTGAACTCGCCACTGGCCCCGGATCTTAAACCTACGCACCCTTAGCGGTTCGCCTGAGTCATCAGTGAGCGACCGGCATTCTAAATGAGGATTATTCTTCCTCAGGTTGTAAATCAAAACCCTTGGGAACACTGAGTCGCCGTGTTAATAACGGCACTTCTTTTAAGATTCTTTTAATATTTACATTAAGAGGCACGATACAAAACTTCGTATAGTGCTAAAATTCTTAAATAATTTAAGATAACAACCAGAAAAAATCCTTCTTAAGTAAGTGAGTTTTTCTGATTCAGTCACCTTTAAATTTCGTAGTTTCGCGTTGGGACTTGGGGTAATGGAAAGGAAGCTTAAGGAGCTATTGGGTAAACCGGGTGTTTGGCTATACATCCAAAGCAGCAGCGGCTGGTTCAAGAATGTCGAGATATTGGAAGTAGGCGACAACGTTCTCACATTCCGGTACGAGTCTGAGTCGGACACTGAGCGCAAAGTGTGGGAAAAAACTACCCGCATTGATAACGTCTCAGAAATCGAAGTGCGCTTAGTGGTTGTACCCAAAACAAACAATCCTCAGCTCGCAGATATCCGGGGGCAGCTCTCCAAACTTCTACAAAAAGACAGCAATCCAGAGCTTGACGAACGTTAGAGAGAAACGCTGAAGGCGACTCAAGTTTCTGGAGCCGCCGTCTTGAGCGCCGTCTTGAGCGCATCAATGTTTTGCAATACAGCAACTATCCTCTAGGGCACTCTCATGGGGCCACCTGTGTGCAGTTGACTCTCATTTGGACATAGACGCAGCAGACACCGTTATTCGGTTGTCTGCTTTTTTTTGCGCTGGCTCACCGATCGCTACGATAAAATTATTTCACTGCCCTCTAAAGCCCTGCGGAAAGCCTAAATGAGCAAAAGTTACGGACTCTTTTTGACGGTCGCAGCTTTAGTGATGTCGATAGTTATTTGGGGAAATCCCGTTTCTAAGCTGGTGGCAGCTTTTTCGCCTACAGCAACCCCGTCTGGGCTTGAAGCGCTCTCGCCAGCCACTACAGAGCTGAACGTAGCTCAACTCAACTTAACGGTGGATGAGTCGCAGCTCATGGCGCATGTTACAGCGCTCGCGCAGCCTCGCTTCACCCTAGAAGACAAAGTAGTTGCGCGTCAGTACATTACCGAACAGCTGATGCGCTATGGCTTTAACCCACAAGAGCAACGCTACGATAACTCGGATAATGGCGCACCCGACGGGGTCAATATTGTGGCCACCCTAGCAGGCACCGACCCAGCGGCAGGCGCGATTGTATTGGGCGCGCACTACGACACGATGATGGACTCGCCCGGTGCTGACGATAACGGTAGCGCGATCGCCACCCTGCTCGAAGCCGCTCGAATTTTTTCAACCGCTGCTAACACCTTAGAAAATGCGACCCCAGCCAATGAAGCACCGTTGAACATAAGCCGTTCGTTTCCAGCGCGATCGCTCCAACTCGTATTTTTTGATCAAGAAGAGCACCAAACCGAGGCAGGTAAGGGTCTTTTAGGCAGTGTAGCCTTTACGAAAAGCACGGCTACAGCCCACAACATCAAAGGCGCTGTGATTCTCGATATGATCGGTTACGCCTGCCGCACGCCAGGCTGTCAGAGCTATCCAGGCGGCTTACCCTTGCCTGACGTGCCTGACACGGGCGATTTTTTAGCCATATTAGGCTTAAAATCTCACACGGAGTTACTCGGCGCCTTCATGCGCTCTGCCCAAGAGAATTGGCCCCTAGCGCTCACACTGCCGATTCCCAAACCGACGCTAAAACTGTTTCCCGATCTGCTGCGCAGCGATCATGCTCCGTTTTGGGAACGTAATATTCCCGCCGTGTTTGTCACCGACACCGCGAACTTTCGCAATCCAAACTACCACACGCCGCAAGATACGCCCGATACGTTGGATCGCTCATTTTTTAGAGGCAGCGCGCAGCATGTGATTAATGCGATCGCAACGCTGCTCGGGTAAACCGAGTACAGCATCGTAAGGCGTGAAGCGTTGGGCCTAGGTCGTGAGGACATTGGGGAAATTAGGGAGAGAAGACGCTGGTGGGAACTAAATCAGACAGCCTGTTTCTTGGCTAACCGTTCTTTGGCCAAGTAGTCAAACACGCTCTTGTCACCGATATCTGGCGGAATTGCCTGAAACGCTTTACGGAGTGCAAATACGCTAAAGAGCAGTGCCCATCCTGTGAGCATGCTTTGTTCAGTCGCAGCAGAGAGCACGCCAGCCATATGGCCCAGCAATAGTCCGGGCACTAGGACGACGAGAAACTTAGTTTCCAAACGATTAAAACAGAAGGCTTCTTTAATAAAGAGACCGGTCATAGACGCAAACGTAAAGCCGATGCCCAAAATCGTGAGCGGCTGTTGGTAGGCCGTTAGCGCAAGCGGCCCTGGGTACAGCAGGGCAATCGCCAAACTCGCCAGCCCGCCCACAGCCCAGAAAATTTGCAGCGCTCGGTGCAATGGACGCAGGTAAATATGGATTTTGAAAAAGCTGAGGCCCAGCGCGCACCACATGAGGCCGTAGCAAGCTGTCGCGATCAGAGGAGCGCGATCGCCAGCGATAAAAAGGCCCAAGACGCCAGCGGCAAAACTGCTCGCAGCCACGGCGAGCCCGGCCCTGTACCAAATGACATCAGCACGATCATCTTTCGTAATCGTAAAGGTGCCAAACTGCCCTTCATAAACATCCGGTGGAAGCGCTGCTGGCCCATCGGGCTCAATGTTCGCTGTGGGGCCCGTCGAGAGGCCCTTTGTGGGGGGAGGTGTCATGGTGATTATCTCCAGGCATATCGGCTACCCATCATGATAGAAGCTACCAGCGGTAGTTATCGTTGCCCTTAGCAAAAAGTCCTAATAGCGGCCCTAAAATAGCGCCAAACACGAAGCCACCGGCATGGGCCAAGTACGCCACGCCGCCTGTGCCCATATCCGCCGTCGCACCTAGGCTCAGTACGCTGTAAAACGCCTGCTGCACAAACCAAAACCCAAGGAAGAAGATGGCGGGTACGCGAAATGTTGTCATGATGATGAACAACGGCACCAAGGTGAGAATTTTGGCACGGGGAAAGCGGATAATGTAAGCGCCCATGATGCCTGCGATCGCACCACTCGCCCCCAAGGTCGGAATCGCTGAGGTCGGCTCGAACACCCACTGCGACAGCCCGGCTAAGGCACCACAAGCCAAGTAAAAAATCAAAAATTTCACATGGCCTAGCTGATCTTCAATATTGTTGCCAAACACCCACAGATACAGCATGTTGCCGCCCAAATGAAGAAAGCCACCGTGCAAAAACTGCGACGTAAATAGGGTCAGCCACTCACGGTTCTCACTCGCCGCGCTGCCGGAAAGCTCTCCAGTCAGCTCAGCCGGCACAATCGCCCACATATTAAAAAACTGTTGAAGTGCCGCCTCCCCGCCAGAAGAGATCAAAGACATTTGATACAGAAAAATAGCGATATTCAGCGCCAGCAAGCCATACACCACCATCGGCGTCGTGCTGATGGGGTTTTCATCTCTAAGGGGGACCAAGGCGATCAACCACTAACAACCGTTCTATTTTATACAGTTGCTCACAGCCACGACAATTCACCCACACCAGCCTCTAAGCGCACCGGCAAACCCACCGGAAGCGCAGCATTTTCACCATCGTGGCCAAAGGGCAAGTCAGACACGACTGGAATATTCAAATCGCCCAGGCGATCGCGCATCACCTCAGCCACACTCAGCGTAGGCCCAGACTTCGTCGGCGCCCAGCCACTAAAGCGGCCCAGCGCAACCCCTCGCACAGCATCCAGCTTCCCCATCGATCGCCACTGCGTCAGCATTCTATCGAGCCGGTAGGGCGCTTCACCCACATCTTCAAACGCCAAAATAACCGCCGTCAGGTCTGGCTCAGCAGCCGTGCCCAGCAGATGCGTCGCCACACACAAGTTGCCCGGCAGCAAAATGCCCTCAGCCTTGCCTGTCCCCCAGCCCTTACCCTGAATCGGCGCAATTTCATGTTTTTCCACCCAGTCAAACAGGCGAGCCAAAGACCGCGGCGGCTCATCAGCTAGCGTCGTGAGCATTGGGCCATGCACCCCCGCAATCCCTTGCCGATACAGACTCCACAGCAAGCTCGTAATATCTGAAAAGCCAATTAGCCACTTGCCCTTCGCAGCCGCAGGCCACGTCCAGTTTTCCAGTAGCCGAGTGCCGCCATAGCCGCCCCTAGCACACAAAATCCCTTTGCACTCAGGCTGTGCGATCGCACTCAGCAGCTGCTGGCGGCGATGCTCATCTCGCCCAGCCAAGTAGCCCCAGTTAGCGTCGTAGCCGTCACACAGGTGCAGACGGTAGCCCCGCTGCCGCCAAATATCCAGCCCTTCCTGAAACTTTTCTGAGCGCTGCAATCCACCACTCGGTGCAATCACACAGAGCAAGTCACCTGGGGTAAGAACGGGCGGGACCTGAGCGCCCGCCTGAGAAAAAGCCATCTAAAAAAGTCTGGAAGGGGAAAAAGCCGCAGAAAGGAAAGCGCCTACCGCTTACGAACCTTTCTTCACAGGGCTCAGAGTACCGTAGTTATCGACCTGGTAGGCTTCACCCAGGTAACCACTACGGTCGTACATAACTTGATGAATGTGCAGCTCTAGGGCATTTTCATCGGCAAAACGCCCGTCTGTGAAGCGATCGCGATAATACTCTTTGACCAGCGGCTCTACTTCTAGCTCAACTAGCCGGTCGTGCAGCGCCTGACTATCGCCAGCAAAGTACGCATCGCGCGCAGGCTTGTCTTTTACAAATCGACTCACGGCTGTGTAGGGAACGCCGCCTAGGGTCGTTTGCTCACTGGCAAACAGGGCACCCCACACAGATCCGGCCATACTCAGGCCCATAAAAGCAGAGACAATGGCCGCACGCCACAGCTGAGTGCGTGTGTGCTCAGTATTCAGGCGCTGGTTTAGCCGACTGGGTTGGGCTTTTTTCCGGCGAATCAGCTTCAGGAAAGCGCGATCGCTCGCCAAAGGATTGTCCAAACGACGCTGCACCCGGCTAGCGCGTAGCTCAGCCGGATCCGGCTGTCGCCACAAGGACGACTCAATTGAATCTACGCCAGACCGGAATGGCCATGAGCGCTTGGGTCTGTAGGGCAATCGAGTCATAGTATTAACAGACGTACAGTGACGACTTCAAAACTTTTTTCAACAATTGCTGACGCAAGAACACTAAACACAAGCAAGTCCTTTTAATACTCTGAAGCAACCACTGGGGTCGTGGATGACACACGCTTGCAAGCCGCTTTTGAGTATTACCTCGGTAAAATGTTCGTTACCACAGTCAACAGTGATGCCCCTTATCCACGGCCAGTCGCGATCGCTAGCCGGGTAGAAATCATGAAGTATTGAATTAGCTAGATCATAGAACTGTATGACTCCTTTCACATAGGAGCCAGATCACAGACAGGTATCGCACGCTACGATTATAGCGACTCGCCAGATCACGCTTATCCGCCTCTAACACTCTTCACACCTAGGGTTCCTCTTAGGTCTTTTGCAGGTTGGATTGCAGGGTCTCTCGCAAATCTTCGCAAAGCTGATCTATAGTGCCCGAGCGATCGCGCTGATAATCGGCCAGGTAAGCTTTTAGACTAATTGGCTCACCAATATAAAAGCAGGCTTTTCGGGGTGCTTTTGGCTGGGGATGCTCCAAATGAAACACCTCTCGCTCTAGCCGGGTTAGGGTGTCTAAAAATCGCTCTGGCGTGGGAGATTCGGCGACATAGCCGTCATAAATCGCATCAAAATTTAATAGGCGTACAGTATCCCAATACATCGCTTCACGATCGACACTCAGCGTGTCAGTACTTTGTTGCTCAGGCTGTTGTTCATTCTCTCCAATGGCTTTATCGGTGTCCGTTTGGGTCGCACCCGCCACTTGCGAGTCTTCCGCAGAAATCTCTTCTAAAACGGCCTGAACTTTGTACACGCGCTCACGAATTGGCATATTCAAGTTGGGCTCAATATGAAGCGCAGCTTCACACCTCTGGATAAACGTCTGCCTCAGCTGATCGATACGTTCATTCCAGCCTATGGATTCTGCTGGGCCTTCTGCTACGTTGTCTTCTAACCCTTCACGGGCGGCTTCGCGCTCAATGCGCAAAATCACTTCGTGGGCAACCTGACGCAGGCGCTGGTAGTCGTCACCGGCGGCAATGGGCAAGCCCAGCTCGGTTTCTAGGCGGGTGAGGGTGTCTTCTATAATGCGCTTCATGGGCGACTGGTAGCGGTACTTCAGGCTCACGGGCACGATGTAAAAGTCGGGAATTTGCTCGGGAGAGGTTGCCTTTTTGGCCTGCTGCGCCAGGACGGACATCGGCAGCTGAATTGCGCCGGGGCGGAAGGGCATAATCGTGTCGTTTTGGTAGGAGCAGCCGCCTTCGGGGAAAATCACTAAGCGGCAGCGGGGCTGCTTGAGCAGCGCAAGGGTTTGGCTGATACTGGCGCGATCGCCCAGCCCCCGACGAATGGAGTAGCAGCCCAACCGCTGAATAAACCAGCCCAGTAACCCTTTAAAGGACTCATAGGCCACGATGTAATGAAACAGCTGGCCGAGCCGTGTGGAGAGCACAAACAGCGTCACGCCATCTTCTAAGGTGGGATGGTTCGACACAAACACCAGCCGAGCATTATCCACTGCCCGCACCCGGCCTACGCTCTCTTCAGACACCGAAATCCAAAACTTGTACAGAAACCAGCCCAGCGGGTAAGAAATGCCCTGCACCAGCCGAGCCATCAAGGGCCATTGCTTGGGCGGATAAAAGGTGGGCGCATCATCACCCGTTCGAGACTCAGTCGCTTTAGAGGCAGCAGTCATAGAAAGCACTCGCGCAAAAACCTATGACCTTAAATATATAGACAAGCGCGCCAGATTTTTATCGGCGGCGAAATCAGACCTTTGCTCAAGGTCCACAATTCATCGAACAGGTCCAGCTTTAAATCAATAGACTCAGCCCCATTGTCCTATTCGGGTTGCTTTGCAAAACCTGCTTGTACAAAATGATTGTCGAAGGTCAGGGCATTTCTCAGCCGATTTTTCTCCATGACAAGAAATGAAATGGAATCTGTTAACGAATACGACTTATCCGAATGTTGCTGAAAGAATTGCCATCCCTGAAAAAACAACTCCTCATCAACAGGTATAAGCTTAATAGTAAGGACTTGCCAGAAGCCGACTGCCAACTTGAACAGCTTTAGCGTGATGATTGCGGCTGTTCAGAAAGGTGACAATCTCATCAAATACGTAGGAGGTTGTTACCACTTCTAGTGGTCTACCTCGTAAACTTTGCCAATGGCGGGAAGCCCCTACGTGATTTTGGTCGTTCGCTAATTCTAGGGCGATGATGTAGCTGGCATCCAGAACAAATATGGTCATCAAATAGAACCGTACAGATGCTTATCAAGATTAATAGAGGCATCGGTTACGTCAGAGGTCACAGGATCTGAGCCCAACTCCCACATGGGATCTGGCTGTGTGACCGGCACTAAAATGATTCGGTTACCTTCTCGCGAAATTTCGACCTTATCGACACCTTCTAGCCATACCTTAGGGATGACAACACCTTTTTCAGTAACTTTTGCCTGCATCACTTGAACCTCTACATACGTTACGTAGTCGTCCCTGAAAAACCTCAAGGGTCTCCGCGATCGCCTACGACGGGCTATGCCATCGCGGATGCGTGAGTAGCCTCAACGAAACAGCAGTAGAGCTTACGGAGGTTAAAGCCGCAAGCCGCAAGCAATGCATTGATACGGCCGCCCTGCTTGCCTTTGAGGCAATTACGCTTCAGAGCGTGGTCATGCTTGAGATGACCGATGACCGGCTCAATGGCACTGCGCCGCTTGACCAAACGTTTGAGCAGCCCCTTGAACTTTCGCGTGCCTGCAACCAAGACCTGTAGCCCCTCTGGGTGATGCTTGCACCCTCGAAATCCCTTGTCTACAGCGGCTTGCTTGGGTGCGACTCCCGTCAGGTGGCTGGTTTGCTCAATCACATCGCTGAGCGTTGAGCCGTCGTAGGGATTGCCGTGGACCGCAGCAGCACCCACAATCCAATTGCTAGCGCTAGTCGTCACGAGCACCACTTTGCAACCGAACTCGTAGCGCTTGTGAACTTTGCCTTTAGCGATGCATTCGACTTCCGGTGAGTGCATGCTGTAAATCTTGTTAGAATCATTGCGTTGTTGTTGTTCAATCCGTTTCGCTCTGTTCAACAACACTTCTATTTCTGCATCTAGCTGCGGTAGCTTTCGTTCAATATCTCGAATTACACGACCCAGGTAAGTACGCAGCTTTCGAGTATGTTTTCTGGCTCGTTTGAGCTGTCCGGCAACGCGATAGCGGCTTTGCTTAAAGAAGGCATACTTCCCAACTCTCACATAGCTTTGGCGAAGTTTAACCCCTCGTTTTCTAGCCGCGCGAACCAGCGTTATTCTGGCGTGATTATAAAGTCTCGCATCGGTGGGGAAAGCAACTGCTTTTTCTTGAACCGTTGTATCTACAGTCACCCGCTCAATCTCTTTCGGTTGCATCACAGCTGTGCGCATCGCCGTTTGAATAATTTGTCCCAGCAGTTGTTCAAATCCGTCTACACCAATTTGTTTTCGCCACTTCACCAGACTCGTCGGATGGCACGGAAATTCATGCTGGAACACCTGCTCGCCACAAAAGTACTGCCAGTATGGATTTTCTACCCACTTTGCCACCACTGTCTCGTCGCTTTCGTCGTACAACGCTTTCAGGTAGTGCAGCCCCACCATCAACCGCGTCGGTAGCGCTGGCCGTCCGCCACTCGCTTTTATAACCCGGCCGAACTTCTCCTCAAACGACGGCCACTCTATCGTTTCAGCCATTTGCACTAGCGGGTGACTCAGGTTCAGTTGACGAGCTAGGGCTGAAAGGGGTAAATCCGTATTTTGGCTCGATGATGAGGGCTTCATTTTGCAAGCTTTTTCCTACGATGGCGACTTATCTGGTAATTCTACCCTGCTACTTTCTGCCTGAAGCAGCCTTCTAGCTTGGCTTTTATTAGTTTTTCAGGGGCGACTAGCTACACTATAAACGCTCAATTACGAGCAGTTAGCGACCTTACCAAGACACCACCAAAATCACGCTGTAAGCCATAGAGCAAAGTTTAAAAACTCAAAAATCAGGCCCCTTGAAACCAAAGAGCCCGATTGAAACTGAAAATATATGAGCGGTTCCTAGCACTGCGACGCTCAACCCTAAACGGGCGAAAGCCTACAAGAAAAGCACTCTAGCCCACAAAACACAAACATTCCAAGGCTGCTAAATTAACCAGCGAGGTACTCTCGCATATCGCCCCGACGCTTGCGCAGCTTAGTGAGCGCCTCCCGCTCAATTTGGCGAACGCGCTCACGGCTAATTTCTAAAATCGCGCCAATTTTGGCAAGCGTCATATTTTTGCCATCTTCCAAACCAAAGCGGAGAGAAAGAACACGCTGCTGCTGAGGCGTCAGGTCCGCAAGCAGCACGCGCAGATCGCGCTTCAGTGAGGACTGCGTTGCAAAGTCATCCGGCGTAGGACCGTCAGACTCTAACAAGTCGCTGAGTTGCGTATCCTGGTTGTCTCCCACTCGCAAATCCAGCGAAAGCGGCTGACGAGACTTATCTAAGTAGTCGCGCACCTGCTTGGTAGTCAGACCAGTGTCTTCAGCAATTTCAGCAATGGTGGGCGTTCGGCCCGTTGCCTGCGTAAACTGCCGCTGAGACTTTTTGATTTTGTTGAGCTTTTCAGTGATGTGAATAGGCAAGCGAATGGTGCGGCTCTTTTCAGCGATCGCACGCGTAATCGCCTGACGAATCCACCAATACGCATAGGTACTAAATCGATACCCCTTCGCCGGGTCAAACTTTTCAACCCCACGCTGCATCCCAATCGTGCCTTCCTGAATCAAATCTAGTAAGTCAACATTGCGCTTAATGTACTTCTTCGCCACCGAGACCACCAGCCGGAGGTTGGCTTCCACCATTTTGCGCTTGGCCTTTTCGCCCGCACCTACTAAAGACTCAAGCTCAGCTATTGTCACATCAGCCGCTTTGGCCCATTCTTCCTGGCTCGGCTCACGGTCCAGGGTCTCAGCTAGTTCAGCCTGGATAGCCAGCAGCTCCATCAGCCGCTTCACTTGCTTACCCAAAATAATTTCTTCCTCATGGGTGAGCAAAGGCACGCGGCCAATCTCTTTGAGGTACGTACGGACGAGGTCTTTCGAAGCAGCAGCAGCTTTCATATAAAAATCGTGGGACGGTGAAAAATCGTTATTCGAAAAGGGGAGCGCCCCGTTAGCTCCCGAAGCTACCTATAGCCTTAAAACCTGCTGTGGATGCGTGCTTTGCAAACAAGGACGCGATGCCCGAGCAAGCGGCCGATGGGGTGGGTGGGGCATTCATGTGTTCAAATGAATAGCCACAAAAATGAGCGTTAATCTAATAAGCCCTATTTATGTAAAGTATTATAACTTTTATGAGAGCATTTTATTGTCTACCCTAAGCAGTAGTTGCACCTACAGCCAGTATGATGTGCTGGCAACCTGCAATGGCAAAGGATTTCGAGCAAATCTTGAATAAAGCCTACACGCATTTTTTAGTCCCAACAGGCAAAAATTCTTAAAACAATGTGCAAATGTTTGTAACTTATTAAGTCTCAGATGGCGTTACCATACATGGCTCATCAGATAGATTTTGTTCGTTTAGGCACTATTTGATACACATTGCCCCTCTGTAGGCCATAAATTTGGACCATCGAACCAGAAGACACAGGGATAGACACGTATTGAAAGCGCCTCCGTTAATACGTTTCAAGTGATAGGCCGCAACCAGCCGCATCGAACAACTCGGACAGCTATCACATAATAGTACAAACTTACTGCCGCTTGGAACCCGCTAAAAAATTAGGTCTCCTATTCCACAGAAAAACCCAAATCCAACCTTCGTAGAAATCGCAACATTGTTTTTCAGTTTGGGCAGCCGCCAAACGCCTCACCCCAACAGCAAAGAATCATTGGCGATCGCATCCAAAGAAGATCCCGCTGGCTGCTGACGAGCAAACGCTTCTAGCAGGTCACCCACCGTCATCCCGGCCCGCTGTTCACCGGCAATATCTAGCGCAATGCCACCTTCGTGCAGCATTAATGTGCGATCGCCCAAGTCCAGCGCCTGCTGCATACTATGGGTCACCATCAGCGTCGTTAACTGGTGCTCAGCCACCAGCGTTTTCGTCAGCGACAATATATAGCTCGCCGTCTTAGGATCGAGCGCGGCGGTGTGTTCATCCAACAAAAGAATCTGAGTCGGCGCTAGCGTTGCCATTACCAAACTGACGGCCTGCCGCTGACCGCCCGAGAGTAGCCCCATGCGATCGCCCAGCCGATTTTCTAGACCCAGTCCTAAGCTGGCCAGCCGAGATTGAAACTGCCGTCGCGCACTGCGATCAATCGCAGGCCGCAAGCCCAACCGACGGGCGCGGTTTTGAGCCAGCATTAGGTTTTCTTCGACCGTTAGCTCAGCGCAGGAGCCTGCCAAAGGATTTTGAAACACGCGGGACACTAGCTTCGCCCTGCGCGACACCGACCACGCCGTCACATCACATGACGCAATCGTGACGCTTCCTGAAGTCAAACCACGGGCGGGCCGCACCTCGCCGCTCAGCACATTCAGCAGCGTGGACTTCCCGGCCCCGTTACTCCCAATGACCGTGACAAATTCCCCAGCCGGAATCGTCAGCGAAAACTGAGTCAGCACGGATTTTTCTAACGGGGTTCCGGCAGCAAAGGTGACGCACAAGCTGCTGAGATGAATCATGCAAGATTGCCTAAAAAGGAAGGCTTTAGATAAGGATATAGTCCGTAACTCGTCCGTAACTCGTAAAGTCTGGCTGCGGCTACGCTCAGCCAGCAGAGATATTGGCACCGGCACAGATAAAATCTTACCGCTCTGGTAATAAGGCGTTTTTAGGATAGGAAATTCGCTTGTGGTTGTGCTGCTGCCACACCTGAATAAACACGCTGGCAATCACATCCATGTCATCTCGGCTGAGGCCGCTATCAATCAGCTGCCGGTTGCGCCAGCGTGCACGCAAAATTTTATCGACCATGGTGTAGGCTTCGTCCATGGAGGCTTCTGGCTTGAGCGATCGCAGCGCGGCCTCACAGGAGTCTGCCAGCATGGTAATCCCGGTTTCCGGGCTCTGGGGAATGGGGCCATCGTAGCTAAAGTCTGAGGCGTTAATCACCAGCGAGGGCTGCTTTTCCTGGCGCTCTTTAGCCTGCTGATAAAAGTAGCTGATTTTCATATCGCCCTGATGCTCAGGGATAAACGCCTGCACGGCCTTTGGCAAGCGGTATTTGCGGGCCATCACAATCCCTTGAGTCACATGCTTCTTAATCAGGATGGCACTTTTCCAAGGGTCATCAATGAGGTCGTGCTTGTTGGTCCCACCCATCTGATTTTCAATAAAACCTTGGGGATCGTGCATTTTACCAATGTCGTGATACAGCGTCCCGGCACGGACCAGCTCTACGTTTCGGCCTAGGGCCCTGGCCGCCGCTTCGGCTAAGTTGGCCACAAACATCGTGTGCTGAAAGGTGCCGGGCGCTTCAGCCGCGAGGCGCTTGAGTAGGGGGCGGTTAGGATTGGCCAGCTCCGCTAAGCGAATGGGCGTCACCACATCAAAAAAGTGCTCTAGGTAAGGGCTCACCCCCAAGGCCACGACGCTCCAGGCAATGCCATACAAACCGTACAGCGCTGAGTCCACAAACACAGATTGCCACAGCGGTGCGGTCACCGTAGAGCGCATTAGCGTCAGCACCAGGTGAGCTGACGCTTGCCCGAGCCCTACAAAGCCCCCTAACAATGCAAACTCTTCGCGCGATCGCAGCTGCGGCGAAATCCAAGTCCCTAAAAGCGCCCCCACCGTACCGGCAATCAGCGGAATCAGGCCAAAGGGCGCACCAATCATCAGCAGTGAGACCAACAGGCTAATCACCGTGATGCCTAGCCTAGCCCCGTAAAAGCTGCCAATAAGCAGGCCCACTGCCGGCAATCCCACCGTAGGAATCACCTTTTGCCCCGCCAGCACAGCCACCACCAAGCACAGCATCAAAACCAGTAAATGATCACGATGGTTCAGCGGACGAGACTGACGATCGTCTACCCACAGGTAAAAGGCCACCGCCATCATCACCAATACGCTAAAGCCACATAGCCCTATCCAGTTAAAGTAACGGCCCGTCAGGTCAAAATGATCGAGCAGGGCAAAGTCACCGGTGTCGATGGTCTCTCCCACATCGACAATCAGCTCGCCTTCGGTGACAGCAACGGTCACAGGGACGACATCCGCCGCCGCCTGCTGAGCCCGAAGCCGACTGCGTTCTTCATCCACCGCCAGGTTGAAAGACACAGAAGCAGAAAGCAAGTCAGCCGTCAGCTGGTTGACCTCAGGACTCGGCCCTTTGGACACCCGAGACTCGATGGCACGACGCAGCAAATCAGGCGGTGCCCCTGGATGGATGCCTTGCAGCATCATGTCATCAAAAATCGCGCGGGCCTCATCTTCTAGCGCATACCACTCACCACTAGATAGTTCAAATAGGCGATAGTTATAGAGGGGCTGACCATCTGCGCTGGCCTCAGCGGCTAGCTCGTCAGCGGCTTTGCGATACTGCTGGCGAGCGGTATCTACCCGCGTTTCTAATAGCGATAGTCCCTGCTGGCCCAACGATTCTCGATAGGCAGTGAGTTCTTGCAATGCGGCAAGTTTCTCGGGCGCGAGCGATCGCACTTGCTCAGCGGTCTCCTTAGACGGGCGAGAGGACGCCTGGGCAGCGTCGGGGTCAATCTCACTTTGAATATAATCGGACGATAATTTGGGTTGCTCGGCCAAAGACCACACCGTTCGCCACTGGTAATCCGAGGCTTGAAACAAAAAGTCTTGCGTCGGCTTTGAGAGCGTCTCCAAATTCAAAAAAGGTGGACTGCCCGCCTGCTGACGCAGTTCTCGCCCCTGAGAAAGCAAGGTTTCAAGGGTCTTTCGAGAGGCATCTGTGAGGGAGGGATCAATGCGCAGCACCTGTAATGAACCGCTCAGCGCATTGTTACGAACGTTTTCAGTGGCTCGTTTGTCTTCCACCACCGCACTCTTAGGAGCGTACAACGCCTGGGTCGCCACAGAGCGAACATCTAATCCTGGCTGAGAGTAAAAACGCTGACCAAAAAAGACCGTCAACAGCACAATCGACAGCAGCATGAGTGCCCAAGTTCGATTCGTAGCTGTTGCGGTCAATAGCAGTTGAGCCGTTGACGGCTGAGCATTACGATGTGCTCGCTTGGCACGCTTACCCTGCGGTGTCCGTTTCGGGGCCGATTTCGGCTCGGACTCTAAAGCAAAAAGCCGCTGAGCGCTATTCACTAAAGGAACGCACTTGCGGTTAAGTCGCCGTTTTAAGTAGCGTCCAGGGTGTTTCAGCCGCAAAAACGACCGCGACCATAGCTGATGCACCCAAGTGGCAAAGTGACGGAGAACTCTCATGGGGCCTACCGAAGAGATGCCTAAAATACCGCTGTAGCAAGGCTACTAGCGGCACAAGATTGAAGCAAACAAAGTTTAAACGAACAGGCTTGAGGTAAAAGGTACATCACAGTAGATATTATAATAGCCGCTCTAAAGGCAGACTTCAGCACCCGCAAACGAATCATCCCTAAACGAGCGCTACAGGCCAACGCTATGCCATCGGCATCACAGCCATCGATGGCGCAGAATGAGGCCATGGGGTCATCGCTGATGAGCACCCGGCCCACTGAGCAAACAAGCCATCAGCCATAGATACAAGCGCTGGGCGACTAAGCCCGGAATGAGTGCCCATTTGCCACAGCACAGGCCAGGCTTTTGGACCCAACTGAGCGCCGAGCAAAGCACAGGCCAGCCAAGGTGACTTTTGATAAACCTCCTCAAGATTGGCCGTCAGCAAACCGCCGTCGCTATCGCCGTAGCTGTGGTCGTGTGGTTGGAAGCACGGCAAGTAATCTATCAGGGAGTTGGCCCTACCGCCTAGCGTCATTTCCAGGAGATTGCCCACCCATACGATTTGAGCAATGAGCTGCGATCGCGTCATTGAAAAGTGCTCAGCCAGACTTTGCCAGGAAGATTGTTGGGCGTTAATCCAGCCCAAGCGACGCTCAGCATCGTCGTAATATCGCAGTAGCGCGGGCACACTGGCAAACCAACAAGGCAAACTCTCCGCCTCCACCAGGGGCTTGTTGGAACTGGCCAAGCTAGACGCCAAGCTAGACGATAAGTTAGACGGTTCTAACCCGTTTAAAGCGGGCAAATAGTCGGCAAGGGGCTGGTGATACGCCGCTGAATCCAAAGAAAATTGACGAATGAACGAAAAGCCGGCAGATAGGGGCACATCAACCGACTGCTCGGCAAAGAAACAACGCTCAAGCGAGCCCTGGCCTACCGCAACCGGCACCAGCCACAACCCCAACAGAACGCCT
This sequence comes from Cyanobacteria bacterium J06634_5, assembly GCA_039820525.1. GTDB lineage: Bacteria > Cyanobacteriota > Cyanobacteriia > Phormidesmidales > Phormidesmidaceae > Phormidesmis. Next base: position 30,163 of record JBCBPY010000005.1, read on the forward strand.
CGAAAGCGATCGCGCTGCGAGACCTCAGGCAAAGCGCCAGGAGAGACCTCAAGCGAAACCTGAAAAGAACGGTCGCAGGTGATTGCGTCGTGAGGCATTGAGCTATCCATAACACGCTACTTAAACTCTCTCACTTGTGGTTTTCCGATGCACTCAGCATTACCCACTACACCTCAGCGTAGACCAGCTCAGGAAACTGTCCTATTTGGCACAGGGAAATGTATCCGTTTATATTGATATGACTGAAAGGACACTACGCAATAAGGCATCAGGAGACTCGCAATGGGGCGAAATGACCATCCTCGAAATCATCACCAAACGCTGACAATCGCAACCCTTGCGTTTTCCAGCATGATGCTCACCGCGATCGCGCCAGAGCTAGCCAAAGCCACCGAAAACGCCCCTCAAACCACCAGACAACACAGCGTTGCGCAAGAGATTGGGCAAAACACGATCGCCCAAAACACGGCTCAAGAGGCCTATCCAACCCTGACGGCCAATAGCACCGGCGATAGTGTCAGCCGTCTGCAAGCGACACTCAAACTTTTGGGATTCTATCAGGGCGCGGTAGACGGCACCTACACTCAGGCCACCCAAGAGGCAGTCGCCAGGTTCCAGGCAGCCGCTGGCATTGCCGCCGATGGCGTTGCAGGACCTTCCACCTGGAAAAAGCTTTTACCCACACCCGGCGAAGTCACCAATACAGCGATCGCAACAGCACCTGTACAACCTCGAACATTGCCAGCGCCGGCTAATCCAACCGCGAATCCACCAGCAACCCCACCAACCAACGCGCCAGCTAACCCACCGGCAGAAGTCCCCAGCGGACCGCCTTTACTACGCCCCGACGCAGAAGGCCCTGCCGTTGCACAGCTCCAGCGAGAACTTCGCGACCTTAACTATTACGACGGCGAAATTGACGGCGGCTATGGCGAGCAAACCCAAGCCGCCGTCATGGACTTCCAGCGCGATCAGCAGCTAGAAGTCGATGCGATCGTCGGCAACTCTACCTGGGATGCCCTCACCAGAGCCTTAGAAAGATAAGGGAGCTAAAAAAAGCAAAAAGAGTATCTATAGTGCTGTATCGAGCCCAAAAAAACGACCCGAAAATCAACTATCGACGCTGCACTAGCAAAAAGGGTAACAGCTGACTTAAGTCAGCTGTTACCCTTTTTTCAGAATCTCAATTCCTGATCAGATGTCAATGACCACCAGTTACTCGGTCTCAACCCTACTCAATCCAAACCCTACTCAATCCAAATGGGGAACTCGCTTTCGATAGCAGACGTATCGTAAGCATCCAGCGCGGCACTCGCATGGGTGATAAAGGTCATGTAGTCGCTCATCAGAAAGTACACGCCTACCATGGCAGCGGCAGAAGAGGCTACCAGGAAACCTGCCAACATCAGCGAGAACTCTTGATTTTCTACAGCCCGATCCATCAGGCGCAATGCCCAAAAGACCAAACCAACAACAATCGTTAAAGTGAGAAATATCATCAGCGAAAGATGCCGTTACCCAAAACTTGTGAGCAGTAAACTTGTGAGCAGTCAAACCGGTAACTTGAAACCGGCAATCTAAAACCAGTAGCTATGGAACAGGGACGGAATCACTCAAAAAAGCTGATTAAGAATTGAGCTGAAGCATCCAAACGACCCCAGCGTTCCTAACTTCACATAGATTAACATACCTATCAGATTTTGAGTGGGCACATTTTCCCGTCAAAAAAAGCAGAGAAGCAGCAAGAACCGGAAAAATCGATGTCGACGACATAGCTGGGGCCTGCCATCAAAAACACCTTGCTCTCATTAACATTAGCCGATGTTACTAAACGACTTAATTTTCATAAGGTTTTGTAAATAATCAGTGACGAACAGGCACTTCATGGGCTTGTAAGTAGCGTTTTATTTCCTGCACGCTGAGCTGACCATAGTGCAGCAGCGAGGCCAATAGTGCCGCTTCCGCTTTGCCGGTGGTAAGGGCCTCGTGAATATGGGCGCAGGTACCCGCACCACCCGAAGCAATCACAGGGACATTTACCCGGCTCGCGATCGCCTCAGTCAGCGTTAGGTCGTATCCGGCCTGGGTACCGTCGGCATCCATGCTGGTAATCAGCAGCTCACCTGCGCCTCGGCGCACCATATTGCAGGCCCATTCCACCGCATCAAGCCCAGTATTTTCACGACCGCCGCGGACAAACACATCCCACTCTGGTGGATGTGTCTCCGACTTAGCTGCTGACTCAGGCACGGATCTGCGGCGAGCATCAATGGCGACCACAATGCACTGAGCACCATATTGAGCGCTGGCTCGATTGATTAAGTCTGGGTCACGCACCGCTGCGGAGTTAATGCTGACTTTATCAGCACCGGCTCTCAGCAGTTTTTTAATGGTGTCTACCGAGCTAATACCCCCACCCACCGTCAGCGGAATAAAGACCTGCTCGGCAGTGCGCTGAATCACGTCGTAAATCACGCCGCGATCTTCATGGGTAGCCGTAATGTCCAAAAAAACCAGCTCATCTGCACCGGCTTCGTTGTAGAGCTTGGCTAGCTCTACCGGATCGCCCGCATCTTTAAGGTCAACGAAGTTAACGCCTTTGACGACACGGCCAGCTTTAACATCCAGACAAGGAAGAATTCGTTTGGCGAGCATAGGAGAGAAAATCCTGATTGGTGAGTTGAAGACCCAAAGCCGTCACGTTTACAGCCGTCATCCTGACTGCAAGAGCCGATGGCACAAGTTTGATGGGGCCAGCGGGCAGGTCGCTGATAGACTATATGTTAAGCAAATAGTTGAGAGTATTTCGAAAAGTTAAATATTTTTTGGTGCTGCGCTTGGCTAGCTGCTTGATGCCTTTGCTTTTAGACATCGGACTTCAGAACATCGACCTCGGACATCTCAGTAAGGATACATTTTTTAAACATGGATTTGGAAATCGGACAGCGGGTTCAGGTGCGGCGTATGCGCGATCGCGTCGCAAAAGATATTGCCGCACGCCTGGGCAAAACCGCTACTGTTAAGGACTTCAAGGTGCTAGATGGAATGAACATCGGCGCGCTGGTCACCTTTGAAGCAGATAACTTTACGACTTGGTTTTTCGAAGACGAACTACGCCCTATCGAATAGCGTCGAACAGTTGACGGCTATTCGGAGGGCGCCGAAGCGCTCATGCGCCTCAAAAAAATCAAAGCATCGCGGGCCAATGCTTACTCGCGATGCTTTGATTTTTTATCTACCGCTAATCGATACAACAGATTTTTTTCTGCACGTTTTACTTTCTCTACGCTATGACGCTGATTCTCACGTTTCTGGGTAAAGGCGGGACGGGTCGCTCTACCGTTGCGATCGCCGCTGCCCACAAGCTCGCTGCCGATGGAAAACGAGTTTTGTTTTGCACCCAGGAAGCCGGCATAGCCGCTTCGCTATTGATGGGCGCAGACATTGGCCCATCTGTGAGTGATGTGACCCTCAGTGGCCAAACCCTTCAGGCCGTGCAGCTCCAAACCACTGCCCTAGTCGATAAAAACTGGGAGCAGCTCAAAGCCTTTGAAGCCCAATACCTCAGAGATCCGTTCTTTAAAGCGGTGTATGGCCAAGAGCTGAGCGTCATTCCGGGCATGGATGATTTCTTAGCGCTGAATGCCCTTCGCGAGTATACCGAAAGCGCTCAGTACGATGTGATTGTGCACGATGGCCCTGGGAACCAGTCCAGTCTCAGGCTGTGGGGTGCGATTGGCGGCATTGACTGGTACTTCCGCCGATTCAAAAAAGTTTTCCAAGACTCGCAGTTCTATCGGTCGATTTCGCCTTTTATCGCTCCGGTCACAGGCGCTGTACTCAGCAGCGGGCTCTCGGGTGATATTTGGAATCAGCCCGAAACGCAAAGTGTGGAAGGCATGGTGGCTAAAGGCAAAGCAATGGTACGCGACCCTATGCAGCTGCGAGCCTATTTGGTGACCACACCCGATGACATTGCGATCGCCCAAGGCAAATACCTATGGAGCGCAGCCCAGCAAATTGGCCTCACCGTCGCCGGAGCCATTATCAACGCGCCCTATGCCAGCATTGAGGCCAGCATTGAGGCCAGTACTGAGGCCAGCATCGAGCCGGCAATACCAGAGGCCCTCTCACCGCTGCCAATCACAACCTTGCCCCATACCCCTGGCGACAACCGCTGGCATTCCCTCGCTAGCGCACTGCCAACAATGACAGCACCTGTCACGGTGCCCAGTGCCATGAGCGTAGACACTAGCAACAGCACCGTTAAGCTATTTCTCCCAGGATTTGACAAAAAGCAGGTAAAACTGACTCAATATGGTCCAGAAGTTACGGTTGAAGCCGGCGATCAGCGGCATAATTTGTCATTGCCCCCCGCGCTCAATGGCCGCTCGGTTACGGGCGCAAAGTTTCAAGAGGGCTACTTGATCATCTCTTTTTGAGCCTAGGCTTTATCTTAAGCCTAAGAAAATCACAGAAAATCTCAGGAAAACCGTAGAAATCGCAAATCTCACCCCCCAAAATCAACTGACATGTCTGAAGAACAGCTATCAGAATCATTAGTCACAGCAGGAGAGGCTGACGATAACGCCCTCGGTACAGACGCTGACAATCAGCGCAGTGGGAAGGCCAGTGGGAAGGCCGGTGACAAGGCCAGTGACGAGACCAATGACAAGGCCAGTGGAAAAGCTCGTCAGCTGCTAGGCATGAAAGGCGGCGCAGCCGGAGAAACCTCCCTTTGGAAAATTCGCCTTCAGCTGATGAAAGCCATCACCTGGATTCCGTTGATTTGGGGGGTGGTGTGTGGTGCAGCATCCTCTGGCAAATTTGTGTGGTCGGTTGAAAATGTCCTAATCTCAGCCGCTTGCATGCTGATGTCTGGCCCCCTACTCACTGGCTACACCCAAACAATTAATGACTACTACGACCGCGATTTGGACGCGATCAATGAGCCCAATCGCCCGATTCCTTCCGGCGCAATCTCCCTGAGCCAGGTGCGCATTCAAATTTGGGTGCTGCTGTTGGGCGGGCTCGCCGTTGCCTACGGGCTAGATCAATGGGCCGGCCACGAATTCCCAACCCTCTTTGCACTCGCCGTTGGCGGATCGTTTGTCTCCTATATTTATTCAGCTCCACCGCTCAAGCTGAAGCAAAATGGCTGGGCAGGCAATTATGCCCTAGGCGCTAGCTACATTGCCCTCCCTTGGTGGGCAGGTCACGCGCTCTTTGGTGAGCTGAACTGGACCATTGTTATTTTGACGCTCATTTACAGCATGGCGGGCCTAGGGATTGCAGTAGTGAATGACTTCAAGGCCGTAGAGGGCGATCGCCAGCTTGGCCTCAAGTCACTGCCTGTAATGTTTGGGGTACAAACTGCCGCGTGGATATGTGTTTTGATGATCGACATTTTCCAAGGGGGCATGGCGGCGTACCTCATGAGCATCCACAAAAATCTCTACGCGGTGCTGCTCATTTTGCTAATTATTCCGCAAATTACCTTCCAAGATATGTATTTTCTACGCAATCCGCTGGAAAATGACGTCAAGTATCAGGCCAGTGCACAGCCATTTTTAGTGTTAGGAATGCTGGTGACAGCGCTGGCGTTGGGTCACAGCGCGCTGGTGAGCTAGTCACAGCACGCCAGAATCTCAGTCCGCCAAAGCCATGCGCCAAAGTGAGCGCGCGCCAGTAAATTCGAAACACTAAGCGCGTCGTTATAAGGCTTTGTAAAGCTGAGATAGTTGTCTCAATAAACCGACTATTCCCCTCATTAGGAAGCTGGGATAGCGTGGTAGCATTTAGACCTGTAAATTGACCTACAAGTCGCTGGGCTACCTGCCGAAACCTACCTATTCAACCCAGATTTTGACCGGTTTCGTCTCAAAGCAACTGAATAGAGAAAGTACAAAAGGACGTGCAGAGTATAGCTGCCCCCTCTGTTCTTAACTGTTTTGTCCATTAAGTCTGTCAGCGACGGTGAGCCGTCTGGAGAATCTACCAACGTGGCCAATCTTTTTTCACAATTAAAGCAGTGGTCGGATAGATTGCGCGGCGCAAGGCCCAAAACATCCCAAGCGAGAAAAAGAGCCATCCGCACGGGGGGTCTCCCTAATCAAGGCCTGCCTAAAAGCATAATCCACAAAAGCACCCATACCAACAACGGCTCAAACCCCAACAACGGGTCCTTAAATGGTGCGGGTAGAAACGGCTCTCTCAACGGATCTCTCAATGGCAGCCTGAACGGAAATAACGCGTCCCTGAACGGAAATAACACGCTAGGCAATGACCTAGGGATAACCGCGACCGGTGCGACCGGTAGTGGTGCCGGTAGTGGTGTCCAGGCAACTTCGCTCTCTTCTACAGCTGTCCCGGGGTCCTCTGCCAAACTGGTCACGCGAAACGCTTCTAAGCGATCCAAGCGCCGTGCTGCCTACAAGCGACCCACCTTTTGGTTACTGCTGCTGCTGGGAGCGGGCATTGCAGGTCCCAGCGCCAGGCTCTATCGGCTATGGACTGACCTACAAGAAACCGTCCCCAACATTTCGCAAGCGACTACTTTTGAGCGCAGCGGTACGATTACCCTCAAAGCGAATAACGGTAGAGTGCTTCAAAAAGTGGGTAATATCGCCCAAGAAAATCTGAGCTTTGACGAAATTCCTGACGTTGTTGTTCAGGCGTTTATCGCCGCTGAGGATCGCCGTTTTTATGAACACAATGGCGTAGATTTACGGTCGATTGCGCGCGCGACCGTCGCCAATGTCACCAGCGGCGGCGTGGTTGAAGGGGCCAGCACCATCACACAGCAGCTGGCTCGGATTACGTTCCTCAATCTAGACCAGAGCTTCCAGCGTAAGTTCAAAGAAGCCATGTTGGCCTATCGCCTAGAGGCCGAGCTAGGCAAAGACAAGGTTATGGAGCGCTACTTAAACCTTGTGTATTTAGGCTCTGGAGCCTACGGCGTTGCCGATGCGGCGTGGATTTACTTCGGCAAAGATATCGATGAAATTAGCGTTGCCGATGTCGCCTTAATTGCAGGGATGGCGCCAGCACCCAGTGTTTATTCTCCGCTGGTAGATCCCGACGCTGCACGCGAGCAGCGGGATAAGGTCATTAGCCGAATGGAAGCCAACGGCGTAATTACCACAGCTCAGGCAAACGAAGCGTACAAAGAGGACGTTGCCTTAGAGCCCAAAGAACCCAAGTATCTCTATTCCCAGTTTCCCTACTTCACCATTTACATTAAAAAGCAGCTCTCTAAGATCCTCTCAGAAGAAGAGATTGCCGCAGGTGGGCTAGTGGTAGAAACCTCGCTAAACCCTGTGTGGCAAACTGCGGCTGAGAAAACCGTTGAAGAGATTATTGAAGACTACGGCCAGTGGCAGAATTTTGAGCAGGCTTCGCTGGTAGCCATAGACCCTAAAAGTGGCGAGATTAGGGCGATGGTAGGGGGGACTGACTTCGATGGCTCTCAGTTTAATCGGGTGACTCAGGCTCAGCGTCAGCCAGGATCCACGTTTAAGGCGTTTGTGTATGCCACTGCGATCGCAACCGGCATGTCCCCTTACAAAAGCTATGCCGACGCCCGCTACGTCGTCGATGGATACGAGCCCAAAAACTACGGCGGCAGCTACAGCGGCTATGTAGACCTCCGGCGTGCCCTTTCTAGTTCTATCAACATTGTCGCCGTAAAGCTTCTGGTAGACGTTGGGTTTGACCCTGTAATTGCCCTAGCTCACCGCATGGGAATCGACTCCGAGCTGCTGCCAGCCTATTCCTTAGCCCTGGGTTCTTCAGAAGTAAACCTGTTAGAAATCACCAGCGCCTACGGTGCTTTTGCTGCAGAGGGCAAGCACGTCACACCGCACGGGATTACGCGCATTACGAATGCCCAGGGCGATGTGATGTACGAATTTGACGAAAAGCCGAAGCAGGCGATGGACCCCGATACGGCCTCAATTATGACTTGGATGCTCGAAGGCGTCGTCAACGGAGGCTCGGGCGCGAATGCAGCAGTACCCGGTCGGCAAATTGCGGGTAAAACAGGCACCTCTGAAAAAAATCGCGATCTTTGGTTTATTGGCTACACGCCGCAGCTGGTCACCGGCGTATGGATGGGGAACGACGACAGCAGCCCGACCGGAGGTGCCAGCAGCACAGCGGCGCTAGCTTGGTATAAGTTCGTTGATCAGTTTATTGATGATTTGCCCGTCGAGAAATTTCCTGACCTGCCGAGCTTAGGTGGCCGAGATGGCTCACTCAAGGCTAAGCCAATCTACCCAGGCCGCGTCATTGCAGAAGAGCCCGGTGCGAGCGATCGCGAAAAGGACAGACAAGATCGGCGTCGGTCTGAACCAGCAAGTAGCTCATCATCGTCGAGCTGGGAATCTGAAGAAGAGAAAGAAAGCGCATCGGAACCTTCGCCTTCGCCAACGTATAGCAACGAACCGACCCGTAGGCCATCGTCGCCTGACCCAGCACCCGCAGCACCGGCACCCGCAGCCCCAGCACCCGCAGTACCGGCCCCGGCTCCAGCGCCACCACCCGCCCCGGCACCACCACCCGCCCCGGCACCACCTGCGCCACCACCGCCTGCACCGCCACCCGCACCGCCTGCACCACCACCGCCTGCACCTGCGCCGGCACCGGCCCCCTCACCCCCTCGTCCGAGCGTGCTAGACAACTAGGGAAAACAAACTCGGGGATAAACAAACTTGGGCCCTGCCAGAGGCTATCAGCAAACGCCCTGCTGGTAGCCTCTTTTGATTCCCGAACGCTAGACTAAGGTACAGAAATTGTTCGCTTAAATTTTCTCAAAACGCCGCGATCGCTATGGCTTTTTCTCAACGCGCTTCTAGCTTTAGTGAAAAGAAGGGTGGCCGCACGGTTGGCCGTCAGTACCAGTCTGTGGTGATTATGCTGCTGCTGAGCTTAGTCATGCTGGGCGGTATCGGCTCACGCTTGGCCTACCTACAGCTCGTCCAAGGCAGCCGCAACCGTGAGCTAGCCGAAGACAACCGCATTTTGCTGCTGCCCAGACGGCCTGCAAGAGGCACCATTTTTGATCGCAACGGGCAAATCTTGGTCGGATCTCGTCTGTCTCACTCGGTGTCTATTTGGCCCATTGCCCTGCCCAAAGAGGAAACGGAGCGCGATCGCGTCATTACCCGCCTCGCCCAAATCCTAGACGTCCCTGCCGGCGAAATCAACGACCGCCTCGCCCAAAGCAGCTACAACCTCAACAAATCGGTCCCTATTGCCCGAGGCGTCAGCTCCGCGCAAACCACGGCCCTAGCCGAATATGCCAATGAGCTACCGGGCGTTAGGGTAGAAGCCGAAGCCGTCCGCAACTATCCTCGTGGTGACTTAGCCGCACATGTGCTGGGCTACACCGGCGAACTCAACGACGCCAAGCTAGAAGAGCTAAAAGATCAGGACTATCGCCTCGGCGATGTGATTGGCAAAATGGGTCTCGAAATGGCCCTAGAACCGACGCTACGCGGAACGTGGGGCGGCCAGCAGGTAGAAGTAGACAGCAGCGGCCAGGTCCTCCGCGTACTGGGCGAAAAGCCCTCTATCTCCGGGCAAGACGTCAAAATCACCTTAGACCTAGACCTCCAGCGAGCCGCAGAAGAAGCCCTAGGTGATCATTTAGGCGCTATCGTGGCCATCGATCCACGCGATGGCGCGGTGCGCGCAATGGTCAGTCGGCCCACATTTGACCCCAATATTTTTTCAACGCGCATTACCCAAGCCCAATGGGAGCAAATTCAAAGCCGAGGCTATCCGCTGGTAAACCGTGCCATGCGAGCCTATGCCCCCGCGAGTACCTTTAAGGTGATTACCGCAACAGCGGGCATGGAATCGGGCAAGTTTTCCCCCGAGGTCGTGCTGCCGACCTACGCATTTCTCAACTTTGGCGGCATTCAGTTTTGGGACTGGAATAATGCAGGCTTTGGGCCGTTGGGCTTTCGAGGCGCACTGGCCATGAGTAGCGACACCTTCTTCTATCAGGTGGGCCGGTCGGTCGGCGAAAAAAGCATGGAAAAATGGATGCGCAAATATGGACTAGGCGCACTCACGGGCATTGAGCTAGGGGCCGAAGAGGACGAAGGGTTGGTGCCCAATGAAGAATGGAAGCTTAGGGTACTTGACGAAGAATGGTACCTGGGCGACACGATTAATGCCTCTATCGGCCAAGGCAACGTTTTGGCGACGCCCCTACAAATTGCCGTGATGTTTGCCATTGTCGCCAACGGTGGTGATAAGGTCACACCTCACTTTGTAATGGACGACGAAGGCCCCAAAAAGTGGAGAGAGTCTTTGGGCATGAAGGATTCCACCGTGAAAGTGCTGCAAGAAGGGCTGCGGCAGGTAGTTTCCGCAGGTACGGGCGGCGCAGTAAACGATCCTAAGCTGCCGCCTATTGCCGGCAAAAGCGGCACTGCCGAAGCCCCCCCGAGGGAAAACCATACATGGTTTGGCGCGTATGGCCCCTATGAAAACCCTGAGATTGTCGTGGTCGCCTTTGGTGAGCACTCCGGCGGCGGCGGCGGCTCCTTCGCTGCGCCAATGGTCAAAAAAGTACTCGACCAGTACTTTGGCGTCAAGCCAGAAGAAAAGCCCGCTGAATAAGTGAACCCAGACAAATACGTCCAGATAAATAAGCCCAGACAAAAGGCCAATCTGTTCTAGACCAACCAACGTCTGTGCTAGCCGAACGTAGTCCCATTCCAGCCCCACATTGCGCCTTTAGAATCTGCAAATTCGATATAGGTACGGTTCGGCGGGACGCCTAAGGCAGCCTGCACTTTTGCGCAAAAGTCCTGACTCATGGATTGCGTTTTATCGCCCATTTGACCGACGCTTTTAATTTGGATGTAGCAGGTTGGGTCGGTTGTGCCACCAAACGTCATGGGGGTTCCTGGTTCAAAGGCGGTCATCACATAGGATTCTGGCTTGCCTAAGTGCTTAGACAAGCTGGAAGAAAGCTGCATGAGCAGATCTTCAACCGTTGACTTAGCAGGGGTATCCACAGAGGTCTGAACTTTGATAAGGGGCATAGATAGGAGGCTCGCGTCACTCAAGTTGAAACGCTACTAGCATAGTCGGAAATTTCGGCTTGGAGAGTTCGGATCAGAGAGTTCGGATCAGAGAGTTCGGCTTGGAGAGTTCGGCATTGTTTAGCCCAGGATTTGGCCTACGACTTAATCCTGGAATGGAGACATATCCCCGCCTTTAGAGAGACTTTCCCTAATATCTTTATGAAGACGGCTATTATAGGGGTGGAATTACATTTCTTAATATGACGGCGTCATCCCCCGAGCAGACTAAAGCGCTGAGTGAACATCAAGCAGAAGCGCCCGCTGACAGCCAGGCCCCTCAGCCCGACATCGACCACCCCCTAGGGATTAAAGGGTTCATCGAACGTCGCCTTCTACTGGGGCAGCCCCTCACACTGGAACTCACCGCTATCTTGACGGTGTATTTTGTTCAGGGCATTTTGGGATTAGCTCGCTTGGCGGTTAGCTTTTTCCTAAAAGATGATATTGGCCTTTCTCCAGCAGAGGTCGCAGCGTTGATGGGGATTGCAGCACTGCCGTGGACCATTAAGCCCGTGTTTGGGTTTATGTCTGACGGGTTTCCGATTTTTCGGTATCGGCGGAGGCCCTACCTCATTTTGAGTGGGCTTTTAGGGGCGATCGCATGGCTGTCCATGGCCACTGTCGTCAATACACCACTCAAAGCCACCGTCGCTATCCTGCTCACCTCTCTGTCGGTCGCGATTTCTGACGTGATTGTAGATTCGCTAGTAGTCGAGCGCGCCCGAGGCGAAGACCAAAGCAAAGCAGGCACCTTGCAATCCTTAGCCTGGGGAGCCTCAGCCGTGGGCGGCATCATCACCGCCTACTTGGGCGGACTGCTGCTAGAGCACACCAGCACCCAGATTATTTTTGGTATCACCGCCACGTTTCCCCTGATTGTCTGCGGAGTTGCCTGGCTGATTGCCGAGGATCCGGTCAGCGAAAAATCCAACTTTAAAGTGGTCGCCGAACAGGTACGTTTGCTCAAACAAGCCATCTCGCAAAAGGCTATTTGGATGCCTGCGTTGTTCTTGTTTTTATGGCAGGCTACCCCCACCGCCGACTCTGCCTTTTTCTTCTTTTCAACGAACGAATTGGGCTTTGAGCCCGAGTTCCTGGGCCGTGTTCGGCTGGTCACGAGCCTTGCTTCGCTGATCGGCATTTGGATTTTTCAGCGGTTTCTCAAGGAAGTCTCCTTCCGCAAAATCTTCGGCTGGTCTACCGTCATCTCTGCGGTGCTCGGGATGACCACACTACTGTTGGTTACCCATGCCAATCGCAGCCTCGGCATTGACGACCACTGGTTTAGCCTGGGCGATAGTTTAGTACTTACGGTAGCTGGGCAAATTGCCTTTATGCCGGTGCTGGTGCTTTCTGCACGGCTATGTCCTCCTGGGGTAGAAGCTACGCTCTTCGCGCTGCTGATGTCTGTCGTAAACCTGGCAGGTTTGCTTTCCCATGAGCTGGGCGCGCTGCTCACGCACTGGCTACAGGTTACCGAAACTGATTTCGGCAATTTGTGGGTATTAGTACTGCTCACCAATGCCTCAACGCTGTTACCGTTACCGCTCCTTGGCATGCTGCCGGAAGCCTCTGCTACAGCCTTTGAAGCGAGCTCTGAAGCAGAAAGTGCTGCGGATCAAACAGCTACTGCAACACAAGAGTCTTCAGAAAAGGGCTCACCTGGATTGGTCTTAGCGGTTCCTGAAGTCACTGACGATGCAGCGGTTCGATTAGATGTCACGCTTTAGCACAGTTAGACATCGCGCAAAAGATTAGACATCACGCCAAAGCGCAACAACAACAAGTCTCCTTTATTCTCACACATCCCTCTTCCATCCATGCAAACCCTTTCAGCTAACCCTGCGAACCCTGCCGACAATACTCAGCCATACACTCGCGAAGATTGGAAACGAGGGTACGAGTCTCAGCCAGAGGAATTTGCCTACTGGATAGAAGATATTGAAGGAGACATTCCCGCTGAACTCTCCGGCACTGTATTTCGTAATGGACCGGGACTTACAGACGTCAACGGTTACCGACTGCGGCATCCGTTCGATGGCGATGGCATGATCAATTCTGTTGCTTTTAAAGGCGGCAAAGCCTTTTATCGAAATCGGTTCGTCCACACAGAGGGCTACATTGCCGAACAAAAAAGTGGGAAGCCAGAATATCGCGGCGTCTTTGGCACGCAAAAACCGGGTGGCTGGATGGCCAATGCCTTTGACGTTAAGCTCAAAAACATCGCCAACACTCACGTGGTTTATTGGGGCGCTAAGCTCCTGGCACTGTGGGAGGCCGCTGAGCCCCATCGGTTAGATCCAACAACATTAGAAACCCTCGGCATCGATCGTTTAGACGGTTTGCTTAGAAAAGGAGAGGCCTTCGCTGCCCATCCAAAGTTTGATCCAGACTGCAACGGCGAGGCACGCCTAGTAAACTTTGGCGTAAAAGCAGGGCTTTCTAGCACTATCAGCCTGTTTGAATTTAGCCCTGACGGTTCACTCGCCAGCCAGCATCGTCATTCAGTCCCAGGATTTGCCTTTTTGCACGACTTTGCCATCACGCCAAACTATTGCATCTTTGTGCAAAACCCAGTGAGCTTTAACCCCTTACCGTTTGTCGCTGGCTTCAAGGGCGCAGCCGAATGCATTCAGTTCAACCCCAAAGAGCCCACCAAGATTGTTGTCATCCCTCGCAACGGGAACGGCGACGTCCGCTTTTTTGATACCGATCCTTGTTTTGTCTTCCATCATGCCAATGCCTTTGAGCAAGATGGCAAGCTTTTTCTAGAGTCTATTTGCTATGACGAGTTTCCGAGTATCGGCGATGCCAAAGATTACAGCGAAGTTGACTTTGACCATGTGCCAGCCAGCCAGCTGTGGCGCTTCACGGTAGATTTAGACCCCAGTTTGACCGCTGAAGCTGTTAAAGTTGACATTCTCATTGAGCGCTACTGCGAATTTCCGACCCTGCATCCGCAAAAGGTCGGTCGCCCCTATCGGTACTTGTATCTTGGTATTGCCCATGACACCACCGGCAGTGCCCCCCTCCAAGGATTGTTGAAGCGAGATATGGAAACGGGAAAGGTGCAAACCTGGAGCGCTGCGCCAAAAGGCTTCAGCGGAGAACCCTTATTTATCGCAAAGCCAGAGGGCACCTCAGAAGATGACGGATGGGTTTTGCTATGGCTGTATAACGCTGCGCCCAATGATGCCAAAACCGCCCAAACCGGACGCACAGAACTGGCGATTTTTGAGGCAAAAGACATTGCAGCCGGCCCAATTGCCAAGCTGAACTTAAAACACCATGTGCCCTACGGCCTGCATGGTAGCTTTACCGCAGACTACTTTGGCCCAAAGACATAGCCCAAAGATTTAGACAGCTCTGTAGAAAGCGCCCACACCCTGGCAGAGTGCTACAAACCTCAAAAACCGACAGCCCGAAAAAACCACCGACAGCTGGAAAATTCGCACCTTGAAAAGTGCTGTACTCGCTACAGCATCTTTCGCATTGTGAGCCAGTCATCCGTTTTGACTAGCCAGGGGGCGACAGCAACCTTAATGGTAATGCCGCCGTTATCGATATAAATGCGGCGACTGTCCGCTTTCACCACTTCCCAAGATTCGAAGGTGTAGCGCTTACTGACTAATCCCAGCAGGTTATAAACCGTAAGCTGGCGTGGTTCTAATAAAAAATAGGGGCGGCGCAGGCAATAGCAGCCAAAAGCAAATAACAGTACGCACAGCGCTGCTAAAAAGAACAGACTGCTAGCAGTAGAGACGAGCCAGAAAGTCGCTAGCAGGCCAAAAAGGCTGCCTGCGAGGAAGAACAATCCAAGCGTCGTTTTGTAGTAAGCCTTTAGCTGCCGCTGCGGGGGTCTTTTAGATTCCATGGAGTGCTCAGTGACGATGCCTAGGTGACGATGCTTGCGAGACGATGCTTAGAATGAGGACACGGCAGCATTGCCGAACGAATTAAATCATCTTCTCTTTATCTAGACGATTTTGATACGTACTGCATGGAGAATATCACTGAAATATCTAATTTGGTTAATGGGTTAACCCATAGTTCACCGATCCTTAACGCGAAAGACCTGCTGACTTTGCAAATCTCCAACGTATCGCCAGTGCCAGGGCTCCTCAGAAGTCGTCGTACCGAGCAATGCTCCTTGCTTTGAAGAAGATAGCTCAAAGCCGTAGTTCTGACCGTTCTGGATGAGCCATTTGAACGTTTTGGTGTTGGCAAAATCACTTTTTTTATCCCAAGCGGCTATTTCACCGCCAATATCTAGCGCATAGCCCGTGACGTAGTCTGACTGTGCCTGAGTAGGGACTGCCTGTGACGGGATCGAAGCGGTGCCGACGGTCTGACCAGAGTCTAAAACGGCACGATAGCCAGAGAGGGGATAGATTTCAATATCATCTTGGCGGGCATCGGCAACCATCCGCCAAAAAGCCTCAGCAGCAGCGGGTTTGAGCAGGATGCTACCATCTGCCATCAGGGGCGTAAGGGTGCTAGGATTTGCGGCTGAGTATAGGACTGGCTCAGCGGCTCTCCACTCCTGCCATGTCCTGGGCCACTGGCTCAAGCGGTATTCACCCCACTGGAATGTTTTAACACCCACACCGAGAGCAATCAGTGTGGCAAAGCTACCCATGGCAATTTTATAAAGGTGAGGGTTAGCTTTTTTGATTTTGCGCGGCTTTTTGTTGGGGTCGGGCGTTGAGGGCAATTTGGGGAGATAGGTCGTATCGCCCGAGCTTTTCCCCGAGCTTTGAGAGTTCACGATACCCGGAGCGGCAACGACGGTAGGCATGCGACTGTCGTTGGCTATTTGCTGATTGTCAGCATGCACTCTTAAAACGTTGAGTGCTTCGCCAGCATGGGCAAACCGATCTTGCCAGTGATGTCGAATCAGTCGGTCAATAAATTCGGCCAGGTGTAGGCTGACTTCTACCTGGTGCTTTTCCAGCTCGTCTCGCCACAGCAGTCCTTTGCTGGGGTCGTAGGTAAATTCGTGGTGCCGTTTGCCGGTGAGCGCTTCAATCGCAATCAGGCCCAAAGCATAAAGGTCACTCGCTGGCTGAGGCGTTTGCTGAAGCTGTTCGGGTGCAGTGTAAGGATGGGGGCTCACAGGCACACTGCTACTGAGGGTGCCATCTGCCCCGAGGATGCTGCGTGCGAGCTTGGGCAGCGTGCCAAAGTCGGTCAGAAAAATGGTGCCGTCAATATCCTGACGAATGAGGTGCTGGGGGTGAATATTTTGGTGAATAACGCCTTGCTCATGGGCAAAGGAAAGGGGAACCAAAACATCTTTTAAGAGCTTGGTGACATAGCTGGCGCTGAGCTGCTTGGGAGGGGCAATTTCTTTGCTGAGCGGATGGCCAATGATCTGATCGTGAACGATGTAAAAGGATTGCTTTTCTGGCGTTGCCGCTTGCGAGGGCATTTCCGGCGAGGCGATTCCCTGTACGGTGACGGTGCGGTTGAAATAAGCTAAGACTCTGGGAATTTGCGGGTGGTGACCTAAGCGCTCCAAGACTTGGGCTTCACGCTCTAGGCGATGGCGCATTTCGCCGTCGCGGTAGTTGATGGCAGTCACAATGCAGTGGGGACGGTGCAAATGGTGGCGATCGCACGCCAAATACACAGAGCTAAAGTCGGTGTGACTCAGCTTCTTTTCAATTTCAAACCGATTTTCTAGAATCTGAGTGCTCATTGTGGGGCGCAGCAATGATGACGTTATTGAAGGGCTTTCATCACCATAAACAACTTCACGCCCAGATTTTGTAATTCCTGGTTATTTTTTTAGCAACGCTTGTATCCATCGTCTTAAGTTGCGGCTGGCTTGCACTTCGCTCTTTGCACTTTCAGCCAAAAATTGATAGAGCTGCTCTTTGCTGATGCGTGGAAAAGTTGGGCTCGCTGCCTCTTCCTGATAAGCACCGTCTTTAAGCATAAATATGCGCAAACTCTCACCGTCGAAGCGCCAAAACTCTTGAATGCCCATAGCAGCATACAGCGCAGGTTTATCGATATCGGTATGGGTGATATCCACTTCTACCACCAAGTCGGGCGGCGGATCTTTTTCTAGATCGACCTTTTTCCCAGAGACCAAATGATGGTTTTGAAGATAAAACCCTTTATCTGGTTCAGCGCCCTTCTCAAGCTGCGGATAGTTCAATGTTGTTGAGCCCATTGATTTTATGTCCGAACCCAGTTCTTCAACCAAAATCCAAATAAATCGGGCAATCATCTCACCCGCAAATTCATGGGCTTCTAAAGGCATTGTGATTTCTAGCTTTCCTCGGTCGTAGGTGAAGCGCGCCGAACGATTATCGCCCACAGCAGCCAGCATCGCGAGGTAATCGTCCCAGCTTAAATGATGAAAAACGACTCGCTGTTCGCCGAAGGGATACTCAGAACGTTTATTTTTTTTAAGTGGCGCGGTTACAACCATGGGTAAACCTGGAAGTGCTTTTTAAAGAATAACGGATTCAGGCTTGTACCTTGCCAAACCTGAATAGACTGACCTATTTTGCTTTTGCCTCCAGATTCTCTAGGCGGCTTTTGAGGTCTTTGTTGGTTTTTTTGACCTCATCAAGCTCTGAGCGCAGATCCGCGATCGCCTTATCGGCCCCAATCTTCTTCTGTACCTTTTGCGCCGCTTCATCCGCCCGACGCTTCACCCGACCGTCAGGAGAGTGATCGGCTAGCGCGCGCAAAATTGAAATGGCACCACGCACTTCCATTTGAGCCAACGCGGCCACGGTTGCCACCTGGGTGAGGAAAAAGTCTTCCCGAGAAAGCGCCTCCAACCGCTCTAAAATACGTTCTACCGCTAGCTTTTCTTGACCGAGCGAAATAGCACCCAGGGAGCGAATGGCCACTAGGCGAAGGGCTTGAGGCACCCCTAATTCGGTATAGGGCAACAGTAAATCGAGGGCCGCTTCAGAAGATTTGAACTGGGCGAGGCCAGCGATCGCACCACTGCGCACCACTTCATTCCAGCCGCTCTTTTCCTTGAGCACGGTATCGAGCAGCTTCAGCGTCTTTTTCTCTTTTTCCTTGCCATCAATGGTGGCCTTGCCAATTTTCCCGAGTGACCTAGCCGCCGCAGATTCTACGTAGTAGCTAGCGTCCCCTTTTTCAACAACGCCTTTGAGCGCTTTATAACTGTCTGCTGTTTTTACATCGCCTAAGGCCTCTACCACCGCGCGGCGAACACGAGGGTGCTTGTCTTTAAGCCCTTTGAGTAAGGCATCTTCAGCCTGGGTGAGCTTTACGCTCCCTAGGTTTTCGGCCACTTCAGCGCGGACAGCCCAGAAGGGGTCGTTGGTCAGAGCGGTTTCAAGGGATGCGATCGCCTCCAAACTTCCTTTTTTCGCCAGCGCTTCAGCCGCAAACAAGCGAGAAATAGCATCAGGATCGCTTGCCAGCTGAGCCTTGAGTTCCGCAACAGGATAGGCCAGCTCCACCGTTTTCAGCAGATGGTTGCCCACATCAAAGCTAACGAAGTCAGGCTTTTTCTCCAGCGGGAAGTACAATGCCTGCTCGCGCTCATGAATGCGAACCTTAAAGGTTTTTACATCTACTTTTTGCTTGTTTTTAGCGCCCTCTTTAGCGCCCTCTACATAGCCAAACCCAATCGGTACTTTTAGATCAAACAAACCTTCCTGCACCTGGGACTTTCCATCTTCTACTTGAGTTTGCGTAACGGTAAGCTTGGCCATACTGCTATCAGGGTCCCAGCTGTAGCTCACCTTGTAATCCGGGTGACCGCCCCTGTACACGTACTGATCGAACAAAAAGCGAAGATTTCGACCCGTCGCCTTATCGATGGCCCGCAGGAGGTCAACGGTTTCAACCGTGCTGTGTGCGTTATCAGTGAGCAGCGTGCCTAGGGTCCGCGTAAATAGCTCGTCACCCACTTCATTGCGAATCATGTGATACACACACGACCCCTTTTCATAAATATGGCGGTCATACAGCTCAATCGCCTCGCGATAAATGTGCGTGACCAGCGGCCGACGGTAGCGACTTTTATCTTCACTGAGGTAGGCCCGAGCATGGTTGAGGTGATAGTACAGCGCCTCATCTTTTCCGAGGGTTTCTTCCACCCACAGCACTTCTGAGTAGGTCGCAGCGCCTTCCTTTACCCAGGCTTGGGACCAGTGATTAATCACTATCAAATCACCAAACCACTGGTGCGCCAGCTCATGAGCCACCAACGTTTCCGCGCGCTGATTGTCTAACGCAGCTCGCTTATCGATCATGCAGCGGTCAGTCAGCAGGGTGGTGGTGGTATTTTCCATCCCTCCAAAAATAAAATCGCTGACGCACACCTGATCGTAGTTAGAAAAAGGATAGTCATAGCCAAACCACCGGCTTAGCGTATCTATCATCTGGGGCGTTTTGCCCATAGTGAGCTTGGCCTCTGCCTTGCGCCCTTTTTCAAAGTAGTAGCTAACAGAGCGATCCTTCCAGGTGTCTTTAATCGCCTCAAAGTCACCAATCGCCAGCGTCATTAAGTAGCTAGGATGCACCTTATCCAGCTTCCAGTGATAGATTTTGTCGCTGCCCTCGCTCTTTGTACCCACCAACTCGCCGTTAGAGACGACCGTAAACTTTTTCGGCACGCGCGCGCGAATTTCGGACGTCGCTAACTGCCCCGGATAGTCAAAGCAGGGGAACCAAAAGCGAGAGTCTTCATCTTCGCCTTGAGTCCACACCTGAGTAGGCTTATCGGGATAGTGCTTGTCTGGACCGATAAAATAAATGCCGCGCTGCGGATTTTCATTGGCGTAGTCAATCGTGAGCGTGAAAGGCTTACCGAATTCCGTAGGGTTTTTGAGCGTAACTTTAAGCTGCTCACCGTCGTAGTCAAAAGCCTGCTTAGCGTTGCCAAGCTTCACCGCATTGATTTTAAGATCCACCGCATCTAGCGTGAGGCTATCGAGGCCGCTCACCACCGGGGCGATGCGAATTTTGCAGGTGCCCGTATAGCTTTTTTTAGGAATATCAAACGCCAGGTCTAAGGCGATATGCTCTACTTGGCCAGGCCGATCAGGATTGTAGTGAGGATAGGCACCGGGCAGTTCAAAGGATTTCCGGCCAGCTTGATCGACGAGCAGCGAGTAGATGTTTTCCATAGGTTAAGAATGCAGACGGTGAAAGGGTGGGAGCGTTTAGGAATTGCTAAGTTTAGAGTAACGGTTTCTTGCTGTCTTGCGGGCCTTTTAGTAGTTTTTTATACGGGTTGAATCAGCCCGTGCAAGTAGCGCTGCATGGGCGGGTAGCCGTTTGAATCTTTAGCAGATTTCTTTGACTATATTGTTGGACCTAATATTGTTAGACCTATGAATGCAGTTGCCTCTTCCCTCATCAATGGCTTGCTCTCGATTGAGCCCCTGGCGAAATTTGCTAAAAATAGAGCGAGAAATATGATGATGGACCGAGCCCAAGCCCTGGGTGTGTACTGGCGCGATGAGGTAAAAGCCCTAAAAGCCAGAGACAGCGATGCCGAGATGGACCCTGCTTGGGAAACCGAGCTGGCAGCAGTGATCAATCCGTCGGTGACCTACCCTGACTATTACCTCACCAGCTTTCATGCGTACGATGAAGGCAATATGGGCTGGCTACCGGCCATGGAAGTCGATGTGGCCGCGCGGGCGGTTCATGCCCGCATTTGGCCAGAGGGCGACGCGCGCGCAGGCGTCAACGGCGATGCGATGCTACGTGCTAGCTATCACGAGGTCTTAAAAGCGTCCTTGCCAGAAGCACCTAAGCACATTGTTGATTTGGGAAGTAGTGCCGGGAACAGCACATTCGCACTCCAAAAAACATTTCCTAACGCCCACCTGACAGGGGTAGAACTCTCTCCTTACTTTGTTGCAGTTGCACAACATGCAGCAACCCAACGGTCTGACAAACCAGAGAATAACAAAATCACTTGGGTCCATGCTGCCGCTGAAGAAACGGGGCTACCTGCCGAAAGCGCGGATCTGGTTTCAGTGTGTTTGGTATTCCATGAGCTGCCAACTGCTGCTGCTGAAGATATCATTGCCGAGGCTCACCGACTGCTCCGCCCCGGCGGGCACTTCACCATTATGGATATGAATCCACAGTGCGAGACCTTCACTAAAATGCCGCCTTACATCCTCACCCTGCTCAAAAGCACTGAACCGTATTTGGATCAGTACTTTGCCTTGGACATGGTGAACGCTTTTCAGGCAGCTGGGTTCGAGACGCCGAGGATTGAAATCAACAGTCCTCGGCATCGCACAATTATTGGCCGAAAGCCCTCATAGAGGCGGACCTCAATAAGACCGCTCTTAATTGAGCAACAATCGCCAGCTTCCGGCCCCCCAAGAAGCCATATATAGGTGTGTTTCATTCGTCACAGGGTCGGTGAGAACCTTCGTGCGAAATGACTTGGGAAACGGCAGATTGCCCGTGATATCGCTAATATTGCCAGCGCTGTTGCCGTTTAGTGCAACCTCAAAGATGCCGTAGCCCAAATTCGTGGGTGCCAGCGTTTGTACGCTGAGAAACACCTGATCGTTTCGACCTTCTACAGCAAAGATGATCGGATCAACTTCGCTGAAGTCAAACACGGGTGCGCGAGCAGCCGTAAGCGCATTGATGTTCACCAAGGTTTGCCAAGTCACGCCGCCATCGCTAGATAGTTTTGTTTCCCAAACGCCGTTGTTCAAGGTGGCAGCCGCAAGCGTGGTGGTACCGTTTCTATCCCATGAATCAAAGGTCATCAGCTCATCCGAAGTGAGCACAGGCGTCCAAGTCCAGTCTCTATCGAGCAAGTTGGTGCCAGTGCTGTCATCGCGCACGCCTTTGTAGAGCACGCCAAGATCCGCGATGTAGAGCGTGGTGTTGTCGTTAGGGTCTAGCACCATAGACCCTTCGTATTCGTTGGAGTTGGGGCTCTCGTCAATCCGGGGAAAGTCGAACATTGATGCGATAGGCGAGGGCGTATTGGGGTTTGGGGGCGGGAAGAAACTCACGCGAGCATCGTAGAGTGCGCCAATATCTGGAATGACATAAGCGCCTTCTCTTTCAGTACTGATGTAGACTCGGCCCGGCTCGGTGGGGTCTCCGACAATGTTGGTGTACACCTTGGCATTGGAATTGTTACCGTTAGGGCTTACGCCCAGACCTAATGGCGGCTCAAAGGGCTCGTTGTTTTTACCACCTGCCATGAAAAACCACTGCACGGGCTGAGGATTGGCCGGATTGATTTTAGCGGCCCAAAGCTCGCCTCTGGTTTTTTGGGCACCAAAGTCGTCGCGATCGCTAAAGTGCGCCACCAAATACACATTCCCGTCCTGCTCAATCACCGCATTTGACTGAGACTTAGCGCGGCGAGGGCTAGAAACGTCCTCCCAGCTTTGACCGTTGTCCCAGCTGATGTAAACACTGTGGTCAGCGCCCGAGCGAACAATCACATCGCCATAGCGGCTAATGTCCATATCGACAGTGCTTTGCCAGCCAATGTTGTTGTAGGTTTCAATGTCTTTGTTTACGAAGACGCGATTGAAGTTAGAGGCCACATTAAAGGTGGCATCCATCAACGTAGACTGCGGCCCGCTGGTGTAAATAGGCTGCCAGTTGTTGCGCCACACACCAGAAGATCCCAATGTGGCGTTGTCAACTTTATAGAGGGTTTGATCGCCGGTTGTCCAAAGGCCACGCGTGCCCCATCTTAGAGGGGTGTAGCCATACGCTAGCGGACGAGGCAAGTTGCCAAATACGCCGCCTTCCCAACCGATTTCGTAGGGGGCTTGGTTGTTGCCCGTATCACGCGTTTCATAAAAGAACACTCGGTCCCAGGTCGCAGTGGGCACAGCGTTGTTCCAAAACACAGAGAGCTGGTACAAACCGGTGCGCTTGTTGCCTGTGGCGGTTAGGACGCTGTGACGATTGCGGGTGCTGCGGGGGTCCACCACCAGATTACGAAAGGCAAAACTGTCGCCAATGGGGGTGTTTTCTGGCTTAAACGTATCCGCCACAGGTTCTCCTAACGGCAGCCAGCTAGCACCCTGATCACGACTAGCAAACAGCTGACTACCGTCTGCATTGGCACGGCCAAAGGCGGCATAGAGCGTGCCATCGTTAGCAACGGCGACACTTTCAACGCGATCGCTCATCCCCGCAGGCGCAGCAATCTGGCTCCACTGACCGGGCGCACCAAAGTTATTCCCGCGCCATAACCCACCTTCGGCGGTGGCCGCATAGACCCGTCTGCGCTTCGCATCGTAGGCCAGCTGCAAAATGCTCTTATTGCTCGCCGACTGTGGACCAAACTGCACCACCTGGAAGCTGGTGCCCCCATTGGTAGACCGAAAAACGGTGGCTTGTTCAATCGAGCTTTCTCGTTTATCGCCCACCCCCGCCATGACGCGTCTATTGTTTCTTGGGTCCACCAATACGCTGCCAACGGCGAGTTCTTGGCGGTCATCATTTCGAGTGAGCAAGGTTGGATTTGCCCCACGTGTGGTATCGGCT
Organism: Cyanobacteria bacterium J06634_5; assembly: GCA_039820525.1. GTDB lineage: Bacteria > Cyanobacteriota > Cyanobacteriia > Phormidesmidales > Phormidesmidaceae > Phormidesmis. Next base: position 53,769 of record JBCBPY010000005.1, read on the forward strand.
TGCAGCTGCCAGGTCTGCCCACCATTGTTCGAAACATGGAGACCCACCGTGGTGCCCAAGTATATTTTTTGAGGCCTACGCGGATCGTAGGCTAGGGCCAGTGTGTTCGTGCCCGCCAATCCGTTAGATAAATAGTTCCAACTGCTACCGCCGTTACTGGTGTGATACAGCCCTTCCACATCGGAGAGCACAAACGCGTTATTGGGCTGAAGTGGGTCTAACACCAGGTCTTGAATTTGGCCACCCCCGCCAGGATTTAGCGATTCCCAAACCTGCGCCAAAGCAGGGGTCGTGAGGAGCGCAGTCGTGATGAGGGCCGTCGTTGTAGAGACCAGAAGCTGCTTGAAGGATTTCATATATATCTGTTGAAGATCTGTTGAAAGGTATCTGTTGGAAAATTAACCAAGAAGAACAAACCAAGAAGAACAATAGGGGAAACAAAACCAGTGCACCATACTTTAACCGTCTTGAGCAGAGGGCTGAAGCAATCCCTAACAATGTAGCCCCGCGCGATCGCCACACAAATCGGTACCGGCAGCCCAAGTATCTGTAGCGTTGGGCACAAAGGACTACGGGTCTAGGGACTACGGGTCTAGGGACTATGGGTCTAGATACGGGTTTGGCCCAACGCTTTCACCGGGTAGCGCTCTCCTACTGTAGCTTTCAGGCTTTATAGGGCTTACAGCCGAGGTTCGGCACTATCCGACTCGCCTACCGATATCTTTAGAACACGCAAAATCACGTAATAGAAGTGCAGCCTTTGCCCAAAGCGTTGTATCAATTCGTGGTATCTAAATTCGTGGCATCTAAATTCGTGATGTCTAAGTCGTAACGTCCACCCGGCAGTGAAGCGACTCTGCCACCGCCCTTAAACGTAGCGGCTCTTCAACGCAGCTGCTCTTCAACGGATAGCAACTGTCCTAAGCAACTCAACAGAGACAACAGACACCTTTGAAACAAAGACAAAAAAAAGAGCCCAGCAAACGCTGAGCCCTTGGGGTTCCATGAATGATTAAATGTTGAGTCCTAAAGAAGGCCTTTGAAACAAGGGATTTAAAGACCAAGAAAATCTCTTGGTGAGGTGCCTCAGTCAGACCTGTGAGGTTAACACGTAGCGTTAGAGCAGCGCCGATCCAACTTCGGAGATAAAAATAATATAGTGACTCTCACGATAGCCAGCTGTGCTCTAGACAACATTTTTGTCTGTAAATATCACTAAAGTGCTGTTCGAATAGTGGAATTTTGAGCGAGTTGCTTTGCGATCGCAGCCGCACCGTCCTGATTGATATGACTCGGATCGGCAAATAGTTCGGGCTGATCTTGCCACTGGGTGAGCAAGTCGATCACCTCAAAGCCATGGGCCGTGCTTTGCGATCGCAAAAACTGTTGAAACTGAGCTTCGTAGTAGCGCCGATCAGCATCTAAGTAACTACCACTCAGCGGCAAATTAACAAATACAAGCTGCGTATTTTGCCCCGCAGCATGGCTAGCGAGCTGCTGCAATGCAGTGGTTTGCGAGCCGTTGAGGGCAAACGGAGTGTAGGCCCCGTCATAGCGGCCCCGCACTTTAGGAAACTGCTGATAGTAGGTTTGGGGTGAAAAGCGATCGCGCACCGCCGAAAATCCCATTCCATTCAAATTACCGGGAACGTCCAACAGCGGCGTGTCATCGGTCACCCGTACTGAGGCAGACGATAAGACCACAGGATTTGAGGCGGCCACTGTTACCTCTGCCCGATTCGAGGTCTGTCCGCTCGACTCTGCACGACTCGAAACCAAAGAAGCACGCGTTTGCAGGGCTTGGTAGCCCGGCGAGGCCAATAGGCTCTCCCACGTCAAATCGCGCCGTCCCTCATTAAACGCCCGCGACCCGTCGCCCCACACAATGATTGCGGGCGCAGGCTGAGGCAATAGCTCACTCACTACAAAGTTCACAACCTGCGCCGTCGCACCATTCACACTAAAGTTGAACACCTTCAAATCGGCATAGCCCTGTGCGGCTAGCTGCGCCTGTAACACCTGCGGATCAATCCCTTGCAAGGCCCGTGAGCTACCCACAATCAAAATATCGGGCACACCAAAGGTCGCCACATAAGACAAATACCCCGCTAGCTGCGCATCCAATAGCTCGCTTCCCAAGCTAGGCAACTGAGACTGTGGACTGGCCTGCTCCGTACGCTGTTGAACCTCTTGCAAACGCTGCACATAGCTACGAAGCTGGCGTTGCGCCAAGACACGAGAAGGGCTCTGGGGCGTAATGGACTGTGCCGATGCGATCGCTGAGAGCCACTGCACCATCACCGCATCCCAATCAGCAGCAGAGGTCGCCATCTGAGCCAGGATCTCGGCCTGGGCCGCCTGCGCGGCAGCGTCTCTAAGCGTACTGGCGGCGGCGGCATCTATCACGGGTGCCGGGTTCGTATCCGTTATGGACTCACTCATAGGCTCACTGCGTTCTTGCAAGGTCTCTTCCCCTGCAATACCCTCTGGTGTTCTACCCGGAATACCCTGGCGGAGTCGTTCTAGTCGCGAGGCACTATCAACTGGCTGTGGTTCATTAGCTACGGCCTCCAGCGCTAGTGAATCTACGGAGTTAAGCCCTAGCCAACATAAAGTACTCAGCCCCAAACAACGACCCAGCCGATGCCGAGAATAATGCCAAAAATAGCAAGGTGAGCTAGGGCCGACAGACTGTGACATAGGAAGAAACGATTTCCAAAAATGAAGGCAAGCAGCCAGCGTCATCTGGCATACATCGCACGTAAGTAATCTTTCCTACTAATTCTATAGAGACCTCATCCCTTCCTACAACTCACCGCATTTGTTTTGATCAATCACTTGCATAGAGTGCCAAAAAGGCGTAGAAAAGGGCGTAGCTAGCATTCGCGCAACCTCTTGAGCTTAGATCTCCTCTAAACTGGCAGGTGTTCAAATGCTACACCGTCTTTTAGAATAATAGTACAAACTTACTATTTCAAGGAATCATGGTTCAATACACGCTCGCTCAAAGTCCTGAAGTATTGATTGACGTAGCCGGTCGTGACTCTAACAAAGCCCGCGAAAAAGCTATGGATCAGCTAATGGCGCTGATGGATGAAGACAAACTCCCCACCGAACTCGACGACGGCTTTAACCCTAAGGATTTTATTGAAGTGAAAGAGCCCAGCAAAAAAGAACCCACCGACGAAGAAAATGCAGTAGTAGAGGCCGTTCAAACCCTCAGCAACCTCTCCAAACTCAAGGTGAAAGTGCAAGGTTCCCGCGAAGAGGCTCTCAAGGTCCGCGAACTGATTGACTTACTGTTTACCGATGAGTTTATTGAAGAAGAGCAAATCGAAGAACTTAATAGCGGCTTCAAAACGCTCAAAACGTTTGCCCAAACCAATCTTAAGTATCGCGATGCCAAAGACGATGCCGAATCAGCCCGTGAAATCCTAGATGCCGCACTCAATCCACCTAGCAAGAAAAAATAGCGTGTTTGGCCTGATCTGACGGGTAGCCGCCATATCAAACCAGTCAGCGCGATCAAACCAGTCAGCGCGATCGCAACGGCACTTTAGCAACAAGCTTTAAGCTCAGTTCTTTCGATGAAAAGAATTGAGCTTTTTTACGGTTACCCAATGAGTCGGTGAGGTCGCCAGAAAAAATCGCGTTCAAGCGGCCTTCATGGCAACGCCCTGGTAAAAGTAACCGCCTATCTTTGGCAGGCTAGGTTCATAAAATTCCTCTGCCTCCAAACCATCAAAGACCTCGGCAACTAACCGATCAATCTTGCGATTGAGATGGCAGCCATCGGCAATGATTTTCTGAACTGGGGTCACTCTGTTTTGCCAAGTTTGGATGTTTTCTTCACAGCTCAGGCCATGCTCAATAAAGAAGAACTTACCGCCCGGTTTCAGCACTCGATACGCTTCCCTAAGCGCTTTGTTCGCATCGGGAATGCTGCACAGCGTCCAAGTGCACACCACATTGTCGAAGCTGGCATCTGCCATGGGCAAATTTTCACCGCTCAGCTGCCGGGTGGTCACCGGAATAGGGCTAGCGTCTATGCGTTTTTGTGCGATCGCCGCCATCCCTCCATTCGGATCAATGGTCGTTAGCGACGTCACGCTTCCTGGATAGTGCGGCAAATTTAACCCCGTGCCAAAGCCAATTTCCAACACCTCTCCGCTGACGCCCTGCAACAGCGCTTTGCGATAGTTCGTCATCGCCCCTGACGACATCGTTAGCTCCAGCAACCGAGGAAAAATCAACTCTGAATACACACCCATCTCATCAATTGCCTAACGCCACTACAGCTTCATTTTAGAAGCCTTACTCCTGCCTCCCAAATTGTTCCTTGGCAGCATAGTGGGTTTCTGCTAGCGTTTTACTTTACGCTCAATCGCGCTGCAACCAGCAGAAAATCACTATCGGGAAAAATCTATGGCAACACTCATCGGACGAAATCTTCTGAGCCTAGCGGACCTCAACGCCGAGGAAATGACACAGTTGCTAACCACTGCAGCACGCATAAAATCAGGAGAAATTAACCCGCAGTGCCCCCAAAAGATTCTTGGCCTTGTATTCAAAAAAGCCTCCACCCGTACCCGCGTTAGCTTTACTGCAGCCATGTACAAACTCGGCGGCCAGGTAATAGATCTCAACGCCAACCTCACTCAAATTGGCCGAGGTGAACCCACCGCCGACACCGCCCGCGTGCTCGATCGTTACCTAGATGTGCTCGCGGTTCGGACCTTTGAGCAAGCCGAGGTAGAAGAGTTTGCCAAACACACCAACATTCCTATCATCAACGCGCTGACTGATCTAGAACATCCCTGTCAAATTCTGGCAGACCTCCTCACCGTTCAAGAAGAATTTGGCACCTGCGAGGGGCTGACCATGACGTATTTAGGCGACGGCAACAACGTGGCCCATTCTTTGATCATTGGCTGTGCGCTCGCCGGGATGACTGTTCGAATTGGTACGCCCAAGGGCTACGAACCAGACGCGGCCATTGTGAAACAAGCCGAAGCCATTAGCCAGGGCCGCAGCAAAGTTGTAATCACCAATGATGCCAAGGCTGCGGTAGAAGGTGCCCATACCCTTTACACCGACGTCTGGGCCAGCATGGGCCAGGAAGAGGATGCGGCTAAACGGATTCCTATTTTTGAGCCCTATCAAATTAATCAAGAGATACTATCGGTGGCTGATAGCAAGGCGATTGTGCTGCACTGCCTCCCTGCTCACCGTGGGGAAGAAATCACCGCAGAGGTCATGGAAGGTCCGCAATCTCGAATTTGGGATGAAGTAGAAAATCGCATGCATGCACAGCAGGCACTCCTAGCAGAGGTTTTAGGCGCGAAATAAGGTCCCTTGTACGCCCAGAAAACATCGCACTGTCGTCATTTCCTTATCGCTAGCTTCATTTGTACGTTTTTGTGTACGGACTTATTTTGCACGGGCCGTTTTTGCACAGGCTGTTTTAAAGAACTGCCAGCCAATAAGCCCCAGCAAAATCACGCCCAATAGTCCGGCAAGGGGATTATTGTCTATACCAGTCACCCACTCAGGGGCCCGCCCTGTGTATTCGCTTAATCCGCCTACATTCACAATGTAGTAGCCCCAAATGAGTCCGGCATGTAAGCCGATAGGATAGCCCAGACGAGTGACGCCTTTGCGTTCTTTGAAACGATGGGGTTCGGTACGAATAGCCCGTGAAGAGGTCAGCGCAGCAGCCGGTGCAGTCTCAGTACGTCTGGCCCAGACGAGGGCGACACCCAATGCGACTAGCCCAAAAAACTGTGGAAACGTCCGCACAACCTCGCTCCAGGGTTTGATAAAGTGCGTACCTGCAAAAAACAGGGCATTCATGATGAGTGCGGTCGTGGAATGATAAGTCTCCTCTAACTCAGCTAAAATCCAGCCGCGAAACATCATTTCCTCAGCAAAACCGACGGCTAATGCCATCAACAACCCCTCAAAAATGAACCTCACCAGGCGCGGACTCGGTGAGGTGGGCGTGGCCCAGCCGAGTAAGGTTTCTATGCCAAAGAGGGCAAAGACGCCGGCGACGCCGATGACCAGTGCGATCGCACAATCTTTCAAGGTTTGCGATCGCAATACCAACCCGCATCGCTCAAACGGTCGCGGCCAGCCATGAACACGTCTTCCCCAGCGGGGCAAGCCAGACAAAAAACCGCTATACAGCAACACCAACGCCAAAATCTCAGCCGTCCCCGAGCGATTAAAAGCGTACCCAAAGAGATACAAAGGCCCTGCTAACGGAATCCAAACGACCGCCAGCAGGAACAAAAATATAAAGATTCGCCGCCAGGCTCCCTGCTTACGCACCCAACGGATCAAAGCGTCACTACTGGGTAAGCTCACAAAAATTGCCCTAACTCTCTATCGCCGTACGCTAATCGAAGCACCCAATCGACGGACTGAGCACGCTAAATACCAGGCACATAGCCTCAAGCTCACAGCTAATCGTCAGGCTCAATGGTGCTAGTGAGTCCTTTACTGCACAACGACTCACAGTAAAACTCAGCGTGCTCTAACTCACAGACAATCACAAGCCCCGTACCCGAGTTGTGGGCCTGCATCATAATATCAATCGCCTGCGGTGCGGTCAGCGCAGGGACCGTCTGCACCAAGCATTCCACAACATATTCCATCCCGTTGAAGTCGTCGTTATGCAGCAGCACCCGATATCGAGGCGCTATCTTACGCACGGTAGAAACGCTTGGCTTTTCAATAGTTCCAACAGAGGTCGGCATAGGTTATTCTCCGTTTCTTACTAGCTGCTGACTAAGCTATCTACTCTGACAATGACTATTCAACCGCAGCACAGTCTAATAGTCTCCATATCTTAAGAAAAACGCAACCGCTCTAGCCAAGTGGTAAAATATCGACGATTGCAAATATCTACGAATCTTAATATATCTTAGCCAAAACAAAATAAAACACAACAGTCAAATTGGCAGAGTTGGAAATCGTTGAGAAATTAACCGCACTCAGCACCTCAAACAACCGCACCTCAAAACAACCGAAAAAAACAACTGTAAAGCGTCAGATTCCGTAGGTTCAGCTGAATTTATATCAACCATCCGGTCTCTTGCAAGTATCACTCGGGAAAACCTTCTTTAATAATCCTTGTTTAAACATGAGCGTTGCCCCCTCTCAGATTCTCTACTTAGAGCATGGCTCATCACGGCTTTATGCTGAAGCCATCCAAGTAGTCGATGCCCGTCGCTTGTGCTGGGCAAGGCCCACGCTCCTTATTCAGGGCTTACCGGAAAGCGATAGCCACTCCGCCCGTCAACAAATCATTGCAGAGGCTGCACAAACGCCAGAAGCTAGCGCTCTCGACCTCTACGATCTCGAAGACTGCCCTGATTTAATTTGGCCAATCGCGCTTTTTCAGATTGCTTTCGACGTAGATTTTTTCTCGCTGCTAGTACAGCTCAAAATTACACCTAACGACATTTCTCAGCGGCGCAGCATGGGCCAGCTAAACGACTTCATTCGCAGCTTCTGGCACACCCATGCCGAGGCTTTCCAAGCCATGCCAAATGAGCTGTCGTCCTGACGCTGTCAATGGATGGCAGCTAACCTCATACCGCTCTCATCCACAGGCGCACGGGTATCGATTCATGGCCATATCCTAGGCAGTTTCAAGGTTGTGTCGCTGACGTATCTCCTCGATTTTAGTAAGTAGAGTGTGCCTATCTTGCAGGTGGCCTATCTGCTTTGTGGTTCTCTCTAATGTGATTTTAGGCTGCTATCGGTGACGCTGGTTACGGCCAGGGGTTGGCTAAGGCAAACACTCTCACTGTTTCCTATTAGGTGGGTTTTATGACAAAACAGCCACCGACGAAACCTCTATCTATCCAGCCAAACGCCGGTCTATCGCCGGTCTATCGACGGTCTATCGATAGCGTCAAAAGCGTTTCTCTAACGTCCTCAGAAGGGAGCTTGTTTTCTGAAAAACTTCGGGGAATCTGTCAGTCGTTTTTATGATGGTTATCAGTAGACTTATTTGCATTGGGAAAAACCAGCAACATCCTGAATGGAGTCCAGACCAATCCAACCTTATTGAGAACAGCGAACGAACTGGTCAGTTCATCAAAAGTCAGACTTTAAAAACCTTACGGAATAGTTTTTGGGCCTGTGAAGCTTCAACAGTAAATCGATTGATAAAAATGAATGTATGAAAGTAGCTAACACCATGACTTTATGTAATTGCTTTAGAGGAACAAAAAAGAGTTATCGGTATCTATGTATAGAAGAGAACATATCTAAAAGGCTTGCGAAACCTAGGGTGTGAGGATTTTCTCTCGAGTATAGGTTGTTTGATAATTTATACCTGTTCTGCTGGGAAACCTACGGGGCATAGATAGAGTATCAGGCACTAGAAATAGTTTGTTTTGTATCTAGAAACACGAAAACAATAGATGAAGTCGTTCATAAGTAGTAATACTTCCCTGTAACTTTAAACAATCGCCTAACAGGTCAAGATTCCGAGAATCTACAGATGACCTCGTGGCATGTTTGAGCAAGCTTCGTTAGATTTATGCTCATGAGTTTGCCAGTTAATATTTTCACCGAGATTAAAGGTGAAATTTGTATAGGGCATACCTACCTAGTTTCTGTCTGTTAAAGAAGTTCGTTAAAGCTGCTAGTGAACCTTGTGTTCGGGCTTTACATTCGATAGTTATTTAGTTTCATTACAAGGCTTTTTAGAAAGGTAATTGAGGAGAGATTAATATGGCAGTTAGTACACCGTCTATGAACGTGATATATCCTTCCGGCGTCATCAACGCTGAGAGCGCCTCCCAGTTTCAACAAGAGCTATTGGCGGCTATTGGTAGCTGTAACGGCGAGCTAGTTGTGGATATGAGCAGGGTCGAATCCCTCGACAATGCAGGGCTAGTCGCCTTTATGTCTGCGTTAAATACAGCCCGCAGCGAAAGCACACGGCTCAGAATTTGCTCGGCACCACCTTCTGTACGTATTGTGTTTGAGCTCACCCAGCTAGACCGCGTCTTTACAATGGTTGACCAGCTTCCTGTTGCATTGGCGGCCTAGCCCCAACCGCAAAAGCTAGTTCCAACTGAAAGCCCACTCCAGCGATGGGAAGCTAGCGTTGGCACTCTTTGGTTGGAGCTAACGCTACAGTCAAATTATTTCAGCGGCGTTCCCCAGTTTTGTGGGAGCGCTTTTTAATGGCCTCATTTTAGTGGCTTCATTCGGGACCCAACCATTCGGGACCCAACCATTAACGGCCCAGGCTGTTGGCGCCTAAGTAGTTGTTAGCGCCTAAATAACAGCAGTACCGTTGTAGGACAAGGCATGAGGCAAGGGCTCTTCAGCCGGACGATTACGATATAGTGAAAGCCTAGAAACTTCACGCGATATTTACTGTGCCCACTGCAACCCCTATTGCCGTTACAGACCTCATTAGTGCCGATATTTCCCGGCCTGCACGCTATTTAGGTAACGAACGTGGTGCAGTGCGTAAGCCCTGGACAACAGCAGATATTCGCTGGGTACTCACCTATCCAGAAATCTATGAAGTCGGGGCCTCTAATCTAGGGCACATCATTCTGTACAGTATTTTGAATGCTCAGCCCCGGCAGCTGTGCGATCGCGCCTATCTTCCCGCCACAGATTTAACCGAAAAACTCAAAGCCTCCAAGACGCCGCTCTTCGCTGTCGAATCTCAGAAAAACCTCAGCGAGTTCGACATTCTAGGCTTTAGCCTGAGCTACGAGTTAGGCGCTACCAACATTCTAGAAATGCTCACCTTAGGGCACATTCCACTGACCTGGAAAGAGCGCGATACCCATCCCTCTGCGCCCTGGAATGTCGAAAAGGGCAGCTGGCCCTTAGCCTTTGCCGGGGGGGGCACCGCGACCTCCAATCCAGAGCCTTACGCTGAGTTTTTTGACTTCATTGCCCTAGGGGATGGCGAAGAGCTACTGCCTGAAATTGGCCTCGTCCTCGAAGAAGGCAAAGCCGCTGGACTCACTCGCCAGGACATCCTCCTAGACCTAGCCCAGGTCCCTGGGGTATATGTCCCTCGCTTTTACGACATGGCCCCCGATGGCTCGGTCCATCCCAACCGTCCTGACGTGCCCGCGCGGGTGCTCAGACGGGTTGCGCCGCCGATGCCGGAGTACTCCATTGGTCTGGTGCCCTATGTCGAAACCGTGCACGATCGGCTAACAGTTGAAATTCGCCGAGGCTGCACACGCGGCTGTCGTTTTTGCCAGCCTGGGATGCTCACTCGCCCAGCCCGTGACGTACCGCCTGAGCAGGTGATAGACACCATTGAGCGAGGCATGCGCGAGACGGGTTACAACGAATTTTCGTTACTTTCCCTCAGCTGCTCAGACTATTTGGCGCTGCCAGCTGTTGGTGTGGAAATTAAGAACCGACTGAAAAATGACAACATCAACCTGTCACTGCCAAGCCAAAGGGTCGATCGCTTCGATGAAAACATTGCTCACATCGTAGGCGGACTACGGCAAACGGGGCTGACCTTTGCCCCCGAGGCCGGTACACAGCGAATGCGAGACATTATTAATAAGGGGCTCACTAACGAAGAGCTGTTGCGCGGTGTAAAGACCGCCTACGAGCAGGGCTGGGAGCGGGTAAAGCTATACTTCATGATTGGCCTGCCAGGTGAAACGGATATAGACGTGCTGGGCATCGCTGAAACGGTGCGCTGGCTCCGTCAAGAATGCTTCATTAAAGGCCGTAGGGCGCTAAAGTTTAACATCACCATTTCTAACCTGACGCCAAAGCCGCATACGCCGTTTCAGTGGCACTCAGTCTCAACCGATGAGTTCAAACGCAAGCAAGCGTTGTTACAGGCTGAGCTGAATTCGATTCGCGGAGTCAAGGCAAACTTTACCGACGTACGCATTTCAGCGATGGAAGATTTTGTCGGTCGAGGCGATCGCAGACTCTCTGCGGTGGTTCGACGGGCCTGGGAGCTCGGCGCGGGCATGGACGCTTGGTGGGAAAGCCTGGAAAAAGCCTTTGGTGCATGGACGCAGGCGATCGCAGATGCTGGCCTCGATTGGAAATATCGCCGGGTAGAAAGCGGTGAGTGGAGCCTAGATGAAAACATCACCACCACTGAGCGCGAAGGGCAAGATGTCGATGCAGCGATGGAAGCTGTACTGGCTCGACCGCTGCCTTGGGACCATATCGATACCGGCATCGAAAAAGCATGGTTACAAAACGATCTCAAACGCGCACTAGAGGCGGCAACCGTACCTGACTGCTCCTTTGAGGGCTGCTCTCACTGCGGCATTTGCGGTCCAGACTTCGGACATAACGTGGTCGTTCCGCCGCTAGAAATCCCTGATTTTGAAGGGCACTTTAAGCCGAACCAAACCCGCGCCCAAAGGCTACGCATCAAGGTCGGTAAACTGGGCGATATGGCCCTCATTGGCCATTTGGACTTTGCCAGACTCATGGACCGCGCCATTCGGCGTGCGTCTTTGCCCATTGCCTTTACCGGCGGATTCCACCCTGGGCCTCGCATTTCCCCAGCCAACGCGCTGCCGCTGGGACTGACCAGCACAGGCGAAATTATCGATTTCGAGCTGACAGAAACGATTGATCCAGATGAGTTTGAGGCGAGGCTGAGATCGCAGCTCCCGACAGATATTCCCATCTACGAAACGTCTGAGATCTCCTTACAGTCTCCCTCCGCCACGAAATGCTTAGACAAAGCGGAGTATCTGATTGCAGTAGATGTTACCGCCGAGGCCCAGCTAACTCAAGGGCTAGCTCAAGGGCCAGCTCAGTGGAACGAGTGGATTGCTAAGGTACTCGCGGCTGAGCAGATCATGCAGCAGAAAACGACAAAAAAAGGCAAAGTCAAAGAAGTAGATTTGCGATCGCGCCTCTTCAACCTCTCCTTGCCAGACCTCTCCTCGCCAGAACCGTCGGCGCTCATCGATATCCCCGACTCCGTGCGCACAGCCTTAAGCCCTGAGGCACATAACACCTACAGTCCGGCCATTATTCGCTATGTTGGCAGCTGCCGTAACGACGGCACCCTACTCAAGCCTCAAGACATGCTTGCGATGCTGGAATTCGTCAGCGGGCTTGAGCTTGTCCTTGGGCCTGTCCATCGGGTGCAGCTTATCCTCGCAGCAGAGTCATGAAACCGTTCACGATGCTAAAGCATGCCGTGTTGGCTTTGGGGCTGTGGAGTACCGTTTTTCCGGCTCAGCTCTTAGCACAGCCTACGGCATCTCCAAGCAGGCAAACAGAACCAGCACCAGTCGATACGGTACAAACATCTGTACAGGCCAATTTTTCCCTCGGCGTTATCCGTTCTCAGCTGTCAGATTTGGACCGTTTTCCGCTGTTTTTACCTGAGGAGCGCGGCCAACTCATCGGCTCTAGCGAGCAGCTTTCACCCACGCAAGCAACCCGGCCAAGTCTTTTTTGGATTAGCGATCAGGTCGGCAATCGGATTGAGAGCGATCGCTTAATAGACCAGTGGCATGCCTACACGATCCGGACTTCAGCAGATGCTGGCAGTCCTGATAATGGCAGTTCTGATAATGGTGAGCTGAGCTACGTAGATGTTGTCGTCAATGAGAAAAGCTGGAATCTGCTTAACTACTTCGACCGCTACGCCTTTATTTTGCAGTTCGGCATCGCAGCTCAAAGCTACGGCTACAATTTACGGGTTTTTAATGACAGGGACGCCCTCAATGCCTTAGACGATGACACACCAGAGTCCTCACGCAGTGGCACGCGACTGGTTCGCTTGCGAGGCGCTTACTTTTGCAGCTTCCAAGGTCAGTCCTGGCCACTCACCCCCGAAATTGCGGCACAAATTCCTTGCACCATAGAACTAGATGAGGCCAGTCGCCGTCCGCCTGTGACCATCAACCAACCCACGCCAACTCTATAACGCTTAATCTGTAACGCTTAAGTGCACAGTTAATGTAAATGGACAAGTTAATCAGTGTTGCTATCACCGCCTCGTAGCGTTTTCCAAAGCAACCAGTAAGCGGATTCTTGCGGTTTCGGCAAGGGTAGCAATAGTTCGCTTTCTTTTAGCACAGACACTGACAAAATCGAATTCTCTAGGACTGCGGGCAAGCTTACCTCTTCGGCTAAAAAGATGGGTGAAAGACCCTCACCAGAGGCTGAAATCTGTGTGGCGGCGGCGGTTTGCCAGCAAAAGTCTATCCAAGCCTGAGCGGCTTCTCCCATGTCTGCCCCCTTGGGTCGCACCCACATATCAGCAGAGAGCAACGAGCCTTCTGCAGGAATCACAACGCGAAGGTCTTGATATCTATCTAGCGCAGACACTGCTTCTGACGACCAGGTGACTGCAACACTCACATCCTCATTAACTAGCGCTTTTAAGGCCGTTTTGGAGCTGTAGGTTCTCACCTGCTGGTTGAGTCGAGCGAAGGGCTCTGCCAGCTGGCCTCGCAGCTCGTCAGCAATTTGTTCAATAGATTTAGCCTCGCTTTTACCTGCCGTTGGATCAAAGCTGGCATTGAAACGGCCACTCTGCATTTTTTGAAGCAGGCCCAGCAAAACACGAGGATGGTTCGGCAAGGCGAGCTTTTGTTTGAGCTGGGGCATCAGCAGATCGCGCCAGCTTGTAAACGGCGGGCTCTCAGCAGTTGCGTTGGGGAACTGGCTTTTTCGGTACACGATGACTAAGCTTTGGACCTTATAGGGCGCTGCCCAAATAACGTTTTGATCGCTGCTCAGGTCGTCTTCCTGGCCGTCCTCCCGACTGTTCTTTGAGTTCTCACGCTGAGTAGTCAGGGTATGGCTCACGAAATTTCGCCAGTCGTCGGGCAATTTTTCTAGGGTTGGGGCGGGTAGCTCAAGCGGATCGAGTAGATTTTGAGCGATCGCACTCGTCAGCCAGTAATCTCCCAAGCTCACCAAGTTATCTGGCCGACTAGCCTGCTCACGGCGCGTCCAAGGCAAAAAACGGCGCAGTGAAAAAGGCGACGTCTCGGGAGCCTCTTGCCAAGTCTGAAGCTGCTGAAACACCGTTGATAGTTGAGCAATCAGCTTAAACTTGACCTTGCCGCTAGCCTGCTTTTGAAAGGTTTTGAGCACCTCAGCGGGTACAGATCCTTCCAATAATCTAATTTTCAGGGTATTCGCTGCGGCTGGGCTACAGCTAGTGAGCAATTTGCTGCCGACAAGGCCAGCGGTTCCTGCCAAGAGTGTTCTTCGCTTAATCATCAACTAGCCTAACTATCAGTTGTCTACCGTCAAGGGCGTCAAGGGCATAAAGGACTATCAGGACTGCAACCTATACGCCTTAAAAGTGGCAGCACCGTTACCGTCAAAAGCGGTGACACAAACAAAGCGCAGAAAGGTAGCTCCTTTCTGCGCTTTCCTCTCTGCGCTTAAAGTTTAGACCCAAAAGAGGGATAGTGCCTATGAGGACGACAGCCGCTCCGTAAGGACTTTTCTATAAGGACTTTGTCTTACCTGCGCCCCATTTGTCGCCCATGATCTTAGGCATTACAAGGATATGCGCCGAAATAGCTTCGAGGTCATCCTCGGTTAGGTTACGCATTTTGGGGTAAATGTCAGAACTCTTAGTACTTGGGTGAAGCTCCGAAATTTCCACTAGGCCGTCATAGGTCGTTGGGTTGTGCAGGTAATCCACAAGTGCAGCTAGGTTGTCACGAGCAGGGAAGGCACCTTCTAGCGACTCCGTGTCCAAACCAACGTTGGGATTGGTCTTAGTAATACCCGCAACGTGGCATGTTGCACAGGCGACGTTGAACTTTTTGCGACCGCGCAAAAAGTCTTCCACTGGGAGGGTAACCACATCGCCTTGCTCGTTAGCCTTCACAGTACGGGTGGCTGCATCTAGCTCAGCTGCGATCGCCTCACCAGCAAACAAACCAGTGCCTGTCACACCAAACCCTAGGACACCAGAGACCAAAATGACAGCTGCCACCAAGAGCCCAGTGAATCTCTTAAACAAATTTCTCATTTTTTACGCTCGCTTCTCAGACACGCAACACAGCAGTGGTCCAATTTTTATTGTTGAACCAAATTATCTTTTTATCATGCCACGAATAGGGCGAGAAGGTTTCAGAAGAGGCCAAGAAAAGCCCCAATAAAGCCTAATCAAAAGCGTTGAACAAAAGAAGTCTTCATTTTCGTAACATTGCTTTACAAAAACGAAGAGGGCAAACGTCAGCCGTTCTTCAGCGTTCTAAAAAAATATAGACGCTTCTATTCAACGGTTCTTAGCACAGACTCTGCTTGCATCTCTGCTGACTTCTGTAGTGGCTGTGTGGGCAACGCACCTAGGCTGACAGGCTGATGCAGCTGGATCAGCTGAGTCAGGGTTTGTTTGAGCTGAGTGCGCGGCACAATTTTATCGACAAAGCCGTGATGTAAGAGGTATTCAGCGGTTTGAAAATCTTCCGGGAGCTTTTCACGGACCGTTTGTTCCACAACACGCCGACCGGCAAAACCAATGGTTGCCTCTGGCTCGGCCAAAATAATATCGCCTAGCATTGCAAAGCTGGCTGTAACACCTCCAGTAGTAGGATGCGTCAAAATCGGAATGTACAACAATCTCGACTCCCTATGGCGTTCTAGCGCCGCAGATATTTTTGCCATCTGCATCAGGCTCAGTAAGCCCTCCTGCATACGCGCACCGCCCGAGGCACACACAATGAATACCGGAATTTGATCCGCTGTTGCACGTTCAATGAGGCGCGTTAGTTTTTCGCCCACCACAGAGCCCATGCTGCCGCCCATAAAGCGAAAGTCCATCACGCCAAGCGCAGCCGGTTCACCGTTTATTTTGCCGATGCCTGTTTGAACACCGTCAATCAGCTTAGTTTTGGCTTGGGTATCGCGAATGCGGTCGGCATAGGTTTTGCGATCGCGAAACTGTAGCGGATCTTCAGGGGAAATGTCCGTATCCAACGGCTGCCAAGTCCCAGCATCAATCAGCTGCTCAATCCGCTCAGGGCTAAATACTCGATGGTGATGACCGCAGTCTGGGCACACCTGCTGATTGGCCTTGAGGTCTTTGGTATACGTCAGCGCATCGCAGCGCGTGCACTTTGTCCACAGTCCGTCTGCGATTTCCCGCTCCTTTCCATCTTGGCTAATCAACCCTGTCTTCTTTCGATTGGCAAACCAGTCAAACAATGACATTTTTCCGCTCATCGCACTTGCTTAAAATCGCTGCCCCAACAGCAAATCTTCCATAGGGTTCAGGGCCTTTTAAGCCGTCTCCTCAGAGCGCTTAACTAGCCTTAACCCATGTTTGTTATCAGGACAAATTCCTTATTCATCCTACTGGGTTGCCTCCCACCGTGGGAGATTTTGAGCGAAGACTTTGGTCGCGACTAAAGTCCCAAAGGGAAGAAAACCGCCAGATACGCACTGATCAACTGCTCACCGTAAAACATCGTTAGCACCGCGCCCAATGCTAAATAAGGCCCAAAAGGAATGTGCTGTTTAGGACCTAAAGCACCCAGTGCTAGCGCCCCACCCCCAATCACAGCACCCATGGCTGCTGCCAAAAACGTTGCCAGCAGTAACCCTACGCCACCGAGCCAAGCGGCCATCATCGCCGCTAGCTTGGCATCGCCACCGCCCATGGCAGCTTTCCCAAAGGCCCGACTGCCTGCAATACCAATCACATCAAACAGCCAAAGGCCCAAAATGCTCACGCCGACGGCTGAAATAATACTGCCAGCCACGTGGTTCAACGTCGGATTGTCTACATAGCTCATCCACCCCTGATATCCCCATCCCAAAACCAGCCCCGAAGCTGTCAGGCTATTGGGTAACGTCATCGTATCCAAATCAATCAAGGCCAGGGCCAATAGCCAACACACAAAGATCCAGTGTCCAGGCGTTGCCCAGCTCATACCAAACACCATAAACACTGAAACAAACAAACACGCTGTTGCAAACTCCACCACCGGATAACGCGCGGCAATCGGAAGGCGACAGCTGCGGCACTTGCCCTTTAACCACAGCCAACCGAACACCGGAACGTTATCGTAAGGCTTTAGCCGAGTTTCACAACGGGGGCATCGCGAGGGCGGATGAATCAGCGAAAGTCCCTCCGGCAGCCGATAAACCACAACGTTTAAAAAACTGCCTACTGCAGCGCCCAAACCAAAAACAATCAGAACGGGTACAAAAATATCCACTAAATTAGGGCGCACGAATCACAGTGCGAAGGAAACGTGCCCTTAAGATGCCCACAAGCGCCGCAGTAGACCAGCATTCATTGATACAACAATCCTGCACCGACGCAGTAACCGTCAGCGCAGGATTGTAACCGTGGAAATGTCACAGTTTGTGGAGATATTACCGTTTCGCAACCAGAGGACTACCCTAAACCTGGCTCAATTTGGCTAAAGGGCACAAAACACTCCTGCGGGAGGAGCACAGGCTTATCGCCAAATACCAGCTTGCCGCGATGGGTTAATCGGCCCATGGCAACGCCGATTGGGCGCTGCATCACTTCTGGATGCACTTCGTAGAATGTGCGGTAAATATTTCTGGCTGCTTTAATAAGCTCAGGGTCCATCAAGACCGAGTCATCACCAAAGGCAAGCCGGTCAGCGCTGCTCGCAGGCGAACCAGCTGGTAGAGAGCCAGAGTGCATGTTCTGTGGATTCATAGCTGGGTGAGCAGTAGGAGGTGCCATAGATGACAATCCTGCTGATTTTACAGCTTCTTTGGTGGTTGTAAAGGTCCCATTCATTTGGATTGACTCCAAGATAACGCCATGTAAAAAACTCAAGCAAAACTCGATCGGTTTGACCGACACTCAATTCAAAGGAGTCGAGGTCGCGAAAGTAGCCTTCGACCTAGTGACCTGTGTACCCAATATTGAGTACATATCAACATTATTTGAACGGAAGGTAGGATGAGTTAGCTGCCACTAACAATGGTACAAACGATCTACAATTTGGTCTATGTTTAACCCGAAAATTCCATCAGTCAAAGCTTGAAAATCAGCACTCAAGAGCCAAATCGTAGAATCACTTCTGCTGAAGTGCCGCTTCTAGCGCTGCGCCCATCCCCTTTGTCCCAACGGCCTTCATCCCTTCAGACATAATGTCTCCTGTTCGATACCCCTGGTCTAAAACGGTGAGAACAGCCTGCTCAATTTGATCGGCCGCAGCAGGCACATTGAGGCCGTAGCGCAACATCATTGCCGCACTCAGCACCTGGGCTAACGGGTTGGCTTTGTCTTGCCCTGCAATATCAGGGGCTGAACCATGGACAGGTTCAAAGACGCCAGGACCACTCTCTCCCAGACTGGCAGATGGTAGCATGCCAATGCTGCCTGTCAGCATAGCGGCAGCATCTGAGAGGATATCGCCGAATAGGTTGCCCGTCACGATGGTGTCAAACTGCTTCGGCGCACGGACCAGCTGCATGGCGGCGTTGTCTACATATAGATGGGAGAGTTCAACGTCTGTATAGTCGCTGCTGAGCGCTGTAATGCGATCGCGCCAAAGCTGAGAAACCTCCAATACATTCGCCTTATCGACTGAACACAGCTGCCCCTTCCGCTTGCGCGCAGTCTCAAAGGCCACTCGACCAATCCGATCGATCTCGCTGCTGTTGTAAACCATCGTGCTGACGCCGCGCTGCTGGCCCTCTTCATCAGTGTCAAAAATGCCTTTGGGCTGACCGAAGTAAATGCCGCCCGTCAGCTCGCGCACCACCATAATATCTACCCCTTCTACAATTTCCGGCTTTAGGGAAGACGCGCTGAGCAGCTGCGGCAAAATAGTCGCTGGTCTCAAATTCGCAAACAGCCCCAGCCCAGCTCGCAGCCCTAACAGTCCCGTCTCAGGTCTTTGCGCGCGCGGTAAGCCATCCCACTGATAGCCGCCAATTGAGGCCAGCATAACCGCATCACTGTCGCGGCAAGCCGTAAGGGTCGCTTCGGGCAGGGGCTCTCCGGTCGCATCAATAGCCACGCCGCCCAGCAGGGCTTCGGTGAAGTTAAAGTCAAGGTCGTGCTGTTGGCCAACCTGCTTAAGAACATTGACCGCAACGGTCATGATTTCTGGGCCAATGCCGTCACCGGGCAATAGCGTAATGCGAAAAGACTGGCTCATGGGCTCTATAGCTCTACTAAGTGAAGCTCTACTAAAAATTCTCAACAGGCGACTGGTAAGGCCGCAGGGGTAACACCGGACGGGTGTCATAATACCTGATGGCTGTAAAATACAGTTGCAATTGTGAACCTGTGGACCAGTCCCTTTCTCCGTATGGCTTTTCTTCGTGATGACTTGGCCCAGCTAGCCGCTTATAAATCACCGCATCCCATCGCAGAGGACACGCTTGCGGGTAACAGCAGCCACCAGGGCTCTGTGCAGCCCGTGCTAGACCCACTCGACACCAACGAAAGCCCAACTGATCTGCCTGACGAGATCAAAGCTGACCTTGCCGAGGCGTATCAAAGTGCCATAGAAGCCAACCGCTACCCAGATGGCACCTGCATCCTGCTCAAACAAGCGGTGATGCGCTACGTCGCTGGCTCAGGCAATATTTCTCCAGAAACTATCACAGCTGAAAACATTACCCTCGGCAACGGATCTGACGAGCTAATCCGCTCGGTGATTATGGCGACCTGCCTGGGGGGGCATGGCTCCATTTTGGTGGCCGACCCGACCTTTTCGATGTACGCCATCTTAGCGAAAACACTGGGCGTGAAAGTTCACCATGTCAGCCGTGATGACAGCTTTGCAGTAGACTTAGCGGCGGCCCAAGCAGCCATTGACTCAGCCCAGTCAGACGGATTGCCTGTGCGAACCATATTTATGGTGCACCCTAATTCTCCGACGGGGAACGCACTCACCGCAGCTGAACAAACCTGGCTCAAGCAGCTACCAGAGAACATCCTCGTGGTGGTAGACGAAGCCTACTTTGAATTCAGTGGTCATACAATGCTTGCTGAGGCGCTAAGTCGCCCTAATTGGCTAGTGACCCGCACATTCTCTAAAGCATTTCGCTTAGCAGCTCATCGCGTCGGTTACGGCATCGGACATCCTGCAATCATCGCAGCGCTTGAAAAGCTGCGGCTTCCTTACAACCTGCCTAGCTTCTCTCAAGCAGCGGCCATGGCAGCATTAGTCCACAGTGATTCACTGCTTGCCCAAATCCCGACGATTGTCGCCGAGCGCGATCGGCTGCTAGACGTACTCTCACAACACCCCTACCTACGGGTGTGGCCAAGCGATAGCAACTTTGTGTATGTACAGCTGAGCGATCGCGGCCTGGCAGCCTTAGAATCGACTCAATCTGAAGAGGGTCTGCGCAAGGTTTTTGTAGCCCTACGAGAAAAAGGAACGCTGATTCGTCATACGGGCGGCGGCTTACGCATCAGCATTGGGACTGCCTCTGAAAACAACAGGACCTTGGCCAATCTCCAGCAGGTACTCGGCAGTAAACCGTAAGCTGAGCGTAGTCAACGCTTACCAAACGAAGCCAGACCGGACGCGATGGATCGTTTGGGGCAGAACACCAACCAGCATCGCAAACGCCTCATCAGGCACTAGGTCCACTGTGGCTTGATCAAAGTACGTCTTGAATTGCTCCAAAATCATTCGAGCGCGATCATCTGGACTGGCTTGGTCCGTGAAGTTTTGCGTCAGCCTAATCCATTGCAAACGGATCTTAATCGCGTTCTGATGTTCTTCGTGAGAGTCAGGCTCTAGCAAAGATAGATTCCCGATAGGGATAATTTTAACGATATCTTGGTCTAGGTCACCCCCGACAGCTGCGCCTGGGCCTGCAAACTCAGCGTGAAACTCACGCATGACAATAATACCGTTGCGACGACGAGAGTTGACCACCCACAGCTGGCCACTGTCTATTTTTTCAACCACTTCGTCAACTTTCAAATTTTGATTCACAGATGCGCCGAAGTATTGCCAATTTCCTTCAGTGTCGCCAATCGGTCTTTGGCCTTCCAAACCATCAGCTGCTAGCACAGAAACTTTTGAAGCTGCTACAGAGCCATTAATGGAACGATTCACGTTGGAGGCTTGAATAACCGCTTGGCCAACTTGACTTCTGGCTTTACCCTCGCTAATTCTATAAGTCGACTGAAAACCGATATTATCAGAGCCTGCTATTTCCCCACAAGTCGGCTGGACAGTCTGCATGTGGTCTGCACACTCTTGAAAGACGGCCCCCACAGCACTGGCGGTATCTGCGTCACTGGTGGTATCTGCGTCCTGCACCAGATAATTTTCTCTCTCTGAGGAACCCTGCCTCAGAGACTGTTTCGACGCCCTGGGATCAAAACCTTTTGCGGCAAGAGGACTTGCACCGAAGCTGCCTTGACCAAAGCCGACCCCACCAAGCCCTTGCCGGCCAAAAGCGCGCAAAGGCAGGCTAGCAGGTGTATTGGGCTGCCTGGTGATGTGCCTAAAGTTCATATCCTAGGAGACTTGCTCAGCGTATCGGGCAATTGTCGTAAAACCGACTCCTTACAATGTGATACGAATCTCCATTGAATAGATAAAGAACAAGTCGCTTTTATTCATTCTTTATCGCATGACCAGCGGTGCTTTACATGCTTTACATAAAACTCCCAACCCACCCTAAGTTACGTCAGTATATACCTCTAAATTTGCCTGTAAATTTTCTAACATAGCAGCGTCCGTATTCTGCGCTGCATAGAATGCTTAGAGGTATCGCTCACCATTATTTTTTGCAAAGTACCGATATCAAACCCTATTTATCTTTTTTTAAGATGTCCTTATTTTGGCCAGCTCGGTCAAAAGCCACACTTTCACAGCCCAAAACAGTCTGATTCTGGGCTTTAGCGTACGTTTACAGGAAACGCGCTGGCAGAACTAGGCAGTAAAGAATTATTAACAAACCTGCTTTGATAGCAGTAACCGCTGCGGCCTAAGGCCCAGGCCAGACAAGATAGGATTGCTGACTTCACAAGGCCGATACCCTGCCTGTTCATAGAGTGCCTGAGCCTTTCTGTTGTCCACCATAACGTGCAGATAAATATCGCGAAATCCCCAACTGAGGGCAATGTCTTCACAGGTATCGAGCAGTTGCTGCGCAGCACCTTGACGACGATGATTGGGACTCACGGCCAGGTTAGAGAGGTAGGCTCGCTTAGCGGGAAACAGCTGCCAAGTTTCACAGGGCCGTTGAGAAATTTCAGCGGTTCCAATCACCGAGCCAGATTGACTTGTTTCAGAGTCAATCGTAGTTGCGACTAGGCACGCGTATTGATTCGCGGGGGTCGCCAGCTTGACCTTTATGTCTTCTTGAATGCCGATGCGCATAAGCCAGTAGAGCCACTGCGTAGCTTGAACCTGACTATAAAAGCTCCTGAGCAAAACACCCACGATTTCAGGAAGATCTTTGATATGGGCAGCACGAATACGGAAGGGCTGATGCTGTGAGGTGGGTGAAATTACGAGCTCAGCATTCGCCTGGGACATAGTAAAAACTCGAAAGAGGGTGGGAACTTTATGTAGGACGTTGCACAGCTTCGGCCTAAACGAGAGATTGATGCATGGCAGTTAGAGAGCGTAATCGACGGAAAAAGGCATCCAAACACAAAATCTTGGTGGTGGATGACGAACCCGATAATTTGGATCTGCTCTATCGGACATTCTACCGAGATTTTAAGGTCATTAAGGCCAATAGCGGCCATGACGCTTTGGAGATGATGTCTGAACAAGGCGATATTGCTGTCATTATCTCTGATCAGCGGATGCCAGGGATGAGTGGTACAGAATTACTGCGCCTAACAGCAGATCGCTACCCTAACTCTATTCGCATCATGCTTACGGGCTATACCGATGTGGAAGATTTGGTCGAGGCTATTAACGAAGGCAAAGTCTTTAAGTATGTCACCAAGCCCTGGGAAGAGGATGACCTGCGCACCGTTGTAAATCAGGCGGTAGATACCCACAGCGTGCTAAATGCACGAACCCAGGAGCTGAACCGCGTCCTGCGTCAAGAAACGCTGCTCAATGCGATTACCAATACGATTCGCAGCGCGCAGTCTTCTCAAGAAATGCTGAAGACCATAGTGGACACACTAGGCAAAGCCTTTGAGCTAGATTATGGCGTGGTAAAGCCGCTAACAGCCGACCTGAACTCCCCGACATTTTGCTATACAGGCACAGCTGTTTCAGAGGAGCAGCGATCGCACTTGGCCATAGAACTGCTCAAGAAAACCGCTTGGCAAACCGCATTTACTCAACATTTAGAAGTCCCTGAAGATGTCACAGCAGCGGCCCCTGATGCCGACAGCATCTCTGCCTACGAGCAGCTAAATATTCAAACCAGCCTGCTGATTCCACTGACGTATAAGCAGGACGTCTTAGCCGTACTGGCACTCCACAAGTGCTCGCAACAAAAGACTTGGGAAGAGAGCGAAATTAAGCTGCTTACAACCTTAGCCGATCAAGCAGCACTGGCCCTTTCGCAGACCTGGACCTACGAGCGAGTGGAGTCTCTTGCGCAGCGTGAAGTCCTCATCAACACCATCACACAGGCGCTTCATGCCAGCCTAGAACCGGCAGAAATTTTTGCGGCGATCACGCAAAAGCTAGGGCAGTCGCTATATGTAGATAGCTGTACGCTCTCGATGTGGACAGCAGAGCACGCGCAGTGCGTCGGGCGTTACGATGCCACGGATTTGGATGCACCCACGTTTCCTGAGTCCGATATCACCATTGCCAATGACCCTATTCTTTCTCAGCTATTGGCAACAAGTGAACCTGTGGTCGTCAATGCGATGGGGAAAACCGACTCACAGGCGGTGGATTCAGAGGACGTTGCGCTGCTGGCAGTGCCCTTGCTGGCAGATTCTAAAATTACGGGCTGCATTGTATTGAAGCAACGGCAGGGCGACCGCCAATGGCAGCCAGAAGAGGTATCACTGGCACAGGCCGTGGCCAATCAGGCCGCGATCGCAGTACAACAAGCCAATTTGTATCAAAAGAGCCGCCACCAAGCTGAGCAGCTCCTAGAGCTAGACCAGCAAAAAAACGCATTTTTCCAAAATATTTCTCACGAATTTCGGACGCCGCTAACCCTCACCATTGGCCCCTTGGAGTCCGCTGTGGAGCGGGGTGAAGGGTTAGATTCGGAGCAGTCAGTTATTGCCCTGAGAAATTCTCGTCGGCTGCTGCGCCTAGTCAATCAGCTGCTCGATTTGCAGCGGCTAGATGCTGGCAAAATGCAGCCCACGTTTAGACCTTGCGACTTGGCTGCATTTTCTACGGAAGTCGTAGAAGCTTTCCAGACCTACTGTGAGCGAAAGCAAATCGCGTTACGCACTGAAATCGACACCTGTTCTCCGGTTTACCTGGATATGGAGAAGTTCGATAAGGTGCTCTACAACCTGCTTTCGAACGCTATGAAATTTACCCCAGCCGGTAAATCAATCACGGTGCGACTCGAGGAAGTCGCTGGCAAAGCCCGTTTGCAGGTACAAGACGAAGGTATCGGGATCCGCGAAGATCAAATGCCGCATTTGTTCGAGCGGTTCCGTCAGGCAGATGGCTCTGCTAACCGCCATTACGAGGGGACGGGCCTGGGGCTATCGCTTGTGCAAGAACTGTCTCAACTACACGGCGGCGAGGTCTCTGTTCACTCTGTGTATGGCGAAGGCACTACATTCACCATCGAGCTACCGTTAGGATCCAAGCATTTACCAGCCAATCAGGTTGTAGAGCAGCTGTTGAGTACGGAGAAAGGGCGAGCTGCCATCGAACTTTCTGATATTGAAATGGCCTCAGCAACCGCTGATCGCTCGGTGAGCTTACCGGCGGAGGTAGAAGGCGAGCAGGTCGAACGGGCCTCTTTTGAAGGCTCACAGGTGCTAGTGGTTGATGATAATCCTGACTTACGTGCTTACGTCTCTAGCGTGCTGCAAAGGCAAGGTTATCAGGTTCGCACCGCTGAGCAGGGTGCAGCAGGCTTAGAAATGGCAACGACCTATAAGCCTGATTTAATCATTACCGATCTGATGATGCCTGGGGTGAATGGTCTAGAGATGATCACGCGAATTCGTAAGGATGTTGCCCTGCAGGGCACACCTATTATTTTGCTAACCGCAAAAGTGGATGATGAAACCCGTTTGGAAGGGGTAGAACAAGGCGCAGATGCCTACCTTTCCAAGCCCTTTAACGATCGAGAGCTGCTGGCTGAAGTGCGTAACCTGCTGGCACTAAAGTCGAACGAGCGCAAAGTAGCTCAGCTGAATCAGTACCTGACAGAGTCGGTATTGCAGCGGTTCTTACCACCCTCGCTGGTCAAGAAAGCCAACGAGGGCGATCTTCAGCTTGATTTGCGGCCTGAGCCTCGCCTGATTACGGTGCTGTTTAGTGACATTGTAGGCTTTACGCAGCTGTCTAATACCTTGCGATCGCGCCGCGTCGCCGAATTGCTGAATGAATACTTAGAAACCATGACCCATGCCATTTTTAACAATGGCGGCACGGTGGATAAGTTTATGGGAGATGCGGTGCTGGCCCTATTTGGTGCACCGGAAGAAATGAGCCCCAATGAACAGGTCAAGCGCGCGATCGCTGCGGCTCGCCAAATGTACAGCGACCTAGACGGCCTCAACAAACGCTGGGCCCAGCAGGGTATTGGCCCCGTTAAGTTCCGCTGTGGCATTCACCAGGGCACTGCCGTCGTGGGTATGTTCGGCAGCGCTGAGCGCTCGGATTACACCGCTATCGGGCCCAGTGTGAATATTGCCGCACGTATTCAAGAATCGGCAACAGCCGAAACCATCCTCGTATCGGCAGCGGTGGCCGACTACTTGGACGAAGAGGAAATTGTGAAGTTCGATCCGCTTCAGCTAAAGGGCATTGATGAGACCGTGCTGACCTTTGGCGTAAAGACAAGGCTGGAGTAATCTCTGTGGATTTTGTGTCGGGATGAAGTAGGTCATGTCGCATCGCGACAGCGCCCAATTCAGGTGTTAGCCTAATTAGAGCTTTTAACTCGTTGGCGTCCGATACGTTACAGCCTCATCATTAGATGGTTTTGCCTCTCCAAACTTGGAAACACCCAGAATCAAAACGGTTGTGGCCTTTGCTAGGCGGGCTTTCTGTTTTGGCTCACATCGGTGCAATGGGCTTTAGCTTGCCCTACCTACTTGAGCTGATGCAGCCGTCGGGTGATCGCACTGCCGCGATCCCGATTGAAATGGTTGTCGTTGATCCAGATCGGCAGACTGCTGTACCTTCCAGCAGTCAGACTAACCATCAGACCTCGACAACCTCTTCCAATCGTGTTGCCAAGACCAATCCGGCTGAGTCTGCGCCGCCCGAACCTAAGGCCGCTACTGACAACGTCGCAAGACCTTCCGCCATCAGGTCCGCCACCAATAATGAGGCAACCTCTGTACAACCGTCAGCGACAACAGCACCTTCAGAGTCAAATACAACTGAGGCTGCAAGCAACGCTGTAGATAACGAGGCAGCGCGCGCTGAGCCGTCTGAACCGACAGGGCCATCCACCTCGAATGCTGCGACTGATTCATCTACTGATTCATCTGAGGTTGACTCCAATCGTCCGGCAACACCGACTGGTGATGATGAGCCTGCCAGCCAAGAACCCGATCTTGCTGAGAACAGCTCAGCTGATACGCCTAATACACCATCGTCTAATAATGAACGCTCTGGTGGGGAAGAAGGAAACGGTCAAACGGCTGATAATAGCGGCACGGGCGCTGGTTCATCGACTTCATCGACCAACCAGACTGATGTAACAGACAATGCTCAGTCTGAGTCACAGCCTGAGTCAGAGTCTGAATCACCGGCTGAGGAGGCCTCCCCACCCCTCATAGAAAACGGCGAACCGCTGGCAGAACCCGAGACAGAGGGCAACACCACAGAACAAGTTGCGGCACTGTGCCTTATGGGGACTGAAATTGACGTGGTTCAAGATGTTAAAGACAAACCTCCAACATTGATCAGTCAAAACAATGCTATAGAGCTACAGCCCACTGTCGCAGGTTGTCCGTTAGTCACAGATTTTGCCTTAGGGCCATTGCCCTATCGGTTAGCCATTAGCGCTGAGGGCAGTTTGCAAACGGTAACACCCTTATCTGCCGGGGAAGCGCAGAGTGCGATCGCCTGCCTTATTCAATCGGCAGGGTTCGAGTTTGAAGCTGCAATGTCCGATGGTACGCCCGTAACAGACGACAGCCTGTTGATTATTGTGGATGTGATTGAGTCAAAGCTAGCTGGTCCCGACAGGTAGTCTCGATAGTCAGTCCTGAAAGCTCGTAACAGCTCATATGTTTTTCACTCAAAACTGTGCTACTCTTTCTAAGCTAATGCTTGAATATGGCATCAGCCCCATACACCTTGCGGGTGTAGTTTAGTGGTAAAACCTCAGATTTCCAATCTGATGATGGGGGTTCGATTCCCCCCACCCGCTTTTGTTTTTAACCCAAAGCCTGAGTCTACAACGACAGCCGCTTTCAGTCGCTGCTCGTTTTGCTCACTGTCGCTTTGCTCACTGTCGCTTTGCTCTAATACCGCCTTGCTATAGTACCGTCCGCTCAATGCCGTCAGGGAAAGTTTGTGATCTCAGCGGTTAGCTTTTCTCATGACACAACGTAAGCTCGTATATCATGGTGCCTAACTCCTACGTTTTTCCAAGAGAGCCCATCATGCTAGGCAAGACGCCACGACAGCAAGCCATCGTTATTGGTGGCAGTATTGCCGGAATGCTCAGTGCAAAAGTGCTCTCAGCTTATTTCGAAGAGGTGCTTATTGTTGAAAGAGATAGCATCCCTAACAATGCCGCTGAAAGAAAAGGGGTCCCGCAATCGCCTCAACCGCATATTTTACTGACGCAAGGTTACCGGCTGCTAGAAGGGTTCTTTCCAGGACTAGGCAATGACTTGCTCGCGGCGGGTGCCGTCCCGATTGATTGGGGAAAAGATTTTCAATACTATGCGTTTGGAGATTGGGGGGCAACCCACGAACCAGGAACCGATCTGAAGTCTTTTTCTTGTACGAGGCCGCTGTTAGA
This sequence comes from Cyanobacteria bacterium J06634_5, assembly GCA_039820525.1. Taxonomy (GTDB): domain Bacteria; phylum Cyanobacteriota; class Cyanobacteriia; order Phormidesmidales; family Phormidesmidaceae; genus Phormidesmis. Next base: position 81,828 of record JBCBPY010000005.1, read on the forward strand.
AAGTTGTATTCGGCAGCATGTGGACAAGCTTAGTAACGTGAAAAGACTTTCTCCTTACCGAGTGGATGCTTTGGAAGGAAGTGTGGAAACTGTGACGGGTGTTCGCTGTCACCACACGCAAGATAAGCATGATGTGCGATCGCTCCAAGCCAATCTTGTTGTCGATGCTAGCGGCCGCTCTTCCAATGCACTGAAGTGGCTAGCGGCGTTAGGGAGCCAAGTACCCAAGAGTGAAACCATCGATGCGGGCTTAGGCTACGCCACCGGGCGCTATCGGTTGCCTGAGCATTGGGATGGTGGGTGGAAAGTGTTATTGATTGCCCATGCACCGCCAGATAATCATCAGCTGGGCTATTTGGCGAGAATGGAGAACAACGAACTGATCGCAACGCTGGGTGGTTATTGCAAGCAGTACCCGCCTCTATCGCAGGAGGCATTTTTAGAGACGGCTAAGCAGCTGCCCGCCCCAGCTTTTTATAAGACGATCGCCCAAGCTACGCCCGCTTCTAAAATAAAAGCCTACCGCTCAACCGCAAACAAAATTCGCCACTATGAAGCGCTTGAACAACAGCCCAATGGATTTATCGCTATTGGGGATGCGGTCTGTGCGCTGTGTCCAGCCTACGGGCAAGGGCTAACAACCAGTGCGATGTCTGCGGGCGTCCTGCATAGCTGGCTGACAAAGGCGGTAGAAAAGGATAAGCCTCTAGCACCGCGCGTATTTCAAAAGCAGTTGGCGAAAAAGATAAAGCCTGCTTGGGATGTTGCGACTCAGTCCGATTCAGGTTTTATTGATATCAAAAACCAGCCCAAAAAATCACCTGTTGCTAGATTGCTGAACGGGTATATGAATCGATTAATTAAGAAGTCTCATACTAACAGTGAGCTAACTATAGAGCTGACGAAAATCTCTCATATGGTGGATTCGCCGATTAAATTATTTCACCCAAAGATTTTGCTCAAGGTGTTGTCGTAAGGTGTTGTCGTAAAGTGTTGTCGTAAGGTGTTGTCGTAAGGGCCTCTCAACGATCTCTAGAACAAGGCCTCTAGAAAAAGGCTGTCTTTCGCACAAATCAAAGGACGACCTCGTAGAGCGTGACCCTAAGAAGGAGACACCAGGAAGGAGACACCAGGAAGGAGACACCGTGCAGCACAACTATCTCTCAACCAATGGCATTCGGCTACACTACGTGACCCAAGGTGAGGGGCCACTGATGTTACTTTTGCATGGGTTTCCAGAATTTTGGTACTCTTGGCGGCATCAGATCCCTGAATTTGCCAAGGATTATAACGTTGTTGCTTTGGACTTGCGGGGGTACAACGACAGCGATAAGCCCAAAGAGACCGCTGCTTACGCATTGCCTGAGCTAATCAAAGATGTTGAGGGTGCTATTTTGGCGCTGGGGTACGACAAGTGCGTGCTAGTAGGGCATGACTGGGGAGGTGCGATCGCCTGGAGCTTCGCATATGAACACGCTGACATGCTGGAAAAACTGATCGTGCTCAATCTGCCCCATCCTGCCAAGTTTGTAGCCGGGTTGCGAACACCTCAGCAACTGTTGCGCAGCTGGTACATCGCCTTATTTCAGCTTCCCAAACTGCCAGAATGGATGCTGAGTGCCAATGATTACGCGGCCATTCGAGCAGCATTTTCAAATATGGCGATTAATCCAGAAGCCTTTAGCCCACAAGACTTAGATGCCTATGCAACCGCAGCAGCGAAGCCAGGTGCCCTAACAGGAATGTTAAACTACTATCGCAATATTTTTCGTAGTGACGGACTCTTTCAACGGACCTGGGATACGCTTGAAATTCCGACCTTGATGATTTGGGGCGAAGAAGACACTGCGCTCGGCAAAGAGCTCACCTACGGAACAGAAGAGTTTGTTTCGGATTTTGAGATTAAATACATTCCGCAGTGTAGTCACTGGGTTCAACAAGAACAACCTGCACTTGTTAACCAGTACATACGAGATTTTTTGCGTTAGGGAAACGATTTCGTCGTGCTCTTTCTGTCTCTAGGTTCTCTCGTCTATCCATTTGGCCATGCCCTTTCGCTTCAAAATGGCGCGGTCTGATTTTGGAGCAACCCAGCCGTAAATCTCTTTTTCGCTGTATCCTGGCTTGGCATTCCCAAAGGCCCATTGCATAGAGGCGTAGGTAGCTGGGTCTCTACCATCTAGAGAAATAGAATCGTTGATGTAGCAGGCGGTGTCCCAAGCAGCTTTTGGGCTTTTGGTGAATCGAAGGAGCTGCTTGGCCCAGTACATTCGTAGGTTATTGTGCAACCAGCCAGTCGTTAGCCATTCCTTTTGAGCTGCATTCCATGTTTTATCAGGCGTGCGCCCCTGCAAGATATCTTCTAGTGGGGTTAGCTCAAGGCGAGGGTCATTGGCATGGTCATCTAAAGTTTGTTTGGCCTTGGTGGGTAGGGCCTGATAGCTGTGCAGCTCAGGCTTGTGAAACGCCTGATAGTGAGACCATTCACGCCAGGTTAAAAACTCATCTCTGAATTTCCAGGTGTAGGTTTTGGGCACCTCAGAAGCCCCTATCTCAGCGAGAATTTGGTGCGGGCTGACCATGCCAAAGTGCAGGTAAGGAGAGAGCTGAGACGTGGAGTGCGCTAGTGCAGGGTTGTTCCTAATCCATTTGTATCGCGATAGTATTTCTGCTTTCAGCGTGGCGATACGCCGACTGATCTCAGCTTGTGTTGGAGGATGCTCTGCAGATATTTTTATTGTGTGGTTAATGTCGCATTGGGCAACGCACGCGGTCAGTTCTGCATCATCATAGTTGGCAAAGTTGTGGCTGTAGGAGAGTTCAAGGTCCAAGCGGCATCGATTGCTAAAAATATCGCTATTAGCAACCGACGCTCGTAGCTGAGAATAGTGGTCTCGGCGTTCGCTGTGCGCTTTTCTAAAGGCAGGCGTTGTTTTGAGACCGCTAGGAAGCACTCTTGTTGGGACAAGCCGAGCAGCATCTATAAAGAACACACTCTGGCTAGCAATAGATAAGAGCCGTTTGAGTTTTGCTTTGTCCCAAACGGTGTAATCCTCGTCGGTGTAGATAGCGGCGGCTTGCGAAGCAAGGAGACTTAGAACGTCTTGGGTATCGTCTGCCTTCTTAATCGTCTGGATGCACGGAATGCTTTGCTTTGTAAGCGATCGCGCCAGCGCTCTAAAGGCACCAAGGGCAAAGTAAAACAGCCTATCTGAGGCGTAATCGGCAGCTTCTAGCAGTTCGCTGTAAACAACGATTCCCAGGTTAAGGGAGTTTGCATGTGCGATCGCCCCATCAATCACGGGATTGTCCACCCCTCTGAGCGCACGGTTCAAAACGACCAGCACATAGGCGCTGTCTTCCAAAAGCGGTGCGTCATTGCCTACAAAAATTCTATCGGGCAGATCGCCGGGTGCAGTCGGTATCAAGGGCTCGCAAGCGTGAATAGGTATAACCACACTATGTCGCTTCCCCGACTAAGCAGCTCTACCGCTAGGTGTGAACTCTAAAAAAAGAATTCCTCTCGTCTTAGGCGAGAAAACTAAAGCAGCCAAGAGAATCTTCTGTAAGTCAGAGACTCTCTTGGCACACCACGAACTTAACCGGACTGCTGAGCCCAGTGATAACAGGTATTACACGCTCTCAGCAGTAAGCTGGACCGTTAGCGGTTCGCTCAGCGTTTGCACCTTCGTATCCAAAATAGACTCCAAGTGACTGCGCAATCGCTGACCTTGTTCATGATCGGCAATATAAATTTGCCCCCCTTGTTTCTTAAACAAAGGCATTTCGGCCAGGGCTCGATACTCGCTGATGCCCGGTGACTGCGCGCTGATCATCGGGCGATCGCCTTCAGTCGGCACTAGCCCCGGCGGCAGATGCCCCTCAATCAACGCCAGAATGTGAGACTGACAGGCTTGCGTATTCACCCCACGCTCTTCTAGCAGGTGCAAAATACCACCCGCTGGCAGAGGCTGATCGGGCAGTATACGCAACAGCTCTAGCAAGAGGAAGTAGTCATTGTACTGGTGGCGGTTAGCATCGAACACAGTGGGATAGTTGCACAGATTTGCCAGCCCATAGGCCACTCGACTACAGCTATTGGAATATTCGCCGCTGTAGGTATCTTGGATGATGGTCGCATTGGGGAATTTTTGACGGAGCCAGCGAGCGATCGCACCCAGCGAAGCCGAGCCCCCAGTGCACACCACCTGCTTCACCGCCTGAGTGGACATCCCTTTTTGGCTGAGCAGTCCGTTAACTTGCCGGTTAATGCGCTGGATATAAGGTAAGAACACCTTGGTTTCCAGGTCCTTACGGTTAATCGTCCAAACCTGATCGGCAAGCGTTAGGTCATACTCATTATCTTCCTGCAAGGCCAGCTTCAGCTCACGGGCAGCGGCTAAAGCCTGGCGACCCATCGGCGAGCTGTTCAAACGCTGTCGTAGGCGATGCCGCTTAACACGGTCGGCCTCTCCGGGCTGTGGGAGCGGGAGCTGGTCTAACCCCAGACTTTGCCAGCTGTTTGTCATAGCATCAGCGACACCACTCATCGCTTGATTGTCTATAGCAGCCTGCACAGGCAAATGCATCAGCTGAATCACAATGTCCTGATCGAGGCTATCACCGGCATAGGTAAAGCTGCGCAGAACAAAATCGCTGTACTGGAGCTGATCGAGTTCTGCCGGTAAGTCCACAATGGCAGCTTCGGTGAGCGTGCTACCTGCGCTAATGACGACCGTGCCTCCAGACCAATTGCAGTTATAGAGCCCAGGCTGCTGCTCGTCTAAGTCTTCAGTCTCGACTTGTGGGTCAGGCAGGGCCGAAAGCAAGGCTGCGATCGCCTCATCAATAAACACCACCTGATCATCGTTTTGCACTAGCCCAGCGGCCAAAATCGCCTCACGAATATTGAAGCTGTAGGTATCGGGCCAATTGTTGGGGTAGCCCACCACGACCCCTTTCAAGTCGTTCAAAATCCGCTTAAGCGCTGTACTTTTGAGCCCCACCGCCCGACAGCTCATTCGCTCTGCACTGAGCGTCGTCAGCAATTGGCTAAGCGCAGACTGCACCGTAATTAAAGGCACCGCAACCTGATCAGACCACTGCACCCAGGGCTCACCAGACGTGCCATGAGGAATACCAATTTTGAGCAGCGGCTTAATCGCCCGTAAATACTCATCGGTAGATTGAAGAACAGCAGGGCCTACCGCGCCAAGCTGTCCCACCTGCTGAGGATGCTGACTTTCTACCTGCACCACAGCAGGCAGGCGGAATCGATTGGCCTCGTCATCGCCTGCGATAGTCCAACACAAGGGATACACCTGATCGCCTAGTTGATTCATCAACACAGCTGACAACCCCGTCGTCCCCAAATCAATCCCGAGGAACCAGTTTGCGGGTTGTCCATCGGTTGGATCATCATCGCCATCATCACCGTCATCAAAAATGTTTTCGATGTCAGAGGGACGCTCTAGGTCAGCAGTTGCATAAGGATCAGCCGCAGCTTCGCCGATAGCCTCTGTCGCTTCGATATCGTCTGTTGCGAGGGGGGCCGCTAAAGCCTCTAGAGGAGGTGCAATCAGCACGGGCAGTTCGCCAACAGACTCTGTGGTGTCGGCCTCTGAAGCAGTGGCGACCGTCTCTAGCGACTGCTGGGCATAGTCAGCTTGTTGGCCAACTTGACTCACAGAAGACTCACTTGCCTGCTGGCTGATGACCCCTTGATCTTGCGCCGAAGGCTCGCTCTCAGCAGCCTCAGTCTCAGCAGCCTCACTGTCAGGCGAGTCTCCACTGGAGCCTGTGTCAGAGGCATCGCCGTAGAAATCCAAATCATCGTCAAAATCAACTGGGGGAAGCGGCGGATCTATTTGTTCAGGAAACGCCTGGTCAGAGGCTTCCTGAGCAAAACTGTCACCCTCTTCCAACACACTGTCTAATTCACTTAGCGGATCTGTTTCTTCAAAGTCATCTTCTAACGCTTGCAAAGAGGCTTCAAAAGAATCTCCTGAAATATCTTGTGCCAAATCGATTGGCAAATCGGCAGGCAAATCTGCGGCCAAAGCCGCCATCTCATTACCTGACGGCTCAAGAGAGGGTTCAGAGGCGCTTATCTCTTGGCTGCCATCTGTTTTCTGTGTGTCTGGGCTGTCTACATCTTCTGGACTGTCTGCATTGGGGCTGTCTGCGTCCTCATCTTGCGGGCGGTCGGGAATAAACGCAGAGTCTAAGGGTTCCGCCTCGTCTACGAGCGTTTGCGGCTGAGGGGCTGCTGCCTCAAAAACAACAGGCTCTTCTAAATCTGGCTGGAGCGCGTTGAGATCTTCATCGACAGACTCCACGGCGACCTGCTGAGCGACCTGGTTCTCAGCTTCTATTTCGGCAACAAGATCGTCAGGAGGCGGGATGTCCTCCACGTCCTCTTGAGCCTCTACATCAGCGTCTTCATCTGCATCTGGGATATCGGGGATAGTGGCAGATTCTGGTTTACCCTCGGTGCTGTAGGCACTTTCGTCAGCTGCTGTCTGTACGTCTAAATCAGGCGCGTCTAAATCGGGTGAGTCTAAATCAGGCGCTTCACCGGAGGCTTCTAAGCTGGATAGTTCTGAGTTTTCTCCGAGGGCGGTTGCAGGTTCACCCAAATTTGGCAGAATAGCGGACAGCTCAGTCTCTTCTGCTGTGTGAAAGTTGGGCGTTTGCGAACCTGGCTGTGACTCGGTAGCGGTGCTTGAAGCTTGGCCCTCAGCGAAGGAAGTGTCGCTATCTGCATCATCCTTAACCAAGTCATCCAGCGTTAGGTCAGCGAGGTAGGCCGCTTCTGGTGTGGGCGTAACTTTGGCTTCAATGTCTGCATCTTCAGCTTCGGTTGCCGCTACCTGGGCATCGGCGATCGCAGCATCAATCATCAACTCGTCTCGCGACACCGTAGCATCGTCTTCGCTGCGATCAATATCGAGCTTCAGCAGATCGAGGTCGATAGTCCCATCTTCTTTAATGCAGTCTTCTGGCTGGAGCTCCGTCTCGCCGTCAGCAGCAAGATCTGTCTCGGCTGATATCTCAGGCAAAATTTCGTCAAGAGAAGAAACCGTATCGGACGACGCCTCCGTAAGTGTCTCTGATGAGGCACTGTCTGACGCCAGTGTTTCCGCTTCACGAGGCAAAGACTCGTTAGTCATCTCGACCGCCTCAGGCCCAGCCGTCTCACCAGTAGCCGGAACAGTACGATCCATATCAGCAGCACCGGCCACCTCAGCACTGGCTACCTCAGCTGTTTCATTTGCTGCCGTATCCGCCAAGGCCAGCGGTGTTTCTGCAAAATCTTCGATCAGAGCTGCCGAACGCTGGGGGTAAAAGGCAGGTTCAGGCGGGGCTGTTTGACCCAGCTGCTGTGTGAGATGATCCACCAGCGATCGCACAATAACCTCACCCTGCCGGCCCAGGCTGTGCATATTCTCAATGCCCTCATTGAGCGAAAGCTGATAGCTGTCAATATTTTTTTGCAGGGTCTCAAACATTCCCTGCAACGTTGAGTCAATGTTTACCAGCAGCTGATCGGAGCGAGACTGTAGCTGCCGCAGCTCTTCAATTTGCCCGCTAGGCTGAAGCTGTAGCATTTGCTCACCTGCCGAAGCAGACAGCTTATTAACAGCCTCGGCATGATCGGACTCCAGCTGGGTTAGGGTCTGGCTCACCTGAACAGACAAGCGCTCCTGCAAACGCTCCATCAACGCCTGCAAAAACTCATTGAGCTGCGATTCGGTCACGGTAGGCTGTTGCGATGCCACCGACGGGGCCTCGCCTGCTATGGCCTGCGAGTCGGACTCCATCGCCTTTAGCGTTGCCGTGCGCTCCTCAGATAAAGCCGTCACTTCTCCTTGAAGAGAATCTCGCTCTTCTCGCAGGCTTTCCATCTCTAGGCGCAGGGGCTCTAAAGCGCTTGACTTTAGAAACTTCATTTCAGTGAGCAACGCTTGCAGCACGTTCTCTGCGGACTCCTCAGAAGAGTGCTCAGCAGAGTGCACAGCACCATAACGACCCTCGAGCTGATCGCCTCCAGACTGATTCACCAGCTGGCCTGTACTCGGGTCTACAGGCCCCCAACCACCCGGCGCATCAAACGCTTCTTGCAGTGACTTTAAATAAGTCTGAGCTTGAGCGAGCGCCTGCCTTTGGGATTCCATCTCGCTGGATCTTACCCAAGGCTTGCGAGGTTTCTCTTGGCCCAAGGCCCGCTCTATATCAGCGATAAGCGATTGAATCTGGTCCTGCTGGGAAGTCACGATGGATGCCTTTAAATAGTCAAATAAGGGAATGAAATGCCTGATGGATGAGTCCCTACAGGGCAAGTGTACTTACGGCAAGTGCACAAAGTTTAAGCTAGCGAGGTGAAAAAGCACAGCCCGAAGGCAGGAAAATCAAAATAGATTTGATGAAATAGCCCCCAAAAGAATGTGAGTTTACTGCTATTTTTGATGGGTTATTGTGACAAATGGCGCTAAATCGGTTTTTCGTGAAAAATGTGCACAAGCATAATTTAGGTGGTATTGACGACGACTTCGGTGATAGAGTTAGCGTGCTTTGCCCGCAAGAACCGAGGTGTTTCGGCGATGTTTCAGCTGCTGTCGCGAGCCAAACGTACCGTTTTAGGCTTTCGTTGGAGATTTTGATTTCAGGAGGGGCTGTTATTCAGGAATATCTACGGTAAGGAATCTCTGCTAAGGAATCTCTGCGGAGTGCTCCTACACAAATCTAGTGTTCTATCCATACAATCCGGCTATACAGTCCGGCCATACAGTCGGCCTGCTTACCTACATAGGTTTATTTGCATCCGGTAAATAAGTGCGCTTATCTACTTATTACAAGCCTATAGTGCAGTCTCCAGGAGACTCATTTCAAATCTATGCAGGGAGGCTTGACTGCTGACTCAAATCCTGGGCTTAGCATGGCCTTTTCACAGCCTACTCCTGTCAAAAGATTGATTTTGATAGCCTAGGTCGTCCGTAAGAAGGTTACTATACGCTCAATCCCTATAGCTCGCCCCCAAATTCCTCCTGTCACTCATCGCCCCGTGAGTGCTAGTGATCGCTTTATCCCCTTTGAACCCCAGCACCTACCGTTGCCCATGGACGCACGCCCTCTCGACAAAAATGAACTGATTCAGATGACGCCGTTTTTTGCGGAGCTAACCCCTGAAGCTGCAGAAAATGCAGCTGCTCAAGTAGTTACACGCCGCCACCCTGCTAATCAGGTCATTTTGCTAGAAAATGACTGGGGTAATTCTGTCTATTTCATCTTAGAAGGCTGGGTGAAAATTCGGACTTACAACTTAGATGGGAAAGAGGTCACACTCAATATTTTGGGCAAGGGTGAGGTGTTTGGTGAGATGGCCTCCCTGGAGGAAATTCCGCGCTCTACCGATGTCATTACGCTGGTGCCCACAGTGATTGGGAATATGCCTGCGCAGCACTTTGTAAAGCTTCTCAACACAGAACCCTTAGCAGGATTATATTTGGCAAGACTGATGGCGAAGCGCCTGAGACAGGTTAATCGTCGGTTGCGACTGCGTGAGTCTGATTCACAGTCGCGAGTGGCCGATATTTTGTTGTTTTTAGCAGATGGTCAGGGAAAAGCGGCGGGCCAAGGGATGGAGATTCCTAACTTGCCCCATCGCGAGCTTAGTGGCTTGAGTGGCCTAGCCCGTGAGACGGTCACGCGCGTATTGAGTAAGCTAGAAAAAAAGGGGCTGATTAAGCGCGATCGCGACATTCTCAAAATCATTGACTTAGAAGCTCTTGAAAACCTTTTGGTATAACACCGCCGCCCATGCCCCTTGTGCCACCCTCTTCTGACGGCCCACCCAATAGTCCTGAGTTGCCCTCAGCGGACCACCCTGTAAAGGGTCCTGCCAATGGCGTAGAGGTCTCTGAAAATGGAGCTGCCGATGAAGCGACCAACAGCGATACAGACGAGCCGTGGATTCCAGATGATGAGTGGACAACTTCGACAGGAAGCGCTCAAAAGCACTCTGCCGAACTTTTTCCCGTCCCACCGCCCAATCAGTCCAGCACAGGCAATCAGGCACAAGCATCTGGGGGCTCAGGCACTGTAACGCAGAGCCATCGACAGGCTGTAGGGCCTCTCCCGCTGGTGGAGACAGCTTTTTTGGCAAGCGCAGCTAGCCTCATGTGGCTAGTCAACACCTACTTGCCGCCCGGTCCACTGCTGCGCATTCTGTTTCCCTTACCGATTGCTTTGGTGTACCTGCGGTGGGACTTACGGTCTGCGTGGATGGCGGCAACGGTGTCTGGGCTACTGCTCACCATTTTGTTGGGCCCTACCCGCAGCATTTTCTTTGTCATGCCCTATGGCCTACTGGGTGTGCAGCTTGGGTACCTATGGTGTCGTCAGGCACGCTGGGAAACTTCGATTGTTACGGGTGGCGTCTTAGTGGCGCTGGGTACGTTTTTTCGCCTATGGCTACTATCACTACTGGCGGGCGAAGACTTGTGGGGATATTTAATTGCTCAAATTACTCAGCTAATTGATTGGGCGCTGCGTTTATTGACGAATTGGGGCTGGATTAGCTTAGGCGCTTTTGGTCAGCCCAGCATGGAAGTTGTGGCGCTCGTGGCAGTTGGAATGGTGTTTTTTTCTAGCATGGTGTATCTGTTTACAGTGCACTTAGCGGCTTGGCTCGTCTTGGAGCGGCTAGGAATAGCCATGCCAGAGCCCCCCAGATGGGTGCAGGTTTTGATTGAGGAATAAACGAAGAGGCGTATCGTGGCCATGATTAGCGCGGTAGCGGGCCATCCGAGCGCTTGGCTACAGCGCCATCGCGGTCAAAAGCCAGTCTTTACCTGCGTTTTGAGCTTTACAGAAACAGGCTTGATTCCCCATATCTCTGCGGCAGGACTGACGCCCCAGGCTCGTCGCTATACCGCCCTTGCTGACAGTGAGTTTTTGATAAACGGCGGCGCTGCCAACCCTCGCAGGTCGCTGCCAACCCTCGCAGGCGGTGTATCACCTGCTGTTATTTCCAGGGCTATCCTCACGTCTTTAGAGATTCCTATCCATCTGCTGACCACCGGGCTCGCAGAACAACTTAATGCGCCGTACATTCAGCTCCCGCCTGTCTTAGCTAAGAGTGTCAGGACAGGCCAGGCGATGTCCTTGGGGCAAGCGAACGCTCTCCTCGCCAGCGGCCTTCGTTGGGGACGGCGGCTGGCCCAATCAGGCCGCTACCTGATTGTGAGCGAATGCGTGGTCGGTGGGACAACCACAGCTCAGGCAGTGTTGACCGCCCTGGGGTACGACATTGCAGGCAAAATGAGCAGCAGCCATCGGGCCAGTAACCATGCTCAGAAGCAGGCCATTGTGGCTCAGGGGCTTGCTGTTTGGTCAAAGGCTGGAAATCGGTCCGCATTATCGGCAGTCGCAGCAGTGGGGGATCCGATGCAAATAGTGACCGCAGGGATGGCGATCGCAGCCAGCCAGCAAGGCGGCGTTCTCCTAGCAGGCGGCTCGCAAATGCTAGCGGTGTATGCTCTAGCCACAGCGATCGCCCATGAGCGATCGCTGTCATGGCACCGAGAGCACGTCGTCGTCGGGACCACGCGCTGGGTGATAGAAGATGCCAGTGCCGATACGGTCGCGATCGCACAATCAGTTAAGGCGCCCTATCTCATGAGCCACATTAATTTCAACGAATCGCCATATTTTCAGCTGCGGGCCTTTGAACAAGGCTATGTCAAAGAGGGCATGGGCGCTGGCGGCTGTGCGATCGCCGCGAGCCTGTACAAAGGTTGGACGCGCTCACAACTTAGACACGCCGTAGAAGCGCAGCTCCGTCAGTATCTCTAGCACCTACAACACAAGCACTTACGACATACCTAAAGTCCTAAGCGCGAAAAGCGCTGAGTCAAAAAAAGAACCGAAAAAACAGGCGCTGAGAAAGCGAATAAAAAGCGAGCAAGGGCAATTCCCTTACTCGCCACACAATTTAATGACAAAAAATGAGTTTAGTTGCAGCAAAATAATTGTGGAAAATGCTTTCTCAAGAATTATTTTGCTGGTCCTACACAATGCTTTAGTTCAAAGCTTTCACTGGCAAGCAGCCTATCAAATGGCAGATCATCATTTGACTGGCCCTTTAGTCAGGCACAACGAGCTACTGGAAACGACAAGCCATGATTTGCTCTTCAAGCGCCGCCATTCGATTGTAAGCTGCGGTGAGCTGGGCGGTCAGCCGCTGAATTTGAATCTCAGGAGACAGTTTTTGAGAAGTCCCAGACTTATCGCCCTCCATGTGAGGTTCATCACTCAGCACGTCTTTGTGAGTCATTGCAGGATCGACAGTACGCTGTAGCGCAACTGGGGGCTGATTGACGGTGTTGAGAGCTGGACGACTTTCGGCTGACTGGTAGCGGGCTTGAAAGGCCGCTATCCCCGTCACCTTGTCGGTTAACTGCTCTATCAGGGTGTGGAGTACATCCACTTTGTCGCTTAACTCAAGCACTTGATTTTGTAATACGTCCATAGCCATAGGCACAACTAAACCATTTATTTTTTCAATCCTAAGAATGAAAGCAGCGATTAGTGTGGTAACCACTAAATCATTTAACCTTTGGCCACAAAAGTTCGTACAACGTTAACCCTTGGTTTTTCGGCGCTCTAGCATTGTTAAAAGCCCCTTAGCCGACGAAAAGAAGGCCGCTGACAAAGAGATTAAAGGCTAACGGCCCTGATTTTATAGAGATTATTTACAGAAGTTGACAATTTGAGAAGCTAAGCAACCAGGCAATTGATTTTGGCTCTGCCAGAGAAAATTATCGTCAGGCAGGTAGACGAGTCGTCGAAACCGAACCTTAGACAGGCTGTCAATCCATCTCAGAACCGTATATACTTTTGATAAGTCCAACCTAAAAACTGTACACATTCCACCGTTATTAGCCGCTTAGAGGTTTTATGAAAATTATTGCTAGAGCACTCCGCAGCCTGGGTACCGCCTTTATGATGGCAGCCCTGGTCGTGAGTAGTTGTGCGGTCCTGGCGTCTCCAGCGTTTGCCGTTGATCACACCGTGAAAATGGGTTCTGACGGCGGCTTGCTCGTCTTTGAACCGTCCACACTTACGATTAGTAAAGGTGATACCGTCACGTGGGAAAACAATAAGATGGCACCTCACAACGTCATTTTTGATGCAAACAACGTCCCAGGTGGTAAAGAGACCGCAGACAAGCTCAGCCATTCTCAGCTAACGTTCTCTCCCGGAGAGTCTTACGACAGCAGCTTCAGTGAAGCTGGTGAGTACACCTATTTCTGTGCGCCTCACCGGGGTGCTGGCATGGTTGGCAAAATCATCGTTGAGTAGGCCAAGCTAACTGACCCTTGATAGGGCATCCCTCAAGGGCTTAAACGTGACTCGCGAAAAGTCCTAACCCAAGGCCGGGAAGGAAAAACTTAGCCCGTTTGATTAGTCCGTTTGATAGGTGTGGGACATGGTAGAGATTTTCTGCTGTGTCCCACACTTTTTATATGCAGCTTATACGCAGTATTTTCACGTAGATAGATCGTTCATTTTTTGTTTTGACGCCCATCCTCAGCGCCGTCTGTTGTGACGGACGTCAATGGATTCACTTAAAGTCCTCACGATTAGTTCCTAAAAGGCTGTATTAGCGACTGTAGCAGTGTTATACTTTGCGCGCGTCTATCTTTGCTATTAGGCATTTGTCAATCCATTCAGAATGGGCATCGGTTTGTTTTCAGGATTAATCGCTAAGGCCATCACCCTATGAGCGATACAACTGCATACCTAGCGGGCTGCGCCACGACAGGGGTTGCAGCTTTAGTGCTACTGGTTGCGCGCGTTGGCATGGTATCTGCTAACGCGGATGCAAAAGGTGCGAGCCAGTTAGATGACCGGCTCGCACGGATTGAGGCGACTGCGCCTACTCAAAATGCGATCGCCTCTGAGCAAGCAGAACGCAGACTTGAAGATGAAATTCGCCGCGAGCTAGACAAGCAGCGCGACCTCACCAAAAAGCTGGAATCTCAGCTAGTACAGCAAGAAACCCTCTCAGGCAGCCTGGAAGAACAGCTAGAGAAGCAAGAAGAAAAAACAAAGGATTTGCTCGCCAGAATCCAAGACTATCAGCGCTCAGTAGAAGACATTGAGCTACAAGACAAAATTGCGGCCGCAGCCCGTCCATCTATAGAGCCTCCCCGTCCAGCCGGTCCGCCACCCTCAATTATTTGGCTAGGCGCTGGCGTGGTTGTCGTGTTGGTGATGGGGGGTAGTGGCCTAATTTTGTGTGCGGTGCTGCTGGTGTTACAGTCTCAGCGTCGTTCGGCACGCTCTGCGCCCATGCCCCCCATGCCCATGCCGCCTGCAACCGGCTATCGATATTACGATCAAAACTTTTTACCCCCCGCCCAGTTCCGACCCAAGCGGCCAACTTACTACGACTATCCACCTTCGCCTTACGACTACACCCCCTAAAAAATTCTGCAATGTTTGTTTCTACAAACATTTGGGCATCATCGGACTAATCTAAACCTCTATAAAACTGACTCAACCACGGTTGAAAGAGAGCCTTCGGGTGTCTGTCAGCTGCTATTCGGTAAGTCATCTATAAGTAACCAGAAATATCCCGTGGCGTCTTTTTATGAAGATACTGCGGGATGTTTTTATGGGGCAGTAGAGTAAACGCATCTCTACTAGCGGGAAAACGCTATGCAACTCATCATCGGCAACCAGAATTATTCATCTTGGTCTTTAAGAGCTTGGCTCTTGCTGGCGGCATTTGATGTGCCATTTAAAACAATCAAGGAATCGCTACGACAAGAACAGCTGAAAGAGCGCCTAGCAAACTATTCTCCAACTAGCCGAGTGCCTGTACTCATCGATGAGCACACCACGGTTTGGGATTCCTTAGCTATTTGTGAATACGTTTCGGAAAAGTACTTAGCAGGTAAGGGCTGGCCCGCCGATATTACGCACAGAGCAAGGGCCAGAGCCATCTGCAGCGAAATGCATGCTGGATTTAACGGCTTGCGTAGCGAACTCCCGATGAACTGCCGCGCCACTCGCAAAGTTGAGCCCTCTGAATCAGCCTTGAGCGACATTGCCCGAATTGAGGCCATTTGGTCGCAATGCCTCAGCGAGCACGGTGGCCCTTGGCTATTCAAAGACTTCTCTATTGCAGACTGCTTTTATGCACCTGTTGTTCTTCGATTCAAAACCTACGGTATTTCACTCTCACCCTCGGCTAGTCAGTATCAGGCATTCTTTCTTCAAGACAACACCCTGAACCGATGGGTCACAGCAGGTAAAGCTGAAACTGAAATTGTGCCTGAAGACGAAGCTGGCGTAGATCGGTAAGCACCTTCGTCTGCCATAGCGCATTCCTACCACCGCTATATCGACAATGCGCCATATCGAGAATGACAGAGCAAACAATTAAAAAAAGGCGGCACCCAGATTCGAACTGGGGATAAAGGATTTGCAAGCTTAACGTATCAACCCAAAGCCCCTTCAGGGAAAAGTTTTGGAGGGAAGCGTTGTGGAGAAACAAATTATTTTTTGCATAGTTTTGCCTCATTAAACACCAAGTGACTGGCTTCTACGCCCTTAACCCAGCTGCTAGATTGATCCAGAATTATTACATCTGCTTATTCAAGCAAGCTTGAAAATTGCCCTGCATTCTCGCAACATCATCTCAACTTTACCAAGCGGCACACAGCATTGATAATCGGCTTTATTTCGTCAATTTTGGCTCATTTCGGCGCTGGCCGCTACGTCTCTTATCATTCGCAGCAAACCGTGAGCTCAGCCTCACTACCATTCAACGTGTATCCTGAAAATTAGTTAGCATTAAAGCGCTGACCAACAAAGCGCTGACCAACGAAACTGCTCATTTACTGGGTGCTAGTGGGATGAAAACGAAAGAGCTGATTTTACAAGAAATGGAGGCCGTCCCAGAGCCAATTTTGGCGGAAGTACTCGATTTTTTACAGTTTCTAAAGGCAAAACGCACATCACTAGAAAAGCGAGTGACTGTGGTGTCATCCAATGGTGAACAATCGATTCCCTTAGCGACATTAGCCGCGCAAGAGTCTGCCATCGCGGAGCATCTAATGGTAGAACCGATGCCAGTGAAACAAATGTGTGATGAGCTAAAGCAAGCCTTAACACAGAGCGGATACAACACATCACGAAAGAACATTATCGACCTCGTACAAGAGGTGAAACGGGAAATGCTTGCTGAGCGAGACGCCCAGGCAACCGCCACTCATGCCTAAACGCATCTTCTTGGATACGAATGTCTACATCGTGGGTGCTGCCGATACGAATAGCATGGAGTGGAAAATCCTCTCTTGGCTAGGGTTTGACGGAAACCAACCGGCCAGAGATGAGGTGGTCGTCTCCGCAGAACTCATTGAACAAGTCCTACGTGTTGCAAAACGGTTGAAGAGCAAGGACTGGGCGGGCAGTATCGTCAGCCGAATGTGGCAAAACCTCAACCTACGGTACGTGCTGGTTGATGACCGAGAATATTCGCAGTTGGCGGAGGAGGGATGGTTGCCCAAGGAAGATATCGGGGTTTATCTAGCCGCGAAGCAAGGGGGGACAGACTGTTTTATCTCTTCTAACCATGGATTAATTCGAGCGGTAGTCACTGAGACAAAAGTCACTGAGACAAAGGAGTTTGAGTGTTTTACCCCAGAAAACTTTGCAAAGAGATATCTGATCTGAACTGGAAGAGAACTCAACGCCTCTCTACAATCAGCTATTCCTGAACTGAAGGCGGCACCCAGATTCGAACTGGGGATAAAGGATTTGCAATCCTCTGCCTTACCACTTGGCCATGCCGCCGATGAAGCACCAATATATCAAACTTTTGGGCGCTATTGGTATAAATTACTGAGTCCGCTGTTTTATCCTTTTCCTAATGTTTGCCCAGTTGACAACTCACCCAAGAATCTCTTCAATCATGCTGTTGGCCTGACTTGCGTAGCCCCCCCCGAAAAGATTGAAGTGATTAAGGATGTGATACAGGTTATAGAGAACCTTGCGATGGCGGTACCCCGAATCGATGGGACTCGCTGCGTTATAGGCCTGGTAAAACGAGTCAGGGAAGCGGCCAAATAGCTCTGTCATGGCCAGATCTGTCTCGGGGTCACCATAGTAAGTGGCCGGATCGAGGATGACGGGCTCGCCTGAGTCTGTCACGGCTGCATTGCCTGACCACAAATCTCCGTGAAGGAGTGCCGGTTGCGGCGTATGCCCTGAAAGGAGACGAGGGAGGGCACTCATCAGCTCATCGCGACGGGGAAAGTGTCCTCCGCGAGCGTGGGCCATGGAGAATTGAGGACCTAAGCGGCGATCGCGCCAAAACGCACTCCACTCATCACCCCATCCATTCAGCTGTAGCGTTGCGCCAATCGTGTTATCCCGATGCCAACCAAATCCCTCTGGGCTGATGGTTTGATGCATGGCCGCCAGCTGTTGCCCCATTTGCTGCCACGCGGCAGTTGAGCTACGCCCACCCAGCGGCAAGTATTCCATCACAATATAGGCAATAGAGCCTGCAATACCGGTACCGAGCGGCTTTGGTACGCGAATCGTACCGCTGTTATGCATTGCTTTGAGGCCCTCGCATTCTGCCTCAAACATCGCCAGCTCACTCGCTTTGTTCACCTTAATGAAAAAGGTGCGTTGACCATCTGAAATAGCCGAAGCTTGGTTAATACAGCCCCCCCCGATCGTTTGTTGGGAGGTCATTTGAAAGGGTTTTCCTGTGAGCTGAGCAATATGCTCAGCGACTTTAGCTGCGGCTGACTCGGCTAAAAGATTAGACATTTGGCTAGTACGACTGGCTAGTTCAACTGGCTAGTTCAAAGCGGCAGCAGCAGCCCTCTGGTCTGCCACTTGATCTGCAGAGGGCTTGAGGGTGACAACGCCATAGGCTTTGAGCGGGAGGTATCGCTGTACTGCGGCCTGCACATCTTCAGCAGTTACCCTGCGAATCCATTCTGGGTAGTCCAGCGCGTGCCGAATATCGCCTGTCATCGCTTGATAGTAGCCGTAGAGCCCGGCTCTATCGCTGGGGGTTTCGCTCCCAAAAATATAGCGATTGGCGACCTGGGTCTGCACGCGGCGTAGTTCAGTGGCTGTAATTGGTTCTTCGTGCAGCCGTTGAATGTGCTCTAGGATGGCTTTTTCTGCGTCGGCAAGGTTAGCGATCGCAACTTTCGCCGAAATATAAAACACGCCCTGATTACCAAAGGTCATGTTGCTCGCCGAAATGCTGTTGACCAAATGACGCGTCTCCAGCAAGTCGTCAATCATCCGCGCCGCACGACCTCGACTGAGGATAGAGGCCACCACATCCAGCGGATAGGTTTTCTCCAATTGGCGCATACCAGGGACGCGCCAGCCTAAGACCAATCTTGCCTGTTGCAGGGCATCGTCTACATACTCAGCGCGGTGAATCGTCGGGAAAGGCGCCTCCGGCTGGCTAGAAGGAACCTGCCGCACCATCTCTGGATTGGAGTAGTCTCGATTGCTGCGAGCAATCGCCTGATCGAACCCCTCCTCGACCACGCGAATCAGCTCTTCCACCGGGAGGTTGCCCACCGCGACCGCAGTCATATGTTGCGGCTGATACCACGTGTGATGAAAAGCGCGCATCTGCTCTGCGGTGAGGCCTTCCACCACGCCAGCTGGCCCCAGTACCGGACGGCGGTAGGGCAGCGTCTCAAAGCTCATTTCCATGGAGCGATAGAACGTGCGCCGCTGCGGGCTGTCTTCTGCACGTCGGATTTCTTCTAAAATAATGGGCCGCTCGCGGTCGAAATGATCGTTTTGCAAGCTAGGATTCATTACAAGCTCTATCTGCAAGGGGGCAAGAGTGGCAAAGTCCTGCGGTGCAGCGGTGATGTAGTAATGGGTGTAGTCCTGACTGGTCGCAGCATTGGTAATTGCGCCACGCTCTTCGATCAAGCGCTCAAACTCACCGCAGTCAATGCGAGGCGTCCCTTTAAAGATCATGTGCTCCAAAAAGTGAGCCATGCCATTAATGGCATCTGATTCTACTTTGGAACCGATATTAAGCCACAGGCTTAAGTTAACGGCATCAATCGGCATTTGCTCAGCAATGATGGTGAGCCCGTTGGGCAAACGGCGAATGGTGGGCGCATTTAGCGGGCTGGAAGTTTTACGTTCGACAGGCTGGCTGTAAGCGGCACGAGTATCATTCGGCGTTGCAGTAGGAGAGACCATAGACGATTTCTTTTTTTACTTTACTTATTGTAAAGGGCCTGGGGAAATCAAGAGAAAAATAGGCGGGGGAAGGCCCTATAGAGTCCATTATCAAAGGCGCGGGGGATGCTGTTCGTATAATCAGACACCTCGGCTTACCAATTCGCCGAAATGAGGTTATATAGAGCTTGATGTACCGGTTGGGGATGGCAAGTCATGGGAACGTGGATTAAAGAAACGGACACCGCGTTTTATTTAATGGAGGGGGGGCACTATATTTCAAAAATTTCAAAGTACCCCTCCAAAAATAACCCTGCCGAGCAGGTTGTCAACATCGCGGGCATGAAAGCGTGGTTTAACCGGGCTGATGCGCCTAGGGGCATGACCGTTTCGAGAGGTGGCCCTGAGCCTAAGCACAAGCCTGTTGTGTCAGTGTCGCCAGCCGCCACGTCGCCCACTAGCAGCAACGGCCCCAAGCGAACCAATGCCAATGGGCTCTTGTTAATTAAGTCCTTTGAGGGACTAAGGCTTAAAGCCTACCGGGATGCCGTAGGAATTTGGACAATTGGCTATGGCACCACGCGCGGCGTCCGCCCTGGGATGCAAATTTCAAAAGAGAAGGCTGAAGAATTTCTCCAGGCAGATTTGACGCGATTTGAAAAGGCTATTAACGACGCGGTAAAAGTACCCATTAACGATAATCAGTTCTCGGCGCTCGTATCGTTTACCTATAACGTGGGTTCTGGGGCATTTCGAAGCTCAACCTTGCTACGACTCCTCAACCAGCGTCATGACCTGCGCTCTACAGCCAATCAGTTTCCCCGCTGGAACAAGGCAGGGGGACGAGTACTCTCAGGACTGACTCGCAGGCGAAATGCTGAAAAAGGTCTGTTTCTCGGCGAAGATTTTCGTAAATTTCTTGGCTAGCCCCTCATTCACTTGGCTAGATCCTCAATTCATATGACTTCTCGACTCAAGGCATCGCTGACACCCTATCTATTTTTGGCGCCGGCGCTGATTGTGCTGTTGCTGATGGTGTTTTGGCCTGCGCTTCAGGCTTTTCGCCTCAGCTTTATGGAGTATGGCTACGATGTCACCCAGCCACCAGAGTGGGTGGGCTTAGCCAATTTTCAGCGGCTGATTGAGGATAAAACCTTTTGGAAAACGCTCAAAAATACGGTGTTGTATTTGGTTTGCGTGGTGCCAGTACTGGCGATCGCACCGCTGCTGCTGGCTATTTTAGTCAATCAAAAGCTCAAAGGCATCAGCTGGTTTCGAGTCGCCTACTACACCCCTGTTGTGGTTTCAATGGTAGTCGCAGGCATCGCCTGGAAATGGCTCTATGCGGAAAACGGTCTATTTAACCAAGTGCTCTCTAGCCTGGTTAAAACGCTCAACAGCCTGCCTTTACTCGGTTCATTTTTTAGCCAGCATCTACCGGCAGCAATCAGCATTCCTTGGCTGACCAGTCCTGACTGGGTGCTTTTTAGTGTGATGGCCGTCACCGTATGGAAGGGCCTGGGCTACTACATGGTGATTTACTTGGCCGGATTGCAGGGGCTGCCCGCAGACCTTTATGAGGCGGCGGCAATTGATGGATCGGATGGCTGGCGTAAGCACTGGGATATTACGCTGCCGCTAATGAAGCCGTATATCTTTTTGGTGTCGGTGATTAGTGCGATCGCGGCCACAAAAGTCTTCGAAGAAGTTTTCATCATGACCCAGGGTGGCCCCCGCAGTGCTTCCAAAACCGTGGTGTACTACGTTTACGAATCGGCCTTTAGCGATTTGGACATGAGCTATGCCTGCACCATTGGGCTCGCACTTTTCGTGATCATCCTGACGCTCTCGTTTATTCGCATTGCCCTATCCAACCCAGCAGATTCTGGAACACAGCTGTAGCAGCAACACCGAGAGCAGCAATACCGAAGGGCGTCAGATCAAGCATCAAAAGCGCTGACTACATCATGCGTAGCAGGCCCTGCTGCCCAACCAAAATTTCGCGCAGGAAGCTCACTAGCCCCACCCAAATAACCGGAGAGATATCCACACCGCCAATGGGAGGGACAACCTTACGCACAGGGACAAGAAAAATCTCTGTAGGCCAAGCCACAATAGCGAAAGGGAACTTGTTCAGTTCAGCCTCGGGGTACCAGGTCAAAATGATGCGGAACAGGAATAGCAGGGTGTAAAGGCTCAAAATAGGGCCGATAATCCAGGTCGCGATCGCAGCATTAGACATAAAAAGCAGTTCTCCTTTTGCACTCCGTCCCCGCTTTCTGCCAGTCTTAGGCAGGCATCAGGTCCGTGGAGCATTTGTGACTATACTAAATCTAGCTTAATACCGCTTCATCTTTTCAAGGGTGGCGATTGTCGATATCATAGAGGGTAGTTAACAGCTGAGGCTTAAATAAATGACTCCTTCTTTGACCAACTTTATGCTCAGCCTCCTTGCAGGGCTTTTGATCCTGGTGATTCCTGCAACGATTGCACTAATCTTTATTAGTCAGCGCGACCAAGTTACTCGCAACTAAT
Organism: Cyanobacteria bacterium J06634_5; assembly: GCA_039820525.1. GTDB lineage: Bacteria > Cyanobacteriota > Cyanobacteriia > Phormidesmidales > Phormidesmidaceae > Phormidesmis. The sequence continues at coordinate 103,620 of JBCBPY010000005.1, forward strand.
CGATAGCTTAATTTTTTCCAACCTAGTAGCTAGCTCGTTCAAACGAAGGCAGTTAGCTTTCATGGGCGACGTCTCCATACATCGCTAGTGCCCGACATAAGAGAATGGCCTAGGAAAACTTGAGCTCAAAAAAAGAAACTGGGAGAGCAAGGGCTTGTTCTCCCAGTTTCTATATATAGACAGTCCGCTTTTACGGGTCATCTTCTATGCGTCCGCTTCTACGGGTAGAAGATGGCAGGAGAGTCGATAACAGCTGATAGCAAAGGAGAGCCAACTAATAGGTGCGATTGTTATCATAGAAGTAGCACCAATTCCGGGCACATCTTAAAGAGCACTCGGTCAATGCGGTATCAACTCTGCTATTGTGCAGCTAACCTATTGTGTAGCTAACAGTTTATGTAGCTAACAGTGTGCACAATGCTCGTTCAGTCAGCGGGCTTTCGTCAAATTTATTTTGTAAAGGGCAGCCCTCTGCTGTCACTTAAGAGGTTTCGGTTGTGAGTTTTACTCCGGTAACATTATTAGTTGGTATTGTCTTGATTCTCGGTGCTTTGGCACTGTTTTTCCTAGATAAATTGCGGCCCGGCTACGCCCGCGACACCGATAAGGTATACGCCGTACTCCTTTTGATCTCTGGCTTTTTGTCGTTGGGTCACCTCACCGCCGGGGTGACAGAATCCTTTCAGCTCATGCTGATGGCAGGGATGCTTTTTACCCTAGTGCTAGAGAGCGTTCGCAATCGCGAGCCTGTGGTTGAGCCACCGATGAGAATGGATCCTCGTCCGCCTCGCCCACCCCGTCCTCGCTACGATGACCGTCCGCAAAATCGCCGTGTTTATCGAGCTGAGCTAGATGAACGTAACGATCCGCGTCGGGCAGGGGCTTTCCCTGGCGAAAATAGAGGCTATCCACCTCGCATGAACCCTGCGCAAGATCCTCGTATGGCACCGGTCAGAGACGATTATCGCCGAGGCGAATACGCACCGGCAGATCGTCCGCGTCAGCCCTATGAGGAATATCGGGGCCCCGCAGGCCGCTTGCAGCCCAGCCCAAATGGTCCAAACGAAGGCTTTAACAATAGGCCACCAGAACGTTACGCCGATAACAATGGCCGCTATGGTGAGCGTCCGCCTGCGAGTCGTGGGCCTATGCAGCGTCCACCGAGTGAACCGCCACAAAACGGCACCCGAGGCGACGAAACGTTTGCCCAAAGGAGGCCCAGCGGAGGAGAGGATAGATTTGATAGCCGTTCTGGCAGCCGTGAAAACAGCAATGGCATGAACGATCGCAGCGGTGAGCGCCCGCCTAATACAGAGCGAGCCTTGAACGTTCGGCCCTATAGCGAAGCGCCCAAGATCGATCTTTCCAGAGAAGGCAATCCTGAGAGTGGGTATCGGGGTGTTAACCAGCCCGAAGGTTCCCCTTCTGACGTTTAGGCGATTAAAACAGAGGCTTGAGCTTCAAAGCACCCTCACAAAGAAGGCACCGAAGAGGAAAGCCCCAGGTAAACGGTATGCGTTTACCTGGGGCTTTTTAGTGTTTTGTAGAGGATCGATTAACGTCACTATCGGTGGTAGTCGGTGACATTTTCAGGAATAGGGATAGCGTTAGTCAGTTTCGGATCGGCGATAGGTTGGCCAGGGGTTTGAGTTAAGGGTAAAACGCCAGCCCATATCGGCAGCTCGTAATCGGCTGCGTCGTCAACTGGGGGACCTGTACGGATTTTGGCGGAGGCTTCAGCAATCGGAACTTTGAGTACGCAGGTGTCCGCCAATTCAGCAGGGGTGGGCGATCGCACCTCGTCCCAGCGGCCGACCATTACATGCTCCGTAAAAGCCTTAAGCGCGGTCATTTTCTCCTCAGCCTCACCCACCCGCTGGGCCGTGCCAAACAAAACAACTGAGCGATAGTTCATAGAGTGGTGATAGGCCGAGCGCGCGAGCACCAAACCATCGAGTAGGGTCACCGTGACACATACCTCAATCCCCGTTAGTAAGGACTTGAGCATGCGGCTGGCGCCGGCACCATGAATGTATAGATGCTCATGGGAGCGGCCATAGGCGGTCGGAATGACAAAGGGTTGATGGTCTACAACAAAGCCGACATGGCATACGAGGCCCTCATCTAAAATTTTGGCAATGGTTTCAAAATCGTAGTGCCCGCGCTTAGGGGGCCTTTTGACTTGGGTTTTGGCTGTTTTCATAGGGTTTGATCTTTCGCGAGCAAAAGGGTGTAAGGGTTCATTGCTGCTACAGTAATCTCTCAATTGGTCATTACCCAAGAGCCAATTTTAGATAGTTTAATCAGTCCAATTTGTGACAAAAATAGTAGGCGATCGCCATGGATTTGGCCTTGATACTCACCCTCGATGCCGCCGCAAAGAGGCCCTTACATCGTCAGCTTTACGAGCAAATTCGGCAGGCTATTTTGAGCGGGAAACTGCGATCGCACACCCAGCTTCCGGCCACCCGTCAGCTCGCCCAAATCCTAGGCATCTCACGCACAACGGTGACTCAGAGCTACGATCAGCTCATCAGTGAGGGCTATTTACAAACCCGGCAGGGCGCGGGCACCTTTGTGAGTGAGCATCTACCAGAAGATCTCTTAAATACCCGTCCCATCGGCGGCCATCTGAATCGCGGCGATCTGAGCAGCGGTCCTCTGAAACCGGAACAGGGACCAGCTTGCGCTGAGCAAAAAAATCGAAAATCGAAAGAGACGTCAGAGGCTTCAGCTAACGGGGCTCAAGCGACAGAACACCCACAACCGCTTCCGCTATCGACCTACGGGCAGCATTTGCAACAACTGCCTGCGCGAACATTCAAGCTAGGCCCCCTGCTGAGCTTTCGCTACGGCATTCCTGATTTGGCCCAGTTTCCGGTGCAGCGATGGCGACGTCTGCTCAATAAGCATCAGGCTAAGGGCCATGACTGGATGGGCTATAGTCCAGAGCCGATGGGATATAGGCCACTGCGAGAGCAGATTGCTCAATACATCACGCAGGCTAGAGCGGTGAGGTGCTCGCCTGAGCAAATTTTGATTACGCAAGGCGCTCAGCAGGCCCTAGGGCTGATTGCCAGGTTGCTGGTGACACCGGGTGAGGCGATCGCACTCGAAGATCCGGGCTATTTGAGCGGTCAGCATGTGTTTCAGGCGAATGGCGCTCAAATTCAGCCCGTGCCCGTTGACAGCGAGGGGCTAAAAGTAGAAGGGCCCAATGGGCTCGATGCGATCGCCACGCCCAAAACCCGTTTAGTCTACGTTACGCCTTCTCATCAATTTCCCACAGGCGTCCTAATGTCTTTGCCCCGGCGGCTGGCCCTCTTGCAGTGGGCACAACGCCAAAACGCGCTAATTGTAGAAGACGACTATGACAGTGAATTTCGCTACAGCGGTAGGCCCATTCCCGCATTACAGGGTCTAGAGACGGCCTGCAACGCGGAAGCGCGCGTGATTTATGTCGGGACATTTTCCAAAATCCTGTTCCCAGGACTGCAAATAGGCTACGTGGTGGTGCCGCAATCGCTCATCAGCGTGTTTCGGCAGGCAAAATGGCTGTGCGATCGCCAGTGCTCATGGCTTAATCAAGTTGCCCTGGCCGACTTTATTGCTGAGGGCGAACTGGCTAGGCACATCAGACGTATGCGCCCCGTTTATCATCGACGGCGGCAGACTTTAATCACTCAGCTGCAACAAACCGATTCAAGCCTGCGGGTTTCAGGGGACCCCGCAGGACTCCACATCATGGCGACCCTACCTAAAGTCCACGATGCTCAAACCCTAATAGCCCAAGCAAGATCCAAAGGCGTAGGGCTTTTTAGCGCTGAACCTCACTATTGGCCAGTAGACTCAGCATCACGGCCCTCAACATCACGGCCCTCAGCATTACCAAACGAGGTCAAAAGCACTTTTATTTTCGGATTTGGCGGTTTAGACGAACCGGCTATCGAAGAAGCGATCGCGCGGATTTCCCCTCTCATCCGCTCAGCTCAGTAGAAAATACAAAGAGGTCTTTTGCAAGCAGCCTGTCCTTGCCAAGCGACGAACTAAGCCAACAGTTCTTAGCAATTGGCAACTATTGGCAACCCGGATATTGGCAACCCGATTGGCCCGTCTTACTTACAAGAGCTTACGAGCAGAAGGCCCTTTTAACGGCTGTGAGAAAAAATTCCCTTGACCATAGCTACACTGCAACTGTCGGAGTTCTAGAAGCTGCTCATCGCGTTCAATACCTTCGGCAATTACCCGTAGATCTAACCCCTTGGCCAGCGCCAAAATCGCCTTGAGAATCACTTCTCCATGAGGAGGGCTCTCCTGTTGGGTAATCGGCATCTTGCCAGCGCCCAAACAGCGTACAAAAGACCGATCTATTTTCAATACGTCTACTGGAAATTGATGCAGGTAGCAGAGAGAGGAATATCCCGTACCAAAGTCGTCCAAGCTAACACTGACACCGAGCGCTTTAACCTGAATAAGCGTCTCAATGACACGCTGCGTGTCACCAATCATCACGCTTTCTGTAATTTCTAAGTTCAGCTGGTGAGGTGCCATAGAATGCTCACACAACAGCTGTTGAACATAGTCAGCCAAATCGGGTTCGGCCAGGTGCGCTGCCGATAAATTAACGCTCAGCGAGGGTCTCAGTGCTGAAGACGGAGAAGACCAGCTACTGATTTGCGCACAAGCGGTTTGCATCACCCAGCGATCAATGGCCACCATCAAGCCCATCTCCTCGGCGGCAGGCAAAAAAGCACTAGGGCTAAGCAATCCACGCGTAGGATGTTGCCATCGCACCAAGGCTTCAAAGCCGATCGTTCGAGCACTTTGAAGATCAACAATGGGTTGGTAGCGAACCCGCAGCTGCTTCCGGTGAATGGCCATTTTTAGAGCTTGCCGAAACTGAACCTGAGAAATGGTGTCAGACTGCATAGACGGATGGAATAGGGCATAGCGACTCTCAGCATCCGCCGTAGGGCTGTAAATATAATGGCTGTAGACAGCGGCTGAAGAGCGCTCCAGCCCAGGGTCTAGCGCAGCTTTGGCCTTAGACATCGCCAGAACTGCCTGGGTAAGTAGCTCGATAAAACTACGCTCACAGGTTTGAGCAGTAACAGCACCACTATATTGAGGGCCATATTGAGACGCTGTAAGGGATTGAGACGCTGTAAGGGATTGAGGCGCTGTAACAGCCGAAGCTTCCTGATTTTCAAAGGCTAATAAAGCAATCCCCAGACGCCCGCTTAGGATCAAACTCTGACCGTTGATTTTGAAGGGACGGCTGAGGATTTGAAACAGGCGCTCAGCATACTGGCAAAGCTGAGCACTGCCAGAATTAGCCGCGTGGGAACGCGGCAATGTCAGCAATAGGGCAAACTCATCGGCCCCGATTCTGGCTAGCGTCACCGACTCACCAAAGCCCGCTTTAAGACGACAACTCACCTGCCAAAGCACCTCATCGCCCGCATCGTGGCCGAAAACATCGTTGATTGCGCTAAACCGATTGAGGTTGATACAAAGCAGCGCAATATCAGCAGTGCGGTTGCTTTTGAGGAGATCGTTACCGATGACAATGAGTTGTTTACGGTTGATGAGCCCGGTCAGGGAATCGGTGGCTGAGAGGGTGTGAATTTGGTGATCGCGCCGATGCACAAGGTCGGTCAGTCGCTGAATACGAAGCCATAGGAAGGTGAAAGACAGGCCCAATACACCAGTTAATAAACCAAGACCCAACGTGGGATAGCCCAGCGGCAGGGGTTGCGCTTGCCAAGGTTCAGGTAAGGTAGAGCGCGATCCAATCGTCCCATGTGGCTGATGGTTAATTGACTGTGACCGATTGCCATGAAGATTGGCAGAGACAACGGCAGAGGACTTAAGAAACAACCCTTCAGAACTAGAGTGCGCAACGGCGTCAGGCTGAAGAAATGCTGATATCTCATCTAGTTTCATGGGGGTCAGCATTAAAGCGGGGAGCTGAAGGACGAGGCGTAGGCTTTAAGAAATTAGTTCTGATGCACTCATAGTTCCATAGAACAATCCTACGGGTCAGTTTTGCCAGTAAGTTCTATAGATTGTTTAGATCTTTACGTAGTGACCCAGATCACCTTTTGCTGACTTTAAAGGGGCCAAAAAACAACTGATGTCTTGCCAGTCACTGATGCCTTAAACGGCCTTCCCAAAAAAGAACTAACGGAAGAAATTAACGGATGTATTACCGTCAAGCAAAAAATAATTGGGGCTAACAAAGTAAAGAAGACATCACTCTGAGATAGCGCCGTCAATATCACTATCTCAAGGATGACCATGTACGGCGAAAACAGGTCCGCAAAATCGGTGTGGAAGCGTGTTTGCGGACCTGTTTTCGGACCTTAATGAGCTAAAAAATGAGCTGACAAAGCGATTGAGCAAGTTAAAGGTGTGTATTAACGAGTTTATGAGACCAAAACACTTTTAGGGAGTGATTTTTTCTGAGCTATGTGGTTTTGAAAAACAAAATCAAAACAGCTTAGAGAGAATCGCAAAAGGGTCATTAAATAAGCTATTCAGGCAACTCTATGAGATGAGATCCGGTAAAGAAGCGTGGGTGTTAATCAACGCCAAAAATACATCACAGCTAACCGATAGTATGCGGTTACGTTACAAATACTTTCAAAGGTCGTTAGACAGCCTCAGTGACTAATGATTATTCATTCATCACTACCGACGCACAGGTTATCCTAGACTCTACCAGATGGTTGTACGGACATGGGTGTAGGGCATAACCACACACAACCCGCTGAACGATATCCTTAAATAGAGGGCCCTTAAGCCCTCGTATTGGCTGCTTTAGATAGGGACAGCTATCGGTGCCAACGGTTGCTGTGTCCTGCTAATGTCTGACCTTTGTGTCTGACCCTTGTGTTTTTCTCACACCTCCTATGCAGATATATCTGGATTACAGTGCGACGACGCCTACTCGACCGGAGGCGATCGCAGCCATGCACTCGGCGATGGAGCAGCACTGGGGAAATGCATCTAGCCTGCACCAGTGGGGCAATCGCGCTGCCACAGCCTTGGAGCGATCTCGCATAAAGGTCGCTGGGCTGCTCAACGTCGCTGATGAGGTTGCCGCTAAGGCCATTGTGTTTACCGCCGGTGGCAGCGAGGCCAATAACTTAGCCATCCTGGGGACCGCGCAGCAGTACGATCAGCCACAGCATCTTATTATTTCCTCAGTAGAGCACTCAGCAGTTGCAGAACCTGCGCGCCAGCTAGCCGCCAAAGGTTGGCAGGTAACACAATTACCTGTCAATCGCGATGGTACCGTCCATCCTGATACGCTACGCAGTGCCCTTCAGCCCAATACGGCATTGGTTTCTATCATCTATGGTCAAAGTGAGGTGGGCACGCTTCAACCCATTGCCGAACTCGGCGCGATCGCGCGATCGCAGGGCGTTCTTTTTCACACCGATGCTGTACAAGTTGCGGGCCGCCTGCCGATAGATGTTCAGCAGCTACCTGTCGACTTACTATCACTCTCTAGCCACAAGATATACGGCCCCCAGGGAGCAGGCGCGCTGTATATTCGGCCAAATATTCGGCCAGATATTCGGCCAAGTATTCAGTCAGATAATTGGCCAGTGCCTCCCTCTTCGACGGTACTATCGCCGATTATCTGGGGCGGTGGTCAAGAGCAAGGGCTACGCTCTGGCACGCAGGCCGTACCAGCGATTGTGGGCTTTGGCGTGGCGGCCGAGCTAGCGGCCAAGGAAATGCCGACCGAAACGCTGCGGTTGATTCACTTGCGCGATCGCTTCTTTTCACTCATGGCTGAGACCCCTGGATTAGAGCCAACCGGAGATCCTCGCAATCGATTACCGCATCACGTTAGCTTCTGTCTGCCGCACACCCAGTCCACGCACGAACCTGTGACCGGAAAAGCACTCGTACGTCAAATGAATCTGGCGGGAATCGGGATCAGCGCTGGGTCCGCTTGCCACAGCGGTCAGCTCAGTCCCAGTCCCATTTTGAAAGCAATGGGCTATGACGATACCTGTGCTAAAAGCGGTATCCGATTAACGCTGGGTCGGCACACCACAGAAGCAGATATTGATTGGAGTGCTACGGTTCTCAAGCAGCTTTTAGCTCGACTTAGGCCCAGGCCCTCAGTTCTTCAGGCGCATAGTCGAAGCTCTGCCCATCACAGTATAATTTCGTAAATGCCTGTCGTTTCGTCAGCCCTTTCGAGCCGGTTTGTACAGCCGCTTTTTCCCATGCCCTCTCCCGCTTCAGCGAGTGTCGATCCGTCTGATAATGCTTTTGAGGCCACCCCTCCTACAGGGACCTCGGCGGACGAGCCCCCTACGGCCCAAAGTGTAATTCCCAACAGTTTAGAAGCCGCCACCGAGCAGGCTAAAGCGGCTGTAAAAGCGGCCCTCGCGGCAGGCATAAGCCGTCTTCAGGTAGAGATGGTGATTCCTGAGCTGAAGCATCAGCCCATTGCGCAGCAGTTGCTCACTATTTTCGAACAGCAACAGCTCAAAGTCTTTTTCCCAGACGCGGGGGCCGCAGCGCTCGCCCGCCGGGACTGGGGCAACCCTGAATTTACAATTCGTGGCCTCGGTGAGCTAGTTGATCCGGTTGACCCTGATGATGACATTTATTTAGTCGTCAATCCATCTTCTGTAGAAGTTGCCACGGTGGAATCACTCTGTAATACCGCGACCGACCAGCCCGTGATTTTGTTGAATCCTCAAATGGAAGATGTCGCAGTGGTGGGGATTGGCTACGCAGCTCGTCAAATTCGCGATCGCTTCCTCAGCCAAATAGAGTCCTGCTACTACCTACGTCCCTTAGAAGCCGCCGCCGTGTACCGCTGCTATCCAGGTCCGTGGCAGCTTTGGAAAGAAACCGCACCCAACCAGTACAGCTGGGTCAGTGATTTCGCCAACCGCCCTTCTGGGGAAGACATTGAGCGATTGCTGTACGGTGACGCAGCGGCATCAGCAGAGGGCGAGACATCTAGTACAGCTGGAAAACCCGCTGGTCGAAAAAAAGGAATCTTCGCAGAACTTCAGCAGTTTTTGCGAGCACTCTCTCAATAAGCACCCTTCCAGTAAGCACCCTTCGCAAGGAGCGCCAGCCAGCAGCCACCGCCCTCGCCATTAGCCGGCGCTATCTTACTCGGGGTATCCGCTTGAGGGCAAAAGCCTGACCTCAGAACGGACCTCAGAAAATGTTTCTTCACGCCCTCCCATGGCCCTTTTCATCCTCTACTGGCTCCTTATTGCACTAATGATTGTTGGCCTCGTAGGCGCTTTCGTTCCAGCGCTTCCAGGCATTGGCCTCATTGTTGTAGCCGTTGTAATTTGGTCTTTTGCCACCGGATTTTCAGCCACAAGCTGGGCGCTTGGGACTGCAGTGGTCGCGCTGATTTTGAGCCTGGGGGTGAACTATTTAGCAACCTACTTGGGTGCTAAAAAAGTCGGCGCTAGCAGCTGGGGCCAAGCCGGCGCAATGATTGGCATTGTCGTTGGCTTTTTAGGCTTATTGCCGGCCCTGCCCGTCGGTGGACCGCTTATCGGCATTTTATTTGGCACGATGCTGGGCGCATTCCTAGGCGAATTCATCTACCGGCGAGAGCTAGCGCTGGGTGAGCGGCTCAAGTTTTCTGGCACGGTGAGCCTAGCCGTCGTGGTGAGTTCTTTAGTCGGCACCTTGCTCGAGGGGCTATTGGCGCTCACTGCCGTCATTGTTTTTATTGTGACGACGTGGTCTACGGTGAGTCCGCCAGCGTTGTCCCTACCCAGCCTCAGCATCCCCAATTTTAGTCCAGCCTTATTGTGGTTATTAATAGGCGGCCAATAGGGCGTTAAAGAGCGGTTAAGCCGTAGCTAACCCGCATTTTGTACAATTTTCAGGCTCGCTCCGTAAGAATACGCAATAAATACGCAGGTTTTCTCAGTAGACGAAGAGCGCTGAGTATTTTATCTAGGTAATAGCCGAAGCCAGGTTAAAGTCTCTGTGGGAGAGGCTTTCAACCTAAATGGGTAGACTGACAAGCCGTCAGCTTCATCGAATCTTTTTCAAAATAGGTCTAATCGGAAACATATTGCAGGCATTTGTCATCTTAAATTAAATAGAGCGAGCAGTACTTACACAGAGGCATCGGTAATTATCCCGATTTTTTCGTGTTTAAGCAATATTCTGCATGCTTTCAGGTATTCCTGGTTTCGTGCACTACCTAAAACGCCTTCTATACAGATGTCCTTCTATACAGATGTATATAAGGGCCACGTTCAATCGTTTTACTCTCGATTGTTTTGAAGAGACCGATTGTTTTGAAGAGACAACGCTTCAGTAACGATATCTATCGTCATCATGGCAGCGATGGGTCTTACTATTCGCTCTGGCAATGAGTCTTGAAAAAATAGAAATCCTTGGCAACTAAAGTCCTTGGAGAATACCTCACGAGCCCCGTCATTTGGCATGTCATTTGGCAGTTGCCTCGCTGAGAAGTCGCTATTGATTAAGAGAAAGAGAACAGTCACTGAAAAGCAGCAACTGGAAAATAAGCAACTGGAAGACACTGGAGCACCCGGCGCAAAGATGGCAAAGACAGCAAAAACAGCACACGCGGCAAAGCCAACAGCTCAGGGCAAGATAGAGGCATTGCAGGCATTAATAGATACCGAAACGCATTTTCCCATTCTGGCACTGGGCGTTTCTATCTGGAATCGATGGCGAGCTGCCGAACCGCTGACAACGCCAAATCTTAGGAATGCAGACTTAAGCTCTCTGCATTTAGAGAGCATCAACCTTTGTCGAGCTGATTTGAGAGGCGCTACGCTCAACAATGCAAACCTTTACGATGCGGACTTTCAGGATGCAGATTTGAGGGAGGCCAATTTGACCCGCGCTATGTTGGTGGGCGCTAACCTACACAACGCCAGACTCTGCGGCGCAATGCTGAAGAACGCGTATTTGGCACAAAGCGACCTCAGTCAGGCTGACTTTACCGGCGCTCACATGCAAAAGGCTGACTTCAAGGAGGCGCTCTTGACCAAAGCTATTTTTGCAAATGCGCGCATCGCGGAGGCTGACTTAGCGACCAGCGTGGATCTTACACAGCCACAGCTTAATAGTGCAAAAGATGCGCACCTAGCCTGCTTCGATACGGCACTCCCCGCACTGCTACCACAGAAAATTTCCGAGAAGGTGGCGACTGCACAGCCAGCAGCTCGTCGCTCTGCTGTAGGCACATCTAAGCGGGACAAGGTGGCGCTGCAACCCGTCGCAGTGAATCGTTCCATTGATGTGTTTCAACCCGTTGCACGTGAGAAGCGACTGGGTCAGCCAGCATTGAGAGAATTGGCGGTCGGCTAATCAGGTTGGCTAATCAAGTCGGTTAATCAATCAATGGCCTGGAGGGCAATCATAACTGCCCTTTGCGGCTTGCTAAGCACCTAGCTTTGTAGACCAAGGGTTGTAGCCATTCGTGGTGGCGTGATCTAAGGGCAGAAGGCTAAGGGCAGAAGGCTAAGGGCAGAAGGCTAAGGGCAGAAGGCTAAGAGCAGAAGGTTATAGCTTTGGCAATCATTAGCTCTCTACTTGAGTTGTGTATCGTTGACCCGTAACAAACCATTCACTGCGAAAAGGTCTGCCTCTAGAACAGGAGGCAGACCTTTTGTTTTGCGGTCAGCGCTATGCGCTAGCAGCCAAAGGACTATAGCGAATGTTGGCCTTTCGCAAACGCTCAATAGCTTCACCGAGGCGATCGCACTCTTCAATCAAGCTAATGCGAACGTAGCCTTCGCCGCCTTCGCCAAACGCAGTACCTGGCGTGACCACAATGCCGGTTTTTTGTAGCAGCAAAAAGGCAAAGTCAGCAGCGCTGATCCCAGGCGGGCACTCCACCCACAGGTACATAGCAGCGGTCGGCTTCGTGACACGCCAGCCGAGCGTGGCTAGCTCATCGACCAAGAAATCACGACGGGTACGGTAGCGATGCTGTACCGCTTCTAAATACTTATCGGGCAGTTCCAATGCCGTTTCGGCAGCGGTTTGTAGCGCTGAAAAAATGCCATAGTCCAAGTTGGTTTTTAGGGTACGCAGCCCTTGAATCACATGCCGATTGCCCACCACAAATCCAATTCGCCAACCCGCCATGTTGTAAGTTTTTGAGAGCGTATGAAATTCAACGCTAATCTCTCTAGCACCCGGAATTTCTAGCAGGCTCGTCGGCTGGTAACCGTCAAAGGCGAGCTCTGCATAGCAAAGATCGTGGATGAGCAAAATTTGATGACGATGGCCGAAAGCCACCATCTCTTCAAAAAACTCGCGCGGGGCCACCGCGCCAGTGGGGTTGTTGGGGTAGTTGAAATAGAGAACCTTGGCACGTTTGGCCAAATCATCTGAAATATCGTTGAAATCAATAATCCAGTCATTTTCCGCCTTTAGCTGAATCGTGTGAATATCCGCCCCGGCGATCGCCGGCCCGCGAAAGTGCGCAGGATACGCGGGCGTTGGCACAATCACAACATCTCCCGGATCGATGTAGGCCATGGCCAAATGCCCCAGCCCCTCTTTAGAGCCCATCAGCGGCAGGGCTTCTCCCTCTGGATCAAGCGTCACGCCGTATCGGCGGTGGTACCAGCGGGTAATAGTTTGGCGAAAGCTAGCGGTGCCTTCAAAAGGGGGGTAGCCGTGGGTATCGGCATCGCGCATCGCCTCGATCGCCGCTTGGATAACAGGTTCAGGTGCAGGCCCACCCGGGTTGCCCATACCCAAGTCAATTAGGTCGATGCCTTCGGCTCTTGCATTTGCCTTGAGTTCATCTAAGCGAGCAAACACATAAGGGGGCAGGGAACTCAGCCGTTGGGCAGGTTTCAACCAGTCTAAAGTCATCGGGAGGCTACCTCTGGGTCTATCGCTTGCCCTATTGCCTGCATATCTCCGCAGGAAAGGCATTACTTAATATAGAAGAGAAGGTAACCCCAATGCCGAAACATTGCTTTCAACGTCACAGCTTTCAACGTTACAGCTTTCAACGTCACGGCCCTCAACGTCACAGCCTTCGACGTTACAGACGGGCGTTGGGACAGACAGGCTTTAGAACAGCTGAGCGGGCCTTGTCTAGAAGCGGTGGCGGTCAGAAGAAAATCATAGGCTGCACTTTTTAAGGCGTCTGCTCAGCGGCAGGCAAGCGGTGGTCTACCGGTGTCAGGCTAGCACCAGCCGTCGTTGACACCATGGTTGCAACCGTCGTTGACACCATCGCAGCCATCACCTGCTCTGGCTGTACGGCAAAGGGTAGATGGTGAATATCTGAGCCGGGACGGCAGGCAACGGTTGCGGCCTGCTGTATTTGCTGGAGCGTCAGCTTTTCCATGGTCAAGTCAGCCAAGGACTTCGGCAAGCCCAGCTGCGCGTAAAACTGTAGGAGCTGCCCTCTGGCAGTTGCTGCCAGCGTTTTACGCGCGCCTAGCATTTCTTCTAAGCGCAGCTGTACCAAAATACCGTAGGCCACTTTTTCACCATGCAAGGTGCCTTTGGCCGCCACATGGGTGAGGCCATTATGCACCGCGTGGGCCGCGACCGTACGGCACTGCGCGCCACCCATGCCGCCAATCACACCGGCCATCAGAACAGCCGCATCGACCACTTCTTTCCAGTCATCACTGCCTGGCGCTGCCAAGGCAGCTGCTGATTTTTGAAACAAAATATCGCGCAGCACACGAGCCTGCTGTACCGCACCAATTACTAACGTATGGGGCGAGTGGCCACTGCTTACAGAAGCTTCGTACCATTTGGCGATCGCATCTCCAATGCCCGCAACTAGCATGCGTTTAGGCGCGGTCGCCACCAAATCGTAATCCAACACAATAATCTCTGGGCAGCGTACCAGCCCAACATCGTATAAAAAAGCACCTCGGTCGGAATAGACATTCGAAAGCGCCGTCCATCCAGCACAGGTGGCTGCGGAGGTGGGAATTGTCGCAATGGGAAGCTGCTTTTTATGGGCTAAGAGTTTTGCTGTATCTAGGGCTTTACCACCGCCAATACCCACCACAAAATCCGCACCATGCGCCGCTGCGGCAGCCTGAAGCTCAGCCAGTGTCGCTTCGCTACAGTCGGCCACTTTGGCAACCGCTGGCGTGAGGGCCTCTAGGGGTTTTTCAAGGAAGGGCATAGCAGCCGCGATCGCGCGATCGCCACCTACTAACAAAGGCCGCTGCCCCAGCCGACTCAACAGAGCCCCTGACTCAGCGAGCACTCCAGTGCCACGAACAACCTGAGCAGGTGCAATATTCAACGTGGGAAAAGTTGATATGGCCATAGAACTACCTCCTGAACAACGCCCTACCTAAAATAAATATCCTGCTGAGAAATGCCTATTTACAAGACGTTAACGTCGGTACCAGAGGGTCGCAACATCATGGCCGACGAGATCTCTGAAATAGCCTATTGCTGAAATTCTATTGCTAAAATCTCTTCTATTTTTAAAATCTCTCCCGCGTTACGCCACCGCGCTACCCACCGCGTTGCATGACGCTATTATGACGCAGCCCGATTTATCTTTGCTAGCTTCTCGGGATAGATCTCTACTTGGGGCGTCCTTTCTGCTGCCGTTTTGCCCGTACCTGGCGTTACCTTCCCGACATATACCAGCTCAGAGGTGCCTGACTGATGCACAATCCCTCTGGCCCGAATAGACGGTGTGGTTTGCCCCGCGCCACCAATTCGACTGGGCTTAAGCAAATTGCTGGCCGCTTGCTGCAACGTAGCTTCGAGCTCAGACGTTGTGATCGCATTGGGAACAGCAATGACAATTTGGGAGGCCCCTGAGTCAAAAACAGTGCTGTAAGGAATCGCACCGGGGATACTCGTTTGGGTCAGCGGTTGAAAGCTCAGGCCAAACAAACCGGCAGTGAGGACACCCATAAAGCCGGTCGCACCCACGAGTCGAAAGCGGAGGCCCCACTTGAGGACAAACGCCAGCACTGTGAGCCCGCCAAAGGCCAGCGTACCCACCGCAAACCAGCCGGTAGCTTGCAAGAACTGTTCGGGAGTGAGCATAAAAGGCCCTTTACTAAATGCCGTTGACGCCATCAATTATAGGGTTTTGTTCGACATACAGCATGGCGGCCCACACTATTCGACACGGCAGTGTTCAACACACAGCATTCGGCAGCCGTAACGGGATAACTAAGCATAGTCCGCCAATAGGCTGCGTGGTGTGGATGGGTCTGACCAATGAAACATCACGCCATTGGGGACTTCTCCTACGTATTTGCCTTTTCTAGCTGCCCGTTATGTTTCAACGCTTTCTTCGTAGGCCATGGCGGCTGCTGTTTGCGATCGCGCTCCTTCTCACGCTGCTCAGCAGCTGGCGGCGACTCACCGCAGCGTCCCCTGCCCTTCAGCCAACGCAGGCAAGTCTGCCTCAAGATCCGTGGGTGCAGGTCTTTTTCAACCAGTCGGAAGCCAGCGTTTACCGCGACCCCTATCGCCATATCGAGCGTCACGGCGATGATCTTGAACAGGTGGTGATAACAGCCATCGATACCGCCACGACCTCAGTCGATGTGGCGGTGCAGGCTCTGAATTTGCCGCGAGTCGCACAAGCGTTGATCAGGCGACATCAGCAAGGCGTGCGCGTGCGCCTTATTTTAGAAAATCAGTATGCTAACCCGACCTCAGCCAAAGCCAAGGCTGAGCAAACTGCTGATTGGATGGCGATCGCAGATGTGGATCAAAACGGCAATCTCACCGCTGTCGAAATCGAACAGGCCGATGCCCTTGGCTTGCTTCGCCGCGCCAGTATCCCCAGAATTGACGATACTGCCGATGGCTCTAAGGGCAGCGGCTTGATGCACCACAAATTTGTGATTATCGACAGTCGGTGGGTGCTCACCGGCTCTGCCAACTTTACGCTCTCAGGGATTCATGGCGATAGCAAAACGCCCAGCAGCCGAGGCAATGCCAACATGCTGCTCAAAATTGACAGCCCTGCGTTAGCCAAAACCTTCACCCAAGAATTTCAAAAGATGTGGGGAGATGGCCCCGCCGGCGCAGCTGATAGCCAATTTGGCCTAAAAAAGCGAGCACACGTTGCCCAGCAAATCGAACTCCCCACCAGCACAATCACCGTTCAGTTCTCTCCCCATTCATCCAAACACCCCTGGGCACAAAGCGTTAATGGCCTGATTCGCAAAACCCTGGCACAATCAACCCGCTCAATTGATATGGCGCTCTTTGTTTTTTCTGAGCAGCGTCTTGCCAATCAGCTAGAGAAACAGGCCCAGGCAGGTACCCTTGTACGCGCCCTCATTGACCCCAGCTTTGCCTACCGCAGCTATAGTGAAGCCTTGGATATGCTGGGAGTCACTATTTTGGACCAGCGCTGCCGAATAGAAGCAGAAAACCGCCCTTGGGACACACCGATTCAAACCGTTGGCTATCCCCAACTGCCCCTCGGAGATAAGCTCCACCATAAGTTTGCGGTAGTTGACGGTGTCACCGTAATTGTAGGGTCTCAAAATTGGAGTCATGCCGCTAACACAAACAACGATGAAACCTTGCTAGTGTTTCAAAACCCAACCGTGGCCGCTCACTTCACCCGAGAGTTTAACCGGCTGTATCACTCACCCAAGCTTGGAAACACATCCTCATTACAGCGAAAAATTCAGGATAGTCAGCAGCGTTGCCTCTAAGTCCGCTATTAATCCCTAAAAACAGTATATTAAATCCGATTTAAAGGAAATATCAAATCCTAACAGCTCTTTTCGAAAGATGTTCCCTAAAACAGAAATTACTCTTACTAGCTTCATATTGAGTGATTTAGCAGGAAAAATTGATTCCGGAAAGATTTGTTCAAGCTTTAATGAATTTACGATTGACCTCCCTAAGGGTCAAACCCCCCACGGGGTAGTACTTACCTGTGGTGAAACAACATTTGGGGAACAACAAAACACCCATAGGTATCTTTAGAGTATGTGGGGAGTGACCTGACGACTAGGATGTTGTGATCTGACCACCGTCGCCTGATGGGGTTCAGCCACAAGACTCTTTCATCCTTAATGAAGATCGTGTAAGACTTTATACTATGTTTGTGAAATAGGTGAACTAGCCTAGTTGAATGTACGTAAGGCGGTGAACGAGTTTTCTCTGAAGGAAAAGTAGTCAACAAAGAGACCTATCAAGGTCTTACTAACAATAAGACCTTGATAGGGTCTTAGATAATGTCCTGTATAGGGACCTTTCTTTGAAAATCACTCGCAGATAGCTGGCTCTCACCTCCTCACTATTTGGCTTCTAGCCTTCTAGGGCCGCTTGGGTTAAGGCCGATTAGATCAAGGCCGCTCAGCTCAAATCACAATCACTAGAATCGTTTTTCAACGCTCTACTTTTTAAAAAGTGTCCGCTTTTCTCGGTGCTGTTATCTGCGCTTTTTGTTAACTCCTAACCGTGCTTACACAAGCATATAAAATTCGTGAACAAATTATCGATCCTAGGCTGTCGGGGTATTCCAGGAAGTCATGGTGGCTTCGAAACCTTTGCAGAAAGGCTATCTCACTATTTGGTCAAGAAAGGCTGGGAGGTCACCGTTTACTGCGAGGACTACGAGGCAAAGGAAACGTATGAACAATATTGGAATGGTATTCGATTAATTCAGATACCTGTGCCTACCGCTAGCGCATCAGCCACCATCCTGTTTGACTGGAAATCCACGATTCATGCTGCCAAAGAAGGAAACATAATCCTCACGCTGGGTTACAACACCGCGATTTTCTGCGCCCTGTACCGACTAAGGGGCCTCACTAACGTCATTAACATGGACGGTTTAGAGTGGCGTCGTCAGAAGTGGAGTACGCCTGAGAAAATTTGGCTTTATGTTAACGAGCGATTTGGCTGCTGGTTGGGCAATCACTTAGTGGCCGATCATCCAGAAATTGCGAATCATTTAGCCACCCGAGTCTCCCGCAGCAAAATAACAACCATTCCCTATGGAGCCCAGCGGGTAGGGAGAGCCAACGTAAGTTTGCTGGCACCCTATGATCTGGAGCCAGGCAACTATTCTGTTATCATCGCCAGACCTGAGCCTGAAAACAACATTCTCGAAATTGTCTCGGCCTTTTCCCGCCACCGCAGAGGGTCCAAGCTGGTCGTGCTGGGCAATTACTATCCTCAAAAAAATAGCTTCCACAAGCAGGTTCTTCAAGCGGCTAGTGACGAAGTAATTTTTCCGGGTGGCATTTACGACCAGGCAACAGTAGGAGCGCTAAGGTATTACGCAAGCCTTTATGTGCACGGACATTCTGTTGGGGGGACAAATCCTTCATTGGTTGAAGCCATGGGTGCAGGGGCCTCTGTGCTGGCTCACAGCAATCATTTCAACCGGTGGGTGGCAGGTCCTGGCGCGCATTACTTCAAAGATGCTGATGAGTGTGCACAAGGATTTGATGAGTTGCTGGGCAACCGCAGTGAGCTGCGCCGCATGAAACAGGCAAGCCTCAAGCGGTTTGAGGAAGGCTTTTTGGCTGAAATCGAGTGTCACGCCTATGAAGATTTGCTAGAGCGTGCTTTAAATGGCGAGTTTGCAAAAGCAAAAGCTAGGCGATCGCAGACCCAAAAGGTCTATCCATCCGTCACATCAGCCAACACGCTGCCTACGGGCAATCGTCAGCCTAGCCACAAGGCCGAAAATGCCATCTCGTCAATCAAGCGATAAGACTGAAGCGACGACGCTAAGACGAGAAGCATAACCACTAGAGAACCATAACAACTAACAGAGTGGGACAATGCGCATCGTCTCACTCTATTTTTTAGCCATCACTTTTTTTGCCATCACTGTTGTTAGTGCATAGGGCTCTTTTCTGCACATTAGCTCTTTTATTCATATGAATGGAAAATAAATAGAACCCCTACGGTTCAACCGTGGGCGGCTTCAGCGCCAGCCCCAAAATGGTCGCATCTACCCCCAGCTTTTGCCTGACCGCGACTAAGCAAACAAACGCCCCTATGGTTGTCCCAAGAGAGGTCGCCAGTGCGGCCCCTTCTACCCCCCACCGAGGAATCAAAATCGCATTGAGAACAACATTGAGTCCAATGGCTAGCCAGCCGACAATAGCGGTATAGCGCTCAAAGCCAGTCATGTTGAGGATGACATAGGACAAGCTCATCGTAGTGGACATAAAGCCACCGACGCAAAAGATATAGAGTGCCGTTTGCCCCTGTACAAACTCCGGTCCAAAGAGCGACAAGTAGCCCTGGCTAAGTAAGCTGAGGCTCCCTGCAAATAAAAAAGCAACCACTGCAACAACCCTAACGCCCTTGGTGACCATTCTTTGCAAGTCACCCAGACGATTGTCCGAGTAAGCGCTGGCAATCGTGGGTGCAAGGCTGCTACCGACGGCCATCAAAATAAAGGTAATCAGCTGAGCACCGCGATTTACAGGCACGTAGAGACCAACGGCATCAGTGCCTTGGTAAGCGCCCAGCATCAGCACATCTAGCCGTGAGTTTAGGATGGGGATGCTTTCTATCAGCATGAAGGGCAGCGCTCCACTAATCCAGGCTCTGCCTTTGAAAACGGCGGGTACCTGAGTGACCTTTTCAGGGAGCGATCGCGCTAAAAACTGACTGACCAAGGCCAAGGTTGCGAGGCTCCCCAAGCCGTAAAACACCACCACCCAAAGGGACGTGAGTGACTCTTTTAAGACAGCGTAAGCTGCCAGGGTCAGCACAATCAAAATCAGTGGGTCAATCAGCAGCTCAGGCAGCATTCCTTTGGCAATTTTGTGGAGCCCTTTCATCGCGCCGCGTCTGACGTTACGCAAAGAGATCACGGGCATCAGTGCCATCGCTAAGCAAAAGCCCACGAACACTTCTGACTGAGCGCCCCCATCAAGCAAAAAGGCCACCAAAATTGCGATCGCAGCCAGCGCACTTGAGGAAACGAGCACCACCTTGTTCGCCCAACTCAGCAGCCCCCGCATTAGCCCCCAGAGAGATTGGGTCTGGTAAACAGCAATTTCTCTTACCAAGAAATTGTCAAAGCCCATCGTGGCTGGCACGCTGAGCAAATACGCCCAAACCACAGCGTAGGTATATGCGCCAAATCCCGAGGTGCCTAAAACACGAGCCAATAAAACGCTGGTGAGAAAGGTGAGCGCTGAGTAGGCCAGCCGCAAGCCAAAGACCCCAGCGATTCTGCCCAGGATTTTATTTTTCATACTGTGTTGGATAGTTGCACAAAAGTCCACACCAGAAGATGTGAGACTTGTATTCTATGCAAATCTACGATCTGCATAGAAAATTCTCTAGTAGAAGATATCTCTTCTTCAAGAAACCATTTGAGTTCTTTGAAGGTGGATTTTTTAAAGAACAGCGATTAAAAATGCTGTTGCAAAGAACAAAGACCGCAAAAACAGCATCAGAAAACCGCCACGGGCCTAACACTGAGAGCGTAGCTTAAGTTCTAAAGGGAAAATCAGCGGTTTCAAACTCATCTTCAGGGGCTCTGGTATTCACCCATAGCAACAGTAGGCCCGTAGTCACTAAAAATGAGCCCGCCAGCGCACCGACAATCGCCATCGTTGGGCTAGGCGAAATGTACTTATCATCCTCAGGAAGCGTTGGCTCAGTCGCTAGCTGAATAGGCGGATAGATGGAATAAATGTCGTTCTCGTTGAGATTTAGCTTCGTCACAGAAGAGGCAAACAGCGCTTCAGCCGTTTGCAAATCTCGCCTGAGCCGATCGATTTTGACTTTTTCCTGTGATAGGCGTGAAAGACGGTTTTCGAGTCCAGCCATTTGGTTAGCAAGCTCTTCAGTTTGCGACTGTAGTCCGACTTGATCTGCTCGGTTGGCCACCGCTGATTGAAATAGCTCACCCCGTGAAGCTTCGACACGGGGGTCTAGCCCAACCGGAGCCAACTGGGTCAGCACAGACTGATCAACCGGACGACCTAGCAAGAAAGACCCTCTGCTTTCTACTGCCGCTTCTAAACCTTCAAGCTCTGCTCGCTTGGCCACGACTTGAGGATGCCGATCGCCTAGCTGAGCAGAAATATCCGCGTAGGCAGCCGCAACCGTGCCGTACTCTTGAAACTGGCTTTGATACACCGGATCGCCCTGCAAGCGATAGGCATCAGCAGCACCCGCAGAAGATTCGTTGATATCTTCTGAGAGCTGAGCCACGCGGCTCCGCAGACCCTTTTCTCGCGCTACGGACTGCGCATATTCTCGGCGCAGTTGTTCAATGCCGACTGCCAAATCTTCTATCTGTGATTCGGAGCTGAGCCCAGAAGTTGCCTGATAGGCAGATAGAGCGCTTTGAGCGGTTTCTACTTGAGCTTTAGCCGTTTCCAAACTCTCTTTGGTATCTCGATCTCGACGAACTAGCTCGGCTTTTCGCAGCTGCGCAATTCTTCTATCGAGCACAATATACAGCGCCCTAGCTTTCTTTTGAGCCAGCTCAGGGGTTTCACCTTCAATCACAAACTCAATAATGGAGCTTTGCGAATTGGTCGTAATGGTCGGCTCGCCAAAATCTTCTACCGCAACCCCCACTTGGTCAGCGGCTTCCTTAATCAGATCAGAACTTTGAACTAGAAAAACATAGTCGGAGCGAGGATCTTCGGCGGTCAACTTTTTGTCATTGCCTGAGACTGCTGACGCTCGCCAGCCATCGGGCAACGCCACATCAACATCTCGAGCGGTGCTGAGTACCTTAATGCCCCACTCACTTTTATAGTCTTTAGGGGCAAAGCTTAGGTATGCGATCGCGCCTCCCCAAATAATCGTATTGGCCAATAGACCAAGCCCAAGATAGCCCAGCTTTGCCGCTGCAGAGTTACCGTTGCGACGACCGACCAGCGACCGACCGGAGGGATATTGAGGAAGAGAAGAATCAGACATGGGTAGATCTAATAAGTGTCTTTATTGACGGACAAGGATCAACAAATGAAAACAGAATTCTAAAAACAAGGAGACAGAAAACGATAGATGCGCGCCGATGTTTAAGGCTGTTGGTTTAAGGCTATGGATTTAAGGCTATGGGAAACAAAAAGAATCAACCACTACCGAAAGATATCGATGAGCAGGTTAAGCGGGTTGAGAAAGTTAGAAACCGTGCCTAAGACGCCACGAACGTTCGCATTGCGAGAGTCGTAGCAGGCGATCGCATCTTCCGGCATCAAAAACGGATTAGACTCAGCAGACTTCGTCTGATCGCTCACCAACTCCGTCACACTGTATTCCGAAGTTGTCAGCGACCCGCTGGCAGCATCAGTTTGAATCAGCAGAGCCCTGCGGTTTGCATTGGTCGACGGCGTCCCCCCCACACACTGAGCGGCAACCAATGCCTGAGCCAGGTTAGTACCGTACTTAAAGCTGGCAGAGTTAATGCCGCTCTCACTTTCTACATTGTTACTGCTGCCTTCTGTCACGTTAGAGACGTACAGCTCTACGCTATCTGGTGTAATTTGCGAAGGCCGCACCAGCACCTCCTGAAACTCACCGGCATCTGGAATAATCACCTGATCACCCGATATCAAGGGGAAGTCTGTCACCGATGACCCGGTAAAAATACCCGAAAGATCTACCACCTGCGATTGGGTACCGCGAAGGACCTGCACCCGGGTAATATCTGCGGTGGGTCGAACACCACCAATCGCTTTCAGGGCCGCTGTTAAATAGCGCTCTAACGGATAGTCGCCCGGCAGCGCAGTCGATTCTTCAAGTGTCGCTGGGGAATCTTCTGCACTCGAGAGCAAAACGCGACCTGGCTCAAACACCTGTCCGGTAATGGCCACCTGAATCGGCGAATAGTCCAGCACTTGGACGCTCACATTTAGGAGCTCAGGCCGAAAAAATCCTTTTTGAAGCAATGTATTACGCAGACGGTCTTTGACCTGCGGAGGGGTCAAACCCACAACTGGCAATGCTTCTAAGAGCGGAACTTCTAAGTCACCGCTAAAGTTAACCACGTACTCGCCGCTAAACTCTTCGCCGCCAACACCTGGAATTTGAATCTTAAGGCGATCACCCGGAGACAAAGGTAGACTTTGTCGATCAATCGTAGGCAACACGCTATCGCGTTCCGCAACCGGTGGAGATAGCCGTTGAACTAACGGACTCTGAACAGCCGGACTCTGAACAATGGGTTGAGAGGGCGCATCAGGCTGGATAGTTCTACGCTCAGAACCCGAAGACAAAACTGTCGCACGCTCCATAGGTGCATCTGTAGATGTACCTGTGGAGGCATCTGTAGAAAGATCGGGCAGCTGATTAGCAAAGGCATGGCCCGTTAGCATCCCAGAAACAGGGACAATGCCTAACACTAAGGCCCATCTCCAAAAGGACCTTTTCGATGAGTGTGATAAATGCATTTGGCTGGTTCGATTCCTCCGCCATTCAAGGACTTAAAAAAGCCTTGGGTTAACTTTCAAATTGCCTAGGCTTGTGAAAACTCGCCCGTAGCTGTGTGAGCCCTTATTCTTTCGGGCTGTACTCTTTGCACCCTGTAGTCCTGTACCCCTGCACCCCTTCAAATCTCCGTATCTGCTGCACTGTTCAGGAACCACACGTCAGCGACTACACGCATCTCAAATGTTCACCCATGAACATTTATGCGTTTTTATCCGGATCCTTACGGACGCACATTTACTTAGGCCAGCAGTCTACATAGTATATGCCTGCCAAGCCCTTGCAAGCTTTATAAGCGTACGATGAAGAGGTTCCCCACACTATGTGGGAGTTTTATGAAAACTTTGCGCCTGCGATCCTGCCTGTGACGATACTGTGACAGAAATCACATCTATTTACCGCTCTCAGTACCCAACAGCAGCAAGCGGACAGGCAACGAGATACCTAGAGCAACCTGTATACTCAGCCTATTCGTAACCTTTTTGCAGCCGTCTAATTGTCCCTGTCCGTCCAATGCCCCTATAGGCTATATGAACCCATATGGACTGCCTAGGTTCCCCAATCAGGCTGTTCTCACTAGCTGAGGAACGGACCGAACTGGCCTTAAAAGCAGTGCGGAATACCACTTAAAGTTAGCAAAGGCTACTGTGGTAAAGCAGTGTTTATTGATACAGCTCACAGGTACTACACAACCCAAGAGTCTGTCCGCCTAATCGTCTTGCCTCACCAACTGTCTTTTCCGCTAGCCATCTTTTCGGTGTCAAAATGGCAGAACGTGGCTAACGGAAAAGTACCGGATACAAAGTTTTCGCGACAGTCTTCACGTTTGGAGCGCGCTGTGGCGATTGCTTTTACCGTTAATTTCCCTACTTCATCATATCTTTGCGATCACGGTAATTTTACCGAGTTAACCTTCATCATGCGGCTCATTGAGGAATGTCATGCCGTAAGCTTGTCAGCAAACATACGGTCTGAGCCCAATACTTTCTGACTGGTCCTTTTTAACTGGCCCTTTTAACTGGCCTTATCTAACTGGCCTGTTTTGCCCCGTACTTCAACAATCCAGCAGAAAACCAATTTAGAACTCCAGTGTTATAGATGGCCCTTTCATTCAACTCTCTGAAAGAACGTACAGCATCCACTGGCAATCTTCCGTTTAGCATTGTTTTTTGGATTGCGCTCTACACCCCTTTTGAAGAATTTATTCTCCGGTGGTTACCCAGTTCTGTGGGTGTCCTTTTACGCTTTGTCCCGGAGCTTATTTTATATGGTCTGGTTGCCCAGGTTTGTGGCAGCAAACTGCTGCGAAGAGAACCGCTCAAAAAAACGCCGATTGATTTGCTGGTGTTGATATTTTTTGTGGCAACCGCTATCTCTATTGTGATTAACGACTCTTCTTTAAAGGGAAGTTTAATTAACCTCCGAACAATCTGGCGATACTTATCGGTGTTTTATTTAGTTGTGAACATCGACATCTCACGAGACGATCTTAAAAAACTTCTAGATGGACTCAAGATCGTCATGATTGCCCAGGGGGTCATTGGTTCTCTCCAATACTTTTTACCCGCAAGCTTTAATCAAGCTTTTTTTGCCCCAAGAAGCTTTGAGATAGGGAGCTATAAAGCCTCGTCTAATGCAGCTGAAGCAGGGGGCCTAAAGGTGGGTGCAACGGCAGGTACTTTCTCCGACCCGGCTATTTTATCGGCGTTCTTGCTGATTGGTCTTATTCTCTTTTTTGCCAGCACCCACGCTCAAAACGCCCATCTGCTGCCTAGCCTCTCAGAGCTGCGCAATATGGGCGTATTACTGTTTGGCTTATTTGCAACCAAAAAACGGGCGGCCTTGGTGCTGGGTATTCTTATCCCAATCGTGACATTGTATGTGTATCGAAAAGGGAGAAAACTACTCCATATTGGCTGGTTTTATGGTGCCTTGGCGCTGATAAGCGTTCTGGCAATCACCGCTATCAGTTCAGGGGGCAGTTCGTTCGCCGGGGTCGATGAACGTGAACAGTCCGTTGAGCTCAGCACCTATTTTCTTCAGCTGTTTTCCTCAGACTATTGGGCGCACTCCAGCGAAACGGCCCGTGGCTGGTTTATGACCACGATTGTCCACGCGATATTTAGTACCCATAGCTGGTTTGGGTTTGGCCCAGATGCCTGGCATACGCTTCAGGCCATTGAGGACACCCTGACGTCAGGGACAGATATTGACAAGCTAAAGCGAGATGCCGATGTGTTCGACGACGGCTTTTGGTTCGCATTTATGGCCTATTTTGGTATTGTTGGAACAGCTGTTTATGGGTTTATTCTCAAACGCTTATACGATGCGGGCAGGTGGCTTGCTCGCGTAGCGACAGAACCTGAATACAAGGCGCTCGGGGCAACGTTTGGCACGCTTGTTATCATTACTGTCCTTTACACATTTGCTGAACGCATTTTTAGGCTGCGAGCTTTTAGCTTTTACTTTTGGCTGTTAGCGGGACTGGTTGTGAATATTTGTCATGTAAAAATGGCAGCTATTCGCGAAGAGCGACGTCTACGATTAGAAAATGATCTCCCGTACTGGCCTCCTGAGTCAAAGTAGCTATTCGACCTATCCTTCTTCAGCTGTCAAACCAATTGGGACTGTCTAGATCAGCCTTGTCAACGAAAAAATCTGTTGGCGACGACTCTCACCACCTCGTTAGTGGTTAGTATCAGCTTTAAAGGTGTCAGCCTTCTCTTTTTCCAAGCGTCATCTTTACTTAGGTGCTCCACCCACAATCTCTTTGATGACTATATTTTGTTTTATATAAGCCATGGTTGCCCAACTCGACTCTCTCTACATTCGCACAAGCCCTTACAAAGCAGCTGTTCGACTTTTAAGCTACGTTTTCTTTGAAGGCCGCCCGCTCACCACGAAAGGGCAGTGGATTAATCCGTTGGTGTTGACCCTATTTAAAATTCAGAAAAAGCTTCCTCAACTCAAGCGGGTTAAGAAGCCCATCTTTATTATTGGCACAGGACGTAGCGGCACCACCATTTTAGGGAAACTCCTGTCCATGCACCGGGATGTGGGGTTTTTGAATGAACCGAAAGCACTGTGGCACGCCATTTACCCCGCAGAAGACTTGGTGGGCAGCTATTGTCGTGGCACAGCGCACTACCGACTGGGTGATGATGAGGCTTCTGAGGGCGTCAAGACAGTAGCACACAAGCTCTTTGGTGCTTATCTGGCAATTTCAACCTCTCGCCGCGTTGTTGATAAATATCCAGAATTGGTATTTCGCATTCCGTTTGTGCAGAGTCTTTTTCCCGATGCAAAATTCATCTTCTTAGTACGCAACGGTTGGGACACCTGTCAGTCTATCGAAGGTTGGTCCGAGCGCTTGGGCGTGGAAGTCAATGCAGAACAGCATGACTGGTGGGGTGCGGATAACCGCAAATGGAATCTGCTCTGGGAGCAGGTGATCAGCAACGATGATGCCCTGCAAGGCGCAATTCCGGAAAAAGGGAAGCTAGAAAATCCGTTGGATATGGCTGCGCTCGAATGGATTGTATCCATGCGCGAAGGGTTGGCATTGATGCGTCAATTCCCAGAAAATATCCAAATGATCCGCTACGAGGATTTGGTTGCAAGCCCTGAAACATCTTTGAGTAAGCTGCTTGACTTTTGCGAGCTGCCACCAGATAGAAGGTTCATTGAGTATTCCACCCAGAAACTCAGACCTGCTCCGCCCAAGAAAACGGTCTCAGTGCATCCTGCTATCCGGCCTTATTTTGAAGAGACCATGG
The DNA here is from genome assembly GCA_039820525.1 of Cyanobacteria bacterium J06634_5. Lineage (GTDB taxonomy): Bacteria > Cyanobacteriota > Cyanobacteriia > Phormidesmidales > Phormidesmidaceae > Phormidesmis. Next base: position 130,805 of record JBCBPY010000005.1, read on the forward strand.
CTGAATTAGGCTATGCGATTTGAAGTCGCTCTAAACAGTCGTTAACTTGTGCAAAAGCTGCCTATGAATGTGGCTGCTTTTGAGTCTGGCCAAAGCAGTTTGCAGAAATGGAGGGATGCACCTGACACTCACAGGGTTTAAGGCTAATGTGTGCCCCTGTTGTGTAATGCCTGACTACTGTTGTGTAATGCCTGACTAAAAGACTGCTGACTAACGTCACTCTCCAGAATAGGGGTGTCGGGCTGCACTAACAAAACGGAGGGCTCGGGCGTATTATCTTGAGCTAGCAGCCTGAAGCGTGCTTTGCGATTGGATAAGCCTTTGAGAGACCGAACAAAGCAAAAGGCAAACGCAGCAGCAGCTTGCCAGGTAAGCAAGCTCAGTGGAGCAGAATGACCGACGGCGACTGCAAAAAGCATAATCACAAACAGAACCAAGCAGCTTAAGTTAATTGGGAAGCTCCATCGGTCACCGCCACAGCGATAGATACTGTAGTGTAGCCATCTACAGATCACCAGCGACATCAATAACATTGAGCCCACTATGTTTGTTCCAGCAATCAAGGTAAACCCAAAGAGCGTTTGGATTTGCAGTATGGGATATATCCAAATGCGGGCCTCTTCGTTGAATTGGTTGTAAACCCAGAAGGTGAGTCTGACGGCAATGAGCAGCGATAGCCACAAGAACCCTTCAAACAGGATGGTAGGCCCTAGCTCGCTAGTGAGTGCCATCGCTTTGAACAGCGGTAGTTCGCTTTTGCCAATGTCTAGCAAAAACAGTCCAGGCAGGGCGATCGCGATCGCGGCATACCAGGGTGCAGGTGTATTGGTGAGGTTAACGCGTGATTTGTAGCGCGCGTAGGTCTTCGATAAAATCGGGTTGCTTTCGTACTTCTCGCCGACCAAATCGTTCTCTTGGTAGCCAATCTCGTATACGCACCAGTAGCTAATCGTCAGCAGTAGCAAACTAACAGCATTCAGAATAGGATGGGGACTCAAAAAGCTAAAGGCAATCACCAGAAAGCTCCAGTGGCCTAGTAACACGCGTCTAATAATGTGCGAGGTGGTCGGATTTTTGACCTTTTCCGAATAGAACAGAGGTACATACACATCGGCCATAGGCAATGTGTAGAGCGCATCAGGCCAAATTGAAAGGCAAGGGGTTGCCACGGCTGCTAACAACGGAGCATCTTTAACCGCATCAGTCACCGCAACCGCCGCCGCAACCGCAGAGGCACCGATGGCTTCAGTCACCATAGCAAGCTTACCTTTGGCGCGATCGCGTGCCCCCTGCCAAAAGCGACAGGCAACCATCTGAAAATTGGGGGCCTGTGTTAACGCCGCTGGCAAATATTGAATAAGCGGCGCAACAATCCAATCAAATCCCAGCGTTGCAATCACCACCTGGGCCTGAGGATTTCGCTCTACGGTTTGGAGAGCAGCTCGAACAAGTGAACGATTATAGTAAGTTTTGGCCAGTTTCTTAGCGCGCGATCGCCAAACCAACAGCGTCCATGGAAATACAATCGTTGTTGCAACGACCAAAAGCCAGTCACGCGAAGTAGCCTCCTCTTTGAGAGGCTGTGGGAACCAGCGCCAGGGCTTTACAGCTTTTATAGCTTCAATAAAAGCGGCCCCTAAAGGCCGAGGATAAACAGAATCTAGATAGGCTGACGTCGAGTTACGCAAAAACAGCGTCTCATCAAAATCTAGAATAATAGGAGTATCTACGCCAGCAGATTTTACAGCTTGAACAGCCTGGGCAGGCGTTTTAGCCGACTTAAACGTAGCATCATGGCTGCTAATGTTCTTTTCCACTGTTCATGAAATTTTGTAAGAGAACTAGGCAGTTCCCCAAAGGGACTATCCCTAACTTATTCCTAACATAGGTGAATTGCTGCGTGTGAATGCTGATGCCCTGGTTCTATCTTACTTCACAGGGAAATAAAGTTAACGATATCATCTCTCCAAACGCTTGAAACCGACGTAAAAAGAGCCTGACCTAAGCGCTAACAACGACATCGTTAATCGTCGCGATTAAGCCTTTTAAAAACACTTTCAAGCACCTGCAAACATAAAAGCTTGAGCTCGAACTCTTCCAGTTGAGCCCGTTAGATTGAATTCTTCAGATCGAGCCTGTACGCTTAGCACGTACATCAATTTTTTTAGATGTATCTCTTGACTTCATCAAAAGACGCTCACAAAAAATAGAAAGTTCCACCCCATAGGTCACAAGCGCCCATAGGTCTGGAGGGGACTGGTCTCGATAAGATGAGACCAGCCAACAGCCGATACCGCCCGCATGAGTTCCGCATAAGTCATGAGTTCCGCATAAGTTAGGAGCGCTATTTAGGCTTAATTGTTTTTGCAGGTAGCCCCATCAGCGTGGCATCAATTCCCAGCTTTTGACGAACTGCAATAAGACTAGAAAAAGCCCCCACCAAGAGACTGATAGAGGTTGCTAAGGCCGCGCCCTCAACGCCCCAACGAGGAATCAAAATCAGATTGAGTACGATATTAAGAGTAGTTGTTATCCATCCTAATGTTGCCGTAAATCTCTCATGACCGGTCATGTTCAAAATGCCGCGCGCAAGACCGATAGAGGTCGCAATAAAGGTGCTAACACACAGGAGATAAAGGGCCCTTTGCCCCGCAACAAACCCTGGGCCAAATAAACCAAGATAGGCATTTCCGCACACAATGAGAGCCGCTGCAAACAGGAAAGCGACGCCTGCAACCACCCGAACACTTTTGGTGACAGTCTGTTGTAAGTCCATTAGCCGCTTATCGGCGTAGGTTTTGGCAATGGTGGGGGCTAGCGAGCTGCTAACCGCCATCAAAATAAAGGTAATCAGCTGCGCACCTCGACTAATCGGAACATACAGCCCAACAGCTTCTACACCCTTAAGAGCACCCAACATCAAGACATCTGCTTGAGCGTTAATAATAGGGATGCTTTCAATGAGGAGAAAAGGGAAAGCACCCGTCAGCCACGCTTTGCCTTTGGAGTAAGTCGGCGCTAGCTTTACAGCAGTCGGCAGCGACCGGATTAAAAAACGATTGAGGATAAAGAGCGTAGTGACCGTTCCGATGCCGTAAAAAACAATCACCCAGAGTGCGCTCAAATGCTGGGGAGCTATTAAGTAGGCCGTTCCGGTTAGGGTAATTAAAATCAGCGGATCGATCAGCAGCTCGGGCAGCAGTCCTTTGGTGATATTTTGGAGCCCTCTCATCGCGCCTCTGCGAACATTTCGCAACGAGAGGGCTGGCATCAACACCATAGCTAGGCAAATACCTATAAAAGGCTCTGAGTAAGCACCTTTATCCAATATCCAGGCGACTAGAATCGCGAATAGCGCGATCGTCACAGAAAAGACAAAGACAGCTTTACTCGCCCAGCTCAACAAGCCGCGCATCAACGGCCAGTTAGACTGGCTTTGATACACGGCTATTTCACGAACAACAAAGTTGTCAAAGCCTAGGGTAGCCGGAACGCTGAGGAAATAGGCCCAAACAACAGCATAGGTATAGGTGCCAAAGCCCAAGGTTCCGAGGACCCTGGCCAGCAGGATACTGATAACAAAACTAAGCCCGGTATACACCAGCCTCAGGCCAAATGCACCGACGATTCCCTGGGCTAACGGACTGTTTGCTAACTTACTTTTTAAAATGCTCGCAATGCGTGCGCTAGACATAGCCTACACGTTAGATAAGTCCTCATTTTCCCATAGAAACGGTAGGTCGCGGGTATGGGAAATAGAACGAGCGATCTTAGACAAGAGACTCTTCAATCAGCTGTGTCATTTTCGAGGCACTGTCGATAGTCGATAGGCTTTTTGCCGCCGCAGACATCTGGCCAAGCCCGCTAGCATCATTAATGAGCGAGAGGACAATGCGTTGAAGCTGCGGCGAGGTCAGGGCCGACTGCTGATGTAGTTGCGCAGCTCCGATCTTCTCGAACGCCTGGGCGTTGTAGGTTTGGTGATCTTCGGCTGCAAAGGGATACGGAATAAGAACAGAGGGTGTGCCGGTGATGGCCAGTTCGATGAGGGTGCCCGCGCCAGCCCTGCTGACAGCCAGGTTTGCCCGCGCAAAGAGCGCCGCCATATCGTTGTAAAAAGGGCGGTGGATATAGCCAGGATGCTCAAAGCTATCGGCCTCAGGGTCGTTAGTGCCGGTGATGTGAACTATCCAAGCGCCAGCGTCTAACCAGGCGGGCGCAGCGGCTCTTACCATTTGATTGACGGCAACAGCCCCTTGAGAACCGCCCACCACCACAATCAGGGGAGCGTCTGTAGGAATATCAATATCACTAAGGCCGATAGCGGTCGCATTTTGAATCGCTGCCATGAATTGCGATCGCACTGGCGTACCCACCACGACCGTATTGGCCTGAGGTAAGTGCTTCACCGCGTCTTGAAACCCCAGCGCCACCGTAGTACAGCGAGGGCTTAGCCAGCGGGTCACTTTTCCTGGCAGCGCGTTAGACTCATGTAAAATCGCCGGCAGACCGAGCGATCTGGCCGCAATAATAGCCGGCGCTGCGATGTATCCACCCGTGGTAAAAACCCCTTGAAACTTGCCCTGCTTCAGCAAGCGCCTCACCTGAAGGGTGGATTTTGCAAAGCGTGCCAGCAGCTTGAGCGTGGTGAGGCCAAAACCACCCTGAACACCCCCCATGCGGACTGTATGAAGGGGATACGTCTCGGGCACTAGCTGAGTTTCTAATCGATCGGGCACCCCTAGCCATTCAATGGTGTAGTCAACCTCCGCGCTAGCAGACAGGTTTTGCGCAGTTGCGATCGCAGGAAACAGATGACCGCCCGTACCACTCGCTGCGATCAGCAGCTTTTTCGATCGCCGCTGATTCCCGCTGTTTGTGCCACCTGAAGCCATAAAGCCGACCTGTGTAATACCGCAATAATACAAATTTCAGGGTACCTTGGTTTAAGGTACTATTTTCGCCAAATACTGACCTCTGCAAATACTGGTTCCGCCTGTAAGGACGTGCAAATCCATGACCCATCGCCCAATGAACGCTCTGCGCATGACTCTAGGCATGAAAGGGATAGGCAACCGCCAGCGCGTCACAAAACTGGTGGCAGGTTGCGCAATTGGGTGGGCACTAAGCTTAGGGGTTGGGGCCCGTGAGGGCGTCGCCGCCTTGCCCGAGACGGCCCCTGCCGAGCTAGTCAACGCAATCGAAAGCATTGAAACCGCAGCGAGTGCGGGAGATATTACAGGTGTGATGCAAAACTACAGCCCCAGCTTTACCAATGAAGATGGGTTTACCTTTGAAACGCTACCCACTGCCCTCCAAACCCTGTGGGATCAATACGATAGCCTGACCTATCGCGTAGAGCTACAGTCTTGGGAGCAGGCCAATAACGGCTACACGGCTGAAACTGTTACCTACATAGACGGCACGCAAACGGTGGATGGTCAGGCAATGACCTTAGAGTCTGTGATTCGCTCAGAACAAACTTTTGTTGCCGGCAAAGTGGTTTCACAAGAAACCCTCTCTGAACGCAATCAAGTGACCTCAGGTGACATGCCCCCCACCGTTTCTGTGATTTTGCCAGAGCAGGTCACCCCCGGCGAAAGCTACGATTTTGACGCCATTGTGATGGAGCCCCTGGGCAATCGATACCTGCTGGGAGCGGCCATTGAAGAAGGGGTGACAGCAACTGACTTCTTTGCCGGTCGGCCCATTGAGCTAGAGCTGCTGGCCGCTGGCGGCTTGTTTAAAATTGGCGAAGCCCCTGAAGCGCCAGACAGCCGCTGGGTCTCTGCCCTGCTCGTCCGTGAAGATGGGCTGACCGTGGTTACTCGGCGGCTGCGCGTGGATTAGAAACCTCAAAGACAACCAGACCTTAAATACAAAGAGACCCTGAATACAAACAGGCCCTAAGCACAAACCGCCATTGCAGAGTTGACTAAGCCCTCGAACAAGGCGCTGCCGTCAGTATCTCCTAGGGCAGGATCGGCCGCGCGTTCAGGGTGGGGCATCATCCCCAAGACGTTACCAGCAGCGTTGCAAATCCCGGCAATGTTATTAATCGAACCGTTAGGATTGGCAGCTTCGGTGGCTTGACCACTGGCATCGCAGTAGCGGAACAGCACCTGATTGTTATCTTCTAGGGCTTTGATAGTCTCTGGCGCAGCATAGTAGCAGCCTTCTCCATGGGCGATAGGCAGCGTGATAATTTGCCCTGCCGAATAGCGCTGAGTCCAGGGCAAGTCGGTTCGCTCTACCTTCATTGGCAGGCGATCGCACACAAAGTGCAGGTCACGGTTACGAACGAGCGCGCCAGGGAGTAGCCCCATTTCGGTGAGGACCTGGAAGCCATTGCAAATGCCCATCACCCGCTTGCCCTGCTTAGCATGCGCTACGGTGGCGCGCATCGCGGGTGAAAACTGGGCGATCGCACCGCAGCGCAAGTAATCGCCATAGCTAAAGCCACCCGGGATAATCACCGTATCAATATCAGACAAATCGCTATCTTCGTGCCAAATCATGCGGGTGGGCTGACCTAGCAAGTCGCGCAAGACATAGGCCGAGTCGCGATCGCAATTGGAACCTGGAAAAACAATTACGCCAAATTTCATCGTTCTTTTGCCTACTCCTTTTTCCCTACAGCTTGTTCTCTACACAATTTCTCTACCCAGCTTCTTTAGGCAGTCACCGCTTCAAAAATTTCAATTTTGTAGTTTTCAATGACCGGATTAGCCAACAGCTGGTCGCAAATCTTATCGAGCTGCGTTTGGGCGGCCGCCTCGCTCTGGGCTGATAGGTCTAGCTCAATGTATTTACCAATACGAACCTTAGAAACATTGTCATACCCCATATGAGATAGCCCAGAGCGCACAGCGGTCCCTGCCGGGTCTAGCACGGAAGGTCGCAGGGTGACATACACCTTAGCGTGGTACAAACTCGCCGAAGAAGAAGAGGCTGGCATCGCTCGTCAAGGGAAAGGACATGTGCTAGCCTACCGTATTTCTTATGCAAACTTGTTGCCTAGCTCGCTTAAGCTAGAAGTAATAAACAATGCCCAGTAGTTAACACAATGGTTAACAGGCCCAATGGTTGACAAACCAGATGACGGAAAGCGCATGAAAGCCCGCCGCACCCGCAGTCAAATTCAGATTTTGGATCTGCTCAAGCAGTTAACAGAAGCCGTGTCCGCCCAAGAGCTGTACAGGCAGCTACGCCAGCAGCAAGTCCGAATGGGCCTAGCGACGGTGTATCGCGCCTTAGAATCGCTCAAGCTAGAAGGCGCCGTTCAGGTACGAACACTCTCGAGCGGTGAGTCCTTATACAGCTTGGCCAAGGAAGATACCCACCATCTGACCTGCGTGCGCTGCGGCACCTCAGCCGTGATGGAAGAATGTCCAGTGCATGGGCTAGAAAGCCACTTGACCGAATCCCATCATTTTCAAATTTTTTATCACACGCTGGAATTTTTTGGGCTTTGCGAAAAGTGTCAGATGACCGAAGGCGATTCTTTGACAGCAGCAGGCTGACCGATTACTGAGTTGGGCTCTCTAATAGCAACCGGCTGACCCAAAAAGCCCATGGCTTCTTCACACCAAGCCACCCAAGAGAGCTGCTGACGAATACCGGCTCTGAGCGTGAGGTATTGAAACTGGCTTTCCCTGGAAAGCTGGGGCGCTTGGGCGTACTGCTTGGCGATCGCTTGATAGCTTTTAAGCCGTTCCTTATGCTGTTCGTAATAGTTTTGCAAGGTACTTAGCAACGTATCGGTCGGCACGGTATGACCGACCGATAGCTTAACCAGTAGGTCGGACTTGAGCGGCGTGATGGCTTCGCTGGTGCCAATCCACTGTTGCAAATATTGCCGTCCATCATCGGTGACGGTGTAGAGCTTTTTATTGGGTCGATTTTCCTGCTCGATTTTTTCAGACGACAGGTAGCCATCGGCTTCAAGTTTGCCAAGCGCCTTATATATCTGCTGATGGCTAGCACTCCAAAAGCATTCTACTGATTTATTAAATCGTTTTACGAGGTCGTAGCCGCTACAAGGCCGGTTAATGAGGGCCGCTAAAATTGAGTAGGAAAGAGCCATTCTCTAAACCAAAAGAATATTCGCCTATAGACATAGTAGACGAACCCTTGAGTTTCGATGCTGCCCCCAACAGACTCTTCCAATGCGAGTGCATTGCGCGACGAGATCGAGTGACTTTAAGGACGCGGCACACAAGATTATTCTGTTGTTTTCAACATGAAAAAATTGTCGATTTAGGCATTCAACCCAAAAACAAAAATAGGTCACAACACGACCACAGTTCACGGCAAAGAGGCCGCTGGCTGAGATGTTTTTTGAAGGGGAAATTGAGTCGATAAATTGCTTGGTAATGTTAAGGAACCCCGAGTGAATGAGCCAGCTGTGAGCATTCGCAGTATGGTTTTGAAAGGTTTTGTAGCGCGCTAAGATTGAAGCGATTTTTCCATGACAGACTCCACAATCGAATCGGTATTGCAAGAGCAGCGAGTATTTACACCGCCGGCAGAGTTTTCTGCCAATGCTCGAATCCCCAGTATGGAGGCGTACCAAAAGCTGTTTGATGAAGCGGCAGCTGATCCGGCGGCTTTTTGGGCGCGGCTGGCGGAACAAGAGCTGGACTGGTTTGAAAAGTGGGATACGGTTTTAGACTGGCAGCCCCCGTTTGCCAAATGGTTTGTCGGCGGCAAAATCAATATTTCCTACAACTGCCTAGATCGCCACTTAAAAACGGACAAGCGAGATAAGACAGCTTTGATTTGGGAAGGTGAACCCGGCGACTCGCGCAAGCTCACCTACGCGGAGCTGCACGCTGAAGTGTGCCAAATGGCGAATGTGCTCAAGGATATGGGGGTACAAAAGGGCGATCGCGTTGGCCTATACATGCCCATGATTCCAGAAGCCTCGGTCGCGATGCTGGCCTGCGCGCGCATTGGGGCAGCTCACACCGTTGTTTTTGGGGGCTTTAGCGCCGAAGCGCTGCGCGATCGCCTCAATGATGCCGAAGCGAAAGTTGTCATCACTGCCGACGGGGGCTTCCGTAAAGACAAGCCCATGGGCCTAAAGCCCGCCGTAGACGCGGCCCTAGCAGACGGGGCTGTCCCCTCTGTGACCAACGTGCTGGTCGTGCAACGAACCCAGCAAGCGGTGGAATGGACCGAAGGTCGCGACGTGTGGTGGCACGACGTTCAGCCCTCGGCCTCCAAAGCTTGCGACCCTGAACCCATGGACAGTGAAGACCTGCTGTTTATCCTGTACACCAGCGGTACCACCGGCAAGCCTAAGGGTGTGGTCCACACCACAGGCGGCTACAACCTGTACACCCACATGACCTTCCAGTGGGCCTTCGACATTAAAGAAGACGATGTGTACTGGTGCACTGCCGACGTGGGATGGATTACCGGCCACAGCTATATCGTATACGGTCCGCTTTCTAACGGAGCCACTAGCGTGATGTACGAAGGTGCCCCGCGCCCGTCTAACCCCGGTGCGTTTTGGGATGTCGTGGAAAAGTACGGCATCACCATTTTCTACACCGCGCCGACGGCCATTCGCGCCTTTATGAAAATGGGTGACAAAGAGCCCAATGCTCGCGATTTGTCTTCCTTACGGATTTTGGGCACCGTGGGTGAGCCGATTAACCCTGAAGCGTGGATGTGGTATCGCAAAGTCATTGGCGGCGACAAGTGCCCCATTATTGATACCTGGTGGCAAACCGAAACCGGTGGCTTTATGCTCACGCCGTTGCCGGGTGCAACCCCAACAAAGCCAGGGTCTGCGACCAAGCCCTTCCCAGGGATTTTGGCTGATGTGGTCGATGCCGAAGGCAACCCTGTCGGTGCCAATGAAGGCGGGTATTTGGTCGTGAAGCACCCTTGGCCCAGCATGATGCGCACGGTGTATGGCGATGACGCGAGGTTCCGCCGCACTTACTGGGAGCACATTCCGCCCAAGGACGGCAAGTACATGTACTTTGCGGGCGACGGTGCTCGCAAAGATGAGGATGGTTACTTCTGGGTGATGGGCCGTACGGATGACGTGCTCAATGTGTCGGGGCATCGCCTAGGAACCATGGAAATTGAGTCAGCGCTGGTCTCTCATCCCGCTGTTGCAGAAGCAGCGGTTGTAGGGCGTAAGCATGACCTAAAAGGGCAAGATGTGTACGCCTTTGTCACGCTCGATAGTACCGTTAGCGCCAGTGATAACCTCAAGGCCGAGCTAAAGCAGCATGTGGTGAAAGAGATTGGCGCGATCGCCCGCCCCGGTGACATCCAATTTACGGATGCTCTACCCAAAACCCGCTCCGGCAAAATCATCCGTCGCTTTTTACGCAACCTTGCCAGTGGCGAAGACGTCGTCGGAGATGCCACCACGATGGAAGACCAGAGCGTGCTAGAGAAGCTACGTCAGGGCTCGTAGCTGTTAGCAAGCAAGGACCATACTGCAAAAACAAAACTAAAAGAAACAGCTAGGACCGTAACGCCCTAGCTGTTTCTTTTAAAAGCAGCCCTTTAAAATGCTTCGCCTTCAAAGTCTTGAGATTGTACGTCTTCAAAGACATCGTCTAGGTGAGAAATCACGAGCATTTGGGGTCTATTGGCAGCATCAATTTTGTTTGTTTTGTTTTTTGAAATCAAGGGCACTTTATACCAGGAAAGCGTGGACATCGGCAGTACTAGCACCAGCTGACACAAAAGATGTCGCTCGCACCGCTGATGACGACCCTGGAATGCACCTATGGCTGATGTCCAAAGAATTGATGAGTCCTTCTTGCGCTTGCAGGACACATCTACCGACACACAAATCACGGTTTCAATCGAAAACTTAGCACCGGACAAGGGCACTACCCTCACGCCACTTTGGGTTGGCTTCCATAACGGTGAGTTTGACACCTACGACCGAGGCGTCGCCGCAACACCAGGGCTTGAAAGCCTCGCTGAAGATGGCAGTGCCAACGTATTGTCCAGCGAATTTGCTGACAGTGAGAAAGGGCGCACAGACGGCGTGGTCGGCAGCGGGCCAATTGCACCAGGGGCGATCGCACAGCAGACCTTTTCAGTCGAGGCAGACGCTGAAGACTCCAAGTATTTCAGCTACGCCAGCATGGTGCTACCTAGCAACGATTTTTTCGTTGCCAATGGCAATCCACTCGCCCATCCGATTTTTGACGACGTGGGTAATTTTATCGGCACTGAATTTTATGTTCTGGGCGATAACGTCCTAGACGCGGGCACCGAAGTCAACGATGAGCTAGATCGCACAACCGCTTTTTTCACTCAGCAAACACCCAATACGGGTAACGCAGAAAGGGGCGTTGTCACGGCAGCAACAGGCTTTATTCCCAACGGGCGGATCTTGTCAGCCGAGCAATTTGCCAATGCAGACTTCACCGCAGCAGGCTACAAAGTTGCCAAGGTCACCGTGGATTCTGACGCGGCAACCGCCACCTTTAGCACCAGCTTTAGCGACCTGTCCCAGGCCGGGGTAGACCCCAATAGCTTTCGCCTCGGAAAGGCGAAGTTCACAGGGGGTTCTAGCTTCTTTAAAGGCATTCCGGCGCTGTACGCTACAGGCTCCAATGCTTGGGTTGCAGACGCTGGCGGCACCTTAAAAATCGACTTTGACCAGCCTGTTTCAGACATTAGCTTCAAAGCCATTGGCCTAGAGAGCGCGACAGTCGTGGTCTCTGGAGAAGTGGATCAGCTCTCGAATGCGGTAGACATCTCAGGAACTGATATTCGCAACACGGATACCGTTAACTTTTCTGGGCGAATTACCTCGCTAGAGTTACGCAACACCGCAGCCGGTACGCCCAACGATAGCAACTTGGCCGCCCTAGATGACTTGAGCTACACCGTCGCGCCAACGCTCGCAGAGCCTCGCACCGTCACGGTGAGCATTGAAAACCTAGCCCCGGCAAACGGCACCAGCCTGACCCCACTGTGGGCCGGCTTCCACAACGGACTCTTTGACCTCTACAATCGTGGCGAAGCGGCAACGCTGGGGTTAGAGCGCCTGGCAGAAGATGGTAACGCCGATGTTTTAGGCCAGGAATTTACGAAAAGTCGTAACGGCAGCCAAGAGGGCGTGGTCGGCAGCGCACCCATCGCACCAGGGGAAACGGTGAGCCAAGCCTTTAGCGTCAAGCCTGAAGATCGCGAGTCGGCTTACTTTAGCTACGCCAGCATGGTGTTACCCAGTAACGATTTCTTTATCGCCAATGGCGACCCGCTAGCCCATCGCATTTATGATCGCGACGGCAACTTCGTGGGCGCTGATTTCCTAATTGTGGGTTCCGACGTGCTAGATGCGGGCACTGAAGTCAATGACGAATTAGAATCAACAACCGCTTTTTCCGATCAGCAGGTCGCGAATACAGGGACCGCTGAAAATGGCGTGGTCACGGCCGCCACTGGCTTTCTAGATCCTAGTGAGAACGGGAAAGAGGGCGAGGAGGCCATCAGACGAATTCTTTCAACAGAAGGGTTCGAGGCCGCTGACTTTACCGCAGAAGGCTATCAGGTGGCTCGCGTGCGGGTCAGCGCAGGCGATAAAAATGCCGCCGCTAGCGCCCGTGCTGAAAAGAACAATCTGGTCTCTGTAGAAGGGGACGGGACGGCCCTTCAGCTAAGCTTTGAGCAGCGCAATGCCAGCGAGGTCAATGAAATTATTGCGATCGCCACTGACAATGGCCAAGGGACTATTGGCGGCATTGCCCCCGGAGAGCCTGGGTATATCGCGGCCCTAGTCAACGGCGCACAAACGGTGTTTTCTGCGCTCCAAGGCGGTGAACTGGCAAACTTTAACCCCACGCGAACCCTCAGCGCGACCAACGGTCAGTTCTTCCAATTCGCGGTGATTCAAGGGGGCAGCCTAGAAACCTTCAGGAAAGGAGGCAAAGGAGAGCTACTGCTGGCAACCCCAGCGGGCAATACCAATCAAAGCCCTGCTGTGAGCATCGAGCGGTTGGCAGCCAACCAGCTCCACCTCAACTTCCGAACACCGCAGGGGGGCGGGGCCGGTCAGCTGGGCGACTTGGTTGTAAAGGCAAACTTTGTCTCAGCCTCAGCACCGCTGGGCACCGACCTCCAAAATTCCGCAGGGCTAGAAGTCCTCGATTTGCGGACGGCAAAATCGGCGGTGGTGGCAAACTTTGAGATTCACCGAGAGGCTAGCTTCGACAATCAGATTGGGTTTTATAGAGTCGAAAATGAGCAGGGCGATGTGAAATCTCGAGACGGCGGCGTGCTGTCGGTCGGAGACGAGGGCTATCGGGATGCGGCCTTGTTCAATCGATTAGGCGATGTCTTGCTCACTGGTGGAGACGGTGAAACCCTTACCAGCAGAGCGCAGCTAGCTCCAGGCGTAATTTTGGCCCCCTTCCTGCTGGTGAATGGAGACATTAATGAGCTATTCGATATCGAAGCAGCGAACGATCCCGATGTGTTCTTTGCCTATTCAGGAGCCAACAGTGACGGGGCTGAGCATGTTCGGTTGCTGGGCGACAATACCTTCGGCTTTGAAGATCTCGCTGGCGGGGGCGATCGCGACTTTGACGATATTGTCGTGAAAACAACGTTCGGCTAGACCAGCACTCAGCTCTATTAACTCAGCTCCATTAACGCACTTCCATTAGCCCTTACCTGACGGCGCACTTAGTTGGGTAAGGGCTAAGGAGGGGGCTAGCTCGAGGAGCGTCTATTTTTGAGCACGGGCTTCGGCGCACGCGAGGTTTTGGGTCTAGAGGAGCGCGAGCGATCGCCTCCTTTTCCTCGACCGCCACCCCGGCCCCGACCGCCGCCTCTGGAATTGTTCCGCCCATTGGGAATCGGCTCCGGCGGAATAGACGGATCGGGTTCGTAGCCCGCAATGATTTCTTTGGAAATCTCTCGTTTCAGCAGACGCTCAATACCGCGCAGCAAAGATTTTTCATCAATACACACCAGCGAGACGGCCTGCCCCTCGTTGCCGGCACGGCCCGTGCGGCCAATGCGGTGAACGTAGTCTTCTGCAACGTTGGGCAATTCAAAATTAACCACGTGGGGCAACAGGTCAATATCAAGGCCACGGGCAGCAATATCGGTCGCAACCAGCACCCGGACATCGCCAGATTTAAAGGCAGCCAGGGCACGGGTGCGGGCCCCTTGGCTTTTATTACCGTGAATCGCCGCCGCCGTCAGCCCGTCTTTTTGCAGGTGTTTGGTCAGGCGGTTGGCACCGTGCTTAGTACGGGTAAAAACGAGCACCTGTCGCCAGTTACGCGAGCCAATAATAAAGGAAAGCAGCTCGCTCTTACGGACGCGGTCAACAGGATAGACCACCTGATCGACGGTTTCAGCTGCGGAGTTGGAACGGGCCACTTCGATCAGTTCAGGCGATCGCAAAAAGCTATCGGCCAGCTTCTTGATCTCTCTGGAAAACGTCGCTGAAAACAGCAGGGTCTGACGGTCTTCAGAAACCAGGGCTAAAATTTTGCGAATATCGTGAATAAAGCCCATGTCCAGCATGCGGTCGGCTTCATCGAGAATCAGCACTTCAACCTGAGAAAGATCCACCGTTTGCTGATTGACATGATCGAGCAGGCGACCGGGGGTAGCCACCAAAATATCGACCCCCTGGCGCAGCTTTGAAATTTGAGGATTGATTTTAACCCCGCCAAAAATCACGGTTGAGCGGATAGGTAGGTACTTGCTGTAGGTATTGACGCTTTCGCCAACCTGAGCAGCTAACTCACGGGTCGGTGTCACAATCAAGGCGCGAATAGGCCGCCGATGACCACGCGGGCTACCGCCAGCACCTTTGTTTTTGCGCAGGATAGGTTTGTTGCTTTTGGGGGCAGGGGCTTGCTCACGGAGGGGCTCATCGGGAATATCTTGAGGCGGGAGCCCCTCACACAGCCGTTGCAACAGCGGCAATGTAAAACCTGCGGTTTTGCCGGTGCCCGTTTGGGCGCTGGCCATCACGTCCCGGCCTTTGACCACAATCGGAATGGACTGCTGCTGAATGGGGGTGGGTTCGGTATAGCCCTGCTCCGCGATCGCACGCAAGATTTCGGCCCGCAGACCGAGAGTTTTGAAAGACATAAGCTGAAAAATTTGCTCCTAAGCAATCGTGTTGGGATGCCCCACCCCAAATGCAGCGCCCTTGAGCAGCATAGGCGGGTGCAATCGCATACGCATACAACAAAAAGCGGCATATCGGAACTAGCCTAAGAGCAAAAAGCAATCAGTAACAGTTGAAGCGATCTTTCGACAGCAGATTCGATTCCCGAAAAGGAGGACAAATCAGCACTTCTGGAACTTGCGCAGACTAGAAACGCAGCCAAGGGATTATATTAACAGACTTTTCCACTGGCTCCCTGCGCCCTTTTCTAGGCCCGATTACGCTGAAAGCACGTCAGCACTACCCACAGGTTGAGCTACTGAGCTAAACGGCCAAACTGAACGGTCAAACTGAACTGCCGAACTGAACTACTGAGCCAGGTCTTCTTCTTGGGCGCTCATCTGGGTGCTCATCCAATGAATCAAATCGCGTACCACCAATCTAGAATCCAAATCGTTGTGCGGTTCGTGATAGCTGCCGGGGTAAATTTTCAAGGTTTTACGATCAGTCCCCATTTGTTGAAAAATCTCACGTGATCCGGCGACATCAATAATCGGATCGGCTTCTCCATGGGTGAGCAAAATCGGCATCTGAAGCTGGTGAATATGGGACTTTACCCAATCAATCGTGTTTAAGGTTTCCGTGCCCCATCGCAGGGTGACGTAGGGATGAATGAGGGGATCTTGGGCGAGCTGGTCAGCAATGTTTTGATCGCGCGATAGGCCGCATTCTGCCAGCCCCATTTTCAAAGAAAGCCGGGGAAACAGCCCAGATAGCAACCGTGCCAGCATAATTCGTACCTGGCTAGCCGTCCCTTCTGACGGTGAAATAGGCGGGGCACTCACGACTAAACCCAAAATATTCAGCGCTTGAAAGTCAGCAGCGTGGGCTTTCTGTAGCACCCAGTCAAGCACGATCAGCCCGCCTAAGCTATGCCCCATCAAGAACAGGGGTGCCGTAGGCTCTTGCTGGCGAACCAGCTGTAAGAAAGCTGCCGTATTGTCTCGATAGTTTTGCCAGCTATCGATGTGGCCGCGCTGGCCTTCTGACTTGCCATGGCCTTGGTTATCAAACGCAAATACGGCATACCCTGCGGCGGTGAGCGCCTGAATAACCGAGCAATACCGGCCTGAGTGTTCACCCAAACCATGGACTAACACAAGGACGCCCTGAACCGCAGCTGTATGGTAGGTCGTCTCAGAGGCTGCTGGATACCAGCTTTGGTAAAACAGCTTGAGCGAATTTGCGCCCGTAAAGGTGCCTTGCCTATTAACGGGCTCATTACGGGTCTTGCCACTGGTCCGGCCACCGGTCTTGCCATTGGTTTTGACACTTGTTTTGCCATTGGCCTCTTCGCTGGCCTGTTCGCCGGCCTCTTCGCTGGCCTGTTCGATAGTAGACACCGTTGTCGAGGCGGTATTAGGCGGCATAGTGCCCGACGAGGCATTTAAAGGACCCCGCGCGGAGCCTACTGTTGTGTCTTTAGGGCCTTTTGAATGGGTTTGGGTCGAGGTCATTGCTAGGGCTTGAGGAGAACAGCTGGACACGCGCATGTATTTACTTTAATTTACAGGCAATTTACAAAATTTCAATTTACAGAATTTCGATCGTTCCCTGCTGGCCATCAATGCGAACCCGTTGACCATCCGTGAATCTTTGAGTGGCGTCGGTCACATCCATGACCGCAGGAATGCCATATTCTCGCGCAATAATGGCACCGTGGGAGAGCTGACCGCCCACTTCTGCAATTAGCCCACCGATGCGCGCAAGCAAGGGAGACCAGCCCGCATCGGTGTAGGGAACCACTAAAATGGTGTGCGCATCGATGTTGACGGTGTTGGAAAGATCAGATAAGACGCGAATGGTTCCCTCAGCTTGCCCAGCACTGGCCCCAATTCCTCGCAGTGTGCCCGATCGCGTTTCCGAGGCCCGGGCTGCACGAAGCGCTAAGGAGGTGGCCGCGTTAGTCGCCGAAAGCACCTCAGCCGTTGGATTTCCGTACACTAGATAGGGCACTTTTTGCTCGCCCTGAACTTGCCATTGACGTTTGGCAAGTTCGACAGTGCGCTGTAGCTGCTCGGCAGACACAGGCGCTGCAACTTGAGTGCGAATAGCGACAGCCGTCAGGAAAAAGATATCGCCAGGGCCCGCCAAATGGTGTGTGGCAAGCCAACGGTTTTCAAGTTCAACAAAGCAGCCTCTGAGGCTGGCCAGCAGTCGGTCGTAAACCTCTGCAACCTGGCCTTTGAGCGTGAGGCGTTTTTGAACTTGCCCAGCTTTCCAGCCGCTGGCTGACGGTTGAGTGGTTGAAGAAGACGCTTCGGTTGATGGGTTTGCAGCGTCATTGGGTGCCGGATTGAGCAAGTACTGGGCGAGCAGTTCGCGAACGGCGTGAGGAGATTCGCGCCAGGTGGGGATCGAAATATCGGTAGCCACTTCGCTGAGGTAGCCGTACCGATTGAGGAAATGATCTAACTGCTCGAAAACGCGATCGCCTTCGGGATGCTCAGACAAAGCAGCAAAGAGAGCCGCACTGGTGGTGGGTGCGGTGGCTTCTGGCTGGAAATCCAGGTCGGGATTGAGGTCGGGCAGAAGCGATCGCAGCTGGGCAGCCATGGTTTTCAGCGCGTCTAGTGCTTTGACTTCTGGGGTGTGGCTGTTATCGAGTGTGGCTAGGTCTACTTTAAAGAGGGCCTGCCGCAGGGCTAGGCTCAGCGGGGCCAGGATGTTGTAGTAAGTGGCTTGCTCTAGCAGCGCTAAAATCTCGTCAACTCGGGTGAGTATTTCAGACTCTGTTAGCGCGCTCAGCTGAAGCGTTTTTGTCGCTGATTGTGCGGGTTCAAAAACGGTTTGATAATCATCGGCAAAGCGTTTGGGCAGACTCATTTCCTGCTGTAGCAGTCGCCAGAGTCCGGGGGTGTTGCGGAGGGTAACAGCCAAAGGCGGGCGGTTAAAAGAGGCCCCTCTAGTCAAAAATTCTAGGCTTTCGGCGGGGAGGCCCATGCGGGTGAACAGATCGCCCAGCAGGGTGGCGTTGAAGTAGGCCCTGGCAGCGTGCAGGGTGGCGGTTTCAGAAAAATCTATGCCGTTGGCGCGATCGCCCAAAACTGTCGAAAATAACGTGCCCCATACGCCACAGGTCAGGGGTCGGTTAATCGACCAGGTGAGCGGACGAATAACGCCAGGGATGACTTCGGCGGCAATTTTGCGGGTCCAAATCGGCAGTAGCGTGGTGATAGGACGGCTTTGCAATACCCAAAGCTGCTGGCCGTCGAAGGTCCATTCCATGTCTTGAGGCACGCCGTGGAAGCTGTTTTCAAGGTGGCGGGCAAGGTAGGCAACTTGCTGAATTAAGGCTTTAGGTGCTTGACCTGTGCTGCTGCCGATTTCTTGAACGGTGAGGTCTAACTCCGCTGGCAGCTGCCAGCTGTTGGCTGAATCGCGGGTGTCACTGGATGGATCACCGGCGCTGAGCGGGCCAATACCAATCTGGTAGCGTTCTGGTGTCACTTGCCCAGAGACTACGCGGCTGGCGTCACCGGCGAGGGCTTCTACGATCACAGCATCACCCGTGTGGGCCACCGGGTCTCGGCTAAAGGCGACGCCGGAGAATTCACCAAAGATATGAGGCTGCACGAGGACGCTCATGTTGCCTTCGCCGATGTTATTAGTTTGGCGATAGCGAACGGCGCTGGGAGCGTTGTAGGCGTTGAGGCAAACGGTAATGGCTTGTTCTAGGGCGGCGGGGCTTTCGACTTGCGTCACAGAGACGTATTGACCGGCGGCGGAGGCGTTGGGGGTGTCTTCACCGATGGCAGAGGAGCGGACGACGACGGGGTCAGTCGGCGTGGGGGAGACGGCTTTGATAAGGGCGCTAGGGTCGTCGCCGGCGGGGAGGATGTAGCCTGGGGCGACGGGGTAGCCCCAGGCGTTGAGTTGTGAGAGGGTGGCGGCTTTGGGGCCGACTTCGGTGGGAGACAGGACGGTGGCGAGGGATTTTAGGGCGCGATCGCCTTGGAAGAAGCGGAACAGTCTGCGGGAGTCACTGGCGCTTTTCATGGGGGGAAGCTTTAGGTCGTCGGGGATTTTGCTGTAGATCCAGAAGACAAGGCCGCTGAGGCAGGCGACGGCCAGGATGCGACCGCCTTGGGTGGGGTGGGCGAGGGCGGTGAGGACGGGCATGAGGACGAGGACGAAGAGTTTGCCTTCGTTTTTCATGCGGAGAATGGTGAAGCCAACGAAGCTGATGCCGAAGGTAAGGGTGGCGACTAAGGGGTCGTAGGTGAAAAAGCCCCAGGCGATGTTGGTGGTGCCTGCGCCTTGGGATCCCCAGTAGCGGCCCATGACGAGGAAAATGAGGGACAGCACGGGCCAGATGTCTGCGCTGTAGGCACTGCCGCCGAAGAAGTGGCGGGCGAGGAGGACGGCAAAAATGCCTTTGAGGGCTTCGGCGGTGACGGAACAGATGCCGGCGAGGGTGCCGCCGTGGTAGAAGGCGGCGGAGACGCTGGTGTTGCCGGTGCCGAGGGTTTTAAGGGTTTTGCCGGTGAGGAGGTGGACGATCCAGCCGGTGAGGGGGAGAGCGCCTAGGGCGGGGATGAGGGTGAAGATTAGGAGGGCGCCGAGGACTTGGGACATGTGGGGCGGGGGCTTTAGGAAGAGGCAAAACGCAAGGCGGTAAGAGTCGGGGATTTCCTCCCCGCGCCCCTCCTCTGCTTGGAAGCTTGAGTTGCTGCTTGGGGCCTTACTCCCCCAAGCCCCCCGAACAAGAGGCTTGTCGCTGGGAGCCTAGAGTTCTTGCACCTGCGTGGATATGTGGATTCTGATCGGTTGGTTTTGTAATTTTAGGGCGGGTGGCTGGTTTTGGTTTGAAGGGCTCTAGATTTATTAATGATGTGGGTGAGTCAATAAAAAAAGACATTGGCTTGGGGCTTGGGGCCGGACCAATGTCTTTGTCTGGGGTTGTGTAGAGGGTGAATTTGTTTAGATGCCGGAAGGAATGGAGCCTTTTGCGTCGAGGGTTTGTTCGATTTCTAGGAGGGCGGCGACGCGGTCTTCGGTAGCGGGATGGGTGGAGAAGAGGCTGCGGAACATTTGTTGGGGGAGGCTGTTGACAATCAACAGTGGGCTGAAGGCGGGGTTGGCGTCCATAGGGAGGCGTTGGGCGCTGGCTTCTAGGCGTTGGAGGGCGCTAGCGAGGGCTCTAGGGTTGCCAGTGAGTTTGGCGGCACCGGCGTCTGCGGCGTATTCGCGGGTGCGGGAGATGCCCATTTGAATGACGGTGGCGGCCATGGGGGCGAGGAAGATGGTGGCCATCAGGGCGATGGGGTTGGCACCGCCGCCGTCTCTGTTGCGGTTACCGCCAAAGAACATGCTGTATTGGAGCATTTGGGCGAGGAAGGCTATGGCACCACCGATGGTGGCAGCAACGGCTTGGGTGAGGGTGTCGCGGTTGATGATGTGGGTGAGTTCGTGGGCGAGAACGCCTTCGAGTTCTTCGGTGCTGAGGGCTTTGACAATGCCTTCGGTGACGGCGACGGCGGCGTGTTCGGGGTCGCGGCCAGTGGCAAAGGCGTTAGCGGCGGCGCCAGGGACGACGTAGACGCCGGGCATGGGAATGTCAGCTTTTGTGGCAAGGCGCTCGACCATGCTGTATAACTCGGGAGCTTGCTTGCGGGTGACGGGCTGGGCTTTGTAGGCGGACAGGGCAATTTTGTCGGAGTAGAACCAGGAGCCGAAGTTGGTAACGGCGGCCATGACTAGGCCCAATATTGCGCCCGGGCCGCCGTAAAGGCTGTAGCCAATGACAACCAGGAGACCGGTGAGCAGGCCGAGTAGTGCGACTGTTTTAAGCTGACCCATAGCGGTATATCCTCAAAGTGCTTCAGATACGGTTGCAGCTTTGCTGGGAGCTCAGCTAGATCTATGACCTTATAGCGTCTACCACAAGCTGTACGCAGAGTGTATCAAACTCAATTCGCTGGCCACCCTAGACGAAAGAAATATTTTTCAGGGAAAAGATCCTTTTGAACGAGGACTATCTGCGAAGTGCCATAATGCCTTTTATTTTTGAAAGGGGAGATGGCTATGCTGACAATTGAGTGATTGCGCTTTGTATGAGGCTGACAGCTTGTACAGATGGCTTATGGATAGGATTTATAAAAATGATGACTGCAAATCGGTGGGTAGGTGGAACGGTAGCGGTTGAAGGTAGGCGGCGGCGGCTGGGTGCGATCGCAGCAACGGCACTGATTTTCGCAGGAACCACGCTGCCTGCGATTGCCCAGATGACAGAACTACCGCAGGCAGCGCCCAAAGTAAGTCAAACAGCTACAGCGAGTGGATTAAGGGCAGGAACGCTGAGTGAAGCCGACCTTGAGCAAATCGTCGCTGAGGTCGTTGCGCAAGAAACGGCACAGTGGACCAAGGAAGAGAAGGCTGTCATGACGGCTGTCATGGAGCTACCGGTAGACGATGCCTACCTCATGAAGCTCAGTGAGCTTTCTGAAAGTGATTTACTCAAGGCGGTTAAGAATGACGAGAAGCTGAGCGCTTTGAAGGCTGTGCCAATGTCTGACCAGGCGGCTAATAAGGTATTGCCAGCTGTCGCGGTTCGACTGGCGGCTTGGACTGGGGCCAGATTGGTCAGTGAGGTCACTGGCAGCGTCGTCACTGACCTTATTCAATTGTCTTTACCCAACATGCTGAGCATGTTTAATGCCCTTAGAGTGGGCGATGTTGGCGAATTTCGCAGTTTGCTCTCCGAGGCCTTCACCAGTCGATCTTTTGTGACGGTCGTGGGGACTGCAGCGTCTTCTTTTTGTGATACCGCAACTGTTGGCACAACGCCAAAAACCTGCCGTGCCTTTACCAGCGCGGCCCAAAGTGCCTTCAGACAGGCTAGAGGACGGTTCATGCAAAATTCTGAGTCCTCCTCTCAAAGCAATGGGACCTCTCCTCGTCGCAGGTTGCTCAGGTTCAGAGCCTCTGAAAACGCTGATAAGCGCGCAGTTCGCAACACAGTGCTTGCAGCACCTGAGCCAGTGACTAACCCTGGCAAATAGTCGGCAATCCCCCTTCGAGGCTAGTGGCCGAAGGTAACGGACGTGGAAACCCGCGATCGCGCTAAGCTAAAGCCAACTTATGTATGAATCCTCGCGGGTAAAAGGTGGGTTGGAGAGTGGCCAAAAACGTTAATCAACAGCTGTTATGGAAGCGCATTCGACGCAACCTGACCTGGATGGCATTATTAGCATTTGTGTGGCTAATGTGCAGTGCGCAGGCAGCTGCGGGCAGCTTGACCGACCGGCAGCAATCTTTTCCAAACTGGACGACCAAGCCACCGGTACAAATTTCTGAAGGTGACTTGGCGTATCCTCAATGGATGGCTGGCACGTGGAGAATGAACTCAACGCTAGTGGATATGGTTGCGCCACTAGCCCCCGAGATCGTAACGCCGGGGTATGAGGGCAATAAGCAGTTTTTAGATAAGCCGATTCCAGCGGTGATCCGCTTTGTGAGCAAAACGGTCCCCAAAGGGCGATTTTTAAATCAGGTACTACCTGGCCCAGATGATGAGGTGCAGATTGTATCCGATCGCGCCTTCAACGGCCTGAGTTTGGCGCGGGCTTACCTGGGCGATGACTGGGTAAAAGCGGTGAAAGTTGACCCGGATAATCCCAACCGGCAAATTACGTTTTTAAAGGACAATCAGCAGCTGATTTCAACCGTGACCGGACGGACCGTTGAAGTGCCCAATCCAGGGGCCTTTGCCACAACAGAAGTTTTTCAGCAGTACTTTCGCAATCCGACAGGTCCCAACAGCAATGACGGAAGCACACCTACGGTGTATCTCAATGAGGTAGAAAATACGACGGTATATCGTAAACATTCTGACCCTAATTTTCCGATTAGCGCAGACCAAATTACCGCAATTTATTTGTCGCCTCAAGATCCGAACTACTTTAAGGCCAAAGATCAGCCAGTGGCGCTATACCGCTATCAGCTCTCTTTTACGCCAATAGCACCTGTAACTAAGTAAGCGCTAGCACGCAACTTTAGCGACGTCTGGGACGATAACGGTAATCATCACGGGGCGGATAGTCGCCTTTATCGTCGTAGCCATCGTTTCTTCTGGGTTCGTAGTCAGGATTATAGCTGCGGGGCGGTTGGGAAGGCCGACTTTGCGGACGACGCTCGTCGTAATAGGGGCTGTCGTTGTAAGGTCTATCGTTATAAGGTCTGTCGCTATAGGGCCTGTCACCGTAGGGTCTGTCGCCATAGGGCGGATTGCTACGGGGTGGATAGTCGTAGGGGCCGGGCGCAGGCTGTGGGTTATAGCGTCGGTCGTATCCAGGGTCGTATGGCTGGTTGTATCTGGCGTCGTATCTGGGGTTGTTGCGATCGCCCAACACCGAATTCTCAACATGCATTTTCAGCTGCTGAGACATCCGCCGAATGCCATGACGCTCATCTTGGCGAATGAAGGGCAAAAACACCTTAGACAAAATGCCTGAAAAAGTTTCGCGATGAATGTAGCGCGTGCGTCCTGGCATCGTTTCGCGCAGCTCAAATATATGCTCGCTGCGTAAACCTGGAATCGTCGAGACCCACTTCATCACGTGGGGCGGCCTAAACATCGTGATCACCGGCTGAAACTCAGTTTCTTCATCCCCTTCTAAGCGCTGCATAGATAGGAAAAGTTCATTGCCCCGAGCAATTTGCAAGCCCGGATCGCAATCGTAAAAAAAGGTGTTCCAAAAGCGCCACTGGTCTTTGCGAACCAGGGCGTCCCACACCATACTCTGGGGCGCGTTGATTTCGATTTCAGCGTAGAGAGTGGGCATGGGGAAAGTAGGAAGGATGAACGATGAGCGATGAATGGTAGAAAGTAAAGGGTGAGAAATAGACCGGCTTTAGCGAAGTCTATTTAATTAAAGCAAAAGATTTTGATTAGCCTCTAAATTCATCCTTCCTCGTTTAGATTTCATCACGCCTTTCCTATCATTCCCTTCCTATGGTCAGTTTGACGCCGAATCCCAGCTACAGTGTAACGCTCCGTATTAAGCTGCCTAATCAGGTGAGCCGACTCTCTAAGGTGCTGGAGGCGATCGCACAAGCAGAAGGAAACCTCGGCAATATTGACGTCGTTGAAAAAAGTCGCGAGTCTATCATTCGCGAAATCTCTGTAGATGCGGCCAGTACCGCCGCCGCTGAAAACATCGAAGCCGCCGTTCGCGCGGTCGATGGCATTGAAGTATTGGAAGTGTTTGATCGGACCTTTGCCCTGCACCGAGGCGGCAAGCTTAGAGTAGAGGCCAAAATTCCGCTGCGGGAACAAGATGACCTCGCAATGGCCTACACCCCTGGCGTCGGGCGCGTGTGTGTCGAAATTTCCAACCATCCTGAACGCGTGTACGACCTCACTATTAAGGGCAACACGGTCGCGATTGTGAGCGATGGTAGCGCGGTACTGGGCCTAGGGAATTTGGGCGCAGAAGCCTCGATGCCCGTAATGGAAGGCAAAGCAATGCTATTCAAAGAGTTTGCAGGGCTCGATGCGTTTCCGATTTGCTTAGATACGCAGGACACCGATGAAATTATTGAAACGGTGAAGCGGATCGCCCCCGTATTTGGAGCGGTGAACTTAGAGGACATTAGCGCGCCGCGCTGCTTTGAAATCGAAAAGCGGTTGCAGGAAGCATTGGATATTCCGATTTTTCATGACGACCAGCATGGGACGGCGATTGTGAGCCTAGCGGCCCTGACCAATTCGCTCAAAGTGGTGGGGAAGCAAATGGGCGACATTAAGCTGGTGATTAACGGCGCTGGGGCAGCGGGCCTATCGATGGGTCGCTTGTTCAAGAAGGCGGGCTTACAGGACTTAGTGGTATGCGACTCCAAAGGAATTATTAGCACTGGCCGCACCAATCTCACCGCCGCCAAGCAGGAATTTGCCGTCGAAGCCGCCGGCCCCCTTGCCGATGCCATGAGAGGGGCAGACGTGTTTATGGGCGTGAGCGCGCCGGGTGTGGTGAGTGTAGAGATGGTGACATCAATGGCCGATAAGCCCATTGTTTTTGCGATGGCCAATCCTGTCCCTGAGATTCAGCCTGAGCTGGTGAAGGATATCGTGGCCGTAATAGCGACCGGACGTAGCGACTATCCCAATCAAATTAATAATGTACTGGCCTTTCCCGGCGTGATTCGGGGTGCGGTAGATTGCCGGGCCGAGGCGATTACGACGGATATGTTTTTGGCGGCAGGGACTGCGATCGCCTCTCTGATTCCAGACCCTGAACTCACACCCAACAACATCATGCCCTCTGTTTTTGATGCACGCGTGGCACCCGCAGTAGCCGCTGCGGTAAAAGAAGTGGCTCGCAACGCTGGGATTGCTCGAAAGTAGGCTTCGACTACGCTCAGCCTGCGAGGTATGTCAGCAGAGGGGAGTGATTGCCTGGGTCTAGATCCGAAGAAACCGAAAGAGAAACTAATTCGGGGGCTGAGCGTAGCCGAAGCCCTTTTCTAAGTTAGTTGTCCTGTTTTTGTGAAGGCCAGCGATCCGATTCCTCCGGTTCTACATTTGGGACCTTCGAAAGCACGGCATCGTAAGCTTCTCTACTACCTTTTTTAGTCAACTCCTCCAGGTAGCTGACAGTCTTTAATGCCGAAATTTTTTCAGCGACTGCCAACGCAATAAACTGATCGACAGAAATACCATCTTGGGTAGCAAGCTCCTCTAAGCTCTCGTAGAGGGAGTTGGGTAGCTGTACGGTTAATCCAGTCATCTTTCAACTCCGATCACATTCAAAAACTCGGCAGGTGTTGCTATTTTAACGCCAAACTTCTCAACACCTGTGAAGTCGCGACTATTGTAGGTCACAACAAAGTCGCAGTTGGCTTTGACAGCAAGCTCAAGCACCATGTCATCCTTAGGATCTGGCAGGAAAGAGCGCCAGAGAAAGAAAATGTTATGGTGCGTAGCAACAAAACAATGAAACGCGATGAGATGTTCAATGTCAGTCGGTGTGATGGGCAAGACCACGGATGGTCTGCTCAAAACATCTTGATATTCAAGGACTAAAGGGACAGACAGATGAATGTCAAATTGGCTTTTTCCCACTAACTGCAGCAGACGAAAAGAAGAACCTTTGTTGGATCGCACCCCTGAGATTAATACGTTGGTATCGATGACAATCTGAGGAACAGTCATTTTTTAATAAAAAAGAGTCTAGAACTCTGTAAGAGCAGTGGCTTTGCCGGGATAAAAATCCTCTGAGAGGGTGACATCTAACGAGTAAGCAGCGTCGGGTAGGAAAGTTTTTGGAGGGCAATCCGGATTCTTTGACTGCAAGCATTAGCCTTTTTTGTAGGCAGCTTCTAAAGCCTCTGACAGATAGGGCTTGAGGCTAGGGTTGTCTGCGATGAGTTCACCGATATCTAGCCGCTGCACAGTGATGGTGGCAAACCAACTTCGGCTTCGCTTTTCAGTTTGATATTCCCATTTCAGCAAATGTCCAATGAGTATGGCCAAAAGATTCCGCAGCGCCTGTCTTTGATGTTTGCCCAAAGACTCGATCTCATCAATGACATTGCCTAGATCTACTTGTGGCCATTGTCGGTTACGCAGCAGCAAAGACTGCCTTTGTGTCCAGGCATAGAAATCAACTTCGTAGAGGCTATCGGTACAATCTATCGGCATTTGCGAATCAGAAGCTCTCATCCGTTAAGTCGTGTAGAGATCCGTCGTTATTTTAACGCCGAACACCTAACCCCAGTGCCGTAACCCAACGCCGTAACCCCAAAGGAAGAGCGTTGACTTCAGTCTTTGCCATAAACTGTTCACATCCACTACTTACAAGGAACGTCATGCTTAACGAAGCAGCTAAGAAAACCATGCTCCGCAAAATTCCACACGGGCTGTACGTGTGCGGTACCAAAGACGGCGACGACGTCAATGGCTTTACTGCCAGCTGGGTGATGCAGGCTTCTTTCGCACCACCACTGGTGGTCAACTGCATTAAGGCAGACTCAACCTCTCACGCCATGGTCAAAGCCAGCGGCGTCTTTGCCCTCAGCGTATTGGAAGACGGCCAAAAAGAGATGGCGCAAAACTTCTTCAAGCCCCTGCGCCGTGTGGGCAACAAGTTTGAAGACATCGAATTTGAGCTAGGCGAAGAAACCGGCTGCCCCATTATCAAAGACTCCCTAGGCTACATAGAGTGCAAAGTGGTGGGCTCAGTAGAGCACGGCGACCACACCGTATTTGTCGGCGAAGTCGTTGGCGCAGGCGAGCACCGCGAAGGCAAGCCGCTACTGCTAGAGAGCACTGGTTGGAACTACGGCGGATAGGTCATCGCGGAGACGGAAAGTGGCCCATAAAAAGGACCCTCAGAGCCCACAAGTTGCGCTCTGAGGGTCCTTTTTATGGAGACCGTCTATCGAGGGCTATGTCAAAGCTGACACTATCGATAAATAGTCCCACGCACACAGCGAAAAACTAACGGTTCGCCTCTTCACTCGCCAGGAATTTCTCTAGCTCGCTGAGCTTATCCGCATCGATCTTCGTCTGCATGGGGCAGAACTTAGGCCCACACATTGAGCAAAATTCAGCCGTTTTATAAATGTCTGCGGGCAGCGTTTCGTCGTGATATTCACGGGCGCGCTCAGGGTCTAGCGACAGCTCGAACTGCTTATTCCAGTCAAAGTTGTAGCGAGCCCGAGAAAGCTCATCGTCTCGGTCGCGAGCACCGGGACGATGACGGGCGATATCTGCGGCGTGGGCAGCAATTTTGTAGGCAATGAGGCCATTGCGCACGTCCTCAGCATCTGGCAGGCCCAAGTGCTCTTTGGGGGTGACGTAGCAGAGCATCGCGGTGCCGTGCCAGCCTGCCATTGCCGCACCAATTGCAGAGGTGATGTGGTCATAGCCTGGTGCAATGTCAGTCACCAAAGGCCCCAACACATAGAAGGGCGCTTCAGAGCACTCTTCCATCTGCTTTTTCACATTCATTTCAATCTGGTCGAGCGGCACATGGCCGGGGCCTTCTACCATCACCTGCACGTCGTGCTTCCAGGCGCGGCGAGTAAGATCGCCTAGGGTCTTCAGCTCTGCAAACTGAGCTTCGTCAGAAGCATCGTGGGTACAGCCTGGGCGCAAGGAATCGCCCAAGCTGAACGACACATCGTAACGCTTGAAAATTTCGATGATGTCGTCATAGTGAGTAAACAGCGGATTTTGCTTATGGTGATGCAGCATCCACTGGGCCATAATGCCGCCGCCGCGAGACACAATCCCCGTCAGGCGATTTTTCACCAGCGGCAGATGCTCAATGAGGATGCCAGCATGGATGGTCATGTAGTCCACACCCTGCTGGGCGTGCTTTTCAATGATGTGCAAAAAGTCTTGCGCATCCAGGTTTTCAATGCTGCCGTGCACACTCTCTAGCGCCTGATAAATCGGGACGGTGCCAATGGGGATCGGCGAGTTGTTGATGACCGCAGTGCGAATCTCGTCGAGGTTGCCGCCGCCCGTCGATAGGTCCATCAGCGTATCGGCACCGTACTTAACGGCTAAGCGGAGCTTATCAATTTCTTCATTGATATCTGAAGAATTTGGCGAGGCCCCAATGTTGGCATTTACCTTACACCGGCTCGAAATCCCAATTGCCATGGGCTCTAGGTTGGGGTGATTGATGTTAGCCGGAATAATCATCCGACCCCGAGCAACTTCGTCCTTAATCAGCTCTACCGGCAGGTTTTCGCGTTTGGCAACGTACTCCATTTCTTCAGTGACGATGCCCTGGCGTGCGTAGTGCATCTGGCTTACATTGGGCTGGCCTTTGCGCTTGGCAATCCAGCTAGCTCGTAGGGGAGTCGTACCGCTAGTCGTCGTCCCAGATTGTCTAGAGTGACCTGCGGCAGAAGGCTTTTCAGCAGAGTTAACAGTGGACGCACTCTTATCAGCATTCGCAGCGAGATCGCGTGCAGAAGAAGAAGAAGAAGAAGCTTGGCTGGCAGGAGATTGAGATGTCATCAATGAAGACCTCTAAATTTTCGAACGGTTCTATCGTTATCGACGGTTATCGACGTCTTGAGTAGGCAGACGTGTTAACGGCGAGAAGACACAGGAACAGGCGTAGCTGGGTTGTTATAGGATTTGATTTTTTCTAAAGTGCGATAGCTAAAGGGCATCGCGTTTTTGTTATTTTTGCTGGCGATGTTCCAAAAGAGGGTCATCACCATGGAGGTGACCAGGGCAGCTGCAAAACTATTGAGTAAGTCTCCGCCGCCTGGAACGTTGAACAAAGGAGAAAAGTCGGGCTTGGGGAAGAAAGCGGTGCCCACCGCAAGGCCGACGACAGAACTCCCAAAGGCATTACCGGCTGTTTGGTAGCGGTTGTAAAGGCTAAAGACAAGGGGAAACAGCAGCGCTGCACAGAGCAGATCGGCCACAAAAAACAGGTACAGAACGCTGAGACCTTTGGAGGCGATCGCAATCGCAGGCACGCCCACCACAATCGTCAGCACTCGCGAAATCGAGAGCACCCTAGCCGCCGAATCTGGCCCAGAGAGCCGTAGCAAATCGGACGTAAACACCGAGCTAATACCGCTGAGCAAGCTATCGATACTACTCATGACTAGGGCTAGGGCCAGGAGGAGAACCGCGATCACCACCCATCCTGGCAGGCTCAAACTCAGCAGCAGGTCAAAAAAGGCGGTCGCGCCGCTAAACTCAGCCCCAGCAGCCATCAGCCCCAGCAAACCAGCGATCAGGACCATGGGCAAAACCACCAGCGAAGAGCCCAAAAACGCTCGGCGCACCGTTTGCGCGTTGCGACAGGCATACACCCGCTGCCAGTTGGCCTGATTGAACAGTTCAGCCGCCACGATCGCGATCAGCAGCGTTGCGCCAAACCGCAGGCCGCCGACATTGCCCAGCGACAGCAGCTCCGGCAGATTAGCCGAGACCGGCGCAAAGGCCGCACTCCAACCGCCCAGCAGCCAAACGGTGATGGCCGTACAAATCAGCAGCAGCGGCACAATCACCACAAACTGCACAGCATCGGTCAAAATCGTCGCCTTGAGGCCACCCGCAGTGGTGTACACAAACACCACACCCATCACCATCAAAGCCGTGAGTGCCAAGGGCACATTGACCACAAGCTGAAGCGCCTGCGCGATCGCCGTCAGTTCTGCGGCCAAGTACACAAACATGTACAGCAGCATCACAGCGACCGTCAGCCAATACATCGCCAGACCCCACGGCCCCCTGGCAAAGCGATGGCGAACATACTCATTGAGCGAGTGACCCCACGGCATAATTTGCCGTAACCGAGGACCTACAAACACAAACAATAAAATCGCCAGCGCAGAGCCTAAGCAATAGCCCAAAATTGCCGTCACGCCGCCAAAGGCAGAACCCGCCTCGGGCGGACTGAACAAAATCCAGGCACCCATCGCAGACGCGGTCACCGTTGCCAGCGCCAAGGAACCGCCAATTTGGTTGCGGCTCACCATATAGTTTTCTAGGTCAGTCCCTATCCCAGTCGAAGACATTCAGTTTCCTTACTTTGCACTCAGCAGTTTGCTGTGCAACCGCGACCGGTCAAAAACCGATTTCAACCGTCTGGTAAGACCGCAGGAAATAAACCAGGGAGACAGATTTTTTTCAAAAAGCTTTTCAAAAAGCATCTAGGCTTTCCTCCGCTGGTACTAACCAGGTTCAGGTTCAAAGGGTATGTTCTCAGCCCACCCGCATCATTACGAACGAGGGCACCCCTAGCGATTGACAGAGCCTGAATACTATCACTCCTCTTTAGCAAACTAAGGCCATAGTCACGATGATTCACATTTGACCATCAACGTTTACTAACGAGCCTGCATCACAAGGGTCCAACATCCATACATTTGATGAAGAAACATAGCGAGCGAACTCGTTTAATATAGTTACTTATACTTAGGAAGCAAGGAACAAGAGGCAAGGAACAAGTTTCTCCCTCTGACAGACAAATTAGCTTGATATAGGCAAATAATCCGCGCTTTTGAGCGATAAAGACGATCCCCATAACGCAGGCCAGAGCCTTTATCGTTACGCACCTCACCCCCACGCGATATGAAAATCCGGCAGCGAGCTGTCTTAACCATCGGATATCTGTTACTGGGCCTGACGTTTTCGCTGGCCGATGACTTTTCACAGGTCGGTAACGCCCTGGGTAATAAGTTGCGATCGCAAGCCGTGTTTGCCCTAGAAGGCATTACCCTAGACGAATTCTCAGCGGTTCTACCGTCTAACAGAGGCCAGGCTAATAAAGGCCAGGCTAATAAAAGCCAGTCTGACAAAGACCTTGAACAAAACTCTGCACCCAAAAGCCCCAAAAACAAGGCACACAGCCAAGAAAGAGCCCCTCGCCTTTACGCCGTTAGTCCGACCATTTTGGCCCTTGATATTCCCGCCCCGGCGGTCACCAAAGGCAGCCAAATGCCCTACAAAGCCCAGGCAGACGACACCCTCGTCCAAAAAAACGATAAAACCACAGTTGTGCGGGCAGGCGCTGACATTGGCACTCTAGTAAAGCCCAACAACGGCGAGCCGCTGCTTTACACCTACGACGAAGTCACGCCAAGCCCAATCCGCCTTCGCCTCGCTAATAAACAAAGCAGCTATCGCATCACCTCCCCCACAGATGCGCGCTACACCAGCGAGACTCAGCCTACTGAGGTTTTCCGTAAAAGCAAGCCAGCCGGATTTGTGGACAAGGGAGGCGACTTTAGCTGGCCTGCCAAACACACCCTATTTCTCACCCTTGAAGAGCCCCTAGAAGCTGGCAACACCTACAGCGTTAGCTTTCCAGAACTCGCACCGGACATCGCCGAGCTGTCTTTTGACTATCAGCCCAACGCTTCTCGCAGTGAGGCGCTCCAGGTGTCACAGCTGGGCTTTCGCCCAGACGATCCGTTAAAAGTAGGCTACCTGTCCATGTGGCTAGGGGACGGCGGCGGGCTGGACTATCCCGATAATCTTGAGTTTCAGCTCATTGATGTCCAAACCGAGGAGGCTGTATACAACGGCACGGCCCAGCAGGTTCATACGCCTAACCAGTCTGAAGATGCGCGCGATCGCGACTACACCCTCACCGAAGTCCACAAGCTAGACTTCAGCAGCGTCAGCCAACCCGGCAACTACCGGCTATGCGTAGAAGGCATCGGCTGCTCCTTTAAGTTTCCTATTGGCCAAAACGTCTGGCAAGAGGCTTTTACCACCTCAGCCAGAGGCTTTTACCACCAGCGTAGTGGGATTGCCATCGGCGCGCCCCACTCCGAGTTTTCCAGGCCGCGAGCCTATCATCCTGAAGATGGACTCCAGGTCTATCAATCTGGGGCCACCCTTTTAGAAGTAGAGATGGGGCTCGGCAGCTTAGAAACCTTCAGCACCCTCAACAGCAAAAAAACGGAGACGCTGGTGCCCAATGCCTGGGGAGGCTACTTTGACGCAGGCGATTGGGACAGACGCACCCATCATCTGTCCGTACCCCGAGGTCTGCTAGAGCTACACAATCTGTTCCCTGAGCACTTCAAAACCGCCAACCTCAATATCCCTGAGTCCCAAAATCAGCTCCCGGATATTGTTGACGAAGCGCTGTGGTCAATTGACTTCTTCCGTAGGCTGCAAACCCCTGAAGGCGGCATTCGCGGCGGCATTCAAGCGGCGGCAGAAATAACCGCATACGGTACCGGCAGCTGGCAAGAGCCCCAGCTTGTGATGGCCTACGCCCCCGATGTGTGGTCTAGCTACACGTATGCAGGGGTGGCTGCGCGCGCGGCTTTTACCCTACAAAGCTACGACCCGGAGCGAGCGAGCACCTACCAAGAAAGCGCGCTCAAGGCCATGGCCTATGCCGAAGCCAACTACCAAGAAGGCACCTATACCGAAGAGCTTCAGCACCACGTTAAAGATCAGCGCAATTTAGCCGCGCTCGAACTCTATCGGCTTACCCAGGACAGTCAGTGGCATGAGCTGTTTTTAGCGACGACACTCTTCAACGATCCGGCAGCGGAGGTCTCTGTTTATGGTCAGCAAGAACAGCGCGATGCTGCATTCCTCTACGCTCGGCTGAATACTGCCGAACTGAATACGACCGAATCGAGTGAAGCTCGTACGAATGACCCAACGCTATCCATTGATGAGCCGGTACAGGAAAACGCCAAAAATGCGTTCTTACGATACGCCGATACGTTGGTTGCCCTCACACAAACCAGCGCCTTTGGCTGGAGTAAAGACCATCCTGAAAGCCCGATCGGATGGGGAAATGGCCTCGGAGCCCCTCAGGGCGTGAATCTTTTGCAGGCACACGCCCTCACGCAAAACCAAAAATACTTGCTCGCAGGCATTAGCAGCACTCAGTTTCCGGGCGGAGCCAATCCAGACAATACCGTCTTTACCACCGGGCTCGGCGATCGCTCTCCGCAAAACCCACTGATTATCGATCAGCGCATTACGAACCAGGCCCCACCCCCTGGTATCACGATCTACGGTCCCAGCGACCTTAGCTTCTACAACAACTACTGGACGATTGAGGAAATTGCCAGCGACACGTTTCCTGCACCCCAGCAATGGCCCACAGCTGAAAACTATTTCGATATTTACCTTTACCCGATGGGCGCAGAGTTCACCGTTGACTATATGCTCTTGTCAACCTATACCTGGGGCTATCTAGCCGCGCGCCCAAGCAGTAGCCCCGAAAGTAGCCCCAGAGCTTCAGTCCAAACGACGTCTGTCTCTACTGCACCGGCTCAGGAATAATCACAGTAATTGAAACCACCCCGCGGCCTTCCCCCCCTTGGCCATCGCTAATGGTGTATTCAAAACTGTTGTTGTAGCTGCCCACCTGCCCCGGCTGAACACCGTCCCAGTGGAGATAGGTAACGGTACCATCACCATTGTTCTGCAAGCGTCCGCCCACTTCCAAGTTGGCAATCTCAGCGATGCTCAACACATCTGAAGCGTTAGGGTCGTATGCATCGGCAACCAAATTAAGCGTCAAGGCTTCTCCAAACTGAAGCGTCAAATCATAGTTAGCCGCAACCGGAGCACTGTTAGGTTCAGGCACAGACTCCACGGGCTCATCTACTGAATTATCGGCAGGATCATCAACCGAATCAGGATTGGTCGAATGGTTGGCATCGGTGTCAGCAGCCGCTTCGATAGTGACTGAGACAGTTGCCTTGGAAACCGCGCCTAAAGAATCAGTGATTTCGTAGGTGAAGCGATCGCGCCCCGCCTCACCACTGGGTCTGTAGTTAATCGCATCACCCACAATTTCAACCTCTCCCAAAGTCGCCGATCCCACCGCAGAAATCGTCAAAGGATCTTGACTTGGCGCAAGGTCATTGCTCAGCACATACACCGGCACCACAGTATCCGCAGTACTCATGACAATCTCATCATCGACAGCCTGCAAACCCGAGCCAGTCTCTGATTCATTAGTCTCTGATTCATTAGTCTCCGCGCTATTAGTCTCTGCACTATCAGAGCCAGAGTCTGCGGCCTCCGAGCCCGTCACTGGCGTATCCGTCTCTCCGGCACCTTCCGAGTCCCCACCGGGCAACCCTGAGAGCAGATCACCCGTGGTACGGGAGGTCACACCCGTACCACGCAGCTCTACAACGCTGTCGTCATCCACATTGCTTTTCACCATGAGGCGCGCAGTGGTAGCGCCCTCTGCCGTCGGCGAAAATTGCATCCCCACCGTACAGCTCGCACCCGGGGCGAGCCCCCCGGCACAGCTATTCGACTCAATCGTAAAGTCATTCGCTGGCTGCTGCGGCCACACCTTTCGCCGTTCAACGCTCACAGCCTCAACGACCAAAGGCGCACTGCCATCATTCGAAATTTTGAGCGTTTTGCGCTTGCTTTCACCCAGCACCGTTTCACCAAAGGTGAGCCCTGCCGAATTAAAGCTCAAGCTGGGCACCGGCTGCGGCGTTCCTACACCGGTTAGCGTAATCGCCGGAGACTTAGACGGCACATAGCTCCCATCGGCCTCACTCACGCTATTGACTACCACGCTCACACCCGCGTCATGCTCACCCACTGTCGTCGGGGTAAAAATCACGCTCAGCTCGCAGTCTTCACCGGGCACTAGCAACTGCTCTATCTGGCATTCTCCAGCCTCTGCCAGCTCAAAATCACCTTCGCCAGAAAGCACAATTTGAGAAAGCTGAAGGGCCGTCGTTCCCTCGTTACTCAGCGTTACACCCTTAGGCGCGCTCGCTGATCCCAGCGCCCGTGCCCCAAACGTAATATCGGTATCACTCAAACGCACCTGCCCCACCTGCGCAGAAGAATCCTGGGGCCTGAGCACCCAATACCAAGCCCCAACCGCCCCCAACACGCCTGCGGTCAGCAGCCCACCTATCACCGGCCAAACCCAACGAAAAGGCCGAGGCGTTGCCGCAGACACCAGGGTAAACGGCGTTGCCCCTTCACCTG
Source organism: Cyanobacteria bacterium J06634_5 (assembly GCA_039820525.1). Classification (GTDB taxonomy): domain Bacteria; phylum Cyanobacteriota; class Cyanobacteriia; order Phormidesmidales; family Phormidesmidaceae; genus Phormidesmis. The sequence goes on from JBCBPY010000005.1 coordinate 166,423, forward strand.
TGCTCACAGGCACAGGAATCATACCTAAGTTGTGACGGGTGACCGCCGCACCCGCGCGATCGCCCAGCTGCATCCGCAGCCCCAAGGCCTGAGACAAGCGAGTGGCCGCCTGGGTAACCTCGCCAATCGCCAGCGATCGGGTCCCAAGCTGATGCAGTGCCCAAGCCTGAGCCGGCAAGTTCCGCAACTGCCCGGCCGCCTGCAAGTGAGCCTCTAGCACCTGTTGCCATTGCTCCCAGCCTCCACCTAAAGAGCGTCCACCCAAACTCAGCAGCGGGTCTAGGCGTTTGGTCAACGCTAAAATCTCTGTCCACTGTCCTGTTCGCTGCGTCCAATCCAGCAGATAGGTCATCGCATCCACACCGTTCAGCTGGCTGCTCGCCAACTGAGCCGCAGGCGTGAGTGTCCCTTGCGCCATAAAATAGTCCACCGCCCGCGTCATCCAGGGCATAGGGTCAAAAGCCTGCTGCACCAACGGCACTAAGTCAGCACTGAGCTGGTAAGCCTGAAGCGCGCCCTCTGCTACACCTTCTATGGCACCGCCTTCTATAGCACTACCCACTATCGCTTCGGCAGTCCCTTCGGCAGTGGTCTCGACAGTCGCCTCGACCAGGTGCAGATCCGCCAGCTCGCTCAGTGGGCTACCTGCGTTCCCCCCTAAAGCATTCGAAGCTGATCCACTAAGCGCCATAGGGACTTGCGCGATCGCCAAAGACTGCTCTGCACTCAGCGCCACCCCTCCCATCGCCCCCATCAGTGCCAGCACAGACTTTTGCGACGCAGAAAGCCTCCCCACCGCGCGCTGAAAAATCGACTGTCGTGAAATAGCCTGTCCAGGGAGCGACTGCACCCACGCCACCAGTGAAGTGTCCTCATTTTTCAACTGCGCAGCCACCCGCCGTAATTGCAGCGGATTGCCCTCCAGCGCTGTCCACACCGTTTCAACCAGGCCTTGCTCTGCTGCCGTCAGCGCGCGGCCCAAATCCATCTGTATTAGCGCAATCGATTCGGGTAGCGGTAGGCCGGGTAGTGCGATCGCCATCCCCTCCTGCCAGTACAGCCGCTCTTGGGATACCAGCACAAACGTACAGGCAGGCAACGCGGCAATCAGCCAGTCCAGCGACGCCTTTTCCAAAGCAAGGTTGTTGAGGATAATCAGCGCGCGCTTGTCATGCAGGGACTGCTGCACCTGACCGTAGCTAGGCACCAGCGGCGGGTTCGTGTCATAAAACGCATCGTACAAAGACTGCAACAGCTCAGAAGCCAGCTGCCGATGCGCGGAAAGATACACGACGCCGTCAGGGAATGGGTTCTCAGCAGCGGCGGGCGCAGACACTAACTGACTGTCATAGGCTAAGTGCCGCATCAGAGCCGTTTTGCCAAACCCCTCTTTTGCATATACTTCTACCGGCTGCTGCGCCCTCAGCGCCGCCGTTATCTCCGGCAGCAACGTCCTACGATCTAATAAGTTTGGAAACGGGCGCGGCTGCAACGCGACAGGCGACGGGCGCAAGGCTATGGTCGGTGCAGCCGCCACGTTAAGCACGCCACCATGAGCCACGTTGTAAGTGTACTGGGTGTAAGTTTGTTGATTGTTATTGCCAATGATGATTTGGCCGCTTAGGTTGCCGCCAATGTGCACATTCACGTCTCCCGTGCGGCTCACAGGCGCTGGATTCATCAGCGTTTTGGCAATCTCAGGCACAGGCGTCCCGCTATCAAAAACAAGCTCGTGCTGCCACAAAGGCTCCATTTGTCCGGGCAGTCGACCGCTGACCTTAGCCAGCTTCAGCCAGCCTAAATCCAAATCTCGGAGCGTTTTCTGTAGTACCGGCAATAGCGATCGCGCATCGACAGCCGTCGCATCTTGCGCGCCCTCATGCTGAATGGACTCGAACGCCACATACAGCAAACTATCTCGCTGACGCATGCCTACTTTGGCAACAACTTCATAGGCCGAAAACACCTGATTTAGCGTTGCCGCAATCCTGCACATATATCGCTGTGCAGAGCTTTGAGTCGTACTTTGCCCTTCAGGTTGGCGAGTCTCTACAGGTTGTGTCATGGCGCAGCAACGATAGGCAATCCCTTTAAAAATAAAAGCAGCTCTTTGAAAAACCCAGTACCCCGAAGTGTAATTCTTAACCGCCTAATGGATAACGGTCTCAGTACCGAGGTGAAGAATGCGGCGCGATCACTCAGACCAGACCAAAACTCATCCTAAAAATTGTGTTTCGCAACGGGCAACCATCCCTCATAATGTAAAGGTTTTGTTTCTGGCATTCTTAAAATTGCCTGTCGCTATGCGTAGCCTTTACTGCGGTCACCTCCGCCCCGAGCACATTGAAAAAACAGTAACGCTCTATGGCTGGGTGGATCGCAGACGTGACCACGGTGGCGTCGTATTTTTGGATTTGCGCGATCGCACTGGCACCGTCCAAATCGTCAGCGACCCCGAGCGCACGCCAGACTCCTACCCAGTGGCTGAAGACGCTCGCAACGAGTACGTCGTCAAAGTCGTAGGCCGCGTCACCCAGCGCCCCGAAGACTCTCTCAACGACAAGCTCCCCACCGGCCAGGTCGAAATTTACGCCGACAACCTGACGATTCTGAACGCGGTGCGTAAGCAGATGCCGTTTCAGGTATCCACCGCAGAGGAAGAAAACGTACGCGAAGATCTGCGGCTCAAATACCGCTACCTAGACCTTCGGCGTGAACGCATGGCGCGCAACATGCGCCTTCGCCACGATGTCATCAAAGCGATTCGCCGTTTCTTAGAAGACCAAGAAGACTTCATTGAAATAGAAACGCCCATCCTCACCCGCTCTACCCCTGAAGGCGCGAGAGACTTTATCCTGCCCTCGCGCGTAAACGAGGGCGATTGGTTTGCCCTGCCTCAGTCGCCTCAGCTGTTCAAGCAAATTTTGATGGTAGCTGGCATGGACCGCTACTATCAGGTCGCCCGCTGCTTCCGCGATGAAGACTTGCGCGCCGACCGGCAGCCCGAATTCACCCAGCTCGACATGGAAATGAGCTTCATGAGTGAAGAAGAAATTCTAGACCTCAACGAGCGGCTGATTGCACACGTATTCAAAGCCGTTAAGGGCGTAGATATTCCCCTGCCCTTCCCACGATTGACCTACGCCGACGCCATGTCTCGCTACGGCAGCGACAAGCCCGACACGCGCTACGGGCTAGAGCTAGTTGACGTTTCAGATATTGTGCAAGACTCCGGCTTTAAGGTTTTTTCTGGCGCGGTGAAAAGCGGCGGACAGGTGAAGGTACTGCCGATTCCTGGCGGCAACGATGCGATCTCTAACGTGCGCATCAAGCCCAAAGGTGACTTATTCAAGGTGGCCACTGACGCAGGCGCTCGCGGCGTGGCCTACATTCGCGTGCGAGAAGGCGGCGAAATTGACACTATCGGTGCGATTAAGGACAACCTAACGCCAGCACAAAAAGCCACGCTGTTAGAGCGTACGGGCGCGCAGCCCGGACACCTGTTGCTCTTTGGCGCAGGCGATGTCGCAACAGTGAATGCAACGTTGGATAAGCTGCGGCAGGCGATCGCAAAAGAACTGGACCTGATCGACGAGCGCAAAACCAACTTGCTGTGGGTCACCGAATTCCCCATGTTTGAGTGGAATGCCGATGAAAATCGTCATGAAGCGCTGCACCATCCTTTCACTGCGCCCCACCCAGATGACACCGCAGACCTCACCACTGCCCGTGCTGTGGCTTACGACATTGTGCTCAACGGCTATGAAATTGGCGGCGGCAGCTTACGCATCTATCAGCCAGACGTGCAGGCCAAAGTGTTTGAAACCATCGGCCTTTCATCTGAAGAAGCCAACGACAAATTTGGCTTCCTGCTCGAAGCCTTTGAATTTGGCACGCCGCCACACGGCGGGATTGCCTATGGTTTGGACAGATTAGTCATGCTGCTCGCTGGTGAGCAGTCTATTCGAGACGCGATCGCATTCCCAAAAACTCAGCAGGCCCGAGACCTCCTCACCAATGCTCCTTCGGGGGTAGACGCACTCCAGCTCAAAGATTTGCATGTGAAATCCACCTACAAGCCCAAAGACAAAAAACAAGAGAACAAACAGGGAACCCCCACAGAAAGCTAGCCCACAAAAAGATAAGCATTGAGTTAGCGTATAACCAGCTGTAACGCCCCAGTTTCCTGCTTCTTTCACGCTTCTATGCTCATTGCACTCATTCTCGGTATCGGTATTGTCCCAGCAGTCATTTCACTGATTGCTGGGATTTATTCGCGCAAACATTTTCAGCAGAACCTGCAATTAGCCGCAGATTTTGCCGCCCAAGAACGGCTCCGCAGAGCTATGCGATCGCGCCATCCAGACGAACATTACGTCGATGGCCTGGGCCTGGTAATCGGCGATATCACCTGCCAACTCAATGCCAGATCACCCCATATTCGCTGTGCCGCTAATCCCTTTGGACCCTGCACCGACTGCCCAGAATACGAAGGCAGAGACTACGACGTCTGATAAAACATATCAGACGCACTGGAACGGTAGGCCACCTAGAAAAGCTATCCGAGCGGGTACTGACACCTCCATATCCACCGTATAGAGTGTGAGCATCGTTTCACTTAAATTCTGAACTTTCTGTCACCCCAGAGAGCACAGCTATCTGTTTCATGCACAGCTTGCACCCACTGACTTTCTCGGCACGTATCACCACACTCACCGCGTCTATGCTTGGCCTTATGCTGGCAAGCAATGGCCCTGTTCAAGCCCTAGAAGCCCTAGAAACCCCAGAAACTCTAGAAAATCCAGAGCCCACGGCCCGAGCGTCAGAAAATTCGGCAACTGCCTGCACCGAACAAGAGATTGATGCGCTCATCCGCCAGTGGCGCAATCGCTATTTACCGGCAGTCCCGGCCCTAAGAAGCTGTGGAGAACAGGCCCTCAGAGTTTTAAAAGCGGTCATGGAAGATGAGGAAATAAAATCTACGACACGGGGTCTATCGGCTCGGCTCATCGCCCAAATTGGCTCGCCAGAAGCTGTTGAAACCATCCTTAACGCCCTGCGAGCAGATAGCCCTGAAAGTACATCTGCGGCTGCATTGGTCGGACTCAGTGCCATCAATGCAGACTCGCCAGTGGCGATAGAAACGCTCATTGTAGCCCTCTCGGATGAAGAGGAAAAAATTCAAGTAGGCGCCGCTTACGCGCTCTCGACTCTCGGGCCCAAGGCAAAAGCAGCGATTCCTCAGCTCACCGCGATTATAGATATCCACAATCGTTTGGGGAGACACAACAGCGAGCTAGCCCCAGAAAGCCTGCGCGCAATGAGCATCTATGCCATGGGCCAAATCGACCCGCTCAATCACGACGTCCTCACTAGCTTGGCCTACAGCACTATCCACATCATCACAGGGCATGTCGAGAAGTCGCCTTTGGTGAGAGCGATCGCAGCCGAAGCGCTACGCAACATAGACCGTCAAGCAAACTTACCCGCACTCTTAACCGCGTATGGCAGCGACCCGGTTGGCGATGTAGAATTCATCCTCGCAGACCCGGCAAACCCAACGCCTGTTGAAACCATTCTGGACATCCTATCGGATACAAACGCCTCACCCGAGATGCGTCGAGGCACCCTTCGCCTAACTGTGATGCAGTCCGTACGCCAGCCAGCCCTCATGGCATCCCACTTTAGGGGTCTCTCCAATGCCTTGCTCACCATCCTTGACAATGACGCTAACGACTTCGATACCAGGTACTGGGCGACCCTTGGCTTAACTGAGCTGGTTCGCGTTGGGGACATCTTGGCAGTTGAGACCCTACAGCCTCAGCTGACTCGACTGCACGCAAAAGAACAAAACGAAGAGATTCGTTATTTGATGAGCGACTTGCTAGACTACGCACGAACAGGGGATAAAGCAGCGCTAACCAGTGGCAGCTTTGGCAATCAGACTGATGTGTATGACATGGGTCGCAACCCTGACCTGTTAGCAGCGCTAGCAAACCAGCCAAATAACCGCTTGGGCAATACTCGCTCTGCCATTTGTGAGGAGGCTATGGCCCAAACCATGGTGCTGAGCTGTCGTTTATAGTCCGCACCGTCCGCCCAACGCGTCTGTCTCGGGCCCATGCCTCAAGCTCATACAAGCTAGGCGGCGGTAAAAGCATCTATCAGCTTCACCAGCTCATCGACCTCAGCCTCTAGAGATAGGTAGTGCACGCAGGCCCTCACACAGTTGGGCGATAAGAGCGATCGCACATACACTTTCTGCGCTTCCAAGTGTTGCACCAGCTGTTTGTGCAGCTCGGGGCTCGGCGCGCCATCATCGCCAAGTAGCTGAAAAGAAACCAAGCCCGATGGGGGCGGCGCGTTAGTGAGTAAGCAAGTGACGTTTTTGAGCGATCGCAACCCTTCCCACAGCTTTTTGCTCAGCGCGCAAATCCGCGTATACCGCTCGGTACTGGTGCCCCACTCAGCCTGCAGGGCGATCGCCTCACTCAGCGCAGGCCACAGCGGATAGTCCGAGGTCGCCACTTCAAACCGCCGCCCGTCCGGCATCCATCCAGTAGGGTTCGCCTCGCCGTCTACCTCAATCCCGCGCCAGCCAATAAAGGTGGGCGCAGTCTCTTCTAACACTTCAGGGCGCACGTACAGTGCACCTACGCCCGCCGGACCACACATCCATTTGTGGCCGGTAAACGCGTAGTAATCCACACCGGTCTCTGGCAAGGTTTGACCAGCCGCATCTAACGGCAGCGTCCCAGCAGACTGAGCCGCATCGACCAACACCCGCGTGTGCGGCGCATTGGCATGGCACACCGACACAATTTCTTTGAGCGGCAATACCTGCCCGGTATTCCACAGCAAATGGCTAATCACGACCAGTCGGGTGCTAGGGCGTAATCCCTGGCGAATCACCGCCACCGGATCGCCACCGTTCTCGCCGCCGTTCGTTGTGGCCGCTAACGCGCAGGTGCTCACCGCCACACCGTAGCGACGGCTGATTTCGTTCACGCCAGCGACCACCCCTGGATGCTCACAGTCACCAATTAAAATATGGTCGCCGCTTTGCCAGGGCAGACCCCATAGCGGAATGTTGCAGCCCACGGTGACATTTTCAGTAAGCGTGATCGTCTCAGGCGTCGCGCCCAGGGTTTGGGCAATCGCGCCTCTTAGTTTGGGGCCTTCCTCACTCACCCAGTCGTAGGTCGCCCCAGAAAAAGGCCCCACCTGCTGAATCTTTTGTTGTGAGGCCATGAGTAGTGCGATCGCGCGATCGGCCATCGGCCCCTGCCCGCCGTAGTTAAAATAACGCTTGCCAGCTAATGCCGAAAACTGCGATCGCGCCTTCAAAACCCTTTCTAATTCACCCACGCCCAACTCACTCAAGGCCAAAACCATTCCTCTAATCATTTAACAATTACCGCCAGTCATGACTGCAAAATTTCATCACAGCCAACCGCACCCCTATTAGACAACACACACGCCACTCAACAACGTCTCAATCACTTAACTCGGCCACTTAAATAGATTGTTCAGGGGTTGGGGCTTGTCCAGCCGTGTCATGGTATTTTTACGAAGCCCGGTGCACCCGCCCATCAGCCATCTAAATATCAGCCATCAAACATGGCCATCCATCGGCCATCTACATAAGACTCACACCCGCCATCTTCATGACAAAAGCGTCCCTCCTGCTTAGCGGCTTCGTCCTTATCGGTCTAGCCAGCTGTAATAGCAAAGTCTCTCAGTGCAACCAGTTCGCCGACATCATCAACGACTCCCAAAGCTTCAAAGGCGAATTTGAAGCCGAAATCGAAAACTCTATGACCCAAGCCTCCGGCGCCCAGGGCCTAGAAGATTTGCAAGCCTCAGCCGGGGAGTACACCAAAGCCGTCGATAAGGTCACCGAAAAAATCGGCGTCATGGTTCAAAACTTAGAAGGCATCGACATCAGCGATGAACAGCTCGACGAATATCGCGATACCTACGTCACCGTGATCACCGGTTCTAGAGACGCCCTCACCAGCGCCAGCAGCGCCATGCAGCTCGTCGCTAAAGCCCAAACAGAAGACGAATTCAGAGAGATTTTCGATACCTTTCAAACCCAAGCCAACAGCGCCTTTAGCGATCTACAAGGGCTCTCCGCACAAGAAGCCACGCTGATTGAGCAAGTCAATGCATACTGTGGTTCAGAGCCCGAATAGTGCCTCGTTGCCGTTACGCCGGTACAGTTACGCCGATGCATCCTTTTCGCCTTCTAAACTTTTTTGCGTCTCAACTTTTCCACGTCTAAGCCCTCAACTTCTTCTATACGTCCTCAACCCATGCCCTTCCTTCAACTCGTCGACCAAGCCCCTCACCAAACCCTGATTGTCGATGCCAGCTGTAGCGGAGCGCTCACAGGCGACATCACTGTCCCTGGCGATAAGTCAATTTCCCACCGCTCACTGATGCTGGGCGCACTGGCTAAGGGCACCACGCGAATCCAAGGCTTGCTACTAGGGGAAGACCCACGCAGTACAGCCGCTTGCTTCAGCGCAATGGGCGCACAGGTCTCTGGACTCGACGATGGCAGCGAGTGGGTCACGGTAGAAGGCACGGGCGGTCAGCTGCAAGAACCTGATAACGTACTAGATACCGGAAATTCGGGCACCACCTTCAGGCTCATGCTGGGCCTGCTAGCCTCCCAACCGGGCAAATTCTTTGCGGTCACTGGCGACGGATCTATTCGTCAGCGACCGATGAAGCGCGTGATTGCGCCCCTCACCCAAATGGGCGCAATCATCGCAGGCAAAGCGAACAACACTCTTGCGCCCCTGGGCGTTCAGGGCCAGCAGCTAAAGCCTTTTCACTACCACTCACCGATTGCTTCGGCCCAGGTAAAGTCCTGCCTACTGCTCGCCGGACTTTCTGTGGAGGGTGATACAACGGTCACTGAACCCAGCCTGTCCCGCGATCACAGCGAGCGGATGCTTCAGGCCTTTGGCGCAAAGCTATCCATCGAACCAGCAACCCATAGCGTGACCCTCCACGGGCCTGCCCAGCTCACCGGGCAAACGGTCATTGTCCCTGGCGACATCAGCTCTGCGGCCTTTTGGCTGGTCGCTGCGGCCATTACGCCAGGGTCCAATTTACTGATTAAAAACGTGGGGGTTAATCCTACGCGCACGGGCGTGCTTGATGCCCTTGCGGCCATGGAAGCGAACATCACATTAGAAAATGAACGCGATGCCACCGGTGAACCCGTGGCCGATTTGCGGGTGCGCCACAGCCAGCTAAAGGGTTGCACTATCGGCGGCGACCTCATTCCAAGACTGATCGATGAGGTCCCGATTTTGGCCGTTGCAGCGATGTTCGCAACCGGCAAAACCACCATTACTGATGCTGCTGAACTGCGGGTAAAAGAGAGCGATCGCCTGGCCGTGATGGCCGATGCCCTCAGCAAGCTAGGCGGGCAGATTGTAGAAAATCCAGAAGGGATGGAAATTACGGGGTTGGGCGCTGAGGCAGCACTCACGCCGGCAACGCTCGATAGCCATACAGACCATCGAATTGCGATGAGTTTAGCGATCGCAGCGACCCGAGCGACAGGCACCAGCAAAATTCACCGAGCTGAAGCCGCCGCCGTTTCATACCCTACTTTTGTCCAAACCCTGGAAAAAGCAGGTCAATAAAATCAGCCCATACCAGCCAACAGAGCGCCTGCTAGCCACGACCCGAGGCCGATAACGCAGAACCTGTGAGACAACGAACACAGCGACGCCTTTTGTAGCGCGAATGGTAACGTGAGCCAGTTTCTTAACCGACCGATGCGCTCACACTCCCGGACACGGGCATCCTAAAAATACACATTTCAGCGCCCATTACACACTGTGGCTTTCAGTACGCAGCCCTTTTGAAAGGTCACCTTCTGGGAGATATGCCTTAGCTGGGATACTCCCAAATTTGGACACTCTAGGAAGAGGCCTGCTGACGAAAGCCACCTCACAACACATATCCGATGCTAAAAAGTACGGCACTGTGGGCATTGAGCCGCAGCGCCGTCTTAGCGTCGTAAACAATTCGCTCTTTTTGAGAAAATTGACGTCTTGTGAGATGGAGAAGGCTGCCTTTTAGGTCCACAAACCTTTCGCAGCGACTGGTGCGTCTGTTTGCTTGCTCAATTTTTACAGGTCTCTTTTAATCGCCACCGGGCGCTTGAGAGGCACAAGGGCTAAGAAACGTCCATGCAGAAAGTTTTAGTCATAGAAAGCCCTGGCACTAGCCGCAGCGACTTAGTTAACCATTTAGAATCTGAGGATTTTTTGGTTGACACCGCTGATGATGGCCCCTCTGGCGTCACCGCAGGTCGCAAGCACAGACCTGACGTGATTGTGTGCAGTTGGGACCTGGCTGGGCTCAATGGACATCAGGTGTTAGAAGCGGTTCGTCAAGACGGCGAGTTGCAGCTCACACCGTTCATCATGCTCACCGATCAAACAGACCGGTCACATACGCGGCGGGCAATGGAACTCGGTGCAGATGACTGCATTGTGCGCCCTGTGAGCCACGCTGAAATTTCTAACACCCTCAGTGCTCGCATTAACCGGCAGCTGGCAACCAGTGAGCTGTACGTCAGCACCCTGCGCAATACCGCCGAGCAAATCAACCGGCTGGCCCACTACGACAGCCTCACCGATTTGCCCAACTACCAGCTGCTACATCAGCGCCTGAGCCAAGCGATTATCACCGCTCACAACAGCCAGCAAACCCTGGCTTTTATGTCTGTGAGCCTCGATCGGCTCCGACTCGTGAATACGGTGATGGGCTATCCTGCTGGCGACGAGCTGCTTAAAGCGTCTTCTCGCCGTCTACAGTCTTGCCTGCCCGCAGATGCCACCTTAGCAAGGCTAACCGCCAATCAGTTTGCCATTGTGCTGCCCAACTTGGAGCGCCCACAACAGGCGAGGGAAACCGCAGAAGAGCTAATGGATGCGCTCAGTCGGCCCTTCTCATTGCCGGGGCAAGAAATTTTTGTCACGACCAGTATTGGCATCGCCTTTTTGCTCCATCAAAGCGAAGACATTTACACCCTGCTACGTCAGGCCGATGCGGCCTTAGAATACGCCAAAAAGCAAAAGAGCAACTACTGCCAGTTCTACCGCTCAGATATGCCGGTCGTCTTTAGTGATCAAATTGAGATGGAAACCTGGTTGCGCTACGCACTCGAGCGCAGCGAATTTGAGGTGTATTATCAACCACAGCTGAATCTGGCGACCGGCAAGGTAGAAGGTAGCGAAGCGCTTATTCGCTGGTGCCATCCAGAGCACGGCTACATTTCACCGGCGAAGTTCGTGCCCAGAGCCGAAGAAACCGGTTTGATCGTGCCGATTGGCGAGTGGGTACTCGAAACGGCCTGCGCCCAGGCGAAGCGCTGGATAGATATGAACATCGGCATGCGCTACGTATCGATTAATCTATCGAGCGTTCAGTTCAACCAGCAAAACCTGATTGACCAAATTAAAAATACGCTGGCGACAACCGGACTGGCCGCTAGCCAAATGGAGCTAGAGGTCACCGAAACCGCATTGATGCAGGATGCAGAATCTGCGATCGCTATCCTGACCGAACTCAAGGCCCTTGGCATTCGCATCGCTATTGACGACTTTGGCACGGGCTACTCTTCCTTGAGCTATCTTAAGCAGCTCCCTATCGACACCCTCAAAATAGACAACTGCTTCGTACGCGGCGCGGTGCACGATCCGAAAAATCAGGCAATTTTGCAGTCCACTATTGAGCTGGCTCACCGCTTAAATCTCACCGTCGTCGCAGAAGGCGTCGAAACCCCTGAAGAACAAGCGCTACTGAGCCAGTACCAGTGCGACTACCTACAGGGCTTTTGGGTGGGCAGGCCGATGGCAGCTGGAGATATCGAAAAAAAATTTGCCATCAAGCCCATCAAGCCCGTCGAGTCTCCGCCTCTGGTAGAAAGCCTATAGCAAGGACCCTGACACTTCTGCTATGGGCAGCTACGCAGCCAAGGTGTAGCTTGCTCACCACTCAGAACCTTGCCTGGCCCAGCATTTCGTTACCATTCTTTAGCAATGGTGCGAGGAATGCTGGGCTTTTGGGTACGTTGCCTTTTGTACGTTGCCTCTTACAGAGAGCGTTACATAGACCGTTTACATTACGAACCTGTTACATCCGTACAAACTCAGAAGGGCAAATTCCTAGGCCAGTATTTTTGCTGAGTTTTATCCATCGCCCCTAGATTCCTTGCCAGAAGGGCAACACAGGCTTCAGAGACGCGCCAAAAACCGACAAAAAATCAATTCCGTACACAAAGTTAGAAAAGATACCGTAATTTCTCTAGGGTGAACGGGCATATTAATTACACAATGCTCTGACGGATTCTGCGGAACCGATAACCCCCTATGACTATGCAGCTAACCTTGAACCCAGCCCTCGACCAAATTGCTCAGCTCGGTCTTGGTGAATCCCTCGAAAAAGCCATTGGCAAAGGCAAACTTAATAACTTCATGAGCAGCGTCAGTGCATACGCTGACATGAGCCCTGACTTGAGCATTCGTAAGGACGTTAATGGCTGGATGATCAGACGCGATCGCCAAGCTGCCGACTTCATCACCTGGAGTGAGCTGTTCGGTCATGCTAACAACGCTGTTCTCGCCTTTATTTACGACTCTTTTGGCGAGTATTCTGGCTTAGACTTTAGCCGTGTGCGCCCTAACGACAGCCTCAATACCCACCTCCATTTTCCGCTGGTGTGCTGGTTCGACTGGTCTATCACCTTCTGCGAAGAATTTTTCCAAACCTTTGGCGTAGACCTCAGCGACCGGTTCGACGAAGCGGACTTTAGTACCATCGGCGAGATGGCTGAGTTTTTGGTTAGCCAAGTACCTACAACAGAAATCACGGCCCGATAAACTAGCTGCGCCATTCCGCCGTAAGTATGTAGGCTCACGCCACGGACCTCAGCGGCAAACATCAGAGCGTTATCTGATTATTTCCAACGCCTAGTGTTGCGATCGCACGATTGATCCGCAACGCTAGGCGTTACGTGTATTTGCATTACTTAAAAATCCATTACATTTAAGCACTTGCACCTATCCACATTTGATAATCTGACAACTACAGGCCAGCAATATCCGCTTGGCATTGCGCATTCACGTCAGCGCCCCGCTTACAAAAGCATCGCTCAAAATCCTCGCTCACAGAGATTTTCATGCCAAGAACTCAAAAGAACGATAACTTCATCGATAAGTCATTTACGGTCATGGCCGACATGATCCTAAAAATGCTGCCGACTGATAAGAAAGCCAAAGAAGCCTTCGCCTACTATCGAGATGGGATGTCTGCCCAGGCTGACGGTGAATACGCCGAAGCCATGGATAACTATAAAGAAGCACTTACGTTAGAAGAAGACCCCTACGATAGAGGCTACATCCTTTACAACATGGGGCTTATCCATGCGAGTAACGGTGAGCATGACGAAGCACTGGGCCTATATAAAGAAGCCCTAGAACTAAACCCTCGGATGATTCAAGCGCTAAACAATACCGCCATTATTTATCACTATCGGGGTGAACAGGCTGAAGCCGCTGGCGATAAAAGCGAATCTGACAAGCTGTACGACGAAGCAGCTCGCTACTGGCTAGAAGCGGTTCGGATGGCACCGAACAACTACATCGAGGCGCAAAATTGGCTAAAGGTGACAGGTCGAATGAAGCTCGATATGATTTAGGCTTAATCTATTCACCCTGCCTCACCTTTCTATGATTGATATTGACCAGGTTCGCAAAGTCGCTAGTTTGGCCAGGTTGGAGCTTAGCGAAACCGAGCAGCAGCAGTTTACCGGCCAGCTCAATAGCATTTTGGAATACGTGCAGCAGCTCGATGAGCTAGAGACTAAAGACGTCCAACCAACAACCAGAGCGATTGAAGTCAGCAATATCACGCGCCCCGATCAGCTTGAAACCTTTGCTGAGCGAGAGGCAATTCTCGATAGCGCCCCAGATCGCGAAGAAGATTTCTTCAAAGTCCCTAAAATTATGGGCGGTGAGTAAGCCAGCGGAGCGAAGCCGGCAAATCGATCGCCTTAAACCATCCGACTTACAGTAAAGGGCCTTAGCGAATCAACAGCTCGCTAAGGCCCTTTTTTATAGTTCTTTTTTATCATCTGCATCAGACTGGTCATCGTTAGACGGTTAGTGAGTTACCCCGATGGCAAGGGGCACTCTCGACGGAAATTAATCTACTGGAATTATTGGAACAGCTCCAGCATAAATGCGATCGCACTGCCAAAGGCAATCGTCACCACTAGGGCTTGAACCAAAGGCGTAATCAGCACCCTCAGTTGTAGGGCCAGTGCCGCAGAAGGGGCTGCTAACAACACAGACAAGCTAAGGCCAATCGCAAATAAGATAATCAGCGTAGCAAACGAGATGCTGGCGGTGAAGGTATCTAAAAGGCCAGAGCGATCGCGATCAGGCACCACGTAGGTGGAGTCCACGGGCGCAGGTTTTGTCTTTGGCCTATAAGCATTAGCAGACTGACGATTCGTTCGACCTGTCGTCCTGTTGTCAGCTCTCCTATCATCATCTGTGGACCGACGATTGGGCGCCCGTGAGGCAGGTGAAGTTACCTGCTGACGACGTAGCAGTAGCTCCATTTGGTGTAAGGCAGGCGTCTGCGAACTATCAAGCTGAAGGGCCTCAAACTGTTGTTGCGTATCAGCAGATTGAGAAGAAGTCCTAGGCAAAACCTGGTCATACACATTCGGCCAGGCCGCATCGCGAGCGCGAAGATTCGCCTGAAGTTCAGTGGCACTTTCTGAAATAGAAGCAAAACGGGCGGGCTTAGAAGGCTGAGGATACTCGCTGGCATTAAGCGGTTTTTTGGCGAGATTACTCGGGCGTCTGTGAGCAGCTCGATGAGTCGAACGAGCCAGGGCGCTATTATCAGAGGCACTATTTTGGAGAGCACCGCCGTCTATCGCACCGCCGTCGTTCAAACCGTAGTCTGCATTAGATGAATTCTGCATGAATGGCTCCTTATCAGTCGGGGGAGACTGAATATTGGGTAGACACGTTAGCTTTTGACACACCTCACAAACACATTCACTTCCGGCAGGGCCCATACTCGACGGAGGGAAATACCTCACATCGGCAGTGTAAAAGTGGCAAAACACGCAGGAAGTCGGAGCGTCTTGAAACACCATGGGATGATCAACATCCCCAAACATCTCACTACTATGTGAGATTTCCGGATGACTATCCATACACCTCCTCCTAAAATAGGAGATAGAACTATCGCAAAATCGGGCATTTGCGGAAAACCAGAAGTCAGCTTCGTGATTTCCACATTTACAATTTACCTCACATTTACAGTTTAAGTGAGATTTTCTTGTACTTTATCAATTTTTTTGGATAGCAAATTTGTCTAAGACTGCTGTCTAAGCCTATACAGACCCACGTTTTTTCCTCACTTGTATCGTTTCTTTAACAGCCTGATCGAATAAATTCTCACAAGGAAAATTTCGCTGTACACTTATGTGAGTTATGGTGACCTACATAAATTTCTAACGTCTTTTGCTTTCGGGATCTTTCGCTAGCGGCCTCACCTATGACATATTCTGATATCTCAGAGACACGCCTCAAGCAGGTTGCCAAAGATAAGCGCATCTCCAAAGGAGAGCTGGCCGCCCTTAAGCTCGCACTACAAGATTTTAAAAGTAAAGATATTGCTGAACGCCTCAACATTTCTGAAGCGGCAACGCGTAAGCGCTTGGGTGAGGTTTATAAAAAATTCGAGATCAAAGGTCGAGGACCTGGAAAACTCGCCCATTTGATCAGACAAATCGCAGAGGTTGCCCACACTCACCCTGAGGACAATCTTGCAACGCAACGGCCTCTTAAGAGCCAGGCCCTGAGTAACAAGCTAAAGCAGCATTTATCATTTGCATCACCCACCCATGCCCAGCGCCCGGAAGAGAACCAGCGCCCAGAAAACCAGCACCCAGAGAACCAACGCCCAGAAAACCAACTCAAGGATTTATCAAAACCTACCAAATACCACTGGAATGATGCGCCGGCTATCCACTCGTTTCAAGGGCGACAACAGGCACTCTCTCAGCTCAGCACTTGGATAAACCAGCCTGCCGATACCCACAAGCTCCTTGCCATCTGCGGCATTGGTGGCATTGGCAAAACCTACTTAGCACGCCAGCTAGCAGCAACCGTAGGCCCCACGTTCGAGCAGGTTGTTTGGATTACCATCCAATCAGGAGAGTCTCCGACAGAGCTTCTGCAAAGATTGCTCTGGGCGCTTCCACTGGACACCGTCGTAAAGCCCAACGAACAAAGGGTACAGCAGGGCCACAAGGTCTCTGTCGAGAGAAGCATCGAGAAAAGCGTTGAGAAAAGTGCTGGGGAAGGTTCTGAGAGAACCGCAGTGCAAATAATTAAGCACATCATGCACAGACTTAGCGAGCAACGCTGTCTAGTTGTTTTAGACAGCTACGAAAATGTCTTTAAAAACCAGCATAAAACCAAAAAGAGTATTGGGGAAAATGGGAAAGCACATAGGCACACAGCGCTAGAGGGCGAACTGGACAGCAAGTTTACCAATAGAGAGCATCAGGCCAGCGCTTACAAAAAGGGATTCGACCTTTATAAAAAACTCCTCCGCAGACTGATGAACACTCGACTCTCGGCAAGACAAACCGGGAGCTGTCTCATTTTAACCAGCCGGGAAAAACCTCGAGAACTCTTGCCTTTTCAGACAGAGCATCCCAACGCGAAACTCTTTACGTTAGATGGCTTTAACGACAATGAAGTTAAGGAGTTGTTGAGTCGCTTTTATTTACAGGGGACTCAAGCAGACTATGAAGAGCTAATCGCTCGATATTACGGCCATCCTCTGGCGCTAAAGCTAGCAGCAAGCACTGTAAAAGACATTTTCTTCGGCAAAATAAGAGATTTCTTAAACCAAGAAATCTCTGTCTTTGATGATTTGAGAAGTGTCATAAAATCTCAATTCAAGCGGCTACCACCTGGGGAAGAAGAGGTGATGTACTGGCTCGCCATCAATGACCGCGCCTGCGCACTTAAGGACCTAAAAAGAGATATTGTTTCTACCGATCACAAGCGAAATTTAATCTACACGCTGAGATCTTTGCAGCGGCGATTTTTAGTGGAAGTAGAAGAGAATGAGGGGAGCTTATTTCATCTGCACCCGATTGTGAAAGAGTATGTGCTCGATCGGTTTATTCGCGCTATTTTTCAAGATTTGGTGCGTGGGCGGCTTGAGCTATTCAACCGACATGCCCTAATGAAAGCAGATGCCGAAGAAGAGCTGCGAGAGTTTCAGCGATCGCACATTGTTGAACCAGTCCTAAGCCGACTCAAAAACTACTTCAAAACGCTTCAACGAGTAGAAGCACATCTCAATGACCGACTCGATGAGTTCAGAGAAACCAATCCTCATCGCCTCGGCTACGCAGGCGGCAATTTTATTAATTTGATGGTGCAGCTCTCTATTGGTGGGCAAAAAACATTAGAGAATAAAGATTTCTCTCAAATGACCATTTGGCAAGCCTACTTACAAGGCGTCCAGCTCAGAAAAGTAGACTTTAGCCACTGCGCACTAGATCGATCTGTCTTTACAGAAACCCTGAGCGATGTCATGGCGATTGCACTGAACAATATCCCTACGCATAGCACGATACCAAACAGCCAGCTTTCTCTGTTAGCCTGCGGCGATGCCAACGGGGTTGTGCACCTTTGGGATACACAGCTAAAAGGAGATACCCGAGGGGAAAAGCGGGCCGAATGGGCCGCGCACAGCAGCTGGGTAAGGGCGATCGCATTTGTTCCCCGTCGCCCGCTGCTAGTAACCGGCGGTGATGATAACAAAATTAGGCTATGGCAGCTGCCCACTGCCCACCAGCCCGTATCTACACCGCCGCTCCAGGTATGGCAACGTCCAGCAAAAGATTGGATAAACGCTGTGGCAGTCAGCCCAGATGGCGGCCTCATTGTCAGCGGAGGCGACGATAAAATCACGCTGTACAAAACAAGTACTGGCCAAAAATTAAAGCAAATTTCTGGTCAGGCGACCCAGAACGAACAGACTCGGATTAGAACCCTTGCTTTTAGCCCGGATAGTCAGTGGTTAGCAAGCTGTGGTGAAGACTGCATCATTCGACTGTGGGCCGTCGCGGATTTGTTGAATCTCAATGAGGAAGCCGCTGTTTTGACGGCTCGCGAGCTAGTTAGCCAACAGCATCGGGAACTGGTTCATACCTTGAGCTTTACGCCCAATAGCCAACAACTGGTCAGCGGAGGTGAAGATAAAACAATCAAGGTGTGGGATGTTGACACAGGCGTGTGCCAAACGACGCTAGAACAGCATCGAGACTCGGTGCGATCGCTCACAATTTCTGAAGATGGCCGATTTCTCGCCAGCGGCGGCGATGACTGCCAAGTCATCCTATGGGATTTTCACCGGCGCAAAGCAATTCAGGCCATGCCAACGCAACAAAGCCGAATTTGGTCTGTGGCCTTACAGCAGCAGGGCGGAAAGCTACTGCTCAGCGCGGGCGGTGACAAACAGCGGCTGATGCTGTGGCAGGTAATGGCGAAGCCTCCAGCCATGGATAAAGGTATAGAAGCCACAGCGAACAACAACAGACCGAGTGTGCGATCGCTCAGGACCTATCGTGGTTATACCAGCGGCATTCGTGCGGTGTCTTTTTTAAGCGATGATCGCATTGTGGGCGGCGGTGATAGCGGCGAACTCATAGCCTGGGACACCACAGGCCATCGCAAAGCCACGCTGTCACTGCACCAAGGAAGAATTTGGTCGGTAGCAGTCGATCGCCAACATGCGCGCATTGCCAGCGCTAGCGATGACCATACGATTCGGCTATGGGATGCCGCAACAGGGCAGTGCCTGACCACACTCGTTGGCCATACCAACTGGGTACGCACAGTCGCCTTCAGTTCGCACGGCGGCATCCTCGCTAGCAGCGGTGACGACTGCACCATCCGTATTTGGAACACCGCTTCGGGCTTTTGCCTCGCAAGCTTAAACCAATCCACCCACTGGATTCGCTCTGTCGCCTTTGATCCAACCACCAGTCGCTATCTTATTAGTGGCGGCGATGAACAAATCGTACGCCTGTGGGACAGAAAAGAAGGAAGATCGCTCAAGCAGCTAGCCCAGCATGAACACCGCATTGGCTCGGTCGCCTATAGCCCAAAGCGCAAAATAGTCGCCAGCGGCAGTGATGATCAAACCGTAATTATTTATGACGTGGACACAGAAGAGAAACTGCACACCTTTGTAAACGCGGACTTAGGCATCAAAGCGGTGGCCTTTAGCCCCGATGGGCGATACGTAGCTGCTGGAGGTGACGATCAGCTGGTGTATGTATGGGACTTAGAGATGCCTGACCCTGGCAAACACTGCTTGGTGTTACATCCGCAAGACTATACCGGCATTGCCGGGGGTATTCGCTCAGTGGCCTTTAGCCCGGATGGAAAGTCTGTAATCAGCGGCGGGTTAGACGAAATGATTCGTATTGGCCATCTGGGCAGCATGGAACACAAGTATCAACAGGTGATGAGGCCTGTGATTTCGCGCGATCGCCCCTACGAAAAAATTGAAATTGAAGAAGTCAAAGGGCTCAGCGACTTACAAGTTGCTAACCTCATGACCCTAGGCGCTGTCAGCAAAAAAACATCCCTGCTGCTATAGAGACAACAGACGAGGCTTTTTTACACTACGCGCCAACCTACGCCCAAAAGTTGCGGTATTACATGAGGCCATCAGCAACATGCCATCAGCATCAACCAAAGATAGGCAGTCCTTCTCCAAACACCCTCGAAGCGGCACCTGAATTGAGAAGGCTGACAAAAAGAAAGCTCAAGAAGACAAACACAATATCCAGATATACATATTTCAACAAAGCGTTGTTTATCTTACTGCTCGATGCACAAGCAAGGAAAAACCGTGAAAAATAACGCGCCCTCAAAAAAAAGAATACGCCCATAACAAAGAATATAAGGCCCATCAACAAATTGACAAAACTACCTGGCATTTCTAAAAATAGGCTCCCTACGCTCATCATAGAGAGTATTAACCATAGGCACGCCGTAGCTATAGAAAGCACACTGTAAATCTTGGCAATTAGTGTTCTTTTCAACCTATCCTCCTTTACAACAAACAGTTTCGTCTTAGATCATGTGGTCTGGGTCCATTCTAAAGAGTGATGGATACATACAGCGATAGAGATAAAAAAGAGACAAAAAATGGGCAAAAAACGGTTAGAGATGGCACAAAATAATCTAAGCTATAGCGAACTGCCAAATGAATCCGGCAGTTTGCCTTGATGACAACGCCCCTCCAACAAATCTCTCTTTTGTTTAAAGACCTCTGCCATAAAGTCCATAAAAACTTGAATACGGGCAGTCGAAAGTAAATCCCTGTGGGTCAAAATCCAAATGTCTTGAAAAGGTTGGCTTTTACCCGGCGGAACACGCTGTAAATCCAGCTCGGCATCACCGACGAAGCAGGCCAAGCGAGCAATACCGAGTCCTGCTTTCACGGCAGCTAGCTGTACCAGCACATTATTAAAATTTCCTCGTGCGGGCAGCATAGGCAGTTCACTTTGGCCAATCCATTCAGCCTGTGGCACCGGAAAATCCCATCCAACCCAGTGAGCGCCTTCAGTCTTTATCGGCAGAGGGTATTTTTCCAAGTAGTCGCGAGAGGCATAATTAGCAATGTGATATTGGACGACTTTTCGCCCAACCAAATGCTCCGGGGGACTGCCGCTAATGCGAATGGCTACGTCGGCTTCTCGTTTTGTCAGGCTAAAAAGATTGTAAGAAATCAGCACCTTAAGTTGAATATCTGGATAGAGATCCATGAAACGAACCAAATCGGGCATTAGTAAGTTAGCCGCAATCACATCTGGCATCGTCACCCGAATCTCTCCTTTTAGGTCAGTCTCTCGCCCTAAAATGTTGCGTTCAATGCCCATGACCTCCAATTCAATCCGAGAGACGGCCTGTAATAGATCTTCGCCTGTCGCCGTTAGGGTATAGCCCGTCGGAGAGCGGTCAAACAGGTGCATCCCCTGGCCTGACTCTAGTGATTCAATCCGACGGGTGATTGTGGAATGGTGTATCCCCAGCTTATCTGCCGCCGCCCTAGCCGACCCCTGACGCGAGAGCGCCAAAAATATTTTCAGGTCATCCCAGTTCATTGGTATCCGGGTCTTGTCTTAAAAGGACAGGCTGCATAGGTAAGGACGTGTTGCATGAGTGCACCCGTCAGGTGCTCAAATGCGTATTCTCATTCGGCAGTACCTTTCATATTATCGGACTATAGTCGCTTAAAAAGCACTTAAAGACTTCACCCAGGACTCGCAATCATGACCATTCCCGTCATCTCAGCGGCTGTAGCAGCCGCTCTAATCATTCTTCAGCAGTTTTTGATGATTACCGTCGGAATGCACCGATTTAAGGCAGGCGTGGGCGTGGGTGTCGGTAACGATAAGCATTTGGAACGAAAGGTCCGCCGACATGGCAACCTCACCGAAAATTCCGCGCTGTTTGTAGCCACCCTAGCGCTCGCCGAACTATTAGGTGCCTCTAGAACTATCGTACTGTTTTTTGGCGTTGTCTTTGTGTTGGCAAGGATTAGCCATGCCGCTGGATTTTCAGCCTTAGCCGGATCTCACGTTGGGGAAAAAGGCAGCAAAGCGTTCCCAACCCTACGCGCGCTCGGGGCCTTTGGCACCTTTTTTACAGGGGTTGGACTGGGGTTGTTTTTGGCATTCACGCTCGTCACCGCATAAGCCGCGCTACCACAACCGGGTTTATTAGGCTGAACAACAACTTCAATAGCGCCCAAACAGCTGGGCTGGGGTTCAGCATCTTCTATCAATAGAGCAGTTATCGTGGTGGCACGTTGCCAGAGTTACACCGGGAACTCATGTTTCATATTGCTATTCAGGCGACCGATAGTCGTGTGACGCCTGCGTGACCGCGCAGCTAAAAAATTGCAGTCACAATCCATCAGTGGGAAAACGCGATGAAATTTAATCGTATAGCGGGTGAACTCATGTTAGCGACAGGTGCAGTAGCCGGCATCTTATATGTTCTCTCGCCCCAATTGCCTTCTGTCAACGCGCAAAAGCCTGTCAGCATTACGCCAGTGAGCCCCGCCCATGCAGGCAAGGAACTGGGCCTAGCAAAAATCATCGGCATTGCACAGTTTTTGAATGCGCCCGCTCAGTACAGCTTTGTACAGGCGAATGTGAACGGTGAAAAGCTTACAGGATACGTAACAGCAGCTGAACTAGAGGGCGATCGCATGAGCATTTCATATCTCTACCCTGCGGCCAACACTGTCAAAACAGACACCCTTAAAATAGGCACACTCACTGGCAACGTGAACAGCGAGGGCGTCTTTACAGAGACCCAGCGTACGCCATCTCAGCACGGACACGAGCAAGGAAACCTTTCTTTTACTTTTTTACCAGATGGAACGGCGGCAGGGACCTATGGCAAAGTAACCAAAAATTAGAGAGAAAGAAGCAAGAACAAGAAGAAGAAAGGAAAAGGAAGAAAGGCGCTCATTCCCAGCAAAGCAGCGTTCTTCTTCCTCTTTAAAGACTATACTGAGGGCAACTCGCCGTCCTAAATTAGCCACTCATTTTCAAGGTAGGCAATGCCTTCTACTGACACGGCAAGCTCGCGCTGCCACACTCAGTGAGTCTGCATTTTCAACGACCCGACACCGAAAGTCTTCCTCAAAAGCAACCTCGTCATCTAGAAATCCCCTCGGCTTCCAGGCTTGCTCTTCGGCAGAAAGCACTTCAAACTCAGCTGCTTCTAAAACAGTCAGGCCGTCTGCTGCGATCCAGCCAGCATCTTCAGCAGAAATAACCTGAGCAGTTAGCTCAGTCCATTCCGTCTGTCTACGCAGTTTGCACCCAGCTCGACCCAGGTATTTTTTCAAAAATTAATCACCTACGACTCTGAAGCTGTCACAGCCGCTGGGCCCTTTAGCCATAGCAACCAGCCATGGTAGCCAGTAGTCCCAGCTGACCCACCGCCAACGTGAGGTCTTAAGACTGATTGCAATCAGGGCCAACAATCGCGAAACCGCTGAAATGCTGTGGATTGATGAAAGCACAGTAAAAAATCGTGTCACCCTTTGCTGACCCGCCTGAATGTGCGCGATCGCACCCAAGCCGCTCTCCTTTCCCACTTACGCCTTCCATCTGTGAACAAATAAAGGAAAGCCTTTCTTTCTATTCAACAACCAGAAACAATTTATACTCATCAACTACCGACATCTTGACCAGTGCTTCAAGGCTACGCTAACAGCTATCTAATGTCAGTTGCAGATGACATCTTGAAGCTTTTCACTATTCGGTCACGCTAGCCTATCAAGTCATCAAATATACCGGCTTATTCGACCCGGTTCGTTTGGGGAAAAGCATAGCGAAAAACCCTATAAGAGTATTCTGCGGGCACTGCCTAGGGGCACTGCCTAGGAGCACTTCGCCTCAGCATGCACATCTACACCTAAATGGCAATACGCACAAATGAATCTACGTACCGTCTATATTCATCTAGACTACAGAGGAAACTTCATAAATCACTCCTTAACTCCTGGGCAAGGCCCTTAACTTCGAAGGAAATTCCTCACCACCCTCCTTAACCTCTCTAGAATCAACTCTTAACTTCCAAGTCTTCCTCTTAACTTCTAAATTAAGCGCTTAACTTCATTCATAATTTCTCAGAAAACCCTCTTATCTTCACGAGGTGTGCCCAACTTTTTTTCTATCTTCTGTATAACTACCTAAACTTCTATGGACTTACTCAGGTAAACCCGGCATTCTAGAAATCACATAAGGGTAAAAAGTCAGAGTCAACAGAAAATTGTCATTTATTTATATTTATTAGCTCGGAGTTTGTCAGGCTCTATGTTTAATTCCAAATTATCGTTTAGGTCTAAATTATCGGTTCAAGCAGCAGGAGAGGCCGCCTCGGTTCAAATGACGGGAGAATGTCATCGCCAGGGAATGGCCAAAGCAGGAAGTTTGACGCTGCCCATATGTATAGAATCAGTGCGTCAAGATAACGTAGATGTTATTGGCACGCCTGTTACTGCGCTGTCCTTTGACCAGCAAATGACTACTATTTTATCTTGGGCAAAAAGCAGACTCAGTAAAATCGTGCTAGTGGCTAATGTCCATATGCTGGTAGAAGGCGTTAAAGACAGCACATTTTCAACTATCCTCAAGCGCGCTGATTTGGTAACGCCCGATGGGATGCCGTTGGTTTGGATGATCAAAAAGCTGACAGGCCGCAACCAAGAGCGGGTCGCGGGAATGGATATTCTACTCTCACTGTGCAAAAGTGCAGAAGCCGAAAACGTGGGTGTGTACTTTTTTGGGTCAACGCCAAAGACACTAAACACCATTCGTGAAAAACTAACGGTGGACTTTCCCAATTTACCGATTGCAGGCATGGAAACACTGCCATTTGCGAAAGTGTTTACACCGGAGCAAGATCAACACATTGTTCAATCCATCAATCAGAGCGGAGCAGGCATTGTTTTTGTTGCATTGGGATGTCCGAAGCAAGAACGCTGGATGTTTAAAAATAGAGAGCACGTGCGAGCGGTGATGATTGGGGTCGGAGGCGCGTTTCCTGTGTACGCCGGGCTAAAAAAATGGGCACCCCGCTGGGTCAGGCAATCTGGCTTAGAATGGCTGTATCGTTTTCTGCAAGAGCCCAGACGCTTGTGGAAACGCTATCTTGTCACTAATTCTCACTTTATTTGGCTAGCCCTAAAACAAGTTTTAGTCACTAAACCAACACACATGAGAAATTGATGACAACTACACAAATGGGTTACGGCACAAAACATGCCATAACCCATTTGTTATTGAGACTGCCTAGAAATTCAGGCTTGCTGAAACGAGACTATCAAGCACTAAGGCTCAGAAGCTAGAGCGGTAGAGAAGTAACGGGTAAACAAATCACAGGCTAATCTAGGGCTGTGATCTTCTAACACAATTAGGCCCATGCTCTGAAGCTTATGGATATCGGTTAATAGGGCAGGCGGGATAGAGAACTGATTAGTGAGCACCTGCGATAAGGCTATAGACAACTGTGGTTGTTGTTGTACCTGATACAGCTGCTGTTGAAGATACGCTGAAAAAATAGGACACTCTACTGGGTTCGAGAGTAACTCAGATAAACTAGCGTCTTTTCTCCAAATACAATCAACCGCTAGGTGGGTAAGGTAGGGGTGTCCCTCCACTAGCCGGCAAAGTTCTGTGGCTGAGGCTAGAGACCAGCTTAAACCGTAAGCATCTGACAGCATACTTACATCTTCAGGTGAAAATGGGAGGAGACGTATCTCTACTCCCATATTAAAAGGTGATTTGTTTATATTGAGTGGAATATAAGAGTCAGAAGATTGTGAAATGACCATTCTAACTTTTTTCCAACTGTCAGAAGTTTTGGCATCCTCGTACCAGGTACGCAACAATCCAAAAAACTCATCAGCAACGTCTAAATGATGAAACAATCGATCAACGTCATCTAGGATTAGTACAATCGGCCGATCTGTTGAGGGAAGCAGATACTGCTCAAAGTAAAGTTTGCAGCTAACTTTGCTACCAAATAATAGATCCCAATAGGTTTCTAAGCTTGGAGATAGCCCCATCTCTAGCCCAACGCTGACGCAAAACCATCGCAATAATTGATCGAGATCTTGCAAGATGGGTTTATCTGCTAGCTGAAAACTGATATAGATTGGCTGATAGGCCAATTGTTGTGCTTGACGAGCGATACGTACCATGAGCGACGTTTTTCCCGTTTGCCGCGCACCTCTAATTCGAATCAACGAACCCGGTTGTTCAATTGCCAGAAAGCTATCGGCCTCGGCGTTGTCTCTACGGATGTAGATAGAGGCATCCGACGGCAGCTGACCACCTGGTGTGGGTGGAGAAAACAGCGGGATAGCACGACTACAGAAAGAAGATTTAACAGCCCCGCGAGCGGCCTTCAAGGACGTATCTTCCGGGTAACAGTAGTCTGAAAGCATTAGCTCTAGCTCAAAAGCTTGAAAGCAGTATTTAAGTGTTTGTACATCTACACGAGTTTGACAACCTAAGGCTTTGGACAGGGTATCTAGACCAATTCCTGTTAGCGAACTGAGATTGTCCAGGGTGTAGCGTTGCCCTCTATTAAACGCCTGTTCGGCATTGATTTTGGCGGTCTGAAAACGTTCCAGACCAGATTGAGTCAGAATTACGCCACGCTTACGGCGTCGTTTTGGGGCAGTCATGGGAAAGCTTCTCTAGCCTGACAGTCTACGCTGCACCGAACGCAATTAACCAGATAGCGTTGTGAGCAAAAGTTGTGAGCAAAAAATGGGCTCACTCAATGCTTAAGGATAAAGTCCACTTAAAAAGTAGTGTAAGGCAAAAAATGCTGTGAGGCGTTTTTTAGAAAACAACTGACCCAAAAAGTAACCTAATGTAAGCTTTGTATTCCATCAAAAAATCTTGTTTGGCCACAGCCAAGGCATTCCAAAAGACCCAGATAAGAATATTCGAAAGAATCGATCGATCACTTACTGACATTCACTTTCAATAGTCCTAGCCAAGGGCGTCTAAACTGCTTACTTATCTTATGGTTAACTTCCTAAACGTCTGTGGAGGTCTGCTATTAGGTTTGGCAATCTGTTGTCACATTATAAGGAACTGAGAGCTATGAACTTAATTTATCGAGGCACTCCCTACGAAGTCACCTTCCCAACCATAGAAACAGCTCTTTCTGAACATAAAATCACTCAAGAAGTCACGTTTCTTGGCGCACAACGAAAAACACAGCCTTTTAACTTAACTTATCGCCATCGGCCTTATAAGAGACTGACCTATCGCGGTGTCAAGTATGTGCGTTGAGCTATTTGCTCACTAGGGCAAATCGAGCTGTTTGCTTATTGGCGTATTCAACAGTGTCTAACATAGGGATTCTGAAGATGCCGAATAGGGGCATTAAAACAAAGAGAGATAAATCAAGCGTGAAAAGGAATGGTGATTTCTCAATTGGGTTGAAAGAGAGAATGGTTCGATAAAGCCATTTCAGGCTCTCTGCTCACACGGCTATTTCGTTAATCACTGCCAGACTATACGAGCCCATGCAACCCTAGCTAACCGCTGACATACAGAATTGGCTAAACCATGCAAAACCAGCCGGAGCTGGAGTAGGATCTCATCAACCCCTTGCCTTAACTTCTGGGTTATCTTCGCCTTAAGTTCCTTAACTTCTCTCAACACCTAAAACGAGAACTGGCACAATACCCGCTATGCGCCGCCTTCCAAAGCTCCCTTTCTCAGTCAAATTCGGCTTAGCTATTTCGGCACTGGCTGTTGGTATGACCGCTATTAGCGTGTCATTCCTATATGGGCAAATTCACGATCTCCTCATACGACAGGCCGCTGGTCGGCTCAAAGACATTGGGCAAACCGGTAGTTTTTTACTCACAGATGACACCACCCAGGCCAGTATTCTGCGGCTAAAGGCAACTGCTACGGCCCAGTCTAAACCCATCACCACAGCCATGATGATCCTGCCGCCGGGGGAGACCATCAACACGCTCACTGCCAAAGACGCATCCGCCCTGATGGCCTCAGCCGACTTTCAGCAGCTCGTGCAAATTTTGCGCCGTTTGGGCGAAGCAAGCCGTGCGGAAATGCGCCCACCCCAGGGCACCTACGCCCAGCCAGATTTAGCCCAGCAAGTCAATCCAACGACGCTTTCGGCCTACTTAATGGTGGATATCCCTGATGACCCCAGCCATCAGCTAATTAAGTTTATTGCCGATGGCCTCTATGAGCCCAGAGGCGAGTGGCCTGGCAACCCCATTGGAAACTTGTATCAAATTCCCGATCCTTTTTTCGCAAAAGCGTTCAAAGGCACCGCCCAAATCGCACCTAAGTTCTACACCGATGAATTCGGCACTTGGCTCTCTGCCGCTGTACCCATCAAAAACCGGCAGGGGCAGGTCATTGCGGTCCTTGGCTTAGATATTGATGCCACCCGCGAAGTCTCACAAATCACGCAGCTAAGATGGGTGTGCCAAGGGGCCGTTTTGGTGAGTCTTGGACTCTCGGGGCTGGTTGCACTGGGATTGGCTCAGTGGCTCGGCCCACCGATTGAAGAATTACGATCTGGCGCAGAGCGCGTCCGCAATTACGACTACAGCACGCTGGTGACGGTGGAAAGTCCCAATGAGCTAAAGCTGTTGGCCATGGCGTTTAATGACATGGTGCAAGAAATTCGCAACTATGCCGTCTCGCTAGAACGGCAAAACAAGGCGCTAGAGAGCCAAGTTGCCAAACGCACACAGGCCCTCACAGACACCCTTCAGATCCTCAACAAGACCCAAGCAGAGCTATTAATTGAAAATGCGTTGCTCCGAGAGAGCGATCAGCCCCCTCACTATAACTATCAAGTAGGGGGGAGCCTGCCCTTAGAGTCACCCACCTATGTCGTGCGTCAGGCCGATAGGCAGCTCTATCAGGCGCTGCGCCGCAAACAGTACTGTTACATTTTCAACGCCAGACAGATGGGCAAGTCGAGCCTGCGGGTGCAAATGATGCAGCGTTTTCAGCTAGAAGGGACCCTCTGTGCGGCGATCGATTTATCGGCAATTGGCAATCGCCAAACGACCCAGGAGCAGTGGTACAGCGGCTTTATGTACATTCTGGCAGGCAGCTTACACATTAAAGAAAAAGTAGACACGCTGGCTTGGTGGCGATCGCATCTACTCTTATCACCCGTGCAGCGGCTCGGCGAATTCATGACACAGGTGGTGCTGCCAACGATTGACGAAGACATTGTGGTCTTTATCGACGAGGTAGACAGCGTAAAAAGCCTCGACTTTAATGCCGATGATTTCTTTATCTGGCTACGCACCTGTTTCAATCAAAGAGCCGACAACCCCCATTATCGACGGCTAACGTTCGTACTGTTGGGGGTCGCTACGCCCTCCCAGCTGATTCAAGACTGCCAGCGGACACCGTTTAATATTGGCAAGGCGATCGCCCTGAGTGGGTTCCAGCTCCACGAAGCCCATCCACTCCTACAGGGCTTTTCTAATGCAGTGGCCAGCCCTCAAACGGTCTTAAAACAGATTTTAGAGTGGACCAACGGGCAGCCCTTTCTCAGCCAAAAAATTTGTCTCTTAATCAAAGAACACGATATTTCTATTCCTGAAGGCGAAGAAGGAGAGATTATTGATGAGCTAGTGCGATCGCACATTCTTAAAAACTGGGAAGCCAAGGACGATCCAGAACATCTTAAAACGATACGCGATCGCATCTTGAGCCCCCTCACGCCGACCCAACCGATGCTCGCACTCTACCAACAGCTCCTAGAAACCAATCAGGTCATCGCAGACGACAGCCTGCCACAAATCGAGCTACGGCTCTCTGGCTTAGTCACCCAAAAAGGCCACACTCAGGCAGATACCCTTGTCATTGCCAACCGAATCTACGCCGCTGTTTTCAACCAAGACTGGGTAACGCACAGGCTCCAGCAGCTCCAGCAGCCCTAAGCAACGGTCCGATGAAAACCCGCCTAAGAAAAGTTCTCTTGCAGCAGATGGAGGAGAAATCACCACCGCAAGAGAACAGAGTAAAGGTGTCAATCGTGTCAGAGCCTAATCGTGATGCTCAACCATGAAGCTTAAGCAACTTGGCCAGTTGCCAGCCAAATCTGCGTATTCACAGGGGCTTTCGCCTTAGCCAGCAGTGCTTTTAGCGTTTCGCCTTCTAGCACTTCATCCGCCAACAGGCGCTGACTCATCGTCTCTAGCAAGTCACGATTAAGCTTAAGAATCGCTTTAGCCGTGTCGTGCGCTTGGCTCATTGACTGCTTTACCAGGCGATCAATGTCTGCGGCAACTTCACCACTCATTGCGCGGCGAGTGCGGCCACTCTCTAAAAACTGTGACTGACTCTTTTCAAAGGCAATGGGTCCCAATCCAGGTGCCATACCGTACTGCGTCACGGCGCGCTCGGCCAAATCAGTTGCTTTTTGAATATCATCACTCGCCCCCGTAGACACCTTGCCAAACACTACTTCCTCAGCAGAGCGTCCGCCCAGCAGTGTGGCTAGCTGGCCGCGCAGTTCATCTTCCATCATCAAGAAGCGATCCTCTTTTGGGGTTTGCATCGTGTAGCCAAGGGCACCTTTGCCACGAGGCACAATAGAGATTTTAGAGACTCTGTTAGCACCTGGCATAAGCGAACCCACAATGGCATGCCCAACTTCGTGGTAAGCCACGGTTTTTCGCTCGCTTTCAGAGAGAATGCGCGATCGCTTCTCAAGCCCCGCAACCACCCGCTCAACGGCCTCTTTAAAGTCCGCCATTAGCACCGCCTGCCGGTTATTACGCGCTGCCAACAAAGCCGCCTCATTGATCAAATTCGCCAGATCAGCGCCTGCAAAACCAGCGGTTTGAGTCGCAACCCTCTCTAGCGATACGTCCTCGCTCATCATCACAGCCCGAGAGTGCACCTTCAAAATCTCCAATCGCCCGCTTTTATCAGGGCGGTCCACCAGCACCTGACGGTCAAACCGACCGGCTCGCTTTAGCGCAGGGTCCAAAATCTCAGGCCGGTTGGTCGCGGCAATCAGTATCACGCCGCTGTTCCCTTCAAAACCGTCCATCTCGGTCAGTAGCTGATTAAGCGTTTGCTCGCGTTCATCATTACCACCATTGGGGTTTCCACCTCCACGAGATTTACCAATGGCATCTAGCTCATCGATAAACACAATACAGGGCGCCTGTTTTTTGGCCTTGTTG
This sequence comes from Cyanobacteria bacterium J06634_5, assembly GCA_039820525.1. Lineage (GTDB taxonomy): Bacteria > Cyanobacteriota > Cyanobacteriia > Phormidesmidales > Phormidesmidaceae > Phormidesmis. The sequence goes on from JBCBPY010000005.1 coordinate 197,329, forward strand.
AACAAGTCACGCACCCGAGAGGCCCCTACCCCCACATACATTTCAACAAACTCTGAGGCGGCAATACTTAAAAACGGAACATTCGCCTCACCCGCCACGGCTTTGGCCAAAAGCGTTTTGCCTGTTCCTGGAGGACCTACTAACAAAACGCCCTTAGGCATCTTGGCACCAATTTTTCGATATTTCTCACCGTCTTTGAGGAAATCAACAACCTCTTTCAGTTCTTGTTTAGCTTCATCTACACCCGCAACATCAGCAAAGGTCACAGCCGCTTTGCCTCTGCCCTTAGCACTGCTGGCCCTCGGGCTGTACGCTCTTGCCTTGCTTTTTCCAGGGCCGCCCATCATGCCGCCTAAGCCACCACTCAAGCCACCAGGACTATCATCTTTTAGCAGCCAGGCAAAAGCCCCCATCAGCGCGCCCGTAGACAGCAATAAACCAATTAAATTCGCGGTTTGCCCAGACGTATCTGCAATCGTTGAGAAGGGCACGTTGTGCGTGCGCAACATCGCAGGGACATCCTCTGTGTTGCTCGCAGGCTGAACGGTATAGAAGCGCTGAAAGCTAAATTCGGGTTTCAAACTATATTCAATGCGGTGGGGCTTAATGGTAACTCGCTGTACCTTTTGGGCTGTGAGCTGTTCAATAAAAGTGTTGTAAGCTGCTTGAGAGAGGGTTGCCGTCTTCATTGGGTTGATTTCCTTGTTGTTAACTAGGTTGGCCTAAAAGGACGTTAAGAAGCCGGAAAGCAACGACCTCTGCAAAGCAGTGGCGCTTCTCAACAGTTTCATTATGCAGTTGTTCTTTAACGAGAAAAAGAGGTAATGACCTCACTATTTCGGGTCTCTTTCAGTAGTCTTGGAGATCCCATCTATACGGCTGTCACGAAAAGTCTGTTGGGTTTACCGAAACTCACGAACAAACAGAACACTTCAATCGGGAGATAACCGCCCTAGGCCCTACCAAAACGACTTTGAAGAACAGATTTCAAGGAAAAGCGTTCGGCATCAGAGCCTTACACTAAAGCCATCTAAATCAGCGACACATCTTCAGATGCAAACAGGAAAGGTCATTAAATATCCGCCGTCGTAAAAGTCTCCTCACGCCTCCTCCAAACCATCGCCAAAACTCACCATCGCCAAAACTCACAGGTGCTGTTACCGCCCCCGTTCCTTTTTGCTTTTGTATACTGAGGCTCTAGACTTTTTTCAGCCAACCGTATGTAATGATAAGAAGTCAAAAACATTCCTAGAAGGTTTATGAGTTCTGCGATTCTCCCAGGGAGAAGCTTTGCTAGTGTGATAAGTCCTCAGGCAGCGTCCGCTTCGCCCAGCGCAGTCAAACAACGAGGCAGAAGCGTCGTAAAAGAGAAGTATCCCAACTACAAAATCATCGTGCTCAACGATGACTTCAATACCTTTGAGCACGTTGTCAAAACCCTGACCACCTATATCCCAGGCATGAACAGCGATATGGCGTGGGATTTAGCAGATAAAATTCACAATGAGGGCCAAGCCATCGTTTGGACCGGCCCACTAGAGCAGGCCGAGCTATACCATTCGCAGCTCATTCGCGCGGGCCTCACCATGGCACCGCTAGAAAAAGCATGAGCAGCAAGTAGCAAAAAGGATCAGTGAACAAGCGTGGGGAAAAAAAGCCGAGGCAAGAAACGCGCCAAAAAGAGCGCCCAGCCAACCAGTGTGACGTCATCACAGCACCCTTCCAAAGGCAACTCGCCCAGTAAAGGAGCCAGTAAAGGAGCCGGCAAAGGTCGAGTTGTCATCACTCACTCTACCTACCTTCCAGGGCTGATTCCCCTGCTAGAAAAGCTCGCCAACTACCCCGCGATTCAAACCATCACACCCGCTGTTATCTCACGAGTAAAGTCCAACGCACCCCAGTTTCGTCTCAAAGTTTCTGTGCCTATTACTGGCGGACACAAGCTGATTGCCCGCCATCGCAAGTCTGCGCAGGAGGTGTTTGTGATTACCTTGTGGAGTAAAGCAGAGCTAGAGCAAGCGATCGCACATATTCTCTCTTAACCATCATGACCTCGCCGGCTCACTCAGAAGAAGGCCAAACCGAAGGTGCGGCAAAGTTTCGCACGGGCAGTGCTTTTTTCCGCAGCAGTAGCCAAACCGGTCGAGATTTAGCCATCCTCGCGGCGATCGCACACAAAGCCACCCTACCGGCAGCCCAGCCCTTCCGCATTTTAGATGCCATGACTGGCTGCGGCGTCCGTCCGCTACGCTATGCCTTAGAAGCCCAGGCAGATTACGTTTGGGCCAACGAAGGCAATCACGATCTTTACCCGCTCTTATCCAAGAACCTCGGCGATAGCCTGCCAGCAACCCGCTATCGCATCACCCATCAAAACGCGAATGCGGTCTTTTTCGACTGCTACCAGCGTCAAGACTTTTACGACCTGATCGATATAGACGGTTTCGGCAGCCCGATGCCAACGCTCAGCACCGCGCTGTGGGCGGTCAAGCTAGGCGGCCTGCTCTACCTCACCAGTACAGATGGCAGAGCCACCAGCGGGCATGCCCCCAATAAAAGCCTACAAACCTACGGTGCCTATGCCCGCGCGCACCCTGCGGTTCACGAGCAAGGGCTCAGATTACTCATCGGCGCAGCCATTCAGCAAGCCGCAGCCAGAGGGCTCGGCGCACAGCCTGTTTTCTCGTTCTACAACGGCGAGGTCAATCGGGTGATGGTCCGCATCACTCAGAAGGCCCAATGGAAACAAGCGCACTACGGCTTTTTAGCCTATTGCCATGGCTGCGGACAGTTTCAAACGGTCGGGTGGAAAAAACTGGCGCGCGTAGCTTGTGTCTGCCCGGCGGCTAATAGTAATAGTGTCTCAGAGACTGTCGAAACGCGACCAGGCGAAAATCTGCCGGTTAGCAGGCCAGTGACTAACCGGCCAGTGACTAACCGGCCAGTGACTAACCGACCAGTGATCAGCGGACCGATGTGGTTAGGGCCGCTGCACAATCATCAGGCGCTAGAAGACATGCGACAAATTGCGATCGCCCATCAAACCTCACACACACCCTATCAACAGCGCTGGAAACAGACACAAGCCCTACTTGAAACGATGCAGACCGAAGCCACCTTACCGCCCTATTACTATCCGCTCGCAGAAATTGGCAGGCGTGGCAAAATGGACATTCCCCCACGCGATGAACTCATCGCCCAGATTCGCCAAAGCGGTTTCCAAGCGAGCCGCACGCATCTGAGCGAGCAAGCGATCAAAACGGATTGCCCCCTAGCGACTGTCACAGCGATCGCACTCACCGGAATCAGCACTCTATAGGCTGAAGAGATTAAAGAGCAAAGACCTCAGGCTAAAAATACACAGCTTGAAAAAATCTTTGTAAAAACTGAGCTTTTCCAAGCTAAGTTAAACGATCTAGACATTGTCGAGGACTCACACCCGCATGAAAGTGTTATTAGCCGGACTAGCCATTGTTGCTGCTGCCGTTGGTGGCGGCCTTGGCTACGCAAGCATGCAAACAGCAGGCGTACCGGAGTGGTACGGCCAGTCCTCATCTCAAACAGCCCAAACGCCGACATCGAAAACGGCTCCACCGCAAGACTCTGAAGTCCTCACCAAAAAGGACTCTCAAAGTAACGCTGCGCCTTACGAGCAGGCCACTGAGAGCCCCATTGAGAGCCCGACTGAGAGCACCTCAGAAAACGGCGCGTCCGTCAGCGGAGACGACATCGTAGTCACGCCCAGAGCTGACTTGGGTTCTGAGACTAACACTCACTCAGGAACTAGCCTCAGAACCCAAGGTAAAGATGTCGTCATCTCCGAGGGCGAACTGACGCAGATGGTCACCGCAGCGATCACCGCTCAGCCGCAAATGGCTCCGATTTTAGAGGCCACCCAAGGTGTCAGCACTCAAATTAAAGACGGTCGAGTTGAAAGCGGCATCGTGATGAATCTATCCACGCTGCCTACCGAGGCACTGCCTATCGAAGGTCAAGAAGCGGTAGAACAGCTCAGATCAACCTTTCCTTTCCTCACCAACCGCGACGTTTATCTCGGCATTGAAGGCAGCCCCACTATCGTTGACGGCGGCTTTAGCCTCAATGACACCAACATCAAGCTCGGACAGCTCAAGCTCCCTGTGGCCAATGTCGCCAGCCAAATTGGCATTTCACAATCTGACATTGAAAAGCAAATTGCCCTACTGCTAGAGCAGCAGGGCCTCACCCCTGAAGATGTACAAATCGTAGACGGTCAAATCGTCATTCGCGGGGCCGCTCAGTAGCGCCTCGTCCGACGAAAGCGCGCCCTATTGCTCCTGGATAAGGCGCATATAGTTTTGCTTGAGCTGAATGTTGCTTTTGGCCATTTTATCTGACAGGTCTTTTTCAGCATCGCTGAGACTTTCGTAAAATGACGCCGAGCGCTGACCCGAAACATACTCCTTCCAAAGGGTTTTGAGCAAAGGAGCCACTGCGGGACTCTCTTTGCTCACCTGTGTGAGCAATGCTTCAAATTGCACAGTGGCTTGCTCATAGTTACGACCGTCTTTTATTAGCGCGATCGCACCCGAAAGCGTCACTTCTAACAAGCTTGGCGTTGTGGCTGAGGCCTCAGATTCAGCAGCTTTAGCAGTGGGCTCGGGTAATGCAGCAGACGTGGCATCAGTCATGAAACAATTCTCTTTTCAAAAGGTTAAGGGTGTGGCTGCGATTCGTAGGCTACATCAGCCTTCTTTTAGCAGCTTTTCTAATTTAGGCGATCGCCTTTGACGCTGGCCTCTACAAAAAAGTAGAAAAATAAAAAAGTAGAAAAATAAAAAAGCAGAACAACACACTCACCACAACAGAGCTATCGACAATACGTCGTGCAGCCCCAGTGCCTGCTACGCGGTAATCGAGGCCCTCTCCACCCACGAGTTCTAAGCTCTTTAGCAATCAGGCGATTAATCCCGCCATGGGCCACCAGCACGACTGCGCCGGTTTCTTTTTTAGGCAGCTGCATGAGTTCATCACAGCGTGCTTCTAACACATCCGCCGCCGAGCAGGCTCGCTGCTTAGTCTGTATAAAGGGCTCACTGCGGGCGCTGTAGCCCAAGCGCCATAGTGCGATCGCAATCGCCGACCAGGTCAGCGCCGAAAATTTGAGGTGACGAGGAAAATCCACCGGAAAATCGATCTCTCGAAACCGAGCATCAATCATTGAGGGCACTGGCACACCCAAAAGTTCAGCAGTATGCACCGCCCGAGGGAGATTGCTCGCCAAGACAAAATCCGCCTGCGCCATTACCTCCTGAGCCAGGCGAGACGGTCTGGCATGGCGAGCTATCTTGGCCGCATCGTAACGTTCTACAAACGAGCGAAACTGATGTCCTCGTACCCGCTGACGCAAGGAAACCGCAGGTGGACCATGGCGAATAAGCGAAATAGACTGACAGCAAGCCATATTCATAACGCCTTTACAGCAGCGAGCACTCAACGAAGCGACAGGCAATAGCGTAAGATCTCCAATGAATAATCTACGCATGTGACAGAGCAAGAGACTTTATGGTTAATGTGGCCCCAAAACCAGCCTCCCAGTCTGCCTCTATCTTGGCAGCCTCTCAGTCGTCTGCTGCATCGGCAGACTCTCAATCGGTAGTAGCGCCTTCCAGGCTAACCGAACCCAGCTGGTGGCAACAACTCGCCGATCAGGCACTTGCAGGTGAGGTGCTGACTCGTCAGGCGGCCCTGGCCGTTCTCCAGGCGCCTGATGATGTTATTCTCGACCAGCTCGCCGCCGTCTATCGGGTTAGGCGGCACTACTGGAGCAACCGCGTTCGCCTACATTTTTTACTCAACGCACAAAGCGGACTTTGCCCAGAAGATTGTCACTATTGTTCCCAATCAAAAATATCTGGGGCGGACATAGAAAAGTACCCACTCATGGCCAAGCAAAGCATCTTAGCCGCTGCCGAAAGAGCCCATGAGATGAAAGCAGGTACTTTCTGTATGGCGATTTCGGGACGTAGCCCTTCCAAACAAGTATTTGAGGGCGTTCTAGAAGCCGTCCGCGCGGTCAAAGGCCACTACCCGATGAAGGTCTGTACAACGTTAGGACTGCTGAACGAAACTCAGGCCACGCAGCTCAAAGCCGCCGGTGTAGATCGCATCAATCACAACCTCAATACCGCCGAGTCCCACCACGAAGATATCTGTACCACCCACACGTTCCAAGATCGTCTCTCAACGGTTCAAGCCGTTCAGTCTGCCGGGCTGACCACCTGTTCGGGAGGCATCTTTGGCATGGGTGAGTCCGACGCTGACATCATTGATTTGGCCCTGTCGCTACGCGAACTTAATGTCACCAGTGTGCCGCTAAATTTCTTGATCCCCATTCCAGGCACGCCCTTTGCTGAGCGCGATGAGCTCTCTCCCCAGCGTTGCCTACGCATTTTGTGTCTCTTCCGTCTCCTGCTACCCGCCCAGGAAATCCGGATTGCCGGTGGTCGCGAAGTTCATTTGCGATCTCTCCAGCCCCTAGGCTTATATGCAGCCAATTCCATCTTTGTAGGCGATTACCTTACAACCCCTGGGCAGTCAGCCGAGCGTGATTTCGACATGATTCGTGATGCCGGATTTGTCATCGAATCCAATAATGACCTAGCCAATCATGGCTTAGAGACTAATGTAGACGTGCCTGCACCATAAAATCACCTAGGTACAAATGATTAAAAATTTCCTGCATTTTGAGCAATCGGCTATTGACAGCTGTTCTGAACAGGATTCTACTAAAAACAGATACGTCTTTCAAAACCCGCCGATAGCTTTTCCAAGCGTTACTCTCCGATCGGGTAGTATCAGCGGAAACTTTTTGTAGGCGATAATAGACATAGATAGAAGCGTAAAAATAGGCTAGGGTCTACTTCCCTTACCTGGTTAAATCCGTTCTAGGAAAAAGATGCCATTGCATAAGATGCCATTGAATAAAAGGCAGGCAACCCTCCGTTTAAGCTGCTATACCGCTGTATGAACAGGTTCATGAAAAGTATGTCTGGTCGGCCAATTGGTCACAAGCAAAGTCTTTGTATCTATCAGAGCAAAACAGCCCACAAAAGGACAGGCCGCAAGCGCATATCCGCTTCATGGCTACTGCTAGCAAGCCTGACCAGCTTCCTTGCAGGCTGCCAAACAAAGTCGTCAACGAATATTCCAAAAGGTACGCCAACAGCCGACCTCTCTAGCACCAGTCATACTGCCGAGATATACGACACTCCACCGGCCCTCACTATCGTCTCACCCGAAGGCATACACCCCGACAATAGCGCCTTCATTCAGGTTGCTGAAAACAGCGTCAATGTCACTCAGGTCGCCGCAGAAGATGTCCCTGGTAGCACCCTGATTTATCGCTTACAAGATGGCGAAGATAGAGACAAGTTTTTGTTAGACGAAAATACGGGAACGCTGCGGTTTAAGGAAGTTCCTGACTGGGAGGATCCTAAGGATGCCGATGCCAACAATAACTACATGTTGCTCTGGCAAGTGCTCAACTCCAATGGCGATGCTCGCAGCCAGTTTCTGGTGGTTCAAGTGACTGACCTACCTGAATAAGGCTCTGTCTAATGCGTTTTTTAAAGCATCGCGTGGTAACCCGACCAGTCAATTAGGCATAATAGAGGAATCACCTGCCTTCCTAGCTCATGAGTCGCCGCATATTCATAGGAGATATTCATGGCCATTACGACGGGCTCATGCAGCTCGTTGCCATGATTGCTCCCACCCAAGCGGATACGCTGCACTTTGTGGGCGACTTGATTGATCGTGGTCCCAAAAGTGCCCAGGTTGTAGAATTTGTGAGGCAAGGAAACCATCCCTGCGTTTTGGGCAATCACGAGCACCTTTTGCTCAATGCTTTCCCCGATGAAAATCCGCATCTAGGAGCCTTCCAAGGTTGGCTAAACAGCGGTGGTCAACCCACTCTCACCAGCTACCCGAGCACCGAAGACTTACTAGAGCACGTGGACTGGCTGAAAACACTCCCCCTCTACCTAGATTTAGGAGATGTTCTACTAGTCCACGCTGGGCTCAATCCCCACAAAAACCTCGCGGAACAGTCACAAATGGACCTCTGCTGGATTAGAGGCGAGTTTCACGGTCACCCGCGAGCCGCACTCAAAGGTAAGCGCATCATCACAGGGCACACCATTACCTTTACGCTACCGGGCGTTCAACCTGGGCAAATCGCCAAAGGGCCAGGGTGGCTAGATATCGATACGGGTGCCTATCATCCTAAAAGCGGTTGGTTAACAGCCGTTGATATAGACTACGGCCTGGTCTATCAAATTAATACCATTACCCGAGCAAAGCGCATGACAACGCTTGAAAAGTCAGCCGTGGAGGTCGATCCAGCAGCCATTAGGACTCGAAAAAAACAGCCCAAGGTCGTTGTTCATTAACCGGTTTATCCACAGACCAGCAGGTCCCCTCAAGCGTTAGGCCAGCACCGTTTTACCAGCAAAGTAATCTTGCAGCTGCTGAGCATGGTCATGGGCCATTTCAGCTAGGGGTAGCTCACTGGGGTGAAAGGCTTTCACGTCCAGCACTTCATCGGGGTCCAATATTGTCGGGGCGCCATCGACTTGAGCAACGAGCACCACACAGACCGAATGAAACCGAGGATCACGCATAACCGCAGAGTATACACCCACTAAACGGCCGATGGTAGTCACCATTAACCCTGTCTCCTCATACAGTTCACGCGTCGCCGCCGCAGGAATGTCCTCACCCCAATCAACGATGCCACCGGGCAAGCCCCAACGCCCACTGTCACTGCGCAGTATCAGCACAATGTCACCATCGGGCAACAGTGGAATAATGCTAGTACCTACAATCGGCCGTTGCAACAACAGTCCTAGCAGGGTTCGCACTGGCCGTAAAAATCGAAAAGGGTTAGCAAGCTTTGGCATAGATGAATGTCGTATCGGGCCTATCTTATAGGTAGGCCCTGTCCTCTTGAGAAGGTCCTGTTAGGTTCGGCCTGTCCTACTAGAGTCTGTTATGTCAGGTTAGGCATCAGCACTCAACGCCTCAATATCAGCAATAACGTCTGCGACGTGAGGCTCGGGTTTCACCTTACGATAGATTTTTTCCAGTGTGCCATCAGGGCCAATAATAAAAGAGCTGCGCGTAATGCCCATATACTCCTTGCCATACATTTTTTTAAGGCCGTAACAACCATAAAGAGTGCCGGTTGCACCGTCTTCATCGACTAAGAGAGGAAAGGGTAAATCATGCTTAGTGGCAAACTTAGTGTGAGACTTGGCGCTATCGGTACTCACCCCCAATACAACAACCTCTTTAGCTTGCAACCCCGCATAGGCATCGCGAAACGCACAGGCTTCTTTCGTACAGCCAGGTGTATTGTCTCGTGGATAAAAGAACATCACAACTCGCTTTCCTTTGAAGTCTGACAGGGTTACCGTGTTGCCGTCAGCATCAGACATCGAAAAATCCGGAGCGGCATCGCCAATATTAAGACTCATAAAAACGCTTGAATCGTTAGAGAACAAGTTTTAGGTGAACTGCTCAAAAATTGTATACCGCTATGTCCCGTGAGAATATATCGGCCTCATAGGCGCGCGCTCAAAGCCGCTCTCTTAGAGTTACGATCCTACAGTCGGCTCACCTACAGTTGGCTCATCGTTGAATGTTTTTGCGTCAGCTTTGACCGTCGCCAAGCAGGCAGGCACTGTAAGGCGGCCACTGCGGTAGCCATGAGCAACATAAATAGGGTAAGTGATCCGCTAGCAAATAAGCTGCCCGTAAAGAGCGCGATCGCACATACTATCATCACAAATAGCAACCAGGTATTGAATACCACACCAGCATTAAGCGTCAGCAACGGCTGACTGGTAACATCGCCCAAAGCAGGCTGTAGCGTTTGATAAAGATCATCGTTGGGCAGTTCACTGGCCTCCAAGACGACGGTCCCCTCGCGCCAGTCTTCAATCGAGGCCAGCAACCGCTTTGCCAAAGAACTCACCGCTGGGAGAAAACAGCTTTCAACCTCTGCACACTCACAAGAGACGCGATCAGCCCGACGAAGGCCTATATGGCTAACACAATGCTGGCGCATTGAGCGCCGCCATCGGTATGTTTGCCTCGGGCCTGTTCAATCTCCCTTCCGGCCCCAGCATTGTCGTGGCTCAGCTTGCCCTATTCCTTAGTACAATCTGCCTACCACTGCTCAAAATTATCAGGGCAAAATCACACTGACCAGCGGCTCAAACTTTGCAACTAAATCGGGCCGTGTTACCAACGTTGGAAACGGATGCGCACTGTAGTCCTTCCCTACCGTTAGCGGAAACGACGCCTGACCGTTTAGATTCACCCAGCTCGCACCCGCCGCTTGAGTGATGGCCCATACCGCTGCAATATCCCAAATTTTGGGGGTCGCTTCTACCGCCCCTAGGCTAATCCCAGAAGCCACCGTGAGCAGGTTGTAAGTGGCCACGCCCAGCATCCGGATTTTGCAGGGAAACGGCTTTTGCAACACCTTGATACTGCGAGCACACAAGCTAAAAAAGTGCGAGCCCGAGGGCGCATCTGGCGCAGTCTGAATCGACTCACCGTTCACAAAGGCACCGGTTGGCATCTCCAACCCTGAGTCCCCTGCCCAAAAGCCATAAAAATGCTGGTTGAGTGTCGGAATATAAACGTGGCCAAACACAGGCACACCTTTGTACAACAGACCCAGAGAAATTCCCCAAATAGGAACGCCTCGGGTGAAGTTAGTCGTGCCGTCAATCGGGTCAATGACCCAACACCAGTCTGTATTTGGGAAGGTGTGCTCGGCTTCTTCACTCAGGACACCATGGGTGGGGAAAGTAATCTTAATGCGATCGCTCAATTCCGCATCCGCCCACTTATCGTATTGGGTCACCAGGCTACCGTCCGCCTTTTGCTCAGCGGTTGCACTGCCAAAAGCGCTCAGCAGATGCGCACCGACTTCGTGAGTCGTTTGTTCCGTAAAGGCCCTCACCTGCGCCCAAAAATCAGTTGTTGCCATTAGTTTCTTACGTAGGAAAGCCCTTTATTTGGGCATTAGTCCCTATCATTTTGCACCGCAGGTGCACACATTGACGCACGTAAATTGATATCCCAACCAACAGCCACGCTTATGGTACGCACCTGAGCACAAGCACAGGCCATAAGCTAACCTAGTTCACCTGGGCTCTAAACCGGATAAAGCCATACGAATTGTTTGGAATGCCCTCGCCCGTCGCCTCCGGTAAATCGCTTAGGTCTACCACAATCGTGCCGTTTGTATTCGCATCAGGACCACAGTTCAATGTCGACCCCGGAAAAGCCACACTCGGATCGCTGCCAGCGGGGAAATAGTAGCCGCCCACACCGGTCACGCCGCTGCCCACTTCATCACCATCATTGGCATTCGTCAAAGCGGCGATCGCACCACTAAACTCCAGCAAAATGCCGCGGTTACCGGCTCCAGGCCCAGCTGGCGGGCTCGCGTTAAACGCATCTGGGATGAAGGTTGTATTGGCTGGAATGCGATCGCAAATAAGCACATTCCCCGCCGTCGTATCTCCGCTAGAAAGGAACGAAATGGTATATTCCACCGCATCTCCTGGAACGGCCGTGGAGTCATCAATAATACCCGCAATGTAGCTATCTACATTGCCGCCTCCAATTGTTGCAGGCGTTGAAGTACCCGGCCAATTAACCACATTGTCATTAGGGCTAGCATCGTCCACTAACTCACCGGTAAAATCTTGCGTCCCAATCAGGGTAATTCGCTTCTGCATCAGCACATTAGGATTCAACACCGGTGGCTGATAGCCAAAGTCTGCATCGTTGAAGTCACTTACCCCAACCGGCAGCGTAACCGGGAACTCATCTGTGGCTGTCGTCAGCGGCCCGCCTGCTAGCACACCGCCTGTATCGGTCACCCTAACAATGTAATCACCAAAAATTAGATCAGGGAAATCGTAGTTACCATTACTGTTGGTCGTTTGGGTCGCCAGAACTGGATCAGCCACATTAATCGTGCCATTCCCATCCAAATCCCAAATCAAATCAACCGTGACATTTTCAATCCCCGGCTCACCCGGATCTTGAATCCCATCACCGTTAGTATCACTCCAAACAAAGTCCCCAATACTAGAAGAGCCTCTCACACACTCGGCCGCATCACGCGAGTTTTGCCCAATCGGCTGACGAGTGCCAGCGACTTCGCTAATCGTAGTTCCTATAATGGAAACTTGAAAAATATCTCCGCCACCTACCGCCCAAAGATTACCTTCGCCATCCTTCGCCAACCGCTTGTTATTCGGCGTCGCAAAACTTGCCGTCAAATTGGTAAAGGTAGAGTCATTTAGGTTATAGCTCCAAAAGCCATCAGCCGCTCTGCCATTGGCGATCAATAGCCCCGTATCATCAATGATAAAGTCACCCCAGTTAGGGTTATTGCCTAAGTCACCATTGGTGACTAAAGCTTCAATCCCAATCGCCGTAACACTCTGAATAGTTTGACCATTAGAGCCCGGAACAAAGTCAACCTTATAAATTTCGGTGACATTGCCGGAGGCATTGTCACTTCCCTGATACACCGAGCCGTTATAGAAAGCTGCACCACCACTGCTGATATTAAAGCCTGCCGGAAGCGTTGTTTGAATGTAGCTAGGGAAGTTAGTGTCAATAACCGTATGCGCGTTTGTTATGGGGCTCCACGCGTACAGCGTGTTACCCTCACCGTAATACACCAAACGATTAACATGATCGGTAGATAGGCCGTCTATCGTGACAGGTGCCGTGTTTGTTAATACCTCCCTTGCACCGCTCAGCGTGTGTACGGCAGAAAGGGTAGTACCATTCGTAGAATACACTAGGCCGTAATCCACACGACAAACCGCATCACCCGAAATGGGTGCAGGCTGAATCACAATCTGATAATCTTCCACTTCACCATCGTTAGCAGCACCGCCCGGCGTTGACGCGGTAATACTGCTATCTGTTGTAAAGCGAAAACGAGCATAGGTTGTTCCCGCCGTCTTGGGTCCGGTACCGGACCACACTAGGTTCGCAGGCGCCACATTGGTCGCTTGGTTCGCAGGCACAGAAATACTCGTATGCTCAGAGGCTTCAAACCTGCCATCACCATCAAAGTCAATCCAGCCATGAAGTGTTGCAGGCTGAGCGCTCGTATTAGTCACCGTAATATCGCTGTTATCAATGCTATACACAAAGCTGTTGGTAAACAGGTCAGGGAAGCTAACAATGCCATCATCTTCTATGCCGTCACCAGAACCATCCAATGGCAGCTGGGCGTCGGTTTCATCGTCAGGCGGCGTCCCCAAATAGGTATCCGCATTAATCACATGACTCGCACCAACGCCTTCACCAGCATCGTCAATCGCATCGGTTGCATAGCTATCAGGCGCATCACCAAAATCTCTTAAAATCACAATTGGCGGGCCAATCGGCGCATTTTGAATCGCACTAGCTTCTTGGCGGCTGAAGGTCGCATCCCCATTGACCGGAGCGCCCGCTGACTCCACTTCTGTTGCGGCAGAAGATGTGTTGTCAACAGCATCTGTATCCTGGTTATCCTGAGTGTACAAATCAAGGCCACTACCGCCATCGCTAAACGGCTGGTTACCTCGTCCACTGGCTAACGTATCGCCTAAAATTGCGGTGATATTGTCACCAGCAATCAGCCCAGCATCTGCCTTAATAGGCACTCGCACGGTCACCTTGCCACCAGGGGCGATAGAACCATCGGGGAGTCCTAACGCTGCCCCTGTGGTAATACCCACAGCCGGAACATCAACGGGTACACCTAAAACTGTTTCAGTATTACCATCAGAATTAAAAGAGATAATTTGAATTTGATCAACAAAGGTGCCATTAGTCGCAGAGGCCGCGCCAGGAATAAAAAACTGGGTCGGGTCATTACCGACATTAGTAATATCAAAGGTGAAATAAACAATATCTTCTGGATCAATATTGCTGTTGCCTTGGTTAGGCCCATCATTTGCAGATCCTACAGGCGAATCTACAGGCGGCTGTGTGGCTGATGCGCTAACGGTAATGCCGGTAACTTCTGCAACGGTTACCTGGACAATGTTGGACTCAATGTTTTGAATGCCCAGATTTGGATCAGAAAAGGTTCCGGTTGCTTGGTTTTGAATAACGGTGCCAGGGGCCGGACTATCTGCACCCGCTAACGCGATCGCCGCAGGAAACAATACACTGCCACTAGCCAATAGTGAAAACAACAATCGGCAAAAACCAAAACGTTCACTTCGAGCCTGCCAAAAGACCTTAGTCACCAGCAGAATAGGCTTTTTAGAATGCTGTAACATAGTAAAGAATCTGAGCAAAGCAGAAATAAAAAGAGGAAAGATTAGATAGTTGAGCCTTCTAGGAACAAAAAGAGGCTTTTGTGATTACGGTGAAACGCGAGTTTTGAAGCGAAACAGACCGTAGGAGTCATTGGGTGCACCAGCCCCCGTTGTCGCCTCTAGCTGAGTCAAGTTAGGACTTCCTGAACCTACTGGGCCAGTAACATCAACAACTAAAGTACCGTTATCATTAGAAGCTTGCAGATTGCACGTGGCAGGTACTGGGCTGCTTGCACTAATGAATTCGGTGCGATCAACAGAGTCATTAATCGCTGTTAGGCCAACAGCAGCACCCGTTCCAATCTGAGCTTGGGCAGCAATACCCACACCGTAACCATCATTGACCAAAGATTGGTCAGGATAGAGGCGATCGCAAATTCTCACGTCATCGGCTAGCAAATTCCCCGCATTAAGAAAGTACACCGTGTACTCCAGCTCATCTCCAGGCTTTACCAATCCGGCATCAACCTCACCTAGCAAATAACCCGCAGGCCAGCCTGGATCGTTATCATCAGCCGCTTGTGGCGAAGTCGTATCGTCTACAAATACATTGAGCAGCGTGCCATCATTGGGGTTAACAGGCTGGCCATTCACCGCCGTAATTCGCTTCACCAAGCGAACATCAGCAACATTAGAAGTCAGCGTAACTTTGTAATCTTCAACTTCACCATCATTAGCACTAAATCCAGTAGCGGCCTCACCTGTTGCGGTGCTAAATCTAAACCTAACGACTGAATCACCACCTGTTGCGATCGCTGGAATCGTAATCGGGACAGAAGTCGTTTGCACCGTGTCGCTAGTAATCGACAAATCGGTCACAACCTGTTCACCAACGTCAAAAACACCATTGACGTTGATATCCACCCAGGCGCTCAAAAAGCCGGTACCAAAAGTCGTCACATCCATGTTGACGGTGCTATCAGAAGCCAAAAATTGATTATCTAGGGGCTGGCCGTTAAGAAAAACAGCATCTTCATCGTCAAATTCATAAATTTCAGCATCATTATCATCACCGTCTGAATTGGGTGATGATTTGTTGATAGTCGCAATATCATCATCATCTGGAACAATGCCGTATCCCATTGCAACGTTAGCACTAATAGAGTTACCCGCATCACCATAACTAGCAGGCGCGTCGCCGAAGTCAGTATTACTGGTCACAACAGTTTCTAAGTCACTCACTTCAAAAGACAGTTCCATCCTTCTGTAGGCAAACGCTCGGTTATCCTGGCCATAGGCATTGTCATTTTGCACTCTAAAAGAGACCGTAGAAACCGTATTAAGAACACTCCCTGGACCAGTGATAAAAACGCTACTTGCCCGACAAGCAGGAACCGCCGAACCAGCTGCGTCATCGCAGTTATCTGCATCCCATCCAGTAAACTTCACCTGGAACAAGCCGCCAAAATAAGACCCGGTATCGTATTCAACAAAACTATCTCTACTACGATAAGAGCTATCAGGGAATCGAAAATAAACGTCATCTGTCCCTGTTTGGCCAGTAGCAATATCCAAATCAAACGCTGTCACTACAATGCGGTCAACTTCAACAGGGGTCGTAGTCCCCTGAGCAACAACAGTGACCCTAAAGTCCATGTAGGCAACATCGTCACCAGCATCTTCATCGTTGAGCCTGACAGACATGAGATCTGAAGAGGGGCCAGCAAACAAACCAACGCAATCCTCTCCAACCTCGTTGTACTCATTATCCTCACCAGTGACCTCAACAATAAGATCTAATGCAGTGCCATTGAAAGTTGTATTAGTACCATATCGATAGGTGGCTATATCACAATCTGTTCCACTGAGGACAGTACGAGTACCATCTAATTCAATGCTAACTGCCTGCGCTTCAGAAACGAAGAGATGAGACACTAGCAAACAAGGTGCTAGCAAACTGGCGTTTAGTCCAGCCTTTAGTAATGAGCCTACCAGTGAGCTAGCCACACGATTCATCTCTAACACTCTCCAGTAACAATTACATACAGGCAAATAACCTTTGACGCCAACCAAGCATTCCCATCCATCAAGAAATATTTGTTGTTTCCAACCAAAATACAAATATTTTTTGATGAATACGCTAGCGTTCCTTCTCAAGGGGTATTCATCTATTTATCATTCAAAGAAATCTAGCTAGAGCAATAGGGCCGAACTGTAGTAGCCCGACCCTATTGCCACAAAGCCCTATTAGCCAACAGCTAACTTAAAGCCATTAATCCACCGTTACAGAGAAGCGGATAAAGCCATAGGAGAGATCAGGTGCAGGAGGCGCAGGAGGCGCAGTTACTGGATTCAACGTGCCAGGTACATCTACCAACACACCACCTGTGGTATTCGCACCTGCGGCTGGATCACAAGGTGCACCAGCAGGCGTTGCAACAAAGTTCTCACCTTCATCATCACCCGATGCATCAGTCAAAGCATCCAAGTCTGCCGGCAAAACTACGCTTGGGGCACCACCACCTTGACTGATTTCCAAGGAGCCTGTGACATAAGTTGTGTTAGCAGGAATAAAGTCACAGATGCGGACGTTGTTAATGTCCGTATTTCCATCAGACAGGAAGTAAACCGTATACTCTACAGCTTCAAACGGTTCTGCATCTGCATCGACCGCACCTTCTAGATAATCTGTGGGCCAGTTTACAGTGGCATCATCATTAGGATCAGTTGTCGTTGTAGGATCAACTACGGTCGTGATTGCCGTACCACCGACGCTAGTAACCCGCTTCACAAGGCGAAGAGACGGATCAGCAGCAACCAAGTTCACCAAGTAGTCTTCAACTTCACCATCACCAGCAGCGCCAGTAGGGGCCAGCTCAGCCTCCGTACTGTAGCGGAAGCGGGCATAGGTCGGACCTGCCGATGCTGTCGCTGGGACAGTCACAGTTAGAGTGATTTCCCCCGCCCCGTTAGGTGCTTCACCGACAGCAGTAATTTCTTCACCTGTATCAAAGACACCGTTACGGTCAAAGTCAATCCAAGCGTCCAAAGTACCTGCGCCCTCAGTAGTCACATCCAATGTGTATGTTTGCCCCGCAATCAGACCTTGGCCATGCAGTAGATTAGCACCCAACGAAACACCATTATCTTCAGGATCGCCATCACTAAAGGCAGTTGCTTCAATATCAACATCCGGTCCTAAGGAGGTAACGCCATCATCAATGTGGCTAGGACCACGACCAGGCTCGGTTTCATAGTCAGCGGGTGTAGTGGCATCCGGTGCAGCAACAGAACCAGCAACGGCATCCGGTGCATCACCATAGTCTAGTTCTAGTGCGCCTACCGGAACGGAGTTAGGTGCGCTTGCTTCACGCTCAGGATCCGGATTATCAACCCCCGCATCACCGTTAACTGCACCAACGTTGTCTTGGGTAAAGACATCATTAGTTCCAGCAACAAAAGGTTCGTTTTGCCCGTTTACAACGGCTGTGTCACCAATCGTTACAGTGATCTCATCAGGAGTGGGGGTCGCAACCAGCCCAGCATCAGCCTTAATAGGCACTCGGATTTCAATGAAGCCAGCGGGCCTAGGTGTAGCCAGAGTCAGATCCTGGGCCGGAACAGAACCATCGTTAGGGAGCCCTGTTAAACCATCTGTATTAAGACCACCAGGCGTGATTGGGATAGGCGCACCTGTCAAGTCAGTTGTTGTTATGCCGTCGTTATAGCTAATAATCTCAATTGGGCCATATAACGTCTCATCAAAGGTACCGTTAACAACGTTAGAGGGCGCACCAGGAATGAAGAACTGTGTTTGGTCATTACCTGTGTTAGTAATGCGATAGGTGAAGTAAACAATATCTTGCTCGTTGATCACACCATCACCCTGGGCAGGACCATCTTCCGCACCAGGAGTAGGCGTACCAGTAGGACCAGCCACACCAGCAGGCGCTTCGTTAGCACCTTCTGCTGTTACCGTAATACCCGCAATCTCTGCCACGGTAATAGTCACTGTGTTGGAGTTAACCGTTGTTGGCGGTGTTCCCCCAGGTGCCGTAGGGTTCTCAAAAGAACCGAAGGCCGTGTTATCAATCGTAGTGCCGGCGTTAGTACCAATAGCAGATGCTGGCAGAATGGAAGAGCTGAGTAGCGCAGCGCCTACTAATGTGCGCAAGCAATACTGCTTCCAGTTGTGCTGATTTTTTTGAGAAGGTTTCATGGTGTTAAAAAAAGAAAGAACCAAACAAAGGGATTCGCCCAGGGCCAACAACAAATGTGTCGGCAAGCGGGGCAAGGGAGCGAACAGCCCTGAAGGTTAAAATCGCATTCGATTCCAAATTTCAGGGTTGTTGGGAAACAAACAAAAACATTAGTCGACAGTGACTCGAAAACGGATAAAACCGTAGGCATTACTGGGCGTGCCAGGCCCAGTAGAATTCGGCAGCTGACTGGGCGAGGGGGCAAGATTGATTAAAACAGTACCGTCCGCATTTGGGCCAGGACAAGGCACGGCAGTAGTATCACCTGCGGACAAAAACACAGCACCGTCAGTATCGATAGGGGTGTCGGTAAGGTTAGTCGTGGCACTATTGGTAAATAGCACCATAGAGTCTCCTATGTAGGTAGAGCCATCTGGTACGCGATCGCACAACTGGACATTCGTCACCGGATTGTTACCCGTTGCCAAGTAATAAATGGTGTACTCCACCTCGTCATCAATTTCTGCGAGCCTGTCAGTCGCGCCTAGCAGGAAAGTACTAATGCCCGCACCACTTGTCCCAGAAGGCCAGTTGGGGTGATTGTCATTCACATCACTCGGATTATCGACACTATCGGTGAGACGCACACCGTTGATCGCCGTAATCCGCTTTACCAGTACGAGGTTAGAGTCAGTGTAATGACCAAAGTTGTTGTTTACATCCGTAACATTAAGGCTAATACCAAAGTTAGCAACTTCAACATTATCCGTAGTTAACACACTATTTTCTGGCGGCAGCGTTGCCGCATCCACATCTATTACAAAAGAGCCATTCGCCGCCACCAAAAAGTTAAACAACCCACCACCTGACGTGCTCTGCGACGTCAGCAGTGGATCGCCCGCATCGACTTGCCCATTACCATTGCTATCGCGATAGAGTCGTACGGTTGCAGCATCAGTTCCTGAGTCACCGCCATCTAAAGTGCCACTCACATTAGGGTCTAGAAAAACAGTCCCTTCAATGTTGTTAGGCCCCCCTGTCAAACAAGCCACAGATTCATAATCATTACCGACCGTTAGCGCACTAACTTCAGTCGCATTGCCAGAAGCTTTGTTAATGCTATAGAAGCGATCCTCCTCTCCAGCAGGGGCAGCATCTCCCGTCGTCGCGTACAAAATACCATCATTAAAGGCAGTGAGGCCTTCTACATCACCTACACCAAAGCCACCTACGTTAGTAGTGGAGCCATCGGCCAAGTTAATTTCAACGAGCCTATCACCCGTGGTGCCATCATTAGCAATACCGTAAAGTGCGCCAGTAGCTGGGTCAAAGGCAATATCATCAATATCGACAAACCCAGTCGTTGCGTTACTTCCCACGATAAGGTAGTCAATGCCAGGACCAAACGCATTGGCGACCCGAACACCCGTTGCAGGATCAATTTGGAATAACAGATCCTCACCGACCTCGCGCTCTACACCAAACAACTGACCCGTGAATGGATTAAAGGCAAGGCTGTTGACATCAGCAAATGTTCTAACGCCACCCGCCCCGCTACCAGAGCCAAAGTTACTGAGGGCGCTGTAGGTACCTGTAGCAGTATTGAGTGTACCGAGCTGTCCAGCATTCGCTGCGTACAAAGTATTTGTCCCAGGCCAGTGTGCGATCGCCTCAATATCTGTTACACCCACCGCACCGATCAAACCCTCCACGCCCGTGTTGATATCAATACTCACTAACAAGTCGTCAGTACCATCTGCAACTGCATAGCAAATGGTGCCACTCGGTGGCGGTACAGTATTAATTACCGTCACCGCATCGTCAGTATTGTTACTCAAATCTGGATCGGTAATATCTAGATTACGAATCGCCGTTGCTGAATTCGTGATCGTGCCAGAAGCAGAGCTAGAGAGAGTACCCGTAATGGTATAAGTTGCAACAGCCTGATTGTTCAAGTTTAGGGTGGTATTAATCACATTGCCTGTGCCACTGGCATCACCACAACTATTGGCAATACTACCAGCAACATCACTGGTAATAGAACAGCTCCAATTCACACCTGTCAGCGAAGCTGGAACATTATCTTGAAGAGTGATTCCAGCTTCATCACTAGGACCATCGTTAGTGACAGCAATCGTGTAAGTAAGAGGGTTTCCCGGATCGGCCACCGACAAATCAACTGTTTTATCAACAATTAAATCGGCCTCTCGAATACCAATCCCCCCTACTAGCTCAACATCAGCAGATGGATAATAAACCCAGGTATCAACCCCACGCCGGTTACCAAAGTTGCTAGTAAATTCATGCCCACCGGCTGAACTATCTAATCCTGTTAGAGACTGTCTTGGTGTCGGCCCCCCACCGTAGCAGTCGGCACCTGTCTCACCCGCCGCACATAGGGTAAAGTCAGCCCCCGTATTGCTATCATTGTAGTAAATGTTGTCAGGGTCCTCAGAAATACTGGTTGGGCCTACGGGCGTATTAAGTCGCCGAATTCTAAAGCCATTGTTGTGTTGTTCTGCATCAATAATTGGAAAGTGCGCTTCACCCGAGTACTGATTGATTCTGACGCCATAGGGAATCAAGCTAGCGGGAACTTTTGCACCATCGCTATCAAGACCATCCCAAAAAACACTGTTAGCACCCACAACAGATCGCCCGACAAAAGTACGGTCATTACCAGTACCAAACAGGCCATCTGAATTTAGATCAATCGTGATAGAGAAGGCATTCTGAGACGTGCTATTAAAACTGAGGGTGCCTCCTAATGGGCTGGTACCTGCAACGCCAACTGTCCCCTCAATACCGGTAAAAGCAAGCCCTGTCGGTGCAGGTGGTGCTACAGGCTCGCTGTAAAGCCAAGTGGTTCCCGTTGGAGATAGGGCCGAACCTGGCATAGCTGGATCCGGCGGATTAATGAAAGTCTTATGGGTGACATAAATACCTAAATCAGGGTCGTTAGGATTTTGGAAGCCATAGCCAGCCGGTAGCTGGCCGGGATTAGCACCGACAAATTGAAGAGACCGGAAAATAGAATCGCCGGAGGAATTTTCAAAGAATCCATTCCGGTTTGCAAAGAAAATAAAACCGAAGGGGTCAATGCCATTAAGGTCAATGCTGTACTGATAACCCTCTTGTGTAAGAACAGAAAACAAGGAGCTAACAGACCGGCCATTTCCACCAATGTTAAAGGCGTAGTAGTTTGCATACACTCGCCCTGAAATCGGCGTCCCAGAACTATCGCGAACAGTGACATCCCAAGCAGGAATAATGCCTGCGGTTGGATCCTGAGTCCAGCTTGCAGTGCCTGCAATGGGTGGCGGGTTAGTCCTGTCATCAGGATCGGGGCTAACAAAATCTATCTCCCAAATGCCGCTATCGCCAGGAGCAACCGTAACCACACACGGAATAAACGTTCCCCCAGTGCCATCACCCGGCCCAGCAGCCTCCTGAGCTCTATCAGCAATGAGGCCATCCGCACCACAAGAGCCTGCCGTACCATCGGGTTGCCGATAGTTAATGACGCCAATGTTAGCACCCGAACCAATGCCGACCGCGCTCGATCCTAAATCAATGGTTTCGCCTGCGTTGGCGTATACCTTAATGATTGTTCTTCTAGGAACACCACCGTTAATGTCTGTTCGAAATTCCAAGTAGGGTCTATCGCCGCCACTACTTACCAAGTCGTTACTACCTTCGGCACGAGCAGATTGACCGCTAATCCCTAATAGGCAGCTTAACAACGTAAGCGTACTTAAGGCTCCCCAATAGATTTTCTTACCCATAGCTCAAGAAAGATTGCGATACATAGTAGATAAAGACTTAGTCAAGTTTTCCCGAATGGGTCAACCTAGTCATCAAAAAAAATTGTTACTCCCCATGAGAGAAGTCATCTCTCACAGCATCTCAACGTTCAAGCTGCAAGTCCTCTTCCTGATCAAAGAAGGTAATGTTGGCACCCAAAACGTCTCGAAAAACAAACTCAACCCGGCGGTTACGAGCAAAGTTAGTAATATCCGTTTCGTTTACGAGTAGTTCCGTTTCACCAAAGGAGCGGATAGTCATACGCTCTGCGCCGATGCCCTTGCCGAGTAAGTAGCGGCGGGCATTCTCCGCACGGCGACGGGCTAGGTCTTGGTTGTAGGCGACACTGGCGCGTGAGTCTGTGTGTCCATGCAAATCTACAACCATGCTGGGATACTCTTTAAGCACCGCGGCAATACCATCTAAAATGGGGGCACTCTCTTCACTGATGTAATCTAAATCGAGCCCAAAGTGAACATTGCGAGGAACGCGTAGCTGAATTTCAGTCGGAGCTGGGGGCAACTCTGGTGGAGTCGGGGGCTCAGGTGGAATCGGGGGCTCAGGTGGAGTCGGGGGCTCTGGCGGAATCGGGGGCTCTGGCGGAATCGGCGGAGTTGTACACTGAGGCATTCCCACAGGGCTAGCGATAGGCGCTGAATTCAACGAGCCATCAAGTGTTCGAATCATCGTGTTCTGAGCAGGTTCGGACGTGCCATAGCGTGCATCAGTGGCGATCGCGCTCAACACTTCTCCGCCAACCAGCGCATTCGACACGAACTCAAACTCACCGTTTTCATCAGCTGTCGTTGTCTTTAGCGGCTCAGTGAGGGGACCGTAGTCATCTGCTGCGCCCGTTGAGCGGTATAGCTGAACTTCAGCACTCGCATCTGCTTGACCGCGAACAACAACTTTGCCATCAATAACGAAAAACTCAGGGCTGATAAACGTCGGTGCATTAACTGCGCTGTTGCCCGTACCCTGGCGCCGATTGCCAGAATTACGCTGTGGATTTGGACCATCACCCGTTTGAAAGTTTTGAGGATCGCGATCGCGTCTCGCATTCAAGTCAATACTCAGGCCCTCTAGCTCATCGAATCGATTATCAGTAATCACATTGTTGCTGCTTTGGGTATTTGGACCTTGTCCAAACGCCGTCACCACAACGCCGCTGCCTTTTTGATTCGTGATGTTGTTGTCTATAATGCGGTGATTGTCCCCCATTACATACACCGCACCGCGCCTCAGCCGTTGACCGTTGTAGCGAATATCGTTGTTAGAAATCGTCACAGCACCATCAGGCTTAAATAGAAAAACGCCGCTGCCATCATTACCGCAAATCAGGTTGCTCGAGATAAGGCCGTTGCTCACTCGACCATCTAAACGAATAGCATCTGGCATTCCCGAAAGGCCATTGCCGACGATGATATTATCAATCACGGCTAGGTTATCGGCCTGACGTCCAGAAATGATGGCACTGCCATTGTGGTATTCAATTCGATTGCGCTGAATAGTTGTGCCTGCACTATCAAAAACAGAGACACCAAAGCCAGATGGCATTGTCGGCAACGCACCCTCTTTTGTAAGCCCTAGCCAATTTTGCTCAATGACAATTTCGCTGGGCGCTAAGTCAGGCATCAAATCACCGGCGTAGGGTAAGGGTGTCTCTCGATTCAGCGGTGCCGGCTTATGACTGATAAAAATGTCGGCAGGTGGCGTAGATTGAGTAATGCTACTCGGCGAGTTAAAACCATAAATATTAAGGCCGCGAACCGTAGTGTTATCGGCGGAAAGGGTGATGCCTCTAAAAATTTCTCTGCTGCCCTCAGGGCGAAGCGTGACAACAGGAACAGGAATAGAAATTTCTGCTGTGGCTGAGCTAGTAACATCGTAACCGGGTTGCGTAGTACCATCTATGGTAAGGCCGGGCTGAGAAATCGCAGGTAACACCGAGGTTAGCTCAATTGTTGTCTGGCTCATCGGCAAACTAAAGCGGATTTCTGATTCGCCTTGCCTAGCGGTAGAGACCTGCTTTTGTTCAGCATCACTAAGGGCACTCAGTGGCAAAGTGCCATTGGTAATTTCAATCGCCTCTCGCAAGGTAAGCGCGTCATCTGCCTGAGGGTTGCCATCTATAGGGCTATTCACCGTGATCTGAACAAAAGGGCCGTCAGCCACCTGGGCCCAGCTCACAGTCGGCAGCAGAATTGCGCCTAAGAGGCCACAGGCAGCAAGGAGATTTCGACTGTTCTTTTTGAAGTTTGAGTAGGCCATCTGTCGGGCAAGTAAAAGTGATTGGGATCGTGGATTAAGCTCAAAAAATGGATCAACTTATGTCGTCATAAATTGACTTCCAAACCTCTAGAATTCAACGGCAGAAGGATAAAGATCGTCTAGCGAAAACGTTCGACTGTCTTCCAAGCTCTCAGCGTCTTCGGATATCTCATCGCTCGGCAAAGTTTCAGCTGGCTGAGGCGAGGCATCACGATTATTAAGCACGTTACCCACAGGAACCAGAGTCTCATGGGACACCTCAATCGCAGATTCTGCTTGCTGGGAAGGAGCATTTGGCTGTGTACCAAACCCATTTAGAAGACCGCTAAGCTTTGCAGTCGCACCGATGTAAAAGCCGCCGGAATCTCGGTTTTCACCGAAGTCACGGTCAGCGGCACCTCCGCTGTAACCTGCCGACAACCTCAAATCAGGCAGTGGATAGTAACCACCTTCAATGGAGTAACCGGTTTCGTTAAAACCGTTGCCCCCCAGCCAGCGCGCTTCTCCGACCACATCCCACTTGTAAGCAAGGCGATACGTCGCTCTCATTTGAGCAAGCTGAACAGTGTTGCTGCCAGAGAAGCTGTTGCTTACAGAAGAAATTTCTGTACGGCTGTTACGTAAGGCGTATTTGCCATACAGCTCCCATCGCCAGTTCGGAGCATAAATCGCTTCGGCAGACAACAGGTGTTCTTGAGTCTCTGTGCTAGTGCCAATGCTCGCTGTTGTCGGAATCGTATTAGGATTCATACGGTGCTCATAGCGGAGCAGGGCATTGAAGCGATCATTATCAGGGTTTCGATACGCCAGCCCCAACTTAAGCAAACTTGTGGTTCCAAGCCCAGTAACGTTTTGATTAGCCGCACTGGCAAGACGATAGTCACCTAAAACGGTTAAGGATGGATTGATTCGACCTAATGCAGAAAGATCAAAGACAGTATTTGAGCTTTGAGAAGAATTGCGATGTTCGAAGCGTGTACTGGCTTGGAAGTCTGGATTATCTGTGTAGGAGAGGCCCACGCTGTAGCTCTCGCCGCCAGATAGACCTAGCGCCGAGGCACCTGTACCCGTAGCGTAGGGCTGAGAGAACTGTGTGCTTGCCGCAGTTTCATTGCCAAAGGTAGAAAATACCTTTTCATAGCCTAGGTCTAGGTTTAACCCTGGGGAAAGCCGAATGCCCTGTTCTAAGCCAATCGAACCCCCAATTTGGCGACCATCTACCGTAGAGAACCGGCCCCGCACAGTCGTGTCAGATTTAAATGTGTGCTCACCTGTTACATCTAGGCTTGTAGAACTTCCTCGATTGTTACCGCCGCCACCGTAAAAGATTTGGTTGAGACCAACGTTAATCCCTCGCATGGCTTCCCAATTGAGCCCAATGAGCGTACGGCTAGGATAGATAGGATCGACGTTAGAAGAAAGATTCAACTCATTTTGAGCAACCAGCGTCAGCTTATTGCCCAATGGGGTTGTAAACCGACTTCTAATTTGGTCTGAAGAGAGATTGCTGTCATTGTTGAGACGATCCGTGCGATCGCGGTGAATCCAATCTATTTCTGCATTAGCGCGGCCCAATCGCTGACTAATGCCAAAAGAATAGGTTGTTAGAGAATTATCCAGCGCCACGCCCGGTCGATTAATACCTGCCAACAACTCTGAAAGATCTGTAATGACCTGAGGGGCAGTGCCGTTGTTATCTTCGTGGTCGTACTGGGCACGCACAGAGGTGTTATCCCCCAAGCGGCCTGCCAGCTGCGCGCCATAGCGGGTTTGCCCCGGAACAAAGCTAGTCGTCGCTCGGTTGCTAAAACCTGGGTCGGTTGAACGGAAGTAAGCACTTCCGTTAAGCCTCTTGCCAATATCACCGTCTAATTCCACACGGTAGGCAGTGCCACCTACGTTGTCCGAGATATCAAAATCATTGGAAGATTCAGCAATTTCAGCGGTGAGCGTGGCACTATCACCCAGGGCAATCTGCGCGTCTGCACCATACAAAGTGAAGTCTCGATTGCCCTGATCTTCGGTCAGGTAGCTTGCACCTAGCCAAGAGTCTTGACCTTGTAAGTCGCGCCCAAAGTTATAGCGCAGACGACCCGCTAGGATGTTGGTATCTTCGCCATCTTCGTGTTGATAGGTCGTTACAATTCGACGAACCAGCAGCTGACCAAAGTCATCAATAGAGGTGCGTGTAATAGGATCATTGAACAGAAGGGTTCCTCTGTCATAGTCGATTTCATAGTCAGCACCACGGGCTAGTTGAACCCTATCGAGTACAGCACCTGGGCGCTCTAGCTCTTCTAGCTCCAGAAAGACATCTTCACTACCTGGGACAATATTCCTTTGAGAGGTGAAGTAAAAACCACTGGTCCCATCTGGCGCAATCGTATCACGTTGGAAACCTTCTACATTGTCAGCGTATAAGCCTGTAACAGACAAATTTCCAAAATTGTAGTTCCCTTTGAAGCCATGGAGTTGACGGCTTGTAGAAGTGAACAACTGTGCGGCTGAAGAGAACTCTTCGGTGTTGTAATCCCCCCACATGGCATAGTCAATGCCTGCGTTATTAGAGGGTGAATTTCGCTCTAAACGCAGGTATACGCTATCTAAAGATGGCGCAACCACATCTGAATAAGAGTTGTCACCATACGTAGGATAAACATTCGTACAGTCACCGGAGCTAGTGCGAAAGAGCGTAGACTCTCCACGGCAGTTTTCGTTTAAGCTGCGATCGCTATTGTAAGCACCGGTGTAGAGCCACTCACCCAAGTTACCGGTCGCAAAAACAGCAGCATCAACATCAAATTCGTAACTATCGTCACCGTTAACTGGCAAGAATTCTCGGTAGCTGTCATAGAAATCTGTACCGCTAGCCCCTAAGCGGACATCAATCACACCTGAGACCAAGCTGGGGCGTTGTGGCGTATCAAACTGAATTTGGCTAAAAGCTTCAAAACCACTGGCGTTTGCCCTGAGCTGAACCAGCTTTGAGTCTAAAGAAGATTGCAATTCAGCAGTGAATTCGCCTCGCTGTACCTCTACCTGGAAACCTGGGACATCGGGGTCTTGGTCCGCGCCAATGAAGCGGCCATCACTAGATTGGAGCGTTGCAATAGAATCCCAACGAGAAATGTTACCGCTTTCGTCTACAAGCTGACCACGGATAGAAGCGGTAGAGCGACCATCCGAAGGAATAGATCGCGGAGAGAGCAGGACCAGCTTATCGGGCTGTCCTCTTACAGAAACAAAGAGGCTTTGAAGAACACTACCGTCGTCTGTAGAGATGACCTCGAGTGTGTTTTCACCCGAGACCAGGGGAACACCGTACCAAGTTTGAGTACGCAGTTGAGTCTCCGGATCGGTTTCGGTTCTACCGACCAAGCTAGAGTCTACAACCTGACCATTGGTGAGCAGAGCAATATTCGCACCGATAGGGAAGCGAAGCACAACAGGCGTTGCAGGAATATCTAAGAAAGCGCCTGGCTCTGGGCTGAGGATTTCAACTTGACTGGCATCTACCGAAACTGCAAGCTCATCAGGATTAGCCAAATCAGCGGGTGTAATAGCGACTTGCAATAAGTTACTAACATCATAAGCCTGCGCACCAGTGGTATTCAGCTGGCCCTCAGTGCGATTGCGAAGCGCCAAGTTGTCTGAGCCTGGTTGTTCAAGGTCCACTGGCGTTAGAGAAATCCAGTCAGCGGGACGCTTGTTCGCCTCACGTCGCGGTAAAGACAGAGCAAGACGAGGCGCTTGAGCAATCGGCTGATTCTGTTGAGCCTCTGCTTGCAAAGAACGCACTAGCCAAGGTGCTTTCTTATTTTCTTCCTCGTCTTCATCATCGTTATTAGTGGCATAGGCGATCCAAGGTTCAGCACTCTCTTCCGAGTCTTCTGCTGCTGGGCGAAGGGCGATCAATGGAACCAAAGTTTCGGCTTTTTCTGCCTCTATTTCTTGTTCTTCAACAGAAAGAGCACGCGCTAACCAAGATGCCTTTACCTGAGGCATTTGACTCGCTTCTGGAGTTGCGATCGCCAACAGCGGCGATACAGTTTCTAGTGAGGTCTCCTCCTCACTGGCAAACGCAATCAGCGGTGCGTCTTCTAAAACTGTTTCTGAGGTGATTTCAAGAGAGGGCGCTGCTGTCTCTAGCGACTCTAGCGAATCCACTTGAGCAAGCTCTTCAATCTCTAACGCCTGCTGCGCGGCGCGCAAACTTTCTAGAGAAAACGATTCAGAGGCTTCAGCAGGTGCTGCCTGCGCGATTAGCGTCTCTGACGCGATATCGACGGGCGGCAAGGATGAAACAGCCGAGGGCTCATCAATAACAGCAATGAGTGGGAAGTTGCTTTTAGCAGCTTGTGCGATCACAGCCTCTTCAGCAAAGCCCGTCGCGAGCGGTGGTGCCGAGACAAGAAACTCATCATCAATTAAGACAACCTCTTCGGGTGCTGCGGCGATCCAGGGTACATCCCACTCTACTTCGCGGGTTCTAACCTCTACATTAGCTTCGAGAGTCGCGCCTTCTAAAGAACCAACATCACTCGGTGAGTCAGTAGAAGTCTCTAGTGCCAAGCCTATGTCGAGAACAGCCTGGGCTTCGGCTACGCCAGGGAGTAAACCCAAACCAGCTAGAGCACTCGCAGCAACACCAGAATGCAAGAATTTGTTTTTTGTTTCCTTATCCATTTCTATTCTTGATCCTCTTGAAAGGTAGGTGTGACCCCGAAGTTCATCCGGACAAGACCACCCGGTGCGAGATTAACTAAGCGAGAGTGACTGTTTCGCTCGTTAAAGTACAAGTTGGGTGCTAGGGTGTAACCTGGCAAGCTAGCAAGATCTATCGTTCCAGTGCGCCGTCCCGGCAGCATCTTTTGAACCGAAAAGAGACCATCAGCATCGGTCACTACTCGGTTGCCGTCATCCAGGAAAATTACTGCGTTTGGGATTCCAGCTTCCCCACTTTGTTGTTCGCCATCGAAGTTTTTATCTTCAAAGACGCGCCCCAACAAGGTGCCACAGTCAGCAAGGATACCTGGGTCAAGCGTAAGGCGATGAATGCTAGGTCCATCTTTAATTTGGAAGCCACTGTCCGTTCTAGTCGCCGTAATAATGGCACTGTTGGAGCCAGAGCCCCTAATAGCATCAGGTGTCAGGCGAACACCGTAAGTTATATCCAGAGTTTGGTCAGCAACGACGGACTCAACAACGCTAAAAGCAATTGTGCTGCCAGATAACTGTGCACTAACATCAATAGGGCTTCCGTTTATTTGACCTGCGACCGTTTCTGGAATTAGCTCAAAGCCAGTAGGCAAGGTATCTAGAGCAACGACCGACTCTACCTCTACCCCTGCAAAGTTTGTAACATTCAAACGATAAGAAACAATGTCACCAGGCTGGGCCGCAGATCTATCCGCAGATTTTGTAATATTGATTTGATTGGATTCACAGATAGAAGCATCTAGCTCAATATCGAAGAAAAGGAATTGCGTTTCTGCATTATCAACAACAACAACATCATCTAGGAATAAAGAGCCATCTAACGAGATCGGTTGACCATCTAAAGAGGTGGCCCTGTACTGAAGAATTGATTGTCCATTAACTTCGGCGACAGCGGTAATTTCAATACCAACACGTCGTTCTTGAAACTCACTATCCTCTGGCGTGTTAATCACTAAGATATACCGAGCACCAGGCGTACCAGTATTCACATCACGAGGTGTTGTCTGAAATAATCCCGCATTGACCGGGCTCCTCAGCGGAGCCGTCTGGTCGAGCAAAAAGTTGTATCTACCGTCGATAGACAGTGAAAAGGGATTAATGTTGTTTAAGTTTGGTGGGATCTGTCGCACACCGTTTGTATTATCTGTTAAGTCTACTAGCTCACCAATATCTAGACCCGTTGCATCCGGCTCATACAGTCGCATTTCGAAGCCCGCATAGCTATCTAACGGCAGACCATCACACCCTAAAATTTGACCACCTGGGTCAATCAAACCCTCGTCAAGACCTGTGGTAATACGATTAGAAGTAGCCTCTACATCCAGACCAGAACGAGGTTCTGTATAGGTAGCTGTTGCCTCGTTTAAAAGAGGTGGAACCTGCGCATATACGCTCGATAATGGGTGGATCAAAAGACCTACTAAAAGCAATACAAGCAGACGTTGCCACTTAGAAGAAAGTCGCAGCCACTTAGATAGCTTAGGCGGTGAAAAAATCGGCATTTTCTGTTTTTTAGGTGTTGGTCATAGCCCCGCAAGCTAAAACGATTTGCTTGGGTGAGGCGTGAATTATTGAAAACTTGTTAGCCGCTTACACCACAGGGCGTACAAGTGACTTAGCAAACACTTTCACAGAATGTCACAGGCGTTGAAACGAGCCTTGGGCTTCGGAAAAGATGAGTGGCACGAGAGAGAATGAGTCGATTAAAACAAGTTTTTTAGAGGATGGTCAGCGCTCGCAAAACAACAGAAAAACTAAATACGAAAGAAGGCTACCTGCGAGGAAATAGTTGGAGAGAAAGGGCGATCGCATTTCTGGTGTGGCGTGATGTGCGATCGCCCAAATCAACTTACTCAGCCAAATTTACTTGACAGTCACTTCGTGAGAAACATTCACGACTTCAGAAGCGCCCAGTGCTTCGTTGAAGTTCCACTTAACGTGAGTGTAAGCTTCTGCAGGTGCAGGTTGCATTTCAACCACACCGTTGACAGTGACTTCTACCATGGGCACAGCAACAAAAGAAGCACCATTGTCGATGCTGTAAGTTGGCGTAGCCGCGCTGTTACCCTTTTGAGAACCAATAATGAAGGTCATTGCAGCGGGAATAGGCTGAACGATTTCGAGTTTTTCAGCAGCGACTTCGCCTGCGTTAGAAGACTCAACGCCATAGCGAAGCACATCACCTGGATTGACAGTGGCTTCACCTTCGAGCTTTTGCCATTCAGACTTTTCTTGGCCGTCAACAACAACGGTAACTTGCTTTTCAACACCCATTTCGAGGGTAACTTCGGGGCGTGCAAGACGCTGTGCGATCGCCGTACCCGCTTCCTGCAAGCTAGCAAATACCGGTGTGCTTACGGCAAAAGGCGCAGAAGCGACCAAAGCAGCAACACCCAAACCAAACATGAACTTACGTTTCATAATTTTTTGAACCTTGTAGTGTAAAAACCAAATTGGACAAGAGAGCAAGGTGTGGATGCCCATCGGCAGAGCCACACCGAATGTTAGTCAGTCAAAACTACAGAACTTCGCGTCGGAACGTGAAGGTACCGGTCGTACCAGGCGCTACGGTAGGAACAGCATTCTCATACTTTTCAGCAAGTGTGCCATCTGGCGGATCAGCCGGGCTGGTTGCCGCAGGCGTTGCATCAGTACTGTTTGTGTAGTAACGAATTTCGCTACCCGCTGCTGCAGTCGCACCAGAGAGGTGTTCTGTTACAGGTGCCCAGGTATTAGTGCCCGCGTTACCATCCTCAAGAATCACAAAGTTATTGGCATTCAAGATGGTGTTGCCAGCCCCTGCATCAGGCGTAGAAATGTTCTCGTAGGTGAGTCGATACGTAATGACATCGCCAGGCTGTGCATCCGCAGAAGGCGTCTCGGTAAAGGCTTCAACCACAGCACCATTACGACTAATCTCAGATTCCTTTCTGAGGCGCATGAAGCCGGTATACAGACGGTCAACGGTAATGTTATTAGCCGTCTCACCATCAAAGCCAACTGCATTAGTATCAGGGAAGGCAACCAAAGGAATGGAGACTTCATCTAGCTGAAGAACTGTGCCAGGCAAGTCCACAGTGACGGTGTAGTCGACTTCATCGCCCGCAGCTACATCACCAAAGGCAATCGGCGTTCCAGTTGTCAGGTTGAATGTGCTGCCATTAAAGGTGTAAATGGCATCGTCAACACCATCAGAGATAGTGACTGTCGTGTTGACGGGGATATCTGCGTTGTTACCGTAAGCAGCAGCGGCTTGAGTAGAGGTTAGACCACTCGCAGCAGCAGCTTCGCTTGGAGATAAGGGCTCTACACGAGTATTCGCAATCAGGTCAGCACCTGGATTGTTGAAAGAGTTGTCAAATTCAACCTCTGGCGGGTCAAAGGTATCCGTCGGTGCAAGCCCCGCAGGCGTAGGCGTAGACTTGTTGGTAAAGTCATCTTCATCACCGCCAGAAGGACCGGTAGCAGCAGGTATATCTTGAGGGCCATTGAGGATGGAATCTACAGCAGGAATTAAAACAACAACATTGATATCACCGTCAGGGCTTGTACCTGTGTTGCCGCCCGGGTCAAGATCGCCTGGGTTATTTGGAGTTAGGTCACCATCGGGGTCGGACTCAGGTGCGATACCGTCATTGGGGCCAGGGGTGCCTGGGGTGCCTGGGGTGTAGTCGCTACCATCTGGATCTGGTGGAGTCGTACCATCAAAGTTGTTGGGATTGTTGTCACCCGATTCATCATAGATGATTTGATCGGTAGGATCGCCTACCGTTTCACCAAATACCTGAGCAACGTTCTCAATGGTGGTACCTGTTGTAGAAGTAACGCCGCTGGTAATAACGGTGAACTCAAACCCAGGAATAGCCGTCCCTTGAGCAATAGTGCCATCGAAGATGAAACCAACACGGTTTACAGCCGCTAGCTCGGCAGGGGTAGTGGGTACAGCAGTTTGCCAGTCAATACCAAGGGCATCAGATCCGGGGACCGCATCGTTGACACCCACGCCGTATACAGCAGTCCAGCCAGGAGCCGGTGTAGCTGCTGAATTTAGGCGAGTCTCATCAGGAATTGCATCAGAGACCAAAATACGTGTGACCGTTGCGCCATCTACAGTAATAGCAGTGCCTTCTAAGTCAGCAGGCTGGAAGGTACCACTAGGGTCAACATCATCAACGTCCAACTCTAACGTGTAAGTGATGAGGTCGTCAGCAGGGTTCGAAGGAATACCTTGATCAGCAATCGCGGAATTCTTAAGAATTTTAGCGAGCGCCAAAGGAGACGCATCTAGTGTTGTTGCAGAAACAGCAGAAGCCTCACGCTCACCATTGACAGGATCGTCAGTTAGATCGCCAGGCGTTGGGTCTACTGTGCGCAAGTCATCAGCATTAGTCCCTGCGTCATCATCATCAGACTGGTTTTGAGTTTGGTCCGTGCCTTCTGTAGTAGGGTTGTCGGCAGTGTTACCTAAAGAGACATCAATAGTGTCACCATCAGCAGCCGTTGGGGAAGGTGTACCTGAGACCTTTACGATGAACTGTTCATCAGGCGCAAAGACAACAGGTGTACCACCGTTGGTGACAAGCTCGCCGCCGGGAGCGATGGTGCCAATGAGTGTGGTGCCATCGATTTCAAAGACTTGTACAGGGTCAGTAGGAGACGGTACAAAGTTAGTCGTTGGAATATTGTTGATGCCAGGGACAAAGACATTGGTAGGGGCATTACCTGTGTTTGTGACAACAAACGGGAAAGTAACTGTATCACCGGGTTCAACAGGTGTTCCTGGCGTGGAGTCTTCAATTGGAGCAACCACTACGGTCAGGCCGGCTACTTCAGCAACTCTAATGAGCACTTCGTTAGACGTCGCGTTGAAGGGGTTATTGTTGTCGTCTTCGTAAGTTGCTGTTGCCGTGTTGCGAATAGGGGTATCAGCGGCTGTGCCTGCAGCGAACACGGCGCTTGCCATGTTGAAGATTCCAGCTGCTGCTAGGACAACGGCCAATAAGGGCCTTTGAACCTGCCAACGAACTGTTTTTTGTTTTTCTGTTTTTGCCATGTTTATGATAGCTAAATTTTCAAGCAGAGATAGGTTGAACCAAGAGAAAGGGATTTAAGAATCACCAGTGAACAACAAGTAAATGTTGTTTTAACCCGGCGTTCACTCTTACGAAGCCTTATTAAAAGTAGGAGAGCGTTCCTATTTATTAGGCTTAGTGATTGAAGGTGTTCATCAACTAAAACAGTTCGATGAGAACCTCTACCTGGACAAACCTATGCTGCCCCGCCCATTCAATGTGGACATAGAGCATTTCACTGAAGCATCAGACTTTATTGATGTATGGGCAGTTGCAAGTAAGCTACAAAAATCTCTAAGGCATTGATAAAAGAGGGCTTACACAGCGCTTACTTTTAGAGAAACAGAGCAAATCTAGGGCTATGTAAGATCCAGTTCATCCAAAATCTTACATAGCCTTCGCAAAAAGTAAGAAAAGATAGGTTCGTATCTGCTTTACGAACGTCCACAAAGGTTTTGCATTGATTTTCATCAATGCAAAACCCCCATGAGCCGATTCTCACAGGGGTTTTATGTCAAAAAGTATTGACCGCTAGCGTTTATCACGAAGCGGGAGCCATCATTGAGATTCCGTATTTCTTATCTCTTCTTAAAAAAAGTCAGCGCACATTAAGACCGTATCTACGGTCACTTTTTCCAATGTAAGGTTTTCAAATAATTGAGTGCTTCCACAGAAGACACACACCAAACGGAGGAAATTCCACGAGAAGTAGTCCCTCGCGTTAGTCAGGATATTACAGCGATCGATCTCTTTTTGCAGAAAAAATGACCTGTTATGAAGGACCTAACACGTAAAAGCAGCCTTATGGCTCAATCTGTAAGTCGTTTTCCTGATCAACAACGTTGATATTGGCACCGCGTATGTCTATAAATACGAATTCGACACGACGGTTCCGGGCAAAATTCGTTCGATTTGACTCATTTACTAATAGTTGGGTTTCACCAAAGGCGCGAAGGGTCATACGCTCTGAACCAATACCGTTTTCTAACAGGTATCGTCGCGCGTTTTCAGCGCGGCGCCTCGCGAGGTCTTGGTTGTAGGCAACGCTAGCACGAGAGTCCGTGTGTCCGTGCAGGTCCACAACGATGCTGGGATAGTCGTTGAGGACAGCAATGATTTGGTCTAAGACTTTTGCACTCTCAGCACTAATGGCATCTTGGTCGAGGGCAAAGTGAATATTACGGGGGACTTCCAAACGGATGGGCGTTGGCTCAGCAGGCGGTGAAGGGATGAGGGGTCGCGGGGGAGAAGGAGAAGACGGTGGCAGCGGTGGGGTTGTACAGTGGGCCGCGGAAGAGGAAGGCGTAGGGGTCAGCGGAACTTGGCCAATTCCTGAGCTGGATAGAGCGCTAATAGTGGTATTGAGCGCGGGTTCTGAGGTTCCATAGCGACGGTCGGTTGCGATCGCACTGAGTCGGACTTCGTTCATTGCCTCATCTAACACAAATTCAAACTCCCCTTTTTCATTTGCCGTTACCGTAGCTAAGGGCTCTGAGAGCGGGCCATACTCGCTGGCCAAGCCAGTAGAGCGATATAGCTGAATCTCGTTGTAAGGGTCAGCTTTACCTCGTGCGATCGCCTGGCCGTTAATAATAAAAAATTCAGCGCTGATGAACTGGGGCGCATTGACAGCACTATTGCCCGTGTCCTGCCGGCGGTTGTAAGAATTGCGGTGAGGATTGGGACCATCACCGGTTTGAAAGTTTTGAGGCTCGCGATCTCTGCGAGCATTCAAATCAATACTTAGCCCTTCTACTGACTCAAACCGGTTGCCCGTAATGACGTTTCTGGTGCTCTGTGTATTAGGGCCTTGGCCAAAAGCAGTCACCACCACGCCGCTGCCTTTTTGATGGGTAATGGTGTTGTCGGTCACACGATGGTCATCACCCATAATATAGACAGCTGCCCGACGCAGGCGCTGACCGTTAAAGCGAATGTCATTATCGGTAATGTTGACAGCACCGTCAGGCTTGAATAGAAAAACGCCGCTGCCATCGTTACCACAAATAAGATTGCTAGAAATGAGGCTGTTGTTCACCTGACCATCTAAGCGAATGGCATCAGGCATGCCTGAGAGGCCATTGCCTACAATGATGTTTTCGAGCACCTGCAAATTGTCTGCCTGACGGCCCGTAATAATCGCACTACCATTGTGATACTCAATGCGATTACGCCGAATAGTGGTACCTGCACTATCAAAGACAGACACACCAAAGCTAGAAGGTACGGCTGGTAATTCGCTATCTACAGTCAGGCCCAACCAATTTTGTTCAATCACAACACCCTTTGGCGGCTGGTCAGAAAATTGGTTGTTACCAGCTGCAGTGCGGCCACCCCCTAGGGGTAGAGCGGTTTCTCTATTGAGTGAGGCTGGCCTGTGCGTGATGAAAATGTCGGCAGGCGGCGTCGAACGAGTAATGCGACTGCGAGCAGTAAAACCGTAGAGATTGAGCCCTCTGATCGTGATCTCATCAGCGGCAACCGTTAGCCCACGAAATACTTCGATCGCGTCAGCGGGGCGAATGGTCACGACCGGAATCGGAATCTCTATTTCAGCAGTCGCTGACGTGCTAGCGTCGTATCCAGACTGCGTCGTACCATCAATCGTGACGCCGGGTTGTGCGATCGCAGGTAGCACCGACAACAGTTCAATGGTTGTATTACCGTCAGGTAAATCAAAATGAATGCTCGAAGCTGACTGGCCGGTTGTCACAAACTGTTGTTCAACTGGGCTCAATGCTTCTAGGGGCAAAGTCCCATTGACAAGCTCAATCGCTTCGCGTAGCGTCAGCGCATCATCTGCAAGAATGCGGCCATCAGCCGAACTGTTGATTGTCACCTGTATAGATCCAGATCCAGAGCCAGAGTCAGAGTTATTTATAGCCTCAGCCAAGCTTGTTTTGGCACCGGCTGAGAGTAACAGTATCGCACTGAGGATACCGCCCATCGCCAGCAGCTTTCGGCGCTGTTGTTTGAAGGTTAAATAGACCATCTATCGGGCTGTTATAAACAGGAAAGTAAAGGCGTACAAAATAAAAGAAAGCGGGATAGAGACAGCCACCACAGCACATACGACTATAGAGTCGGCGCTGCCAAACGGTCAGAATCGGGCGAAGTCATTACATCAGAAGCAGACGAGCTATTGGAAAACTGTGGATTGGAGAGAGACTCTACCATGGGCTCCAAACGGTCTTCAGAAGCTTCAACTGCTGAGGGTTCTTGCTGATACGGATCGTTAGGTTGTGTACCGAAGCCATTAAGCAAGCCGCCTAGCTTTGCAGTAGCACCCATATAAAAACCGCCTGCGCTGCGATTTTCACCAAAGTCATAATCCGTGGCACCACCGCTATAGCCCGCTAGCAGCCTCAGATCTGGAAGAGGATAGTATCCGGTTTCGACTGAGTAACCAGTTTCGCCATAGCCGTTGCCACCGAGCCATCGAGCCTCGCCGACCACATCCCATCGATAGCCTAAACGGTAGGTCGCTCGAGCCTGTGCCAGCTGCGCGGTGGTGCTGCTAGAAAAGCCGCTACCAGCACCACTGATGTCAGTCCGACTGTTGCGTAGCGCGTACTTACCGTACAGCTCCCACCGCCAGTTCGGAGCATAAATCGCTTCGGCAGAAAATAGATGCTCTTGCGTTTCTGTGCTGGAGCCCAAGCTGGCGTTGGTTGGAATTGAGTTTGGGTTCATCCGATGCTCGTACCGCAAAAGAGCATTGAAGCGATCGTTATCAGGATCGCGGTAGGCCATCCCCAGCTTGAGCAAACTGGTTCTGCCTAAACCTGTGATACGTTGATTGGCAGTATTGGCCATGCGATAGTCGCCCAGCAGGGTTAGTTCTGGCGTAATGCGACCGAGGATAGACGCATTGAAAACCGTATTAGAGCTTTGCGCAGAGCTACGGTGCTCGAAGCGAGTACTGGCTTGAAAATCAGGGTTGTCTGTATAGGAAAGACCCACGCTGTAGCTTTCACCGCCGGAGAGTCCTAGGGCTGAGGCTTGCGGGCCAGTTGCAAAGGGTTGAGCAAATTGAGTGCTGGCAGCGGTACTGTTACCGAAGGTTGAAAAGACTTTTTCATAGCCTAAATCTAGGTCTAATCCTGGGGCAAGCTTAATGCCTTGCTCCAAGCCAATAGTGCCTCCTACCTGCCGACCATCAATCGTGGAAAAACGACCGCGAACGGTGGTGTCGGACTCAAAGGTGTGTTCACCAGTGACATCAATACTGGTGGCATTGCCACGACGGTTACCACCCCCGCCATAGAAAATCTGGTTAACGCCGACCGTTATCCCTGGCATGGCTTCCCAGTTAATCCCCAGCAGGGTACGGCTAGGATAAACAGGATCAACATCAGAGGAAAGATTTAGCTCATTTTGAGCAACCAGTGAGAGGGTATCGCTGAGGGGAGTGGACAGGCGAGTTCTCAGCTGGTCGGACGTTACCGTGGAGGTATCGCTCAGACGATCGGTGCGATCGCGATGAATCCAGTCAATTTCTGCGGTGGTTTTGCCCCAACGCTGACTAGCCCCCAAAGAATAGGTCGTCAGTGAATTATCCAACAGTCTGCCTGTCGGAATAGTCTCTGTCGGGGCAGTCTCTGCTGACAACAAATCATCTAAATCGGTCACCACCTGAGGCGCCGTGCCAAAGTTGTTTTCTTGATCGAACCGGGCTCTAAGGGATGTGTTTTTGCCAAGACGACCGGAAAGTTGGGCGCCATAGCGCGTTTGACCAGGGACAAAACTGGTGGTCGCGGCATTAGCAAAGCCTGCATCTGTTGATCGCAGATAGGCACGCCCTGTCAAAAAGTCGCCAAGATCGCTGTCTACTTCGAGGCGATAGGCAGTGCCTGTGATTTCATCAACCGTATCGAAACGACTACTTGAGCGTGCGACTTCAGCAGTGACTTTGGTGCTCTGATCCAATGAAATTTGAGCATCTGCACCGTAAAGGGTGAAGTCCCGATTTCCCTGATCTTCGGCGAAATAACTTGCGCCAACCCAAGAGGCTTGGTTCTGCTGTTGGTTTAGGTTGTACTGCCCGCGACCCGCCAGAATATTGGTGTCACCACCAGACTCGTGCTGGTAGGTTGTGACAATACGACGAATGAGCAGCTGACCAAACTCATCAACCGAGGTTCGAGCAACCGGATCGCTAAAGAGAAGGGTTCCTCGATCGTAATCGACCTCGTAGTCCAGCCCGCGAATAAGGCGAACACGGTCTAAAACAGTGCCAGGGCGCTCTAGCTCTTCGAGTTCAAGATAAACACTTTCACTCCCTGGAACTAGATCTCTTTGAGAGGTGAAGTAAAATCCGCTGGTGCCATCTGGCGAGAGCGTGTCTCTTTGAAATCCCTCTACGTTGTTGGCATAGAGCCCTGTCACAGCAAGGTTACCGAAGTTGTAATTGGCTTTGAAACCATGAAGCTGGCGATTAGTGGCCGTAAAAAGCTGAGCCGCCGTTGAAAATTCTTCGGTATTGAAGTCTCCCCACATGGCATAGTCAACACCTGAGGTCGCAGAAGGTGAATTTCGCTCAAAACGAAGATACACACTGTCTAAGGACGGCGTGACCACATCTGAATAGGAGTCGTCACCATAGGTTGCATAAACATTGCAGTTGCCGTCTGCGGTTCTAAACAGAGAAGACTCTCCTCGACAATTTTCATTGAGCGCGCGATCGCTGTTGTAAGCGCCTGTATACAGCCATTCACCCAAATTACCCGTCGCAAAAATAGCGGTATCGACATCAAACCCATAGCTGTTATCACCATCAAGCGGTAAAAACTCTCGATAGCTATCGTAAAAATTAGTCCCCCGAGCGCCCAAGCGTACATCAACTATCCCGGAGAGCAAGCTTGGCCGCTGAGGCGTTTCAAACTGAAGCTGACCAAATGCCTCGTATCCGTTAGCGCTGGCCTGTATCTGCACTAGATGAGATTCCAGGGAAGACTGTAGTTCTGCAACAAATTCTCCCCGCAGAACCTCGACCTGGAAACCGGGTAGGTCAGGCTTGTAGTCAGCACCTAAAAATCGACCGTCGCTCGCCTGAAGGGTTGCCACAGAATCCCAGCGAGAGAGGTTGCCAAACTCATCTACCAGCTGTCCGCGAATGCTCGCTGTAGAGCGGCCATCGGCAGGAATTGCCCGCGCCGAGAGTAGGATGAGTTCGTCGGGCTGCCCCCGCACAGTTAGAGGCAGACGCTGCAAAACCTCACCGGTCTCTGTCGAAATGATTTCTAGTAGATTTTCTCCAGAGGCCAGCGGAACGCCATACCAGGACTGTGTACGCAGCTGCGTTTTAGGATCGGTTTCAGTTCGACCCACCAACCCCGAATCCACGACTTGACCATTCGCCAACAAAGCAATTTTGGCCCCGACAGGAAACTGTAAAACAACTGAGGTCGCCGGAAAATCTAAAAAAGCACCGGGCTCTGGACTCAAGAATTCAACCTGACTCGAATTGACAGAGACCGCCACTTCGTTGCGATTTGCGAGCCCGGCTGGGGTAATCGCAACTTGATTTAGAGTCCTAACATCGTAGGCTTCTGTTGTTCTGCGGTTTGCAACCGGATTAGCAGCAACCTCTGGGCTATTTGAACTGTTCGGTGCAAGCAGATCAAGGGGGGTTAGCGAGATCCACGCGGACGAGCGTTTGGGCACATCCGGCTGCGATAGGTTGATTGATAGCAGCGTGTCACCGACGGTTGCTGGATCCTCCTCAGCAGAGGTGATACGAGCCAACCAAGGCGCTTTTTTCTGAGTCTCTTGGGTTGTTTCTTCATCACTATCATCGACAGCGATCGCAATCCAAGGCTCACGCAGCGGATCATCTTCGTCGTCTTCACTCGCTGTTGTCAAAAAGGCTAGCCAGGGTTCAGCAGGCTTGTTATTGAGTGAGCTGTCAGGTGTGGGTGATCGCAGTGCTAAAAAAGTCGCAGCTCGCTTGGCCGCTTCGTTATTGCCAGCCTGCAAGTCTGAAATGAGCGCGAGCAGCATCGCGGTTGTCTGGGCATCTTCATCACTGGCTTCATCACCGGCCTCATCACTGGCTTCATCACTGGCCTCACCCCTAGCTTCTAGCTCAGCGACCAGTGCCAACAGCGTTGCGGCAGTATCGGCATTGGCTTCAGCTTCAGCCTCCTGAGTAATGAACGCGAGCAGGGTTGAGAGTGTGTCAGCAGATTCTTGCTCGTTCACATTAGGTGCGATCGCAAGCAGGCTAGGAATCTCTAGCGAGGAGAGCGCTTCTGCTGAAGATGGCGGCTGAGAAAACGACTCAACTGAAATGAATGGAAAGTTTGACTGAGCAGTGTCTGCCACCGGGGCATTCTCTTCTGTCGCAGTCATCCGAAAACGGCGATCGCCAGGATTAGGAATGCGCCAAGAAGCCTCGAGTTCAAACTCTTCTGAGCGATCGCGAGCGTGCAGCTGCTGAGGCTTTTCAGAAGATTCGGAAACAGTCGGCTCCAGAACGCTATCAGTAGCCTTCGCGCCAGAAGCCCCTAGAGTCACTTCTAGTGTCGTCATCAGCACACCAGCCGTAACAGAGTGCAAGCATTTTTTCTGAGTGGTTTTAGACACGGCTATTCTTGCTCCTCTTGGAAGGTGGGGGTCACCCCAAAGTTCATGCGCACTAAGCCGCCAGGGGCGAGATTGACCAGTCTCGACTGGCTATTGCGCTCGTTAAAGTAGAGATTGGGGGCTAGGGTATAGCCTGGTAGACTGCTGAGATCTAGCGTGCCTGTGCGCTGGCCAGGAAGCATTTTTTGTACGGAAAACAGGCCATCGGCATCGGTTACAACCCGGTTGCCGTCATCGAGAAAAATAACTGCGTTGGGAATACCGGCCTCACCATTTTGTTGTTCACCATCAAAGTTTTTATCTTCAAAGACTCGGCCTAGCAACGTGCCACAGTCCGAGAAAATGCCAGGGTCGAGGGTAATACGATGAGTGCTGGGCCCGTCTTGCACGCGGTAGCCGGTATCGGTGCGCTGAGCAGTCACTATCACACTGTTACGGCCTGAGCCTCTGAGTGCATCGGGTGTTAAACGAGTGGCATACACAATATCTAGGACTTGGTCTTCGCTGATAGTTGGCGTCACCCTAAAGCTCACCGTATTACCGGACAAGGTGACACTCACCGGAATGGGTTCACCATCTGTTGAAGCCATCAGTGAATCTGGGACAAACTCAAACCCCGCTGGGAGTGTATCGATAGCAACAATCGAATCTAGCTCTACTTTTGCTAAGTTTTGGATGGTCAACCGATAGGCGACAGTATCTCCGGGCTGAGCTGCCGAGCGGTCTGCTGATTTTGTGACACTGACCTGACTCGCTTCACAAATAGTGGCATCAACGCCAAACTCAAAGAAGGTCAGCGACTGTGACTCCGCATTACGAACTTCAACCGTTTGAGTGAGTTCTGTTGCACCATCAATCGAAAGGGGCTGACCATCTAAGGACGTGGCGGTGTAGCTGAGCACTTGTGTGTTGTCTGTGGCGTTGACGACGGTGGCATTAACAACAATCTGCACTCGCCGCTCACTAAAGTCACTTCCCTCTGGCGGGTTAATCACTAAGATATAGCGAGCACCTTCAGAAGTTTGAGTGAGCCCTGTATTGAGCGGGCCAGAAAGAGGCGCATTAGGATCTAACAAAAAGTTATAACGACCGCTGTCTGGCAGCAAAAAGAAAGGGTTGTTATTGTCTACATTAGGTTCAATGCTGTTGGCTTCTGTTGTTGAGGTCAATTGAACAACACCGGGTTCAATATCTAACCCACTGGCATCTGGCTCATACAGCGCCATTGAGAATCCGCTATAGCTGCTGAGCGGCTGACCGTTGCAGCCCACGAGATTTCCCGCTGGATCAATCAGTGCAGAAGCAACACCTGTCACAATTTGATTAGACGTAAGGCTAACTGGACTCCCTGTAGCCATGTAGGTAGCGCTGGCGCTGTTGACGATATCGAGTGAGGTAGTCTCAACACTTTGAGCAGAGACTGTAGAAACGGTGAGCATTGGAGCGGCGATCACGCTGATCAAAGCCAGCGAAAGTGAGCGCTGCCAGCGGCGGATAGGCCGCATCCATCTAGAGACTAAAGGTGGTAAGTAAATCGGCATTTTCTGTGATGTCAGGTGTTGTCATAGATCCAATACCTGAGGGCAAGTGAGCGTACTCAGCCAGGGGAAGAAGTTATTGTGTGCCTGTCTTCTCTTTTGTTAGATCACCGCTGCAGATAGCTACAGATGTCAGAGAAAGCAACAGAGATGCAAAAGCTATGAGTTTCGATTAACAGAAACAGGTAAGATGCAAAATAAATTAAAAATGAGAGTTTGGAGAACGAAGGGGTATCTCTCAGATTAAGCAGAAAGAACAAGCGTCCTGCGAAATAGAAGGAGAAGCGCTCATGGCTATAGCCATGAGCGCGTTGGCAGCCTTATTTAACGATCACTTCGTGAGAAACAGAAATTACCTCAGAGGCCTCTAGCGACTCGCTGAAGTTCCACTTGACGTGGGTATAGGCTGTAGCAGGTGCGGGCTGCATTTCAACCGTGCCATCAGGCAGGGTGACTTCTACCATGGGCTCTTTCACAAAAGTAGCGCCATTGTCGATGCTATAGGTGGCATCGGCAGCAGAATTACCCTTTTCAGAACCAATGACATAGGTCATGGCAGCGGGAATAGGCTGGTTGACAACAAGATTTTCGGCAGCAATATCGCCAGCATTGGAAGAGGCCACAGCATAGCGCAAAACATCACCAGGCAGAACAGAGGCTTCACCCTCTAGGCGCTGCCATTCTGTTTTTTCCTGGCCTTTGTCATCAACGATGATGATTTGCTTTTCTACGCCCATTTCGAGTGTTACCTCGGGGCGAGTCAGACGCTGTGCGATCGCTTCGCCAGCGGTCTGCAAGCTAGCCAATACTGGGGTGCTGACTGCTAAGGGCGCAGTAGCGACCAAAGCAGCAATACCCAAACCAAACATGAACTTACGTTTCATAATTTATTGAACCTTGTAAAGTGTAGAAAACGATAGAAACAAACGCGGGCCTACGGAGCGGGAGTAACAGGCGCAGCTGGCGTATCCCCTAAATTAGCCATGCGGCGGAACGTAAAGGAACCTTCATCACCGGCGGCGACAGAAGGAACAACATTCTCGTACTTTTCAACTTGAGTACCAGAGATCGGATCGCTAGTACCGGCCGTTGCAGTCGTATCGGCACTCGAAGTAAAGTAGTTAACAGTACTACCTGTCTCTGCAACAGTCTCCTGTTCGTGGGTTGTTGTAGTTGCCCAATTGTTAACAACATCAGTAGCCGTGACCGCAGAACCCGCCGCTGGAATAGCGACAGCATTACCATCCTCAACCAGTCTGAAGTCAGTAGCCGTCAAGAAAATGCTACCGTTACCGC
Source organism: Cyanobacteria bacterium J06634_5 (assembly GCA_039820525.1). Lineage (GTDB taxonomy): Bacteria > Cyanobacteriota > Cyanobacteriia > Phormidesmidales > Phormidesmidaceae > Phormidesmis. The sequence goes on from JBCBPY010000005.1 coordinate 242,154, forward strand.
CAATAGCTTCAGAGATGTTTCTGTACTCCAGCAAATATTCAATGAACTCACCAGGCTCAATTTCACGCGTAATGGCGTCAGTCGGGCCTTCCAACACAGTGACACCGTCAGCGGCAATAATGCTCGCTTGCTTAGTTAGCTCCATGAAGCCGGTATAGACACGGTCAATTGTGATGTTGTTAGTGGTCTCATTCTGATAGCCGGGTGTACCAGTCGGCGCTGGATCATCGTCAGCAAAAGCGACAATAGGAATAGGCGTTCCTCTTAACTGCTCGGTGCCGTCAGGAAGATCCACTTTGACTGTGTAGTCAACAGAATCACCACCGTTGACATCACCCACGTTAACCGGCTGAGCCGCTGGGTCAAGCACAGGCGCAGAACCTGGAGCAGGCTCGGTATTTGTAATGAGGTTAAAGGTGCCAGTAGTACCGTTGAGGTCGTACTCATAGATGGCAAGCTGACCGTTGGCTTCAATCGTTACGAGCGTGCCATCCGGAATAGCGCCGTCGCCGTCTAAGGTTCCATCGCCATCAGCATCAAAGCTGTAGCTAACCTGATTAGCCGGGTTGATAGGATCACTTGCAAACGTGGCCTCACTAGGCGATAGGGGCTCAATCGTCACATCTGCAATTTGAGCAGTTGGACCGGCTGGATTGCTGAGCGTATTGTTAAAGGTCGCAACATCAGGGTCAAACGTATCAGCAGGCGCTAAGCCCACAGGCACGGTTGTAGAAAGGTTAGTAAAGTCGTCATTATCACCGGTAGGACCAATGGCACCCGGTACGCCATCTGTACCATTTAGGATGTCGTCAGCAGTGGGTGTTACAGAAACAACGTTTAGTTCACCATCAGGGCCTGCACCTGTGTTGTCACCGGCGGTATCCACATTGGTTGTATCATCTGGCTGGTTGTCGCCATTGGCATCAACCAAGTCTCCTGGAATGCCCGTATCGACCAACGGATCGTAGGAGCTACCTTCGACAGCAGGTGGTGTTGCTCCATCGAAGTTGTTGGGGTTTTCGTCACCCGATTCATCATAAACAACCAGTGTAGGATCGCCACCCACGGTTGAACCAAAGACTTGAGCGATGTTTTCAATAATGCCACCAGTAGACGGATCTAGCCCGTTGGTAACAACATCAAAAGTGAGTCCGGTAACACTTCCACCAGCACCAATTGAACCATTAAAGATAAAACCAACCCGTTCGACACTGGCAGCGGTCGGCTGTAGCGTTGTCCATGTGGTAGCGGTAGTATCAAGAGGATCACCGACCGAGGTCGTATAGACGGGGGTCCAACCAGCAGGGGTTGCGCCTACTGAAACAAACTCAGTATCTGTTGGAATCGCGTCAGAGACCAAGATGCGATTGACCGTAGTTGCGCCACTTCCTGTATCCAACCGGATATCAGTCCCGGTTAAGGCGGCAGCCTGGAAGTCTGGGCTTGGGCTAGTATCAGCAACGTTGAGATCTAACGAATAAGTAATAACATCATCATCAGCAACAGAAGAGACTCTAACATCTAGGGAAGAGGTTTTCTCAATAGTCGCGAGCGCCAAAGGCTTTACAGAAGACGCGTAAGGGGCACTTCCAATTGCCTGAGCTTCTCTCTCACCGTTATCAGGCGCATCTCCTGATAAATCTACTGTGCGCAAGTCATTGGTAACCGGCGGCAGGTCATTACCAGTGTGCTGACGGTTTTGAGTGGAATCTGGGCCCGGTGTATCTGTGTTGTCAGAAACATCACCAAGCTGCACGCTTACTGGGTCATCAGCAACAGCATTTTCATCTGGCTTACCGTAAACCTTAACGATGAAGCTCTCATCTGGGTCAATCGTGTAGTTGCTGCCGTTGTTGATCAAATCGGTCAGGGTTGTGCCCGAGTCGGTAGTATCTAGCGTACCGATGAGGTTGCCGTCCTTGTCCAATACTTCGATCGCGAATGAATCGCCCGTAGAGTCAGCAACGCTTCGAGGAACAAAGTTCTCGAAGGTAAGATCGTTGACACCAGGAACAAAGACGTCTGTTTCTGCATTACCGACGTTAGTGACGGTGAAGGTATAAACCAGTTCGTCATCAAATTCGATGGCACCTTGGTTAAGGTCTTCAACCGGACTCGCAACAGCGGTTAAACCGGCGATTTTAGCGACCTTGACTTCAACAGTGTTAGACACTGTATTGACTAGCGGCGTATTCGCATCGCCGTCGTCGTAGGTTGCGGTTGCGGTGTTACTGATGGTGGTACCAGCAGGTGTCCCTTCAGCGATCGCAACGCCAACCATATTAAAGATGCCAGCCACTGCTAGGGCGGCTGCCCAAAGAGGCTTATACGCTTGCAGGCGAGAGGTGGTCTGTTTTTTTGTTTTTGCCATTATCGTGATAGCTATTTTTTCAAAGAGAGTAAGTGGAACCAAGTAAGCAGTTACTTTTGTAAGGTCTGGTTCAATGCGCAACCTTACAAAAGCAACAACATCGGAAGCCTGACCTTACATATATTGCCCCTTACCTTACATTCCCTAGATAAGTCGTTTTACTGAACCATCAGAATTATTTTTTTAGTGAGCTACTGACAGTATTTATTCCGAAGACAGCTGAAAATCCCTTAAAAAATAGGCATCTCATCGAATTAATTGAACGCAAGATAGGGTGTAATCGTGACTGTATTTGCCCATCGACAGCGCAAGCCCAACCCTATTGACACCACGATAGAACGCCCGAAAACACGGGAATTGACAAGTTTTTCTCGCTAGGGCTCTAACAGTAGCCGTCAAATTGAATTAAAGTAAGAAAAGTAATAATCACACTTTAAATAAAAGTGATTTCAGTAATTTTGATGATGACAACGGACATAAAAACAAAAATATCCCCAAGAATCTGGTGCGATTCTTGGGGATATAGCGCGTATTTCTGAAACTGTTGTCTGCCGACTACACGAGAAAAGCGTCAGTCATTACGATGTCAGCACTAGGGAGGGCAGCGTGATGATGTATCGATACCCCGTAGCTGCAGAGCCCTGAACGCAGGCTTTACCACCATGCATCTCGGTCAGGTGGCGGCTAAGCAGCAGACCCAGCTCCTGACGAGAGGCGTCTACTTTTTGGGCAGTTGCGATCGCAGTAAACGCTTCTCCCGACGGCTCCTCCAGATCGTAACCCGATGAACTTTTAGCCAGTTCGCTGTCACGCCCACTGGCAGAACCCGCCTCCGTAAACTGATTTTTCTCCCAAGCAATCACAGCCTGGGGCAAATCTTCTCCTAACCATGGATTAGACACCCACAGAGCAATATTAAGGCTGGTATCCTTTTTAGAAACATGGAGCCTAATCGTGCTGCCCGCAGTTGACATTTTGATAATGCTGAAAACAAGATGATAAATTAGCTGCTTGACAATTCGCTTATCGAAGTTCCAAATGCGTGACCCAGGCTCAATGGTTAGCTTGATAGTTAAGTCCTGCTGCTTCACGAGCGCTTCTAAGGCTGCGATCGCCTGCTGGCCCACCATCTCAATATCAGCCGCAGTAACAACCAGCTGATAGCCTTCCTCTTTAAGATCGCCCACTTCAACAATCTCATCGACCATCGTCAGCAGCTGCTGCGAACTACCCAATACAATATTGGCGTATTCTTGTTGCTTAGCGCTCAGCGGACCGTAGATCTCTCGGCTGAGCATATTAGCCATCCCGGTGATGGACGTCAGCGGATTGCGTAAATCTTGCGTTAGCTGAATAATCAGATCGAATCGGACCTGATTAATGCGTGAGAGCAAAGAGTCATCATCAGCACCCTCTCCCGAGATGGACTGTAACGCATGCACACCCTGCTTCAGCTGAGCTTCTGTATGCTGTTTTTCAAACTCGCTCATGCACCAACGGGCGGTGAGTTCAACAAACGCAATCTCTTGCGAGGTGAAGGTATGAGGCATCAAATCCATCACGGCCAGCGTGCCCAAACAACACCCTTCTGAGGTCACCAAGGGCACACCCAAATAAGACTGAATACCGTACTGCTGCACCAACAAGCTGCGTGAAAAAGCAGGGTGAGCTGTCGCATCATCTAAAGCAAACGTTTTAACACTGTCGATAGCGTGGGTACAAAAAGATTCCTGACGAGGTAGGCTACGGGCCTGGGCCAGCTGGTTCATCAGGCCCAAGCTAGAGAGACCCACAACAGATTTGAACCGCTGCACGTCGCCATCAACAACGCTGAGCACAGAAATCGGCATCGCTAGCAAGCGAGAGACCGTTTGGACGGCTTCATCAAATACGGGAATCGCATCAGTGCCCAGCAGGTTGAAATGAGAGAGGGCTTGGGTGCGATCGCGATCGCGATCAGCCGGCGAACGACCTTCCAAAAGACAAGAGAGCCGTGTCTGGATAGCATCACGGTCCAACGAAACCGACTCTGCGAGAGTGCCCTTATGATTAGACGTGCCGTAGGTCATGCCAGGTGCATTGAGTTAGATGTAAGTGAATCCAGCATTCCCCTAGTACTGGTGTATATAAACCCGTAGCTTTACACAAACCGCACCACAAAACCTTCACAAACGACCGAAAAAAGATGGGTTCACTATAAATCCGCTTCATTATAAGAGTGATTTCCTCGAGGTCCCCGTCGGTAAAAACATAGAGTAGACTGAAGCTTTCACGGCCAACTACCAACGTACGGTACTCACGTCAGTACCCACGCCCACTTCCCTAACGCGCTTCAACGCCCTTCAACCTATGCAATCTGCTGTTCCGACCGGCACTATACTGCAAAGCCACTACCGCATTGTTCAGCTGCTCGGACAAGGCGGGTTTGGCCGCACCTACCTCGCGGAAGACCAAGGGCGGTTCAACGAACGCTGCGCTATTAAAGAATTTGTGCCCATTAGAGGAGAAGACAAATTTTCGGATAAAGCCACCCAGCTCTTTGCCCGCGAAGCCTCTGTGCTCTACCAAATCAGCCATCCTCAAATCCCTAAGTTTCGGGCCACTTTTGAAGAAGATGAACGGCTGTTTTTGGTTCAAGACTATGTAGAAGGCCCAACCTATCACGAAGTCCTCAACCAGCGACGCGAGCAAGGCAGAACCTTTTCAGAAACAGAAGTGCGGCAGTTTTTACAACAGCTGCTGCCTGTACTGGCCCACATCCACGCCCGCAAAATCATCCACCGCGATATTAGCCCGGACAACATTATCTTGCGGCAAACCGATCAGCAGCCGGTATTGATTGATTTTGGCGTCGTGAAAGAAGTCGTTACCCGGATGCAGCTAGATGGCGTGGTGTCCCATGCGACCACCGTCGGCAAAGCAGGCTACGCCCCACCAGAGCAAATGCAAACGGGCAGGGCGTATCCTAGCAGCGACCTGTATTCCTTAGCGGTTACCAGTGTGGTACTGCTAACAGGCAAAGAGCCCCAGGCACTATTTGACGATGTCAATGCGACGTGGTCTTGGCAGACCGAGGGGGTGACTGTCAGCCCTGCCCTAGCGAGCGTGCTCAACAAAGCGCTGAGCTATCGTCCGGGAGATCGCTTCGGATCAGTGAGCGAAATGGCCCAAGCACTACAGGCCAAAAGCATCATCAGCGATACGGACAGCAGCGATACGAACAACACAGTCATTACCGATCAGCTCCCGGCGAAGCGAGACCCTGTTGCAGATAGCGGAGCGGGCCTAGCTGGCGGAATGACGGGCGCAGCCGCAGGCTATGCTCAAAATACGCCTAACAATCGCGCAACACCGCCCGTCTCCCAAATGAAGACCGTTGCCGTTGGGCGGTCCAACCCAAACAACTTTTCTGCATCGCAAGGCAACCAGGGCCACCAAAATATTGGCGGCACTCCCACGGTCAATCGACCCACCACCGCTAGGCAGCCTGGCATCAATCCAGCTGTTCCGTCAGAACCCGCCCATTCTTCGTCATCTTTTTTAGAAAATCCAATAGCGGTCGGCGGCCTAGCCATGGGCTTAGCTGCTGTGGCCAGCTTTGGTGGCTGGGCCGTTGTTCAAAACATGGAACCACAAGGCGTTCCAGAACCGACGATCACCTCTCTCCCACCGCTGGGCAGCGAGCCGACACCCACGCCGACGCCGACCCCAACGCCCACTCAGTCAGCCCCTAAGCCAACAGAGTACAACCAGCCGCAGCTGACGCTCACACCAGACGTAAAAAGGACCGTAGAAGGCAACATGCGCAAAGGCGATAAGGTCAATTACCCGCTCCTTGCCCAGGCAGGCCAAACGCTCACCGTTGCACAATCAGAAGAAGGGGTACTGCTCACCGTTTTAGGGCCTGATGGCAAAGCCGTCGGACGCAATGCCAGAAGGGTGGCCCGCTGGGAAGGCATCATTGAAGAAGACGGGGAATATACCGTGCAGCTTAGCCCCGTACGGGGTGTACCGAGCAGCGACTATCGGCTAGACGTTACGTTAAGCCCTGTACCAGCACCTGATCCTGTAGAGCCCGCTCCGATAGAACCTGCCCCTACGGAACCGACAGACCCCACGGAGCCAACAGAACCGCCTGCTGAGGTCCCTGGAGAAGGGAGCATCGGTGATCCTGATGTCGGCGTACCACCAGAGACACCCGTACAAAAAGAGATTCGCTCTCAAACGCTTTCTTTCCCACCAAATGCAGAAGGCATTAGAGTTGCTAATTCTGTGGGCCCTGGCACCATTCGCCAGTATCTGGTCACCGCCCAAGAAGGGCAAATCATCACGATTCAAATTTTGGGTGATTCATCGGGCTCCACGAGCTTTGAAGTGCTCATGCCGGGAGGTGGGATGATGCCCGATGCTAGCGGCGTGGTTGAATGGGTGAGCTATCTACCAATGGGGGGAGAGTACGCTATCAACGTACAAGCCGATCAGCCCTCTGAATTTGAACTCAACGTGCAAATCAGTGCGCAAATTCCGACGGAACCCGCTGCCCCATAGCCACCACTATGCCAAAAAACGAAAAAAGTTCCTTTGCCATAGACACCCCCCTGGAAGAACAGGATGCGGCGACTCATCAGACGAGCCGCTCAGGCCATGGGCCGCCCTTCAAGCAGTTGCTTATCTGGGGAGGATTAGCGATCGCGGCGATCGCAGTTTTTGTCAGCTGGACAAAAGTCAATGGAAGGCTCGGACCGTTCACTTCACCCTCATTAAAAAACACCGCACGCTCCCCACAACCCACAGAAGAACTAGGGAGTGAGGCAAGCCCATTCTCACCGAAGGATTCTCGAATTTCTGAGGTTGAAGCACCGCTCACTTCAGAAATTCAAGCAGAGCCCATCTCAATTCCCAGTGATTCCGAGGGTGTATTGGTGACTAACACCGTTAACCCAGGAACCACCCGCCGGTACCTAGTAGACGGCAAAGCAGAGCAGATTTTGAAAGTGCAGATGACAGAAGCTTCGCAGGGCCCCGTTAGCTTTAACGTCTTAAAACCCAGTGGAGAAATCATTACAGATGTAGAAGGGGTCGTTTACTGGGAGAGCTTTTTACCCATCGGTGGCGACTATTCTATTGATGTGAAAGCCACACAACCTTCAGAATTCACCTTAGAAATTCAGCTCATTGAGCCAGTATCGATAGAAGTGACACCCCCTTCAGAGGCTTCCAAGCTTTCGACAACCGAGAAACCGGCAGGATTTTCCGTAGAGGATGCAGCCGTAGACAACGCAGCGACGGAGAATGTAGCTACAGAGAACACGGCTACGGAGAATACAGCAAAATAGCCCAGTAGCCCAATAAGGTATCAGCACAGCGTTATCCTCTTATAGAAGTGAGAATAGTAGACGCATTCAAAACAGAGGAGACTTAGACAATTTGGCAACGTTGTTAGTCACAGGAACCGATACCGATAGCGGCAAAACCATACTGACCGCCGCGCTGATTGCTTATTGGCAGCGGTATTGCTGGTCGTATCGCTTAGGTGTGTGCAAGCCCGTACAGTCTGGAACAGGCGATCGCGAATTCTACAGCCGTGTCTTTGAGCTAGATCAAACCGCCGAGCAGCTCAACCCACTGTGGTACAAAACACCTGTGGCCCCACCGTTGGCTGCCGCACTGGAAGGTAAAACGGTTGATTTGGGCTACGTGTGGCAGGTCCTTTCACAGTTAGAAGCGCAAAAAGATTGGGTGCTGGTAGAAGGCGCGGGCGGCCTAGGATCACCCGTCACCGAAGAACTGACCGTTGCCGAAATGGCGACCCAGTGGCGACTGCCCGTGGTCCTTGTGGTGCCTGTGAGGTTGGGTGCGATCGCCTCTGCTGTCGCCAATGTCGCCCTCGCCCAGCAAACCAAGGTCAACCTCCTTGGAATTGTGCTCAACTGTACCCAGCCCTGCACCCAAGGTCAGCTGGAACACTGGGCACCGGTGGAGATGATTGAGTCGCTGACCCACGTTCCTGTTCTAGGAACCCTACCCCATCTCAAGCAAATCAAAGATAAGGAAATGCTAGCCGAAGCCGCCGCACAGCTAAATTTGGAGCGCCTTATGCCCAAACCCTTCTGGGCGTAAGACAACAACTTTGGCTAAGATCTACAGTAATAAGATCTACAGCAAATAGTTGGCCCAATAAACGCACTGCCGAAAAAATCCATGCACACAAGCTTGCACCCAATCACTGAAAATTTCTCGGCATTGCGACCTGACATTCAAGAGCTGCAAGCCTCGCTCGTCAGCTGGCGTAGACAAATCCATCAGCGCCCCGAGCTAGGCTTTACCGAAGAAATCACGGCCAAATTCATTAGCGATCGCCTCACAGAATGGGGCATTGACCACGAGTGCCAAATTGCTAAAACCGGCATCGTCGCTATCATCCACGGCCACAGCACCCTCAATAGCGACCGCCAAAAGCTCCCCGTCCTCGGCATTCGCGCAGACATGGACGGCCTGCCAATACAAGAGCTTAACGACGTGCCTTACTGCTCTGTTCATGCCGGCAAAATGCACGCCTGTGGCCATGACGGACATGTGGCGATCGCACTCGGCACCGCCAAGTATCTCAGCGAACACCCCGAGCAGTTTGCCGGCACCGTCAAAATTATCTTCCAACCGGCTGAAGAAGGCCCCGGCGGCGCAAAGCCAATGGTAGACGCTGGCGTCCTCAAAAATCCAGACATCGATGCGCTGGTGGGCCTGCATTTGTGGAATAACCTGCCCCTGGGCACCCTCGGCGTCCGCAGCGGCCCAATGATGGCCGCGACCGAATTTTTCACCTGCACCATTCAAGGCAAAGGCGGCCATGGCGCAATTCCGCAGCAAACGGTCGATGCCATCGTCGTCACCGCGCAAATTGTCAACGCCTTGCAAACGGTCGTTTCTCGCAATGTAGACCCGCTGAAGTCAGCGGTGGTGACCGTTGGCGAATTCAAAGCAGGCACCGCCGTTAACGTGATTGCCGATAGCGCCTACCTCAGCGGTACCGTCCGCTACTTCGATACCCCGTACGGAGAGCTATTGCCCGAACGAATTGAAGCGATTATCTCAGGTATCTGCGCGGCTCATGGTGCGAGCTACCAGCTAGATTATCAAAAGCTGTATCCACCGGTGATCAATGATGGCGCGATCGCCGAGTTGGTCCGTTCAGTGGCCCTTTCTGTGGTTGAGACCCCCGTGGGCGTGGTTCCTGAATGCCAAACCATGGGTGGAGAGGACGTCTCCTTCTTTTTGCAGGCGGTCCCAGGCTGCTACTTCTTCTTAGGCGCGGCTAATACCGAGAAAGGGTTGGACTACCCTCACCATCACCCCCGCTTTGACTTTGATGAAACCGCCTTAAGCGTTGGGGTAGAAACCTTTGTTCGCATTGTAGAAAAGTTCTGTAGCACAGACGTTTGAACTGACCGTTTGAACTGACCGTCGGAGCTGACCGTTTGAGCAGCGCTTTGAAAACGATATCCGTATAAATGATATAAGTGGAGTCTGATTCGGCTTATACAACCCGCGTTACTAGCCGCCCGTCGCTCTCCTTTGTTGCCTTTATGAGTACGCCACAACCCGCCAGTGAGCAACCTTACGATTTGGCTTTGGATGCCGACATGCGAGCAGAGGTGTTAGGTGCGATCGCCAGCAAGCTAGACGAGTATGCCTTTCCTGAAGTCGCTGCAAAAATTCAAAAGGATGTGCGCGATCGCCTCAGCGCCGATGGCTACCAGGATGTGAAAAGCGGATCTCAACTCGCCGAAACCCTCACCGCACAATTGCAAACCCTCAGCAAAGACCAGCACCTCAAGGTGTACTTTAGCCCAGCTGTCCTGCCGCATTTAGAGCCCAACACAGAAATCCCCCCCGAAGAACTTATCCAGCAAAAGCGCCAAAGCGAACTGCGCAATTGTGACTTTAACCAGGTCAAACGCCTGCGTGGCAACGTTGGATACCTGGAGCTATTTAGCTTTGAGCCGCCCGAATTTGCAGGCGATGTGGCCGCTGCCGCGATGCAGTTTCTGAGTAATACCAGCGCGTTGATTATTGATTTGCGTCATAACCGGGGCGGCTCGGCAAGTATGGTGGCGCTATTGACGAGCTATTTGCTGCCTGCGTATCCGGCAGTGCATTTGACGGATTTGTATTGGCCGAAGGGCGATCGCACTCAACAATCCTGGACACTACCTCACGTCACAGGCGCACGCTACCTCAACAAACCCGTATACATTCTCATCAGCCCAGAGACCTTTTCAGCAGCAGAAGAGTTTGCCTATAACTTAAAACACCTTAAGCGAGCGGTCATCGTAGGGGAAACCACCACTGGGGGCGCAAACCCAGGCTCAGGCTTTCGCATACACGACCATTTTTGGATGTTTATCCCCACAGGGCAAGCCATCAGCATCACAACAGGAGAGAATTGGGAAGGCAGCGGCGTTTTACCAGACTTTAAAGTCCCCGCAGAACTCTCGCTTAAAACAGCACAGCTGCTCGCCTTTAGAAAACTCCTTAGAGACAATACAGAAGGTCCTAACCCAGGAGAGCTAGAAAATAGCCTTGTAAGGGAGCTAGAAGATTCACTTACTTTAGTAGAAGAAGACTTGAACAGAATGCAACAGGATTTAGTGAGTAATATGAGCAAAATACGCTAGGCGCTATTGTGCCATTAAAGAAGGCGCATCTTATCTGGGGGAACACCTTGAACTAGAGTATGGATACGTGTCTCCGAGCATGCATATTGTTTTTATGGTCAAACAGATAAGGTAGGCTATGCCGACGATTTATAGAGAGCAAGGCTTTCATTTTTTTGTTTACCCTAACGACCATCAGCCTGCTCATATTCATGTGTTTCACTCGGATGGTGAGGTTAAGATAGACGTATCTGGGTTAGAGCCTGTGCCTATTAGCCTCCACGGCAAAATAGGGCGAAAAACAATCAAGAAAGCTTTAGATATTGCCGCAGTACACTTGAAACAGCTTCAAACTGAATGGGAGAAGTTCCATGGGCCAATTAACTAAAAAGCAAATACGTGAGGCGCAAATCGATCAGGCGATCGCAGCCGGGAATGCCTTTAAAGAATCGCAAAGTGTTGCTGTGGCTGGTTCCTACGATATGAAAACTCAAAAGATCATCATTGAGCTTGCAAGTGGCGCAGAATATCGTTTCCCGGCAAAGTTAGGGCAAGGCTTAGAAAATGCTTCAGAGGCTGAGCTGTCTAATATCAAGATTTCACCGTCAGGGCTAGGCATACATTGGCCAGACATTGACATAGGGTTCAGTATCCCTCATTTGTTAGAAGGTATTTATGGAAATAAACGATGGATGTCTTCTCTGACTGTGAGTAGTCGTTCAGGCGCATGAGTTCTTTTAATAGGGTTCCTCAGTAAACCAACGTAGCGACAGAAATAGGTAGATGGGTAAAACTATTAGAATTAGAGTTTACGTACACCGCTTATTTCGGTGTTTCCTGTCTTAATCGCCCCTGGGTGATGCCTAGCAAGAGTGCATTCGTTTTGAATCAGAGACCGTTCTACTGAGTGACAAAAAGATCGGGATAGAAGAATGAAGATTCATTTCCGGTGAAGTGGGTGATTTAGAGATTGCACAAACCAGATGGAAAGTTTTCATCTAATATTTCTGACCACTGGTATGGGCAGCTTTTGGGAAATGTTGTCAGCGATAACTCTGTCTCGATTGCAGCATGTCTTCGAGCAGTTTGATAGGTCTTCTCGATTCCAGCCGCATTGACACTCCGAACAAGACTCGGTGTCTCTTCTAGATAATCCTGGACGTTTACACGTTCTCTTTGAATAGTTTGAACCCAGCTGCGAGATCGCTTCTCTGGCTGATACTCCCACTTCAAAAGGTGATGTAAAATCAACCTAATAGAACTCAAGAGGCGATCGCGCTCCCTTTTCCCCAAATCGCCTACCTCATCAATCAAATTGTCCATGTCCAACTCATCAAACTTCCCCTGACGAAGTAGCTCGATAGTTCGCTCTGACCACAAAACAATATCGCGATCATATAAATCAGCGAGGCTAAGCGTTGAAAGTTTTGCGGTCATAGCATCTATCCACTTTAGATAAAGGGAACTTAAATCACTGAACTTAACCGGCAGCTACTGCCTCTTTCTCGATTTTTTCTTCTTCCTCTTTAGGGACTACCCGACCCTCATCTTCAAAACCTTTAATCTCATTAAAGTTGAGATATCGATATACCTCACTTTCAAAGGGAGCGATTTTGCTGGCGACAACTTTGAGATATTCCTCTGCGGTCGGTATTTTACCCAGCAGAGCGCAGGCTGCTGCAAGTTCGGCGGAGCCTAGATATACCTGTGCACCTTTACCCATTCTGTTGTTGAAGTTGCGGGTGGACGTGGAGAAAACTGTGGCCTTGTCTTCCACGCGGGCTTGGTTGCCCATGCACAGTGAGCAGCCCGGCATTTCGGTGCGCGCGCCTGAGGCTGCAAAGATGCCGTAGTAGCCTTCGTCGCGGAGCTGCTTTTCGTCCATGCGGGTCGGCGGGCAAATCCACAGGCGACCTTTGACGGTACCTTCCTCTGCTAGCACTTTTGCCGCAGCGCGATAGTGGCCAATGTTAGTCATGCAGGAGCCGATAAACACTTCGTCGATCTTCGCGCCAACACAGTCTGAGAGCGTTTTCACATTGTCAGGATCGTTAGGCGCTGCAAGCACAGGCTCTTTTAGTTCGTTGAGGTCAATTTCAATGACTTCGGCGTATTCAGCGTCGGTATCTGCGCTTAGGAGAGAAGGATTCTCTAGCCATTTCTCCATTTCGGCAATGCGGCGAGCGAGTGTCCGTTCGTCGTGGTAGCCACGGGCGATCATGTTTTTCATTAGAGCCACGTTGGAGCGGAGATACTCTGCGGTGGTTTCTTCGCTGAGCTTGATGGTGCAGCCTGCGCAAGACCGCTCGGCTGAGGCGTCGGTGAGTTCAAAAGCTTGTTCTAGTTTTAGATCGGGCAAGCCTTCCATTTCTAAAATGCGGCCTGAGAAAACATTCTTTTTGTTCTCTTTTTCTACGGTGAGCAGGCCTCTCTTAATCGCTTCTAATGGAATTACGTTAACGACATCTCGCAGGGTAATGCCCGGCTGAAGTTCTCCTTTAAAGCGAACCAAAACAGATTCGGGCATGTCGAGCGGCATGGCTCCGATGGCAGCGGCGAAGGCAACGAGGCCTGAGCCTGCGGGGAAGGAAATGCCCAAGGGGAAGCGGGTGTGGGAGTCGCCGCCCGTTCCCACGGTGTCGGGCATGAGCATTCTGTTGAGCCAGGAGTGGATGATGCCGTCGCCGGGTTCGAGGGCGACGCCGCCCCGGGAGGCGAAGAAGTCCGGTAGGGTGGCGTGGGTTTGCACGTCTACGGGTTTGGGGTAGGCGGCGGTGTGGCAGAAGGTTTGTAATACGAGGCCTGCGCTGAAGCCGAGGCAGGCGAGTTCTTTCATTTCGTCGCGGGTCATGGGACCGGTGGTGTCTTGCGAACCGACGGTGGTCATCAGGGGTTCGCAGGAGGTGCCGGGGCGCACGCCGGGGAGGCCGCAGGCTTTGCCGACCATTTTTTGGGCAAGGGTGAAGCCTTTGCCCGTGTCTTTGGGGGCGCTGGGGCGGACGAATACGTCGGAGGCGGGGAGATCTAAGGCAATGCGGGTTTTGTCGGTGAGCGCGCGGCCAATGATGAGGGGGATGCGTCCACCTGCGCGAACTTCGTCAAGGAGGGTTTCAGGGGTGAGGCTAAAAGTGGAGATAACCTCGCCTGCTTCGTCCGCTTCTCCAGCAGTAATCTCTCCTTTGTAAGGGTGGATGGTGATGACGTCACCGGTTTTCATTTTGCTGACGTCGCACTCGATAGGAAGCGCGCCGGAGTCCTCGGCGGTGTTGAAAAAGATGGGCGCGATCGCACCCCCTAAGATAACTCCCCCCGTCCGCTTATTCGGCACAAACGGAATATCCGCCCCAATGTGCCAAATCACCGAATTCATGGCGGACTTACGAGAAGACCCCGTGCCCACCACATCACCCACATAGGCCAACGGGTGACCTTTCTCTTTTAAGCTCGCCAGCGTCCCTAACGGATCGTCCATGGTTGCTTCGAGCATGTATTCGGCATGTAGCGGAATATCCGGGCGCGTGGTGGCGCGGGGCGCAGGTGAAAGGTCGTCAGTATTGGTTTCGCCCGGCACGTTGAACACGGTGACGGTAATGGTCTCAGAGACTTCGGGCTTACTGGTGAACCATTCAGCAGCGGCCCAAGCGTCTACTACTTGCTTGGCGTAGGTGTTGGTCTTAGCAAGTTCGATGACGTCGTTGAAGGCGTCGTATACCAGGAGGGTTTTCTTCAGGGCGTCGGTGGCGAGCTGGGCGATTTCTTCACGCTCGTCTTTGAGTAAGTCAATGAGTGACGCGACGTTGTAGCCGCCCATCATAGTGCCGAGGAGCTCTACAGCTTTTTTGGGCGAGAGGAGCGGGCTGGTGGTTTCGCCTTTGGCTACAGCCGTCAAAAAAGACGCCTTTACGTAGCTTGCTGGATCCACACCAGGTGGAATGCGATCGCACAATAAACCCATCAAAAAGTCTTCCTCACCGGCAGGAGGGCTTTTGAGTAAATCACAAAGCGCAGCGGTTTGCTCAGCATCCAATGGCAGCGGAGGCACATTCAAAGCAGCGCGTTGTTCTACGTGTTTGCGATAGGACTCAAGCATTCGGATTACTCTCTACAAAACGAAAAAGATCATTAAAAGATCTACAGTTATCCAGTCTACCGAATTTGAGTAATTCTTACGTATCTTGGGTGACCAAAGTGCTCGACGCTGCCCCATCACTTAGACGATTAATTCGCATTGACAGTAGGCACAACCTCACTGCTGAGACCCCTTGTCTCAAATAAATGCACATCACGCTGTGGGAATGGAATGCTGATGCTTTCTGAATCCAGGCGCTTTTTAATCGCTTCGTGAATAGCCAGTTTCTGAGGTTCGTAGTCCTGTGGAGCGACCCATGGGCGCACAGCAAAATTGAGGCTGCTATCAGCCATCTCCAATAAGCCGACCGTGGGCTTGGGATTTTGTAGTACACGCTCATTCGTGGTGAGCACCTCCAGGAGTATCTGCTTTACCCGGTCAATATCGGTGGTGTAGTCAACGCCGACAACCAAATCAAGGCGGAGTTTCCCCTGGGTAGAGTAGTTCACCAAGCTATTTTCAGTAAGCGCACCATTGGGCAGGATGACGGTACGGTTATCCAGTGTTCTCAGCGAGGTGGTGAGCAGCTCAATTTCCATAATGTAGCCCGAGTGCCCATCGACCTCTACCCAGTCGCCTACGCGAAAGGGCTGAAAAATGATGATGATGATACCCGCCGCAAAGTTGGTGAGCGACCCCTGTAGCGCTAGACCAATCGCTAGACCCGCCGCACCTAAAGCTGCGATTAAAGAGGTGGTTTCAATCCCCACTGCACCCAGTGCTGCAAGCACCACAAAAGCCATGATCACGTAGAACAAAATATTGCTCGCAAACACTGTCAGCGTCGGTTCTACCTGAGCTTTCGTCATCCCTTTTTTGACAAGGCGCTTGGCAAATCTAGCCAGCCATCGGCCCACCCCAAAAATCACCAGGGCTAAGACAGCGTTGAGGAGAAAGCCTAGAACAAAAGGCTGGATCTGAATCATCAGTTCGGTCATTTTTTCAGCATTCATATTGTCTGTAGAGTCCAGATACGTGCTCTTAAGATTAAGTGCGTTTAAGAAATAGGTGCGCTCAATTTTTTGGGTGGCGCTGTTAATTCAGGTAGCTTTTTTGGGATTTATGAAGCCATCCCCTTGCAACGAATAGTTTTGATGCATCGTCGCGAGCTGGGAATACCTGCTATTCATTGACCGTTTATGGCAGAACGACATAGCGCTTGAGGACCCGTCAAAATTATGGCTTCATCGACGTTTATCCGATTGCGCACCTACCTTCACTTGGTCCCAGTCTTGGGTGTCATTCCCTCTCTTTGGACACTCTATGGAGAAAATTACGGAGAACCGGGTTCAACCTCTGAAGAAATAGAAGAGTCGTCAGTACGTTCAGCAAGTCGGCTGTCAATCACCATCGGGATTAGCTGCATTAGCGCGATCGCCCTTTTAGGCGCTGGCGCTAGCACCCAAGCCTCTCAAATGGCCAGCCTACGCTTTTTAATGGCCAGTAGCTTTGTGGGTTCTGGCTACTTTTTACTCAGCCTCGTGCTCATGTTTCGAGTGGCCAAAGGTCAGTCTATTCGCCTGCCAGGCGTTAGCCAACTCAGCCGTCGTTTGCCCTAATACGTTTACTGGGCCGGTTAATTTTTATACGCAAGCTGCCACACTCTTTACAAACAATGCTGTCAACATCTGATACAACAATGTAAATCGTTCTTAACAGGTCCTTAATAAGTTCTACGGCCATCATCCCACCCCATAAGCCCAGGCATTCACTTCAGTTATTTCACGGGTGAAATGAACTTAACGACCTGATAACTTGCCTTTGCAGCCGCTCTCAGCCTTATCCCTTCGCAATACGCCCATCAGACTAGAGGTCATCTGTGTCGTTCACGAACCCTGCGCCAAAAAACCACAGCCCCCTTTCGTACGTCTCTCACCCTAAAAAGAAATGGCGTCTGCCCAAGTGGCTGGGTGTCAGCGTGCTGCTTGCCGGCGTGGCTAGCGTATCCGCCGTTGGTGGCGCATTTTTAGCGATATCACTGGGTAGCCAACCCCTGCTGCAAAGCGATTTGTCGGCGACAGAAGCCGCTGTCTTCACGCAAGATGAACCCATTGCCACTGCGAACAGTTTGCAGCTGCCGCGCCTTACCAGACCGGTAAACGTCTTGCTGCTCGGCGTCAAAGTCCTCAATTCAGATATTCAGAATTACGACGCCATTTACGAAGAAGGCTACGACGGGCTCGTGAACTCCTTCGAGGGCCTATCGGACACCATGCTGATGCTGCGCTTCGACCCGGCCTCAGAGCGTGTTTCTGTGATGTCTATTCCGCGTGACACCCGCACGAATGTGGCTGGCGCTGTTACCAAAATCAATGAGGCTAACCGCGAAGGCGGGCCGGCTCTGAGCGCCCAAGCCGTCAGCGAGCTGATGGGTGGTGTGGCGATTGACCGCTACATTCGCATTAACGTTCAGGGCGTCGAAAAGTTGATCGATGCCATCGGCGGTGTAGAGGTCAACGTCCCGAAAGATATGAAATATCAGGACGACAGCCAGCATCTGTACATCAATCTCAAAGCAGGCGAGCAAAAGCTTGATGGCGATAAAGCTTTGCAGTTCTTGCGCTTTC
The DNA here is from genome assembly GCA_039820525.1 of Cyanobacteria bacterium J06634_5. Classification (GTDB taxonomy): domain Bacteria; phylum Cyanobacteriota; class Cyanobacteriia; order Phormidesmidales; family Phormidesmidaceae; genus Phormidesmis. Next base: position 259,875 of record JBCBPY010000005.1, read on the forward strand.
GCTATGACGACAACGGCGATATTGGCCGCGTTCAGCGTCAGCAAATGCTGATGCGCGCCCTCACTGAGCAAGCCCTAAACCCAACCACGATTGCCCGCCTGCCGAAAATACTCTCGGTCATTCAGTCCCATGTCGATACCAATCTTTCGGTAGAAGAATTGGTGGCACTGGTGGGCTACGGATCTCAGCGCGAACGCGAAGACGTGCAAATGCTGATGCTCCCTGGAGAATTCAGCAACTACGACGATTACGACCTGAGCTACTGGATTCCTGACTACTCCGAAATTGACGTGCTTTCCGAGCAGTACTTCGGCTTGGCTAACGCCTACAGCATTTCAGAGCAAACGGACCCCTCTTACCTACGCATTGCCATTCAAGATAGTACCTACGACGACATCGCCGTACAGTCCCTCGTCAATTCTCTATACGACACGGGCTATTTCAACGTATTTGTCGATCGCAGCTGGCACGAGCCCCTAGAGCAAACTCGCATCGTGGCGCAGCGGGGAGATACGCAAAGCGCCAATGATCTTCAAGACTTCTTAGGCATCGGCGAAATTCGGGTAGAAAGCACGGGCAGCCTCGAATCCGACATCACTATTCAACTCGGTCAGGACTGGCTCAATGAGCATGGAGAAATGTTTTAGCCAAGCACTTTAGCTGTACTGTTGAGCGAGCGCTAACTGAAGCGCCTAGAGTCAATACGAGGAATGGTAGATGGCCCAGGAGACGGCACGTGATCAATCACGGCAAAGGCAATCACCAAAAGCCTATCAGCTAAAAATTACACTCTCAGACAGCGTGCCTGACATTTGGCGGCGAGTGCTCGTGCCCGCGCACATTACCCTGGCTGAACTGCACGATATCCTTCAGCACACTATGGGCTGGGAATCACAGCATGACTACGGCTTTCATCAAGGCGTTAGTCCCCAAAAGTCTTCCTTTGAGACAGAGCAAGTCCTCTCAGCTGTACTGGCTGAAATCGCAAACAGCCCGCTTTACTACCTCTATGACTTCAAAGGCGGCTGGCTACACCGTATAGAAGTAGAAGCCTTAGAGATGGACGCAGATACCAGTGAAGTGCCGACATGCCTGGCGGGTGCAGAAGCCTGCCCAATTGAAAACTCCGGTGGTGTGTGGGGATACGACGAACTCATGGAACGCCTAGACGATCCGTCAGATCCTGAGTATATGGATTTGATCGAGAAGTACGGATCGTTTGATCCAGGTGCGTTCAGCGTCTCGGAAGTAAATGACAGGCTTCGCACCCCATATAAGGATTGAAGGAATGGTCATCAGGTCATACTCTCCGAAGTGTTATTGATTCGAAGCGTTCTCTAGCGAGGGAGACTGAGCGTCATCGAGGAAAGGATAGAGCATCCCGACAATACCAATCCCAGAGAGAGCGGCGATCGCACCCCAGGCCAGCACTAGCCCAACCACCTCTGCCACGAACAGGTTACTCACGGCTCTCAAGCTCCCGCCGATGGTCCAGCCGAGTGCGATCGCCACCGCCCAGATGCCACCACTGAGTGGAATCCAGCGCCACGCCCGCACAACCTGAGGTCGCATCACCCACCACTGACCAATGCCGATTAAGCTACCCACATAGCCGCCATAGCCTAAGCCCACCAAGCCTCTCACCATCAGGCTAGGGGTATCGGGGGCCATCCACCCAATCGCGCCAATATGGAAAAGGGCCAGTGCCCCCCAGCTCAAGGCACTGGTCCCTATCCAACGATGAGCTTCACGCAAATAGGGTCTCAAAACTTGCCATTGCGCGAGGCCGATTAGCAGGCCGCCCAGCAGGCTTTCTACGACAGAAACGTCGTGCTTTTCTCCAACTTCTACAAACAACAGGCTGACTAAAAAGGCCAGCCATGTCAGCCCTGTCCAACCTAGCCACAGCGTAATACCATCGAGCAGCCGCATCGGCGATATCTGCCAACGATCTGAATTCCAGCGACCTGCCTTCCAACGATCTGGCTTCCAAAAATTAAACATCACTCATCAGCCGCTGAAAGTTTTTCCGACGCTGCTGTGGAGATTCCGGCGTGAAATAGCTCCACAGCGTATCCCAATAAAAAAAAGAAACCCCTGCAAACTGGCGATCGCGACTGCGCTCAACCTGAGCCTTGATTTGCTCGAACGGAATCGGCCGTCGCCACGTCCCGGTCAAAATGCCGATACTCACCGGAATGCGATCGCGCGCCATCAATAGCGGATCTTTGCCCAGCTCGCTTTCAAACTGATCCAGCTCATCGCGGTACAGCTGCACCACCAGCTCATCTACCCAGCCTTTGGCTACCCAGCTGCGCCAGTCTTGCAGGTGAAACCGATAGGCAAACTTAGCCGGATTTGGCGATATCGACACCGTGCAGGTCGGGCACTTTGCCTTCACCCTGGCATGGATGACGTTCATAAACTTACTGAGCTTGCCGGCTCGCCAACGAATCCAGTCTGCATCCGCCGGATTACCGGGCGGGGACTGGCCCTGATGCTCAGCTTGGTACAGCGCCACCGTGTAGTCGTCATAGCCAAACTCCACAGGCCAGCTGAAATGGTCGTCCAGCTGAATGCCATCGACGTCGTAATCGCTCACCACTTCTTCAATCATCCCCAGCAGCAATCCCTGCACACTCGGATGCAGCGGATTGAGCCAACCCAAGTGTTCTGGCGCACCACTTTTAAGCATCTCTGAAAACAGCCCCGGTGGCATCGCTTCATCGATGTTTTCGCTAACATTTTCACCTGATTGAGCCTTTTCAATCACAGTGCTACCCGTATTAGCCGCCGCCACTTCAAAGGTGTTGTCTGTTAGCCGCTGCGAGCCATTTTGCCGGGCGGTAAGCCAGTTAGGATGCTGCTTTACCAGGGTTGAATTCATCGGCACCATAAAGCCATACTCAAACCACGGAATCACCCTCAGTTTTTGCCGATGGCCGGTTCGCACCATTTCTGTCAGTGGGTCTTCGTAAGGATGACTCAGTGCCAGCAGTGGGTCAATCGCTTGGCCCGTCACTTTTTCTAGGGCCGCGCTGTGATAAAACGCCTTCCCCCGATTCCAGACCACGGGGTACAAGGTATTGAAGTGCATATCGGCCAATTGGTGAATCGCCCGAGGAATCCCCCACGGCGAAAACAGCACGCCGCTGGCAACATTGGTGATCCACACACCTCGAATCTCATCAGGCTGAGCTGAAATAGCCCTAGCAGGCAGTTCAGCAGTCGCAACCTCGCGAGAAACACCAAAGGGAAACACCCCCCCCACCAGCACAGCTATCACCAAAAAGGCGGCTGCCCGCCGCCCAAAAGCTCGGCCTACCAGAGCAGCCATAGACTGTGGCCGAAGCCGCTGAAATAAGGTGAAAACTGAGGGCATGGGGTCTAGGCGATGATGAAAATTTAAGCCAGGATAACCTTGGGAAATACTGCGGAAAAAAGTACTGTAAAAATGCCGTCGCTACGCGATCGCCTCAGCCATCGCTAATCCAGACAAATAGGCATCGTCAATATTTTGCAAGTCTGCCTGGGCGGCAGGCACACACCAATCGCCCCCACAAGCTAGCGAGGGCAAAACCCTTACAGCCGATTCGGGATGAGCCTCATTCACCTGGGCATAACGCCAGCGCTGAATTTGGAACCAGCTGGGCTGAGCTATCCAGGGTTTGAGCTTGCGCGCGCTGGCTCGCAACAGCACCGAAGCCGCTGGCTGTAGGTCTCCGGTTTCTAAGTACTGACGAGCAAAATCAGGCTTGCTATGGATCACAATTACCGGTCCCTGGTTGGGGTTATTCGAGCGTTTGCTGCTATCCAATCCAACCCAGTCGGTGGACGTGCCGACCTTATCGGTCACCATCCAGCCGGCGGACACATCGCCCGGAACAAGCTCAAGCGCGTCGCGCTGATACTGAGCATCGTAACCCGCAAGCACGGTGATGCAGGGGTGGTAGGTGGCGCACTCCATTTTGGCGATCGCAGCTGCGATCGCCCCACCTCGCTCATCGTCTGCGCTGTTCTGCTTCGAGACTGTCTTGAGCAAGTCAATCGCTTGCGGCACGGGTGTTGCGATCGCGCACTGCCTAGCCACAATCGTCTCTGTCGCTTCACACTCTATTCGCCAATGGTCTTTGGAATAGCGAAGGCTCATGGCCCGATGGTCGGTGAGTAAATTTTCTCCCAGCGTAAAGCCCCCACTCAGGTATTTGGCGATCGCGCTCATCCCCGCATCAGCCACATAAAAAGGCGCTGACTGAGCGGCTGGCGTCAGCACTTCCCGCGTCAGGATTTCGTAGGCATTCACCGGCCATTGCTTCAGCACACCTGCGGTCACTAGCTCTGCTGTCAGCGCCTGGAGCCCCTCGGTTTTTGGCTGCCAGTAGCGCAAGCCATGATCTACACGCACCGTATCGTTTGTCACGAGGTCATCACCAGAGCGTGCCCCTGAAGGCTCAGCACCCGACTGAAGTAACACGCGGCGCGTTGCCATTCGCCCCCCTAGCCCGCGAGACTTATCGAGAATGCACACCCGTTGCCCTGTAGCTGCAAGCTGCCGTGCGCAGGTTATTCCACTAAGCCCTGCTCCAATCACAGCGACATCCCACATAAATTAACCTACCTACTCGTATACTTATCTATAAAGACTTACTTGTATAAGTAAAGAACTTTTTGCAGGAGAAAACGGTAAAGCGAGTGGATGAATTAAGAAGTGGCTTAGAACTGGCAACTGAAGATGAGCTGCACGCAATCACTCAACTCTTGTTTGAGCCCAAGTTCAATCCCTTAGATTATCTGTATACGCCGCAACCTGTAGACGTTAGCAAGCACAGTCGCACCCAGCAAATCACCCTGTTAGAGCGTCGATTTCGCTATCTGGCCGCCGATGGGCTCTCTGTCTTGCAACAGCGCACACAGCACATTAGCTACCGGCAAGCTTTGCTGCAAGTGTGCCGACATCTCAAAATTCGCAGATACGAAGGGCTGCTAACACCAGAGCTAGAAGCAGAAGTCTTCCTAGTGATGCTAGAAAAAACTTGGCAGCAGCTTCCAAAGCAAGAGCAACTGCAAGTAGAGCAGCAGCTGCACCAAGAAATTGCCCATACGCAAGAGTTTCATCAGCTACCTCGTCTTTTACAGGAAAAACCACTCTCACTGTTTGCCAAAGGCGGGAGTGCGATCGCCCTGAGCGCGGTGATTCGCCCCTGGCTACTCAAGCAAATTTCAAAACAGTTTGCCCTGCACCTAGCCCGATATCAGGTGGCTAAGCAGGCACTGGTGAAAGGTGGGCTGACAGCCGCCGCTCAAATTCAGTCGCGGGCCGCCGCTAAAGTTGCCACGCAGGGTATGGTGATGTCTTCGGCGCGCTATGGTGCCATGCGAGGGATGCTGGCTTTTGTAGGCCCTGCACTTTGGACCTGGTTTTTGGCCGATATTGGCTGGCGGGCGATCGCAACGAACTATGGCCGTGTCATCCCTGTGGTGTTTGCCCTCGCCCAAATTAGGCTAACCCGCACAGAGGCCGACTGGTCATCGCCACCTGCGATCGCATAAATTAAGTCGCACAGATGAATTCGCATAGATGAAGTCGTATAGCCAACAGAACTCGCACGAGGAAACACCCGACAAGCACCACAATAATGACCAATCCCTCATCAGAACCGACTCAAAATACAGGCTTTCAAACCGCTGGCGCTCAAAACGCTGGCGCTCAAAAAACTGAGACGTTCTACGATCTACTGGGATTAAGACCCAATGCTTCTGTACAGGACATTCGTCGGGCCTATCGAGATTTGAGCAAGCTGTACCATCCAGATACCACCGAACTAGACAGTGCGATCGCCGTCCCCAAGTTTCAAGCCCTCAACGAAGCCTACGCAACCCTCAGCAGCCCTGAAAAGCGAATCACCTACGACTACAAAACTGGGTTCTCCCGCCTATCAGTGATGCAGCCTTTGGCGACGCCCCAAAGCCAACAACAGAGCAGCCAAACAGGACAATCCGTCAAGCAATACACCTCTAACGCCTACCTCGATCCCACCGATCGCCCATTATCAGCTGGAGAATTTTTTGCACTGTTCATCTTAGGCATTACCTTTGTGTGCTGCCTTATTTTGGTCATCACGCTCGGCATGACCCGAGGAGACACCGCTATCACCCGTCTCCAGCCCCCTAACTCAGGCGTGTCGCAACGCTTTGAGCCACAGGCCGACTCGCCACCAGCCATCACCTCCGAAACAGCCTCAACTACGGCACCTGCAGTACCATCGCCGCTAAAAAAAAGTCAGAACAGATCCATGCCTGACAACAACCCCACAGCAGGGCCTGATACAAAAGCTAGCCAGCCAGACTTACCCCAGGCACCGTGGCTAGTCCCCCAAAGATTGAACTAACAAAGATTGAACTAAATGAGAACGAGCCCACCCCATTCTCACCCTTCTCATTCCGTCCATACAGTCTTCCGCGCACACAGAAATAGCCTCCAAAACCCTTATGCCTCCTGCAAGCACTCCTCTCTACAGTCACCCCCTCCCCGAAATCGAAGCTTGGTTAACCGAGCATGGCGGAGAAAGAGACAGCGAAAACATCAGCCTGTGGACCTTTGCAAAATCCAACTGGTCTGCAAAACTCCTTTTAGACGTAGACTCCATCATCGTCAGCTACACCAGAGCTGACGGCAGCGAAGTTCAGCGCAGCTTCAAATACTCTTTAAGCCGTAGCGATTTAGAAGAAGTCATCTTCTCAGGGCCATAAACGATTCTCCCCCGCTGAGCACCCCGCTAAACCGTGCAGTTTCCATCACGACAGGGATACGCTGGCTGATAGGTTTCAGAGCGCTTACCAAACAACTGATAGCGGTTGTCGCGAATGAACTCATAGGCTTTATCACCGGTAGGCTTAAACCCTGGCATGGCTCGATACGCCTGCACAAAAGCGCCACCCATCGGCAACAAATCACCAATTTCTTCGGCAGCGTCACTCCCTTGCCATCGTTGCTCAGTGGCCTTGCCTTCACTGTCTAAGGCAATCAAAATCATCCCTAGCTCACAGTCTTCAGCAGTGACTGAAAATTGCGCCAGCACAGACTCATCTTGCATGGGCACATAGCGAAACCGCGAGCCTTGGTCAAGCTTTTCTAACAGTTGCACTAAGGTGACGCACAAATTGCAGTTGCCGTCGTAAACCACCGCGTACAGAGTTGATGACAAAGCTGTAATTTCCTCATTCATGACAAAGTTGTAATCTGGCTAAAACCTCCACCCTGAGAGAGGCAAGCGATTGTTTAAAAGACTGACATTCCGGTCCTTTCAGACGAAATGTCGTTTTCTATACACTCAAAAATCAAAATCAGTGCTTACAACCGCGTAATTCCTTAACCTGGCCTTTACTTACTGGTGGTGGGTTTCAGTCAAAATACCGTTGTGTGTTGACTGAGTTAGTCATTTTCAGCAACCGCTAACTAAATTCATGGTTAATACAAGGAGTAATAGGTTCCATGCAAATTTCATCTTGGGCTCGGCCTGCCCGTCTTGCATATTCTTTTTCCATTTTAGCGCTTACAGCGAGTCTCGCAGCTTGTGGCGGTACTGCCACGACAACAGCTGATGGCGAACCCGCTGCTGACGCTGGCGATGCGGTTTCTGGAGAAATCCAGATCGACGGCTCTAGTACCGTCTTCCCCATCTCCGAAGCAATGGCTGAAGAGTTTCAGATTGCTAACCCTGGTACACAAGTAACCGTTGGTGTTTCTGGTTCTGGCGGTGGTTTCAAGAAGTTCTGTGCGGGTGAGACTGACATCTCCAACGCGTCTCGTCCTATTAAGGATGAAGAGGTTGCATTGTGTGGCGAGGCCGGTATTGAATTCTACGAAGTGCCCCTGGCTTACGATGGTATTACCGTGGTGACCTCTCAGGATAACGACTGGGCTCAGTGCCTCACGATTGATCAGCTAAACACAGCTTGGTCTCCTGATTCGGAAGAATCTGTCACTAACTGGAACCAGATTGATCCCGCCTTCCCTGATGAGCCTTTGGCGCTGTACGGCCCGGGTGCTGACTCGGGTACCTTCGACTACTTCACAGACGAAGTGAACGGTGAAGAAGGGGCCACTCGGGGTGACTATACGGCAAGTGAAGATGACAACGTCATTGTTACAGGCGTACAAAATGCAACCGGTGGGATGGGCTACCTTGGCTACGCTTACTACGAAGAGAACCAAGATTCTTTAAAGTCGGTAGAAATCGAGAATGAAGCCGGCGAGTGTACTGCCCCTGCAACCGAGACGATTGCAGACGGTTCCTACAACCCAATGTCTCGTCCGTTATTCTTCTACGTGAAAAAAGAGGCCTACGACAACAAGCCTGAAGTAAAGGCGTTTGTCGACTACAACCTCGATCCGGCTAACGGTGAACTGGTACAAGAAGCGGGCTACATTACGCTGCCTGATTCTGACTTGGCAGCTTCTAAGGCCATCATTGACGACGGTAAGCTAGGTAAGAACCCTAGCTAGAGAGTAAGAACGGGGCGTTACAAGGATGGTTGAGAGGCAGGCGCGAAACCATGCCTGTTCAACTGTCTTTGTCGCTTTGTTCGAGGGTGTTTACGCTAGGCGTATTGACGCTATGGGTGTTTACGCGAAGAGTGTTTGTCCGGATATTTGATTCAATGTTTGAGTTAGAGCTTTATCTACATAGCGCATTTTTTTAACGCAGTTAACGCACAGTTGAGGGATTCACCAAATGACGGCCAACGTGACGCAAGACATTGCACCGGGTAACTGGAGTCCAAAGCGCGATCGCGCTAGGACCGTCCAGACCATTATTCAGGTTATTACCGGCTCCTTTGCCGCTATCTCTATCCTCACGACGATTGGGATCCTGGCAACGCTCCTCTTCGAAACAATCGAGTTCTTCAAAGAAATCCCTATTACTCAGTTTTTAACGGACACCCGATGGACACCGCTGTTTTCGAGTAAGCAGTTTGGTATTTTTGTACTGGTCAGTGCCACCGTCATGATTGCGGTGATTTCCATTTTGGTGGCACTGCCTTTGGGCCTGCTGTCGGCGATTTGCCTCAGTGAGTACGCGAGTCCTAAGGTTCGTCGCATTCTTAAGCCTATTCTAGAAATTTTGGCGGGTGTGCCAACGGTGGTGTATGGCTACTTCGCACTGCTGACGGTTACGCCGTTCCTGCAGCTCTTTCTTCCTGGCCTTCAGGGCTTTAACGCACTTAGCGCCGGTCTAGTGCTCGGTATTATGATCACGCCCTTGGTCGCTTCGCTGAGTGAAGATGCCTTGTACTCGGTGCCCAGGTCGCTTAAAGACGGCGCCTACGCCCTTGGCGCGACCAAGCGCGAGACGGTTGTCTCTGTCACCTTGCCCGCAGCGCTTTCTGGAATTGTGGCCTCGTTGATCTTGGCGGTCTCTAGAGCGGTTGGTGAAACCATGATTGTGACCCTAGCAGCTGGTGCGAACCCAACGCTAGGGTTCAACCCGTTTGTACCGGTGATGACCATGACCGCGTTTATCGTGCAAATTACCGCTGGAGATGCGCCCCACGGGACGACCGAGTACAAGACGCTGTTTGCCGTAGGTATGACGCTGTTTTTGATGACCTTTGCGCTAAATATTTTCAGCTTTTGGTTTGTCCGTCGCTTTCGAGAAAAGTACGACTAACCTCTTGTTGCACCAGTAAGCAACATCTCCTCAATACCCTTGATGCAGACCTCTTGATGCAGACCTTAGGCTATTAGCATGGCAACTAACCTCTCTTCTCGTCCGACCGATACAGATACACTTTCAAAAAAATCAAATTTCAGGGCGAACAATCAGCGTCGCTACACCATCGACAAAATCTTTAAATTTGCCGCCTGGGGCGCGACTGTTGCGTCGGTACTGGTCTTGGCATGGCTGCTGTTAACGATTCTGATGGATGGCCTTGGCACCCTCAACTGGGGTTTTATCCAGAGCTTCCCATCTAGAAAAGCTGAAAGAGCTGGCATCATCGCGGCGCTGATGGGCACGATATGGGTCATGTCTTTAGTGGCGCTTTTTACCTTCCCCATCGGTGTGGGCGCAGGGCTATACCTAGAAGAATTCGCAGGCGACAACTGGTTTACTCGGCTAGTAGAAGTCAATATTGGTAATTTAGCAGGCGTGCCGTCTATTATTTATGGTTTGCTGGGATTGGCGCTGTTTGTGCGGGTGCTCGAGCCGATTACAGGCGGCCGGAGCGTGCTGTCGGGCGCTCTGACCGTTTCTTTGCTGATTTTACCGGTGGTTATTGTCTCAACCAGAGAAGCGCTTAGGGCCGTGCCCAACAGTATGCGATTGGCTGGCTACGCGTTGGGGGCGACGCGTTGGCAGGTGATCTGGAGCCACGTGTTGTCTGCCGCACTGCCAGGAATTCTGACGGGGATGATTTTGGCACTTTCCCGGGCGGTCGGTGAAACGGCTTCGCTGATTGCCGTCGGTGCAGCGGTTTATATCTCCTACACGCCTCAGGGCCTTCATAGTCAATTCTCTGCAATGCCGATTCAAATCTACAACTGGATCGGCCGTCCGCAAGATGAGTTTCACAGTATTGCGGCTTCTGGAATTATTGTGCTGATGACCGTACTGCTGCTGATGAATGCGCTCGCAATCTACCTCCGCAACCGCTTCCAGCAAGCACAGTAGAGTCTAACCATTCCATCGTGCAACGCAAAAATCTGATTGTGCAACGCAGAAACCTGTTAGCGAACCCTTGAACACCCTCTCTTACTTCCTTACTTACCATGGCTTCTCCTTCTCCTTCAACTTCAATCGCAGATGTTGCTCACTCCAAAAAGATTGCGCTCAAGGCCGAGAAAGTTTCGGTTTACTACGGTAGTAACTTGGCAGTCAAAGATGTCTACCTCGATATCCCTGAGCATGAGATTGTTGCCTTTATCGGGCCTTCTGGCTGCGGTAAAAGTACTATTTTGCGCTGTTTTAACCGGATGAATGACCTGATTCCCAGCGCGCGGGTTGAGGGCAAAATTCTGTTTGATGGCGAGGACATTGGTAGCAAGCGCGTAGATCCCGTAGAGCTCCGCCGCCGGGTAGGGATGGTGTTCCAAAAGCCCAATCCTTTCCCTAAGTCGATTTATGACAATATTACCTTTGGGGCCAAAATCAATGGCTACCAGGGTAATTACGATGAGCTTGTAGAGCGCTCCTTGCGCGGTGCAGCACTGTGGGATGAAGTAAAAGACAAGCTTAAAGAGAGTGGCCTCGGCCTCTCGGGTGGGCAGCAGCAGCGACTCTGTATTGCCCGTGCGATCGCCGTCGAGCCAGAAGTCATCCTCATGGACGAACCCTGCTCAGCCCTAGACCCCATTTCCACGATTAAAGTCGAAGAGCTGATGCACGAGCTGAAACAGCGCTACACAATTGTGATTGTGACTCACAACATGCAGCAAGCGTCTCGCGTTTCCGATCGAACGGCTTTCTTTAACGCGGTCGCTACCGACCAAGGCGGCAAGATGGGCTACCTCGTTGAGTACGACAAAACTCAAAACATCTTTAGCAATCCCAAAGAAGAGTACACTCGCGACTACGTCTCTGGACGCTTTGGCTAAAGCGCCCTGCGGCTTCAATGAAATACAACAGAACAGCGGATCTCTTTAGAGAGATCCGCTGTTCTGTTTAGGCGTGTTTTGCGTTCGTTGCTTACACGCTTTATCAGCGCTGCAACAGCAAGAATCCAGCCTGCATGCCACCAATCACAAAGCCTAAAATGCCGCCAAGGTTAACAATCGCCTGGAGTTCGCTTTTAACAATATTTTGAATCGCCGCCTCCAAATCCTGCGGGGAAGTGGCGTTAACTCGCTCAATAATCACCTGATCGATATTGAGAATCGGGATTGCCTGCATCACAATCGCCTCCAAGTCACGCTCCAAGTAGCGCTCTAAAATCAGCGCCAGCTCACGGCTCACCAAGTCCAGCGATTCATTCATCACGGGTGAGGACTGCAAGCGGCTGAGCAGTTGTAGCGCCAGCCTTTCCCAGTCAATCGACACACTGAGCTTTTGCAGCAGATCGCTGCCGTTGTTCCGCAAATAGGTTTTGATGGTTTGCCTAAGCGTACTGCGCAGCTGGCGAACGGTGGAGACCGGCAGCTCTTGCAGCGAAAACTGCTGAAGCCACTTTTGCAGTCGCACTTTCACACCGAGTGCCGCAGTCAGCTCAGCGATGCGTGCGTTGCTTTTATTCGGCTCGCTCTCGCACACTGCTCGCAGGCGAGTAAGGGCATTTCGCACGCCAAAAATATTGGCCACTACCCAGTAGGTGCCGCTCGTTTTGGCTCGCAGCGTTTCGTCAATCACCTGGATGTTGTAGTCCGTGAGAAAATCGACCAGGAGCGATCGCACCCGATCCGGCGGCAGCAATCCATTCACCATCCAGTCTGAAACTTGGGCGGCCTGCTCCGCGTTCAGCTGAAAATCCAGCAAAACCTGATCAAAAATTTGATTGAGCTGCGCTTCTAAAAAATCATCTCGCCGCGACCACACCTTTAGCAGCCTGGGCAATGACTGCCCCATCAAATCCTGTAAAACATTACCCAGAATTTTGGCTGTTTTCGTTTGGGTATTGCCCTGCATCTGGTCTAGTGCAAGCTTCAGCAACCAGCTGATAGCCCGCTCAGTGCGTTCGGTTTCTAGCAGGCGGCGCGCGAGCTTTTGCATCTCCTCTGGGGTGAGGAGCGATCGCATAATCACATCCGAAATCTTCTTGGCCAGCCGAGCCTGGTTACTCGGAATAAGCCCCGGTGTAAACGGAATCCGCCCGCCCAAAATATACTTCGGCTTATAGGGCCGAAACAGCATCTTAATGGCAATATCGTTAGTGAAATAGCCAATCACACCGCCCAGCACAGGCGGCAGAAATACTATCCACAAATTGGCCCCGCTCATAAGCGTCCTTGTTCTATCAGGTGGCAGCTATCGGGTCGCAACTAAAACGCCCATCATTCCCCCGGCAATGGGGTAGTGAACTGCATGGTCAAACCCAGCCGCCGTTGCTAACCTAGCCTGCTGAGGCCCTAGCGGAAAGCGGTCGACACTGGGGCTAATGTAAGCGTACTCCTCACTCAGGTCAAACCGCTCTGCCGTTGGGACCACAATAGTCTCCAAATACCACTGCTGAAATTGGCTCACCAGCGGATTTGTTGGCGTGTGAAAGTCTAAAATAGCGGCTTTAGCCCCCGGCTTTAGCACTCTGTGCAGCTCGCTTAAGCCTTTGGGAATATCGGTTAGGTTACGCAGGCCATAGGCCATCGTCGCCGCCTCAAAGCTCTCGTCTGCAAAAGGAAGCGAGAGCGCATCGGCTTCTACCCAGCTCAGGCGATCTTGAAGATGCCGCTCACGCTGAGCAGCGATCGCCAGCTGTTCTACCGCAAAATCCGCCCCTGTCACCCGCCCAGCCTTACCCACCTGACGCGCCAGCAACAGTGCCAGATCACCGCTTCCACAACACACATCTAAGCAGTTCATGCCAGCCGTTGCACCGCTCCACCGCACAGCCATTTGCTTCCAAACCCGATGCAGCCCAAAGCTCAAATCTTGATTGAGCTGGTCGTACTTAGGCGCGATCCGATCAAACAGCTGACGAATACGGTCTGCTTCAGGCTGGGCCTGTGAGGTCAGCGGTTGTGAGGTCAGCGGACGTCTGGTCATATAAAAAATGGCTACTGCTAACTAAATGGCCGCTGTCAACTGAAAGACTCACTGTTATTCATTGGTTATTCATCGGGGCATCGGGGCCCAAGAGTCCACCCGACAGCAGAGCCCATCCAACAGCAGAGCTCACCCAACAGCAGGGCCCACTCAACAGCGCCCTAATATCATGCCACAGCAAACATCATGACACAGCAAAAGTGGCTCTACGGCACCTAGCCATAAAACCACTTCAAAGTTGAGCCGGACGATTAATATGGTCTCGATAGAGAGATTACATCGCTATTGACTTTATCCCCAGCGCGACCTGTGGGGCCAGCAAACTCATTAGCTGGCTCACATCGCCTACCGTGGCATAGGCGACAGTCCACTGAAGCGACAACACCGCGATGGGTTCCCCCTCGTAAAAAATGGGCGTTACCATATGGCACTGTGTCCCAGCCGCATAAAGCGCTTGACTCGCCAGGGTTTCATCAGCTTGGATATTCACAGCAGACTGCGCTGTTTGAGAAGAAATGGCTTCTTTTACCAAGCTATTTTCACGCGCAGCAGCAGCGTCTGCACCGCCGTAAGCACCCGCCTCGTCGCCAGCGGTAAGCATCAGCAAGCAGGCATCAGCACCCAAAATTTGACCGAAGCCATCGGCAATGAAGTTAAGCGCTTCAGTCTTGTCCATGGGGTGAGCCGCCAGCTGGCCAACCGTGACCATCAGCTTGGATTGCTTTTCAGCGACGTGCAGCGCTTCATTTTGCTGCTTCAGCAGGTCATAGGTCTCAGAGGCTCTTTCAACAACGTGCTTGAGCTCTTCTGGGTCCCAGGGCTTGGTGATGTATCGGTACACCTGACCGGCATTAATCGCGTCAACCAGGTCCTCTACATCCGTAAAGCCGGTCAGGATTATGCGAACGGTATCTGGAAAGTCAGGAACCGTTTTGCTTAAGAACTCAGTGCCCTTCATTTCTGGCATGCGTTGGTCAGAAATGATGACCGCCACTTCGCCTTCACTTGAAAGGACTTCTAGGGCTTCGACGCCACTCTCGGCACGCAATACTTTAAAGTCACGACGAAAAGTACGGTACAGCAGATCCAAATTGTCGGGTTCGTCGTCGACAACTAGCATCCGGGGCTTTTTAGATGGCTTATAGCTGGCCAGGGTCAGTGGACTAATGGCACTCATGTTAAGGTTCGCTCTAAAAGATCTGGATTTACAGGAAACACAGCTATGTATGACAGTGTTGCCGAAGGTATGGCTGCAAGTATTGAACCGATGACAGCCATCTCTTTTTAAGTAAGCCCAGGCATCTATCAAAAATAACCCCGATAACCCTTGCCATCCGTAGTGTTTAGACGTTTTCTACCCCGACAAATTTACGTAGGCAACCGGCCTAATGAACAGGCTTATTAATCTCTAAAAGCTCAACGACGTTGCCATCTGGGTCTTTAACAAATAAAGCCGCGCGCCCAGAAGAACTCATTTGAAAATCAATCTTTTGTGCCTTCAGCGATGCGATGACATCGGCCAAGTTATGAATAGCAAACGTCAGGTGGGGGTGCCGGCCCCATTTCTCTTCTCGGACCGGATTTTTGGCCCAATCGCTCACAATCAAATGCAGCTGAAAGTCCCCAATTTGGTACCAAGTTCCTGGAAATGTCAGATTACGCTCTTCCAGCTTGCTCAGGCCGATCACCTCTGAATAAAAGCGCTCAGCTGCGCCTAGTTCACTGACTTGAATGGCCACATGCAGCGGATACAAAATCTCTGGCATATTTTTCTCAACTTCTTAAAGATGGGCTCGTTTTCACCCTATTATCGGTGAGCTGCTGTGTACATTTCTAGTGCATTGCCAATATCTAGCGTGCTGCAAATAAAAGAAGGATCTTGTGAAAGTATTGATAGGGCTTGGTGCGATCGCGGTCATGATTGCGCTCATAGAAGTCGCACTGCGAGTAGGCTTTGGCTTTGGCAACCCACCCCTGTATGTCGCGGATGACCGCATTGGGTACTTATTGGCACCCAACCAAACCGTGCGTCGCTTTGGCAATCTCATCCATATCAATGCATACGCTATGCGGGCCGAGGCCATTGCCCCACAGCCCGCAGCAGGCACGCTTCGGATCCTCTTGCTGGGTGACTCGTTGGCCAATGGCAACTGGTGGACCGACCAAGACGATATTCTCTCGAAGAAAATTGCACATTATTTACAGGCCAAGCTCTCCGGGAGCTATACCGATATCGAAGCGCTGAATGCCTCTGCCAACTCCTGGGGTCCGCGCAATGAGCTGGCCTATTTAGAGCGCTACGGCACAATGGGCTCCCAGGTTTTAGTCCTGCTGCTCAATACGGATGATTTGTTCGGCTCACGGCCAACGCCGATTCAAGTGGGGCGCGATCGCAGCTATCCAAACCGAAAGCCACCGGGTGCGATCGCCGAGCTACTGGGCTACTATTTCAAAAAAAATCAGCCCATTCCAGGCCTGCAAGATATTCGAGATGAAGGCGGCGATCGCGTCGGCCAAAACCTGGAGGCCATCAATGGCATTTACCAGCAAATCACCACCGACGGTGGTCAATTCATTCTGGTGCTCTCACCGCTCAAACGCGAGCTGCCAGGGCCAAAAGATTACGAACTCGTTGCCCGCCAGCGTCTACAGGACTGGGCAACCGAACAAAATATCCCTTACCTGGATTTACTAGAGACCTATCGCACTCACAAGCCAGCACCTGAAGGACTGTATCGAGATCATATTCACCTGAGTCCAGCAGGGAATGAGCTGGTTGGAGAAGCGATCGCACAGGCTATCGCTCAGGGTGAGATACCTGCTGCAAGCCAATAACCCTAATAGCAGATAATCCCAAGAAGAAAAAACACCCTGGAGACCCCATGGAGATCCCATAAAAATCTCAAAGCAGGCAAAAGCTTAGACGTGCACTTAGCCCCTGTCCATTCTTGGCCGCCGGATATCTCGCCAGATATCTTGCTGGATATCTATCCGAGCGCCACCGTCGTCATCGGCTCTAGTGCTAACCGAAGCTCATCTTGAGATTTCCAAGCCTGCCCATCTAAAGCCATCTGCTCAATCACACTCGCCAGTCGCAGCGCCTTCAGCGCCTGTTCACCGCCAACTGAAGGCTGATCGCCCCCTCGCACACAGTGAACAAAGTGCTCTAGCTCGGCGTGTAGCGGCTCCGTATTACTCGTGTATACCTGCTCAATCAAGCCATCCTGACGGTACAGCACTTGGCCATACTCAGCCATGCAGTTCTCAGTCGTCTGCCGGTGGATCTCGATTTTGTTGTTTAAAAAGTCAGCCTCTGTCAGCGAGTTTCGGCAGTGTGCTGAAATCATCCTAATTTTGCGATGGGTCACTTTACTGGCAGTGACCGTCGCCACCAGGCCATTGGCAAATCCCAGTGTAGCCGTCACATAGTCTAAGTAGGGAGAATCCGCTCGCTTACTGCCGCTAGCCGTGAGTTTGGCCACCGTCGAATTAGCCAGCTCCAAAATCAAGTCAATATCGTGAATCATCAAGTCCAACACAACAGAGACATCATTAGCCCGCTGAGAATATGGACTCATCCGCCGCGCTTCTAGCGCCAGCATATCCTCTGTTTTCAGCACATTGTGCAGCTCTTTAAAGGCCGGATTAAACCGCTCAATGTGCCCCACCTGCAAAATACAGTTAAGGTCGGCCGCCGCATTCACTAAGGACTCCGCTTCAGCAATGCTAGCTGCAATTGGCTTCTCAATCAGGACATGCACCCCGGCTTTTAGACAGGTCATCCCCACGGAGTGATGAAACCGCGTAGGCACAGCGACACAAACCGCATCGACATGCTCTAGCAAATCCTGATACTTTTCAAAAAAATGAATCTGGTAGTGGCTTGCTGTCTCAATACCACGCTCTGCATTGACATCAGAAACACCGACCAGCTCAACATCCTTCAGCCTAGAAAGCACTCGCGCATGATGCTGACCCATATTTCCAATCCCGATCACCCCAACTTTCACGGGTTCCGGTCGGTTCCGGCTGTAAGGCTTCGTATTAGCGGGGGATAAAGGTTGGCTTTGCACGTTCTCACACCTCGTAAAAATCAGGGCCGAAACCCGCACGTTACAACAGCGATATAGCCAGCCATGGTAGGCACGCAGCCTCTGCCGTACTCCCAACAGATCACAGGTAGTTCTGAGTGAGAATTACCCATGTGTAAACAGTACTATACAAATTCTAATAAATATGACGCGCTTATTAACCACAAAGGTTGTTTCCATCGTCCTTTTTCCTCAGAAAGCACTCTCCTAGCCCAACAAAATACTTGAATTCGGCGTCAGTGCTAGGGTCTAAAGATTATTTCCTTTTTTTCAGTAGGCGCTGAGTGTGGTTAACCGAGACAACGGTGGCTCTGTCCGTGGCGGTCCTTACTGTAATAGGCGCAGAAGTGTTGGTGAGCTTCAAGCTCTTCCCAACGCGTGAAATCTGAATTTTATTGAGCTTAGGCCCCTCTGCGGCAATCACCGTAAACTGTAATTCCTCACCGAGATGAGCATAAACCAGCTGCTCGTTGAGCTGGGGAATTTTTTGCATTTCAAAAATAACAAAGCCACCCAGGGTAAGGTATTCATCACGCACGGGCAATGCCAACGAAAGGCGATCGTTGACGTCTTCCAAATCAGTTTGAGCTGGAAATACAACCGTGTGGCTGTCTTTTTGAATGATTTGGGCATCTGGCGACGTGTCGTCGATATCGCCAATAATTTCGGCAGTCAAGTCTCGAAGGGTCACCAGCCCTGCCGTACCGCCGTAGTCATCGACAACGATGACCATTTCTCGGGCAGACTGCTGCATTTTGATGAGCAATTCGTTGAGCGAAAGCGATTCAGGCACCACCCTAGCCGGCATTATCCAGGGCAAAATTAGGGTGTCAGGCTGAATCTCGCCCTGGGCTAGGGGTTTGGCCAAATCATGGAAATTAATGATGCCCAAGATATCGTCTAAGGAGTCCCCCGTAACCGGATAGCGGGAGTGGTCAGTTGCAACAATTTCATTGAGCAAGTCTTGAAAGGTGGCTTCCTTAGGCAAGGCTGACAAGCTGGTGCGCGGCACCATAATTTCTTCAACTGTGGCCCCCCGAAACTCAAAAACATTGCTGAGAATTTCTCGCTCTTCCTTTTGCAAATCTGGAATTTCGGTGGCCGTTGTAATCAGCAACCTCAGCTCTTCGGGGGTCACTCGGCCATAGTGTCCGGGGCTATTTTCTGTAATGCCCGCTAGCGAGAGGAGAAGACGCGTAGATTGATTGAGCAGCCACACAAAAGGATTGAGCAACCGGGAAATGGTTAGGCTTGGCGGTCCCAACACTCGGGCAATGCGCTCGGGATGAATTAGGGCAACAGACTTGGGACACAGCTCACCTAGCACGATTTGCAAGTAGGCCAGCAGCAGAAAGGCCATTGGCAAGGCAACTGAGTGCGAAAGGAATGTCGCGGTTTCGACAGAGACCGGCAGCCGGGCCATCCAGTGTTTGAGCAAAGCGGCCATGGTGTGCTCGCCAATCCAACCAAGGGCCAAGCTAGAGAGGGTAATACCCAGCTGCGTTGTAGAGAGCAGATTACTGAGCTTTCTTTGAAGTTTTTGAACCGTTTGCGCAGGAATATCGCCAGAGAGGACCAGCTGGTTAATGCGCGATCGCCGCACCGCCACAATAGAAAACTCTACCGTAACGAAAAAAGCATTCAGCCCAATAAGGGCAACGACTGACAGCAGTCTTACAGCAATATCTAGACCAGTGAGGGATTCAAGCATCACAAATAATAGAACCACACAAGTACCAGACCAGCTACCAGAGGCAACACCGCAAAACAACGGACACGCTATTGAGTCTTCTGGCAGGCTTTCCTATAGCTGTAGGTTTTTCTGTAGCCTTTATTTTTTCACAGCCTTTATTAAGGCCTTTCACTAAAGCTTAGTTACCACTATCAATACGGGCTTTCACACCCTCAATAATTTTATCTTCATCCAACAGCTGTAGCTCGCTGGTTTTCTCACCGCTGCGGTTTGCCGCAGCCGCGTTAGAAGGGCGCGTTTCGGGCTGCCGCACTCCGGTTAGGGCCTGACGGCCCAGGGCATAGCCCCAAGAAGAACTCACAATTCCCGCCCCAAACATGAGCGTTAGCAAAATAAGCGTAAAAGCAACCGCTGGATTAATTCTCATAGGATCTAACAGCTCAAAACAAACATAGTTACCAATGCAATTGACACGGGCATTTTGGGAGTCTACCCGATATTGTGCTGTGATATTGCACAACTTATTGGCGTCTTTCACAAAAGAAGTGATAATACAAGCGCCATACCGTACACTATATTATCAACGTAACCAGGGTTGGCCGAGCGGATTAGGCAGCGAACTCATAATTCGCCTCAGGCAGGTTCAACTCCTGCACCCTGGACTCTCTTCCTTACACGCTTAGGGCTACTGCAATGGCTCTATCGCCGTTCTCTATCGCCATTGAAATAATAGAACCTCTAAAGCGGCAACCATCAACTGACACCACAAAAATCGCCGTCCTTTTTTCTAAAGGATGGCGATTTTTGCAATGGATTTTCACGCTGCTGGGCGGCGATTTCCACTAAGTTTTTTTCAAACTGTGTTTGATCGCTATCGGCGAGGTAACGGCTCAAAGTTTAGCTCACTACCAATCACCCGGCTATTGACCTGCGACGCAGGCAGCAGCTGTACCGAAGAAGTATAGGGATTGGGCAAGTCAGGCACGCGCACCGTAGCAGTGTTCTGAGTTTGTAAAACCATCAGCTCCCGATAGGCTTCAGCCAATGCCGCAGCATCGGCGTTAACACGCTGATCGGCAAAGCCGCCCAGACCGGTGATAAAACCTATTTTGCTCAATGGCCTTAGATGGGTGTAGTAGTCGCCGGATCGGTTCTCAGAAATGTTTTCTACAGCTTCGAGAATCCTCTCTTGGGCACTGGCAGCAGGTGTAAACAGTGCTATAGTCGCCATCGCTCCGACCACGCTTAAAAGCCCACCGAGTGCTATGCCCCTAAATCTAATGGTCATAATGAAAATTCTCCGAACATCGCTCCGTCCGAACATCGCTCCGAACGTGTGCCCCTAGAGTACCCGCATTCAGAATTTAACTTGATACCCGATACACTCACATAAGCAATTTAATGACAGCGTTCATGCGTCATTAATCGAGTCACTACTTACTCTTACTACAGATCACGTTTACCGAGCACTCAAAACAGCGAAACAACTATGGCTATTTCTCCAATTGAGCTACCCACTGCTGATTTAGGCACGATACGAGCGGCGTTGCTCGATCTTATTTGCCAAGTAGCCTACAAAGAAGGAGATTTTACGCTCTCCTCCGGAAAAAAGAGCACCTATTACATCAATGGCAAGCAGGTGACGCTCCATGCGCAAGGGGCTCTGATGGTGGCCAGACTCCTACTCGACATGCTGCCAGCAGGCACGGTTGGCGTTGGGGGCCTAACCCTCGGTGCCGACCCAATGGTGAGCGCGGTCGGGATTGTTGGCGCTTACGAAAACAAACCGGTTACGCCCCTGATTATTCGAAAAGAAGCAAAGGGCCATGGTACTCGCGCCTATATTGAAGGCCCAGAACTCCCCGCAGGCAGCAGCGTCACGATTCTAGAAGACGTGGTTACCACAGGGGCTTCAGCAATGAAGGCAGTAGAACGACTCACAGAGGCAGGCTATGAAGTCAACGATATTTTGGCACTGGTAGACCGACAGCAAGGGGGGCAGGAACTGTATGAGAAAGAGGGGCTAACTTTCAAGCCAATTTTTACCATTGAAGAACTGCAAACTCATTGGCGATCGCAAAACGCAGCCACATAATCCAGGGAATACACTCAAAAGGCCCAGCAGTTTGCTAGGCCTTTTGAGTACTCACATAGCTGGCGGGTCGCAAGCTCGTTCCTAACCGACAGCCAGCAGAACTAGCCAGCAGAAACCTGAGTAACTTTTGCAGCCTGCATCGCCTCAGCCAGACTACGAACAACCGCAATCATCGCCAGCGGATCGTTGAGCTTATTGACCGCTGAGCCAACACCAACCCCCGCAGCACCAGCTGCGATCGCCATCGGCGCACTCACATCCGAAATGCCCGAAGCGCATAGGACAGGCACAGACACAGCGCGAGAAATTGCATGAGCAGCTGCCAGCGTTGGCGCGGCCTTTTCAATCAGGCCCAAAATACCAGCGCTCTTGGGCTCACTGCTAGTGCCGCCTTCGGTTTGGATAATGTCGGCCCCGGCAGCTACCAGCGCTTCCGCCAGCTGCACCTGCGCATCCAATGTCAAAATGTGAGGAACGGTTACCGATAGGGTGATGTTAGGCAGCAACGCTCTGGTTTGCTGAGTGAGTGCCAACACCTCAGGGGCGTCAAAGCGTCGCCCCTGAGCATAGAAAGCATCAAAATTACCAATTTCAATCAGATCAGCACCCGCCTCGACCGCCGCTACAAACTGATTAGGATCGACCGCCGAGACGCAAATGGGCAGATCGATGAGGCTATTGACTAAGCGAACAAGGCCAGCATCAGCGGCGATATCGACAAATGTTGCCCCCCCTTTTTGGGCCGCTTGAACCACATTGGAAACATTGACAGCCTCTAGATTAGTGAGGCCGCTGATAATTTTCAGTGAAGAAGAGGTCTTAAGGGCATGCTGAAACGCTGCCCACTGCTGAGTGGAAGTCGTCATAAGTCTCTCGGGTATGAGCATTCAAGCCCTATTTTGCCAGAGATTTGTGCGGCTGTTCACGCAGCGACATGTCCCTACTTTTTTCGTTATTTATTTGTTACTTTACGCAGTCACCACCAATGCCTGTTCTGGAGAAGGGCTCGTGACATAGCTCTTGTCAGCCCTTCTTAGGCGTAGTATTATCAAAGACTGCTCAATAAATTACCTGCTAAAACTATGCCTAAGCTCAAAACACGTCGAGCGGCTGCTAAGCGATTTCGCCGCAGCGGCAGCGGCAAAATCATGCGCCGTAAAGCCTTCAAAAGCCACCTTTTAGAGCGCAAGTCACCTTGCCGCAAGCGCAACCTTTCTAAGGCAACCTCCGTACACGAGAACGATGCACTCAATGTAGAGGCGATGCTGCCTTACTTGTAAGCAGCCGCACCGAAAATACCCTGGAGACAATACCCAGCGTAAGGGCCTCAAACCAGCGCAAGGGCTTTAGTATCTCTACGGATAGGCTCTCTGCAGCGACATCAGGATTTGAATCTCTCAGATTTTTATTTTACAGAGGCCAACGACCAAAACCTCTTTCCACTTTTTCAATGCATAAGGAAAACTAGACCATGGCACGTGTTAAGCGCGGTAATGTAGCTCGCAAACGCCGCAAGAAAGTTCTTAAACTGGCTAAAGGCTTCCGGGGTTCACACTCTAAGCTATTCCGCACCGCTAATCAGCAGGTAATGAAGGCACTGCGGAATGCCTACCGTGACCGCCGCCGCCGCAAGCGTGATTTTCGTCGCTTGTGGATCGCTCGAATCAATGCAGCCGCCCGTCTCAACGGCACAACATACAGCCGATTGATGGGTGACTTAAAAAAAGCAGACATCCAAATCAATCGGAAGATGCTTGCACAGCTGGCTGTTTTGAATCCTGATACCTTCACAAAGGTCGTCAATCAGGCCTCTGGGAAGTAAGTCTTGCGTGGCCTGCTGACGAAGTTCGAATTGAAAATGGGGATGCCGTTACAGGTGTCCTCATTTTTTGTCTGGGCGAGTGTCTCTATGCTCTCAGCAGTGATGGTGATACGGCCACACACGGCGATGGCAGCAGAGCTATCGGAAATCCGCGATCGCGGCTATCTCATCGTTGCTGTCAAAGACAACCAACCCCCACTGGGCTTTATCGACAGTGCGGGCAATCTAAACGGCTTCGAAATAGAGATTGCGCAGCGATTGGCAGAGGTTTTACTGGGCGATCCGTCAGCCATTCAGCTTGTGCCGACGAGCAACATCGATAGACTCAACGCGGTCGTAGACGATCGCGTTGATGTTGCGATCGCAGGCATTACACTCACTGAACCGCGCCGCCGCATCGTTACCTTCAGCGATCCTTACTACTTAGATGGCGCAACCTTCATCACCAATCAATCAGCTATTCAGCAACTTCGAGACCTGCGGCTCTCAAAAATTGCGATTTTAGACCAATCCAGTACGGTGGCCCACGTCCGATACATTTTGCCAGCCGCCCAGCTCATTGGCGTTGGCTCTTATGCTGAAGGCCGCGATCTGCTAGATAACGGCAGCGTTGACGCTTTTGCAGGAGATGCCTCTGTTCTTAGCGGATGGAGTCTTAGCGGATGGAGAACAAACGACACCGAGACTGAAACCATCGCAGCTAGCACACCCTCCGAGCGCCGCCCATATCACTTACTACCGCACATTATCTCAGCAGAACCACTGTCCATTGCGATGCCGAAAGGGACACGGTTCGATCCACTGCGCACGTCGATTAACCAAGCCATCCGACAGTGGTACACCGAAGGCTGGCTTCAGGAAAGCGCCACCACCTGGGGACTACCCGCAGAATCATCGCCACAGTTTTTAGAGCTACGGCTTTTAGACCCACGGCCAGCTACCTCTGAACCTCAGTAAGTCTTAGCTTGCCACCCTGCTTTCGAATAGGCAGAACCGCTTCGTTCTGTTTTGCGAATATTTCCCAGGCAAAAATTAAAGCGCTAATTTGGTGCGATAAAATATGCAGGCATAAAATTAAAAGACTCGACAGCAATCTTATGGAAAGCGGCAACTATTTGGTTGTTTATTTAGGCATTTTGCTTGCGCTTTTGAGCGTAGCGGCCTTCTTTGTGATTAAGCAGGTGTGGGTAACTCGCCGTGTAGAGACCACCCTGTCCGACTTGCAAACCAAGCTCACGAACCAAAAAGGTAACGCCGTAGAATACTACGAGCTAGGCAGCATTCTGTTAGATAAAAAGCTATATACCCAGGCCTCTGTTTATCTCAAACAAGCGCTCAAAATTCTTGCCGACGAAGAGGCGGAGAATGCGGTCCTAGTGCACAATGCACTGGGATATGCCTATTTTGCACAGGACCAATTTGACCTAGCTATTCGGCAGTATAACGAAGCTTTAAAAATTAGCCCTGGCTATGTCACCGCGCTAAATAATCTGGCACATGCCTATGAGCGCAAACAACTCATGCCTCAGGCTTTGGAAACTTACGAAAAATCTTTGGTAGCCGAGCCGTCTAACGAAACTGCCAAGCGCCGGGCTGAGTCTTTGCGAAAGCGTTTGGCATAATGCCTGCAACAGTACGCAACAGTACCAGTACGCGACAGTACATAGATGGGAAACAGCCTTGAACCAGCACTTGTTCAGGCCATTCGCGAGCGGTGGTTGCAACAGCTCAAAAAGCACCGTGCGATCGCCATTATCCGAGCCCCTTCAGTCAAGATAGGCCTGTCCATGGCAAAAGCCGCTGCCAAAGGTGGCTTTTGCCTCATCGAAGTTGCTTGGCACAACAACGCCCAGCCAGCAGCTATGGTAGCCACCCTTCGTCAGGCGCTGCCACAGTGTGTTGTAGGCGTAGGCACGGTCCTCACTGAAGCTGACCTACAAGATGCTGTGTCGGCAGGCGCAGCGTTTTGTTTTACGCCCCATACCAACTGCCAGCTGATTGAACAGGCGATCGCACTCAACTGCCCTATCATTGCAGGCGCAATGACCCCCACTGAGATTATGACGGCTTGGCAAGCAGGCGCAGCCAGCGTTAAAGTCTTTCCAATCTCAGCGCTGGGTAATGCTCAGTACGTCCGTAGTTTGCTCGGACCACTCGGACCGATTCCGCTGGTCCCGACAGGCGGTGTGACCAGTGAGAGCGCACCGCAATTAATCGAAGCAGGCGCGATCGCAGTTGGCCTTTCTACCGCACTGTTCCCGCCGACAGAAATTGAGACTCAGGATTGGGCAGCGATAGAAACGCGATCGCGCTACTTAATCACACTCCTCACAGGCCACCCTAATAACGTACCGAACGCGACGGGTTTGCCAGGTTAGCTTCCTAGCTTAAACGCTTCAACAAATAGACCGTAGATCATACCCAGCTTAAAAGCATTGAGAGATTCGGCTAAGGTAGAACGCGATCTCACCGGTCCAGCCGGCGCATTATCGAATATCGGCACACCTCCCGCTTGGTCAGGCCGCAAAACCTCTTGAGAAGGTGCCAAGCGACGGCGAGGTATAACTCTGTAATACAGCCAGCTAATCAGTTCAGCAACAGCAACCAGCAGTGCCGCAATCACAACATCTAGCTGGGCCGTTTGACCAGCCGTCGCAGAAATCGCCGTTGCGAAAAAATTGCCAAATAGCAGGCTAATCAAGATAACGGCCAACCGCCGCCAAGGATTAAAGACCCACTGTCGAAAACGAATCGTTATTTGAGTGAAGAGCGTATTGAGTCGAGTCCTCTGCATGGCAATGGCTAGATGGGCAGCGGTTGATGAGCACTGGTTGAAGCATCCACGGATCAACGTCAGCGTAACGCGTCATCTGGCTAAAGTACATTCTGTCACTGTTACAATCCCGAAATTTCCCCGACGCCATTCAACGAACTGGCACATATTCAGCTACGGATGCCAATTGGCGAAAGCTAGGATTTCAATATAAGTAAGCGCCGCCATACAGCAACACTGTTTCGCCATTCGCCGTTAGGATAGTTGGCTCTTTTCAAGCACTGGTTGGCTTACAAAGATTATCTTTCAGCGGGGTTCCTTATGCGACGTCTCTCTCCTTTCCTATTTTCGCTGGCAGCTGTTTTAACCTTGAGTTCGGTTGCACAAGCTCAAACAGTGGCAAGCACCCCATTGAGTGCACCTATTCAAATGCAGGGCCAAACAGGCGGGGCTCAAGGCTCGGCTTGTGGAAACATCAATCCCAATAGCGGGCAACGTATCAACGTCACCGAAGCCTTTGCCGCCCTCACCTTTGAAGTCGAAAGCGAAGGTGATTACACGCTGTACATTACAGGGCCAGAAGGCTTTAGTGAGTGCGTTTTTGCCCATAACTACGATGGCGGCGTGATTCAATCGCCCGGATTACTCAACCAAGGTGAATACCAGGTCTTCGTAGGCGATCGCAGCGGTCAGAGCAACCCATACAAGCTTTCTATCAGCCAATAAGCCAGCAAAGTAGCTTTACTCGCTCATACAATTGACTCTCCAAAAAGGCAGGGCGCATGAAATGCGCCCTGCCTTTTTGCTGCTACAGCAACGCCTAGCTGTCCGCTTCAGGCAAACGCTGAACTTCTACATCTACAGTCGTCGCAGAGGTTTCCGACAAATCAACCGCACTCGGCTGAATATCCACAGCCTGAACATCAATCACACCCTCATTAGCGAAGCGCTCGAAGCCTTCTGACGTCACCGATAGCTCACTGCCACAGTTGCTACAAGGCATTTTAGAATTCTTTAGTCCGGCTAAAGACTGCTCACACACCGGGCAATTCCCTTCAACTAAATTTCGCTTAATCCAAAATTGAAGCGCCAGAAAAACCAGTACGGGCGCAAGGAAGATAAACAGAACTAGGGCAAAGATAGATTTGATGATGCCACTCAAACCAATAGCACCGACCAGCCAAACGGCACCTAGAATAAAGACCCAACAGCCTAGGCCCGGAAAGCGAACTTGAAGCTGGTTAAAGTTTTGATTCATAGTGGTCTCCTCCGCGAGGAATGAATCGCCTGAGCGTTTCTTCTATCCTAGTGCTAAGCCTAGCGACCGCAAAGCTGGCAAACCGTACTTTGTAACAATCCCAGGTAACAATCTCAGTCGCCCATGTCACTCACTCATGGCAGTGTGAGCATCACAACCCTGACACTAGCCAAAGACGTTAGCAAAGACAAGTCAAGTCTGTAAGCGTGACTAAGGCGCGACTGAAGCGCGACATCCAGTCTTTAAGAGCACTCCCAACCGCGCTACTAAAGCAGGGGCACTGAAGCTTGCCAAGCTCTCTTGCCTCAGCCAAGCGCCATCACAGCGTGGGTCCTCACCACTCAGAGCTTCAATACAAGCGGCGGCCACAGCCTCTGGGTCGCGATGGGGAACCTGCCAGCCGACTCGGCCATCCTGCACCGGATCGGCAGAGCCATCATCATCACCAGCAATCACCGGCACGCCACAAGCCATCGCTTCTAAATACACAATGCCGAAGCCTTCTTTAGACGGCATGACATACACATCAGCCATGCGATAGTGATCTATTAGCGCTTCATCGGAAACAAACCCAGCAAAAACAACCTGCTCAGCGACACCTAAGTCCTCAGCTAGCTTCGCAAGCCTGGGCTGGTCATCGCCTCGGCCAATCACCACATATTTCACCGAAGGAAATGCGCTGGTAATTTTGGGTAAGGCTCGAATAGTGACATCTACCCCTTTATAAATATCACCCGCCCATAGCCGCGCAACCGTCATCAACACGCGTGCCCCCTGAAGCCTGTAGCGGTCTATCAACTCATCAGGCGGGGCCCCCGGTGTAAACACATCGCCATCCACGACGCAGGGAAGCATATCAAATTTTTCGGTTGGGACCTGATTTGCGGCATGGGCCAAGTCTCGGCTGTAACGACTGATTGTCCAAATTCGGTCGGCCCCAGCTAGCGCTTGCTTTTCTCGACTAGGCAGTTCGTACCAAACTTCTTTGCCATAGGTCAGTACCGTGTAAGGAATCTTGAGTAAGCGGCAAAGCTGAGAAACCATGGCAGCCAAATTAATATGACCGCAAAAAACATGATCTGGACGGTGGCGAATCAAATAGGCCGCGAGTGATGCCGTCAACCGCACACGCTCGGTCATCGCGCGATCACTCTTGAAGTACCGATACCTCAGCGCGCCATTCTTAATCGGATGGTCCATCTCAGGGTCTCTGAGCAAAAACACATCGGCGCTCATCTGCTCGCCAGATTTGTTGGCCAGCTGGTCGTACGCACTCAAAACATCTTGAATATAAGACTGTATTCCCCCTTCACAGCCAAAGACTTCGATAAAGACAAACGCATGTTTCATGGACTAGGCCACCCCCATCGGCGAAACCGTACCGGCTTTCAATCGGGCTAAGTCGGCTTTCACCATGGTCTCAATAAGCTGTTCGAAGCTGACCTGCGGCTCCCACTGAAGATTTTGTTTGGCCCGAGCTGGATTAGCAACTAGCTGAAAGTGCTCATCTTCACGAATGAGTGTGGGATCGGTTTCAACATAGGTCTGCCAGTCTAAATCAACACAGTCAAAAGCGGCTGAGACCAGCTCACGAACCGTATGCAGAACGCCCGTACCAATCACATAGTCTTCAGCCGTATCGGCCTGGAGCATCCGCCACATCGCTTCTACATGGTCACCTGCGAAACCCCAGTCCCTCTTAGCATCTAGATTTCCCATAGACAAACTGGAGCGTAAGCCTAGCTTGATCGCCGCTACCGCCAAAGAGATCTTACGGGTCACAAACTGAGGCGGACGCCTAGGCGATTCGTGGTTGTACAAAATCCCGCTACAGGCAAACAGGCCGTAGCGGTCACGGTGATGAACCATCGTCCAATGAGCATGGAGCTTTGCGGCACCATAAGGGTTTTTGGGCCTAAAAGAAGTCTCCACGGTCTGCGGCGCAGTGCGAACATCACCAAAAATCTCTGACGAGCTAGCTTGATAGAAGCGCGTTTCTAAGCCCAACTCGCGGGTCGCACTCAACAAGCGGGTCGCTGTGCCAGTCACTAGATCAAGCGTGCCAAGTGGATCATCCCAAGAGGCAGGGACAAAACTAGGCGCAGCTAGGTTATAAATCTCATCGGGCTGTAGCTGAGAAACAGCTTCTGTTAGCGCTTCGGCGCTCGTCAGTTCAACGGAGTAAATTTCAACTTCACTCGCCAGCTCGTCTAGCTTAGTCACACTGCTCTGCCTGGCAGGCGGCACAAGCCCTACCACTCGGTAGCCTTTATCTAACAGTAAACGGCTGAGATAGTAGCCGTCTTGCCCGGTAATCCCAGTGATTAGCGCAGTTTTTTTCATGGAATTTGTAGGGTGTCTTTCCAGCGGTATCAGGTATCGTCACCCACAACATAAGCTAGGGGCTTCACACAACGCATCATTGCTCTGCTCGAGGAATCCTAGCAAGTAATGCTATGTCAACAGGGCCATCAAACCTGAATCGCACTTATAATTCACACTATCTTCGAAGTTTTCACGATTCGCAGACAGTTCCGTGGAATCTCAGAGGATTCCTTTGAGACGGGTAGGGGCCCAGGACTCGGCTCTTGAGGGACCGCGCGATCATAAGTCACCTGGTCAGCCAGCCGCCTGAGTAAAAACCAACCATAGCCACCTTCTCGCAAAGAACCTGGCTGAGGCTCATTTAAGCTATTCGGGTCGAAGGGGTCGCCCTGATCAAAAATACAAATTTCGATCTTTTCAGGCTGTAATAACAGCTCGATATCAATAGGCGTACTGCCCGGCAAATTGGCATGAGCATGACGAACCGCATTGGTAAAGCCTTCTGCCAACGCTAAATTAAGCTGATCGAACTGTTCGTCAACCCAAGGGGTATCTATTGCCAAGCGGGAAATAAGGGCTTGAAACCACTGCTGAACCGCTGATAACTCTTCTAGATGACTGGTAACCGTTAGGTGAGCCCGTTTCAGCATCGTTAAGTCAGTTTCGGCTCGAATGCACGTTCGGTCAAACGTTGTAGCCTTCCATAGACCAATTGTTTTTTTCAATCTATCACTTTGTTTCGCGATCGCACTTTTAATAGCCGAAGTCGATCCAAAATCTTTCGTTAAAACCAATGCCATGGAACCTACTAATACATTTCGTTCGGCTGAGAACCGGCCATTTTTGGCTCATCTAAAATAATTTTTCCCGGCCAACACGTAGAAAATACGCGTTCTTTACAATTAATTTTATAAGACTTGATTAGTCCCTTGTGACAGATATTAAAAAGCGATACATAACTTGGTGTTAACCGCCCATCCCAAACAAAATCGCCCAGGCCTCAAAGAGCCCAGGCGATTTTAAGCCGCAGATTTTAGCGATTAGTTTTATAACGTGTAGACCCTTATTATCAGCCGTATCACGCTATTCAAAGAAAACGCCTATCAGAACGTTGACAACGTTTACGACTCTAAAAGAGACCCAGTGTCAAAGACGTTGCAATGGGGTAAGTTGCACCAATTCCGAGCCAGATAGTAACGGCAGTACCGAACAGGAATACAGCCGTTGCAACAGGGCGGCGGAAAGGGTTTTGAAACTTATTCACATTCTCGATAAAAGGAACAAGAATCAGGCCGAGAGGAATAGCGGCCATGCCAGCGATACCCAGAAGCTTGTTAGGCAAGACCCGAAGCATCTGGAAGGTTGGGTACAGGTACCACTCAGGGAGAATTTCAAGCGGGGTTGCGAATGGATTTGCAGGCTCACCGATAAGAGCAGGATCAAGAACAGCTAGCGCTACGCAGCAAGCGATCGTTCCCATAATCACAATAGGGAAAACGTAGAGAAGATCGTTTGGCCAGGCAGGCTCACCATAATAATTGTGACCCATGCCTTGCTTGAGCTTCTCTCTTAGCATTGGGTCGCTAAGATCTGGCTTCTTAAGGATTGACATCGATTAACTTCCTAAAATAATGACACCAACAGCTAGTACACAGTGTAGCCTGCGTCGCTACCAATCAAACACGTACTTAAGAAGTACTTTGGATTTCTATTGACGCGATACGAAATCGATAGCGAAGACAGTCAGCAGGGCTGTACCAGAGTTGTTTGACGAACAAAAAGCGCTTTACAAAGGTCCAGAGATACCTTGCTTGCGAATCATGATGAAGTGCAACAACATGAATACCGCAATAAACCAAGGCAATACAAAGGTGTGCAAGCTGTAGAAGCGGGTGAGGGTCGCCTGGCCGACGCCAGCGCCGCCACGCATGAGCTCAACAATTGTGCCGCCTACAACAGGAATTGCACCAGGAACACCCGATACGATGTTCACAGCCCAGTAGCCAACTTGGTCCCAAGGAAGGGAGTAGCCAGTCACACCGAAAGATACGGTGATAACCGCCAAGATAACGCCAGTCACCCAAGTCAATTCACGGGGCTTTTTGAAACCTCCTGTGAGGTAAACACGGAAGACGTGAAGGATCATCACCAAGACCATCATGCTGGCAGACCAGCGATGGACGGAGCGAATGAGCCAACCGAAGTTAACATCCGTCATTAGGTACTGAACAGAAGCAAACGCATCTGTCACAGTGGGCTTGTAATAGAAGGTCATCGCGAAGCCAGTGGCGAACTGAATGATGAAGCAAACGAGTGTAATACCGCCAAGGCAATAAAAAATGTTTACGTGGGGAGGAACGTATTTGCTAGAAATATCGTCAGCGAGTGCCTGAATCTCTAGCCGTTCGTCGAACCACTTATAGGTTGATGAGTCGGTAACTTGCTTAGTAAACATGAAGCAGGATTTTTTGTCTGATAGGGCTTGTACCAATACTAAAAAATGTAACACAGCTGTAGGAGCTGCGCCCCAGTTATTTCAGCGAGGTTCTGAACAAGACGCAGGTTCACGCTGAGCCCTGAGCCTCAGTACGGGAAGGGGTTTGGAGGCAGGCGCAAGCTAGTGCAAGCTGGCTTCAAGCCAAACTTTAAGAAAACCTAACGGCTCATAGACTTTACATAGCGTTACATTAGAGATGTCTCCCGGCAGCGGAGATCGCACAGAAGGCGGCCAGCTAGGAAAGGCAGCCAGAAAGCAGCGGACTGCATCGCCAAACTGCTACGTTTTAAAGCGCAGCATCTGAGAAAACAGGCGCATGACCTTATATGCGTAGCATGTCCTTTAACGGGACAGCGGTTTTGGGTAGACGGGCTCAATTATTTTTGGGGACATTCAAGTAGTTTTATGGCAACAAAACAAACGGTGACTCGCCCCGGGAAGGGGTCACAAGAAAATGTGAATAGGGGAATAGGCGTAAAACACCAACTTTCTCAAGGTTTGAGACGTGGCCTAATGACCTTTGTTTTGACACTGGCACTTTGGCTGGGCGTTGCCGCTGGTAGCCCAATAGGCCCTTCGCTACCCGGCAGCCTTTCCCCAGCCCTAGCCTTTTCTAACCAACAGCAGATGGTGATGGAGGTGTGGCGCATCGTCAACCGTAGCTACGTAGATGAGACGTTTAACCACAAAAACTGGTGGTTCATGCGGCAAAAGGTCTTGCGCGAGCAGTTGCCCGACTGGGAGAGCACCTATGCAGCCATTCAAAACATGCTGGCAGAGCTAGACGATCCTTACACGCGGTTTTTGCCGCCGAAGCAGTATCAGAGCCTACAGACCAACACCAATGGTGAACTACTGGGGGTAGGACTACAGATTGCGAAGGACGATGAAGCTGGCAATTTGCGAGTGATTGCGCCCATTGAAGGCTCCCCAGCAGAAGAGGCCGGGCTCCTGCCTCAAGATGAAATTTTAGAAATCAACGGTACGCCGACTAATTCCATCAGCTTGGATGAAGCTGCCGCTAGAATGCGAGGCGCTATTGGCTCACAGGTGGCGCTGAAAGTAGGACGGGCTAACGAGCCTGCTTTTGAGGTGAGCGTACGACGCGATCGCATTGAAATTAACCCCGTCTCTGCCGAATTGCGAGCCGAAGCCGGTCTCCCTAAGGTCGGCTATCTCAGGCTTGGCCAGTTTAACGGCAACGCCGCAACTGAATTTAAAACATCGCTGAAAAAGCTCGAAAAGCAGGGCGCTGATGCCTACGTCCTAGATTTGAGAAATAATCCAGGTGGGCTGCTCAATGCCGGGATTGAAATCGCCAGGATGTGGATAGACGATGGCACTGTGGTTTATACCGTCAACCGTCAAGGGGCCTTGGGGAACTATGACGCCAACGGCAAAGCCCTGACGAGCGATCCTCTGGTGGTACTTGTCAACAAAGGCACCGCCAGCGCCAGCGAGATTTTGGCAGGCGCTTTGCAGGACAATGGTCGCGCTCAGCTAGTGGGCGAAACCACCTTTGGCAAAGGCTTGATCCAGTCACTATTTGACTTGCCTAACGGCGCAGGCCTCGCTGTCACCATTGCTAAGTACGAAACCCCCGATCACCACGACATTCACAAGCTAGGCATTACGCCCGACAAAGAGGTCGCGACCTCGATTGAAAAACGTAAGCAGTTTGGCTCATCAGAAGACGCGCAATATCAAGCCGCTGTTGCCCTACTAGCGGAGACCTTGGAAGCGCCATCGCTCAGCAACGCAGCGCAGTAGTTAGCAACGCAATGCAGTAGTAGAAGGGAAAAAACCTGTGGGTAGCACTCGGACGTATCATGACCCGCTTCACGGTGCCATTACGTTGGATGGTGAAGACCCTGTTGAAGCGCTGCTCACTGAGCTGATTGAGACCAGCGTGTTTCAAAGGCTGCGAAGGATTCGTCAGCTGGGCCCTGCTAGTTTGATATTTCACGGTGCAGAGACCTCTCGATTTACGCATTCACTGGGCGTTATGGCTGTGGCACGTCGTGCTTTTGACCGGCTGGCCAAGCTGCATCCTAAGCTTCGACCTCACCGAGCTACGGTGCTGTGCGCAGCGTTGCTACATGACACGGGCCACGGGCCTTTTAGCCATACGGCAGAAGAGGTTTTTAACTCGCATCATGAACAGTGGACGATGGCGATTGTGGAGCGCCTGCCAGCGGTACGATCGCTGCTCGACAACTTCGATGCAGCGCTTTGGCAGTCTATCCAGCAGGTGTATACCCACACCCATCCAATTCCCTGTGTGTGGCAGCTGGTCTCTAGTCAGCTGGACTGCGATCGCATGGACTATCTCATGCGCGATAGCTACTTTACCGGTGCCTCTTACGGCCAATTAGACCTAGATCGAATACTGCTGGCGCTAAACTACGACGTGAGCACGCAGCAGCTTGTGGTAGAACGCAAGGGTTTAGCAGCCATTGAGCACTACCTGGTCGTACGATCTTTTATGTACGCCCAAATTTATAACCATCCCAAAAATCTGTCGGCCACTTGGATTTTGTCGCAGGCCTTTACGCGGGCCCGCGAGCTGCTAAATCGGGGGGACATTGAGGCAGATGACATTGTAACGGCCTGGCTAACCGGTCCGGTAGATGAACTACCGCTAGAAACTTATCTCGCGGGGGACGATGTTGTGTTTGCGTACCATTTGCAGCGCTGGCAGAACCATTCGGATTCAGCCCTCTCGGATTTTTGCCGTCGGTACTTAAACCGTAGGCTGCTGAAAGTGAGAGAGCTCACCTATGCCACTGAAGACGAACGAGAAAGCTTACTGAGCAATGTGCAGCAGCAGCTGGCCGCCGATGGGGTGGAGTTTAATCGGTATAGCGGCCTTTGCCATATTTGGAGTAAAGGCTATAGCACCTATCAGCAAGGCATCAAGATCAAAACCCAGCGCGGCCTAAAAGAGATCAATCAGATGTCACCCCTGGTGCAAACCCTCTCCCAACCGGCGCAACGAACTTGGCTAATTTATCCTGGGGAAGTCACCGTTGGGGTGTGTCCGTTGCCAGAGGAAATTGTAGATCTGCCAGCAGATTAGTACGCTCCAGTTAATGCGCTCCAAACGAAAGTCGATAGCCCAGAGTCAGTCGATAGCCCAGTGCCGAGAGTGCTCTCACAGCACTGGTGTAGCAACGGCAAGGGTTTCCCAATTGACGGTTTTGAGCTTGTCGTACGCCTGAGCGATCTTTTTTTCACCTCGTAGAAAGCCCGTGCTAGCTCCTGGGCAAATAGTACTCAGCGTCTCGGGCGTAAAGTCGGTGAGGAGCTGCTGAGCATAGCGCAGCTGACGAGGCCAGTGGAAGGTTTTTGACAGGCGAAGCGGTTCAGGTGTGCCGGCTCGGGTAGGCAGCAGATGACGGCCCGTGAACAGGACACCGCCGTGAGCGCTGTGGTAGAGACAGGCAGATCCTGGAGAATGACCAGGATTCCAAAAAACGCGGCTGGTCGGAGACAGCGTGCGATCGCCTCTAAAGGTTTGGGTGGTCACAGTCGGCAGCAAGTAGGCTTCCTGCTCTTGAATCAAAACCTCGGCCTCGAAGGTCTTTTGAAAGTCGGGGACCTGGCCCATGCCACCCCGATGGGTGATAAACAAAGTCTTGAGACCACCCTGCTTATGAATAAAGGCCTGATTGACCTCGTTGAAGGCTGGAGAATCAATCAAAATGTTGGCGCAGTTGCCCTCGGCATCTTTCTCAAGCAGCAGATAAGCCGTGCCACCCAAGGTTTCACGATTGGGCGGAAAGGCAAAAAGGTTATCAAAAACGGCTTGGGGCTGTTTGTGTTGAGCGGTAGAAGCCGACATGACTAAACACCTTTTCTATAGTTCAAGTGTGCTAACCGATCAGGCCAACAGAGCAGCCGTTAAGTAAGTCCACTTAACGGGCACGGGCGACCGACAGAAAAATTGCCATCAGTGCAGTTTTTCAACTTAGCAAAGATTGGGAAAGACTGGCCTACAATGACAAATGCATAGGGTTTCCTTTGATGATGGGTTACTCCTGTGCTCGATTTTGATTGAAGCTTTCGGATTTTTCCTGTTTTATTCGCCTCGGCAGGCGCACGGCTCATGCCCCTTGTTTTTCTTGCTTTGTTTTTGGGACTGGTGACATATTTGGTGATTAGCCGTAGCTTCACCAATATGACGACAACACCTGTGTGGATGCTGTGGCTAGTCATGATGACACCCGTACTGGTCTTGACGTTATGGGTGCTCATCAACGGGGATGAACCCCCTCCACCGGTTTTAATTTACGGCCTGCTAGTGCTGTGCCCGCTCCTGTATGCGGTCATGATTTTGGTAGGTGCCGCGTCTACGAATAAAGGCAAACGAGGCGATGGCAAAGGGACAAAGGCTGCTGTTAGCGATCAAAAGGGCGGCCCAAAAACCGCTCAAACCAAACCGATCACGCGGGATGAGGAAACGCTTTTGCAGCGGTGTTTTCCTTGGTCAATTTACTACCTGCAAAATATCGAATATCGCCCGCAGGCCATGATTTGCAAGGGCAAACTTAAGGCCCCTGCGGGCGATGCCTACGCGACGGTCAAAGAAAATGTAGAGAGTAATTTTGGCGATAGGTTTTTGGTCCTGCTGCAAGAAGGGCTAAACGGAACGCCGTTTTTTGCTTTGGTGCCCAATCCGCAGTCTAAAGATCCGAATAAAGCCTTGATGTCATCCATGAGCCGTGAGCAGGCGGCAAGATTACGTAAGCTCAACAGTGCCCCCTTAACTCGACCTGGATTGGCGATCGCACTGGCAATCACGACGCTAGTGACCACCACTTTTGCAGGGATTGCTTTTATTGGCGGCGCTCAAAACATGGAAACGCTCAATTCAGATCCTGCGCTGCTGAGGCAGGGGTTAGCCTACGGCATTTCGCTCATGGTGATTTTGGGCGTCCATGAGGGAGGCCATTACTTAGCAACGCGATATCACCAGCTGAAATCTACGCTGCCGTACTTTATTCCAGTGCCGTTCTTTTTGGGAACGTTTGGGGCCTTTATTCAAATGCGATCGCCCATGCCTAACCGGCGTGCCCTTTTTGACATTGGCATCGCAGGCCCCCTCGCTGGGCTAGTAGTCAGCCTACCCATTTTGCTGTGGGGACTGGCGCACTCTACCGTGGTCCCGTTAGTGATGCCGTTAGAAGAGGGAACCTCTCAGCTGCTGACCTTTGAGGCGCTTGATCCGAGCCGGTCGATGCTGCTACTGGTCATTAGCAAACTGGCGTTAGGCAGCGCCTTGCAGGCCGATAGCGCCTTACAGCTACACCCAGTTGCTATTTCAGGCTGTTTGGGACTCATCGTGACCGCGTTGAATCTGATGCCCGTGGGCCAGTTAGATGGTGGGCATGTGGTGCATGCAATGTACGGTCAACGCACGGCTGCCATTGTCAGCCAGGTCGCCAGATTACTGATGCTGGTGATTTCGTTTGTGTATAAAGAGTTCTTTTTATGGGCGGTATTGCTGCTGTTTATTCCAGCAGCAGAACCAGCACTCAACGATGTGAGCGAGCTAGATGGCCGTCGCGACTTTTTAGGACTCCTCTCACTGACGCTGTTGGTGATGATTATTTTGCCTGCGCCCGCAGCCTTGATGAAACTGTTGCTGTAAGACTGCGGCTGTCATTGCTGAGACGGCAGCTGACAAGACCGCTAACAAGGTCACTGACAGGGCCACTGACAGGGCCGCGAATAGGGTAGGGTTCAATAGCGACGGTTTCGCCTTTTAGTTGTGATTGAAGGAAGGGTTGATATGACCCCAGATGGCACAAACGTTTCTCAGTGGTTGGCGGAAATTCAGTCGCTTCAACAGCAGGTTGCCGAGCTACAAAAAGAGTGTGATCGCGCCTACGCCAGCGCAGATAACCTACGACAGCTCTACGACGCAGAGGCTCAGCAGCGGCGAAAGGAGTCGGAGACACACACACGCCAAGTCAACAAACTAAAAAAGGCTCTAGCAGACCTACAATCACCTCAAGCCGGTGACTCCACGCAGATGCAAACCGAAATTACGCGCGTGCGCAGCAATCGATCCGTAGAGCAGTTGCAGGCACAGCTAATCAGCACCAAGCAACAGTGTGAGCAGCTCAAAACGATGCTGACTGATGAGCAAACCGCACATGCCCAAACCCGTGAGAGCCTGACAGCGGCCCTGGGCGATGCGGTGGATTTGTTAACTAAAGAACGGACAGAAACAGAACGGACAGAAACGACGCCCAACAGCTAGCGAACTAGAGCGCCTGTCCTGTGTGAGATAGCTGGCTATCACTGTCGTGACGGCGGCATCAAAGCAGGCATTCTTATCGTGTATCTACACCGCAGAGAACACCCGGTCGTGCCTCAATAAAACGTGGGATAGGTGGCGATATCGTGCCAAACCCAAGGTCTACTGGCCAATCCAGCTCGCTGAGCCGCACTATCCTTGGTTCGACTATGTTGCCAAATCCAGTTGAAATAACTGACGACTAAACGAGCTGTTATTTCTGTCTGTTCCCAAAGCTTGCCAAACTTGTTTTGTCGTCTATGCCAACGCCCCGTTTGCTGTCGCACAACGCCGTTCGTGCGTTCTAATCGTTGTGTATTTTCTTTGCCAATAATGTGAACAATCTCAGGGGGCAGTACTCTCTCATAACCACCCCAGTCATCTGTGTACCAGTCCTTACAGTCTGTTTTGCCTTCGGTATTTGCAATCAGCTCAGACAGGAATTGGTCGGTATGTTTCCCAACCCGCAAACTCAAAATTAAGCCACTTTCATGAGCTAGGCTAATGCCTAACCAACAATCGCCCACTGCTAGTTCGTTTATCTCACATCGCTTCTGCTTTTTTTCACAAATGACCACATCTCATCGGACCTGACGGGGTCACAGACCACATCTGCGACTACCTCGTTGTGACCCAATTGCGCTGT
>JBCBPY010000006.1:0-296311 GCA_039820525.1 Cyanobacteria bacterium J06634_5
TAGTGATGTTCAAACACTATCGTCGTTTGGCCTGACACCACCGTTTCTTTCATGAAGTATTAAGCCTGAGTAGTTACCTTCGTTTTTAATATAAAAGCACTGATCCGGCTCAATGCTTTTCAGGGTTGCTTGGTGCTCAAAAGTTGTTGAACCGAGTGCTCTAAATTCGGTGTTTTTCTCTTCTAGCAATACCTTGACCAGATCGCTGATAATCTCTTTGTCATCTTCGTAGCCAGGCTGCGGGAGCATAATTTCTAGTTTTCCGTTGTCGTAGGCAACTCGGGTGGTACGGCGATCGGCGAGGTCTCCTAGGATTTGCTTGTATTGCTGCCAGCTTACTGCCTGTAGCCGGATGCGATCGCCCACCCCAATCTCAATTTGTGAAACCTGAAGACTCGCCATGATCGCAGCATAAAACCCTATCGCAGTCTTCTATCATAAACTGCCGCCCGAAAAGGGAACCGCAAGCGTCAGGCGATACAATAGCGACAGTTGCCTGTCAAATCCCTATGGTCACGCTACAGCTCAGACAACTCAAAATATCGCCCGGTCAAAGCGTCAGCTTCGAAGACGTTAACTGGCAAGAGTTTGAGGCGATTTTAGCTGAACTAGGCGACAGTCGCGGTACCCGCATTGCTTATACCAATAGAACGCTAACTATCGTGGCTCCCCTGTTTGAACACGAAAATACTAAAGCGTCGCTAGGCGATGTCGTCAAAGTACTGCTAGAAGAACTTGATATTGACTACGCTGTTGCTGCGTCCACGACGCTGAAGCGTCAAGATTTAGGAAAAGGCGTCGAGC
This sequence comes from Cyanobacteria bacterium J06634_5, assembly GCA_039820525.1. Lineage (GTDB taxonomy): Bacteria > Cyanobacteriota > Cyanobacteriia > Phormidesmidales > Phormidesmidaceae > Phormidesmis. Next base: position 805 of record JBCBPY010000006.1, read on the forward strand.
CAGATGATTCTTTCTACATTCAAAATTTTGCCAAAGTACTGAACAAAAAGCGGATTGATCTGGCCACTGATCCGCCACCAGATCTCGCCATTGAAGTGGACCTCACCTCAAAGACAGATATGGCTGTGTATCAAGCACTAGGCGTCCCGGAGCTATGGCGTTATGACGAAGGCCGTTTGCGGATAGATGTTTTACAAAACGGGCAATACGTTCAAGTGGATGACAGCCCTATCTTTAAAGGCTGGCCTTTGGTTGACTTGGCCCAAAGGTATGTGAAACGTGCTGTTGAGGTTGGCCAGGGGCGAGCGACTAAAGAGCTACGGCAGTGGGCACAGGCATATTTGATGCAGATAAAAAGCGTAGGGCCTGAAGGTTAGGCCTGAGAAGTTACGTATAATAGCGGGCCAAGCAGTCTTCTATGACTTCGTTGTGTTTGAAGGCTAAGGGCATCGCCATCGCACTTTCCACGTCAAACCATTTGGCCTCCACCACTTCCCCCTTAGAAACCTGAGGGTCTAGCTTTGGTAAGTCTTCATCGCCTAGGTGAAACATCAGCGCGTACTTTAGCGTGACATTTTGCCTGCGTAGCGGCGTGCTGTACACCTCAAAGGGATGGTCAATATTGCCTTCAAATCGAAAGTCTTCGGTGAGCTGAGGAATATCGAGCCCTAGCTCTTCCCACACTTCCCGGTACACCGCCTGCGTCGCGGTTTCGTCGTAGTCTAGGTAGCCGCCAGGGAGGCCCCACTGCCCGACGCCATCGGGTAAGTCTTCGCCGCGCTGACCTAGGGGGACATAGCGAATGCCCTTGCTGACAAAAAAGATCACCGGTAGGACGGTGACGCTCCGACTAATCCAGATTTCTTTGCCGCCCACTTGCAGGCAGGTGTTGGGGGTACTTTTGAATTTCACAGTGACAGTATCGCGGGTAAAAGCATACGGATAAAAGACTAGGGGAGCGCCCTTAAAGAACGCCCCCCTATAGTAAGTTACCGGACGAGTGCGATCGCTGTGATTGACCGCTCGATTTTATCCCTCTCGTCTTTGTGCCGTTCCTCCTATGTCGTTCCTCCTATGCCGTTGCGCCAACCTTAGCGTTTTCGTAAGTTGGATAGTCCGTATAGCCTTCTGGGCCTTCGGAGTACCACGTCGCTTGGTCTGCCTCAGGGTTGAGCTCCCAGTTATTGGCGAATCGAGCAACCAGGTCTGGCGTGCTGATGAAAGGTCGGCCAAAGGCGATCAGGTCCGCATTACCGGATGTGATCGCTGCTTCAGCCTGCTCTTGGTCATAGCCACAGTTGCCGATGATTGTGTTGTCAAAGACGGCTCTAAATTCAGCGAGTGTCATCGGTTCACCCAGCTCATGAAATCCGAACGCCAGCCCATCCATCACATGCAAATACGCGAGGTCGTAAGTATTTAACTGTTTGGCAACGTAGGTGAATGTTTCACGATAGTCCGGTGCGCCCATATCGTTGAAAACGCCGTTGGGAGAAAGTCTCACCCCAATTCGGTTGGTGGGAAACACCGTTTTTACGGCTTCAATAACCTCTTTTAAAAACCGATATCGATTCTCTAAGCTGCCACCGTATTCATCCGTACGCTGGTTAGTGCGAGAATCTAAAAATTCATTGATTAAGTAGCCGTTGGCCCCATGAATCTCAACGCCGTCAAAGCCTGCTTCTTTCGCATTTTCAGCGGCCTTTCGATAGTCTTCTACCACGCCTGGAATCTCTTCTATGTCCAAGGCTCTGGGCACCTCATAGGGTTGTTTGCCGTCGGCGGTGTGGGCTTCGGACCCTTCAATTTTGATGGCCGAGGGCGCGACCGGGAGCTGACCATTCTCTTGAAAACTGCTGTGGGAGGCTCTGCCGGTGTGCCACAGCTGCACGAAAATAACAGATCCCTGGTCGTGAACTGACTGAGTGACTTGCTTCCAGGCTTCAGTTTGGGCGTCGTTATAAATGCCGGGGGCGTGGTACCAGCCGTTGCCCTGTTTAGAAGGGGCGGTACCTTCGGTGATAATCAGGCCCGCGTTCGCCCGCTGCGTGTAGTATTCCACCATCAGCGCATTTGGAATTCTTTCTGCGCCTGCTCGACCACGGGTTAACGGTGCTAAGGTGACCCGGTTGTTCAATGAAAGATTGCCCATTTCATGTGTGCTTAGGAGCTGGGGAGTCTTAGTTGAAGAAGTCATAAGAAATTGAGGAATAGAAAAGTGTTGTGTGCTTTGGTACTTTGTGGTCGATACTGCTTATTCTGTTGTGAGCTAGGAACAAATCTCCTTGACTGTGTTTAAGTCTTGAACAGTTTCCCACCATGCTTTTAGCTTGGGCGAGCTGTCGGTGACAGCCTCAAACTGCGGTGTTTTTGCAAGGTAGACAAAAATGGGAATGAGGTAGAAGTCTGCAAGGGTAATGTTGCTACCCAACAGATAAGGCATGCCGATGAAGAGATCCTCGATGGCTTTAAGGGCTTTTTTCGTGGGTGCGATCGCGCTTTCAATTTTCTCTTTATTGGGCGTCCCTCCTTGCTGCGGCACAACCAAGTTTTCAATGGTGAGCGTCCCAACGGCAGGTGCATACAGATAGCTGTTGACGATGGACATGATCTGATACATGCGCGTTTGCAACAACACATCAGAAGGCTTGAACTTACTCGAAGCTAGTTTCTCGCTGACATAGTAGGTAATTGCATCCGTCTCGTAGATCTGTTCTTCGTCAATCTCAAGGGTTGGAATCTTACTGAACGGATGTTTGCTGAGATAGTCTTCAGTTTTATTGTCTCCATTAAAAATACCAATCTCTTTGAGGGCGTAGTCTACATTTGCGGCTGCTAACAGTAGCCTAACCGTGCGAACGTAGGTGCTGATAGGCGTGCCGTAAAGCGTGATGTTAGCCATGGGGTGGATAGAGGATGTGTGGTTTTAGTTCTGGTTGCTCGGATGGTGCGCTTTAGAGACGCGGCTTGACGGCGTAGTTTGACGGATATGTTCTGACGATGTGCTTTAGCGGACGATGGTTGAGCCTGATGTTCCATCGCCTTTGGAATTATAGTAGACCAGTCGTCTACCAGTGCACACTTTAAGGGGAAACTAAACGGCCTAAATCTAACCAGCGGCAGATTTTTGGGGGACAGAAGCTCCCAAAACCTGTTCGAAGAGTACCTGAATAAACGTGTTTAGGGGTTCTGTAGAACGGGTGACTTTTGCGCGTAGCATAGCACCTTGCCAGCCAGATAAAACAAATTTGGCGAACGCGTCGGCGTCAGGTGCTTTGGTGAGTTCACCTGCGGCGTAGGCAGCGGCGATGCAGTCAGAAAAGCAGGCTTCCCACCGGGTGAGTATTTGGTTGAGGCGATCGCGAAACACTTCATTCTGCGCAGAGAGCTCCTGCGCCAAGTTGCCAATGAGGCAGCCACTCTGGCAGCCACTGCCGGCCATCTCTGCTATCCCAATTTCAAAATAGCTATTGAGTCTAGCCAGCGGAGAAAGTTGCTCATTGCCCAGGGTGGTTTCTAATTTTGCCTGATAGTCACTGGCAAAGTCTTCAATAATCGCCAGCCCAAACTCTTCTTTGCTTTCAAAATAATAGTAAAAAGAGCCCTTCGGCACCCCCGCCGTGGCGAGGATGTCGCTGAGCCCTGTCGAATTGAACCCCTGTCGGCCAATAAGGTCACGGCCAACTCGAATGAGATCATCGCGTTTGCGAGTACGTTTCATTGTGGGGTGCGTTAATTGAAAAAGATAAGTTCGGCTAAGCCTCGCTTAGTCAAATTTATCGCCAATGGCCTCTTCGAGCACATCAGCCAAGCTTTTGCCCTGGGCCTGTGCCTTGGCCTTCATTTTGGCAAATAGCTCATCGGAGACGCCGACGCGGTTGCGACGACGGCCTGAGCCAACGGGCTTAGCAGGGACGTAGGTTTCGCTAAAGGTGCGCAGGGCTTCAAAGGTGTAGCGATCGCAAAAATCACCAAAGCTCTCACCCTTTTCCCGGTTTTGCTTAAAGCAAGCAAACAACGGCTCTAGCGTCTTCTCCAAATTGTCCTCGTGCATTTTGTCCATGTAAGGACGGGCCAAACGAGTCTGATTAGGAGATCCGCCTAGCCACAGCTGATAGCTTTTCGGCGCTTGGCCGACAAAGCCAATTTCTGCCATGTAAGGCCGCGCGCAGCCATTGGGGCAACCGGTCATGCGCGTGACAAAGGTTTCATTTCGTAAGCCCAGCTTGTTCATTTGCTTGCGCATCCGCTGCAACATGCTGGGGATAATCCGCTCAGACTCTGTGACAGCTAAGCCACAGGTCGGCAGTGCTGGGCACGCCATCGCGTAGCGCTCAAGCGAATCAACCTTGCTATCCGGGGTGATGCCATCGCGGTCCAAAATCGCCTGAATCGCGTCTTTATCTTCAGGCTTAATGTCGCAAAGAATCACGCTTTGATTCGGGGTCACGCGCATGGAAATGTTGAAGGTTTCAACAATCTCTCTAAGGGCGGCCTTATTTCGCAGTGTGCCCTGGTTATGTACCCGGCCATTGCGAACGTGCACCCCGACAAACAGCTTGCCGTCGCCTTGCTCGTGCCAACCTAAGTAGTCTTCAAACGTCCACTCAGGCAGCGCTTTGTAGGGCTCTAGCTTTTTGCCAAATCGCTTTTCAACTTCAGCAATAAACTTTGGCAGGCCCCAGTGGTGTACCAAATACTTCATCCGTGCCAACCGGCGGTTGTAGCGCTCGCCGTAGTCTCTTTGGGTAAAGACAATTGCCTTCGCCAGGTCGTAAACGTCGTCTTTATCGACATAGCCAATGTGATCGGCAATGCGTGCAAACGTCTCTGACTTGTTGTGGGTTCGGCCCATGCCGCCGCCCGCCATGACGTTGAAGCCTTGCAGCTCGCCGTTATCATCGGTAATCACCACAAAGGTAATGTCCTGGGTGTAGGCATCTACCGAGTTGTCTCCAGGTACCGTGACTGCACACTTAAACTTGCGAGGGAGATAGTACGTGTTGTAAATCGGCTCAATGGATGTTTCAAAGTCAGTGGCGACCCGCCCGCCTTTGCGCGCGGCGACAACCTCGGGATCTTCTTCCGTGGTGACGGCTTTCTCGCCATCTAGCCACACTTCGTAGTAGGCAGGGGTTTGCGGCGTGAGCAAATCTGCAATGTTCGTCGCATACTTGCGCGCGATGACGTATTCCGGCTTGTTTTTGTAGGGGGCCGGGGGTGCCATAACGTTACGGCTAAGGTCGCCGCACGCGCCCAGGGTGGAACCCATGCTGTGAATAATGTCGGCAAGGGTGGCTTTGAGGTTCTTTTTTAAAATGCCGTGGAGCTGAAAGGCTTGGCGCGTGGTCGCGCGGATGGTGCCGTTGCCGTACTTGTTTGAAAGGTTGTCGAGGGTGAGGTACAGCTCAGGTGGAATGTAGCCGCCGGGGTTCCGCAGGCGCAGCATCATGGAGTAGGGCTTTTCTTGGCCGCGTACCACTTCATCGCGGTTGTACTGCTGGTAGGACCCGTGAAATTTGAGGATTTGGATGCCCGCTTCGGTGAAGTGGGTGGTGTCTTCTTTTAGCTCAGTCGCCACGGGTTCCCGCAGAAACTGACTGCGCTCTTTAATGCCTTCTAGTTTTGAAACTTTTTTTTCGGCAGTGCGGATGGGCGTTTGAACCATGGGAAATTAAGGGATGGGATGATGATGGGTCAATTATTGTGGCTTATATGGTGGAAGCCTAATCGTAAAAGATATGGAAATTAGCGAAGTGGTTTTCGGCTCGGCTGCTATGGTCGATTTTCGTCATCGACTTTAATGACCGGTAATCCGAGCGGGATTGTGGTGATTCTGTGTAAAATTCTAGCACTGTGATCACACTTGAATCGTCATATTTCAAGAAAACGAAACGATTGCGATCGCACCTATTCACCGTTCTTAATGCTCACTTAACGCTCAGTCGTTCGCCGAATCACCCCCCGAGGAGTCAGTGCCATGGCCGATTCAATGATGTACAGCGAGGAAATGTTCGTTTTCCTGACGCCCGACGCCACAGAAACCTTCTTTACGCCGCCAGAGCTGCTTGAAAAGCTCACTGCCCTTGTTTTGGAGCATAAGGACGCGCTGTCACCCGACTTAAAAAAACTCGCCACGGATAAAGAGCGTGCGCAGTATTTGCTAGAGACACACTGCGAATTTGAGGTGACTCCTGGTGAATCGGTGCAGTGGTACGCGGTGCGGTTGGAAAAGTAAGCGCAATGAAATCAGCACAGTGAAATAAGCGCAGTGAAATCAGCGCAGTGAAATCGGCACAATAAAGAGCCAGCTAATCAAAGTAGATTAGCTGGCCTGTCCGCTGGCTATTTTGCCTGAGTGTTGTCCTTGGGGCTCCCTAGGCAGTGACTGTCTTCATCGCCAGGGCTACTTTTTTATCCTCCGGCTGGCTGATTTCTGCGGTGATGCCAGGGCCAAAGAAGGCTTCAATTTTAGACTGCTTTTCCTCCCACTTTTCAATCGGAACGTAGGGAGAATCAAACTCTAATACGAGCGTGTAGGCACCGTCTCTTTGCTCTTCGTGGAGTCCGGACAGTACGGGCCTTTGGGTGTCGTTGGGGCTCAGACCCAGGCGTTCGAGCGTTTCGTCAAGGTGCGCTTCCTGGCCGTAGCGGTAGCGAGTAACGTCTTTGCGGACTTGGGTTTGGGTTTGGGTGGCTTGGTCTCGCAGGGCAATCACCGCATCGCTGGTGAGGGTGGTGTAGGGCACGGGCTCTAGCTCAGCGGCGCGTAGGGCAAGTCCCCCCAGCAGAATCGGCACGCCGTAGAAAAAACCCACTAGGTTGAGGGTGGCATTTTCCTGCGCGTAGGCGACAAAGCCCATAGCCGTAAGGATGGCACCAACAACAAGAAGGACGGTGCCGAGGGGGATTTTGCGCATCATGATGATCGTATTTCCTTAAAAGGTTATGAAAAAAGTGGGTGCCCAGCGGGTGGCGCTAAAAGATGGCAGAATGCAGTGGCTAAGGGGGCTTGGCCAAGGCGGTCGGTAGGTCCCGTAGATCTGCGATCGCGTTTTGTACCCTAGGCGATAAGCAAGCTTGCAGATGCAGGCAGTCCCTAATTTGCTTATCCTATAAAGAAATGTAACTCATCTCGGAGTCCCGTTTGTTATGGAATTTTCCGCTCTCCAAACCAGAATTGAGCTAATTCGCGCTAAGCGTGAGTCTTTGCTACGTCTGCTAGAGCAGCCTGGTATTGGAACATTGCGCATTGATATCAATCAGGCCCTAGAAGAAATTGACGATTTGCTAGAAGAATTTGATCGCGCTTTCCCCGGTCAGGTAGCCTCTTAACAGGTCATGCGATCAAGGCTATCGATTAGGTCAGTGTCTCTTAACGCCTTTCCATGACTCAATACCAGCGCGAAAAATAGGCAAAAAATAAGATGGGTAAAACGTTTACAGCTGAAATTAACCATCAAGGGACGGTTCACAGCATTCAAGTGGCTGACGATCAGACGGTTCTTGCGGCTGCTCAAGCGGTCGGCTTGGATTTGCCAACATCCTGTAATGCCGGCGTATGCACCACCTGCGCGGCGCTGATTACCGAAGGCACCGTCAATCAAGAGGACGGCATGGGCGTGAGCCCTGAGCTTCAGGCTGATGGCTATGCCTTACTCTGCGTGGCGATCCCAACGTCTGATCTCAAATTAGAGACTGAGAAAGAAGACGAGGTGTACGCGCGGCAGTTTGGCCAGCCAAGTTAGAAACTTGCTGTCAGAAGTGCCGTCGCCAGAAGCCGCAGCCAGAGGCCGCTGTCAGAAGCTGCCGTCAGAAACACTCAGAGCAATGCAGTAATGCAGACTAAGTTCATCACAATGGAGGTGTCTTTACAGGCACCTTCCGACCAGCTGCGGACAGCCATTAAGGGGGCAAACACGCTACGCTCAGATGCCCTCAAAACCACGATTGAAACTCAGCTGTCTACGCAGGGCGCGCCGCTGCGGTGGGCGATCACCTCAGTGGATCCGGTCCGTCAAATAGCGCATGTTGAGGCTGTTGTGACGACGCTCTAAAACTATCCTTCCAAGTACTTTTTCCAATGTTATGACGCTGCAAAGGCCGCACACGAGTGTGCTGATTGTTCCGACGGGTATTGGCGCGGCGATTGGTGGCTATGCAGGCGATGCCTTGCCGGTGGCAAGGACGCTGGCTCAGGTGACCGACCGGCTGATTACACACCCCAATGTGATGAACGGGGCGCAGATGTATTGGCCGATGAAAAACACTTTTTATGTGGAAGGCTACGGCCTAGACCAGTTTGCTTCTGGGCAGTGGGGACTCAGGCCGGTGTATCAAAATTCTATTGGGCTGGTGATTGACCAGGCTATGGAAGATGAGCTGCGATCGCGCCATCTACAGGCCGCAGATGCAGCACGGGCCACGTTGGGATTAGATATTCGCGCGCATGTTGTGACGGATAAGCCTTTGGGTGTTGCGTTGAAGACGGCTGAGTCAGGGGCGTCTTGGGGCACGGTGGAAAATCCTGGGAGCTTGCTGCGGGCGGCAGAGCGGCTAATTAATGAGGCTGGCGTGGGTGCGATCGCTGTGATTGCTCGCTTTCCTGACGATGAAGGCTCCGCCGAACTAGAGGCTTACCGCCAAGGTAAAGGCGTGGATTTGCTGGCCGGTGCCGAGGCCGTCATCAGTCATTTGGTGGTGCGGACGTTTAAGATTCCCTGCGCCCACGCGCCCGCGCTAGCGCCGATTCCGCTGGATACCTCTATTTCTCCTCGTTCGGCAGCTGAAGAGTTGGGCTACACCTTTTTGCCCTGCGTACTGGCGGGTTTGAGTCGGGCTCCGCAGTTCGTTTTAGAGACGTCTGCACCGGTCTCTGACTCGGCTTCTGGCTCGGCCTCTGGAGCAATAGTTGCTGATTCAACGATTATGACAGCCGATCAGGTCGATGCGGTGATTGTGCCTGCAACCGCGTTTGGGGGCAGTGCGGTGATGAGCCTTGCCCCCATGCTCAATCGCTTGGGGCGTCAGGTGATTGCGGTGGGTGAAAACAGTACGGCGATGGCGGTGCAGGCGGCTGATTTGGGAATTAAGGCGATCGCGCTTAATTCCTATTTAGAAGCCGCAGGGGCGATCGCGGCGTATCGAGCCGGTGTCACGCATACTGCTTTGCGCCCTGAGGCGTGCTCAATTCCGTCTCTGTGAGAATCACCCTTTACAAGCTCACCCTATGTAACATCGCTAAGTAAGATCACTAAAATCGCTTCGAGGCACTGGGGTTTCGCCACTTTTGATTCTCCCTATGATTCCGCCTATTTATGAAGAAAAATCAAGTCGAAAAATCGGGAATTTCCTTGCTTCCTGAGGTATCTTTTGATTAGCATGGTCGCTTCCAAAACTAAGACATAAGTTATGGGGTTTTGGGAGCGGTTTCAGGTGCGGTATGGACGGCTATCTGCACTGGATATTACGGCTGATGACTTCCAGTCGGCTGTATATACTGGAACCACACACGAATAAAGATATACAAGCCTTGCTGAAGCCATTTGTCCGCTATCGGCGTAGGATTATCGGCATCAGGTTAAATTTAATCACTTTGCTTCAAGCTCTGAGGAAAAAAAGACATGGGACTGTTTGATCGCGTTAGCCGGGTGGTGCGCTCCAACCTCAACGCAGCCGTAAGTTCTGCTGAAGATCCTGAAAAGATTCTGGATCAGGCCATCATCGATATGCGAGAAGACCTGGTGCAAATGCGTCAGGCCGTTGCTAAGGCGATCGCCTCTCAAAAACGAGTCCAGCAGCAGGCCGACAAGGCCCAAAGCGCCGCAAATTCTTGGCAGCAGCGGGCTCAGCTCGCCCTGCAAAAAGGCAACGAAGAGCTGGCCCGTGAGGCCCTCGTGCGCAAAAAGACCCAGGCTGAAACAGCGACGGCTCTCAAAGGTCAGCTCGATCAGCAAAGCGCATCTGTCGATACGCTCAAGCGTCAGCTAATTGCCCTAGAGAGCAAAATTTCTGAAGCGAAAACTAAGAAGGACATGCTCAAGGCTCGCGCGAGTGCGGCCAAGGCCAACGAGCAGCTCCAAAAGAGTGTCGGCTCACTCGGAACCGGCAGTGCCATGAGTGCGTTTGAGCGCATGGAAGAAAAAGTGCTGATGATGGAGGCCAGTGGTCAGGCTGCTGCTGAGCTAGCCGGTGCTGATTTGGAAAGCCAGTTCGCTACCTTAGAAGCCGGTAGCGACGTGGACTATGAGCTAGAAGCGATGAAGGCTCAAATGCTCGGTGGTGCCTCTCCTGCACAAGAAGCCCTGCCCGCTGCCGACGAGCCCGCTGCGGCGCCCGCCGAAGCCTCGGATTCTGTGGTGGATGCCGAGCTAGAAGCGCTTAAGTCTGAGCTGGACAGTCTGTAACTGCTGAGGTCTACTTTAACTGCTGAGGTCTACTTTTCTGTCTCGATAGACTTTTCCTCAGAGAGTGCTTTTGTCTGCACAGTCCTGGTTGATTGATGTTCCCCTGCTCAGATTTTTCTGAGTGGGGGCTCTTATTATTTTTCTGTTTGCTTATTTTTCTGTTTGCTCTGTTTATCTTTCGCTGTTTTAGCGTGTTCTATTCACCTCAGAGCGGGTTCTCTCGTTTACTGCCCTCGTTCACTGCAAATGCCATGCAAATTGCCGATCGTCTCGCTCCGCTGCAAACCAACGTTTTTGCCGATATGGATAGTGCCAAGGCCCAGGCGATCGCAGCCGGAAAACCCATTATCGATTTGTCTTTAGGCTCGTCAGACTTGCCCACGCCGCCCCATGTGTTGGATGCGATCGCCACGGCCCTGCAAGATCCTGAAACCCATGGCTATGCCTTATTCAACAGCACTCGAGATTTTCGGGTCGCGGCGGCGACGTGGTACGAAGCCAAATTTGGCATTGCGGCCGATCCTGACACCGAGGTGCTCGCGCTGATTGGCTCTCAAGAAGGTACTGCTCACTTGCCCTTGGCGGTGATGAACCCCGGTGATGTGGCGCTACTGCAAGATCCGGGCTATCCCTCCCATGTCGGTGGTGTATACCTGGCCGGGGGGGACATTTACCCGATGCCAGCGCTGGCTGAAAATGATTTTTTGCCGATATTGGCCGATATCCCTGAGGCGGTGGTCGCTCAAGCCAGCATGATGGTGCTCAGCTATCCTCACAATCCCACGGCGGCCTGTGCCCCGCTTGAATTTTTCAAAGAGGCTGTCGCGTTTTGCCAGCAAAACGGCATCGCGCTGGTGCACGACTTTCCCTATGCCGATTTGTACTTTGAGGGAGACCCAGTGCCTTCGGTGCTTCAGGCCGACCCGCAAAAATCGGTTTCCATTGAGTTTTTTAGCTTGTCTAAGTCTTACAACATGGGCGGGTTTCGGGTGGCCTATGCCATTGGTAATGCTGAGCTGATCAAGGCGTTGCGACAGGTGAAGGCAACGGTGGACTTTAATCAGTATCGCGGGATTTTAAGAGGTGCGATCGCCGCGCTTACGGGCCCTCAAGCGTGCGTTCGCCACATGGTTGATACCTTTGCAAGCCGCCGCGATGCCGCAATCTCTGCTCTAAAGGCGATTGGGTGGACTGTGCCAAAGCCCAAGGCCACAATGTACATTTGGGCACAGCTCCCACCTGACCTGCCGCAGGCATGGGCCAACGATTCTATCGGATTTTGTCAGGCGCTAGTGGCGGCGACTGGCGTTGCGCTAGCCCCAGGCAGAGGGTTCGGTACCTCTGGCGAGGGCTATGTGCGGTTTGCCTTGGTGCAATCGCCCGAGACGCTGCAAACCGCTATTCAAAAAATCGGACAGTTTGTTGCCGATAATCACTCAAGGGCCGCTAGTGACTCTGACACGGCTGCTCAGCGGGATGTTGAAGGAGCCCTTAAGCCTGTGTGAATTTACGCAGAAAAGAGGCATCACAGGCTTCTCTGTCAGCAGGTGATGGCTGCATACTAATAAAGAGAACGAATGTTCCTGCTCAAAAAAACTTTATTGAAACCATATTGACGCCTGTCAATCCTCCTCCACTATGGCTTCCGCGATAACAGGCCGGGTTCTCATCTTAGAAAACGACTACTGCAACCGCATTTTATTTGCAGACTATCTCGATCACTGCGGCTATTGCGTCCGCGCGCTTGCTGATGAACGGCAACTTCTACACGTCTTAAAAGATTTTCAGCCACAGGTTCTGCTTCTCAATCTGAGAATGCCAGTGATAGATGGCTTTACAGTGATTGAAACGCTTCGTTGCCATGCTCAGTGGGCGCAGCTCTCTATTTTGGTGGTCAGCGGTTACACACGCGCCCAAGATCGGCAAAAGGCTTATCAGTTGGGGGCCAATGACTATTTGACTAAGCCTGTGATGCCCAGCGACCTAAGCGCAGCGGTTGAACGCCTATTGTGCTGCATCAAACGCTGATCTCCAAATGTTGTAGAGGCCAGCGTTGAGCTATTGGAGGCTGTTATTCAAGTGGATCTGAAGAGTCCTGGTTGGAGCGTTGCCGTTCTTCTGGCGGCTGCTTGAGAAAGTCTTCCACCATCTTGTTGAGACTCTGTACCGATGTGCCGACCTCTACAATGGTCGACTCTAAGCGGTTGGAGATGATAGCCATCGACTGGAGTTCGTTGAGGATTTTACTAACTGACTCTTGGTACTGACTTTCAAACTCTTTAATGTTCACAGGTGTTCAGTGGAATAGAAGTGGACGATTTTCAAAAATGGAATTGCGCTAGCGAGTTCGGTATCCCCTTTGCCAAAAGAAGACGCCCTAAGCAAGACTTCGCTAGAATACACTCACACAGCATCTCTGGCCCGTTAAGGTAGAGCCTTTTATCGATCGTACTGACCGGTAAGCGATTGCTGCGACACCCAGGTTTAATGCTCGTATGCGCTATTTAGACTTAAGCATCTAGATAAGAGGCGCAGTTCTATGTAGCGTCTTATACATGAAAATTCTCCTACTATACGGGCCTCTCTGACAACGTTGTTTGCCAAATCTTCTTGATTGCTACAGTTTGAAAGTCTCTATTAAATACGGCCCTTTCCCTTCTTTTATCGCCTCTCACAGGAGTTAGGCTTGCCTGCGCATCGCTAGATTTGAACATATACTCTTTATTCAATATTTAGTGATTGCTGGTAGTGATTGTTAGTAGCTTCCGGTCTCTCAAGGTTTTTTGAGATAGCTTTTTAGAGGCTAATCATAAAGTACTGACTTAAAGTACTGACTTAAAGCACTGACTTTAAGAGGCTAGGCCATTTAAGCGCTCTCCATCTAAAATATGCTGTGACCTTTTGCGCTATTCACGTTCGATTTTGATCCTTAGTCCTTTTCCATTGTTGATTTGTGTCTATTGCTGCTTCTCAAAAAACGCTGCTAAAAAATCCTGAGCGGTTGGAAACTCGGCTAAAAGAAATCCCTCAAGAGCCAGGGGTTTACTTTATGAAGGATGAGACTGACCAAATTCTCTACATTGGTAAGTCAAAAAGCCTGCGAAATCGTGTGCGTTCTTACTTTCGCGATTCGGCTTATCACCATACGCCCCGAATCGCGACGATGGTGCGCAAGGTGACCGATATTGAAATTATCGTGACCGATACGGAAGCCGAGGCCCTAGCTTTAGAGGCCAATTTGATTAAGCAGCATCAGCCTCACTTTAATGTGCTGCTTAAAGATGACAAAAAGTATCCATATCTTTGTATTACCTGGGGAGAAGATTACCCGCGCATTTTTATCACGCGTAAGCGGCGTAAGAATGCAAAAAGCCGCTACTACGGTCCCTATGTGGATACGGGATTGCTGCGGCGAACGCTACAAATTTCCAAGCGAATTTTTCCGCTGCGGCAACGGCGACAGCCCTTGTTTAAAGACCGACCTTGCTTGAACTATGACATTGGTCAGTGTCCGGGTGTGTGTCAGCAGCTGGTGACACCCGAGGACTATCACAAAATTGTGCAGCGGGTGGCGATGGTGTTTCAGGGGCGATCGCACGAACTGATTGACATGCTCACCGGCAAAATGGAAAAAGCGGCTGAGGATCTCGATTTTGAAAAGGCCGCTTTGATTCGCGATCAGATTAAAGGGCTAGAGACGCTAGGCGCTCACCAAAAGGTGGCCCTGCCCGACGATACGATTTCACGAGATGCAATCGCCCTTTCTGCCGATGATGAACACGCCTGTATACAGCTCTTTCAAATTCGCGCTGGCCGCTTAGTTGGCCGCTTAGGCTTTGTGGCCGATGCTCAATCCGGCACCCCTGGCGAAATTTTACAGCGCGTTTTAGAAGAGCACTATCGCCTGGTTGACCCGGTTGAAATTCCCTCAGAGATTCTTTCTCAGCACGAGCTGCCGGAGGGCGGCATCTTGGCAGAGTTTTTGAGCGTGCAAAAAGGCAAAAAAGTGTCGATTGATATTCCCCAGCGGCAAAGTAAGGCTGAGCTGGTAGAAATGGTCGAGCGCAATGCTCAGTACGAGCTGGCGCGCACTCAACGCTTTGCCGATCGCAATCACCAAGCCATGGAAGACCTCTCGGCGATTACGGACTTGCCGGGCCCACCCAAACGCATCGAAGGTTACGACATCTCCCATATTCAAGGCTCTGACGCGGTGGCCTCTCAAGTGGTTTTTGTGGACGGCCTGCCGGCCAAGCAGCACTACCGCACCTACAAAATCAAAAATCCTACGGTGACCAGCGGCCACTCTGACGACTTTGCCAGCATGGCCGAAGTGATTCGCCGTCGCTTTCGCCGTTACGCTGAAGATCCAAAATTGCAGCGCGTAGGTAATTCAGACTGGCCAGACTTAGTCATGATTGATGGCGGCAAAGGCCAGCTCTCAGCCGTTGTTGCCGAGCTAGAAGATATGAACTTGCTGGGCGAGCTGCGCGTCGTGAGCTTAGCGAAGAAGCGGGAGGAGATTTTTCTCCCGGGTGAAAAGCAACCCTTAGAGACCGAGCCCGATCAGCCCGGTGTGCAGCTACTGCGAAGACTTAGGGACGAAGCGCATCGGTTTGCTGTGAGCTTTCACCGGAAAAAACGCATGAGCCGAATGCGGCGATCGCGCCTAGAAGACATTCCCGGGCTCGGCCATCACAGACGCAAGCAGCTCCTAGCCAACTTTCGCTCCATTGACTACATCCGTGAAGCCTCACCCAAGCAGCTGGAAACCGTAGAGGGTATTGGCCCTCAGCTCGCCCAGCAAATCTATGAATACTTCCACCCTAATGCCGCTTCCTAAAGGTTTTTAAGGGACATAGTTGTATCTCAGTTCGCTTCAGTTTTAGATGACGCTTAAGTGAATTTCAAGTCTGTACAAAAATAGTTTTTTCGACTGAAAAGCTATGCCTGTTAGTGACTACTAGAAAGTATCCGCTTATACAATTTGTTGTTTGTTGAACTCAAAATTAGAGTTATCTTAATAAATAGAAAAAAAGCAAAAACAATTTGTGTGCAGAACTGTAACGGCTCTCAGATTGAAACCTAAAGCAAACCTTTATTTATCGACGATATAGTAGTGTGATTTGTACTGCATCCGCCATCTTTCTCCGAGCATAAATACCTATCTATCCTTGGGCTCGTAAGCGTTTCAAGGGAATGGGGATCAGCCTAAAGATAGGCGATCCCCGGTTTTTATATCTCTTAAGACCGGTTGGCGGCTCTACTCGCAACTTGCCATAATAGGGAGGTCAAACAAAGGCGTTGAAGCTCTTGATCTTAAGCAGCTGTTTCTGATACTTGCCTAAGAAAAATGAGTGGTCGCGTCCTACAAAAATTAGAAAGCCACTAAGAACTATGAAGGCCATGGAAAGACCAGCGAAGTCCTTTTTGAAATCACTCTTATTGAACGATGCCAAAAAGACCACTGTTCCTGCTAAAGTTCAGCGGGTTCACTGCCCGACTTGTGGTAGTTCTGCTGAGCGCTATCATCTCCTAGACGATGGTATGACCCGTACTCAATGCTCCAGTTGCGATTATTTGATGATTCTGTGTACTGAAACAGGGCGGGTTATCGAATCTTATTCACCCAGTTTCGTTCCCTCTGCTGCGCTTGCAGCTTCGACAATGCGTTAAGGTGAGCTGGCTTCTCAAGGCATCCATTGTCTGAAACGCGTTGGATGTCTAGAAAGTCATTTTTATCTTCTATGTCAAAAGCGCTTCCCGCTTGCTCTGCGGGAGGCGCTTTCTTCTAGAGTCTGATTGTTCGCTATGGCTTAGTGGCTATTACTAATAAATAGAACCTAGGGCCAGTGAGAATTTTCGACTGGCTTTTCTAATGCTAACTCTACTAAAAAATCAGATATTTAAAAATATTTTCAGTGCTTTAAATCACAGGTGGGAAGTGAGTTTCATCGCACGAAAGATATGAGGCTTTAGAGCTTTGATGTTATCTCGCTTCTGTTACTCTTCCGCTGTTCAATGCCTGTATGAGATAGCCCTGCTCGGTGCTCTCTATCTAACTTCCGAGGCCGGGGCGCGAGCGATGTAAAAATTTCAAAGCCAAGGTTTTGGACAGTCGATAGGCTGTGTGTCTCGTCAGACGGCCAGCCGCCGGGTTTCTGGTTGTAGATGCCTATTCTTTATAGATGTCTATTCCTGAATCCCTGGGTGGCATAAGTCTAGCCGCAGACAGTTACTTACCGATAAAGGCTTGCTTGAGCGCGACTAAGACCTCTGCTGTCTCTACAGAACTGTCGGCTGTCGTGCCAGTTGTTTTGGTCTGAAGCGTGTTGAGCCCTAACAAAATGTATAAAGCCAACGTGATGGTTGTAGCTTGCGTTAATCTTACGAACATTTGAAATCTCCTCTCACCTAGCTATTTCCTAGCTATCACTTACATTAGTGAGTCCGATTGGCCTAGCGAAACGGTGATGTTACCCAATTTGAATTGGCACATTGCTTACGGCTTTTCGAAACGTTTAAAAAGTGCCTTTAAAGGGCATCTATTACTTTACTCACTTCATGTTTAAACTCGTTATTTCCCGAGTACAGCCCTAACATAGCGCGCTGTTCTAGGTGCTGAGATGTAGTCAGGATAAAGATTTCGCCGGTTCTTATAGCTGTTGTAAAAGGGCGTTGACCCTTTTTTATCTGAGCGTAGCCAATCTATCAGTTTAAATATTTTCTACAGTATTGCTGTTAGTTAGTGCTTTACTTTACTTAGCAAAATGACCCTTCAATAAGAGGCTTCGTGGGGCTGTAAGGAGTATTTTTCGCTGGTGCTTTGCTTTATGCTTTTAAGGGCATTTCTGTGTAGGAGCGTTCTTTTGAAATTTGCATTCATCATTGACCCCATTGCTCGGTTGGATCCTGGACACGATACCAGTGTGGCCATCATGGAAGCAGCGCAGGTGTTGGGTCACGAAGTTTTTATTACCCAAGCTGACCAATTAGGGGTTGTCAAAGGCTGTGCCCACGGCCACCTCACCCCGGTCTCGATGCAGCCGGTTGCGTTGGTGGAGGGCAAGTGGGTCGCTAAAGACGACTGGTATCAGCTGGGTGAAACGCAGTGGCGATCGCTCGAAGAGATGGATGCTGTGTTTATGCGGACCGATCCGCCCGTGACGATACCTTACTTATATGTCACTTATATTTTGGACTATGTGGATAAGCGCAAAACGCAGGTGATAAATGCTCCGGTAGGATTGCGGGCCGCTAATGAAAAAATGTACGCGCTGCAATTTACCGAAGCAATTCCTGAGACGATCGTCAGTGCCGATAAGCAGGTGATTCGTGAGGCGGTTGAAAAATGGGGCTCCGGTGTCCTTAAGCCGCTGGGCGGAAAAGGCGGTGAGGGGATTTTATTCTTAGAAGGGCGCGATCGCAATTTCAACTCCATTGTGGAAGTGAGCACGCACCAAGGCAAAGAGCCGGTGATGGTGCAGACCTATTTACCCGCGGCTAAAGACGGAGACAAGCGTGTGATTTTACTTCAGGGTGAGCCCATCGGCGCTGTAAACCGAGTGCCTACCGGCAAAGAATTTCGTGGCAATATGGCCGTTGGCGGACGCAGTGACAAAACGTCTCTCACTGAGCGTGACCTAGAAATTTGCAAGCAGGTTGGCCCCATCTTGAAGCGTGACGGTTTGATTTTTGTCGGGCTCGATATTATTGGCGGCTACCTAACGGAGATTAATGTCACTAGCCCAACGGGTATTCGTGAGATCGATCGATTGGATGACGTGCGGTTAGGGAATCGGGTGATTGAGTGGGTCGAAAACGCTGCGAATAAGCGGTAGAGGTTCTTTCGGTAGGCTTTTCTTCGGTGCTATTTTTGGCAGGGCTGCGATCGCTATGACTTCCTTTTTTCAGATTCCGCCGGTGTCTCGTTACTGGTTGTGCAATGCCCGAGTCCCTGTGGCACTGCTAGAGGGCTCATGCAATACGGTTCACTTTCGTCAAAACGACTCACTGATCGAGGCTGACATTGAAGTGAGCGATGGAAAGATTGTGACGCTTCAGCCTGCCGGTTCTGTGCCTAAGTCTGTGCCTGAGTCTGTGCCTGAGTACGATGGCGGCTCTGAGGCTGCAATTGATATTCGCTCTGGGTTAATCTGGCCTTGCTTTGTTGATATGCACACCCATTTAGACAAGGGACATATTTGGGCGCGTAGTCCTAACCCGACTGGGACGTTTGAGGGCGCACTAGATGCGGTGAGCGCAGATAGTGCGCAACGCTGGGATGCCGAAGATGTGTACCGGCGTGCTGAGTTTGGCCTGAGGTGTAGCTACGCCCATGGGACACAGGCAGTTCGCACCCATTTAGATGCTTTTGATAAGCAGGGCGCCGTTAGCTTTGAGGTCTTTCAGCAGCTGAAAAAAACGTGGGCCAATAAGCTTGTGCTTCAGGCAGTTTGCTTGGTGACGCTGGAGTGTTGGATGGGGCCACAAGGAGAACAGCTGGCTGATTTAGTGGCTGGCGCTGGCGGAATATTGGGAGGTGTTGCCTTTTCTAATCCTGAGCTAGTGCAACAGATTGATCGGGTTTTTGCGCTGGCAAAAGAGAGAAATTTAGACTTGGATTTTCATACCGATGAGAGTTTAGACCCCAGCGATATTTCTTTGCGACACGTGGCCGAGGCGGCTGTTCGCCATGACTTTTCAAGGCGGATTACCTGTGGGCACTGTTGCAGTTTGTCGGTGCAATCGGAGGCGGAGCGCCAAAGAACGATTGAGGCGGTGAAGGCAGCTGGTCTTTCTGTCGTGAGTTTGCCGATGTGCAACCTGTACCTGCAAGATCGTCAGCGGGCTCAGACGCCCCGGTATCGAGGGGTGACGGTTTTACATGAGCTGAAAGCGGCTGGTGTGCCTGTGGCCCTGGCCTCAGATAATTGCCGCGATCCGTTTTTCGCCTATGGCGACCATGACGGCCTAGAAGTGTTCACCCAGTCAGCTCGAATTGGGCATTTGGACCATCCTATTGGTGAGTGGCCCCAGGCAGTGACCAGCGTGCCGGCTGAGATGATGGGCTTGCAGGGCGTTGGCAAAATAGGTGAAGGGTGCAGCGCTGATTTTGTGGTGTTTAAGGCGCGCAGCTTTAATGAATTGCTGGCCAGACGGCAGAGCGATCGCGTGGTGATTCGACAGGGCAAACAAATTGATACCACCCTACCGGACTACGCCGAACTCGATGATTTAATGGTTTAAGAAGATAGTGCTGAATAGCCTACGATGATGAATTTTTTTCCAGATGATTTTTCACAAGCCACTACGCTTAGCCTATGACAACAGCTGTTCTGACAAAACATGCGCACGTAAACCAATGTGCACGAGAGATGTCGTTGCAAGCGTTTTCGCCAGAACGAAAAGCTAAGCGCAGTGCTGCGGTCACTGCTGCGATCACTGTAGGCTGAGCGTAGTCGAAGTTAGCTTACGCGGCAACCGTTGCAGGCAAATAACCCATTTCTTCTAACTTGGCGATCACTTTATTGACGCTCTCTTCAAGGGTCTCTTTGTGAGTTTCGCAGTTGACTTCAGGGTTGCTAGGCGCTTCGTAGGGGTCGCTGATACCTGTGAATTGCTTGATTTCACCCGAGCGAGCCTTGGCGTACAAGCCTTTGACGTCACGTTCTTCGCACACTTCTACAGGCGCGCTGACGTACACTTCGACAAAGTCTCCAATGCGATCGCGAACTTCTTCACGAATGGCTTTGTAAGGAGAGATGGCCGCAACCAATACAATGACGCCATTTCGGGTCAGCAGGTTGGAGACAAATCCAATCCGACGGACATTTTCATCGCGATCTTCTTTGCTAAAGCCTAAGCCCTTGGTGAGGTTAGTGCGGACAATATCGCCGTCCAAGACTTCGAGCTTAACGTCGTCGCGCTCACGGAGCTTGGCTGTCAGAGCATCATTGATCGTTGTTTTGCCTGCGCCGCTGAGCCCAGTAAACCAGACGGTGACACCACGGTGTTCTGCTGACATGTTGTATTTCTCCTAACAGTTGAATTAATGTTCTTTCAGCGCAGGTTTTACCAAGTGGAGGGCACCTGCAAAGCCCGTACTTGTTGGGCTACAGCCCGTAAAGCCAAATCGCTAAAGGCGGTGTAATGATAGCCATCAATAAGCTTAAGGGGCCGCCCACCCTTAAAAAATCGAGAAATCGATAGCCGCCCGCAGCGTACACCATCGTATTGGTTTGGTAGCCGATAGGTGTCATAAAGCTATTGGAGGCGGCAAACGTAATAATAAAAACGACTGTCAACGGATTGAGCCCAACGGCACTGGCGACTTGAATGCCAATGGGTAGTAACAAAATCACAGAGGCATTATTAGATAATACGGCGGTAAGGAAGACGGTCAGCACATAGATGAATGTGAGTAACCAGTAACTTGACAGATCGCCGCTGAGTGAGACCAGCTGAGCGGCGATCCACTCTGTTGCGCCTGAGTTTTGCATGGCAGTGCCCAGCGGAATCAGGCAGGCTAACAAAAAGATGACGTCCCAGCGTACCGCCTGATACAGTTCACCCGGCTTAAGACAGCCAGTCACGATCATCGCAACCACGCCAGCGAGGGCAGAGGCCAAAATCGGATAGTCGGTCAGTGCAGCCACTAGAACAACGGCCAACCCTATGCCTAGGGCAATACTCGATTTGCCGGTGCGTAGGGTTTCGAGGTCTCGTTGTTCTAGTAACAGGAGGTTACGGCTGGTTTGGATACCGACTAAGCTTTGCTTGGGGCCCTGTACCAAAAGCAGGTCACCAAAGCGAAGCGGTACTTTGCCCATGCGATCGCGCAGCAGTTCTTGACCTCGGCGAATTGCCAATACCGTGACGTTGTAACGCTGGCGAAAGCGCATGTCCTTAAGCGTAGACCCAATCAGGTTAGAGTTTGAAATCACCAGGGCTTCGGCAATGCCTTCTTCTTCTCCCATGCTGCCCTGCCATGATTTCTGCCCAAACTGCACATCTGGCAAGATTTCGAGCCCAGCGCTTTCACGAATTTTGAGCAGGTCTTGCTTGCCGCCGCGCGCGAGCAAAATATCGCCTGCTGAGAGCGTTTTGTCGGCGAAGGGCTGAGGGAAGTGGGTGTTGTTTCGAATGAGTTCTAATACGTCCACATCGAAGCGACGCTGTAGCTGACTACCTTTCAAGGTTTGTCCGACCAAGCTGGAGCGTGGGGTGATCACCAGTTCACTGACGTACTCTTTCATGCCGTACCGTTGGCTGAGCCCCCGATCGTCTACCTTTCTGTTGGGTAGGAGCCGAGGGGCGATAACCGCCAAGTAGGCCAAGCCAATGATGAATGTAATCGCGCCGAGTGCGGTGAACTGAAAGAGTGAAAACTCGCCCAGACCCAAATCAGCTGAGAGGCCGCTTGCTAGTACGCTTGTTGAGGTTCCAATAACCGTAATCATGCCGCCCAGGACAGTGGCAAACGACAGCGGCATCAGTAGCTTGGACGGCGAGATGCGATGCTGCTGACAAAAGTCTTCAACGATGGGCAAAAAGACGGAGACCACCGCAGTGTTATTGATCAGGCCCGACATCGGTCCAACAATTAGGCCCAGGGTCATAATTTGCTGGCTGAGTCGGCTGCCTCCCCACTGGCTAAGCCACGTACTGGCGTTTTGTAAAACGCCGGTACGGGCAATGCCTGCGCTGAGAATGAACATGGCCATGACGGTAATCGTGGCCGGGTTACTAAAGCCTGCAATGCCTTCTTCTGGGGTTACCTGGCCCAGCAAAATAAGGGCCACCATGACGCTCAGCGCAGTGATGTCCGCCGGAAAAATTTCGACAATAAAAAGCACCAGGGCGACAATTGTGACCCCTAAGGTTAATGCAATACTCATAGGCTTAAGCGGCCTACAGTTGGGCGGTGAGCAGTCGTTGAGCGGTCGGCACTGTTCCAAAAGACTGTAAGCGTCACTACCAGCACCTGACGAGGTTGCCTAAGGGCTAAGAGGAGTCGTTTGTTGGCTAAGGTAAGACTTGTAAACAAGGGTAGATGCACAGAAAAACGCTGATTTAAAAAAGATGGCTATGGTGCATTCTCTGACGGAAATGCAACGAGATTCGCCCGAGTTTATCTGGATTTTTCTGTGTAGATTTAATCTCAGAGTTGTGAATTCCGGCAATATCTCCGTCATATTACTGAGTGAAGCCTGGTATCACAATTTTTTGTCAGACAGTTCATCGCAATTTTGGTTTTGCAGGGCTAGTGCTTTACCTCAGCTTGTTTCGATCGTGAATGCTGCGCAGGTCTGCGATCGCCTTCTGCGGCAAGCTTGGGCTGTATGTACAGGTTTTCTAACAGAACTGCGCATCCTGCTACCCAGGGCGGCACAATCAGTGCGCCAACAATGCCCAGTACCTGAGTGCCCCCCAAAACTGCTAGCAGCTGGTACAGGGGATGCACCCCTACAGACGTTCCAACCAGTAGCGGGTCGAGTAAATAGGTTTCGATATTTTGGATGACGATGTAGAAGAGGATGACCCACAGCACGATCCAGCCGCCTTGAGGAATGGCGACTACCAACGCTGGAATTGCGCCTAGCAAAGGTCCCAGGAAGGGCACTAGGTTGGTAACGCCTGCGATCGCACCTAGGCCAATTGCAAAATCTTGCAGGCCTAAAAAGGTTAGGCCCACACTGGTGGCCAGCGCCAGCGTTGCCGAAACGATAAAGCGGCCGCGAATGTAGCTGCCAATGCGATCGCCTATTTCAGGGAGCTGATCGCTGATTTTTTGATCCCAAGGCTGGGGCAAAATTCTCGCAAAGTTTTTGGTGAGCGTATCGCTGTCTGCCAGCATGTAGCCCGAAATAAAGATGGCAAGCACCAAGCTGAGCAGCGTACCCAGGAGACCGGTGGTGACGTTAATCGATCTTAAGGCGACCTGACGGGTAGAGCGAATGGCCCAGGCTGCGATCGCCTGCACATCGAGCTGGTCGAATATTTGGGTCGTGAAGTCTGGGCGGGTGTCATTGAGGTTAAGGGCCCAGGCTTCTACTTGGGTTGCGGCTTTTCGCAGCAGCAGCGGGAGCTGCTTTACCAGGAGCTGAATTTGATCGAGCACAGTGGGACCAATCAGCAAGACGACGCCCACCAATGTCCCGATAATGGCCAGATAGGTCAGCAGTGCACCCAGCCATCGGGGAATGCGGAACTGCTCAGCCCAGGACACAATGGGCGCGATAGAACAGGCGAGGACAACCGAAATCATCACCAGCAGCAACAACCCTTTGAGCTGCCAACCAATAATGGCAACGGCAATCGCCGCAAACACTGTTAGCACGCCGCCAAGAGAAATTGAAAGTCGCTGTTCGGAAGTCATCAGATCAGCATAGTTCCTTATGACATTTCAGCTACAGCGTATATCGGAATTGGTCTATCAACATGCCTGGCATCCACATACCCCCTAGCGATCTGCGCTCGTAGGTATCCACAGCTGGAATAAAGGTTTGCTTATCTGTCAGATCAATCAGTCCCTCACCTAAAAAACGGTAAAGATTGTCATCAAAACGCAGGTTCTCAATCGGTGCAACAATCTCACCGTTTTCGACCCAAAAGCAGGCGTAGCGAGTCATGCCAGTAATACGCCCAGCGGTTAAATCGCTCCAGTTGAGATAATGCAAATTAGAGAGGTACAGGCCCGTGCCCAGTGCTGTTAAAATATCGGCCTCGCGCAGAGTCCCGGCTGCGACCACGGGGGCTCGCATGGATTCTTCGGTGTTAGCCGCGTTGCTCGATTTGTTGTATTCTTTGGCGCTGCGTGCGTTTACCAGGGAGTTCGCCCACTGACCGTTTTGGATAATCGGGGTTTGGGTGGGTGCGATCGCACCGCTGCTGTTGAACCGGGGGACGTTAATGCGTCGAAAGTCCTCGGTCAGAGAGAACTTTGTAGACAGCTTGGCTTCTTTGGCTTCTAATTTGCCAAAAGCGCTATTGCCCTGACGTAAGGCGGCTTCGCCCAGGCCCCCGCCCCAAATAATCGTGTCAACAATATCTGCCACCGCTGCCGGTGCAAGATAGGTGCGGTATGAGCCCTTGGGAATGGCAATCGTTGGTTTTTGCAGTAGGGCGAGCTGTCGTTGAGCGGCGGCGATGTTTTGGCTGTAGTCAGCGGCAGTCCATTGGGACCCTGCCAGGATGCCTTTGACAGCTTTATTCTCGTTGGGTTTAGGCGTACTGTCGAGCGTTGGCTCCCGCTCCCGGTAAGCTTCTGACTGACTAAACAGTGAATAGTCCAGCGTAAAAGAGGGCGTTTCAAACCAGTGCCGTTTACCCGTGGAGTCGCCATAGGCTCTGTAGGCAATGCCGCCTGCATAAAGGCCCGAAAAATCGAGGCTGCTGACCGGTTCAATCAAGGCGTTGGCGACCTTGTGCTCACGCAAGAGTTGGCCGGTATGGACGTCTCGCTGCCTACTGTGCTCAGAGGCGGCGGGCAAAACAACGTATGGATCGACCGGGAGCTGGGGGAGTTCTGCCTGTAAAACGGTTAGGGCTTGCTGTGTGGTTGCCCAGTCGGCGGCAAAGTTTCCGGTGAAGGGAAGTCGGTGAGACGCCGTGCGATCGCGCTGCATCAGGGTCAGCGTCAATTGCCCATCGCACACCTGGCCGCTTTGGCGCACCTTGGCTTGATTGAATCGAGTAAATTGACTTTCCTCCCCGGTGACAGACAGGGTGAAGGCAACGCCTGTCACCTGAGAGAGCTGTAAGGCAACCGTATCCACAATCTGATTGAAGATTGTTTCGTATCGATCGCCAGGTGTGCGGCGATGAGTTCTTGTTTGGCTACCTGAGGGGCTTTGTGTCTGCCCGCCCGTCTGTCTGCTCGTTGGTTCGTCTCTCAAAATCATGCTGCACCCCCAAAGACTTCAATATTTTCAAACGCACATACCGGCGAGGCATGGCCAACTCGAATCAGCTGATTGGGCTCGCCTTTGCCGCAGTAGGGCGTACCGTAGGTTTCTAGGGTTTGGCCATCGCCCACCTGAGAGAGCGCTCCCCAAAACTGCGGTGTCGTCGCCCGGTAGTTGGGATTTTTTAGCGGGGTGGTGAGCTTGCCGTTTTCAATTTTGCGGGCGTATTCGCAGCCAAACTGAAACTTGTTTCGCTGATCATCAATCGACCAAGACCGATTGGAGGTCATATACACGCCGTTTTCGATGCTGCCAATGAGCGACTCAAAAGAGGTGTCACCGGGCTCCAAATTGATGTTGGCCATGCGATCAATGGCAGGCCGATTCCAGCTACAGGCGCGGGTGCAGGCCACACCAGGAACAGCTAACCTGTCCTGGCTTTCTAGGCCGCCGAGGCCCCGTTCTAAAATGCCGTCACGAATGAGATAGTCTCGCTTTGCCGGCGTGCCAGTGTCATCGAATCGATAGCTGGCAAGCTCTCCAAGGTTGGTGGCATCGAAGGTGACGTTCATTAACGGCGAACCGTACACGAGCTGGCCGAAGTCTTGCGCTTTGACAAAGCTGCCGCCTGCGTAGTTGCGTTCGTCGCCTAAAATGCGGTCTAGCTCTAGTGGGTGACCGACGCTTTCATGGAGCTGAAGCATCATTTGGTCTGGGGCAAGTACCAGCGTGGTGGCTGTATCTGGACAGTCGGGGGCACTCAGCAGGCTGACAGCTTCTTCGCCAATTCTGGTAGCCCTAGTCCACAGGTCTGAGGTGTCTGCAAACAGTTCCCAGCCGCCCTGATAGCTGCGGGCTAAATAGCCGTTGTCGCTGCGGGCCTGGGTGACGCTGCCAGACTGAGCGATCGCACCCATATGGCTCTCTAGCAGCATCAGCTTTTGGTAGATTTCGGAGCCGTTAGTGCTGACAAACCAGGATTCGATTTCGTGCGATCGCGCTGCCGCATTTGTTCGCACGACCTTGGCCGACACCTTGAGCTGCTTACACAGCTGCCGCAAGCGGTCATTAATTTCTTGGGTGCCTAAGGTGTCTAAGCTTTGCTCGTAAGGTGAAATGTAGCTGCCTTTTACAGCCGGTCGGACGGCCTGGGTAAAGCGGTGAATCGCCCATTGGCTGGCTGCAAGTGCCTGCTGATAGGCTTGCTGCGTAGCTATGCGCAGCGCGTCTGCGGTGAGCTGATTGGTGGCGCTGTAGCCAAACTGGCCGTGGGCCAATACTTCGACCATCGCCCCTTGGCTGAGCCCTCGCTCATTTTGCTGGGGGTGGCCGTCGCGCATGGCACGGCGAGTGCTGATTTCTTTGGTTGCTCTAATCCCAATCCAATCTGCTGGGATATCAATTTTCTCAAGGGTGGCGGTGAGATGCCCAATCATAAAGACTGTCTAGACTCATGTAGATGCAAGATATATGACGTTTTTTGGGCGTATAAGTGCCAAAAAAACGTCTGTCGATTTGTTTGCACTTCTCTCTATTTACCCAGATTGATGTCCTAACTACGTAGCGCCTTGAGAGGCTTAATTAATAATTTTGCTTCTTAAAGAAAGCAAAATATGATTTTTAGGACTTAAAAGTAAGTGAAAACCATAAAAAAGATCATAAAATAATAAAAATCGTCAAAACATAAGTTAAAAGAAAAGTTTATGGAACTTGATGAACTGGATGCTGCTATTCTTGCCGCGCTGATTGCGTCAGGTCGAGTTCGATGGTCTACCTTGGCTGAGCAGCTAGGCGTTTCGCCGCCTGCGATCGCCGATCGGGTGCGCCGGTTAGAAACCGCTGGCGTAATCGAGGGCTACACCACGCGGCTCAATAGTGAAAAATTGGGTTTGGATTTGAGTGCTTTTGTATCGGTCACCTTAGAGCATCCTCGCCATCGTCAGGGATTTTTGGACTACGTGCGAGGGTGCGCTGGTATTGCCGCTTGTCATCATGTTATTGGGGAGGGTGACTACCTGCTCAAAATCTGCTGTCGTTCTACGGCTGAGCTAGAGCGCCTTCTCTCTGATGAGATCAAAGCGCTGCCCGGTATTTCCCAAACCAGAACAACGATTGCGCTCTCGACCATCAAGGACTCAGCGGTATTGCCCCTTGCGCTAGCGCGGGCGTCTCAGTCAGAAGCGTCTGCGTTGTCAGGAGGGAAGTGATGCTCTTGTTTGCATTGGCTAAAGGGCTTTTGATGGGGGTTGCGATCGCAGCTCCGGTCGGTCCTATCGGTATTTTGTGTATTCGTAGAACGCTCGCTCAAGGGCGTCTTATCGGTTTATGTTCTGGCCTGGGCGCTGCTTCTGCTGATGGACTATACGGTTTAGTTGCTGCTTTTGGGTTGAGCGCGCTGTCAAATCTGCTGGTTAACAACGCACCCTACTTGCAGCTGATAGGAGGTTGTTTTTTGTGCTACCTGGGGCTGACGATGGCCTTCTCAAGTAGTCGTTCAAGCAGCCGTTCAGAGGCGACGCTATCTCAAGTTTCGTTAGAAAATGCTGGCCCTACAGCATTGCCCTTGCTGCCTGCCTACACGTCTACCCTGGCACTCACTCTGACGAATCCGGCCACTATTTTGTCCTTTATTGCCATTTTCGCGGGACTCGGTTTTACGCAGTCGAACTATCTAAACTCGGTTGTCCTTGTGCTGGGCGTTTTTTCAGGTTCAATGCTGTGGTGGACGCTTCTGGTGTCCGGCGTCGCCTACCTGCGCAACCGGCTCACGGCTGAACGGCTCTCGCGGTTCAATCAAAAATCTACTAAGGTTTTTGGTGCGATTATTTTTGGGTTTGGCGTTGTTGCGCTCGTCTCGTTGCTTGGCTGACGGCTCTGCATCGCTGACTATTTCAATAGCTGGTTGTTGGGCTGATTATCTATCGAGTGTCTGTCTGAAAAATGCGGTATTGACGATGACTGCAAGCGTGACTTTCAAAAGTGATTTTGTGGTGCGGGTGGGTACCCTATGGCCGTGAACATATAAATATTTTTTGATAAGTACGCTTTTAGGACGCAGACTTCGCATGGTTTTGCTGCATCAGCGATGGCAGAGAGTTCTCAGTTTTGCTGTGGCGATCGCGCTCATCTTTTGGATTATTGCTGGCGGCGCAGTGCCCTTCACAACAGCCCTTCCCTTCATAACAGCTTTTCCAACAGCCTTCTCTTCCACGGCAACGGTGGCCAAGGCTCAGACCCTAGAAGAGCTTCGTCAGCAACGCGACCAGCTAGACAAGCAGTTGGACGTTCACAGCGAAACCGATGAGCGCTATCAAAGGGCCGAAAAACAAACCGATCAGCAACTTCGGCAGCTTTCTAAAACGATTCAAGGCACAGACGCTTGGATCACCGATACGGAGTACCAGCTCGCCCAGGCCGAGCAGCGGCTCAATCAGCTAGAAACTGACCTAGAGCGCAACCAGCAAACCTATGAAGAGGCACGGAGTGCCGTGGTTGGCCGCTTGCAGTTTATGCAGCGTCAGCAGGGGGCTCAGGGCTGGGCGCTGCTGCTCCAAAGTCAAAACCTAAACGAGTTTTTAGACCGTCGCTACCGGCTCAAACAGGTGTACGTTGCCGATAGAGCCATGCTGGTATCGCTGGATGAAAAATCTACCGAAATTGTCTCGCAGCAAGAGGGCGTAGAGCAGCAAAAGAATTCCATCTCGCTCCTGCGTCAGCAGCTAATGGCTAGCCGAGAGCAGTATACTGACCAACTCAAGCAGCAGGCAGTCACGATGGATCGGCTGCGGGAAAACCGAGGGGCCCTATCGGCTGCGATCAAACAACTCGATCAAGATTCAGACCAGATCACAGCGCTTATTTTAGAAAAAGTGGCCAAGGCTGAGGCCGAAAATGCGAAGGCCGCCCGTGAAGAGGCCCTGCGCGCGGCCCGCGCCTCCGGCAAGATGGTGGTTCCTAGCCTAGGCCCTATCACCAGTCATTTTGGCAGTCGCTTTCATCCGGTACTCGGTTACAGTCGCTTCCACGCCGGTACAGACTTTGGCGCTGCCCACGGTTCGCCTATCCGCGCGGCAGAAACCGGTGTGGTGATTATGTCTGGGTGGTACGGCGGCTATGGCAACACGGTGATTCTTGACCACGGCGGTGGGCTCACCACGCTGTATGGTCACGCTAGTCGCCTCCATGTCTCCGAAGGGGACACGGTTAAAAAAGGCGATACCATTGCCGCGATTGGGACAACAGGGCTTTCTACAGGACCGCACCTCCACTTCGAAGTTCGTAAAGGCGGCGAACCTATTAACCCCATGGGCTTTCTGTAGCCTTTTCGACTGACGGACCTTTGCGTTGTTTTTCCAAAACAAGAGGCTGACTTTTGCGCAGTGGGCGGCTAGTCTATGGCTATGAAACTACAGCGCGTTCTCTGCCCAAAAATCACCCAACTTTTAGTTGTTACTACAGGACTTTTTGTATTTGCCAGTGCGGGATATGCCAATGCCCCTCCAACTTCAGTCGTGGACTCCGCAATAGAGTCCGTGGAAGATGCGGCTAATGAGGCGGATGAAGAAACGGTTGAGCAAGAAACGGTTGAGCAAGAAACGGTTGAGCAACCGTTGAATCTGAACCCTGAACTCATTGAGCAAAGCCCAGTGCTTCAGCGATGGCTGGACGAGATTCCGAATGTTGCTGATGATATTCGCAACGATCCGAGTTTTAAGACGCGGGTGCAGGCGGGCTATACCTTTTTCCCTTCCTCAGATAGTACGGGGGGCTTCATATTGGGCGTAGAAGATTGGTTTATTGGCGATACGCCGCTGACAGTGAGTGCGGACTATCAAGAGAATTTTCGCGGCGATCGCACGGCCTACGGCGCAGACCTGCACTATTACCTCATGCCCCTAGGCGGCTATTTCAACGTGGCCCCTACCGTGGGCTATCGCTTCGCGGAAGCTGCCGATGACTACAGCGTAAATGGTGCGAACTTAGGTGTGCGCTTGCGGGTGGTGCCTTCTCGAACCGCTGCTGCGGATATCACGTTGGATCAGTCTTGGATTGTGGGTGATAGTGAGAGCTTGAGCATTACACAGCTCAATGTGGGCTACGCGCTGAGCCAAGACTTGCGACTCTCCACTGATTTTGAATGGCAGAGTACGGCGGACGAAGGCGATAGCCGTGTTGGGATTAATTTGGAATGGGCGCTTTAGACTGGGCGCTTTAGACTGGGTGCGCTAAATTGTTTCGTTCGGTGTTGAGGTTGCCGCCGAAAGTTGCCAGTTGAAGTTGCCAATGGTCAGCAGGCATAATACAACAACCCTAGATTCCGGCATCCTTTTTAAAAAACCATGGCAAAACCCACCCAAGCTCACATCACTAAGGTTATTTCTAAGCGCGAGGGCAAGTTTTTTCGCGATCGCACCCTCAAGCAAACCGAGTACTACATGGGTGCCAAGCTTTTAGAAGTGGGCGTCAACCCCAATCAAGGTGTCATTTATCGCTGGAAAACCCTCGACAAAGGGACCAGCGAAGAATGGACCTATAGCGCCTACTGGGGTGAGTCTCGCGCGAAAATTGAAGCAGAAGAAGGTTAAGTCCGGCCTCAGCGCTGAGCGTAAGGCTGTTCCCGAACCCGCTTACGCCTCCACTTCAACCACGGATTTTTCTACAATACCCTCCGCGTGTTCTCGCAGGCACTCGCCAATGGGCTGGTGGTGGAGCACCATTGTCGTGGTGCCGTTTTGCTCAAAGCCAATGCGCTCATAAAAACGCTGTTGGTGTGTCGTCATCAGGTAGGTGCGCTCTACCCGGTTCATATGGGGATGGGCAATCAGCGTCTCCACCACTCTGCGCCCTAACCCAACGCCTTGATAGTCGGGATGGACCACAACGTCCCAAATCGTCGCCCGAAACAGACCATCCGAGGTCGCCCGCGCGAATCCAATGAGCCTGCCATCATCCCAGGCTGTCACGACGGGATGGCTGTGTGTGATGACCTGTGCCATGTCTGAGGGTCGTCGGTCTTTTGCCCAGAAAGCCGCTGCCGCAAAGAGATCAGAAAGCTGATTTAGCTCGGAGATATTGAGCTGCTGCGTATAACGAAACTGAATGTGCCGACTGTCCATCGTTAAAAAGGGCCTCTTGAATGAGGTTCACTTAAGAACCGGGTAACCACACTAAAGTGCAGCCGTTTAGATAAAGGCGGGGCGTAGAGAATAGACATCCCCTCTTTCTAATCTACTTTGTCTAAACCGCTCACCGTGCGACTGTCGCGCAACTTTAGACGCGACAGTGCTGCGTTTGATACTTAGGATAGTCTCTTGGCCCTTTTATCGGTCGTCTAAAAGTGACGCTTTCTTGACGTTGGTCGTAGCTTCAGTGCGTGGAACTCGGTAATAGACCCCTCATGTACACATGCCTCCAGGTGGTACCATTCCCAAGTGATCCCATCTGTTCGGGTAGGGTTACCCGCCCGGAAGACCGCCTTCCAAGAGGTCCTTCCGTCCACGTAATATTAGATAGAATAAACTGCAAGACTCGCTGTAATTCTTCGGCTGTAATTCTTCGTTTTATCCGCGCCCGTCCTTTTCTGATGCCCTGACATGCTAAAAAAACTTTTAGGCGATCCTAACGCTCGTAAGCTCAAGAGATATCAGCCTGATATTAAAGAAATTAACCTGCTTGAAGACGAGATGCAGGCGCTGTCGGACGCGGAGCTGACGGGCAAGACGGCTGAATTCCGCCAGCGTTTGGAAAATGGCGAAGACGAAGACGATATTTTGACCGAAGCGTTTGCCGTGGTCCGCGAGGCGGGGCAGCGAGTATTGGGCATGCGTCACTACGACGTGCAAATGCTGGGTGGCATGGTGCTCCACGACGGGCAAATTGCTGAAATGAAAACCGGTGAGGGTAAAACCCTAGTTTCCACATTGCCAGCCTATCTCAATGCGATTTCGGGCAAGGGCGTGCACATTGTTACGGTGAACGACTACCTAGCGCGGCGCGACGCTGAGTGGATGGGGCAGGTTCACCGCTTTTTGGGACTCAGCGTGGGCTTGATTCAGCAAGGCATGAGCCCTGCAAACCGTAAAAAGAACTACGCCTGCGATATTACCTATGGCACCAACAGTGAGTTTGGCTTCGATTACCTGCGGGACAACATGTCTACGCAAATGGAGGACGTGGTCCAGCGTCCCTTTAACTTTTGTGTGATTGACGAAGTTGACTCCATTTTGGTGGATGAGGCCCGCACGCCGCTGATTATTTCAGGACAGGTAGAGCGCCCAGGCGAAAAGTACGTGAAGGCCGCTGAAGTGGCCGCTCAGCTAGAGGGCGACGAAGTTGATTACGAGGTCGATGAAAAGGCCCGTAATGTTTTGCTTACTGATGAAGGCTTTGAAAAGGCGGAGAACCTGCTGAAGGTCGCTGACCTTTTTGATCCAAAAGATCCTTGGGCGCACTACATTTTCAATGCGATTAAGGCCAAAGAGCTATTTACCAAAGATGTGAACTACATCGTGCGTGATGGCGAAATTGTCATTGTGGATGAGTTTACGGGCCGGGTGATGGCGGGTCGTCGCTGGAGTGACGGCTTGCACCAAGCCATTGAGGCCAAAGAGCACGTAGACATTCAGCCTGAGACGCAAACCTTAGCGTCTATTACCTATCAGAACTTCTTTTTGCTCTATCCCAAGCTTTCGGGCATGACCGGTACGGCGAAGACGGAAGAAGCTGAATTCGAGAAGATTTACAACCTCGAAGTGACAATTATCACCACAAATCGTCCGATTCAGCGGCGAGATGTGCCAGACGTGGTGTACAAGACTGAGAATGCGAAGTGGAATGCGATCGCCCAGGAATGCGCTGAAATGAACAAGTCGGGTCGTCCGATTTTGGTCGGTACCACCAGCGTTGAAAAATCTGAGGTGCTCTCACTGTTACTCAGCGACCTGAAGGTACCCCACAACCTGCTAAATGCGAAGCCTGAGA
The DNA here is from genome assembly GCA_039820525.1 of Cyanobacteria bacterium J06634_5. Classification (GTDB taxonomy): domain Bacteria; phylum Cyanobacteriota; class Cyanobacteriia; order Phormidesmidales; family Phormidesmidaceae; genus Phormidesmis. The sequence continues at coordinate 34,100 of JBCBPY010000006.1, forward strand.
ACGTAGAGCGTGAGTCCGAGATTGTCGCCCAAGCAGGCAGACGCGGCTCGGTGACGATTGCCACCAACATGGCAGGCCGTGGTACCGATATTATTTTGGGCGGTAATGCTGACTACATGGCGAGGCTCAAGGTACGCGAGCACTTTATGCCTCGCTTGGTGAAGCCCGAGGATGATGAAAAATTTGGCGTGGCCCAAGTGTCAGCGGCTAAAAATGGCGATGCCGCTCAGGGATTTGGCGAGGGCAAAAAGAAAAAGACCTGGAAAGTTGCCCCACAAATTTTCCCAACGGACCTTTCTCAGGATGCCAAGACTTCCTTGAAAGAGGCGGTGGACTTTGCGGTGAAGACCTACGGTGCGCAGAGCCTTTCTGAGCTAGATGCGGAAGATAAAATTGCGGTCGCGGCTGAAAAGGCACCGACTTCTGATCCGGTAATTCAAAAGCTGCGCGATGTGTATAACCAAGTGCTTGATGAGTACGAGGTGATTACCTCGGCGGCTCACGATGAAGTGATTGAGCTGGGTGGCTTGCACGTCATCGGTACAGAACGTCATGAGTCTCGCCGGGTCGATAACCAGCTCAGAGGCCGGGCAGGCCGTCAGGGTGACCCAGGCTCTACTAAGTTCTTCTTGAGCTTGGAAGATAACTTGCTGAGAATTTTTGGTGGCGATCGCGTGGCGGGCCTTATGAATGCCTTCCGCGTAGAAGAAGACATGCCGATTGAGTCTGGCATGTTGACGCGATCGCTCGAAGGTGCGCAAAAGAAAGTAGAGACCTACTACTACGACATTCGTAAGCAGGTCTTTGAATACGATGAGGTGATGAACAACCAGCGTCGCGCTATCTACGCTGAGCGCCGCCGCGTGCTCGAAGGTCAAGCGCTAAAAGAATTGGTGCTGGGCTACGCCGAGCAAACAATGAACGACATCGTTGAAGCCTATGTAAATCCAGAACTTCCTTCCGAGGAATGGGACTTGGGCAGCGTGGTGAGTAAGGTGCAGGAGTTTGTCTACCTCCTTGCTGACCTGACTGCCGATCAGCTTGAGAACCTGTCTATGGGCGAAATTAAAACCTTCCTCGCTGAGCAGGTGCGAATTGCCTACGACCTGAAAGAAGCGCAAGTGGATCTCATTAAGCCCGGCTTAATGCGCGAGGCTGAGCGATTCTTTATCCTCCAACAAATCGATACGCTATGGCGCGAGCACCTTCAGCAGATGGATGCCCTGCGTGAGACCGTTGGCCTGCGTGGCTACGGTCAAAAAGACCCGCTGATTGAATACAAGAGTGAAGGCTACGAAGTCTTCCTAGACATGATGACCGGCATTCGCCGTAACGTGGTGTATACCCTCTTCCAGTTCCAGCCTCAGCCTCAGGCAGCAGCGAAGCAATCTGAAATGGTTTAGCTGTAAAATTGCTGTGCTTTACAGGGTTAGTGTTTTGGCTGTGCTCTTCAGTCTATTTCTCTGGTGCAGTTGCCTGACTGACTGCACCAGCGCTGAAGGCTAAGAAAATAAACAAAATGATTTTTTGCGCTGCGAGTTAACATCTAATTCAATCCTGTCGTTGCAATAGATCCCTAGGTGGACTGCTATGCGTACGCTATCTCTGCCCTATCCCGATGATTTGCTGATTGCCTCTGGCAAGTCGCCCAAGGACTTAGAAGAAGAACTAGCTTTTCTTCTGGCCGCTAAGCTGTTCGAGCTGCGCCGACTTTCTCTGGGTAAAGCGGCTGCTTTGTGTCGTATGCCCAAATTAAAATTTATGTACGAGCTTGGGAAACTCCAAATTCCTGTCATCAACCTAGATGGCGACCAACTTGCTGACGAACTCCGCGATGACTAGGACTGCCATCATTGCTGACAGTAGTCCGCTGATTTCACTAGCTATTATTGGGCAGATAGATTTGTTGCCTCAGCTCTATCCATCTGTACTATTACCGCCCGCTGTTTGGGACGAAGTTACTATTCAAGGTGCAGGCTTACCCGGTGCGCAGGTTGTTAGTGAAGCGACTTGGCTAACGATTCAAGCGCCCGATCCTCTTGCATTAGAGCCGTTGTCGATTTTGGTAGATCGGGGTGAGGCTGAAGCGATCGCGCTAGCTCAACAGACGCCAAACAGTATTGTTCTGCTAGATGATGCTCAGGCGCGTCGCGTTGCTGAACGTCTGGGTATTCGTAAAATTGGGACGCTTGGCATACTCCGTCGAGCAAAAAAGGGCGGCCTAATTGATGAGGTCAAGGGTTATATCCAACAGCTGCGGCGTCAAGGTATTTACATCCGACCGAGCCTAGTAGATGCCGTTCTCCGTGATGTTGGAGAAATTCAGTAGGTGGCTGCAGTGACAACATGCGTAGCCAGAGGCGAGCGTAGCATCTGTGCAAGCGGTAGAATCAGAAGCCTTGTTTATGTGAACTGTTGCTTATGCCTTCTCTTGCTGCAATGACGACGACGCCTTCGGGCCTACGCTGTCTGGCTCCACTGTGTGAAGAGATGTGTGAAGATAGGGTGCGGCTGTGGATTGCGCCAAAGTTAAAGGCTGAAGCTGAGGCACTGAGGCTTGAGTATAGTCTCTACGAAACGTCATTGGCTGAGTGCTTACGCGAGCAGTGGGCGAACTACGAAGGGTTTGTGTTTTGCCTTGCAAGCGGTGCGGTGGTTCGTTTGATTGCGCCATTGATAACCGATAAGGCAACTGATCCAGCTGTGATTGTAGTGGACCCTAAGCGTAAGTTTGCAGTTAGTTTGTGTGGGGGGCACCAGGGTGGGGGCGATCGCATCACTCGCGACATCAGCCAACTTCTCAATACTCAACCTGTCCTTACAGGTGCATCCAATGCGCTGGGTCTGCCTGCTATCGATACGCTGGGCGAACCGTTTGGCTGGGTGAAAGGAGGCGGAAACTGGCTGAACGTGAGTTCTGCGGTGGCACATCAATTACCTGTGCAGGTTGTGCAAGAGGCGGGAACGACGCTTTGGCAGGCGCACTTGCCTAAGGGGCATTCGTTTCAGTTTGGCTTTTCAGAATTTGAAGATAGGAACGAGCAGCCCAAGCCGCAGGCTCGGGTTTGGATTAGTCCGATTAAGCGAAGTTTTGCGTCTGATGAGCAGATGTCTAATGCGCAGCTCTCTAGCATGCCATCTAATATGCCAAAGGTGCAGTGGCATCCGCGCGTGCTATGGGTGGGTGTGGGCTGCGAGCGGGATACGGACAGAGCACTGATTGAGTGGGCGATCGCATCTACCTGCGAAAAAAATCATTTAGCGATTGAGGCGATCGCAGGCATTGCCACCCTAACTCTCAAGTCGGATGAGGTGGGCTTGCTGGCGTTGACGGAAGATAACAACTGGCCGCTGCGATGCTTTGACGCTGAAATGCTCAAAGCCGTTGACGTGCCCACTCCTTCAGCCGTAGTTGCAAAAGAGGTCGGTACGCCTAGTGTTTGTGAGGCGGCGGCGCTGACGGCGGCGAGTGCTAGCCAACTGCGGATAAAAAAGCAGGTAGTGAAAAAGCAGGGAATGAAAGGGGCCGTGACGGTCGCGATCGCTCAAGCCGAAATCGAATACACAGGCCGTACGGGCAAACTTCACCTCGTGGGTACTGGCCCCGGCAGTCTGAATCAAATGACGCCTGCGGCCAAATCAGCCATTACTCATGCAGACGTTGTCATTGGCTACAAGCTGTATGTCGATCTGGTTCGTTCTCTGCTGCGTCCGGGGCAAATTGTAGAAGCGTTGCCCATTACCCAAGAGCGGCAGCGCGCCGAACGGGCCATTGAGCTAGCAAACTGGGGGCTTACTGTTGCCGTAATTTCTTCTGGCGACTGCGGCATTTACGGGATGGCCGGGCTGGTGTTGGAAGAACTTCGAGCTCAAAAGTGGAATGGAAAAACGCCTGATGTTCAGGTCTTCCCTGGCGTCAGTGCCCTTCAATCAGCTGCTTCTCGGGTGGGTGCACCGCTGATGCACGACTTTTGCGCGATTAGCTTGAGTAACTTACTCACGCCTTGGGAGATTATTCAAACCCGCCTAAAAGCAGCAGCTGAGGCAGATTTTATTGTGGCGCTGTACAATCCCAAATCCAAAACGCGAACCGATCAGATTGTGTTTGCGCGCGATACGTTTTTGCAGCATCGCGGGCCTGATACGCCGGTGGCGCTGGCGCGATCGCTCTACCGCCCTGATGAAAATATTACCCTCACTACCTTAGGCGATATGTTCGAGCATTCCATCGACATGCTCACAACCGTTATCATCGGTAACCGCAGTAGCAGCACCTATGAAGGGTGGTTTATTACGCCTCGCGGTTATTTAGGCGGTCTTGAAAGTTAGGCGCTCTTACCAGTTAGACGGTCTTACCAGTTAGTCCGCTGCTCAGTGAACCCACCGGGGGCATTCGTCGGTGGTGGAGAGGGCCGTCCAGTTTGTGGGACGGGCGCACGCTCTTGCTGCCTTTCCGCACTGCGGCGGTTGGCACCTTCGACCAATACGCTCCTGCGGTCGGTTGCGGGCATATCTGCTGTGTTGGGCTCTGCTGTGTTGGGCTGAGGATTTTCCTGTTCATTCGTCGGCGCAGTGTCAACTTCTGTTGTTTGCTCAGCGCCCCCCGGCAAGCGGTTTCGTAGCCCGCCTAGGTCACTGCTTCGAGCGGTCGAACCCGAAAATTTCCGCTGCCGGTCGAATTCAGGGTCCTGCCAGGAGAAAGCCCAGTGGCTCACGGTCTTGAGCTGAGGGGCGGCTCGCTGGAGTGCGTCCATTTGGGCTTCTAGTGAGGGGCGGTTGGGCTGGCTTTGGCCCCATCTGCCTGCGATCGCAGGTTTTACCGTACTGTGATTGGTCCGCACCCGCAGCACCCGCTGTACTTCATCGACAATGCAGCCCGTATTCCCACACACGGCATAGGCCATCGGATGCGCTTCCATCCATTGCGGAAAGCGATTCCAATGCTGTAATCGTGCATCGAAGCCTTCCCCTACGGCTCTATTGCCGCCAGGAAAAAAGACTGCGCCCGCCGGTATGCCTGCTTGCCGAGCGGGCATTGCCGCCGCCTGCAAAAAGTCCACCACCCCTTGAATCGCATGGGCAACGCTCAATCGCCATAGCTCTAACTGGAGTCCTGGGCGACGCGCAGAGGCCGGGGGTAAGTCTTTAGGGTCAACGGTTGCTGGATTACGGCTTTGCCACAGCGGTTCGCCTTCTGTCGGGTAGGCGTTATCGACTTGTGACACATCGGAATCGGTTAGGTAACCCCGCTGCAAATAGCGACTGATCAAATCACGCCCTTTGTTGTTACCTGCACGCTGTAGCAATGCTTGCTGTGCGGAAGGTCCATAAATCCACAGATTCTGGACCTCGCTGACAATAGAAGCCCCTCCTAATAAGCGGGGATAGCGCACATAGTCGTATAGCGCGCCATCGGGGCGTCTTTGCAGTACAGCTCGCACCATTTGAGCGTAGTCAGCTTGAGCAACACGATTGTAGGGATCAATAAACGCATCTTCTGAGGCCCCGCTGTTGCCAGTATCTGCCAAATCCAGCGTGTCTCTGCCGTCGCCGTTGCGCGCGAGCACCTGCCTGCGGTCCGCCCTTTGCCCATAGGAATAGCCAAAGTTCAGCGTAAACATCCAGGCAGAGGCCTCCAGATCGCGCTCGCGAGCTTTGCCAATGGCCTCAGCGAGCAAGTCCCTGTCCGCATATTCTGATGACTGAACGACACTGGGCCAAACGGTCGGATTGTCCGTTTTAGGCAGCAGCACCTGCCCGTTTGAAAACGCCTCAATATAAACCTGGTTGTACCCCAAATTCACAATGCGATCCATCACGGCGTCTAGCTGGCCGGGACGCAAGTCAGACTCATACAGCCGCAGCCAAATGGCCTGATTTTCAGGCCAAGCACTGCGACGACAGTTTTTGACTTCACTAGCGTGCTGGTCTCGCAATGATACATATTGCTGCTGCGCGCCAGCATCGCCCGCTAGTCCTGATACCCGCAAAGACTCCTTAGCCTCTACATCCGCAGCAGAAAGCTGGCAAAAGCGGTTGGTTTCTGCCTGTGCAGACGGTGCAATAATGCCTTGGCTCAAGAGCGCCATTGTTCCAGATAGAACAGCGCCCTGAAAAAACCGTTGCCAGCTTTTGGGACCCTTTTTGTACTCTACGCGAGAAACCATAACTGCCTGCTTAACTAAAATCGCTATCTTATATTTGCTATTTGCTTTGATCAGCATGCCCAGCCAAGATCAATAGAGGTGGCCAGCGGTTATGCCGTAAAGCTCTCAATTCTCTGGAATCTCAGAATATCCGTCGGAACTTCGGCTATCCTAAGATGCCTTCTGGGTTATTTTTCACTGGGCTGTGACACCTCGAAGTACTGATCCCTTACAACCCCAAAAGCCCATCACCCGAAAGAAACGCAAGATAGCTGCGAAAAGTTAGCTCACAAAAATGGGCCGCTAACGTCAGCGCCCCTAGTCACTGACGGACAGTCAGCTCGCCCTATAAATTCAGACGGCATAAATCAGACGGCAAGGTCACTTGAGTGCAGATGACTCAGTACAGATGACTTAGTACAGATGACTTAGTACAGATGACTTAGTACAGATGACTTAGTACAGATGACTAAGGTGCTTCTCCTGTTTCCTCTGGTACGTCGTCGGCCTCTTCTAGATGCTCTAACAGCTCTATAAGCTTCATTCGTTTTATATAGGGCCATCCGCCTTCCTGCTCAATATCTTTGAGCAAACGGTACAGGCGCTGTCGATTATCGGGCAAAGCGTCTCGAAAAAGCGTGTCTCTAATTTCGTAATGGAGTTCGTTGAGTAGTCTTAGCAGCTCCAGTAGGGCGATACAGTCGCCTGTGCGAGTTTGTGCGGTTTCTCGGACCTGCTGCGAAAGCTGGGAGAGATCGGTTGGAAGATTCTCGGAGGAAAGGACAGAATGACTCACCGTGTTCAACTTTTGTAACCTGCTGGTAATTAGGCCGCTGGTGCGATACCGAATGCTGCGCGTTGGCGGCACCTTTCCAGGCGGAATCGCTGCGTGAGCGATGGCCGCACCTGTCAGAGCCTAAGCGATCAGCCGAGTGTGGTGCAAGCTGCTGCTGCCCAAACCGACTGATCTCAGTGTAAAATGAACTACTAAATTCCCCGTTTACTTTTTAATATTCAAACAGTCTTGAGGTTGATATGAGGTATCGCGCCCTGCTCGCTGCGTTCTTTGCCCTTTGCTTAGGTGTTCTCACTGCCTGTAGCCAAGCGCCTAGCGCAACTAGCGACATTCCACTCACCTACGATGAAATTCGCAACACCGGGTTGGCCAACAGCTGCCCTCAGGTAGACGAAACTCGTCGGGGTCAAATTCCCATCGAATCTGGCACGTCTTATCAGCTAGTAGATCTGTGCTTGGAGCCCACTAGCTTTTTCGTTAAGCAAGAGTCTCCTAACAAACGCAAAGAGTCTGAGTTTGTTGCAGGTAAATCACTCACTCGCTACACCACCTCTATTGAGCAGGTGAGCGGTGATATCAAACTTCAGTCCGATGGCAGCCTCCTCTTTGACGAAAAACTAGGGATGGATTTCCAGCCTATTACTGTGCTTTTGCCCGGTGGCGACCAAATTCCTTTCCTCTTTACAATTAAGGGCCTCAAAGCTGCTACCCAACAGGGTCTCAATGCAATCACCACGTCTGCTGATTTTGAAGGTGACTTCCGCGTACCTTCCTACCGGACCTCTAACTTCTTAGATCCAAAGGCGCGTGGTTTGACCACAGGTTATGACAACGCCGTTGCCTTGCCTGCACGTGCTGATGCTACGGACCTTAGCCGTGAGAACGTCAAAGCATTTGATGTGGGTCAAGGCCATATCTCGCTACAGGTTTCCAAAGTAGATAGCAACACAGGCGAAATTGGCGGGACGTTCATTTCTGAGCAGCCTTCCGATACTGACATGGGGACAGCGGCGGCAGACGATGTTCGTTTGCAAGGTGTGTTCTATGGCCGCATCGAAACTGAAAATGGTTACGGTGCATAGGTTAATCGCTTTAGGCGCTGAGCCGATACCTGACTCGATCCTTTTTTAACTGTCAGCAGCTTCAATTGCTGAACATCAAAAGCCCTGCTAGAACTCATCGGTTCTAGCAGGGCTTTTGATATAGACCGTAACCCTAAAAAGGCGATACGTAAGCGCAGTGGAATCTTGAATGAAACGCTTAATATGACAGCGTTTCTAGGCAAAATCTCTGTCACATTCTTCGGCGCTCGGTTCCGTGGAATCTCGATTGTTGGACGAAATTGCGCCCACTACGCTAAACGTGTTGGTGCAGTGCTAAAGGCACCTTCTACCATCTGCCAAAAGGCCTTAACTGATACTTATAGGCCCTTTTTAATATGCGTTCCTCGTCAAATCAGATTATTAAAAATCAGTCACTTGAAATCCTTACGACCTATCAAAAGAATCCATCGCCCCAAATTCGCAATCGCTTGGTGGATATGAACATTGGCTTGGTTCGTCGGGAGGCGCATCGTTGGCTGCACAATTCCGGTGAAACCTTTGATGATTTGATGCAGGTGGGCAGTATTGGATTGATTCGCGCCATCGAACGGTTTGATTTGCAAAAGGGGTACGCGTTTAGCTCTTTTGCTATTCCCTACATTCGGGGTGAAATTCAGCACTACTTGCGAGATAAAGGGACGGTCGTGCGGATTCCTCGCCGTTGGCAAACCCTGCAAACCCAGTCTGCAAGAGCGATTCGACATTTGCAAGATGAGCTCAACAGAAGGCCCAGTGACCAGGAGGTCGCTGACCACTTAGACATCACGGTAGAAGAATGGCAGCAGGTCAGAATTGCCAGCAGTAATCGTAATTTATTGAGCTTAGATGCACCTGTCAGGGAAGGTGATAGCGGCACATCTTCACTGGGAGATATGTTGCCAGACTCGCGCTATCGCAGCTTTCAGCTTGCCCAAGAGGATCAGATTCGTTTGCAGCAGGCATTATCGCAGCTAGAGAAGCGGACGCGTGAGGTGGTGGAATTTGTGTTTTTGCACGACCTTACCCAAAAGGAAACTGCCGAGCGCTTAGGCATTAGTTCTGTCACTGTGTCCCGTCGGGTAAAAAAGGGACTGAAGCATTTGCAAGTCATTATGCGCCCGGCTGAGGAAGTGTAGGCATTGCCCGGGTGGCCGGATGAGGCACCTTGGATAGCGACCGCTTGATTTAGGTGTTATGGCGCGTAGGGATAACTACTGATATTTCAATCTAAATTGCTAGTTTTTTAGAGATGACGTTAGTTTTCGGGTCGTATTTGTCTACCCTAAGCCAGCGCGGATGACTCAGTTACGTTTTTTAAGGGAGTGCAGTGCGGCATTTCTAAAGCGTGCATCTTCAAGATATTTCGCGGCGCTACTTTTTTTTGATCAGCCAGTCCTGGGAGGGATTCAGCATGCGGCGTTTGCTGCTTATTTTATTGGCGACTGTTCCACTGACAGGGTGTCAACTGCTCAATCGCGATCAGGATATCGCGGTGATTGATGTCGTGGAAGCTATCGAGGATGGCGCCCTAGACGAGGCGCCTGCGATTCCTTCTTTGGGCGGTGGCGCTCCAGAGGCTGAGGGCAATGATGCTGAAGCTTTTGAAGACCCTACGGTCGCAGCAGAAGGCACGGGGACTACTGTCTCTGCCGATCTGATTCGCTCTACTGACCCGGCTGCTCGGACCCGGTTGGTGAGCCAAAGCCGGACCGATCCATTTGCGACGCTGCCGATTCCGCCTGAGCCTGAGCCTGTGGTTATTCCAGAGTCGGCTCGCAATGGGGCAGGCGCGGGCGCTCGAGCTGCCGGTAATAATGCTGGGGGCGGCAATGCGGCCGCTGGTGCCACAGCGAGTAGACCGCCTGAACCTACGCCGCCGCCGGTGCGTGTTCAGCCTAACAATGAGCCTTTGGTCACACCTTCTCCAATTGCAGCGCTGCCAGCGATTCCTCAGCCTGTAATTGCGCCGACCATCTCAATTTCTGGTGTGATTCAGCTGGGCAATGAGCCCTATGCGATTTTGCGCTCTGGTGGTGAGCCTGAGCGGTATGTAAAGGTGGGCGATCGCATCGCCAATGGCGCAGTCCGCGTCAAGCGTATCGAAACCCTCGCGTTTGAGCCCCGAGTCATTTTAGAAGAAAACGGGATCGAGGTTTCTCGTCCGATCTCAGCGGGTGCTGATGAGGCCAATGAGGCCAATGAGCCCCCTGTTGAAGCCGTTGAACAGCCTGTTGCAGGTACGTCTAATAGCGTGCCTCCTGTGGCCGCTGTGCCAGTGATAGCACCTTCGTCGGTGAGTCCTGTCGGCGCTTCTGGCTTGCCACCGCTTCCTATGCCTGCCGCTGTGCCTAATACGCAAGCCGTTTTACCGGGCATGGCAACGGCAACACCTGTGGCCCCTGCCGGTAGTGGTGGGATGTTGCCGTTGCCAGGGGTGATTCCTGACTCCTTGTTATTAATGCCTGCTGAAGATGGGGCGCAGGCTGTTTTACCTAACATGCAGCTGAGCGTTCCAAAGGTGTAGCACTGAAAAGTGCATACGCCGGATGCCAAAAAAGCAGAGGCTAAGCGCAACGCTCCGCATGATAGCTGTGAAAAAGCCACTGGATTACCCAGTGGCTTTTTCATGTGTTTTGTTGCGATCGCGAAAGAGGGATACGGCCTGTATGTTGAAGTTGTTGCAAAAGTTATCTTTTCTAAGCAATAAAACTTAAACAGTAAAAGTGAGGGTAAGACCAGCTGAAGTAGTAACCTAAGCTAATGAGTAGCTCTGTCATTGACCTACTTTCATCTAACATTTTTACCTAACACTTTAAGGGGGTTAGTACTCATGGTTCAGCGTGGTTCTAAAGTCAGAATTCTTCGTCCAGAATCCTACTGGTATCAGGACGTTGGCTCTGTCGCTTCAGTGGATCAAAGTGGGATTAAGTACCCCGTGGTTGTGCGCTTCGGCAAAGTGAACTATGCCGGTGTGAACACTAACAACTTTGCTGAAGGTGAGCTTGTAGAAGTAGAAGCCCCACCTAAGAAGAAAGCAGCGGCTAAGAAGGCCTAGATTATTTCAGGGCGCTAGTGGGGACAGCTGCATTTGAAGCGTGCTTTTGGGCTGCTTTGGACGTTGGTTGTTGTCGCTGGCGCTTTTGCTTTTTAGGTCTGTTTTTTAGATTGTTAAGGGTCTATTTCTTTTTTGGCTTCTCAAAAGTTTTATTTGGTAGCTTTAGCTTGTTTATGGTTCAGCGCGGTTCTAAGGTCAGAATCCTTCGCCCGGAGTCCTATTGGTACAAAGAAGTCGGCTCTGTGGCTTCGGTAGACCAAAGCGGAATTAAGTATCCTGTTGTGGTTCGATTCAACAAGGTGAACTACTCGGGCGTAAACACTAACAATTTTGCTGAATCTGAGCTGATAGAGGTAGAGGCACCTGCCGGTCGTTCTGCGGCTAAAAAGAAGCCTGCTGTCCAGAAGGCCGCTTCAAAGATAGTGCAAAAAACGGCTGACAAAAAGGCTCCGCCCAAAAGCGCAGAGAGCGCTGCTTCTAAGTCATCCATCGCCTCTAAATCGCCTATCGATAGAGCACCCATCGATAGAGCGCCCATTGATAGAGAGGCTCTGGCCGACAAAGCTGCGCCCAAAGCAAAAAGTGCAAAGTAAAAGTACACAGTCATCTGTTACAGAAAGCCAGCCCGACAGAAGGTTAGCCCTAACAGACGGCTCGTAAACAGCAGCCTATGAACACCGTCACAGCGCGAGTATAGTGCCTGAGCTACCTGAAGTAGAGACTGTCCGTCGTGGGCTCAGTCGTGTTTCGCTTAATCAGCCGGTTCGGGGAGGCGATGTTCGCTTAGCGCGTACGATTGACTATCCTGAGCCGGCTGATCGCTTTTTAAAAGAGATTGACGGGGCGCAGCTGGTGGCGTGGCATCGCCGAGGCAAGTATTTGCTGGGTGAGTTGCAGCGTGCGGGATCGCGTGGCTTAGAGGCAGCGGGCTGGCTAGGAGTGCATTTGCGCATGACCGGTCAGCTTTTGTGGGTCTCTCAGGATGAGGCATTGCAAAAGCACTGTCGGGTGCGCTTATTTTTTGACGATGGCCGTGAGCTGCGCTACGTCGATCAGCGAACGTTTGGTCGTTTGTGGCTAGTCCCACCGGATAAGCCGGTTGAGAGCGTGATGACAGGGCTGCAAAAGCTGGGCCCAGAGCCGTTTTCTGATGAGTTTTCAGTGGCTTATTTAGTCGCTGCTTTGAAGGGGCGTCAACGTCCGATTAAGAATGCCTTGCTCGATCAGCGGTTAGTGGCTGGTATTGGCAATATCTATGCGGATGAGGCGCTATTTATGAGTGGGATTCGGCCTCGGGTGGTGTGCGATCGCCTCAGCAAAAAGCGAATTGCAAGGCTGCATGAAGCGGTTGTGCAGGTCCTGACAACTAGCATCGAATCTGGGGGGACCACCTTCAGCGACTTTCGTGACATCCATGGGACCAATGGCAACTATGGCGGCGTGGCCTGGGTCTATGGCCGAGAGGGTGAGGCTTGCCGAAGCTGCGGCAGCGAAATTGCACGCATTCAGCTAGCGGGACGCTCGGCGCACTACTGTCCGAAATGCCAGAGATAGCCAGCTACTAGGCTCTTTCAAACAGTTGCTAGGCTCTCACAAACATAAGTCATAGAGGACAAAGCGATAGAGATCAGTCGTCACGTCTGGCGATACAATGTGAGCTGTAGCTGTGACCTATGGCCACTGTTCATTACTGTAACGACTACTTTAATAAAGCCATGCCCGTAAAAAAAGGGGATTTCGTCCGTCTGGTGCGAGAAAAGTTTGAAAACAGCGTAGAAGCCAAAGCCAGTGACACGCGTCTTTCTAGCTATGTGTTTGACACAAAGGGCGAAATCTTAGAGACGCGAGACGACTACGGCCTGGTGAAGTTTGGCCGTGTCCCTACGCCTAATGTGTGGCTCAAGCTCGAGCAGCTCGAAAAGTTTGAATAGTGTTTGCCTTCTCTGGTGTGCTGCTCTGGCGTACCTCTCTGGCGTACTGGTTTTAGCACGCGTGCTTCTGATGCGTCTGTTCTAACGGCTCGCTTTTAGCTTCTTTTTTATCCCCGGGCCTGCTGCATCAGTATTTTGTGGGTGCTGCGCTTAGGATCTCCTTTGGCGGGGGTGCGTTGCTGGTAAGTGCCATCTGGCTGCATTTCCCAAGCTTGCCGGTTGTCTTCCAGGCAAATTTGCATGAGTAGCGCGAGCTTGCTTTGCAAGGAAGGCTCTTCAATCGGGACTAGCGCTTCGACCCTGCGATCTAAATTGCGGGGCATCCAGTCGGCGGAGCCTATGTAAAAGCGTTCGTCACCATCGTTGTGAAAGTGAAAAATCCGAGAATGCTCTAAAAATCGGCCAATGATGCTGATGACTTTGATATTGTCACTGAGCCCTGGAATGCCAGGACGCAGGCAGCAGATACCGCGAATGATCAGATCAATTTCAACGCCAGCTTGGGAGGCTTTGTAGAGTTCGGCAATGATTTTGGCATCGACCAGCGCGTTCATTTTTACGATGATGCGACCTTTTTTTCCGCTTTGGGCGATCGCAGCCTCATCCCGGATAAATTGGGTCATTCTATCCCGCAGGCTAACCGGGGCGATCAACAGCTTTTTGTAGGACTGCTGTCGGGAGTAACCCGTGAGATAGTTGAACAGATCGGTGAGGTCTGTGCCTAAATCTTCCCGGCAGCTCAGCAGCCCCAAGTCGGTGTATAGCCGGGCGGTTTTAGGGTTGTAGTTGCCAGTGCCGATGTGTACATAGCGGCGAATGCTATCTTTTTCACGACGGACGACTAGGGCGACTTTGGTATGGGTTTTGAGGCCCATGAGGCCGTAGACAACATGGACGCCCGATCGCTCTAGGGTGCGCGCCCAATTGATATTGTTTTCCTCATCGAAGCGCGCCTTGAGTTCTACAAGGGCGACGACTTGCTTGCCGTTTTCAGCCGCTTTAATCAAGGCATTGACAATAGGGGAATCGCCTGAGGTGCGGTACAGCGTCATTTTGATGGCCAGTACGCCGGGGTCTGTGGCGGCCTGGGTGATGAACGCTTGTACCGTGCCGGAGAACGCCTGATAAGGGTGGTGCACAAGGCGATCGCGGCGGCGAATGAGTGAAAAAACATCCTCGCCTTCTGCATGCTGCGCGGTTTTCCATGAGGTGGGAGTCACCGGTGTCCAATGAGTATCTTTCAGAGTGTCTAGAGGCAAGCTCATCAAACTCATCAGATCGGTGAGTCCTAAAGGCCCTTCTATTTCGTAGACATCTTCTGCCTGAATTTTGAGCTCGTTCATGAGCGTGGCACGCATGGCTGAAGTCATGCCTGCTTCGGTCTCCATCCGGACGGCAGAGCCGCCCATTCTGCGCTTGCGGAGTTCTTGCTCAATAGCCAGCATGAGGTCATCGGCTTCGTCTTCTTCTACGTAAAGGTCCGCGTTGCGGGTGATGCGGAAGGTGTAGCAGTCCTTAACGCTCATGCCGGGAAATAGGGCGTCAATGTTGTGGGCAATAATTTGCTCCATCGGAACACCCGCCCAGTGGCAGGCCTCTGCGGCCTCTTCTAACTCGACCTTGAGCGGGTCGGGAAGCTGTACAAAGCGAGGAAGCACCTTGGGCACCTTGACTCTGGCAAAATGGGGCTCGGTAGAGGTGCGGTCGTGAATTTCTACCGCTAGGTTGAGACTCAGGTTTGAGATGTAGGGAAAAGGATGGCCTGAGTCAACGGCTAAAGGCGTCAGGACAGGAAAGACCTGGTTGTTAAAGTACTCATCTAAATAGGTTCGCTGCTCGGTGTTGAGCGTTTTGTAGTCAAGTAGGCAGATGCCCGCAGAGAGCATTTTGGGGCGCAGCTCATTTTGAAAGTAGCCGTGCATTTGAGTGATCATGGGCGCCAGTCGTTGGCTGATGTCTTTGAGGTGCTCGGTCGGTGTGCGACCATCGGGCGTGCGCTTGGTGACATCAGCCTCAATTTGTTGCTTGGTGGCTGCAACGCGAACCATGAAGTATTCGTCGAGGTTAGAGCTGAAGATCGCGAGAAATTTTAGACGCTCTAAGAGAGGGGTGCGCTCATCTAAGGCTTCGTGAAGGACGCGCCGGTTGAACTCTAGCCAGCTGAGCTCCCGGCTGAGGTACCACTGCGTGTCCTTAATTTTAATATCGTCAGCTGTGGGGAGAGATGATTGCGCGGCTGTTTTGGCTGGGGATTTTTGAGGGGCCTTTGAGGCTGATTTGGCCTCTGCCTTTGCCTGAGTTTTTGAAGTACCGCTGTTGCTTTTACGACTGGTAGGCGCTTTACTCATGTTCCTTTTTTATGAATTTCTCTAGCTGTCTGGGGGCGCTTGTCTGGAGGCGTTTACTTTAAAGTCCCCGCTTGAATACTTCGTCTTCCTGGCCAATCCACCACTGGCCCAGTTTCATGAGTTCTTCGTGGAGTTCAGCCAGCTGCTGGTTAAATTCTTCGGTACTCATCTCCTGGCGGCGTTCTTTGAGCTTGGCCAGCCTGAGCTGAATGAGTAGCCAAGGCTTGCTGATGCCATCGGTGGCCTCAATGTATTTGGCGAGATCATCGCTTTTCATGACCGGACTTTGAGCCTTGGATTAACAGGGCTGTTGCGAAAGATAGCGGTTGAGACGTATTTGCGAGGTGCTACAGCGGTGTGATGACAGCAAGGTGGATAGATTCCTCCATACCCCAATGCCCATTGTATAGGAGGTACTTATAGCGCGTTGTATTTCAAAAGTCTTCTATGGTCAATATTTCAATGCCATCAATAGCCAGAACGCTTTTGGTGAGCGCTACGGGTGAGTAATGGGCAAGCGATAGAAAGCCCCGGGCAAGCAATAGAAAGCCCGCAGCAAAGAGCACTTAACTCTTTTACTGCGGGCTTTTTTCAAGGCAACGCGTTAGCGATTTTTCATTGAACTTGCCTCTTGAATCCGAGGAATTCAAGGCACAATCACTGACAAATCAATCGCTTGCAAATTAGCTTAGCGCTTAAGCTCTTTGAGCCAGCCTCTGAGTTCTTCGGCGGCAACGTCGCGTCCACCAAGGCCAAAGGCAATGGCGATCGCAACAGCGACAGCGCCCAGCAGTAGGCCAAAGGCTAGGTTGACGATGTTCGTCGCTACCCCCATTTGACCGAGTGCCAGCGCGCCCACAAAGGCCAAAATCGCAATCCGCGCGGCCTGTGCCAGCGTGTTAGAAGACGTACTGCTGCTGCTCTTGATAAGGCGATAAACCAAGTTTGCAACGTATAGGCCAATGGCGAAGATAACCACGCCAACGAGCACCTGTGCGGCGATTTCCATCACGGCTCGAACAATCAGAGTGAGCTGCTCTAGCTGAAGGATTTCAGTTGCGGTCACCACACCAAAGAGGACGATGCCCACTAAGGCAATCAGGCCCACCACTTCTGACGGGGATTTGCCGTGGTCGGCGGGGGGCTGAATGAGGGTTTCACCGGTGGTTTCGGTGGGGTACACCTCAGTAGGCGGGGCCGCAGGTGGGTTGATATCAGGAAGACCCAGGCTATCTAGGATGTTGTCAAACCCGACATTGGCGAGCACGTTAGTGAGCAGGTCGCAAACGAACTGACCAATAAAGTAGAACAGGGTGATGACCACACCTGCTGCTAGCAACAGCGGGATGAAGTTGAGGATTTGGTTGAGCATGCCAACAGCAGGCTCAGAAATCGCACGAATATCTAGCTCTTCTAGGGCTGCGATCGCCACCGGAATGAGCACGGCAACATAAACAACAGTCCCGACCAAACTAGAAATAGAGATTCCGCTACCGGCGGCTGTCGAACGAGACAATCCGAGACGGTTGCCGATGTTATCCACACCGGAGGCTGCTAGTAAGTTGGTGACAATGCCGCGCACGATTTTGGCGAGAAGCCAACCACCGACGGCAATCAAGCCCGCCAAGAGAATCTTAGGAATAGCGGTGAGGAACTGATCGATCAGCCCCTGCACAGGCTCAAGCAGTCCGTTGAGCTGGAGCGAGTTGAGGATCAAAGGCAAAAACAGCAAAAACACAAACCAGTAGAGCGCGTTGCCCAAGGTCTCGTGAATTTGAACGGCGTTTTCTCTAGGATCTACGCCCGTATTCTCGGCGAGTCTGTCGTCTAGGTTAAAGCTCTCTAACCCACGGGTCACAATTGTTTTGACGACGGTTGCAATGGCCCAAGCCAAGGCCAGCAAAACCCCTGCGACCGCAACGCGTGGCAGGTAGTTCAAGATGGTGGTGAGCAAGCCGTTCAGCGGCTCGGATACAGCGGTGAGCTGTAGTGCTTCTAGGGATGCAATCACCACAAATAGGATGATGATCCAAAAGACAATATCGCTGACCCACTTAGCAACGGGCACGTCACTGGCGGGGCGCTTGGTGACAGTCGCTGCAATGCGATCGTCAATGGTGGTTTTTTTGAGTAGGCTCTTGACGGCTAGGGCCACAAAATAAGCAACGACAATGCCGATCACAAAAATGGCGATCGCACCCAACAAATTTGGCAAAAATTCGCCGAAGCCGATGCCAAAGCTCTGGGTGATGGTGTCTAAGCTAAAAGAGCTGTCGGTACTAGCTTGAGCAAGTCTCGGTGGCAAACCGGGCCTAAATAAGCTAATACCCATTTCTAAATGAGGTATTAGAGGGATCATTAGTTGCAGTGTGTGAAGTTCCTAAGTGTAGCTAGCATGTTGTATCAGCAAACTTTACTGATATTTAGAGATAAGAGTACAGCTTCAGTGCTGTTTTCAACGAAAAACCGTCCGGATTGGCGAACTTTTTTAACAAAACTATGGCCAGCAAGGGTTACACATCTATCAATAGGCAGATGAAAGTGGGCCAACGCCGACGTGGCTTTGACGTGCCTTTGAGAGCTTGGCAGGATTTGGTAAAAAACGGGTTAAAAAGAGCACACAAAAAAGCTGCGGGCTGTGCGTATTTGCAACACTTTCCCCGCAGCTTTTTGGGCCTTTTTCCTTAAGGTTGTTTTCCCTAGGCCCTCGTCATTGCCGATCTGTTAGGGCCTGTCCTTAATCGTCTTCTGTGCCTTCTGGCTCACTGCCGTGCTCACTGCCGCTGTTTTCCTCGGCGGTGACGATGGTCTCTGTTTCGGCAACGGCCTCACTGACGGCGTCTGTAACAACCTCAGCTGTTTCAGCACCAGCGACTGTCTCAACGTCGCCATCGTCAATATCGCTAACGACTTGCGCTTCAGCCACGGTATCGGCCACGGCTTCGGCGACTTCTTCAGACGGCATGTCGTTTTCGCTTTCGTCTAGGTGAGGGACGAGGGCGACAGCTGCGATCGCATCATCATCGTCCAAGCGCTGGAGCTGAACCCCAGTCGCCATCCGTGACTGAATAGAAATCGCATTCACCGACTGCCGCATGATAATGCCCCGCGCACTGACAATCATCAGCTCATCGTCAGGCTCGGCAATTCGCAGGGCCACCAGCTCATCATTGTCTTTGCGGAACTTCATGGCCACCAGACCCATGCCAGCCCGGTTTTGCAAGCGGAAGTTGGTAAAGGGCACGCGCTTACCCAAGCCCCCAGCCGAGACCACCAGTACCCAGGGCCCCTGCTCTCTGAGCGCAATCTCTTCCTCGCTTTCGTCGGCAGCCGCTTCTAAGGCTTCTACCATCTGCGAAGACAAAATATCCATGCTGATCAGCTTATCGCCATCGCGCAGAGACATCGCTCGGACGCCTTTGGTCGGTCTGCCCAGGGGCCGTAGCTGATTGTGGTCTGTCTTAAAGTGAATGGTCATGCCCTTTTGAGAGCCAATTAAGATGCTGTCTTCAGCTCTGGCCCGGCGGACCCAGCGCAGCTCATCACCGTCGTTGAGCGAAATCGCAATGAGACCATTGGTGCGAATACGACTGAATGCAGAGAGCGCGGTCTTTTTCACATAGCCGCCCTGGGTGAGCATCACCAAATACTCATCGTCGGTAAACTCGCTGACACCAATCACAGAAGTGACTTTTTCTTCCTTTGGAATCGGCAACATTTGCACCAGCGGATAGCCCTTCGCCGTGCGCGAACTCTCTGGAATTTGGTAGGCCCGCAACGAGTACGAAACGCCCCGGTCAGTAAAGAAAACGACATGGTCGTGAGTGCAACAGGTAATGAAGTGCTCAATCCCATCGTCGTCCTTCATCTTGGTGCCCGATTTCCCTCGGGTTGCCCGGTTTTGGGCTTCAAAGGTAGACACGAGCATTCGCTTAATGTAGCCCTGTTCGGTGACGAGAATAGCCACCTGTTCATTGGCAATGAGCGAGATATCTGAGAGATCGTTTTCATCTGCTTGGAGTACCGTACGCCGATCGTTGGCGTGAGCTGCACGAATAGCGCTGACTTCTTCTTTGATAATGGCCAAAATGCGGGAGCGGTTGGCCAGAATATCTTCCAGATCGGCAATTTGAAGAGTGAGTTCTTCGTGCTCTTTCTCGATTTTTTCAGATTCTAAGGCGGTCAGTCTGCGCAGCTGCATTTGCAAAATGGCATCGGCCTGAACGCTCGAAAATCCGTAGGATTCAACCAGCTCAGCTTTTGCACTGGCCGCATCGGCAGACCCCCGAATCAGGGCAATGACCGCATCTAAATTCGCCAGGGCAATCAGGTAGCCCTGTAAGAGATGGTCGCGCTCTTGCGCCTTACGCAGCTGATAGCGTGTGCGCCGCGTAATGGTTTCAATGCGGAAGTCTAAAAAGACCTGCAAAAAGTCCTTAAGCGTGAGCAGCTGGGGTTCGCCATTGACCAGGCCCAGCATGTTGACGCCGAAGTTGTTCTGTAGTGGCGTTTGCTTGTATAGGTTGTTCAACACAACCTTGGGGTAGGCATCGCGCTTGAGCTCAATAACGATGCGCATCCCGTCTCTATCACTTTCGTCTCGCAGATCGGAGATGCCCTCCAATCGGCGCTCATTCACCATGTCAGCGATCTTTTCAATCAGGGCGGCCTTGTTGGTTTGGTAGGGCAGCTCGGTGATGATGATGGTTTCTCGGTCTGGGCGACCTCTGTTCTCTTGGGTTTCAATGTTGGCCACACCCCGCATAATCACCGAGCCCCGGCCAGTGGTATAGGCTTCGCGAATGCCTCGGGTGCCGATAATTTGAGCGCCAGTTGGAAAATCTGGTGCGGGTACGAACTCCATCAGCTCAATGCTGGTGATGTCGGGATTATCAATGAGTGCAATGGTGCCATCAATGACTTCGCCCAGGTTGTGGGGCGGAATGTTGGTGGCCATCCCTACGGCAATTCCCGAAGAGCCGTTAATCAGCAGCTGGGGAATTCTGGCAGGCAGAACAACGGGTTCTTGCTGAGATCCGTCAAAGTTATCGGCGAAGTCTACCGTTTCTGCTTCAATATCTTGCAGCAGGGCTGCGCCCGTGAGGGACTGAAGCCGCGACTCGGTGTACCTCATGGCCGCTGGCGGGTCGTTGTCAATGGAGCCAAAGTTGCCGTGGCCATTGATCAGCGGGTGACGCATGGAAAAGTCTTGGGCCATCCTCACCAGCGCGTCGTACACCGCAGTATCGCCGTGCGGATGGTATTTACCAAGGACTTCACCCACCACGCGGGCGCACTTACGAAAGGGGCGATCGGCGGTGAGTCCTAGCTCGTGCATCGCATACAAAATACGCCTATGCACAGGTTTGAGGCCATCCCTAGCGTCTGGCAAGGCTCGACCCACAATGACGCTCATCGCGTATTCAAGATAGGACCGAGACATCTCATTGCGCAGATCTGTTGGAACAATGCGCTCTTGAGGACTACTCATGTAGAAAGCTCCAGAAAGTTTCGAAAAGAGGAAGGGTCAGCCGGGTTGTTGCTGCTTTATTAAAAGACAGCAATATTGCAGATAGCTCTTGTGTAGAGTCTTACTGTTATGAGAGGAAAGGGGCTGCTTTAGAAGGGTTGTATGTTAAGAAAAGAAACAAAAGAGAATATATCTTTTCAATATGTTTCCTTCAGCGATGATGAAATAGTGGAAAGCAGGAGACTGGAAAAACAACTTTAAGGTAAAAAATAGTTTTTAAAATTAATATCCAAAATTAATATCTTTAGAATCTTTAGAGTCTATGAGAAAGAGCCTGTGAGGAGACTGCTAAAGGTCGCTTTGAACAGGTCTTGTAAGAGGGTAGAAGACCTGGAGGAAAACGGTCTGTCACACCCTTTGAGGCATCTCTAAAAAAGTGAATGAAAAATAATAATAGGCACTCTCGAGATTGTATCACGTTTTACCCCTTTTTTATGGGTTTTATTCCTCTTTGAAACGCAGCTTTCTGCTGCTCGTAAACCCTTATGAATTCTTGGTTTCCCGTTTTTTATAGCGATCTCTTTGAGGGGCACAACACCGGGCCGATGCATCCCGAAAACGCAGGTCGTTTGAAGGCGATTGTCACCGAGCTTAAGCGTCGACAACAAAGTCCTTCTCAAACGTCTTCTCGGATTCCTTCAAAAACGACTGCCCAAGCGCTCTCTAAAGAGCGTCATACGGGCGCTCAGTCAGCTGATGGCCCTGTCGTTGAAAAGGTCGCTGCGGCTAATGGCTGGGCGCAGAAAATCGATTGGCGTGAGCCGTCGCAAAGAGAGGTACTGCCGTTTGTTTATGCCGTGCATGAAAGCGCTTATGTCTCAGCGCTGCAAGCCTTTGCCCAAAAGGGCGGCGGGCTGATAGATGCGGATACCGTTGTGTCTCCTAAGAGCTATGATTTGGCGCTGTTGGCCGTAGCGGCTTGGCTCGATGGGATTGATTGGGTTTGGCAGCATCGGTCTCCGGCCTTTGCGCTGGTGCGTCCACCTGGTCACCACGCTGAAAGAGCGCGGGGGATGGGGTTTTGTTTGCTATCAAATGCAGCGATCGCAGCTCACTATGCCTTAGAGACTTTTTCTGAGGTGAACCGCGTGGCTATTTTGGACTGGGATGTACACCACGGCAACGGGACACAGGCGATAGTCGAAACTAATGCCAACATTGCCTACTGTTCTTTTCATCAGTCTCCGGCCTATCCGGGTACGGGAGCTGCTTCCGAACGGGGATTGCATCAAAATGTGCTCAATTTACCGCTGCCGCCAGGGTCTAGCCTCGAAGCTTATCAGACCCTATGGAAAAGTCATGCGCTTCCGTTTCTGCAAGCATTCGATGCGGATTTGATGATTGTCAGTGCTGGTTACGATGCGAACGCAGCCGACCCGCTTGCAGGCATCAACCTGACGCCAGGTGACTATGGGTGGTTTTCGAAAGCTTGTCGCCAGCTTAATTCAGCCTTGCTGTTTGGATTGGAGGGCGGCTACGACTACCCTTCTTTGGCCGAGTCCGTGGCCCAGACTATCGAATCGGCGATGGGTTAGCGGTTTTTGAAAAAATGCATATCGTTGATACCTGACATGTTGCCAGCAGCTAGGGCTTAGGATGTTTGTGTTTGCTGCCTTTGACTGTGAGCGCCGTTGAGAGGCTCTGAGTTGTAGGCAGGTCGTTGTAGGCAGGTCGTAAACCTTTGTTACTATGCCCCTTGGCTAAGGCGATTTGCCGAGTTATTAAGGAGATCATCTGCTGTGTTTCGATTATTTCGTCGATTATTTGGGATTTTTCGGCGGAAGAAGAAAGTCCCTCAGCCGCAAGCGTTGCCCGCCGAGACCGCACCGCCTACCGACACGGCCTCTCCCAAAACGGTTGGCGGTGCGTCATCTCCTCATAACGCTGCAAATACTCCTCTATCGGTGACTCCTGTGCCTCCAGAATCTACGCCTTCAGACTCTATTTTGCCTGCTTCTGCTGGTCCAGGCAGTGCGTCTAAGCTGACCCAACCGGTTTCCTCAGGTGATACCTCTCTTAAAAATCTCAAGCAGGTGCTCAACGTTTTGCGCGCCTATGTCGTGACCTTTGGCCAGCCGGACTCGACGATTGAGCTGCGTGCGGTGATTGGCGCGATTGTGGCGAATTTGGCGACGGTAACCATTGAAAATAGAAAGCTAGAGGGCTTTATGGATGAGGCGATCGCAGCCTTTGAAAGCCTCGGAACCGATGCCTCCTTGGTCGACGTCACCGCGCAGCTCCTAGCCGAGCAGGTCGCCGTATGGTTGCAAGAGCAAGAAGCTAGCGTCAGCAACATTGTGAGCGCCTACTTGCAGCAGTTTGCGCCGGATGATGCAGTGTGGAATGCCGGTGAAATTATTGGTTTGGTGCAAACGGTGATTGCCACCTTGAATGATGGCTCGCTGAGTAATTCTGGCGGGCAGGTGCTGGTAGACAAGGTGATTAAATCGTTTGACCTAGATAAAGCGCTGAGTCGATGGGTGGCACCGGAGTGGGTGGGCCTTGCTCAGCGGGTGGCTAGCTACGTAAGCCACGGTGATTTGCAGGCGGAGCTACGCTCAGTGGCGTGGGCCTATATTCAGAAGTTTCAGGCGATTTTGAGTCCGCAGCTGATTGAGCAAATTGCGGTGAGCGGACCCATGAACATTGCGCCAACAGAGCTGCTGAGCGGGGACTTGGGCGAATTTTCACAAATGCTGTACTACAAGTTTCAGCTGTTAGAAGCCGACCCGGTGGTGACCAAGTCGCATCAGGCGATCGCAGCTGATATGCATCAGGCGATCTCAGATCTCAACGACAAAAGAGGCGATGGCCTAGATGTGACTAAGGGCATACAAGGCGATTTAGAAGTGACCAGTCCTATTCGTCGAACTTAAGAACCGGTTAGAAAGGCTGCTCCCCTATAAGGCTGCTAAAAGGCTGCTTAAGCGAAAAGGCCGCTGACCTCAAAGACCACCGTACGTGAACGCCACTACCTATAAACAGGTCGTAAGGCACCGATTTCTCTCAATCTGATATTTATTCGTTTACGTTTGCTATGGAACGATGGTGATGGCCTGAAACCGTTGGTATCAAGCGATATTGATTTCAATCGATCTCGCTTGATGGGGCTGCAAATTGCTTTTTTATTCCAAAATAATTTGATATTAGTCTAGTCATAACGCCTGAAGGGTGTTAGATTGCTGCGAAGTTGGGGCTATATGCGTAGCGAGACTGAAAATAACGATTCCTCATTAGAACGATTCCTTACAGGTTGAACAATGGCCTTTTTTGAGAACTTTACGTCGGTTATTCGAGATAAGTGGTTAGACTACTTTCGCGCTAATCGCACTTGGCTAGAAGTGCAGATGGCGACGACCTCTGTGCGTACGCCCGAAGGTGGCCGTCGGCCCTCTTCATTTTTAATACTGGGCGTTGTAAACGCTCTAGAACCTAAGCTATCGAACCTGATGGTGCCGTTTTATCAGCTAAATTCTGATGAAGACGCGCTGATTGATGTCCTTGGCCTTAACTTTGATCCAGAATCCGTGTTGGATAATGGCGGCGAAGTGAGCAAAACCATCGATGCCTCTAGCGAAGGGGAGACCCCTTTACTTGGTGAGCAGGCACTCAGTGGTGAAGATGGCTGGCCTGTGAATTAAGCTCGCTGCTGAAGCTGGCTTTCCAAGTCCGCTAACTGGCTTGCCAATGGGTCCGCTAATGGCCTGCTCAATAATTGACGAGTTCTCTAATATTCTGCGTGATACGATTGGTTAGCAATTTACGTACAGGCGGATAAATCATGGTAGAGCGTCCTATCAAAAAGAGCGAGCGCGACGCTGCAAAGCAGGCTGAACCTGCTCAATCTAGGAACGTTCCTCCCCCAATCAAAAAGGGCGATCGCAAAGATGGGGGCGAAGGGCGCTCCGAAGGTGACCGAGGCCGTGGTAAGGGTAAAGGCCGCAAAGGTAAAGGTCGTGGCAAGGATGATGCGCCTCGCATGCCAACAAATCCTGCACTCGTAAGAGGCCCCAGGCCAACGGCTAAAGTGGCTGAACCCGAGCCTGTAGAAGAGGAAGTAGCCGCAGAAACTATTGCAGAGACTACCGACGCTGCTGAGGGTACTACCGAAACACCTGAAGCCGCCGAAACGCCTGAAGCAACTGAGACGGTTGAAGCAGCACCTGCTGAAGCCTCTGCTGAGACTGCTGCTGAGCCGACAGACGCTGCTGAGGCACCCGCCGAAACGTCAGACACCCCGGCGTAGTTGCCCACTACTAACGGCAACGGCTAACGCCCACGGCTAGAACTTAAGTCCGCGAAAAAGGTCGCTGTTGCAGCGGCCTTTTTTGTGCACATTTACATGCCCTCCTTGCCGGTCATTCTTTGGCGGTCATATTTTATACAGAGAGAATTTTAAACAAAAAAATTCCCTAGCGCTTAAAAAGCGTCCAGGGAACGGTCAGGGTGCATCTACCACTTATGTATTCCGGTTTGCTTACCTTGTTCAGGACAAAACCACTATAAAAATCTAAAAACTGTATGCTTCGTTGGTGTCAATGTTTGGTTTTTACCCTAGCGAAAGCGGTCAAAGCCTCGATGTCTATGCACTTCAACTATATGCACTTCATCAGGTACTTCATCAGGTCCTTGGCGATGCACTTCGCGCTACCATACATAAAAAATTGATTCTTTTGGTTTACCTGCGCTTACATGACTTCTACTGCCTCCACTTCCACTGCTGCGCTAGGAACCCCTCGCCCCCTGACTCGCGTTATTTGGCTATCTGTCGTTACAGGATTGCTTTATTACGGCTACTACAAGTGGATGATTCAAGATGAGCTAAAAGCAAACGCCGCGCGTGAAGGCAGCGAAGAAGCCTCCAGCAGCGTTTGGTCAGGTGCGGTTTGCATTATTCCGTTCGTTTTGGGAATTGCAGTCCCGTTGGCGTTAGCCAAGTTTGACCCAGATGTACCCAGCTGGTTTGGCTCATTAGCGTTTTCAGGTGTTTTGTGGATTTATATCGTGCAGTATCGGCTGTACCAGGAGATAAATCGGCTCTACACCGCTGAAGGACTCAAAGCACCCCTGGTATCTTGGTGGATTATTGTACCTGGGTTGAATTTGGTGGTTGGTCTTAGGCAAATTCACTTTTTGAGCGAATACTGGGCGCGACGTGCTGGACAGCCAGTGGCGGATCCGGTTGCTAACTGGCTGCCGTTTTTGTCGGAAAACACTTAAAACTAGATGGATAAACTGGGTAGATGGTTGAGGTCGCGTTTCTTTGTGACACGGCACTACTTATAGGGTCTCCATTTATAGGGTCTCCATTTATAGGGTCTCCATTTATAGGGTCTCTATCAAGCAGTTAATTAGTTTTTAACCTGTGCGGTAGCCTGTTTCCGTACTTTCCATAAAGTAATTTCCATTAAGGAGTGAGCGCGCACGGCGCACGGTTGTGATGAGATTTTTTCAGCTCGCCCATAAAAAACATTTGGGCCTTTCACTGCTCGGACTGCCCTTAATCGGACTGTTGTTTTTAGTGGGCTGCCAGCGCGCTACGACGGTGGGTGGAGCCAACAGTAATGGTGGAGAGGTTGTCTCGGCAGCAGGTGATGGCGGCGATCGCAACCAGTCTATTCTGAGGCTGCTTTACAGCCGCATTCCCACAACCCTAAATCCGCATCTCGCTAACGGCTTTCAAGACTTTGAAGCGGCCCGAATCGTCTACGAGCCGCTAGCGACCTATGAAGCCAACGGCGACTTGGTGCCTGTGCTAGCCGCGCTGTTACCCACGCCCGAGAACGGCGGCATTTCTGCCGATGGCCGAACGGTGACCTGGAAACTAAAGCCCGATGTTCGCTGGTCGGACGGTCAGCCCTTTACCGCTGCTGATGTTGTGTTCACTTACAAGTTCGTGAACGATCCTAAGGTGGCTGCTGTCACAGCAAAGTACTACGAAGCGATTCAAAAAGTAGAAGCGGTCGATCCACTCACGGTAAAAATTACCTTTAAAGCGCCAAACCCCTCTTGGGCGCTCCCGTTTACCGGGCAAAACGGCATGATTCTGCCCAAGCACATTTTTGAAACAGCACAGGGCATTAACGCTCGCAGCGCGCCAGCCAACTTACAGCCGGTCGGGACCGGTCCTTTTCGCTTTATTACTGTCGCCGATGGCCGCTGGACGTTTGCTGCTAATGAGCAATACCGCGACGGTATTCCCGGTTTTAACCTCATTGAACTGGAAGGCGGCGTTCCCCCTTATGTGGCCGCGCGCCGCGTATTACGGGATGGCGATGCTGACTTTGCCCACAACTTGCAGCTGAGTATTGAAGATCGGGTGTCGCTCTCCAAGTCGGGTGAGGGTCGAGTGGTGGCGACGTTTGGGGCGTACGTTGAGCGCATTATGCTCAATCCGACTGATCCGAATAAGCCAACCAAAGAGGGTGAGCGCTCTAGCGTGGATAATCCGCATCCGTTTTTGAGTGATGTTAAGGTGCGAAAGGCTGTAGACCATGCGATTAATCGAGATGCGATCGCCAATCAAATCTACGGCAACGCAGGCCAACGTACTAACCAGCTGCTCCCATTCCCTACAGAATATGCCAATCCACTCCTCTACTATCGCTACGATCCAGACCGTGCAAAGGCTCTGTTGGAGGAAGCTGGCTGGGTAGATACTAACGGCAACGGCACCCGCGACAAAGACGGTGTTGAAATGAAAATGGTCTTTCAAACCCCTATTAACCCGGTTCGCCAAGAGACTCAATCCATGGTGAAAGCTGACCTAGCCGCCGTGGGGATTGATGTGGATATTCGCCGCGTCATCGTGGACGATTTCTTTTCTGCAGATCCGGCTCAAACGAGAAGCATCAACCACTTTTATGCGGACATGCAAGAGTACAACGCGGGCAGCGACACGCCTGACCCCGCGATTTACATGAGTTGGTGGCTGTGCGATGAAATCGCCTCGCTTGAAAACCAATGGCAAAAGCCCAACAACGCCCGCTACTGCAACCCTGAATACGACAACGTTTGGCAGCAGGCCAGCAAAGAGCTAGAACCGGAAAAACGCGCCGAACTTTTCCAACGACTCAACACTATCCTGATGCAGGATGTCGCCGTTATTCCATTGGTGCGCCGTGCGGTGACTAATGGCCTGAGCAACCGGCTGACCGGCGTAGACCCTACGCCTTGGGATGCCAGCACCTGGGACATTGGCACCTGGGAACCGTTTAAGACACCAGAAGAAAAAGCAGCTGAAGAAGCCGCTGAATCGGAGGGCCAAGCAGGAACTGAGGCTGAAGCCAACCCGTCCGAGTCAGCACCTTCTGAGTCAACACCGTCTGCTCCGAAGCAACAAGCGCCTCCAACCGAAGATCCCAGTCAGGGCTCAGATGAAAAGGAGCCTGCTAAAAAGGAGACATCCCAGGAGACAGCCGAATCTGATGAGGTAGAACAAACTCCCACGCAAAAGAAACCAGAAGCTGCGCCTGATGAGAGCCCTGCTGAAAATTCAGCTGATGGCAGCGAGTAACCATGTAAAACGAGTAACCATGTAAAAAGATAAACAACAAAGGGGATGCAATCGTTGTCAATCGCATCCCCTTTGTTGTTTAGCATGAGTGTTGCTTACATGAGACATTAAGCTTAAGAACTCACTGTATAGATGCTTTAGCCAACCTTTGCATCGACATCGATAGTGGTTTCAGCATCGGCGACGGTTGTTGTTTCATCTTTCTCTTTCTTGAGATAATCCATTGCCAAAGAAGACAACTCTGTAACTAACAGTGTCGCTAAAATACCGTCATCTAGCCAGCCAATAATTGGAAAGATGTCTGGCGAAATATCGATAGGACTCACCAGATAAACGGCTGTACCGAGGATAACTGCCCAGCGCCACTTCGGATGGCGAATAGCGCCGCGATACCAGTTGTAAAAAGACTCAATCAAATTGTTGTTCATGGGGCTGACCTAAGCTCGTAAGTAACGGTTGTTTGGATGACCTACAACAAAAATCAGTGAACAAAATATGTTCTGAATCATTTGCGCTCAGTCATTTCGCATATTTAATATCGCAAGTTTAGCGGTTTATTACGAGTGTAGATATCCCTCCATAGGATTACGAAGCCTAATCTCTCTTTATCTTCCTGTTGCTCACTTTTGCCATGGCCATTTTATTTGAGTACCCATTTCGGTTTTGGCTGAAAAGATAAGATAGACAATCAGCAGTGCCGCGCTGCCTAAAAAGATGACAATATCTTGGCTCATGCAGGGACCTCCACTGTTTCTGTTCCGGCCAGACCAAAGGCTGCGTGCACTACATTTAGCGCTTCTACGCCTTTATCTTCATTTACCACACAGCTAATCTTGATTTCTGAGGTGGCAATCATCTGAATGTTAATGTCAGCGGCTGCGAGGGCCTCAAACATTGCGGCGGCGGTGCCAGAACGATAAATCATGCCGATGCCCACCACGCTCACCTTCGCGATCGCTGTATTAATCACCACTTCCCCACAGCCCAAATCAGCAGCGGCGGCGGTCAATACATCTTTGGCTAAGGCGGCATCATCCTGCGCGACCGTACAGGCAATATCTCGGGTCATTTCGCCTTGGTGCAACCGGCTGCGCTGGGATTGAATAATCATATCCACGCTGATGCCCCTATCCGCCAAGATTTGGAAGATGCGGGCGGCAAGTCCGGGCTTATCAGGCACATAGCGAATTGCTAGCTGGGCCTGCTTAAGGTCAAGGGCTGCGCCGCGTACTGGCGGCAAGGACTCTCGTTCGATTTGCTCTTGCGGCGATCGCGCCGGTGATTGGGTGACATTGAAGTGTTTGCACAGGGTCGCGATCGCCCGATCGCAATCCGCGCTGCTCACCGTACAGCTCACCTTCACTTCAGAGGTCGAAATCATCTGAATATTGACCCCGGCATCCGCTAGCGCTGAAAACATCCCAGCGGCCACGCCAGGGCGACCAATCATGCCGGCACCTGCAATGCTAATTTTAGCGATATTGTCCGCGCTTTGGACTTCCGCTTCATCAGTGGCGGTGGGCTGAGTGCGCAGGGTGGGTGCAATGTGTTCGGCCACGCTCGTGGCCTGGGCGATCGCACTTGAATGCACGGTAAAAGCAATATCGTTTGAGTTACCCTCATGAATCGACTGAATCACCAAATCCACATTCACGGCCTGCCGCGATAGTTCGCCAAAAATCGTAGCCGCTACGCCAGGTCGATCGGGCACTCGCAGCATCGCCACCTTGGCCTGATGAGTGTCAAACTCGATGGCATCGACGGGGTTGGCAATTTCTAACCCTTCTAGGGTCCTAGGCTGAGGCGCTGGAGCCACCACCCTAGTGCCAGGCTCATCCGTCCAGCTAGAGCGTACGACCAGCATAATGCCGTAGTTTCGGGCAATTTCAACCGCACGAGGATGCAGAACGCTGGCCCCTAAGCTGGCGAGCTCTAGCATTTCATCACAGGTGATTTCATCCATCAGCTGTGCGTTCGGTACGACCCGTGGGTCCGAGGTCAAAATGCCGGACACATCGGTATAAATTTCGCAGCGTTCGGCCTGCATCGCCGCCGCTAGGGCCACTGCGGATGTGTCAGAGCCGCCGCGACCCAGGGTGGTAATTTCCATGTCATCGTTCTGTGTCTCGTTGCGGCTGGTGCCCTGGAATCCCGCGACCACGATCACCTTGCCTTCTTCGACGTGGCGCTTGAGTCGATGAGTTTTAATGTCTAAAATGCGCGCTCGGGTGTGCTCTGCTTCAGTCACGATGCCGACCTGCGCGCCCGTGAGTGAAATGGCCGCTTGGCCTCTTTCGTGTAGGGCCATGCTGAGCAGTGCAATCGTCACCTGCTCACCGGTGGAAAGCAGCATGTCCATCTCACGGCGACTGGGATTGCTCGAAATTTCATTGGCCAGCTGTACCAAACTGTCGGTGCTTTTGCCCATTGCCGAGACGACAACAATGACGGAGTGTCCTTGCTGAACCGTTTTTTGGATGCGTTCAGCGACTGCCTGAATACGCTCCACGCTACCGACAGAGGTGCCGCCATACTTTTGAACCATCAGACCCATGCTTTGACCTTCCTCCTACCTCTATAAGATCCGCAAAAGCGCTTGCGAATGCTTTGGCGATCGCACGCCGAGTGTGCCCCAGCGCTTCTTTTCTATCAGACTTTCTACTCACAATCCCTTAACTTTACAATTTCCCTAGCCTCCAAAACTAATTTTGCCTGTCATCATTTGCCGTATCTTATGCGACCGAATGTCCGCTCAATCTCGTTACTATGAATGGGCACACTTGATGTGGACGAAACCTCAATAACGTCAGCACTTTCGTCGGAGTTGGTGATTATTCTCTCATTGGGACAATTTCGCCAATGCCAACAATTTTTTATGAAGTGTCCTGCAAGCACTGGAAAAAAGTGTCCGTGAGAGTTATAAACTTTAGTTAAGTTGCATATTTTTAAAGTTACATATTTGGTTGCTAACTATGACAGCAGTTCTTCAGAACCGGCCCGCCATGACCACAGCTACAGCTGGCAAGCAATCGCCTCACCATGTTGTGATTGTCGGTGGCGGTTTTGGCGGACTGTATGCTGCCAAGGCCCT
Source organism: Cyanobacteria bacterium J06634_5 (assembly GCA_039820525.1). Taxonomy (GTDB): domain Bacteria; phylum Cyanobacteriota; class Cyanobacteriia; order Phormidesmidales; family Phormidesmidaceae; genus Phormidesmis. The sequence continues at coordinate 65,595 of JBCBPY010000006.1, forward strand.
CGGTAAGGCCAATGTTCAAGTAACCCTAATTGATAAGCGAAATTTTCACCTGTTTCAGCCACTGCTGTATCAGGTCGCCACAGGGGGCCTATCGGCTGGTGACATTTCCTCTCCTTTGCGAGCCATTTTGAGCAAGCAAAAGAATGTGCAGGTGCTCATGGGTGAGGTGACAGGCTTAGACCCTAAAGCGCAAATGGTTGTGCTCAAAAATGGAGAGACGGTCGGCTACGACAGCCTAATTGTGGCAACCGGCTCTAGCCACCACTACTTTGGTAAAGATGAGTGGTCTGACATTGCTCCGGGCATGAAGACGATTGAAGATGCCTTGGAAGTGCGCCGCCGAATTTTCCTCGCGTTTGAAGCGGCTGAGAAAGAAACAGACCCCGCTTTGCGTGAAGCTTTACTGACGTTCTTTGTTGTTGGCGGCGGTCCTACAGGCGTGGAGCTGTCGGGCGCGATCGCAGAACTCGCCTACGAAACCCTCAGAGAAGACTTCCGCAGCATTAACCCTGGTGAAACCAAGGTTGTTTTGCTTGAAGGCATGGACCGTGTGCTGCCTCCTTATCCAGGTGACTTGTCCGTCGCGGCGAAAAAATCCTTGGAAAAATTGGGTGTAGAGGTTCGCACCAACACCCTGGTCACCAATATTGATGGCGATACGGTAACGCTGAAGAACGGTGACAACGTTGAGGAAGTCCAAGCCTTTACCGTGCTGTGGGCTGCGGGGATTAAAGCTTCGCCTATGGGTAAGGCGATTGCCGCACAAACCGGCGCAGAGCTGGATCGTATTGGCAGGGTTATTGTAGAGCCTGATTTGAGTGTGCCGGGGTATCCAAACCTCTTCATTGCTGGCGATCTTGCTCACTACGCTCACAATAGCGACGGCCCGATTCCAGGGACGGCCGCAACGGCGATGCAGCAGGGCAATTACCTGGCAGACTCTATTAAGCGCCGCGTTGCTAAAAAGGACGTCAGTGCCTTTGAGTACAAGGACAACGGTTCTTTGGCAGTTATCGGTCGTAACGAAGCGGTTGCGAACTTAGGATTTGCCAATCTTTCAGGCTTTCCTGCTTGGATTATCTGGATTTTTGTTCACATCTATTACCTCATTGAGTTTGATAACAAGCTGCTGGTGATGCTCCAGTGGGGCTGGCACTATTTCACTAGCCAGCGCGGCGCTCGTTTGATTACAGGCGATGATTCTATTCCAGCGCTGTCAGCTTTGGTCGTAGATGAAATGACGATAGGCGATCGCGGGCGTCCTGAAGCCTCTGAAATGGTTGAGGCTTAGCTTTCTCTTTGACGCCTTACTTTGATACCTCATCTTTGATTCCTCAGAGTAACGCTGTAAAAAGCCCTGCAAGTCTTCTTGCAGGGCTTTTCTGATTCTTTAAGGTTGATAACTATTGGCTTTTCTGTATCGATGTTGCTAAGGACACAGGGTTCATCTATCGCATTAACGAACGTTTTGAATAGTTGCCCTCCATTGGATTATTATTCGCGAATTGTCTGAGCTATCTACAAGCGTTTTGGGGTGGTATCGTTTGTTAGATTGCCGTTTTTAAGGGCGTTACATTGACAACAACTTGTAGGTCACCTGTCAAAAGCTAGTTTCTCCTGTGAAAAGACTAATGTGATGAAACAAAAGACTTAGCTTTTTTGCAGTGTTTATTGTACGAGCTCACAAACAGGACTGACAAAGACTATGCTGAAAATTGAAGTATTTCTGAGCCGGTCTTGTTGTTGAACTGTTGTTACATCGAGTTGTGTTACCTCGAGTGGTCCTTATCCCAGTCTTTCGGTAGTCACTGACGTTTCGAGTCTTGATATGGATGTTTGAACCTAACTGTTTAGCAGTAATAGCTTTTGGTGGGAATGCTCTATTTCATTGATGGACGCTATTACCTACGTGACTGTTTTCGCCTGTTCTTGATGAATGGGTTTTTAACAGTAGGCGATTGCAGCCTCGGTAGTGGTCTCAGTTCTTTGGTCTCTACACTTCAGTATGTCTGCCGCCAGTATCAGCGTTTACCAAGCATCAGCACGTCTTGCATAGGAATCGCCGCTGTAGGGCTGTATTCCAGTGGCTGGATAGGCATCGTCATGTGGACTGAAAATTCGATAAACTCCTTCGGCTAGATAGATAAAGGCGTTGTTTATTGCCTGAAAGAACGTCATTATTCAGCCTCCTACGACTATATTTATTTGGTGGATACCAATAACTTGAACCGATTGCTCGGGTAAATGCTTTTGATTTACACGCCTTTGATTTACACAGGCTTTGGACTTACTGGTGTTGCTTATTACGGGTATTTTTCTCCGGCTATTTTTTCGACCGGATATCTTAACTTTTCGACCGGATATCTTGATCACCGAAAATACTTGACATACAACTGTCTGGAATGCAGTTGCTTAGACGTGATTCTTGTTGGGTGGGTATACATGGCTAAAACACGTGTTGACGCAAGAAGGTGCATAGCTATGGCCAATGAAGCTTGCAGAAGACCGGTGAATGTTCTGGCTGCATCGACCCTTCAATAGTAGCGACCCATTTGGCCCAAATCTTGCCTGCTAGAGATTCTTCATAAGTTCACACGCAAATACACATTGCTGTAAACAAGCTGTCGTAAACACTCACTTTTTGTTTGGCTTTTGTCATGCTGAAACGTCTTTCCCTATCTGACTCTTGAGAATCGACAGTTTGAAAAATCACAGTAAGAGACTTTTTTCCCAACGCGCCCGCTTACAAAGGCCCCTGAAAATGGCCGTGCGGATAGCTGCGCTGTGTTTATGGAGCCTCGTCACGATTTTGGGGGCGGCTTATCTAATTTGCTGGTTTAATCGCCCTGCGCGCACGCCTGTGTCGTGATCGCTCTTCCAGGGGATTGACTACCAGCGCTACAGCCGTGACCTGCCGCGACCCTTAGTTTTTCACGTGATCACTGTAGATTTATCTGCACCCGGCCTCGATTTTTTGGTCACGCCGCAAGGCCTCGATCCTGCTGGCAAAGACACGCTGGCCGATACGGTCCCAGGATTTTTGCAAAAGAACGGCGTGCAGGTCGCCATTAACGGGAGCTTCTTTTTTCCTATGCACGTCAACCATGCGTTTGATTACGCCCCTCGGGTCGGTGAAGGCGTCAATGTGGTCGGGCTGTCTATCTCTGAAGGCGATCGCTACTCGGCGGTCGAAGAGGGCTGGGCTGCGCTTTGTATTGTGAGCCCTAAAGACATCACCCTGTCGGAAACAGGCGACTGTGCGGCTAATACTGTGCAAGGGCTTGCGGGCGATCTTCTCTTTGTCAAAAATGGTCAGCTTGTACCGGCGGCGAATCGCGGTCAGCTGTTCCCGCGTAGTGCGATCGCGCTAGATGCTGAGAAAAAGACGATGTGGTTAGTGGTAGTAGATGGCCGTCAACGGGGCTATAGCGAAGGCGTTACCTTAGGTGAGCTGGCCGAAGAACTGATTGCCCTGGGTGCCGATCAGGCATTGAACTTAGATGGCGGAGGGTCTTCTGCACTCGCCGTAGAAGCTCAGAGCCAAGCCACGGTGTTGAATGCGCCTATTCAAGCTCGCGTTCCGACTCGTTTAAGACCTGTAGCGAATCATTTGGGCATTTATGCAGCACCATTGCCAGAAACTGCTGATTGATACCGGAGTGCCCGATAAACTAAGAGCGTGGTGAGTAATGGTAATTACAGTTGAGTCGGCACACTGTTCCAAAACAATCAGTTCAAAAACAATCAGCTCGAAAGGTTTCAGCTAAAAAGGGTGCGGTTAGAAAAGGCTTGCTAGCCGCTGTGGCGCTGCTGGGCGTCGTGACAGCCGGTGCAGGGATGTTTTATCTGTACCGGCTGTCGCGTCGTCCGCCCAGAGTGCCTGTGGTGCGATCGCTCTTTCAAGGTGTCACCTACGAGCGCCTTGTCCGCAACAGTCCTCGACCCGTGCTGATGCATTTGGTGGAAGTGGATTTAACCGCTGAAGGCATTGATTTTGTGGTGACGCCACCAGGTGCTGAGTCGGTCTCAGCGAGCAAAACCTTTAAAGACCTGAAAGTACCTGCCGATACGGTCTCAGGCTTTTTGGTTGGTCAAGGTGTGCAAGTGGCGATCAATGGCAGCTACTTTACCCCTCATCATGTGCAATCGCCGCTTCACTACTATCCCAAGGTTGGTGAGCTGGCCTATCCAAAAGGTGTGGCTGTGTCTTCTGGCGATCGCTATTCACCGGCTGAGGAGGGGTGGGCCGCACTCTGCATTCTGAATCCTCGCGATATTCGCATTGCTGATTATGACTGCCCTACTGAAACGCAGCAGGGCATTGCTGGCGATCTTCAATTTATAAAGGATGGTCAGTTTTATACAGGTGGCCTTGAGATTGTTGAGGGCAATGCTGATAGGCTGATGCCTCGCACGGCGATCGCCATTAACCAAGCCACGACTAAGCTATGGCTGGTCGTTGTAGACGGTCGGCAAAAGGGCTATAGCGAAGGGGTTACCTTGCCTGAGCTAAGCGAACTGCTCATCAGCTTGGGGGCCGATAGAGCCTTGAATCTCGATGGTGGTGGCTCTTCTACGCTAGTGATTGATGAGGGTGGTGTGCCCAGTGTTTTGAGCGCGCCGATTCAAGCACGCCTGCCCATGATGCTACGTCCCGTGGCGAATCATTTTGGCGTTTATGCCCTGCCGCTGGAATCTGTGGAGCTTGTGAATACTCAGTCCAACTGAATTAAAGACTCTATAACTGTTCATGTCGGCTTGTTCCTGCTGATATCTGAAGTCGGTTTGCGTTTGATGATGAGGGCGCTGATCGCTCAAAATAGAGCAAAAGGTTAGGGGCTGACCATGACGGAGCATGCTGAGGGCGCTAAAGGAGGGAAAAACAACGTTGGTAGGGTGTATTTGCTAGGGGCTGGCCCAGGTGATGTGGACTACCTGACCGTGCGCGGCCAAACGCTATTGAGCAAAGCGGAGGTGCTGGTCTACGACGCATTGGTCGATCCCTCGCTGCTGCAATTGCTGCCAGCCCATTGCGAGCAGCGGCTAGTGGGTAAGCGAGGCGGCGAGCCCAGTACCCCTCAAGCTGACATCAATCAGCTGCTAGTGCGTTTGGCTCAACAAGGGAAACAGGTGGTCCGACTCAAAAGTGGCGATCCTTTTATTTTTGGTCGATCCGCAGCAGAAATTCAAGCGCTGAAGGCTGCTGAGTGTTGCTTTGAGGTGGTACCCGGTCTCTCGTCGGCTTTAGTTGCGCCTTTACTGTCGGGTATTCCGCTGACAGATCCGGTGTTGAGTCGCGGATTTGGGGTGTTTACTGCCCATGACTTGGATGCGTTGGACTGGGCTGCGATCGCTCATCTAGACACCATTGTGTTACTCATGGGCGGACGCCATCTGCAAGAGATTTGCCGGCGCTTGATGTCTTATGGCAAGCGCCCTGAGCTCCCTGTCGTGATTGTTCGCTGGGCCGCGCAGCCTCGTCAGCAGGTGTGGCAAGGCACGCTGCTGAGTATTCCGCAGATCGTGGGTCCTCAAAAACTCTCGCCCTGCGTGCTGGTGATTGGAGAAGTCGTTGGGCTGCGTCAGTATCTGAGTGCGCCGCCTGTGTCGTTGCCCTCGCTGGCCGGGAAAACAATTCTGGTCACCCGTGCGGCGAGTCAGGCCAGCCAGTTTAGCAGCTTGCTGATGGATAAAGGCGCGCGCGTGGTTGATCTGCCTGCCCTGGAGATTCGGGCGCCTGACACCTGGCAGCCGGTTGATAATGCGATCGCTCATCTGACAGACTTCGACTGGCTGATTTTGACCTCTGCTAATGCGGTCAATTTCTTTTTAGATCGCCTATTACAACAGGGAAAAGACTTTCGTGCTTTAGCTTCCGTGAAGATTGCAGTCGTGGGCAAAAAAACAGAGACCTGCCTAATTCAGCGTGGACTGCGTGCTGATTTTACGCCGCCTACGTTTGTGGCTGATTCGTTAATAGAACATTTTCCTGAAAATCCTCATGGCCTCCAGCTGTTGTTCCCTAGGGTGGAGCAGGGCGGACGGGCCGTCCTAGTTAACGCGATGACGCAGCAGGGTGCGGTTGTTACAGAAGTCGCGGCCTATGAGTCCGCCTGCCCAAAGGGGATTCCGTTTGGCGCTAAGCTCGTTTTAGAAGAGGGCGCTATCGATGTTATTACCTTTGCGAGCTCTAAAACGGTGCGTCATTTTGCGCAGCTGATGGCCAAAACCTTTGGCGATAGCTGGCTCACGTTGTTGGACGGGGTTGCGATCGCTTCTATTGGCCCACAAACCTCTAGAGATTGTCATAAACTGCTGGGTAAAGTCACGTTTGAAGCGAAAGAATACACGCTGCCAGGGCTAATAGAAGGGCTAGAAGAATGGGCAAGACCGTGAAGCCACTCTCTGTAGAAGAGAGCTTACTTGAAGAAGAGGGCTTGCTTGAAGAGGATGACTTACTTGAAGAAGGCGTAACGCAGCGCCGAATTATTGGCTTGACCGGGGGCATTGCAACCGGTAAAAGTACTGCCTCCGATTACTTGGCGAGCCGTTATGGTTTGCCCGTATTAGATGCCGATGTCTACGCTCGAGAAGCTGTGGCAAAAGGGAGTGAGATTTTAGCGCGGGTGTGCGATCGCTATGGCGCCGGCATTCTTTTGCCAGATGGCAACTTGAACCGTGCAAAACTGGGCCAAATTATTTTCCGCACGCCAACAGAAAAAGACTGGCTGGAACAACAAATTCATCCCTTTGTGAGAACTCGGTTCAATCAAGTTACAGAGACTTTCCCTTTCGCGCAAACGTTGGTGTATGCCATCCCACTTTTATTTGAAGCCAACCTGATGCACCTAGTCTCCGAAATCTGGGTCGTCACCTGTCATCCGGCTCAGCAAAAACACCGATTAATGACGCGCAATCAGCTCTCTGCTGACGATGCTCAGTCGCGCATTGACGCCCAAATGAGCCTAGCCGAAAAGTGCGAGCGAGCGGACAAAGTATTAGATAACTCAGCTAAAAAAGAGCATTTGTACAGGGCAATAGATGATCTTATGAGTCCTATTTCGCCGGTTTCTTCAGAAGACTGATGATATACCCTACAGCGTCCACGGCACCTGAGTGAGTGCGACCTGTTTTGCGATGTCGGCACTCCTGAAACTGTACGCGCTCTTTTAAGTATTGGACTAAAGTTTGTGCCTTCACTTCAGTAGACAGCTTGTTGTGTAGAACGAGTGCTGCGATGCCATCTGCTGCCGTTAGATCAAAACATCGCTCTACAAACAGACGCTCTTTTGCGAGTTGATTCCTAACGAGCTTGCCGTTGCTGGTCGGGTTTTGGTGCGCGTACTGTTCACTTCGATAAAAGTAATCCGCAACGTAGGCATATTGGTTTTGATAAAACAGCCACGCTTGCGCTACGTCTGGATTGCCCTTCGCTAAGGCCGGTTTAGAGGTTCTAAAGGTCGCTTCTGTCAATCCTTTTGCTTTTGCTAAGTCTTGAAAGGTTTGTAAAAATTCAGCCACCGTCGGCTTAAATGCGCCGGCTGGCGGCGCGCAAACTACGATATTAAAGCCGCCTTTTTTAATGATCTTGCTGAAGTGATAGCCCCAATGAAATGGCTGCAAAATGTCAATGTCCTCCACGGTGAGAGGATGCCGCTGCGGTTTATCTGTGAGCTGCGTAGACTTGTACTGAATGCCCAACTGCTGGCTCATGTAATTGAGCAGTAGCGCGTCTAGCTTTTGTTGTGCTTGCATATCGAGCTTGGCAATTTCTTCTCTTAACAAAGCCGCCCTGGCATATTCTGGAACATTCCGAGCCTCAGCTAGCATTTTGTTGCGCGATTTGTAGTGCTCCAGGGCTAAATTTTTCCCCGCTAAGATGGTTTGATAGCCATCTGCAGCTAGTGGCTGTAACAAATTACCCTGTAAAATGCTGTCTTCACCGCTTGTATTGACCTGATCAAATCGTTCTTCATCGACTGTAATAAAGCCGACTAGGCTGTTTCCGGTGAGGATGTTAAAGGTTAGGTCGGGCAGTGGCTCAACATTTTGGGTTGTTCGGGCGATGCTGGTAATGTGCAGTAAGAGCTGGAATCGTGCCGAATCCGCTTGCTCAGGTGATAGTTCAACGCCGTACAAGTTGTTTTTAAGAATCCGTCTTTGCAGCGTGTTGAGAGTGTTCGCCTGTTCTGGATCACGCTCTTCTGATAGGCTAGAGTGCCAAATCTTTAGCTGCGTACTTTGAGTTTGTTGGATATACCCGGTGAGATTGCTAAAAATCTCGATCAGTCGTTGATATAATCCTGTTAGGAAATTACCACTGCCGCAGGCTGGATCGAGTATTCTTAGCTCAGGCAAAATCTCTTGAATTAGGCGGCGACAGAGCTTAGCATCTGCGTTGAACAAGATATCGTTTAGAGCGTTGTTTTCGAAAGAATCATCCGCTGAGGACCCGTCCGCTAAAGAACTGTCCGCTAAAGAACTGTCCGCTAAAGAACTGTCCGCTAAAGAACCATCTGAATTGTCGGTTGTTGTAAAATTCTGAAGGTCAGGGGTTAATTGATCGATGAGCCATTGGTCTAGAGACTGTTGGGTGAGCGATCGCAACAAGCCTGGTTCAGATATTTCCAGCGTGTTCTTTGCCCAGTAACGCTCTAAACAGTAGCCAACGTGACTACTCATCCAAGGATTAATCCCTTCAGTACTCATTTGTTCGCTTAGCCAGCCGAGAATCTCTTCAAAAGGCTGATCGGCAATATTAATATCGCTGTACTGTTGTTCTAGACGATGCGTGTCGAACAAGTGGCCTAAAAAGGGCACGTCTCCTGTGACATTTTTTATCGGCAAAGGTCGCTCTACAGCTGGCAGGGCAAAGCTTCTGTAGAGCGGCTGTAAGCAAGTTTGAAAAAAACGATCATTGCCCTGTTGTAGTGATGTTCCAAATCGGGTTTGCAAATACCAGGTATCTCCCGCTAGTAAGCCTTTCTGTTGAAGGCTCTGCACCAAGATGAGCCGTTGCAATGTCAAGCAGGCATAGGCTTGGCGGTCTATGCTGTTGCTGATGCCGTGAATGTTTGCGCAGAGCCCTTCTACAAGGGCTGCGAAGTTGGCGTAGCATCTGTCTCGCTGTTCAAGGTCTAGTTCAGGAAAGATTCCCTGTGTAGACTGGGCAAACCGATAGAGCCGATACTGCCAGAGTGCAGTGGGTTGGCCTGCAACATACAGCGCGCTTTCCTGTGGTGACTGGCACCATAAGCTGCGTGTTTTTGCCTCATCCACAAAAATAACAAGCGGTTCGGTGATGGCTATGTCGTGCGATGTCGCAGTAGGTGCGTCGCACAGACCCGCGTGAATTTGTGGGCTGAGCCTTGTAATTTGCCGGTAAATGCTTTTTCTTAGGGCTGTTGTGAAGGGGCTGCTTGAGGTGATAGACACTTGCCAGACGCTCACCGAGTCACGCTGTGCGATCACCTGGCACAGGTGCTGACAAATTTGGATAGAGACTGGCGGCCTGAGCGCTCTCGTGTCTCGCTTTGGGGTGTTCTTTGGTGGACTCTTTAGTTGGCTTTGTGAAAGTTGGCTTTGTGAAAGTTGGCTTGGTGAATTGCCGACGGGTCGCTCCCAGCCCAATATTTCCGTGAAGAGTGTTGAGAGCTGGTGCGATCGCAATGCTGCAACGGCGGCTTCTAGGTTTAGCTTTGAGGGTGAGGCCATATACCGTCTCTAACGTCTGCGAACGCTACCGTCTCCAGCCCAATTGTTAAACCTTCAGATGGCCTGTTCAGATGACTGGCTCAGATAACTGGCTCAGATGACTTGCAGTTAGATTGACTCGCTTGGATTACTCACGCAAAGCGGCGGCTTCTGAGACTTGTGCGTTCTTAGTTTTGGCACTTTTGTGGGCGATCGCATAGTCCTTAAACCGATCTAAATCAGCCTGCAAGGTAGAGGTCACTACCCGATCGACAAATGAATTACTCATCATTAACCGCGCCAAAATCGCGGGGAGTGCGTAGGCAATGCTCATTTTGACCGTGCTGCTGTGGTCCTTATGTCCGTAAAAACGAATCGCCCCTCGGTTAGGGAGGCCATCGACCGACTCCCACTGAATAATTTGCTGAGGTGTCATTTTGACAATGCGAGAGAGCCACGAAAATGACAGCCCAGCTGTCTCCAGTTTCCACCGAGAGAGCGATGGATTGTCTGGCAAAATCTCCACTGAATCAATCCATTTCATCCACTGCGGCATCTGCTCTAGGTCAGACCACATTTGCCACACATCTTCTACAGAAGCCTCTACATCTACATGAACGGTATGTTCTAACCAATTTGCCATAGGGAATTTACTGGGAGATTCGTCGGTAAGATGTGCTCTTCGGTCGCTTTTCGGTTGCTTCTCGGAGAGGGCTGTAAAGTGAAAGACTCCCCTTTCATTCTAAACGGTCGTCCGAGATAAGCCAGCGATTTTATGGTTATCTACTAGCGTGTCTAAAAATCACTTTCTAAAGATCATCTGCCGCTTGCTGTGTTGATATGTCTGTTTTATATGTTAGCCCTACAGGGCAAGATACCCATGAAGGCACTGCCCAGTTTCCGTTTAAGACGATCACCCACGCGTTAAGGCAAGCCAGGCCTGGGGGCATTGTGCAGCTAGCCTCCGGTACCTATCAAGCCGGTGAGCAATTTCCATTGGTTGTGCCAGCAGGCGTGACGGTAGCCGGTAGTCAAGCGCAGAGTGTCACGATTCAAGGCGGCGGCTCGTATCGTGCCGATAGTGACGCTGCTGGGGCACAAGCTACTGTGACAGCGAATGCGGCAGTTGTTTTGGGCGATCGCGCCCAGGTCCGCGAGGTCACAATCACCAATCCTCAGGGCACGGGCCTCTTGACCTCGACGGGTGCTGCGCTAATTGTCAATAGCCGGCTCTTTCGCTGCCAGCAGCACGGCGCTTTAATCAACGGGCACGCGCATCCGTTCCTATCTAAAAACGAATTTATTGAAAATAAAGCGACTGGGCTGTTGATGGACGGCCAAGCCAAGGGCGAAGTTAGGAACAACCGCTTTGAGCGTAACGCATACGGCATCTCTCTAACGCAAAGTGCTTCGCCCCTGATTATCCGCAATCAGCTGTCCGATAACCGCTATGCTATCGTCGCTGCCGATCAGGTTCGTCCTGTGCTCAGGCAAAACAAAGCCAGCAATAGTGAAGAAGTTGCGCTGTGGACCCAAGATCGCGCCCAGCCCGATATTGGTCACCCGCAGGACCTGGGGTATAACCAATTTGACGGCCAAACCCACGATATCCGTAACGATGCTGTTCGCCCCATTGTCACTGCTGGTAACCAGCTCAACCCCATTCGAGTGCAGGGGCGTATTACCTATCTGGCCAGCGAAATTCCAGATGAGGCCGCGATTCCTGCGGTTTTGTTAGGAAATGTAGAGCCTCGCCCTACGGCTAATCCCTCTCCTACCTCGCCGTTTACGCCAAAGGCGACTACGCCGAGTTTAGAGAGTCGTTTTAACGATTTGGTTGGCCACTGGTCAGCGCCGTTTGTGGAAGCACTGGCTGAAAAAAATCTGGTGAAGGGCTTTTTAGATGGCACCTTTTTACCCGATACCCAGGTGACCCGTGCGCAGTTCGCCGCACTGGTCGCGGCTGCATTTTCTGAGGCCAAGAGCCGTCGTTCTATCAGCCGATTTCCCGATGTGTCAGCCACCTTTTGGGCCGCTCAGGCGATTCGGTTTGCCCAATCTCGGGGCTTTATTTCTGGTTTCCCAGATGGGTCTTTTCGGCCTAATGCCCCGCTAACGCGTGTTCAAGCGATGGTCGCGCTTGTCAACGGTCTCGATATTGGTAGTGGCCGCTCAGACTCTTTGCTGATTTATCGCGATCGCGATCAGGTCCCAAGCTACGCGATTGAGTCGGTGGCGGTGGCTACCGACCGCCAAATGGTCATCAGCTACCCAGACCCCTACACCCTTCGTCCATTAGAGCCTATTACCCGCGCCGAAACGACGGCTCTGGTGCACCAAGCCTTGGTGGCTGCTGACCGTCTACCTCACATTGCCTCACCGTTTATTCCAAAAGCTGCGATCGCAACGCCCAACTTTACGGACCTATCCCGTCAGCACTGGGCTGCCGATTTCATTGAGCCCCTGGTTGAAAAACGTTTGCTCAGTGGCTTTCGTGATGGCTCATTCCGCCCCGATGCGCCAATGACCCGCGCGCAGTTTGCCGCTGTCTTGGTCAGTGCCTTTAACCCCGCCCCCAAGCGATCTGCGTTGGTCTTTCGCGATGTTCCTGATGACTTTTGGGCGGCCTCTGCTATTCAAAAGGCTTACCGTGCTCGGTTTATATCAGGCTTTCCTGACCTAACTTTTGACCCCAACTTTCCATTGACGAAGCTACAGGCGCTGCTTGCCTTAGTCAGTGGTTTGGCCCTTAGGTCGATATCACCGCCAGAGGTACAGTCGCTCAGCGGCTACCGCGATCAATCCGATATTCCTAACTATGCGGTCAGCGCCTTAGCTACGGCAACTCAGCTAGGGTTGGTGTTCAATCATCCTCAAGTTGATGAACTACGGCCAAATCGCACGGCTACTCGGGCCGAAGTTTCTGCCATGGTGTATCAAGCGCTAGTACTTGATAAAGCGGTTCCAGCTGTGACGTCGCCCTATCAAGTCATTCTCAGCTAAAGCGTCTTTTGTACAGCCCCCTGTTAGTGAGCCCAACCCTATAAGGTCGACTTTATGAGTGCAAGTTGTGCGAAATCCAGCCGATAGCCAGTCGGCAGATTGCTATAAAATGAGACACTAACACTATTAAGTTCTGTAATAAAAAATTACCATGGCTGAAATGCAATTTTCTCGCGGCGTCAAAGAGGAGGTCGTTCCTGACGTTCGTATCACCCGTGCTAAAGACCTCTCTGATGCGACTGCGACGTTTTACTTCGACCGACCCAAGGCTCTCATTGAAGAAGGCGGCGAAGTCACCGGCCTGTACATGGTCGATGAAGAAGGCGAACTCACTACTCGCGATGTGAATGGTAAGTTTGTGAATGGCGAACCTGCTGGAATTGAGGCCGTATTCGTAATGCGCGGTAACGATGAGTGGGAGCGATTCATTCGCTTCATGGATCGCTACTCTGCGGCTAACGGTTTGGGCCTAACTAAAAGCGACGAGTAGCCCTTAGTGAGCCCCACCTAATTAACACATAGTAGCCATACACAGCAGCAGGTCCTTTGCGAATACGCCACATGCTGACCAAGGACCTGCTGCTGTGTCCTGTGCGATGCTGACAGTAAGCGATACGCGATGCCCTGATACGGAGAAAATCGGTCAGGGCATCGCACCCGCGATACGACCTACGATGCGATCGCGACACTTCTGACAAAAGAACTTCCTGGCTTCGGCGAAATTTTTCGTCAGCTAAGCTATGCCGAAATTGGCTCACGTGTGATCGCCTCGCGAGCGGTTGCTGGCATCCGCACCCAAAATGATAAAAGCACCCTTATCTTTTCTACCCCAGGTTCTAGCAAAGCTGTCGCGCTGGCCATGGAAGCGTTGATACTGCCAGAGCTGGTTCATCTCTCGATGCTTCTAAAACAAATCTAGCTCCCTAAAAAAGACAATGCGAAGAAAGCAGCACCCTGGTTTTTAGGGCTGTGTAAAACCTCGCAGAGCCTGCGTTTCAGGGCTTTTGTAAGTTGGTCGGAAGGCGGTTTTCCGCCGCTCTCTTTTCGGTAAACCCGACCTGTTGGAACGACCGTACAGCCTGTGTTCGGTGTGCAATCTACACCTGACTGCAACAGACCCATCTGCAATGATGAATGTGTTGAGGAAAGAGATTCACGCTTGCTTTTTTCTTTGCGACTTTTTCTTGACTCATTTCATTACCTAATTTTGCAGACAATGAAGAAACAACATTTTTCAACTGTCCTTCATGATCTCTATTGCAGAGCCCTAAAACATTCTAAGTACCGCTGGCTCGTAATTTTTGGAACGCTGCTGTATCTGGCTAGCCCGCTGGATATTTCTCCTGATGTCTTCCCTGTGCTTGGTTGGATAGACGATGGTGTTGTGGTCAGTCTGCTGATTTCAGAAGTAGGCCAGCTGATGACTGAGAAAGTAAATCGCAAGCGTAACAGTGCCACCGATGCCGAGCTGACTGTCGATGACGATACCGTGCCGACTATCACAGTTGATGCTGTGTCTGTTGGCTAGCTTTCTCTTTTCATGAGCGATGTTCTCTCCTTTCTTTTAGCGATACCTTGACTGCCCGTAATCAGGTTCCAAGCTCAAGTAATCCAAGTTAACAGGCCCAACTAACAAGACACCACTAACAGGACAACTAAAATGACTTACATGCCCCAATCTGAATTCTCTAATGCTACGTCTGAGTCGAACCCTTCCACTGTTGATAAAGTGAAAGTGCTTGCCAAAGAGAGCAGTGCGCGATCGCAGCGCGTCATGGAAATTCTTCGCACTGCGTTTACCGAGACGGTTGCTGAAGTCAAAGATGGCCGTGCAGTGATTAGCCCTTTGGCCAAAGAGGTCACCGCTGAGACGGTTGCCACCGTCAAAAGCCAAAGCCAAAAAGCAGCCGATATCCTCAATGATACTTGGCAGCAGGAATCCAACCAGAAAGACCTGAGCGAGCGACTTATTGCCGTCATCCGTAACCTGGCTAGTACTCTCAAAGTCAAGCTTTTGCCACAGCTAAAAGATCAGACTGGAAAGCTGGATAATGTGCTTAACGAACGATACGGCGATCGATACGAAAGCCTCAAAGATCAGTTTGATCTTGTCCGTGCTTGGATCGTTGTTCCAGAACAAACCACACCTGATACCGAGTCCGCTGGCAGCGATGCCAGCGCAATTGAAGTGGAAAGCGAAGTGGTCGGCTAACTATAAAGTCGATGAGTCTGCTTGTGTTGCCTAATTTAATCGTCGGTAGAACCTGTTTTTATGCCGACTGATGTTATTCAATTGTGGTGATGGCAACCCACCTATAAAAGGACGTGTAGGGAGATAGCCGGCTCCACACGTCCTTTTTAGGTATTCCTTATTTGGGTATTCAAGTTTTCTAAAAACAGCGTTTACTTTTTGCGGCCAAACTGCTTTTTGGCTTGCTGGTATATAGTATCCGTAATTTCATTGAGCCCATTTTCACGGGCGTATTTCTCAATTTTTTTACGAGCCGCAGGCCGTACAAAAAATGGAATTTCCTTCAAGAGCGACTCGGCTGCTGCCGTCCACTGCACAGAATCTGCCATGAAAAGAATGTTCTCCTAGCGTTTTGGGATAGTCTTACACGCGAATATATTGGCATACTTCAGCCGTTTATAGTATCTGTCGGGTTGTTTTCTCCGAGCTGCTCGACTAGACGGGTGTTAAAGTACTCTTCTCTTCATGGGTAGGTGCTTCTGTTACCCAGTTTTTATCTTGCTCTAGGAGTACTGTAGCCGCCTCTTTGGATAGCGGCTTTGAGAAAAAGTATCCCTGCCCGTAGTTACAGCTGAGCTTGCACAGTCCCGATAGCTGTTCAGCCGTTTCGATACCCTCAGCAATAACATCCATGCCAAGCTGATGACCCAGCGAAATGATCGTTTTTACAATTTCACCGTCTTCACTGGATTTCTCTTCCATGCGTCCAACAAACGACTGATCGACTTTGAGCGTGTCTGTAGGGAGCTGGTGTAAGTAACTCAATGAAGAATAACCGGTTCCAAAGTCGTCTAGGCTTAGCTTTAGGTTGAGGGCCTTGAGCTTAACCAGTTGTTCAATCGTACCGTTCACATCCTCCATGGCCGCGCTTTCAGTGAGTTCTAGCTTGAGGCACTGACTCTCAAGCTGGGTTTTCTCTAAAATTTCTGCCACTTCTTCCGAAAGATTGGCTTGATTAAACTGCTTGGTAGAGAGGTTAACACTTACCATCAAATTTTCTGCTTGTGGAAATGTTTGTTGCCATAGATACATTTGAGAACAAGCTTCTTCCAAAATCCAGCTACCCATCGGCACAATCAGGCCGGTCTCTTCCGCCGCTGGGATAAAAGCGCCTGGTGACACAAATCCCTGCTTCGGGTGCTGCCAGCGTACTAGCGCTTCAAACCCTGCTAGCTTGCCTGTTTTTAAGTTGACAATAGGCTGGTAGTACAGCAAAAACTCTTGGTGATCAATGGCGTGTCTGAGTTCGGCCTCTAGCTGAAAACGCTTAACGGCCTCTGCTCGCATGCCTGGGTCAAAAATCTCATAATGTTCTTTGCCCAGTGCTCTCGCTCTAGACATAGCTCTATGAGCATCTTGCATAAGCGTTTCAGCTTGATTGTTTTGACCATACTGATTAAGTGCAATCCCAATGCTAAAGCTCGTAGTGATTGCTTGTAGGTCAATATTGAAAGGTTCTGTCAGCTGGTTGTATAGCCTATCGGCGATTCTGGTCGCTTCACTAGCTTCTTTTAACTCTTTGAGCAGAATGGCAAATTCGTCACCACCAATTCTGGCAAGTTTTGCCTGTACGGGTAAGTGTTGTTTAATTCGAGCAGCCGCGCTCACCAAAAGCCGATCGCCAAATTGATGGCCAAAGCTTTCATTAATTGCTTTGAAATGGTCTAAATCCAACAACAGAATGGCCGAAGACGAGTGTACATCGGACTGATTGTTTTTATTGATGGCATTTCTGAGCTGCCTGACAAATAGAGATCGGTTAGGTAGGCCCGTTAGCGGATCGTAGAATGATTGATAGAATACTTGATACGTAATAAGCGCGCCGCTGGTAAGAAAAAGCCCCAACACAGGGCCCGCAAGTGGAATCCAACCCATGAAGCTGAAGGCTACAAGACTCATCCCACCTAGGCTGCCGACCCCTGCTATTAGAATGAATCCCAGCAGTGCTGAACGTTTAAGTTTCCATACAAGCACCCCACCTGCCAAAGACCAAATCCAAATCCAACCGGCTTCACTCCACTGTGGCCAGTACCAAAACAACGGCTGGTCGTCTAATACGCTACTTAGGATTTGGCTGACAGCCTGGGCATGCACAACGACACCCGGCATGACATGCTCTGTGCTTTTTTCGGAACTGTAGGGGGTATAGAAAAAGTCTTTCAGGCTAGGTGCGGTCACCCCAATCAGGACCACTTTGTCTGTGATCCAACCAGGCTCTACTTGTTCAGCTAGAAGTTCTGTAAGCGTGACTTTTCTCGCAACCCAGTTCGACGAACGATAATTAAGCAGCATTTGATATCCTGCTGTATTAACATCGTCATAGCCTCCTGAGTTTGGGTCGATAGGTAGGAATTCGGTTTCCCCGAGGTATAGTGCTTCGCTGTTGACATGGAAGCGAATGCTTTCAGTTTCTAAGTACTTGCGGCTCAGCTGTAAGGCAAGAGAATATAGCTTTTCGTCACCGACTGAGGCAAACAGCAAACTGCGACGTAAAATCCCGTCTGGATCGATGACAAAATCGTTAAATCCGACTTGTTCAGGTGGTAAGTTGGGCGGCGGCGGAATGCTGTCATTTTCATTCATTCCCAATCCTGTAATGGCTACAGTTTTTGGGTTTTTTAGGGCTGTTTTCAGGGCTTCTTGCCCCTCTCCTTGAGGGATATCTCTGTAGATATCTAGGCCGATAGCGCTAGGGTTGTGTTGTTCTATCAGTGTTAGCGCGGTGGCCAATGTCTGATCAGACATTGGCCACTCACTTTGATTACGAATGTCTTCTTCTGTAATTTCAACAACGAGTAGTCGCGGATCTGGCCCTCGGTCTGCTTGTAGCCTGACCATATGATCAAAGGCAAGCAGCTCCAGTGTTTGCAGTCCTCCTCCTTGTCGGAGTGCTAAAATAAGGCCCGTAATGACAATACTAGCTAACCAGTAAGGCTCGTTTTGTAGTCGTTTGTAGAGGTTGGCGATTACAGACAAAGGTCCTCCTTGCAGAGGGCGACAGGCGAACTTGTATTACACAAGAATGCCCTGTCGCTCCCTTTAACGAACGATGCAGGTTGCTTATTCTTAGCTTGGTGACTGTGTTTCTACGGGTTCTCGGTGGGCGCCAATGAAGCCTCAGTTGCCGCTGTTTCGGCTATCGTCATTTGCTCTAAGATATTGTTAGAGATATACATCATCAGACCGTTGGATTCTGTTAGTAAGGTCCAAGCCATCTGAAGTTCTGGGTTATTTAAGTCTCTACGGCGTAGATTAACTAGCTCGCTGACCTGTTCGTGCCACAATCCGGCAGATGCATAGAGAGACACTCTGTTTTCAGGTGTTGTTTCTTTTAGCTGTGATCGCAATTCTTCCGATAATTCAACGCGACGAACCCAGCCCTGTAATCCCAATGCAGAGCTGTTCTCATACGGAGAAACTAAGCGGGTATTGTTACAAGTCACGGAAAATACCCAGCGATAGTTCGTATTTATTACTAATGCGGGTGCAGTTGTTGGCAGTTGAAATTCGCTGAGCCCGTGATCATGGCTGATGTCTACCTCTGCTGTGTAAATGAGGTCGTCCGACTCATTAAAAAGCTGAAACGTGCCGGCTTTCAGATCTTTTGTCTGAGGCACCGAGAACCAAAATGTAGGATGTGCCTCAGCTGTTTTCCCTAGGTTATTGCGAGGCATCATAGCCACTAGGGACTGATTAAAGTTGGTAAAGCAGGTGCTAGAAGCGTGTCTAACACCACCACTAATCCTTCTGCCGGGTAAGCCTTCTCTTAAATTATCAGAACCGTTTGCCAAGCTCGGTAAACTTGTTATGCCAAATCCTATCAGCAATCCGCAGGTTGCTATGAAGAGTGGTTTTGTGGTGAAACGCTTCGGCATGGGAAAAAGGCCCTAGTTATGTACTTTATGTGTGCTGATGAGATGGCTGATGCTGCATCCAAAACTTCTGAGGAATGCCTCTCATTTAAGGTGGGAACTACTTAAGGCATTTGAGCCCCTTGAGGGTCAATTCGATACTCTAAAAGCTCGCCGATAGGTTTGGTACTTGCTTGCGTCAGATTGACAGCCGCTAGTAGGCTATTCCAGTCTTGTGATAGGTCAGTATCTGTTGGGTCTTCTCTACGTAATTTGCCCAATGTTGTGAGGGCATCTAACCAAGCATTTTTTTCTTTGTATAGCGCCAGATGCTCCTGCTGTGTGCCTGTAGCGAGCTGCTGCTCAATATCATGGGTGGGTTGTACACGCCTGATCCAACCTGTTACAAACAAATCTTCCGATCTACTTTCAGGATTACAAACGACTGAAAGATACCACCGGTAGTCTTGTTCTGCCTGAAGAGGCTCGTCTGTTTCTGGCAATGTTAGATGAGTTAGTCCTGCCTCTGCCGGTGGCTTGAGCGATTTTTGATAGAGGAGATCGCCCGCCTGATTAAACAGGCCAAACTCAAGCGATCTGTCAGGACTAATGGCCGGTAAAGAGAACCAAAGTGTCGGTCTATCAGTTAGGGTCAGACCTAGATTATTTTCAGGGATGAGTGCAACAACCGGTTGATTTGAATCAGCTCTACAGGTTGTGTTAGGAGAGCGAGATCCGCCGCTGATTCTTCTGCCAGGCAGTCCCTCCCTAAGATCTTCAGAGAATGTTCCTGATAGAGCAGGCTCGCTGAGTATACCTAGTGTAAGAAGCCCTCCAATGACGAGTGTAGCCGTAGATATTTTGAATTTTGAGCGTCTCATAGTACACGCTTGGTCGAGAGTAGTTGCTTTGATAAAAGATACGTATACCCAGCAGGAGAGATAACTGGAGATATGTTTTCTGCAGATGTCGTATGCCTTTATGTCTTAAATTATTTTCTAAACATTGGGGAATAGTGATAACACCTACCTTTTCTCAGTGTCATTACTCAGGTGATAGTTTTGAGGTGCCATCATTGACCAGTGTTGCAATGACACCTTTAAAGTAATATTGAGGTTGCCGCGTTTGTAAGATACAGTCCGGTGATTTCGATAACGACCCATTGACTGGGGATGCCATTGCTGGTGACAATAGGGAAGTAATAATTCTTTAAAAGCAACTATGGCCAGTATTCAGCCAAAGAAAATTCCCAATATGGAACGCCCTAGGAAAGGGTTTAATCAGTACTCAGAACAGCTCAATGGTAGAGCTGCAATGGTTGGTATTGCAGCTCTTGTGCTGATTGAGCTTTTGACTGGGAAGGGTCTGCTTACCCTCTTGGGCTTAGCCTAAGGTCAATAAACGCTTTCATTTCATTGCCTTTTGACAGGCGTCTGCTTAGTGTTTGTCTGCGTGCTGTGGTGCTGACTAGGCACATGGCTAACTACAAAGCGGTGAAGGGGAAGGCCGAGAAAATTGTGGAAGACGAAAAGCTACCTAGCGTAAAAAGCCCTTCACCTTTGGAGTCAGTCAAAGGCGAAGGGCTTTTTGGGTTTGTGTTGGGTGCGACCGGTCTTGATTGTCTCCATTTTTCGGGTCGGTAGAAGCGCATGGACGGTAGTCTATGCGATAGTCTGCTTCTTTCTTAGCAGGGTGCCACTTAGTAGTAGCAAGCCGGGGAGCATGGCGGGCTCGGGGATATCGACTGGGAGGAATGGCTCTGTATCTTGTTTTATGGTGGCCAGTTTGATTTGAGCAAACAGTGTGCTGCTGATAACTTCATCTTCCGGTGCTTGAAAGCTTTGTGTGAAAGAGTTGCCATCATCTGGGCTAAATCCTAAAAGTTCTATACGATAACTGGCCTCTTGGGTATCGAGTATTTGAGGGGCAGGATTATTCGAAATACTCAGTCTATCTTCGCTACTTTCTCCTTCGTTAGGCGTCAGATCGAATCTAAACTGATAGCTAAATGGCTGCTCTGACTCAGTTGGCTGTGTGAAATTTAGGCTGATATTAAAAGGAACACTAGAAACGTTAGTGCCTTGAAAGGTTTGTCCATTGAAATAGCTCAGGCTACCGATTTTGAATGCTTGGTTGGCGGAAGATTCGAATGGCAAGCCCTGAAAGGCAAGCTTGTTAGGCATAGAGCCTGGTCCAGGCTCACCTAGCACAAACGTTTCACTGCCTTCGCGAGGATTCTCTGTGCTGAAAGCAGCATCAGGATCAATGTCTGGATCGATCAATGGTGTGCCGAATGTTCCACTACCGTTGCCAGTAAAAAGATTGGCTGCTTGGGCGTGAGAGAACGGTAGAAGAAGAATTAGAGAGGCAGCCGTAAAAGCAGCGGATGCAAGGTGCGCATAGTAGAGCATATCTCGTATTTCGGCATAGCAATAAACATATCAAGAAAGTTTGATGTCACCCGATAAACAATTTAGTAATCTCGAATAGCTTATGGCTACGGTGAGATCACAGATTGTTTAACTCTTTATAAGAACTTAAAGTCCGCGCCTTGTTAGCAGGGTGTTAAAACACCGGCACGCCCTTGTATATTTATCAACTTTCCCTACGTAGAATCCCTATATTTTTTGTGAACCTACCATGAACAAAATGGGTGATTGCCTGGAGAATCTTTCATGGAGGCTTTGCTTAAAACTTCCGGATAGCTTAGAAATCCGCGTTTGATAGGGCCTTTCTAGTTGACCAATATCATACGAATACAGTTTCTCTTCAACGAAGATTGCCCGTATTGGTGAAGTCTATATTTGGGGGAGAATAAGAAAACTGGGAATCGCTGTTGTCCACTGAGTTAAAAATATTAGGGGGATACTGAGGATCTTAATTAGGAAGATACTGAGAATTTTCTATATGAGCTGTTGATAAGCTCACATAGAAAGCTATGGCATTTGTCGAGTTGCTTAGGACAGTGCTATTGACCTAAACCCGTTATGCCAAAACGGGCAACTCGACTAACTAGCACGGGTAGGATACTGTGTCGCTTCGCCAAGGAACGAAGGCAGAGAATGCTCATCAAGACAAATATCCTAAGGCCTCAGAAAATTTGCCCCACAACAAAAACAGGTGCTCACGAACAACTCGTGAGCACCTGTTTTTTGTTATGGACTATGAGGCTCTTTAGAACAGAGCAGGGTCTTACTGACCGTCAGTTTCAGAGAATTCAGCATCAATGACGTCATCTTCACCACCTGAAGTGTCTCCACCCTCAGCCGTTGCATCCTCAGCACCACCTGCAGCGGCGTCTTCAGGACTACCTTGCTGGTAGAGGTTGCTGCTTAGTGCATAGAGACCCTGCTGTAGCTCTTCCATTGCAGGCTTGATTTTGTCGAAGTCTTCAGCGGCAAGTGCTTCTTTGAGGTCTTTGATTTGGCCTTCGATTTTCTCTTTGTCTTCAGCCGGTACCTTGTCGCCTAATTCTTCGACCTGCTTTTCAGCCTGGTAAGCGAGGGAATCCGCTTGGTTTTTGGTGTCGATGTTTTCACGACGAGCTTTGTCGGCGTCGGCGTTACTTTCAGCATCGCGTACCATTTGCTCAACTTCAGTATCAGAGAGCGTCGAAGCACCAGTGATGCTGATGGACTGCTCTTTCCCGGATCCCTTGTCTTTTGCGGTGACATTCAAGATGCCGTTAGCGTCAATATCGAAGGTGACTTCGATTTGAGGCACGCCACGCTGGGCGGGAGGAATGCCGTCTAGGCGGAACGTTCCAAGGCTCTTGTTGTCGCTAGACATTTCCCGCTCGCCCTGTAGGACGTGGATTTCCACGTTGGTTTGACCATCGACAGCGGTAGAGAATACCTCTGACTTTTTAGTGGGAATGGTTGTGTTGCGGGTGATGAGCTTGGTCATAACGCCGCCGAGGGTTTCTACACCCAAGGACAGTGGCGTGACATCTAGTAAAAGAATGTCTTTGACTTCGCCTGCAAGGACACCGCCCTGAATAGCGGCGCCGATAGCAACGACTTCGTCAGGGTTAACGGTTTGGTTAGGAGCCTTGCCCAAGATTTTCTCAACGAGGCTCTGTACTGCCGGAATGCGAGTAGAACCACCAACTAAGACGACTTCATCAATGTCAGTTTTGCTAAGCTTGGCATCTTTGAGCGCGTTTTGAACGGGGACGCCGCAACGGTCAATGAGGTCGGAGCATAGCTCTTCGAACTGGGCGCGAGTCAAGGTGGTTTCTAAGTGCTTAGGACCATCTTGAGTGGCGGTGATAAAGGGGAGGTTTACTTCCGCTTGGCTAACGCTGGAGAGTTCGATTTTTGCTTTTTCAGCGGCTTCGGTTAGGCGCTGGAGTGCCTGCTTGTCTTTGCGCAGGTCAATGCCTTCTTTTTTGGCAAAGTCTTCTGCGAGGTAGTCCACGAGCTTTTTGTCGAAGTCGTCGCCGCCCAAATGGGTATCACCGGAGGTGGAGAGCACTTCAAAAACGCCGTCGCCAACTTCTAGGATAGAGACGTCGAAGGTACCACCACCCAGGTCAAAGACGAGGATAGTTTCGTTGCTCTTTTTGTCTAGGCCGTAAGCGAGTGCAGCGGCGGTGGGCTCGTTGATGATGCGAAGGACTTCGACACCTGCGACTTTACCAGCGTCTTTGGTGGCCTGACGCTGGGAGTCGTTGAAGTAGGCCGGAACGGTAATGACGGCTTGAGTGACCTTTTCGCCGAGGTATTTGCTGGCGTCGTCTACAAGCTTGCGTAGGACCTGGGCCGAAATTTCTTCGGGGGCGTACTGCTTGCCGTCAGAGGTTTCGATTTTAACGTTGCCACCGACGTTGGCCACTTTGTAAGGGACTTCGCTGGACTCGTTGTTGACTTCATCGTGCCGGCGGCCAATGAAACGCTTGACAGAGTAGAGCGTATTTTCGGGGTTCATCACCGCTTGGCGCTTGGCGATTTGACCGACTAGGCGATCGCCATTTTTGGCGTAGGCTACGACAGAAGGTGTCGTACGGAACCCTTCTGCGTTGGCGATGACGGAGGGCTTGCCCCCCTCCATAACAGCTACAACCGAGTTGGTTGTACCTAGGTCAATTCCAACAACTTTTCCCATGTGTATCTCCGAAGGTGACTAATCTAGATAAGGGCCACATCGCTTAGGCGATGGGTGGATATGAACCATTTACGGCCTAAAGCGATGTGGCTCGCGTTTCTTTGCTCGTAAAGGTTATCCCTATAGTGCTCAATGGGAGGGGGTTTGCTGAAGGGGGGGTTACCGAACCGGGGGCTTCGGGCTCTGCGCTATTCGAGCTCTGCGCTAACTATAGTGCTGCTCATAACGGTCTAGGGCCTATTTATATTGCATAAGTTCGATAGGCGCGCCGTTGACTTCGATGAATGCAACGACTAATCCTGAGCTGGGACTGTTGGGCTCAATGAGTATTTTTTGACCTTGTATGGCAGCTGTGAGGTCGTCTACCTCAAAGGCGACGTGGGGGACTGTTTTGACTAGCTCTGGATAGGGGGCGTCTTGCCAGTAGCGTTGCCACTGGATTCCGAATGGATTGTTTTGGTGATCGCTGACGGTCATTTTGAGATGAGGTAGGTCAATTTCGCCTTCAAAATGAGATTTGGTGGGGATACCAAGATGGTTGTATTTCATGGTCAATGGCGGCTAGATAGGATCTGCTGGTCTAGAGAAAAGTTGACTTCTGCTTTGTCTTGGCCACTGGCTAAGTAATCGTTTTGGTATGAGTCTTTAAGACCCTCGACCAGGCTAAATTTTGGTTGCCATGCCAGTTCAGCTTTGGCTTTACTGATGTCGGCGAAGAAGTGCTGAACGCGCATGGGGAAGGCTTTCTTTTTGCCAAAGTCGAATTGGGCGGGGTCGTAGTGGACGATGTCGAGGGTGTTTGGGTCTTTGCCGGTGGCGACGGCACAGGCTTTTGCTAAGCCATCAAAGGTGACAGCTTTGTCTCCAGAGATGTTGTAGATTTGTCCGATGGATTTTGAGTTGCCGAGGACTGAAACCATTGCGGTTGCGAGGTCCTCGCAGTGACCTAGATGGGTGAGGGCCATGCCGCTTCCAGGGATAGGAATGGGTTGGTCGCGCACAATCCGGTCAAAGAACCATTGCTCTAATGGATTGTAGTTTTGAGGCCCATATATATAGACAGGGCGTATGGAAGTAAAGGGAATGCCTTGCTGGGTTAGATAGTCTTCAGTGTGGAACTTTCCTTTGTGACGGCTGGCCGGATCGACTGGGTCACCTTCGGCGTGGGGCATTTGGTCGCTTTTGGCGTAGACGCCTGCGGAGCTGATGTAGATGTAGTGCTCTAGCTTGCCCTTGAAGAGATCGGCGAGGGGTTGGGTGTGGGCGAGTTCGCGGCCATTGTTGTCGAAGATGGCGTCGAAGGATTGGCCGGATAAGGCTGCTTTGAGGGCGTCTGGTTGAGTGCGATCGCACTTAATCGTCTCTACCCCTTCAACCGGTGCAGGATGATTGCCCCGGTTCAGCAGCACAACATCATGCCCTAAGCTAACTAGCTGCTTCGTGAGATACACCCCGATAAATCGTGTTCCGCCGATGACCAAGATTCGCATGATGTGCCTTTTGCTAGTTAGATTTGCCAGTTAGATTGGGTGCGCGCTGTTGTTTCGTGCGCTCTATATTTTTGCACGATACTTTCCAGGCTGTTGTTTACCTTTCGACTCGAATAGAAAACTTTCTTAACGCGTTGAATGCCCTCTGGTTAAAAAGAGAATTTTGTCAATATAAATAGCTTTAACTTATGCAAACCATAGGGGTGAGCAATGAATGGAAAATGTTTGGATAGACGCGAGTCAATTGTCAAAGAAAATATGTCAATTTGTGACACGAAGAGGCTTTAAGCCTTGTTGTATCGAGGTTTTCTGGTAAAACATTAAGTAGGTTTGAAAACCGGTTGTGGTATGTCAAAAAAGTGTCTTTACCTCAATTCAATGCTCTTGTCTATGCTTTTGTAGGGACTCGCAAAGTCGTTTCTTTTTGTTAAGAAATTGCCACTTTTGCAAATGTTCTTTTAGCAGAGAAGTCGATTCGATATTGGCGGGCAAGGGTTTGGCTGGACTGGTTTTCTTATGTTGAAGAGATCAATCTTTGATGAAAGAAAACGGTGCCGGACTGAAAGAAATAATAGACATCTCACCGTAGGAGTTCAACGCGCATGTTCACCCAAGTTCGGCCCACTGTCAGGCACGTCGTTCCTCAAGAGCTAGGAAAGCGGCATCTGGTGAAAGTGGTCTACGTCGTTCTGGAGCCTCAGTATCAAAGCTCCCTGTCGGCTGCCGTTCGTTCGATCAATGACAATAACGCTCAAATGGCTATCGAGATTAGTGGCTATTTGATTGAGGAGTTGCGTAGTGAAGAGAACTACGAGGCGTTTAAGAAAGATATTGCTGAAGCCAATATTTTCATTGGTTCGCTGATTTTTGTGGAAGAACTCGCTGAGAAGGTTGAGGCCGCTGTGAAGCCCCATCGCGATCGCCTCGATGCAGCGGTTGTGTTCCCTTCCATGCCTCAGGTGATGCGCCTGAACAAGCTGGGTAGCTTTAACATGGCCTCGTTGGGTCAGTCTAAAAGCGTGATTGGCGACTTTATGAAGAAGCGCCGCAAGAAGCAGGGCAGCGGCTTTGAAGACGCCATGCTGAAGCTTTTGCGGACACTGCCTAAAGTGCTGAAGTATTTGCCGGTAGAGAAGGCTCAAGATGCTCGCAATTTTATGCTGAGCTTTCAGTACTGGCTGGGCGGTTCTGCGGAGAACCTAGAGAACTTCTTGCTGATGCTCTCTGATAAGTACGTGCTGCCTGAGGATATGGAAGGAACGGCTGAAGCCTCTTCCTTGAGCTATGAGCAGCCGGTGACTTTCCCGGATATTGGAATTTGGCATCCGCTGGCACCCAACATGTTTGAAGATGTGAAGGAGTACCTGAATTGGTACGACTCACGCAGCGATATTCCTGAGATTGCGCGGAACCCTAAAGCCCCTTGCGTAGGTATTGTGCTTCAGCGCACTCACCTGGTGACCGGCGATGATGCGCACTACGTGTCTATTGTTCAGGAGCTTGAATACAAAGGGGCTCGCGTTATTCCAGTCTTTGCTGGGGGCTTGGACTTTTCTAAGCCTGTTGATGCTTATTTCTTTGATCCGCTGAATCCTGACGAAGCGATTGTGGATTCTGTGGTGTCTTTGACGGGCTTCGCGCTTGTGGGTGGCCCGGCCCGGCAGGATCATCCTAAGGCGATTGAGGCGCTAAAGCGATTGAACCGTCCTTATATGGTGTCGCTGCCGCTGGTGTTTCAAACCACAGAAGAGTGGGAGCAAAGTGACCTAGGTTTGCACCCGATTCAGGTGGCGCTGCAAATGGCGATTCCTGAGCTGGATGGTGCGATTGAGCCGATTATTATGTCGGGCCGTGATGGTGCGACGGGCCGGGCGATTACGTTGCAAGATCGGGTAGAGGCGATTTCTACGCGATCACTGAAGTGGGCGCGCTTGCGGAAGCTACCCCGCGTGGACAAGAAGCTCGCGATTACCGTGTTTAGCTTCCCGCCGGATAAGGGGAATGTGGGGACAGCAGCTTATCTCAACGTGTTCGGTTCTATTTACCGGGTAATGGAAGAGATGAAGGCTCAGGGCTATACCGTTGAGGACATGCCTGAGACGCCCCAAGAGCTGATGCAAATGGTGATCCATGACGCGCAGGCGCAGTACAACAGCCCGAACTTGAACATTGCCCATAAGATGTCAGTGGCTGAGTATCAGGAGCTGACGCCGTATTCTGAGCGCTTAGAAGAGAACTGGGGACCACCACCGGGTGAGCTGAACACGGATGGTCAGAACCTGCTGGTGTACGGCAAGACCTTCGGCAATGTGTTTATTGGTGTGCAGCCAACCTTTGGCTACGAGGGCGACCCGATGCGGTTGCTGTTCTCTCGTTCGGCAAGTCCTCACCATGGCTTTGCGGCTTACTACACCTATCTAGAGAAAATCTGGAAGGCGGATGCGGTGCTGCACTTTGGTACCCATGGCTCGCTGGAGTTTATGCCCGGTAAGCAAATGGGGATGAGCGCGAAGTGCTACCCCGACAACCTAATTGGCAATACGCCAAACCTGTATTACTACGCGGCGAATAACCCTTCTGAGGCGACGATCGCCAAGCGTCGTGGCTATGCGGAAATTATTAGCTATCTAACGCCTCCTGCTGAGAATGCGGGTCTGTACAAGGGACTTAAGGAACTCAGTGAGCTAATTGCTTCCTACCAGACCTTGAAAGAAGGTGGCCGGGGTATTCCGATTGTGAATGCGGCGATTGAAAAAGCGCGTCAGGTGAACCTGGATAAGGATATTGAGCTGCCCGAAGAGTGCAGTGAAATGACCAAAGAAGAGCGCGATACCTTAGTCGGTAAGCTCTACATCAAGCTGATGGAGATTGAGTCTCGCTTGCTGCCTTGCGGGCTGCATGTGGTGGGTGAGCCGCCGACGGCTGAAGAGGCGATCGCAACCTTAGTGAACATTGCAAGCCTAGACCGTGTGGAAGAAGGCCAAAAGAGCATTCAGCGCATCATCGCTGAGAGCATGGGCCGCGATATTGACGAGATTTATCGCAACAGCGACATCGGTAACCTAGAAGATGTTCAAAATCTGTTCGATATTACCGAAGCTGTGCGCGCTGCCGTGCGAGCCATGGTGGAAGAGCAAATTAACGAAGATGGCCGGGTCTCGGCGAAGTCGCTGCTTTCTGCTTTTAACTTCGGCGGTGGCAAGGCGGTGTGGACTAAAGCACTGCACAAGCTGGGCTATAAGAACGTTGAAGATGAGTCACTCACAAGCCTGTTTGAGTATTTGCAGTTCTGTTTGAAGCAGGTTGTGGCAGATAACGAGCTGGCTGGATTGCTCAGCGCACTAGATGGTGAATATGTACTGCCTGGTCCAGGTGGTGACCCCATTCGGAACCCTGAAGTACTGCCCACTGGCAAGAACATTCACGCACTGGATCCCCAGTCGATTCCAACCTCTGCGGCGGTTGATTCTGCCAAGATTGTTGTTGATCGCTTGATTGCGCGTCAGCGGGCTGAAAATAACGGTGACTATCCTGAAACCATTGCCACAGTGCTGTGGGGTACGGACAACATCAAGACCTACGGTGAGTCACTTGCTCAGATGATGTGGTTTGTGGGTGTGAAGCCAGTGCCAGATTCACTGGGCCGGATGAACAAGCTGGAGTTGATTTCGCTTGAAGAGCTGGGTCGCCCTCGGATTGACGTGGTGATTAACTGTTCTGGCGTGTTCCGTGACCTGTTTGTGAATCAAATGGCGCTGCTAGACCGGGCAGTGAAGATGGCCGCTGAGGCTGAAGAGCCTTTGGAGATGAACTTTGTGCGTAAGCATGCGATGGCTCAGGCTGAGGAATTTGGCTTGACCTTGCGTGGTGCGGCGACGCGGATTTTCTCAAATGCGTCGGGGTCTTACGCGGCGAACGTGAACCTGGCTGTGGAGAATAGCAGTTGGGAAGAAGAGCAGGAGCTGCGCGACATGTACTTGGCGCGGAAGTCGTTCTCCTTTAACTGTGATAATCCTGGCGTGATGGATGAGTCGCGTGGGTTGTTGGAAGCGTCATTGAAGACGGCAGATGTGACGTTCCAGAACTTGGATTCGTCTGAAATCTCTCTGACTGATGTGTCTCACTACTTTGACTCTGACCCTACCAAGGTTGTGGCGAGCTTGCGGGATGATGGTAAGAAGCCAGCTTCGTTTATTGCCGATACGACGACGGCCAATGCTCAGGTGCGATCGCTCTCTGAAACCGTCCGCTTAGATGCCCGCACCAAAATGCTCAACCCCAAGTGGTACGAGGGCATGCTCTCTAACGGCTACGAAGGCGTTCGCGAAATCTCCAACCGCCTGGTGAACACCATGGGCTGGTCAGCAACGGCTGATGCGGTAGATAACTGGGTGTACGAAGACACCAACGACACCTTCATCAACGATCCTGAGATGTGTAAGCGGCTGATGGACTTGAACCCCAACTCGTTCCGTCGGATGGTGACCACATTGCTAGAAGTGAACGGTCGCGGTTACTGGGAGACCAGTGACGAGAATATCGAGAAGCTTCAGGAGCTTTACGAAGAAGTTGAGAACCGGATTGAAGGCGTGGAGTAGAGTTTTCCTTAAGCTTAATCACTGAAGAAAAGTGAGAGGCAGACCCTAATCTGCCTCTCACTTTCGCTATGGACAAAAATGCTGTTACATACCGTATTGGTTGAGAGGCTTCGATTTATTAGGCTGCTTGTAAGGTTTGAGGTTGAGGTAACGTTCTGCCTTCCTCTCTGTAGCTTTCAATGAGTAATTCTATGACCTCTTGAGCGTTTTTAAGCGCTTCTTGGTAAGTGTCACCGTGAGTAAAGTAGCGTTGAATCTCGGTCGCAAACTCTGGGAGCTCGACGAGGTAGCAATCGTCCTCGTCAGACCAAATGATATTGACTCGATATTTGAACTGATTCATTTTTTTAAAGCTTACCCAATCGTTATTTCACCAGATCCAGAGCGATGCATTCGGTCATCAATAACCGAGGCGAGCAGGTATTCTTTTTTCGTTTGAGTGACAAGGCGCAATATGATGAAGTAGAGGCGTCTTCTATATTGCCGGGTCTGAGTGCTTCTTTGCTGGAAGAAGCAACTTCTAAGCTGGAGTCTATGACTAATTATAGAAGCTGCGCTCTGGTTTAAAGATCAAATCGCTCAGGTAGAGTTAAGCATGCGTAGACGGGAACTTTTTGGAAGTACAGTAGGCGGCATCCTAGCTGGGCTTTTGCCAATACTGACTGCGCCTGTGATAGCAGCGCCGTCTTATCTCTATCGAAATAGTAAGGCTGAAGTTATGGGGAGTAAAACGTTAGCTGAGGCGTTTAAGAACCGGCAGTCGGATGTGATCATCGATAGTGTGTCTGGTACGGTGGAGGCAGTGCTGCCGGACGATACAGAAGGCTCGCGGCATCAGCGGTTTATTATTCGGATTTCGCGTGAGCAGACGATATTGGTCGTGCACAACATTGATGTGGCGCTGCGCTTGAGTGGATTGCGAAAGGGCGATCGCGTTAGCGTAAAAGGCGAGTATGAATGGAACGACCGTGGCGGGCTGATTCATTGGACGCATAAAGATCCGCGTAGCGCCCATGAGGATGGCTGGATTGACTACGGCAACGTGCGTTACGAATAAGTGAGTCGGAATCTCTACCTATCGATGAGAGAGTGTTGTTTCTGGTGGGAGATGGATTGTGGGGCGTAATTTTTTATCCTAAGTATTAATTGGAACAGCTTAAGAGCTGTGCTTCAAACCTGAAAAGTAAGGTGCTGAGGCGAGCTTTTGGTGCTGAAAAATACCAACGATTAATGCCTTTTTAGGAGCGAAAAACACCATGAATAACGATTTTAATACAGCTAAATCCGCTGCGAGTAAGCTGCTTGCCGTAGCTGCTTTGACGTTGCTGCCTGCTTGTACGACACCTCAAGCAACAACAACAGCTGCTGAAGAAAGCAACGTTACGGCTGAAGAGATTGTGGATGAGACTTTAGAGTATGTTGGTCAGGAAGTGACTATTCGCTCCGAAGTAGAGGCAGTTGTTGATGATTCTTCCTTTTTGATTGTGGATGAAGACTATTTTGACGGTGAGGGCGTCTTGGTGATTAATGCGTCTACTGAGCCGTTTGTGGTTCCTGATGTGGGCGATAGCCAAGTACAGGTGACAGGAGAAGTTCAGACATTCTCGATGTCTACTGTAGCCGAAGAGTATGGCCTAACCTTAAGCCCCGAGCTATTTGAAGAATATGAGGCAAAGCCTGTAATTATTGCTGAGTCTCTGGCGCTTTCTCCTGATGTGGGTGATGTGGCTGCCAACCCTGACTCTTTTTACAATCAAAGAATTGCTTTAGCTGGTGAAGTGGAAGATGTTTTAGAGTCTGGCTTGTTTACGCTGGATGAAGATGAGATCTTTGGTGGTGATGACCTGCTTGTAATTCCCTCAGCAGAGGCTCCTGCGGTAGAAGATGGCAGTATTGTTGCGGTAACCGGAACGCTACGCCCTTACGTAAGAGCTGAGTTTGAAAAAGACTACGACTTGCAGTGGGACCTTTCTGTAGAAGAGTCCATTGAAGCTGAATACGAGCAAAAACCTGTGTTTGTAGCAGACGGTGTTTACCCTTCTGCCGTCAAGGTTAAGTAAGTCTTTTAGGGCTTCCTGTTTTGACTAGGTAAGACCTGATGAAGTAAAAGGGTGTTGAGATAGCTTCCTATCTCAACACCCTTTTGTTTGGGAAATAGTATTGTTGTTTCCAGTAAGTCGATTCTGTTGTACGGGCTTCGGTTTACGAGGTTTATTTTACGAACCTCGTCTTCTGCTTGTCTTCTGTTTGTCTTTTGGGGGCTGCTAGTTTTTGTAGACTATTTTGAGCCCAGGAAGGCCGTCAAGCTTTTCGGGTGGGTCGAAATTTCCATTTTTGGGCGTGATCAGGGTTAGCCCTTGAGGAATACAGTTAATGGTGACTGGTGTGCTGCCGCATAGCTCACCATCTAAAACGACGTTTTGTTCAGGCGTGGTGTTGATAGTGATGCTACTGCACTTGAAGTAGCCAATGTCTTCTCGCTTGCTCGATCGTTTATTGAGGGCAGATTGGAAAAGATTGTAAGAGGCTGCGATCGCGCCACCGGTTCCCTCTGGTGAAAAAATGGTGACATCTAATAATCCATCGTAGGGAACCACTTCAGAGGTCCCCTGAGCCAATACGGACGTAGCGGGTGCGGTATTGGCGATGGTAATGCCAGAGGCTTCGACCGTGATGATTTTGTCTGGCGTTTCTAGGGTGGCCTCAAACTGGGTGAGTTCTTGGACCTGCTGAAAGGCAGAGAGAATGTAAGCTGCCGTGCCGATTTTGTTTTTGAGCTGACGGTTGGCTTGCTCAATGACATCGGCTTCGAGCCCGATACCTGCGAGCAGCAACAGGGTTTTGCCGTTGCAGGTGGCGGTGTCAATTTTTCGGGGAATGCCGGTGAGAATCGTTTCGCAGGCGTCGGTAATATTGTTAGAAATATCGAAAGAGACTGCGATCGCATTGGCCGTGCCTCTGGGGATGATGCCTAAGGAAATGTCTTGATTCACCAGTGCGCCGGCCACCGTAGAGACTGTGCCATCGCCGCCAGAGGCAATGATACAATCAGCGCCCTGTGCGATCGCTTGTTTGGCCAGTGTTTCTGCTGAGCAATCAGGGGTGGTTTCTATGACAGTGAGCTTGGTATGTGGCTCAAATATCTCTCGAATCAGTGATAGCTCTAGCGCGGCGTTTCCCTGTCCTGATACGGGGTTAAAGATGAGATAAATATTTTGAAACATGAGATTTATACCCAGCTGTTTTTACGGCGCTGCCCTTGAGGCGAGGAGAATTATTAGAGGTCTCCTAAGGCTTGTGGCTACAGCATATAGTTGCTTTTTGCAGCGGCTTCATCCTGACTATTCTCTTCTTTTGAGTTTGCCGTCGTTGAGGTGGCAGGTAGCCTGGTATGGTCGTTATATTTTTCCTGATCGAAGTGGTAGACCGTTCTAATAGGATAGGGAATACCGATATCAGCGCGATCACACGCTTGCTTAAGTGCGATCATCATTTGAGTTTTGACCCGACGTACATCAGCCTGCTGAGACTTTGTCCAGTAGCGCACAATCAGGTCGATAGAGCTGTCTCCAAACCCAACAATATCTACTTCTACAGCGGGCTGTGTGCCGACGTCTTCCACGGATTCGGCTGCACTTAATAGGGTCTCAACCGCATGAGGAAGGGGGGTGTTGTAATCGACCCCAATAGCTAAGTCCGTTCTACGGCTAGGTTGTCCAGTCATCACTTGGACAGGGCTGGTAAAAACCACTGAGTTGGGCATAACAATGAGTTCGCCCTGATAGGTTCGAAGTTGAGTAGATCGTAGGGCTATGTCTTCCACTGTCCCTTCAAAGCCGCTGACGATGATTTGATCTCCTAGGGAGAAGGGTTCTTGTAAGAGAAGAAGGATGCCTGCTAGGAAATTTTTGAAAATATCCTGGAAGGCAAAACCAATGGCAACAGAACCAAATCCGAGTAGGGCGATAAGGTCGTTGAATCCAACATCTTGAAAGGCTAGCGTGCAGGCGAATAATATGCCTGCTGTCCATGTTGCCGCATAGCTTGTCTGAATCAGAAGAGACTGTAGTGAAAGGCTCTTGAGTGTACTAAAAGCTAGCTTACGAATAGCTCTACGTACAAGATTTGCTGCCGTGCGAGTAATGAACAAGACGACAACTGCCAGAAGAAGCCCAGGGATGACTTTTACACTTTCCCCGGCAAGCTCAACAAGTGTGGTTTGGACTTCTTGTATTAAGGAATTCATGTGCAGTTTCTTTTAACTCTACCTATAAATAGGGTTGATACTAGGGCTTTACACAGTAGTACACACAAGGTGCAGTACCGTATAGATAACAGTAGGGGTTTGGTGAGTAAGGCGCGGGTGAGGGCCAGTCTCTCTTGAATGGCAGCTAGATTGTAGCCGGTAACTGTAACCGAAACTGCTAATCATTACAGCAATTGGCAACTCACATCTTTTGAGGTGGGTTGCCAATTGCTACAGCCGCAGGCTTTGCTTTATTTAATTCGCTTAGCGCCAGGTTCGCTCACCGTCTTCATTGACACGAGCTTGGCGAATGACATCAGAGATCTCTTCAGCGTCTTTGACATGGTGAAGGGCCCCTTCTTTGCCTTCCTCACCCTCTACGGTGAAGTAGGTTGGGACTTCGACGGGGTTGCCCAGCGCATCTTCGTAGGCGACAGCTGTCTTTTCTCCCTTCTCTTCTACAGAAGCACCAGAAGGCATAGCCTTATCGCCTGGGTTGATATGTTGGGTTTGGGACTCGTTAGGCTCTCGTGGATCTGTGTTATTTCCTGCGTTACTTTCCGTGTTGTTTAAAGTCATGGTTGTTTACGCGTTCTCCCATAAGGTGCGAATTTTTCCGGGCATTGCCTGAGTGATTTCAGCGACGCGCTCAGATGATAGCTCGTCCTTAGTGGCACTAAAAACAGCCTTCACGACAGTCTCAGGGCCGGTCGTCTTAGGAATACCGGCTTCCTTGGCAACTCTGAAGAGGAACGTTTCGTCGTCGAAGTGCAACGATGGTCGAATTTTACTCAAGAAGCGTACCAGCGGATTGGAGTCCTTCCATAGGTCCGCGACCTCTTCTTGAAGTGCTTTCTTGTCTGTGGTTGCCGCGTCTGTGTGCAGCTCCTTTGCGACGCCCTTCACAGACTCCGTTGTCATTAGGTCGCGCATCGTACGAAAGACGATTTCGGTAATATCTCGAGCGTCGTAGGCATCTGGGATGTTCCCCTTCAGCATTACTTTCTTAAGAAAGCCAGTATCTTTGGTGGCAATTTCGGTGCTAGGCCCTGTGCGAAGCTCCTTCGGTGGGCTTGCATTCATGCGCTCTAAAAGCTCTCTGCCGCTTTGAGTGAGGGCTGCCGCTTTGAGTTCTACGCTATCTGGAAGCGGGTTAGGGCCTTCGTCTGCATAGGCATCGCCTTCAAAATTGGCGTTGATGTAGCCCTTTTGGTTAAGATAATCGAGGTGAGCTAAGATCTCTGTACGGTCTGTATTGCGGCCTACAAAGTCTGTTTTGGTCAGCTGAATGGGTAGTGGCTGCTCTGACTCTGGGCGATCACTCATTTTCTTAAGTAAGATGTAAGCGACATCTTCTTTCAGCTCGATTGTCATAAAAAATCTCCAAAAAGTTACTAATCACTCGTTAGCCATGAGCCTTTATTCTGTGAAGGCGTTACCAGCCTTAGCCATGAGCCACGGGCGCCATCGGCATTATCAGAAGCTGCTGTCTTAAAGCTATGAGGCTTAAATTGTTATTAATGGCTATTGCCAGCGGCAAAAGTGCAGGGGTGTAAATGGTTACCTGTCCCTTCAATACATAAATAGTAACGAAGCAGCCAAAGAGTTTTAGTCAATCGTTCGGGAGAAAAGTGGCTGGACTATCCATATCTTTAGATATAGATGTTGTGTAGGCGACGACTGTCGTGATGGTGAGTAGAGCTTCAATACCTCTGTCCACACATGTATTAAAATTTAAGCAAAGAATTTGTTTCAGGACCCGACAGAGCTTTAGATAAGGGCCTTATTTGTACTGCTCTGATAAGTGCTGTCACTTTATGTAACTGTCTGCGTTTTTATTGTTTTAAGAAGAGTAAACTGGAGGCTCTCGTGTAAGAAATATGGTGCATAGGACCAAGTATGTATTATATTTTTTGAGAAATCTGTAATTGCTTTTCTCATTGGATTGACTAACGTACTCGTATCCCATCTTAGTGTGGCCTTCGAATTACCTATCTACTCAATCGTTTACCAGTAGCCAACTTATTCAAGCTCTATGACGAGTTGCTTGAAAAGGAGCCTTCTACGCGATCTCTTCTCCCTGTTTAGCCTTTGAGCGGCTTAAAAGTTTTCCGTTGTTCTTTTAAGTGCTCAGTACGCTTCACATCGATTTTGAGAGGGCATCCCTGTTCAAGTCTGGGGCGATATGGCTTCTACTCACTCATTGACCTCTTCTATGACGGCCAATTCTCATTTGCCGTCGGTGAGCTTTGCGGCTCAGCTACAGGCTGCTCAATTGCTGGCTGATGCAGGCAGGGAAGCGCCTTGCTGCTGTCGAGTTTTGATTGTGGATGATGACGAAGATAACCTGATGGTGGCGCAATACGCTGTAGAGTCGTTTGGTTATCAGGCTATTCCGATTTCCTCTGGACATGACGCCGTTTTTGCAGCCTTGACACAAGCGCCCGACATTATCCTGTTGGATATTGTGCTTGATGGGTTAAACGGTATTGATGTGTTGCGCCATTTACGGCAAAACGGAATTCGAGTGCCTGTTATTGCGGTGACCGCTCTGGTTCACGGGCACAAAGTTGAGGAAATAATGCTGGCAGGTTTTGCTGAGTATGTTATCAAGCCGTACATGATAGAAGATCTGTATTGGGTGATGGCCCGAGCTTTGGAGGCTTCCAAGGATAAAGAACAGCGTGTGTGGTCCGACGGTTTTGATGCAACTGACTATTCTTCTGATAGGTCGATGTTTCCCTATTGTGACCTTCCGTCTGATGCGATCGCTGGCTAGTAACTCATTCGCCATTAATGATTTATGTGAGAGTGCCCCCTGTGATCAAAAGTAGAAGCTAATTAAGAAGTATACGAGGTCTGGTCTGTCAGGCTGAAGAATGCCAACATGGCTGACGGGTAAGTCAAAGCTGTGGATAAAAAGCTGTCTGAATTTTGCCTTAATAATATCGTTGAGGCTATTTCCTAGGTGCTCTGCAACGTGAGTGCTGCCATAGTTGCGTATGAACACTTCTGAAGGCGAGTGAGGATTCTCGATGGAAATGTATAGATCCAGGCTGTTGAGAAATCGACAAGTCACTTGTTTGGGCTCATGGTTTAGCTCATGGATGTACAGGCTCAATATATGCTGCTCCAACTTGCCTTCCATAGATTTAAGGCTGCGCAAAAGCTTTTTCCTGTGTCCTGAACGCTGGGTGTCGTTATTCCTCGTAGGGGTATGGGTTGGCAGTGTACGTGAAGTCATGATTAAAGGTAATAGGTGTGAGCAATGTGTGCTTGCTGCTGACTTGTCTTATAGTCACTATTCAACAAGCCTGCCGGTAGATTAGCCTCTAACCATGGAGTCAATTTTTAGCCTGAAAAGAAAAATAAATATAAATAAACTGCGCTTTTTAAACCGTGTTTTTTGCGTATGTTCTCTCTGGTGTGGTGTGGGATGGGGTTGTTTAGACAGGCATGCACGCCTCGATGTTTTGTCGTGATTTGCGTGAGCTGGCGCTGGCAGCTACGTTTTCCTTTTCGGGAGAGCTTCTGGGTTTCGTACTGTAGGCGTTTTAGAGAGCACGATGATGATGCCGGTACGCTCTGTTTCTAAGGTGGCATCACTTAAGATATCGAGCACGTCTACGTTTAGAATGCTGCTTACTAAGTCTTTGATCTGTGGCTGCATCGCTGCATTGAGATCTACACGTACTTTTTTCGCTAGCTCTAGTTGTCCTTCTTCTGCAAGCAGCTGCTCTGGCTGAGTAACCGAATTTTCGAGTACGATGGCCAGCTTAGCTCCGAACAGCTGGCAGGTGACCCGGCTGGGCTGATGCCCTAGATGTAATTTGTATAAGCTCTGCATTTTCTGCGAAATTTCGCGCTCTAACTGACCTACAGTCGGCTGCGTTTCAGCTGTTCCCATTTTTCTCTGTATACTCCTTTTTAAGCTAGATCTTTTTCTGTGAGTTAGGGACTAGATCCCCTAAGTCGCTGAAGACTAGGTTGTGAGGTAATCGGTTCTTTTTGATAGTTTACTGTTTGAATAACGTGTACGGCTGTGTGAGGTATTCCGTTAAGGATTTTGAATGCTCAACATGATGGTATGGACGCATTGGCACTGGCATGCTGGTCGCAACCCATTTGTTCCAACCCGTTTGTTCCACCCATGGATGCCTAGCTTGTACACGCTTCTACTAAAATACGCGCAACCAGGGACTTGAGCATAGCCACGTAGGATATAGATTTTCAGGCAGACTCTATGCCTTTTGGATGGCAGCTGTGTAGATGGTAGGGGCCAGTCCTGTGGCAACAGCAACTATTTTCTGTAACCGTGCGTATTTGCCTACAGAGAAAATTCTCCCGTGTGTGTTTGCAGAAGATTTCTCTGAGAAGAGAATTTTCTGTGTCATTGTCAGGCTTGTCTAGAGCCTCTCATAGAGAGGGTTAAAAGAGTATTTGAACATAGTGCCTTGAAGGGGGTAATTAGAACTCTCTCCAAAGATCTTGTAGGACTATATCAGAGGGTAGATATGAAATATGGGGCTAAGCGATTTTATGAGGAGGTGATTTGAAAACAAAGGTTAAGAGGCCGATCCAATTGATCATGCTAAACCAACTTAAGCGGCTTGTTAAGCGAGCACTCGCGAGCACTGTTTGTTTGATGATGACGACGCTAGCGATGAGTTGGAGAACAAAGCCGAGGGTTTTGTTGATTCTGTTAAAGACTTCTTTGACTAGGCTCTTTTGAAAAGATAAGCTCTTTTGACAAGATAGCCCGTCTGCACTGCCTTTATGTGTGCAGGTTCTGTCTTGGTGTCGTCGATGTCTTAAGTTTGGTTTTCACTTTTACGATTGATTAAACACGTTTGGAGAAAATTTCCATGAAACGCATTACTGACTACTTTTTAGGGGTTATTAAAGCTGTGCGTCCTTTTGCGATCGCGGCAGCCTGCGCGCTACTGATCTTTTCAAGTGCCTCTCCTGCACTCGCTTTTGGCAACTCTAGCTCTAAGCCTTCGGATGGGCTCAAGCAGCTAGATCGCGTTCAGCAAAAGTCTGAAGCGGCTGTTTCTGGTGGAATTGAGAGCAACAATGGCGCTCGTAGCGTTCAAAAGAATGCCAGCGAGGGCTTGAATGGTGTACAGGGCCGTGCGAACAAAGGCAAAATGAAGAGCCCTAGTGACGCTAACGCGACTTCCATTGAAGAGAACATTGAAGAAGCGCTTGAAGAAGTAACGCCGTAGGTTTTGATGTTTGGATATCTGCATCCAAATTAGAAGACGAAAGGTCTAGCTAGGATTTGCTTCTGGCTGGACCTTTTGCTGTGTAGCCTTTTGCTTGGTAGGCCTTTTGTTTGGTAGTAGGTGACGCGCTGATGTTGAAAACGGTAGCGTCCCACGCGACAGAGACCACCTCGTCCTAAAAAATCCTTCTTAAGGGTGAGGTGGTCTCTGCCCTTAAGGAATAAGTTCCTGCCCTTAGATAGGGATGAGCCAGGTCTGGCAGCTTGTAGTGTGCTTACGGGCACCTGTACAGGATTATTTTTAAGTAGGGCAAGAACGTGGGAGAGTCTATTTCGCTATCGGCGGCAACGGAAACCATCAATGAGATGATTCGGGGGGCGATCGCGCTAATTCCCAATCTTGTGATTGGTGTTGTTGTCTTTGTCATTTTCTGGGTTATTGGTAAGATTCTTCGGGCCTTTATCCGCAAGCAAACGCGCCATAGAGATTCCCGAAATGTGGGCCTTGTATTGGGGCGGTTGGGGCAAGGTGGCCTAGTGATACTAGGCTTTTTGATTGCTGCAACGATTGTTGTTCCCAGCTTTAACCCAGCGGACATCCTCGCTACGCTAGGCATTGGTGGTGTGGCCATTGGTTTTGCTTTTAAAGATATTTTGCAGAACTTTTTGGCGGGTATTTTAATTTTGCTCACCGAGCCTTTTCAGCTAGAAGATCAAATTGTGTATGGTGACTACGAAGGAACCGTTGAGCACATTCAAACGCGGGCAACCACGATTCGAACCTACGATGGTCGCCGGGTGGTGATTCCGAACGCGGAACTTTTTACCAATGCAGTCACGGTAAATACGGCCTACGACCGCCGCCGCTTGCAGTATGACATTGGCATTGGCTATGGCGATGATATTCAAAAGGCGAAAGAGATTATTTTAGATGTTCTCAACAGCCGTGATGAAATTTTAGGTGATCCGGCACCTGAGGCGATTGTGGTTGAACTGGCCGACTTTACGATCAATATTCGCGCGCGCTGGTGGATTGAGCCGCCTCGTCGGGCGGATGCAATGACATCTTTCGATTGGGTGCTAGAGAATATTTGTGATCGCCTTGTGAAAGCGGGTATTGACCTGCCCTTCCCCACACAGCAAATTCTCTTTCATGATCAAACTGAAGAAACGGATGGTGACAGAGCCCGTCAGCGAGAAGGGTGGCCAGTTCCGGCTAATGACGATGCGCCCAGAGCGCTCAATTTGTCTCGCTCTATGCTGACGATGGTAAAAAGTCAGCTCAGCCAGCAGAATGGCCAGAAAAACGGCCAGAAAAGTGGCCAGAAAAACAGCCAGAAAAGTGGCCAGGAAAATGGCAATCGGTAGACAGCCGGTAGACGCTTGGCAGATATTTGAGTAAGTCATTGTGCGAGTGGCGGGGATTTTGTAGTATCCCCGCCACTCGCGTGTTAGTGCGCGCTTATGCTACACGTGATGTATGGCCAACAAACTTTCAGAATTTAGACAGTGGCTGCTTTCTAGGCGTCGTTTTCGAGTGGCTTGGTTTGCCAAAGACCCGCAGCTAACGCCCGCTTCGGAAGAAGCGCTCTCTCAGCTGCCGGATGAGGTGGCTGATAAGCTGATTGCGGCGGCGAATGAGTTGCCCGTTCATCCTCGTGAAAAAGAAAAAACGATCGAAGCGTTGGATGAGGCCATTTCGCAGTGGCGAAACAATCCTCATTTGGCGAACAACTCGATTGTTTTTCTAGCGCATCCGGTCGCGTCTGTCTCGCGGGTACTGAGTGAGAGCCTGCATGAGCTGAGATCTAATAAGGATGAGCCGCTGCCGATTAATCTGCTCGATTGGATAGAAAGGCCGCCCAAGCCTGTTGAAATTAAGCAGCGAATCAAAGACAAGCTGGATTGGAGTGATGAAGAGCCGCCGTCAGTGGCGCTGCCTTCACAAGATCGTATTGCAGAAGATAACCCCGATCATCAATCTGATAATCAGGGCAGTCATCAAGCTGGGCCTGACGGTGGCCCAAAGGCGAAAGGAATTGCTGTGATTCCGAACCTGTGCTGGTGTTTTTTGCGCAGTGCTGATGGTTTGGAGGGGATCGATTATTTGCAGGATACGCTGCTGAGTGATCGCGCTCAGTTTTGGGTGATTGGCAGCGGCCAGGTAGGCTGGGAATATCTCAAATCTAGCCTGAAAATACATGCCTACTGCGGCAACACAGTGCCGTTCCCCCGGCTGACAGCGGAGCAGCTTCAGGACTGGCTAAAGCCGCTTTTTACCACGTTTGATATTCGAGTGAGCGATACAGCCTTGCATAAGCGCTTGCAAAATCCGAGCAACTTGCTGTCTCTACGGATTTCGCCAGATAAGCCGCTGGAAGCGATTTCGGAAGTGACTCAAGAAGTCAGTGCAACGGTTCAATCATCTATCCGGGCGCTTCGATCTGAAGTTGTTGATGAGGATGACGACATCGATGCGAGCCCGAAAAGAGACTACTTTAAGCGATTGGCCGATATCTCCGATGGCGTTAGCGTGGTGGCGTTGCAGCTGTTTATAAAGTCGTTGCGGTATCGAAAAATCACCTCAGATGAGATTGAGAGCGGTACGCTAAGTCCGGGTGAAACAGAGATAGATGTCAACAACCCGCCCGAAAACTGTCAGATTGTGGCAACAACGCCCAAGCTACCGGCGTTGCCAGAGCTAAGCCAAAGCGACTTTTACTTACTGTATTCGCTGATGCTACATGGGGACCTCACGATTCGGGCGCTGGCTGAAAGCTTAGGCGATGCTCCTCAAATTGTGAATAATCAGGTGCAGATGCTGCGCCTTGCAGGTGTGATTGAACAAAAAGACGGGGTGATTAAAGCGAACCCGGTGTATTACCCACCCCTGCGCCGAGAGCTTTCGCGAAACAATTTTATTATTGAGGTGCCCTAGGATGATGCCGTCTATTGCTGGACTTTATGGGGGATTTCAGAAGGCCGGTTTTCATTCAGCCGGTTCTCAGGCGGCTAGCCTGCTGGCGCAGTCTGCTGGTGATGCGGTGAAAGATGCGACCGGCAAGGCCGCTGAGAATGCTGCGAAGAATGCTGGGGAGGCCGCCAGCGAGACGGCGGATCAGACGCGTCAGCTGCTCTCTAAAATCACGGGTCCTAAGATCTTTCAGGCGATTATCCTTTTGGTGGTGGCCTACTTGATTATCAAAGCTGTTGATTGGCTAGTGATCACGGTTTCAGAGAAGGTCGCTCGTCACAACCGGCTGCGGATTAAACAGTTTCAGCCGTTTGTACGCACTCTTGTGATGACGGTTACGGTCATTACGCTGATGAATTTGTTTTTGAATCTCTCGCGAGAGAATGTGCTGGCGGTGACCGGTACTGTGGCAGTGGCGCTCGGTTTTGCCTTTAAAGACTATGCTAGCTCTGTGATTGCAGGGATTGTGGGCTTGTTTGAAGCGCCGTATCGGGTGGGCGATCGCATTGCGATCGCCGATGAATATGGTGAGGTGATTAGCTACGGCCTACGCGGCATTCGGTTACGCACCCCTAGTGACAACATTGTGAGTGTGCCTCACAACTACATTTGGACAAACACGGTTTCTAACGCGAATATGGGCGAGCTAGAGGCCCAGGTGATGACAGAGTTTTACCTGGCTCACGAGGTGAATCCGGAGCAGGTAGAAAACATTTTGTATCGCATTGCCTACACCAGCAAGTACACCCATCTTAAAATGCCGATTGTGGTGGTGATGAGTGAGCATAGTTGGGGCAGCTTGTTCAAGCTACGGTCTTACCCGCTGGATGCGCGTGATGAGTTTGCCTACAAGACGGATTTGACGGTGCGTGCAAAGAAACAGTTTGCCAAGTACGGGCTGGCCTATCCTAAACGGTTCGACCTGGCAGAATCGGCTTCGTAGGGTGTTCTACTTTTTTCGCTCTACT
Source organism: Cyanobacteria bacterium J06634_5 (assembly GCA_039820525.1). Lineage (GTDB taxonomy): Bacteria > Cyanobacteriota > Cyanobacteriia > Phormidesmidales > Phormidesmidaceae > Phormidesmis. Next base: position 109,002 of record JBCBPY010000006.1, read on the forward strand.
TTTTAGAGTGCTGGCGGTGCGTGGCCTTATTTACAGTGCCACCTAATTTCAGTGCCCACCAGCCACTGGTTCTCCTTCGCAAGAGACCTCGAGTGGTTTCTCGACTTTTATAGGTGATGTTTTGGAGCCTCTCTTTTCCCTTAAGTGAGTGCCTCGTGAGCACATACAACAAAACGCCAGACCCGTTGCAGCCTCTGTGAAGATGAGCTGAGAGGGGACTGGCGTTGTTGTTAATCGAGACCTTTAGAAGGATGCCTTAGTGTGATCTCTAGTGGGATCTCCAATGCGATCGATTAACCAGCGACGGCTAGGCTACCGCCAACGGCGGCGACAACCGCAGAGAGAAGGGCGGTAAAGAAGAGCCACCAAGCAGCGGCCTCAGCGGCTTTTTTGGTGTCTTCTACCTGCTGCTGCGTTTGGGCTTTAATGCTGTGCAGGCGAGATTCGATTTGCTGCTCGACCCTTTCTGCTTTGGCAAGCACGCCGTCACGGGCAGACTCAATTTGGTCGATGACTCGGTAGGCATCGCGCTCGGAGATGCTGTCGTGGGAGCTGACTAGGGCAACCAACGTGTTGCGATCGAACTGAGCGAGACGCTCACGCATAGCTCCCAATCCTGCCTGCGGATCGTCAAAGAGCGTTTGTACATCGCGCTTGATGCCGTAGTAGTTTAGCTCTGGGCGATCGAGAGACTCTAGGTACTGGCGAATGCGCGCGAAAATTCTATCGATAACCGATTGAACACTTTGCTCAATGCTGCGAATTTGATCTTGAACCTGATGGCGTACATCGGTAATTTGACCCACAACATCGGCAGCTTCTTGCTCGCTCATGTCAGGGCGCTGCGCCAGTAGCGCGACCATAGTGGACTCGTCCATTTGAGCCATGCGATCGCTCAATTTGCTAGCCCCTAGCTTCGGATCGTTCAACAACAGCTTAAGGTCGCGCTGAATACCCTCAGGGTTTAGCTCGTCTTTGTTGGTGTTGCTGAGGTAGTCACCCAGCGCAGACTGGAAGGAGAGTGCCTGAGACTTTGTGCTGGAGTGCGTACGGCGGGCAAGACGGCGAGGCGCTTTGATCAGGCTCTCGATAGTGGAGAGCGTGCTGTCAATAACGCTGTTGACTTCGCTGGCGCTGAGGTCGCCACGCTGAGCCAGCAGGGCTACCAACGTGCTGCGGTCCATCTTAGAAAGGCGGAAGCGAAGGGCGCGCGCACCGACTTTAGGATTGTCCATCAGCTTTTGTAAATCGCGCTTAATGCCGTCTGGGCTTAGCTCGGGCTTACCGGTGTTGCGCAAGTAGTCTTCAATGGAGCGGGTGGCTTCATCGTATCTGGCTTGGGCTTGAGCTGTGAGCCTTCCCGGTGCCTGCATGGCAGCGGTCCAGTTTTCTTCAACGCTATCGATCACCCCGTTGACTTCATCTTCTGAGAATTCGGGGCGCTGGCTCAGCAGTGCTGTAAGCGTATCGCGATCGAAGTAGGCGAGACGGCCTCTAACCTGGCTGATGCCCTGGTCGGGCTCTTGCAGCAGCGCTTTGAGGTCTCGCTTGATGCCTTCGGGGCTAAGTTCGGGTTTGCCGGTGCTGCGCAGATAGTCTTCAACCGATTGCTGCTGCTGCTCTAGGCGAACCTTCGCGGCCTTTTCCACACCCTCGGCATCGGCAACCATTCTCTTGAGAAGGCGAGCATAGTGCTCAGAGATTTCATGTGCCTGTACGTCGTCACGAGTGGTGAGGAACTGACGCAGGTAGCCAGCGTCGAGCTGTTTGAGGTTGTTGCGCAAGGACGCTAAGTCCAAAGGCTCCTCTTCAATGATGGCTTTGAAAGCGCGATCGCCCATGTCAGAAGAAAGCTCTGCTGCGGGAGAGTATTTGAGGAAGGTTTCTAGCTGCTGGCGAATTCGCTTTTCGCTGGCGATCGCCTGGGCTGCTTTCACATCCCTGAGCACAGTCTGGCGCACAATCTCCATGCGCGTAGCAATCGCTTGAATCTCTGCGCGTGTGAGCAGTCCTCTGCTGTCTAACGCCTTAGAAAAGATGCTGCGGTCAATAGCAGAGAGATATTCCCTTAGCTGTGTTTCGTCAGCGTCGGCGTCATAGAGCACATTGCTAAACGTACTTTCTAAAGACTCAGACTTGAGTTCACCGATGAACGCATGGTGGATGTAGTTCTCTATATCTGATTTGATCACATTTTCGCTGCCGGGGAGCGCATCTTTAACATTGGGGGCCACCTCACCCGCTTGACTCATGAGCTCGCTTTGAGCCGACTTAATTTCGCCGATAATTCTGTTGGCGTCTAACTCAGGGAGGTCCACCTTACCCATGACCATGCCAATAAGTGAGCTGAGCCCTTGGGACATCACCTGCTGAACGGGGCCGGTGCTGCTTTGGTCACTGTTCGCTTGGCTGTTGTTGTTTGAGCTGTTGCTTTTGCGCACTTCGTGGACGAGCTTGCCTAGCTGATCGCCCAACCCTTTAGAGGCCAGCTGAGAGCCGGTTGCAGAGGCCACTAAGGTCATCAGCTTACCCATCTCTTCGCTGCTGCCGGTGTTGTTTTTCCACACGCGGTGCAGGCGGTTGGCGAGCTGCTTGGTCTCTGCTTTAGAGAGGTTTGTTTTCTCGCCGAGCAGCCGAACAAACATGCCCTCGTCTATTTCAGGCAGTGCGTCTCTATCTACACTGGCAATGTCAGAGCTGCGCACCAGTCGTTCAAACTCTTGCTCAATGGCGCTGACGTCAACATCTGAAGACTTCAGGCTAGAAACATAGTCTTGCAGGCTGTTTTGAATCCCTGTGGTGTCTATGCCTTGGGTAAATTCGCGACGGATAGCGGCTGCGGCAGCTTCAGCGGTTTGAACCACCTCATTTCCAGCTGCGTTTGCGCCAAGCGCTGCTGTGGCGGTGCCAACCATGGCCTGGAAGCCGTTGGTGGCAGATCTTACAACAGAACCCACTAAAGAACCGACTGCGGTAGAGCTAAACCAAGTGAGCAGTGAAAAGTACAGCGCCCAAATGACTAGCCCTGTGACAGCGCCTGTCCAAGGGTCGGGATAAATGCTGAGCTTGACCGCGAGCCAGCAGGCAAAGAACAGTGCCAGGCTAACGGTAATGAGGGTCCAAAGTCCAAAGGCAATACCAATGGTTTTGATGCCTATGCCGCTGCTGCTGTCTGAATCGCTTCCAGAAGAGCTGGGTGCATGGGCAACGTAGGAAACGCCCGCAGCGACTGATAAGTTAGTGAGCAGTAGCTGGAAGCCAAAGGCGAGAATAACGCCAGAGAGTACCGCCAATAGCAGCTGTGGAGGCTGAACCGCCACGGGCACTTCTACTGGCACAGGCACTGCCTGGACGCCGTCTACAATCACAGCATCTGCTTGAGCAAGCAGGCTGCTTATGTGAGGGTGAATGGCCGATAACAGGCCCGTGTACAAAGTCATAGCAATTTCTCTCGTGTGGCTGCAAAAATAAAATGGGTGTTGCAGACATCATTAAGCCTTCTTTTGAGAGAAATTTCCTCTCCCACAGGAAAGACGAGAGAGTAGAAGCTATTGTCAAGACTCCGCTAAAAGGATGACTTTTTAAGTTGGCGGTAGTTTTATGTGTGTTTTCATTCGCACTAGAGGCGTATATTCACGCATGCTCACCCCTTAATTTTGCGACTTTAGTTTGGCGGCTCCAACACTGTGACACTGACTAAAGGGGTGACGTTAAAGCCTTCTGCTAGGAGCTTGTTTTGAATGTCTTTGGTGAGGCGGCGACTCACCGAACTGGCCGAGACATTTTGGTCTGCCCTGGGCTGTACGTATACGCTACTAAGCAGCGTGTTTTGGCCTGGAATACTGGCTCGAGTAAACCTGACGTCGCTTTCTACTAGGCTGACGTAGGGATCGCCTGCAACAACCTCTTGAACTAAAGCGGCGGCGCGCTGTGTCCGGCTAGAGCGCTGAAGATCGGGTGAGGTGGACAGCTGCCAGCTGAGCAATAGTACAAGCGCCAGTGAAGAGAGTGCCAAAGAGATTGGAAAGACCTGTCGCCTGCCGCGACCATACACTGCACCTTCAGGATGGAGCCCATAAAGGCGAAAGACAGTAGCGCACGACAGATTGATGCCGACCAGCTGTAGCAGCAACAGAAAAACGCCGCTGACGACCATCTCCGGCTTGCCGATGGCGATTGCCATTCCAATAAGCCCAGCTGGTGGGGCCAATGCTGCGGCGACCAGCATACCAATGGCCGTGCCCGAGACTAGGCTACTGCGCTCCGATTGCACTAGCTGCAAGGCTCCGGCGACACCGCCTACTAAGGGCAAAAGGACCGCAGTCATGGATATTTCGCTGGTCGATATCATTTGCTGGGTGGCGATATCTTGCTGAAAGAGCACGCTGAGCAGCCAGGTGGTTGCCACTAGCAGCAACAGCGCGACAAAGTATCTCAGCAGGCTACGTTTGAGCAGGTTTAAGTCGCCTCGGGCGGAGGCGATCGCAACATTCATTGCCGGACCGCCGAAGGGCGCAATGAGCATTGAAGCGACCAACAAAAATACGCTGTTGGTGTAGAGGCCAATCCAAACAATAATGCCAGCGACAATCGCGTAGGTAATAAAGCTAGGCCAAGAGCCAATGCTTTGTACCCCTTCTAAAAAGATTTCCAGGGAGCTGCGCGGCTGAACCTCACGCAGACTTTTAGGAATGTTATCGGTAGGGAGCTGTAGGGTTAAAATGGCGCTTGGCAGCAGTGAGACTTCTGCGTTAGGAAGCTCTTTTTCTAAGGCTGCTAGCAGGTCACCGACCTTACGGTTGGGTACTAAGGCTGTTACATTTGCAATCCTGCCAGCCGTCCCAGTAGCTGAGGTCATTGACAGGTTGCTACTGTCGTATCGCTCGGCAAGGTCAAAGGCTTGCCTACCGTAATTTTCGGAAACCTGAATTGTAATTTGACGCATTGTAAGCGTTCCTGAGCGGTAAGTGAGCAGGGCAAGTCTTTTTTGGAGGCTGCGCCTACGCTTAGTCTCTTTCGGGAGCAATTTTGTTAATGAGGAGGCTGATAGTTTCAAACAGCACCAGCACACCTACAATCATGAGTCCTGCTAAGAAACCGTTGAGCGCGGAGAGAATGTAGTAGAGTGCTCTGAACCATTGGGTCGGTACTTTCTCAAACTCTCCTACTGGAAAGCTTAGGCTGAGCAACAGCAGCATTGATCCTACAAAGGTCATTGTGGAAATCAGCCCTATTAGCCGAATGCCGCTGTAGGTTGATCGGTCAAACTGGGTATCTACCTGGCTGGTCATGCTAAGGAGTGTGAGCATAAGTGCCAAAATGGTGGCCGAAGCGGTTGCCGTGGCAGACCCAAAATAAAGCGACGCGTTTTGCAGCCCTTCGAGTAAATCCAGCGCTTCTGCCTTGCTGTATATCTGTCCGCTAAAAACCGGTTGCACAATGGCGACCAGTGCCGTGATGCCGATACACATGAACATGTAGCGCCTGTGTTTGGTATTTCGCCAAATAATCTTCCAAGCGCTGATATTTTTTGCCATAGGTGTGTGCTTTGCAGCGTTGTTGAGAGATTGGGCTACGTGATGGATTAGGCCATCAGTTTTGTTGCGATCGCTTCATTTGGTTTTGCTGCGCGCGATATTCTGTTCTGGTTTGCGGTAGCTTCGTGCCATTGTTCTCTAACCCTTTTTCTTCCGGGGTGGCATCGGGTGCAAACTTTGCATGCTCGTCGGGGCGGATGTTAGAGCCAAAGCGATTGGCATAGACCTGGGTGAACTCTGCCCCAAATAGGAGAATTTGAGAGGAATAGTAAATCCACAGCAGCAACACAACAAATGACCCGGCGGCACCGTAGGCTGAAGCAACGCTGCTATTGCCTAGGTAAAGGCCAATGAGATATTTGCCGATGGTAAACAGTAAAGAGGTCATCGCTGCGCCAATCCACACGTCGCTCCAGCTGATTTTGGCGTCTGGCAAAATTTTGTAAATAAGGCCAAACAGCAGGGTAATCACACCGAACGACAGCCCAAGATTAATAATTTGCAGGCCAATATCCCAGCCTGCGAGGGCTTGGCCAAATAAGTTGCCAAGGGCGGTGATGCCCGCGCTGAGCATAAGAGACACCAGCAGCAAAAAGCCAATGACAAGCACCATGCCAAACGAAAGTAGGCGATCGCGTATCAGCCCCCAAAGGCCCTGGTCTTTTTTAGGCACGACGTTCCACACGGTGTTGAGCGCATCTTGCAGCTGAATAAACAGCCCCGATGCCCCCAATATCAAAAAGCCCACGCTGATAACAGTAGCCCAAAAGCCCTCGCTGCCTTGGGATTTGCTAGAGAGCATTTCTTCAATTAGGCCGGCTGCATTTTCGCCGAGTAGGCCCTGCATTTGTTCTAACAGACGGGTCTGCACCGTGCTTTGCTCAAATAAAAAGCTGGCGATCGCAATCACGATAATCAGCACAGGCGCTAGTGAAAACGTCGTGTAGTACGCCAGGGCAGCAGCTAGCCTAGAGACCTTATCGCGCTGCCATTCTGCGACGGTTTGCTTTAAAAGAGACCAAAAGGAAGAGAACGTCATGGGTAACAAAGTGGTGATAACTGGAAAAATACTGAAAACAAAGTCAAAAAAAGGCAACCCTAAAAACGGATTGCCTCTGCTTTGCTGTAGAGAGAAGGCGGACGAACTAGCTGATGAGACCAGATCGTAGGGCTCTCACGGCGGCCTGGGTGCGATCACTAGCACCTAGCTTATTTAAGATGTTGCGTACGTGGGTCTTCACCGTCCCAACGGTGACAAACAGCTGTTCAGCAATTTGCGCATTGCTACAGCCTGCAACGATGCATTCTAAAATCTCTAGCTCACGAGCCGTGAGCGGGTAGGCTTCGATAATTTGCTCGTATTCGGCATCTACCGCCCGGATTTCAACAGTTTTACTGTTAAAGCTTTCACCCACTGCGCCAGCTGGCTTAACCTGATTGAGCACCAAGCTTGCAATAGAGGGATCAATCCAAGAATTTCCTGCCTTGGTTTCCTTAATTGCTGTGATCAAGTCTTGCGTTTCAATTTCCTTGGTGCAGTAGGAATCTGCGCCTGCGGCAAAGGCTGCCAGCACAGCTTTTTCGCTATCGTGCATCGTCAGCATCAAAATTCGAGTCGTGCTCTCAGGGTTCGCCTGCTTGAAGCGCTGAATCATTTCAATCCCATCAATGTCGGGGAGGCCCACGTCAACAACGGCGACATCGGGCTGCATTTCTTGCACCAGGCTTAGACCCTTCTCTCCACTGTCAGCTTCGCCCAAAAACCTCAATCCTGCCTGTCTGAAGGCAGCCCTTAGCCCCATACGCGTTAGGTCATGGTCTTCTACCAGTGCAACGCTAATCGTTTCTGCTGCGGTGTTGTCCATGTTGGATACTTTACTATGGGCGGATGTATTGAGATCAGCAGTTTGCATGGGAGATGAAAGCTTTAGCAAGCGACTCCCACAGAATCGCACCCTATACCTGCTAAGACATCTATCGTGAGAGAGACTAGACGCCCTTTCTTAGGGTCTAGTTTTATAGCCTATCCTACGGCTAGGAGCATGGATATTTTTGTTCATGATTTTTCGCGCTCTTTAACCCCAGTCAAGCTGTAATCTACAGGTATGACAGCGCGCGCTTTCTAAAAAATCATTTTGTTTAATGTGTCTCACTTATAAATATGTATCTCACTTAAAATGCACTTAAAGATGCACGGTTTGTTGTGTGTACCACTCTCTTTTCGATATAGAACCTGACATAGGGCCTTTTGACATAGGGCCTTTGGTAATGGGGCCTTTGGTAATGTTAGAGGGGCGTCTTACCTTTTTGTCAGCGATGCATTGGGAGCTATGATCGAACCGGCTAAGTTTTTTGAACTGACTTCCGATGTGATGTGCATTGCCGATATGAACGGGCGATGCCGAGCGGTGAATGCTGCTTTTTCACAGGTGCTGGGTTATCGCCTAGAGGCTATGTCGGCTGCGGGCGATCGCACGCTGTGGAGCATTGGAGATGCTGAGCGGGCCGCTGATGTTGAAAGTGCCCTGGCTCGCCTACGCGCAGGCGAAAGCCCGGTTCGCTTTACCAATCGCTGCCAGTGTCAAAATGGTGAGTGGCGATGGCTCGAATGGACCCTGGCGGCAGTCGATAGCGCTTCCGATGCTCCTGCTTCCGTGCCGTTGGCTGAAGAGAGCCCGGTAAACGAGGCTGAAGGGCCTCCCTCTACTGGCCTTCTCCTGTATTGTGTGGGACACGATATCAGCGATCGCATGGACAACCTAGCGCGCTACAAGCTGTTGGCCGATCATTCAACCGATATTATTTCTAGACAAACGATCGCGGGCGAATACCTTTACGTGTCGCCGGCTGCCTATAGTGTGCTGGGCTACGCTCCCGAAGAGATGATCGGGCGTAATCGCTACGAGTTTGTCCATCCAGAAGATGCGGTGACGATTCAGCGAAAGATGGCCGCCGTTGCCCAGCGATTGGCTAACAGCGCTGGACAAAGTGAGTCCTTTAGCGATTCAGCACCCGTTGTTTTTAGAGCCCGCCATCAGCAAGGGCACTACGTTTGGATGGAAGCTAGCCATCGAATTCTATCGGGCGTCACACTGTTTGACCCTTATAAGGTGGTACGGCACGATCCTGCGGATGTCGCAGGGGTGCCTAGCGATGCGTTGGCCTCAGCGCGCTTGCCGTCCGACGAGGTCTCTAAGCGCCCTAACTCACGTGACGATGCTGTCCCCGATATCTCTTCTGTGGATGTTCTTGGCGCTGTTCTTGGCGATGTTTCTGGTACTGTTTCTGGCGATGTTTCTGGCGCTGTCTTTGCAGGGACAGCCTCTGTAGATTTTGACGGGGATGCCTCACCCGAGATTGTTGTGATTGCGCGGAATATTACCCGCCGCCGAGCCTCTGAGCAGGAAATTTTGGCTTTCAATGAAATGCTCAAAGGCCGTGTGAGTGAGCGCACTCAGCAGCTAGCAAGATCGGAAGATAGATATGCAGAAATTGTCGCCTTAGAAAAAGCTGCAAAAGCTCGGGTAAAAGAAGCTAAAACCCAAGTGCAGCTTTACTCACAGGCGGTAGAAAATATGGAGGTGGGTCTCTATATTTGGCGACTTGAAGACGAGAATGATGACTATAGCCTAAGGATGATTGCGACCAATCCTGCGGCCATTCGGGCGACGGGGGTCTCGGCTGACGCTGTTTTGGATGAATTAATATTGGATGCCTTTCCGGCGTTAGCTGCGACCAACATTCCCCAAATTTACGCGAATGTCGTGAGGACTCAGGCCGCTTGTGATTTGGGTGAAGTGCTCTATGGTGATAGCCGGATTCAGCAGAGCACTTTTGCCGTTAAGGCGTTTCCGCTAGCGCTTAACTGTATTGGCATTTCGTTTGAAAATATTACTGAACGTAAGCAGTCTGAGGCGATTCGCCAAGACCAGGCAGCTCAGCTGAGTACGCTCTTTGATCAAGCGGCGGTGGGGATTGCTCGGCTATCGCCTGAGGGGCAATGGATTCAGGTGAATCAAAGGCTGTGCGACATGTTGGATTACTCCATGCCTGCGCTGCTGAAAAAAACGTTTCGAGAGGTGTCGCATCCGGACGATGCGGATGCTGATAGTGAGGCCTACGAGCAGCTGGCGAACGGCGGGCGATCGCAGGTGAGCTTTGAAAAGCGTTACTGCAAGCGCACGGGGGAGGTGGTTTGGGCCTACGTCACAGCGTCTGCGGTGCGCTCCGCTGACGGTGAGTTGCAGTACTTTGTTGTCACCATTCAAGATATTACGCAGCGAAAAATCGCCACGCTAGATTTGGTGAAGCAAAAAAACAATTTGCTGGCTGTCAATATAATGCTCACAGACACCATGTCTGCCCTGAAGCAGCGGAATCAGGAGCTAGATCAGTTTGCCTATGTGACCTCTCATGACTTAAAAGCGCCTCTGCGGGCGATCGCGAACTTGGCCACTTGGATTGAAGAAGACATTGGCAGTGACTTGCCCCCTGAAAACGCAGAGCAGTTTGAGCTGCTTAAAAGCCGCGTTCACCGGATGGAGCGACTGATTAACGGTTTGCTAGAGTATTCGCGCATTGGCCGCTCTCATCAAAGCCACGAGCGGGTTGATATCAGTGAGCTGCTGGCCGAAGTCATAGACTTTCTCGGTCCGCTCAATAAATTTTCGATTGAGGTCGCCCCTGGGATGCCTGTGTTAGAAGCCAAAAGGGCTCCACTCATGCAAATTTTCTCTAATTTGATCGGCAATGCCATTAAGTATCACGATCGCGCCGATGGGCACGTGCAGGTGAGTGTGCGAGATGAGGGCGCGTTTTATGAATTTGCGGTGGCTGATGATGGGCCCGGGATTGCACCGACTTACCATGAAAAGGTCTTCACCATTTTCCAAACGCTTCAGTCTCGCGATGAGGTTGAAAGCACGGGAATAGGTCTGTCGATTGTTAAAAAAGCGGTGACAGCTGAGGGGGGAAAGGTGTCGCTAACCTCTGCGCTGGGTGAGGGGGCAACGTTCCGATTTACCTGGCCAAAGTCGCCTCACAAAGGGATCGTTTTTCCGGCGTAGAGAGCTGCGATCGCCTGTGCTTTTGTGATTGCCGTGTTAAAAAACGTTTCTAGCGCCCAATTGACAGGCTAAAACCCGTCATAATCTGGAGAGTTTTCATCAGATCTTATGAACGCACTGAATTGAACGCACCGAATCCCGTGGGGGTACGAGAGCTTTTAAAGTAGGTCTATTAAGCAGGTCCATAAAAAGCGAGAAAACTCTAGCCGTTTCAACCGTAAGCTTAGCTAAGGTAGTTTCCAGCAATATTCATACCAGACATGGTTGACGAAGCTTGATTTCTCAGAATTCTAGGCATCTAGTGCTGGTATATTTATTAGCCGAAACTACCTAACGTCTCTTAATCCGGGGGACAAGCTCCTGTTACCTGAAAGATAAGTTACCTGAAAGATAATAGGTTGAAGAATATGGGCTGTAAGACTTCTGTTGCTTAAAAGATTTTTATTCTGAGAAGATCCGTCCCGATAACTTTGTGATCGTAGCCGTAGGTTAAGTATGAGTCCAGAGGCAATTACTAACATTCTGTTGGTTGAAGATGACAAAGTCGACGTGATGAACGTCCAGCGCTCTTTTAAGAAGGCTAAGATTACGAACCCTTTATTTATTGCCGGCAACGGGCTAGAGGCGCTGTCGATTTTAAGAAACGAATCTCCAGATGTCAAAATGCCCATGACGCGGCGGCTGGTGCTCTTGGATCTCAATATGCCAAAGATGGGCGGGATTGAATTTTTACGTGAGCTGAGAGCGGACGAAAGCCTCCAGGCTACACCCGTGATTGTGCTAACAACCTCTGACCAGGAACGCGATCGCATAGAGGCTTACAACTTCAATGTGGCAGGCTATATTCTCAAACCCGTGACATTTTCCAACTTTGCAGAGGTCATGGCTGCGCTCAACCGCTACTGGACACTCTGCGAAATTCCTTAAAGGCGACTGTTTTTGCTCTAGTTCTGGCTCTAGTTCTGATAGCTATTTACCGCTGTCCTGCAAGAATATCCCTCTCTGGGCGGTGTCTTTTGGTCAGGAGGCCGGTTTAAGCTCGCTATTGGCAAAGCTGTTTTATAGAACATATTTTTTGCTGCCTTTTATCCCTATTGCCTCAGGGCCTTATGGACCTAAGACTTTGTAGGAGTGCCTGCCAAGCCAGATGAACAACCTCTGGTAACCGGCAGACCCGGCGCACTCGCAAATGAATAATAAGCCCAGTTTGTATAAAAATGTCTGTACTACAGCGTGATCCTTTAAGTGTGCTCATTGTCGATGACGACGAAGTCGATCGCATGGCACTAAAGCGTGCGCTGGGAGGGACAGACTTTAATCTCGCTATCTCAGAAGCTGCCGATGCCACTGCGGCTTTGCAGATTACAGATAGCGCCCAGCACGATTTGATATTTTTGGACTACAACCTGCCGGGGGAAAATGGGTTAGAGCTTACCCGCCATATTCGCAACCGAGGTATTCGGGTTCCGGTGATTGTGCTGACCGGACAAGGCAACGAGCAAACTGCTGTCGAGCTGATGAAAGCAGGCGCTTCAGATTATTTACCCAAGCCCAAGCTGTCTACCGATGTCATTATGCGACTGATGCGGGGCGCTCTGCGCGTCTATGATGCTGAAGTTTTGATTGAAAGGGCCAATCAGGACCTGATAGAGAAAAATGCTCTGCTCGAAGAGCAAAACCGTGAGCTGGAGAAGCAGCGGCAGTACATTTACAAACAAAACTTGCAGTTGCAGGAAGTTGCTCGGCTAAAAACAGAGTTTTTGGCGACCATGTCCCATGAGCTAAGAACGCCACTCAATGCCATCATTGGCTTTTCTCAAATTTTAATTAGCAAGTCAAAGGGCATACTCAGCGAAAAGCAGACAGACATGCTGACTAGAATTTTGGCCAACGGCAAAAATTTGCTAGAGCTGATCAACGACATTTTGGCATTTTCTAAAATAGAAGCGAATCGGCTGTCTTTGAACATTGCGCCGCTAAAGCTAGATGAGCTAGTCCAATCTACCGTGGAAGAACTGGAGTCTTTAGCGACTCAAAAGCATTTAAAGCTGATTGTTGAGATTGATCTCCAAGACCCTGCGATTGTCAATGATGATGTTCGCCTACGCCAGGTGATTGTGAATTTACTCTCTAACGCGATTAAGTTTACAGATTTAGGCTCTGTACGGGTGTCTGTGAGCGATCAGGTCACACAGACTGCTAACGGCCCCGACCATGAGATTCTTATTTCGGTTGCTGATACCGGTTGTGGCATTAGTGCGGAGGGGCAAACGCTCATTTTTGATCCCTTCCATCAGGCTGATCAAAAGGTAACCCGTCGGCATGCGGGGACGGGGTTGGGCCTGGCGATTACCCATTCTTTAATCAAAATGATGAAGGGCGATATCACCCTTGATAGTCAGGTGAATGTGGGGTCTACGTTTACGGTGATGCTGCCTCGCAAGGTAGAAAGTGTACAGAGCCAGGGCGATTGATCCTGCTGAGGCATGGGGTTGGGCGCCACTAATATGTCGCTGGATATAAACGATGGCTACAGTCGAAATGTTACCTTGCTGTATGACACTATCGGACGCAGGCGGCTATTTTGCTCGCGCTTTTTCAGCGTTTTCCGAGGCGTTGCTTTCCCTTGTTTTCTTCTTTAAAAACCGTGCGTGCAAAACCTGTCAACATCCTCGCTGTCGATGATATTCCAGATAACTTGTTCATCTTGGAGTCTATCCTAGACGATGTGGACAACTATAACTTTCACAGTGTTGACAATGGCGAAGCGGCGCTGAGCTTTGTGGCCCAAACGCCGCCGGACTTAATTTTGCTCGATGTGATGATGCCTGGGCTCGATGGCTATGAGGTGACCCGGCGCATTCGTCAAAACAAACAGCTTTCGTATATCCCTATTTTGCTGGTCACAGCTCACGATCACTCTAGCCTAAGCGAGGGGTTAGATTCCGGTGCCGATGACTTTATTCGTAAGCCATTTGAGATTAATGAGCTAATGGCGCGGGTGCGATCTCTCATTCGCCTCAAGTGCAGCCTGGACGAACAGGCCGATATGCTCCGTCAGCGGGATGACTTTGTGGCACGCCTAACGCACGACTTGCGCACGCCGCTAGTGGCGGCTAACCGTGTGCTGCATTTGGCTTTGCAAGGGGTCTTTGGCGAGCCGCCCGAGCCGATGGTGGAGGCGGTTGAAAACGTGATTACGAATAACGAAAACCTGCTGCAAATGACCAATACGCTGTTGCAGGTTTATCGTCATGAGGCTGGCCACAAAAAGCTGGTGCGATCGCCGGTTTCTGTTTTTGCGCTGGCCAAAGAAGTGGTGCAAGAGCTTAAGCCCTTAGCTGAGGAAAAACATCTAAATCTAGAGATCGCTACGCAAACTTTAGACGAAGGGAGTGAAGCCGCCACTCGCACTCGGCGGTATCAAACTGAGGGCGATCGCATTGAGCTACGGCGGTTAATTACCAACCTGCTCGGGAATGCCATTAAGTTCACCGATACCGGCAGCATTTCCGTTCAGCTATCGGTGAATCCCGATGCCTGTGATGCCATCCCTACCGATGAAGCGATCGAAATTGCGATTAAAGACACTGGCGCAGGCATCGATCACGAAACCCAGCGCCACATTTTTGACTGGTTTTATCAGGGCGACCACATGCGTGCGGGCAGTGGCCTGGGCCTGCACCTTTCTAAGCGCATCGCCGAAATGCACCAAGGCACCCTTACCTTAGAGTCTGAAGTGGGCGAGGGCAGTACCTTTACGCTTGCCCTTCCTCGACTGTAGAGTCTTTATCCAGCAAGAGTCTTTATCCAGCAAGAGTCTTTATCTAGCGAGAATCTTTTCCCAACAGCCTATTGTCCTGGCTCCGTCGGTTCTATGGTTTGAGTGGTGCCATCTATCTTAAAGTCTTGCACCGGAAACACGCTAACATTTAAGCGCAGTGGCTGCTCTAGCTTTGTTTCTAGGAAGCGATGCACCATATTAATTTGATTTTCCGAAATAGAATTTTCGGGGGCGGCTACTTCTAAGTCAATGGTTAAACTATCGTTGCCAGAGTTGACCTGTAGGCGGCGAATGTTGGTATTTCTGAAGGTATAAGTCTCTTGGCGAATCAGGGAGCTGATGTAAGATCTGGCACGCTCTTCAATAATGAGCTCTCGCATGGAAAAGCCCAAGGGGATGCCGAGCAACAGCACCACTAGCGTGGAGGCTGTGAGCCCTCGTTTGGCTCTTTTTATGGTGCCGTAGTCTTGCCAGATGAAGACGAGACCGCCGCTCAAAATAATCCCGGCTAGGTTTGTGAGAAACAGCAGCGTAGAGCCTGATGCGACCGGCCAAGACCAAAGTGCAATGCCAATGCCAATCACGCTGAGTGGCGGTACGAGGGCAACTGCGATCGCGACACCTGGCAGGGCATCCGCGACTTCTCGGCGGGTTTTTGCGAATGCGCCTGCTGCGCCTGCGGCCAAGCCAATGGCCAAATCTATTAGGGTGGGCCTTGTTCGCTCTAAAATCTCTGGATTGAGTGTGTTGATGCCCACCAGCCGACAAATAAAGTACGCCGTTAAGATGGTCAGCATTGCGCCCGTAAAAACCGACAGGCTAGCGCGTTTTAGCAACCGCCGATTGCCGATTGTAATCGCAAACGCCATACTCACGATAGGTCCCATCAAGGGCGCTACAATCATCGCACCAATAATCGCTGCGGTACTACCCGCTAGGAGCCCTAACGAAGCAATCACCCCGGACAAAAACAGCATGATGTGATAGTTAAACGATGGCTCAGCCCCTCGCCATAGGCTACGGTTAAGGCTTTTTAGCGGCAGAGGATTGTTGGCCATCCAGTGCCAGTCACCACTATTAACCGCCCATATTTTAAGAAGCCTGCGAGCAAAGTGAATAATAGGCCGATGGATACTCGCGGGTAAATAGTGACGTGATAATACCAAGGGTCTCAATCGCCAAGGGTCTGGCCTATCATCTTTTGCTTTTGGTGTTGCAGGCTGTGAGTCTGCGGGTGAATTTTGGGGTTGCGAAGCGTTTTGGGCCTGATTTTTGAACGGTCTTGGTGAGGAGGCTTGTTTTTCTGAAGCAGGCTGATGACTGTCTCCGGCAGACCTTTCCTCAGCGGTTGATGAGGGTGGAGGCATTTGTTCTGGCAACGGATTGTCCTTTTTGTCTTCAGCCATTTTTCTTTAATTAAACAAAAGAGTGCATTAGTTCAGAAGTTTGCCAGCAATTGAGGCGAGGGACCGGCTCAAAACATATCATGTATGGGCATTAAGCAACCTCCTCCGGCTAACCGTTTTTATTTTTTTGCATAGGTTTTTGGGAAGGGATTTCTGTTATTGCTTTTTTTTGGATGGACTTAAATTAAGAGATAAACCCTATGGTAGATAGGCGTCACCTCCTAGGGGTAGAGGTTGTTTAAATAAGACTCTCTTACTATTAAAAGCATAAGGAAAACGATTTGGAGGACACCACCATGGGTCTTGACGATAGAGCAAAAGCCGCCGCTAAAGATGTTGAAGGTAAAGTTCAAGAAGCTGCTGGCAAGGCAACCGATAACAAGGAAGCACAGGCAAAAGGTAAAGCTAAGCAGGTAGAAGCCTCTGCAACCAATGCTGTAGAAGATGTTAAAGACGGCATCAAAGACGCCATTGACTAGGCAGGGCCTCCGATAGGTTAGTTTATGTTCATGCTCCATTACTGAACTTACAGCCTCGATCACCCGTATAGCCTCGGTCACTTGGCTATATCATATTTGAAGAGAAAGCCTGAGTGTTAAATTCACCCAGGCTTTCTCTTTTGGTGGGAAGACTGGGTGTATATCAGGAATCTCTTTCTTAAGGCGGATGCTGATAAAAGCGGTTTGAGAGACTATCCTTTAAGAGCTAAATGCTTTCACTTTTACACATTTTTCGCCTGCACCCATAGCTTTCACAGGCGAAAAACATCAAATTCTTTTTTAGAAAGGGAGACCCGTCAGTTATGGCAAATACCAACCCAACAGAGCATAGCGTCGAAAAAGACAACTTTGATAGAGGTATTGTTCCCGCTGAAACAGCTGCCCGTAAAGAGCGCGAAGGCGACAATTATAAAGAGCCTGCTGATAAGTCAGATGCCGGCAGCATCGATACTTCTGCAGGTGCTACGGTCAGTAACGAGGGTTTGGCCAATAATTATGCTGTTGAACCTGAAATGTACGTCAACGAGCCTGGCGACCTTAGCAATTAAGTCAAGTGCGATTAATTTAGATGCGATTAATTACCGCGTTAATCACACCGTGACTAGAAGCTGCATTTAGCAGCGGTTTGAAAAAGAGCCTGTAGCAACTGACTTGCTACAGGCTCTTTTGTGAGTTTTCTGCCAGTTATTGTGTGTGGCAAGTGCTCATTCCCAAAGAAAATATCCTGGAATTTATAAAATCTCTTCCAGGATATTTTGATGGTTTATTCAGTATTTCGATGAAATATTAACGAAAATAATATTTCATCTGCTTGCTTTTCCCAGCCTACTTTTTTGACCTACTCTTTTCGGCCTACTTTTCGATCTCAGGCACGATGTCAGGACGCTCTTTACCTTCCCAACCGGCAGGGCGCTTGGAGTTGTACCATGCAATAGAACCGAGCGTTGTCGCCGCAACAAAGCCAACGATACCAACGGTTGCCAACGAGAAACTGTATGGTGCAGATTCAACAGCTGTTTCTAACAGTAGAATCATTAAATTAAAACCTCTTAAAATTGGTTAATGCAATGATATGAAAGTGTTTGTGGGGTTCGCGTCCCTCTGTCTGTTGATATTGACAGGTCTGTGTCTCTTTCTATGGATAGAGCCTTCTACAAAAGAGAGGTCTGGATTTAGTAGCCACAGCCATTTGAGCAGACAGTTTCGAGTGTTAATAGGGATGACGCCCAAGGTCTTTAGAACACAAAAAATAGCTAGCTGATAGCGTCAATTCGCCATTCGACTCGTAATTTAGAAGAGGGAATTTAGAAGAGGGTGCTGCCATCAAGCATGATTGATTTTGGCATGAGCGCATCGACGATTGGAAGGTTACTGTCGATTTCTTCTTGTAGAGTCTCTTTGTCTAGAGAGTCTTCTTTTATAGCGTGTTGTTGAGTTTGTTTGGTCGTATTTGACTTTGAGCCTTTGTTCTTGCGATGCGCGATTAGCATGCCGATGCTGTGATGAAAGCTTTCTAGCTCAGTGATATCGAGCTGGGCGATCGCATCCAATATTTTTTGTGTCTCTACTGTAATATCCGCGTTGAGTTCAATATTTGCCATGAGTATGGGCCTCTATTGTGCTTCGGGCTGTGACTCAGTTGCGGCGCGCTCTATCCACGTATTCAAGTCAGCTATAGATTCAAAATCTAAAAGGGCTTCGCCTAAGGCTTCTAACGTTTTTGCAGGAAGCTGCCGAACCCGAATTTCCGTAGACTCAGAGACCTTCCCAAATTTGTGCTGCAAAAGGCGGAGGGTTAATGAAAGGCTAGCTTCTCTGCGGCCTTCTTCGCGACCTTCTTCGCGGCCTTCTTCGCGGCCTTCTTCGCGGCCTTCTTGTTTGATGGCTTGGTAGGTCACTGAGTCTTGCATGATGTCTTGTCCTAGAATCTGCTGAATGAGTGCTTCTTCCAATAATAGCCCAGCTAACACATAAGCTGAGGCGGCGATGTTTCCTTGTTGGCGGCGGTCTGCCAGCTGTTTGATTTTTGATGCCGCCTTTTGCAAATTGACAGTGCTATCATCACTTTTTGCTAGTGTGGCAAAGGGTAAGAGCCCTGGTCTAGATAAGAAAAGCTCTACTGGTTGTTCCCACAGCCGAATAGCTTCAAACTTGTGGTGTGTATTTGGAATTCTAAACGTGTCTTGGTAGACCAAAGGTGACTGGCTTGGCTTGAGGTAAATCACGACTTGGCGCATGGCTTTATCGGGAAAGCGGCGATAGGTACGGAGCCTGTAGTCGGCCATCCTAAAAGGAATAGCAGGATCCGTCCTCGATTGAAATTCGATGTGAAGGATCGTGTTTGGCGATTGCAGTAGCAGAAGCGCATCCGCTCGAATGGGTTCTAAAGAGAGTTCAGAAGGGCTAAGTTCTGTTAGGGGGACGGGTTCACCCAGCAGCCAACTGGCAAAGTCGGTGGCAAAGCTTTCTACTAAAAATTTACAGACGGTGTCAAACATAGTGGTCAGTCTATCAGCCGTTGGCATAGCAAATGTTCTCAGGCATCGGGACATTTGCTACAGAGACAATAGTTTCCTTGTGTTAACGATTTCCAGACTTATCTGAGGTGTTTAGAATTGTAGATTTCCCTTAATTCTCTGTGGTTTCTTCTCTATTAGTTCTTTTTTGTAGCGAAAATTGTAGGACGCTATCCGCAGGACCTGCTCATGCCCACTGCTCCGCCTACTGCTCTGTTGACCGACGCCAGTCGTCGCTTAGAAAAAGCAGCTCACTACGCGCCGATTTCAGAGGATGCGACCGAGCGGCTGAAGTTTCCAAAGGCGAGCCTTAAAGTGGCGATTCCGGTGCGAATGGACAACGGGGCATTGCAGGTATTTGAAGGGTACCGAGTGCGTTATGACGATACGCGCGGTCCGACGAAAGGCGGCATTCGCTTTCACCCGAAGGTGTCATTAGATGAGGTGCAGTCGCTGGCGTTTTGGATGACGTTTAAGTGCGCGGCAGTGAATCTGCCGTTTGGGGGGGCCAAGGGCGGAATTACCTTGAATCCGAAGGCGCTTTCTAAATTTGAGCTGGAGCGGCTGAGCCGAGGCTATATTGATGCGATCGCCCCTTTTATCGGGCCAGATTTGGACATTCCTGCCCCCGATGTGTACACCAACTCAATGATTATGGGTTGGATGATGGACCAGTACAGCATTATTAAAGGTCATCAGAGGTCGCCCGCCGTGATTACCGGTAAGCCCGTGAGTATGGGGGGCAGCCTCGGACGCAATACAGCCACGGGTACCGGCGCGTTTTATGTGCTACAAACCATGATGGCAAAGCAGAACAAGCCGCCGGAAGACACTACGGTTGCTGTGCAAGGTTTTGGCAATGCAGGAAGTATTGTGGCTCAGCGGCTATTTGAAGCCGGGTACAAAGTGGTAGCCGTCAGCGATTCTAAAGGCGGCATTTACAACAGCGGCGGGTTGAATATTCCGGATGTTCGACACTTTAAGCACACTAACCACACCATGAAGGCGGTGTACTGTCACGATAGTGTGTGCAGTATTGTTGAGCACGACACGCTGACGAATGAAGAGATTCTAGCTTTAGAGGTGGATATTTTGATTCCGGCTGCTTTAGAGAATCAGATTACGGCTGAGAATGCGCACACTATTCAGGCGAAGTATATCTTTGAGGTGGCGAATGGCCCAGTAACCGCTGACGCCGATGAGATTTTAGAAGACAAAGGCATTCTTCTTTTTCCAGATATTTTGGTAAATGCGGGTGGGGTAATGGTGAGTCACTTTGAGTGGGTGCAAAACCGGAGCGGGCTGTATTGGCGGTTGGAGAAGGTGGAAAATGAGCTGCGATCGCGCATCACCGAAGAGGCGGAAACTATTTGGACTATTGCCAAAAAAAACACGGTTTCCTTTAGGACAGCCGCCTATATCCATGCCTTGAGTAGACTCGGTGAAGCCTTGAACGATCGAGGAACTCGCGACTACTACAACAGTTAAATACTGGTAGATACGCTATCTTGTCGATACCTACGTGATAGGGCGTTTGGCAGAAGATTTTTACGAGCTACTCTCGGATGGCTCCTTTAGGCGCGCTACATGGTTTCTCTTAGAATGTAGCCTACGCTGCGGACGGTTTGGATGATGCGTTTTTTACCGTTGTTTTCTAGTTTCCTGCGGAGGTAGCGAATGTAGACTTCGATGATGTTGGAACTGCCCAGGTAGTCATAGCCCCAAACGTTCTCTAAAATTTGGGCGCGGGTGAGAACCTGAAAGTAGTGGGTCATCATGTACTCTAGTAGGTCAAATTCTTTGGCGGTTAGGCGAATAGGGTTGCCGCCGCGAAACACTTCTCTGGTTTGAGCATTGAGCAGAATGTCGTCGCAGCGCAAAATGGTGTCTTGCTCAGGGCGGCGTTGATTTTGTGAGAGATTTGCATGAATGCGTGCGACAAATTCTTCTTTGATAAAGGGGAGAGAAATACAGTCGTTAGCGCCAGCTTCTAGCCCCGAAATCCGATCTTGGACGCTGTCGTTTTGGGTGAGTAAAATGACCGGCTCATGAATGTTGTTTGAGCGGAGGCGATCGCACACTTCGAGGCCGCTGAGCCGTGCGGGCGACCAGCCAACAATAATCAGGTCTGGCGCAGTGCGCTGAATAGCGAGCAACCCTCTGAGGCCATCGTGGATCACGCTGACCTGATAGCCTTCCTGATATAGCTCAATTTGTAAGGTTTCAGCCAGCTCTATTTTGCTAGAGATAATAATAATGTGGCGAAGCTTTACGGGCTGAGCGGTGTGCCAATGCCCCTGAGCGCCGCTAACAACTTTTTGATGCTGCGCGCCAGTCTTTTTTATGCGGTTATTATTGACTCTCTTACTTTTAGGGTTAGTGCCGTTGCAACTGTTTTTGATGTTTCTGTGTGCGACATCGGTCTGTGCGGAAGAGCGTGGCATAGTAAGGCTTCCTTAAACGACAAAGACGAGACGAGCGGTAGAGTGGCTACAAAGCAATAGAAACACGATAGACAGTTTTTTAATGAGACAGATGATCTTTATAAGAAGGTCTATTTTAACGAATACTACCATTTAAGAATATTTTCATCATGAAGCTAAACGCTCCACATATCATGGGTTCTTTGGGAAACTAGCTTTCCAAATTTGGAAAGTTAGGCGCTTGCATCCTCTCTTTTTGCAGTGGCAAAGACCCCAGTTATTTTCTTCAAAACCTCTCTAAAGCCATAGAATCCCCACGTTTATAGAAGCGGTATGTGTTGACGGCAGCGTCTTTCCCGCAAATATTTTCTCGCCCTAAAGATTTTTTTAAATAGCAAAGTGATATGAGGTTTTGTAAGTGGGTTTAAAAAAGTGTTAAGCAACAGTGACTAGCAAGAAGACCTTCGGCGTACAAACCGTCGTTTAGGCCAGGCTAATTCGCACAGCACACCTTGCGCAGGTGCGCCTTCTTGTTCTCCGGAAACTCGGCGAAAGGTTCCTTTGAGCTGTTTGGAGAGTCGAATCGCTTGGGCAGTGCCCTTGCCCATAGGCACCGAATCGGCTGAAAATCCTTTGCCATTGTCAATAATTTGCAGCCGGTATCTCTGTTTTTTCTCCGTGCAAATCACGTCAATCCGTGTGGCTCCGATCCCGTATTTGCCAATGTTAATCAGGTTTTCTTGCAAAAATACGCAGAGGTTTCGCTTTTGCATAAGGCTAAAACGCCCGCTGCTGAGGGTGCTAAAGTTCGGATAAATGTAAACCTTAATGTCAGCAAATCCAGGCAGCTCCTGTTTGAGAGTGACATCGTATACCTGATAGAGCAAATCAGGCAGTGGCTCTTGAAGGTCGAGTACGGTGTTGTCAATTAGGTAGAGATGGTCGCAGTGTTCGTTGGTTTCTTGTCTCATACGCTCGAAGATGCTGCGCATTTCAATATTGAGATCCTGAAGCTGCTGGTGCTGCTCGGATGAAAGTGCTGAGGCGGTGCCTCCCAACTTTCGCAAGATCACCGCTAGGCGCTGAAACGGTCCGTTGTGAAACTCATCGTAGGTGCGGTCTACAGCTATTTTTTTCTGTGCTAGCTCAAAGCGCATCTCTCTATCAAAAAAGGCGGTGATGAGCCCAGCTCCGCAAAGAGAGAGGGCCGTCGGTACGATCGGAATCCACAGGTTGTTGTTGAGCTGCTGGTAGCCCATCCCCAGCAAACACAGCGTCATCACGCTCAAGCTGAGGATGCTTTTCCACGGTGACATGAGCAAAACACTAAGCGCTATGCCCAACAGCCCCCAGATGGCAATCCAAAGGTATTCGATGGGATCGGGCCAGGTTTTGAGGGTGCAGGGGCGGTCGATGGATGAGCTTAAAATTTGCTTGACAGTGTGGGCGTGAAGCTCCGCGCCGTAAATGAGCTTGGTACTGCTCGGCGAGCCGCCGATGCGCTGAGAATAGAGCGTGCTGCGGATGGCATCGGTAATAAAGCTATCTTTGGTGCTGCTGGCCATGTTGCCAATGATGACCAGGCGATCGCGCAGCCGCTCAGCGTTTACCCGACCGGCCAACAGATCTCGTAGCGTGAGCGTTTCGTAGGTCCGCTGTAGCATACAAAAGTTCATGAGAATTTGGTTGCCGGTGGCATCGGCTCGAATGTAGCCCCCCGAGTTTGGATAAAACTTAGAGAGCACAACAGACCCAAATCCAATGGGGTCAGTGGCCGTGTCGCCTGGATGAAACGCAAAGCCTTCTGTTTTGAGATACTGCCGGGTGAGCTGTATGGGAAAAGAGTACTTTATGCTGTTGTCACTGGCCGAGGCCGCCAAACTCGCCCGACGAATTTTGCCATCGCTGTCGGTCATAATGTCGGCGAAGCCTACCTGCTGGGGCGGAAGGCCAGCGGGTGGTAGAAGGTTCATTGCCGAGTCAGCGCTAAAGGCCACTTCTGTTGTGACGACGTTAGGCATGGACAACAACTGTTGCTGTAGCGTGTCTTTTTCATCAGTAGGCGTGAGGTCCTTAAAGATATCTAGCCCGATGACCCTTGGCTGATACTGCTGTAGCGTAGAGAGTGCTTGGGCCAATACCTGGTTAGAAATAGGAAACTCCCCCAGCGCCTGATAGTCGGCTTCGTCAATGCTAATGAGCGTGATTTTGTCGTCGGGCGGCTGCAAAGGGCACTGCCGAGAAAGCTTGTCTAAGGCCATCCATTCTTGCACTTGCAACAGGCCCAACAGGCGAATGCAGCACACTAGGCCAATGATAAGCGTGCCTGGCAAAATTAACTCTCGCCAGAGGGCAGGGCGCTTTTTTAGGTGGTCGGAACTCAGCTCGGACAGCAGATTAGATAACGGTCTTATCATTCCTTCGGTCTATTAGCCTTCAATCAGCTAGCGTGACCGGTTTAGTCAATCAAGCCGGCCCTACGTGCAACCAGCTGAATTTGAACGCGAAGATCGCTATCAGGGTCGTCGTAGATTTCTAGCGTATCTTGAATGCGAACCCAATAGTTACGAACGGTGCGATCGCTAATGCCAAGTCTGCGTGCGATCGCGATATCTGAGAGCCCTTCGTGATACTTTAGCTGAAGCACGCTAAGCCACTTGGGATCAAATTCTGGACGTGAGCGAATATCAGGAGGCAGA
Source organism: Cyanobacteria bacterium J06634_5 (assembly GCA_039820525.1). Lineage (GTDB taxonomy): Bacteria > Cyanobacteriota > Cyanobacteriia > Phormidesmidales > Phormidesmidaceae > Phormidesmis. The sequence goes on from JBCBPY010000006.1 coordinate 132,933, forward strand.
TAGGTGGACCCTCTCATTGAAAGGTCGATAGAATCCAGCATATCTTTCATAGGAAGGGCTTTGTCGATTGCGACAAAGCCCCCCTCGTAGCCGTTAATATCTGACTTGATACGCAGCAGTGGCTTTACGTTAACGCTGAGAACCATAATATTGGGCGCCTGCTCGCTGTCCATGACCCTGCGCAGTAGTTTCATTCCGGTTTCTACCGTAGCGGTTGCGCGCCTTGTTTCGGGTAGGTGCAAATCAACAACAACAAAATCGTGCGGGCGTTCGGCAAGCTGTTGTTTGGCCGATTTTGCACTTGTCGCGGTGGCAATACGAGCCTGCGGATATCTTTGCTGTAGGGCCGGCAATGTACCTGCTAAAACGGCCTCGTGGTCGTCTATAACAAGAAACCGATTTTCATTGGCCATTGGCGATGTGTTACGGGTAAGCATTGCCTATGAGAACTGTTAGAAAGAATTGCTAGAAAATAGAGGGGCCGTTAGACAGACGTGCTAGTGGTTAGAGGTTGTTGTACATTGCCTGTTGTACATTGCCTGTTGTTTTGTGCTATGCGCTCGCTGTCCTAGTCATGAAGACGTCAAGCGGGCGCATAGCTAGGTGTAACCAGTGCTGACTACTTACTAGAATTGTGAGTATTTAACTGATCAAGGCGAGTTTTTTGAATGTCATCAACGCTCTTGCTAGAGTCATGAGTATCTAGCTGCTCTAGACGTTGCTCTTGAATTTTGTTGCCGCCAACAACATTCTTTAGCGCGTCTTCTGAAATTTGACCGTCAGTGTTCTTGTTTGTCTCTGTCATGGGTTAAGTACCTTTAAGTAGCAAAAATTCGTTTGTGTGCAGATGAACTGCCGTGTAAAAGTGCGTGAGACTTTTTACGGTTCTTACGCTTTCTACAGTTCTCACTCTATAGAGTTCAAATTTTCAATGCTTAACGAACAATGAGAATTTGCTGACAAGATTATTGAGATCTCACGAATCGGTGCTCATTTGTTAGAAAAGCAGGGTGAATAGCGTCGGTAAGCGGCTAGCGCTTATGCCATTTGCCTTGCAATGAGCTGCGCAAATACGCCTGTTTTCTGGGCCGCTAGCTCATCAAAGCTGCCCTGCTGCACCACCCGTCCTGATTTGATGACATAAATCCGGTCGGCATGGCGAATGGTGCTGAGCCGGTGCGCCACCACTACGCGGGTAACGGCCAGAGCCTCTAGGCTTTCGCTGACAATAGCTTGGGTGCGGTTATCCAGAGCGCTGGTAGCTTCATCTAGCAGCAGGATATTGGGATTGAGTGCGAGGGCGCGAGCGATCACTAGGCGCTGCCGCTGACCGCCGGAAAGGTTCCCGCCGCCTTCATTGATCACGGTGTGCATTTTCATGGGAAAGCTGCGGACATCGTCGGCGAAGCCAGCCATTTCAGCGGCGCGCCAGGCGTCTTCGAGGGTAATGAGCGCGCCGCCGGAGATATTTTCAAATAGGGAACCGGCATTGATGCGGCCATTTTGTAACACCACGCCCAGCTGACGCCGCAGCGCCGTAATATCTAGCCCAGAGATGTCTTGATGGTCGTAGTACACGCTGCCTGAGTGAGGGGTTTCAAAGCCTAGCAGCAGTCTGAGCACCGTGGACTTACCGGAGCCAGAAGGCCCGACGAGGGCAATAAATTCGCCGGGGGCCGCTTCTACTGTGACATCGTCTAAAATTAGCGGGCCATCTTCGCGGTAGCGGAAGGTCACGTGGCTCAAGCAAATGCGGCCTGTGAGCTGGCCAGGGTCAGCGGTTTGCGTGCTGACTTCGGGAGTGGTAGAGAGGATAGGTTGCGATCGCTGCCACAGCGGTACGACGGCCAACACATCAATTACCGTGAGGCTTAGGCTGGTCACACCGCTTATAAAAATGGCAAAGGCCGCGTTAAAGGCGAGAAACGTTCCGGTAGAAAATCCGGTATTTTGGGTGGGATTCACCAGCGTGCTGGCCAGGAAAAACAGCCCAATGGCCGTCAGGGTTGGCATGGCACCATTAAAGACACTGACCGCGTCTTCTAGTTGCTGGGTGCTGAGTTCTAGGCTGAGCTGCTGGCGATATTGGTTGCCCCACTGGGCAAACGCGCGAGGTTCAGCGCCGGCAATTCGCAGCTTAGAAACCCCGTTGATCAGCTGGACCATTAGCCCGTATAGCTCGCCATCTAGCGCCAGTAGCGGGCGTTGTTTTTTGAGTAAAATCGCGCCTGAGGCGATGGTAACCACTACAATCACAACGGCGATTAACACCGCGAGCATGGCTAGCTTGGCACTGTAGTAAAACAACAGACCTAGATTTAGCAGGGCGAAGAGCCCCGAGAGAATGGCATCTAATGCGGTGCCGCTAAGCTTGCGACGAATGGCGCTAATGCTAGAGACGCGAGACTTTAGATCGCCTGTAGAGTAGTCTCTAAAAAATGAGGTGGGGAGCTTGAGCAATCTGTCCCATACTGCCGCTTGTAGGGTCGCATCTGAGGCGGTTTCAACGCGCATGGCGGCAATCGCCTGGGCGAACTGAAAGCAGGATCTGCCGAAGGCGACGGCCAGCAGGGCCAGCCCAATTTGAACAACAAGGCCGAGGTTGCCGTAGGGGATGGCATCGTCAATCAGGACTGCGGTAGCCTGGGGAATGGCCATGCCCAAAAGCGAGGTCGCGATGCCGGTAAGCGCCACCATAATCAGGTCTCGCTGCTGGCCGTAAAAGGCAAACTGCAACAGCTTCCAGGCCGTCAGCTCGCCGTCGGGCAGGGGCTTATAAAAGACCATGGCCATCGGCTCTAGGCCGTTGGCTACTTCCGCAGTCACTACTGTTGTTTTTAACGTGAGCGGGTCTAGCAGCGTGTAGCCGCTGCTATTTACTGGGAGCAGGGCCACCGGCTGACGGTCTCGATAGGCCACCATGGGTCCGCTGTCTTGCGTCCACCACTGGCCGCGCAGCAGGACCTGCCGCAGCCGCAGGTGGGACGCTCTGGCGATCGCCTCTAAGGGCTCTTTGATCTGGTCTAAATTTTCGGAGGCATTGGGCGGTGAAATGGTGACCTTAAGCGCGTGACCCACCGCACCTGCGGCGATCAGCAGCGGTGTGTCAGCGGTGAGAAAGCTGTTGTCTACCGGTTTTAAAAGAGAGGCTAGGCCCTGAAGGGTTTGTTGCGTGTTGGTTTGGTTAAGCTGCGATCGCGCTTGAAACTGTTGCTTTTCAACGTCTTCTTTGTCGAGAATAATCTGTTGAATCACCTGAAGACAGTAGCGCCCAAACGTCTCTATGCCCTGAAGCATCAGGTCAATATCGGCTGGCCCGAGCTGGGCGACCTCGTGGATCTGCGCGTCTGAGGCGGTTCCTGCGGTGAGCCAAGTCCCTGCTCCTATTGGGAACAGCCCTTTGCCTGGTGAAATCGGCCTGTCTGGATTTCCCAGCCAGTGCACACCGCCTCGACTCAGCCGCAGCCAAACCAACGAATCGGCTGGTGGGCCATAGCTGTTGTCGGCGGCGAGTGAAAGATAGGCGGCGGTGAAGGGGATGGTGGGCGAAGCGGGGGTTGGAAAGCCTGTGATGTGGCCGAAGCGATCGCACCAATCAGTGAGCTGCTGTGCGAGTTCGGTGTAGGTATTTCGGGCGGTATTGTGGGCAGTGTTATGGGTAGAGCCAGCAGTTTCGATGGGGTTGAGCTGCCATTTTACGGCGCGTAGCTGGGTCGGCTCGAATGCGATCGCCATTAATCCATAGCCAGCAGGCTCACTGCCTACCACACTCTCATTGACCGAAACGGTAAATAAATAGTGTCGTGGGCCTGTGGGTTCACCGTTTTCCCAGGCCACGCTAAAAATTCCGAGAGAGCCGCTCGTAACCTGAAAAATTTGGTTGGGCCGGTTCAGAAACAGGGGCTCGTTTCCAGCGAGAAGACGAGCGTTCGGACAGGGTTTTTGCTCGTTGCTGGTCAACGCTTCTAATGTCTTTTCTGAAGAGTGAATAGAAACCATTGTGTCTTGTGAGGAAAATAAGCTGACCAGAAATGAGGCGTGACCTTGCAGGGATGGCGTGGGGCTATGAGGCGAGGGCTGTTCCTGAGCTGCGAATTAGCGTGGCATAGTGTCCGCCGGCTTTCCACATTTGCTGGTGGGTGCCGCGCTGTACCACCTTGCCTTTATCTAGCACCACAATCTCGTCAGCATCGCGGATGGTGCTGAGCCGGTGCGCCACAATGAGGCAGGTGCAGCCTCGCCGCCGCAGGTTGTAGTCAATCTCTTTTTCGGTTTCGGTATCCAGGGCGCTGGTGGCCTCATCCATGATCAAAATCGACGGATCGCCAACGAGGGCGCGGGCGATTTCTAGCCGTTGCCGTTGGCCACCGCTCAGGTTTTGTCCGCCTTCTAACAGCTTGGCATCGTAGCCAAACGGCATGGCCAAAATAGTCTCTTCAATAGCCGCATCCTGGCAAGCCTGACGGAGCTGCCCTTCGGTAATGGTGCTATCCCACAGGGTAAGATTGTCACGAATAGAGCCTTCAAACAACAGAATGTCCTGCTCTACCATGGCGATAGAATTGGTGATGAGGGCGCGGGGAAGGTCGCTGTTTTGCTGGCCATCGAAGCGGATGTCGCCTGTGCGGGGCTGATAGAGTCCGGCAATGACTCTGGCGAGGGTAGATTTTCCGGAGCCGCTGCCGCCGACAAAGGCCACTCGCTGACCAGGAGAGATAGACAGACTAAAATCTTCAATTAAAGGGGCATCCAGCGGGCTATAGCTAAAAGAGAGATTTTGAATGTCAATGGCACCGGTTAATCGAACGGGGGCTGCTGTTGTCTCGCTCGTGACAGCGTTAGACGTAATAGCGGCGTCAGCGTTAGAGACCTCAAAAGTGTTAGAGACCTCAAAGACACTATCAATATCGTTTTCGAGCACATCGTCTAGGCGCTCTAAGTTTCCCTGAAGGGTTTGCAGCGTGTTGGCAAAGCCGACGAGATTATTTACGGGACCTTGGAAGCTTTGCATCAGTAGCTGAAAGGCGACCAACATCCCGATCGACAGTGAGCCGTTGATCACGCGCCAGCCGCCGACAATGAGCAATGAGAGCGCGGTGAGGGTCGTCAGCAGCGAGGGCAAAAGTCCTAAAAAGCGATTGGTGAGGCCCAGAGATTGCTGGGCATTGATTGCTTTGGTGTAATAGCCCGACCAGCGCGCAAAAAAGTCCGACTCTAGGCCCGAGGCTTTGAGCGTTTCAATGCTTTGGAGCCCCGAAATGCTGACCCCGGCGGCTTTGCCGTATTCCTGAATGAGGCGGCGGTTGGCATCTATGCGGCTGCGCGAAACCCACTGCAAAACAACAATGTTGATAGCGGCAAATGTCACCACAATCACAGTGAGGGGAATATCGTATTGCAGCATGGCGATCGCATAAAACACAATCATCACTAAGCTGATGATGGTTGTGATCAGTCGGCCCGAGAGCACGCTGGCGACACTGTCGTTGAGGGTGATGCGATCGCTAATTTCTCCGGCATATCGCTGCGCATAAAAGCCTGCGGGCAGGCGTAGGACGTGCCACACAAATCGGCTGGTCATCCCCACCGATAGCTTGACCCGCAGCGCCCTGAGGTAGCGCAGCTGAATGCCTGTTAGCAGGGCCTGCACCACGACCGTTATCCCCATGCCTACCAGCACGTAGGGCAGCCAATCTAGCCGCTTTGCCAGCAGAATATTGTCAATGAAGATGCGGCTAAAGGCAGGCAGCGCCAAGGTGGGGAGCACCAGCAAAAAGCCGGTGACGCTACAAAAAATCAGGGCCGCTAATGACCCATTTAGCCGGTGCTTGAGTCCTCTTAGGGCGCTGGTGCGCTGGCCCCCTTTTTCAAAGTCTTCTCCGGGTTCTAGGGTGAGTACAACACCGGTATAGCCTTCATCAAAGTCACTGTAGGTGACTTTCCTGGGGCCTACTGCCGGGTCGTTTAAATGCACGTGCTTGGCATCGAAGCCGTCCACCACCAGGAAGTGGTTGAAGTTCCAAAAGACAATAAACGGCAGCGGCATGGTTTTGAGACTGTCGAGACTTTTTTTGAAGCCTTTGGCGACAAGCCCGTAGTTGCGGGCGGCTTTGAGGATGTTGGCAGCGGTGACCCCGTCTCGTGAAACACCGCACGACTGCCTGAGCTCGGCAAGCGGAACGTAGCGGCCAAAGTGACCCAGCATCATGCTCAGCGCCGCAGCGCCGCACTCTACGGCCTCCATTTGTAAGACGGTGGGAGTTTTTGCCCGAGCCATGTGCTAGCAGTCCAAATAACAGTTTCTGATTGGCAATCTCTTACTGACGGTCTCTTACTGGCGGTCTCTTACTGACGGTCTGTTGTTAACGATCTGTTGTTAGCGGTCTATAAAGAGAAAGTGTTAGCGGTCTAGAAAGGGAAAGACAAAAGCGATCGGTGCTTTTTCGTCTAGGGTGACCCGTGCGATCGCAGGCATCCCGGCCATAGGTGCCATCATGCTGGTCCCGGTAGACCAGTTGTAGTCGCCGTTTTCGGTCCGATCGGGCACAATCACCACTTCTACGTAAGAAGGCTCTAGCCCCTGTGCGCGTGCGGCTTCTACAGTAGTGACTTCCGGATTGGACACGGTCTCAACGCTTCCCCTAAGTCCCCCTGCAACCTGCGCGCCATCTACATCTGGAATGAGTAGTACCTTCATCCCTGGCTGAATTTGAGCAATCTCGCCCGCGTTAAACCAGGTCACACCTTCTAGGCGCGGCGGTGAAGAATTGCTGTAGACAATGGCACCGCGTCCGGTGGTGGTGACCGGAATTTTGCCGACAAAGCTCCAAATTAATCCTACGCCCAACAGACCGCCCAGCGCGGCGAGGGGCAACCAGCTGCGGGGCGTGACAATTTGCATGAGCTGGTCTAACTGCTCGGGTGAGGAGAGTCTTTCTAGGGCCTCTTTGCGAAAAATGCTGCTGTTGTTGTCCATTACACGCCCACTCCGCTGGCATTGGCACTGGCAATGGCATTGGCACTGGCGGCTCCACCGGTAACGCCAAGATGCCGGAGCATCCAGTCAAACTTTGCACCGCCTTCAGAAACCTGCTGCAATGTCTCCATATCTAGCTCATCGCTAGTTGGATCGGCGGCTGGACCCGGGCTGCCGCAGTTGCTGATGTGACCCGCAGCGGCCACAGTGGTCAGCAAGGTGGCGGCCTGCGTTGCAATTACGCGGTAGAACCTAGCGGCAAATCCGAGGTCTTCTTGCAGCTTAATCGCGACTGTTTTACGAGGAATTGCGAGCAACAAAGACTCTCTGGCTGTACTAATTCTGACGGGCAGCGGCTGAAAATCTAGGAAAGAGATAATGCCGGGGAGCCCCCCGCGCGACAGATAGGCAATCGGCTCAAAGTTTTGGCTGGCGCTGAGTTCTTCTAGGCCGTGGGAACAGGTCGAGAGCGGATCGCAGGGGGTTTGTGTCGTGGCAATCGTCAGCTGTCCGTCTAGCACGGTGTAGAGCGCATCGACCGGACGGCCTGCATTTAGCAGTACACGGTCTGCCGCGAGCTTTTCCAAGTGACCTGTGCGGATCATCCAGTCGATGTCGCTATCGCGCAGCTCGCCAAACACAAACAGCGCCTCTTTTACCATTTGCCCTGAGCGGTAGCGTAGCAGCGCGGAATCTTCAAACAATCGACGAATTTTTGCAGAGACAATGAGGGCCAGGGCACGATAAAAATGCGCCGCAAAATCCGTATCGGCTGTGACCTTTTTTAACAGGATTTCTTTGGGGAGCCTGAGCACGACGGCCTGCGTAGACGCGGTTACTGAGAGCACAGACTCACTGCCAAACAACAGCCCCTCTCCGACGACATCGCCTCGCGATAGCTGGGCTAGGGCCATGCTTGTGAGGGTGTCTTTTTGTATAGGCTCGGTTCCTGGCCAGTGAACGCTTAAGCTGCCTTCTAGCACGACATATAGCGCGGCAGGTGACTCCCCTGGACGAACCAAAGCTTCCTGCGGGGCGACGGTTTGCCGTGTCCCGGTGGTGACCAGCCAATCAATATCGGCATTACTCAGTTCCTGGAGCAGAATATTTGACATGGGCCGCTGTACTCACATGGATAGCTTGTGCTCCTCACCGGTAGCATAGCGCCTATACTCCCCTCTGCTTCATACCAGGCTTTTTCTTAAAGTTTCACTCAGGCCGCTCTCAGCAACGCTTAAACTTTGGCCTCTTTAAACCTTTCCTTAAACCTTACCCTCCTTAAACCTTGCCCTCCTTAAACCTTTGCCTCCCTCAAACCTTGGCCAACTGCTTCACCGAGGAAGCCGGGACTTGTTCAAAGCAGGTCCGCAGGCCGTCTAATCGGGCCTGAAAAATCTCTTCACGGCTCAGATAGGAGCGCTGCTGCGTCACATTTTTTAGCCGTTTGACAATCGCCTGCTCATTCGCCAACAGCGCGTATTGAAGGGTGGTATGGGTACTTTCTAAGCCGGCTCGTAGCCAGTGCCGTACGGCCAGCGTGCCTGACCGTACGCCCCGACCCCAGCGAGGATAGTCACTTAGGGGCGGCAGCCTGTGGGGGAGGTAGGGTAAGCCGACAGACGCGCACCAGTCTTGCCATTTAAAGGCGTAAATGCGAGGGCCGGTGGTGATAGGAATCCAGGGGACGCGTAGGGCATCGGCCACAATGGCCCCATGCATGGCTTCTGCCAGCAGTAGCTCGCTGGAGTGAATCGCATTCAACACTTTTTCGACCGGCCAGCGTGGATCAATGTAGCGAACGTTTGCCTGTTGGCAAATACGCTGCCAGTGTTCAGCGGCGTCGTTAGCGCTGTGAATGTGGGGCATAAAGCTGTAGCGGCTTTGAGGAGGCGTTGTTTGGTCAGGTGCTGCTTGGGATTGTGTTGTTTGGGATGGTGGAGTAAAAACGTCCGCGACGAGCAGGCCGCCATCGGTGATCGCTTTTTCGGGAGAGAGATTGAGCAAGCGGGCAGAAAAAGGGCCGCGTACGCAGTGAATATCCCACTGCACCGGAATGCGCTTAAGCGGTAGCTCGTAGCCTGCACCTGTGCCAAAAATGACCAGTCGCTTAGCGGTAGGGACTCGGGTATGGAGCTTGTTGTTTAGCAGGGTGCCCGTGCCGATAAACGTTGTTGAATCGTCTTGGTCAAAGATGTTAGGCCGCAGGCGAGGCCACAGCCAATGATTGAGCTCATCGCCAAAGTTAGGCTGGCGGTCGGGTCTTTGATAGTAAAAAAGTTTCATGCCGATGTCCTAATTAAAGAGAGTTTGACTAAAGGTGTTATTCAACCAAGTGCGACTCAAGGGGGAGTGCTCAAATCAGTCGGGTGTAACTGTTGGGTTTAACTGTCGGATATAACTGTCGGGTGTAACTGTGACAATCTGTGAGAACGAGAGCGGACGGGGAAAATCGGTTGGGGCAGTGGAACAGCAGGGCCTACACAAAAATGGAGAGTGTGTCTAGTAAAAACCGACGACAGCGACGTTGCGTCCGGTTTAGATAGCTCGCGGCCTTTGTTGCTAGCATAACCTGCTGCCTTTTTAAGTCGGAATAGGCGCACCACTCGGCGTAGGCCGGTAGGGCTACTGCGTCAATAAAAATCTGCCACTGACGGAGGACTTTGCTGGAGGTGTATTCGAGCGATCGCATCGCGCCTTGTTCTATGAGCGATCGCCGTAAGCCCACATCTGCTTTCACCCTATCAAGCGTTTCTAACAGGCCCGAAAAAGACGTTACTTCCAAATAATCTTGCCCTCGTTTGCCCGTCCATCGGTACGCGCTTTCTGCGCCCAATATCGGAATAGCGCCCGCGAGCCAAGCGTTGTACAGCTTGGTGGCTGGCTTGCAGGAAAAGCCGCCTGTGAGCACTCGCCGCACCGGGTCGAACGATCGCACCGCGATGACCGCATCAATGTCGTGGTAGTCATTCCATCCGGTATCCAAATTGTTGTATTGATTCCAATGGTTGGTATTGGCGACGACCCGACCGTTGAGCCCGCGCTCTGCCAAGGCAATTTGCCAGGCGTAGGACCGCAGCTCCTTGGCCAAGTTGTCCTCATGGCCAAAAAAGGCGACCGTTTCAAAGCGATCGCCCCGGCGAACCTCTCTGGGAATGAGCTTTGGCTGCGGCCAGTGAGGAATGTAATAGCGGTTTTGGGCGAGGGAAACATCTCGCGGATTTTGAACAATGTGTAGGGGCGCAATCTCACTTAGGGTAGCTTCTGCGCGAATGCAAATGAGCAGCCGCTGCGGCAGGGGGGCAATCTCAACCGACCGCAGCGCATTGCTATGGCAAAACACAATCCCCTCGGTCGGTAGCTTGCTGGTGAGCTCACACGACACGCCCGCTGAAGACAGCCGCAGATAGGTTTGCACCGTCCAGGCATATAGCCCCAGGCCATACCCTGCCCAGTTTTCATCCGGGCGACCGGGCAAATCCTCTGGCCAGAGGGCGGGCGGAATATAAAAAGCAATGGGCACACTCACAGCGACTCTCGACCGACTGAGCGGCCCGTGAGCTGCCGAGGGGATCTCGCACGACCGATCACATCCAGCACACGCTCAAGTGTAAACGGGCCAACTGCAAACCGCCCAATCGCAAACAGCGGACTTAAAAAACTACTCAATAAAAGAGACAGTTCACAGGTTTCTACGGTTGTAAACAGTGCGGTTGCCTGTGTGCCCGCGCGGGCGCGACGAGGCCTCTGTTGACAGATCCACTTTCGACAGACCCACTTTCGACAGATCCACTTTCGACAGATCCACTTCCAAAGGTAAACCCCTACTTTACGAGCATCATTGGCCGCATAAAGGGCAACCATTAGCGGCCATTTCCACCCGGCGTGCTGAATTTTTCGCAGTGGGTAGCGGCTCAGCCCAATGTGCCAGAACAACCCGGTGAGGTATTCGCGAGATAAGCGCGATCGCCCTATCAGATGACCTAACCGCATTGCGGGATTGTGCCAAATTTCCCAGGTACGGCGGATGTAGCTAAGGGTTTCCACATCTTCGCCTTTTGCTTTCAGGCTGCCTGCTTTGACCCCGGCTAGTGCGGGCACTTCAGGCACTTGCTCTAGCCAAGCCTGCCTGCGAACCACCATGCCTGCTCCGGCTGGCAGCACGCCTCGCTCTGGTGCGTACTGAAAGGGCGTGCCGCCCCGTTCGATAATGGCGAGGCAGCAGGCAATCCGATGGAAATCGGGCGGTGGTGGGACCTCGTACAGTCCTTTTATCGTGCTGCCGTAAGCGCCAGCCTGAGGATGAGCTTGGCCAAAAAGAACAGCCTGCTCTACCCAGCCTGCCTCGGGCAGCGTGTCGTCATCTAAAAAGCCGATGAGGTTGCCGCTGGTTTGCCGAATGGCGCAGCGACGGGCAAACGCTAAGCCCTGCTCAGGCTCAAAGCAGTAGCGAAAGGGCACATCTGAGCGCCAGTGCCGCTGATGGGCTTTGACGACATCCGATGTGCGATCGCCGCTGTTGTTATCCACCACCAGCACTTCCCACCGACAACCCGCTTGCTGCTGTTGAAGCCTGTCCAATAGCTTTGGCAAACGAAGCGCGCCATTGTATGTACAAATAACCACTGAAAAATCCAGCGCGACGTCCTTTTGATCTGTCTTTGGCATGTGTGGTGTTCTCTAAGGAGAGGATTGGTTGAGCCCTAAGCCTTCAACAAATAGTTAGTGTTCACTGTATTGCGATCACACAAGGCAAAACATACTACAAAACGCACCCACTCCTAGTCTTTCAAAACACTAGGCCCAAAAGGTTAAGTGAAAGATAAGGTTCTGCGATTTTCGACATCCGTACAACTGCCCATAATCGCCAGAACAATCTATTAATAACCCCTTCATAACCTTGTCTTTACCTATGTCAGAAAAAACTCTGATAAGAAAGATAGGGGACATCAAGCGAACTGTTTTTTGATGAAATACTACTGATGAAGGACCGGTAGACAAAAGCACACAGCGAATACGTATTGTTTGTTTTTATATCGGTCTCAAAGATAGGGGCTACACGTTAGGGATTTGCTTAGTACGCAAAAGATTCACGTGCGACAGGTCTTTAGTATCAGACCTTCAGTATCAGATCTTCAGTAATCAGATCTTCAGGATAACGAGCATAGGTGGTGTATCTGTGCGGGGCATAGTTGCTGCGCACCTGCTTATAAGGACATTTCAACCACTAAAAAATTAGGACCATTCATGACGCTTTCTCTTGAACGGATTGGCAGTTTTACCAGCGAAACTGGCGCTGAAATTGCTGCTTTTGACAAAGACAGATCGCTGCTTTATGTCGTCTCTGGAGAGACGGTTCTTCAGGTGCTTGACCTGAGCGATCCGACAGCTCCTAGCGAAGTTGTCTCGATAGATTTAGCCGATTTTGGTGTGCCAACGGCTGGGGCGAACAGCATTGCTTACAAGAATGGCTTGCTGGCGATCGCACTCGGAAACGAGACCGTTACAGACCCTGGCGCGGTGGCGCTAGTGAACCTGGCTGAGGTTACCTCACTAGAAGAGGCCGCCAGTGCGGTCAAAGCCTTTACCGTCGGCGCTTTGCCCGATATGGTGACCTTCACGCCCGATGGCAGCAAGGTGCTAGTTGCTAACGAGGGCGAGCCCGATGAGGGCATTGATCCAGATGGCTCGGTTAGCATTATCGATATTTCAGGCGAGTTCGAGAGTTTAGGGCAAGAGAATGTTTCCACCGCTGATTTTCTTCGATTCAATGGGAGAGAAGCTGACTTACGCGCCGATGGGGTGAGAATTTTCCCCGATGCGACGGTGGCACAAGATGTGGAGCCTGAGTACATTGCGGTATCGCCGGATGGCACGAAGGCGTTTGTGACGCTGCAAGAGAATAATGCGATCGCAGTTGTCGATATTGAAACGGCCACTATAGAAGGCATTCAGCCGCTGGGCCTAAAAGACTTTAGCAAGGGCCTGCCTGAGCTAACCAACTACGATTTTGTCGATAGAGGAGACATTACCAACGGCGGTGATGCCCTCACGACGGCTACCGGCGAAACCATCGAACTGGGCGGCTTCTCGGGTCTCTACTACGATGGCACCGCAGATAATGGCAATCTCAAGTTTCTGGCTGTGCCTGACCGTGGCCCCAATGGCGACGCGGATGGTAACAACCGCCCCTTCCTCCTACCGGACTATCAGGCTAGAGTCGTTGCCTTTGAGCTAAACGAGAGCACGGGTGAACTTTCGATTTCTGACGAGCTGTTGCTCAAGCGCGAAGATGGTACGCCGATTACGGGCCTGCCCAACATTCCAAACGTGGACCGTCAGGCCGTAGATGCCGAGGGCAATCCGGTAGATTTGCCTGAACTAGAAGGGTTTGACACCTTTGGCGCCGACTACGATCCGCTAGGGGCTGACCTTGAGAGCATTTTGCGCGCGCCCGATGGCACCCTGTGGATGGTCGATGAGTATCGCCCAGCGATTTATCAGTTTGATGAGAGCGGCACGTTGCTGAACCGATTTGTTCCTGAGGGCACTGCGGCTCAGGCGACTGAAGCCAACCCTGGCAGCACTTTTGAAGAGGGTACTTTTGGCACAGAAAGCCTGCCTGCTGACTATCTCAATCGCCGCGCTAATCGAGGGTTTGAAGGGGCTGCTCTCGATACCGAAACCGGCATTTTCTACGCTTTTATCCAAACGCCGCTCAACAATCCTGACCGAGACGCAGGCGATGCTTCTAGCGTGATTCGCGTGCTGGGCGTTGACCCAGCGACCGGCACGCCCGTTTCTGAATACGTTTATCTCCTGCAAGACCCTGAAGTGGGCGGCAATGTCGATAAAATCGGCGATGCGGTCTTTGCTGGCGATGGCAAGTTTATTGTTCTAGAGCGCGACTCAGCGCTTTCCGAGGATGGTCAAAAGTTTGTCTTTGAGATGGATCTTAAGGGCGCAACGAACGTGCTTGGCCAAGACTTTGGTGACCTCACATTAGAACAACAAACCCCCGATGCCTTGGCGGCACTTGGCATTCAGCCTGTCACTAAAACAAAGGTGGCTAACCTGCCGTCTCTTGGGTATCTGCCTTCTGATAAGCCAGAAGGGGTTGCGCTATTGCCCGATGGCCGCATCGCGGTGCTCAACGACAATGACTTTGGCTTAGAAGCGGGTGCAGAAGCCGTACAGCTTGGCATTATTGACTTTACGGATAGCAACGGACTAGATGCCAGTGATAAAGACGACGCGATCAATATCCAACAACAGCCGGTCTTTGGCCTGTACATGCCGGATTCCATCGCGTCCTTTGAGTCGGGTGGTGAGACGTTTTATGTCATTGCCAATGAAGGTGATGACCGCGGCGATGCCGATGTCGATGAGCGCGGTGATGCCATTCGCTTAAAGGATTTAGGAGACGTTATTTCCTTAGGGCGCGAAGGTCTCTCGCTGGATGAGTCTTTTGATGAGGCGCTGCTGGAAGATGAAAACCTGGGCCGTCTCACTGTGTCTTCTATCGATGGTGACCTCGATGGTGATGGTGACCTCGATAGAATTGTCTCCTATGGCGGTCGGTCTTTTTCTGTCCTTGATGCCAATGGCAACCTTGTTTTCGACAGCGGCGATCAGATTGCGCGCATCACGGCGGAAGCTGCACCTGAGTTATTCAATGCAAACGACGGTGACCCAGAAGAGTTTGACAATCGCTCTGATAATAAAGGGGCAGAGCCTGAAGCGATTACCACAGGCGTCATTGGCGGTAAGCCGTTTGCCTTTGTGGGCTTAGAGCGTGCAGGTGGCGGCGTGCTGGTGTACGACCTTTCGAACCCTCGCGAGCCTGAGTTTAAGCAGTACATTCGCAGTGATGAAGATATTGCGCCCGAGGGGCTGGTGTTTATCTCTGCTGAAGATAGCCCGAACGGCCAGCCTTTGCTGACGGTTGCCAATGAGGAGTCTAATACGGTTGCAGTTTATGCCATCAACGTAGAAGAAACGACGGTTAGTGAGATTCAAGGTGCGGGTCATGTTTCTGCGCTGGCTGGCGAACTGGTGAAAGTAGACGGCATTGTCACCGGCACCGCGTTCAACGGCTTTTATCTCCAGGGAGAAAGTGACGGTAATGACAGCACTTCTGACGGTATTTTCGTCTTCACCGATAGCCAGCCCGAGGTCAGCGTGGGCGATGAAGCGAGAGTCTTTGCCACGGTTAGCGAGTTTATTCCTGGCGGCGAAAGCACGGGGAATCTTTCGGTGACACAGCTGACCTCTCCTGACGTACTTGTTCTCTCTTCTGGGAATGACTTGCCGGAGGCGGTTGTGATTGGTGAAGGTGGCCGGGTTGCACCGAGCGAGATTGTCATTTCAGATGACGAGCTACCCGTTAACTTGCAGCAGGACGCGGGCAACTTTGATCCTGCTGAAGATGCGATTGACTTTTACGAAGCCGTTGAAGGGATGCGAGTAACGGTAGAAGATGCAGTGGCCGTATCGCCTACTCGCGTGTTCGGACGGTTCTCGGCGGAAGCCTTTACCCTGCCAAATCAGGGGGCGACGGCCACGCCTGAGGGTGTGCTTACCGCACGCGGCGGCATTAACCTAAACTCCGGGCCAGGCAACACAGGGGACCAAAATCCTGAGCGCGTACAGATTCAGTTTGACCCTAATCTGTTGCCTGAGGGCTTTGATACGCCCGCGCTAACCGTCGGCGATAAGCTGGGCGACGTTACTGGCGTTGTAGGCTACAGCTTCGGTAATTTTGAAGTGAATGTGACGGAAGCCTTTGAGGTCACGCCTAGTGGGCTAGAGCAGGAGACAACTTCGCTCACAGGTGGAGATGACCAGCTGACGGTTGCTAGCTACAACATTCTGAACCTGAGTGCACTGGAAGAAGATGACGCTCAAAGAGACTTGCTCGCTGCGCAGGTTGCCAACAACTTGGGCTCGCCAGATATTATTGGCCTGCAAGAGATTCAGGATAATAACGGAACGACCGATGGCGCGGATAGTGAGGTGACGGATGCGACCGAGACCTTGCAGAAGCTGGTGGATGCGATCGCTGCTGCGGGCGGACCGACCTACGCCTTTGCCGACATCGCCCCTGAGCCCAACGCCTTCGGTGGCGCACCGGGTAGTAACATTCGCAACGCCTTCTTGTACAACACCGAGCGCGTCTCTTTGGATAGCCTCAACTTGCTAGACGGACTCGAAGCCTTCAATGGCAGCCGCGATCCGCTGGTTGGAGAATTTACCTTCAACGGCAGTAAGGTGACCGTGGTGAACAATCACTTCTCCTCTCGCTTCGGTTCTACCCCTGTATACGGCGGGCCTCAGCCCTTTGTCCAGGCCGGCGAAGAGGCCAGAGAAGCGCAGTCCCAAGAAATCAACAACTTTGTCGATGGCCTCCTCAGCGAAGATGCCAATGCGAATGTTGTTGTCTTAGGTGATCTCAACACGTTTGAATTTACCAATGACCTAGCGGAGATTTTGCCCGGCGCCGGTGATGAAAAAGTGCTCACTAATTTAGTGGACCAAGCAATCGCTGATGACGATGCCTACAGCTTTATTTTTGACGGCAACAGCCAACAGTTAGACCACCTCTATGTTTCTGACAGTCTTTTAGAGGGGGCCAAGTTTGACGTGGTTCACGTCAATAATGACTTCCCACGAGACGATGGGCGGGCGCTATTTGACGACACTATCGTCGCTAGTGACCATGAGCCGCTTGTGGCCCAGCTTACGGTTAACGCACCTGATTCCGGTAATCCAACCAACCCTCCCACTATGGAAAACTTCCAACTACAGCTCCTACACCTAGCAGACCAAGAAGCCGGCATTCCTGCCCTAGATGATGCGCCTCGCGCTTCAGCGGTCATCAACGCGCTCAAGGATGATTTTGAGAACACCCTGATTCTCTCTTCGGGAGATGCGATTATCCCTGGATTGTTCTTCTCTTCGAGTGAAGAGGCTTACGGCGGTGCGGGCCGCGCAGATATTGCGATTCAAAATGAATTGGGTATTCAGGCGATCGCACTCGGTAACCACGAATTTGACCTGGGCACCGAACTGCTCCGCGACCTAATTGGCGGCGGCGAAGATGACCCCGAAACACCCGACGTGGACGAGTCCTTCATCGGCGCGCAGTTCCCCTATCTCAGCAGCAACCTCGACTTCAGCACCGATGAGAATTTGGCTGACTTGGTTGTGCCTGACGATGCCGCACCTTTGCCCAACAGCCTTGCGGCGACCACCGTTATCGACGTAAACGGTGAGCAAGTCGGCATCGTCGGCGCAACGACGCCCACCATTCCGGTTATCTCCAACCCTGACGATGTCACCGTTCTGCCCGCAGACTTCGACGGCGACCCAACGCCCGCGCAGCTAGATGCTCTCGCTGCTGAGATTCAAACTGACGTTGATGAGATGCTGGCAGCAAACCCTGGCCTCAACAAAGTTGTTGTGCTTTCTCACATGCAACAAATCGGCATTGAGCAAGAACTGGCAACTCGCTTGAGCAACGTAGATGTGATTGTGGCTGGTGGCTCCAACACTCGCCTGTTTGATGAAAACGACCGCCCCCGCCCTGGGGATACGGCTCAAGGTGAGTATCCTATCTTCACCACCGATGCAGACGGTAATCCAGTAGCTATTGTCAATACTGACGGTAACTACAAGTACATCGGTCGTCTGGTTGTGGACTTTGATGAGAATGGCATTATCCTGCCTGAAAGCTACGACGCCGACGTGAGCGGTGCCTATGCTACCGATGATGAAGGCGTTGCTGCACTGGGCGCAGAAGGGTTGGTTGATCCTGACGTTCAAGATATTGTGGACACCTTAGAAGAGGTCATTATTGCCGGAGAGAGCAATCTCTTTGGGATTAGTGAGGTGTACCTAAACGGTGTGCGTGGCAGCGTACGAACAGAAGAAACTAACTTAGGCAACCTAACCGCAGATGCAAACTTGGCCATTGCCAAAGAAGCTGACGAGAGTGTGGTTATTTCTATTAAAAACGGCGGCGGCATTCGAGACGACATTGGCCAGTCCATCGTACCCCCCGGCGGTACTGGCGAGCCCGAGCTGTTGCCTAATGAAGAGATTCCGGGCGTGAAGCCCGAGGGCGGCATTTCTGAAACGGACATTGCCAACACGCTGCGATTCAACAACGGTCTAACGCTACTGACTATTACGGCTGAAGAGCTGCTAGCTGTCATTGAGCACGGCGTGGCAGAGAGTGTCGCTGGTGATGATTCTGTTACGGCGGGTCGCTTTCCCCAGGTTGCGGGGATTGAGTTCAGCTTTGACCTGACGGCTGAGCCGGGCGATCGCGTTCAGTCTCTCGCTATCCTGGACGACGAAGGCAACGACGCTGACGTCATTGTTCAAGAGGGCGAACTCGTTGGTGATGCGGCTAGAACCTTCCGCATGGTTACCCTTGGCTTCCTTGCAGGCGGCGGTGACGGCTACCCCTTCCCCGAGCGCGATGTCGTAGACCTTTCCCAGGAAGACGACGCGCCTCGCACAGGCGACGCCACCTTCGCCCCCGATGGCTCCGAGCAAGACGCTCTGGCTGAGTATCTGCTAGATAACTTTGGTGCCCAAACCCCATTCGACACCCCCGATGTGTCTCGCGCTGAAGACACCCGCATCCAAAACCTCGCCTTCCGCGAGGACACCGTGATTGATGCGAGCGGCCCGGTTGAGCCCCCAGTTGAGCCACCCGTTGAACCACCTGTTGAACCTCCCGTCGAGCCACCCGTCGAGCCCCCGGTTGAGCCTCCTGTCGGTGATGACAGCGAGCCTACAGAAGGTGACGACCAGCTCACAGGAACTGCTGAGAATGATGTCATTGCGGGTTTGGGCGGTGCTGATGTTATCAACGGCCTGGACGGTGACGACATTCTGCGTGGCGATGGCAACAGTCGTGCTTCCAACGGTGGTAGCAGTGCTAGCAACGACGACATCATCTTTGGCGGTGCGGGGAGCGATCGCATCGGCGGCAAGGGTGGTAACGACACCCTCCTCGGTGAAGCCGGTGATGACTTCATTTGGGGCGACGATGGCGATGACCTGATCTTTGGCGGTGCGGGTAACGACACCCTCACAGGGGATGACTTCTCCGGCGGCCAAGGTAGCGATACTTTTGTGCTCGCAGCAGGCGAAGGCACGGACACCATCACTGACTTTGAAGCGGGCACTGATTTTATTGGTCTTGCTGGTGGCATTACCTTTGGCCAGCTAACGCTCTTGGATAACAAAGTAGTGTTTGAAGATGAGACGTTAGCAATGCTAAGCGGTGTGGATACTAATAGCCTGGGTGAGAACAGCTTTGTTGTTGTGTAGGCTCACCTGCTGTAGAAAATAAGAGATAACGATTCCCACAATGAAGGAGCTGGCTTACAGTTAGCTCCTTTCTCTAATACGTATCGGGGTTTATTATTGAGATGACGTTGTACCGATAACTGTACTGTGGAGAAGGAAAACTGTTAAAACTACCTAATCCCGGTCAAGCTGTTATCCCCAAAGGAAAACTAGAAGGGTATTCGCTTAACCCCAACCACTCTGAGGGGCGTCATAAGGCTGTTGTATTTCGCGCTGCTTTGGGTATTGGCCTTGCGGAAGCTGAAGAGTTGAGAGCAGCTCTGCGAGAGGCTTTACAGAGAACAGAGGCGCTAGAGACTAAGCACAATGCTCAAGGGCAGAAATATCAGTTAGATTTTAAGATGGAAAGGATGAGCAAGTCCGCTATTATTAGAAGCGCTTGGATGATTCGGAATGGTGAGGACTTCCCACGGTTGATTACTTGTTATGTTCTTTAGTGTCGAGGAGTAGCGCGTGTCATGAAACTGCTAGATGTCGTTGTAATGATTCAAGACCTACCTGACCTCAATCTTCGTAAGGGACAGGTTGGTACGATTGTAGAAGTTTATACCCCAACTGAGTTTGAGGTTGAATTTGTTGACCTGAAAGGCAAAACCTATGCCTTAGAAACGCTGAATATAGCTCAGCTAATGCAGATACACTACAGCCCACTACCCCAAACTGCCTAAGTCATCTTGAACAATGAGGTGGTTCGAATAACTTTAGAATGGGATGAGGAAGCACCGTCTTACTCGGTGGCTTGCCCTGAGCTGAGCTTCGTCTCTTTTTGTGGAGAAATCTGCGAGGAGGCGATTCTCCAAGTGTAGAGGCTGCGTCAATGCAAACATGAAAGAGGCTATTTAGCGTTAGGCCTTGGCAAGGCTTTGTTGCATGAATCAAAAATGAGATGGAAGTCCCCTACTTTTGTCATTCTTTAAGTATCAACCGGATAGCTATCTGGCATTCCTAGCTGAGTCATCTTATTGAACGCCTTGCATTCAATCATCAATTCTGTCGTTTGAGTTTCAATCTGCCTGGCACACCCCTCGCCTGTGAACGTGGTTTCCAGCCGATACATACCCGTTTCGCTTAGCGAGCGACGGTGGTAGTTAATCTCTATTGATGTAAGCTCGGTTTATAATTGAGTCACAGCGGTGTGTACATCTCTGGTAGCTATAAAGGGGCAAAGCAATGACGGTTCGAGTGATTCTAGAATGGGACGATGAGGCACAATCGTACTCAGCGACCTGCCCGGAGCTGAACTTTGTCTCTTCTTGTGGAGAAAGCCGTGAGGAGGCGATCGCAAACCTGAAAGATGCCATCCAGCTCATGCTAGAGCCTATTCCTGAACATTTGTTAGACATGAAGCCACCGGCTGAAGTGATGGAATTGGCAATTTAGCAGTAAGCAGTGGCGTTATGGCACCCAAGTCACCTCGATTGACGGCTAAGCAGGTCATCAAACGGCTCAAGGCTAAAGGCTTTGTTGAAGCCTCCCAAAGTGGTTCCCATCTAAAGCTCTTCAACGCCGAAACTAGGCGAACTGCAATTATTCCGATTCACAGCAGTAAGGTGATTCCTATCGGAACGCTGAAATCTATTGAGAAACAAGCAGGAATAAAATTTTCGTAATCTTCTGCGTTCCTATTCAAGGCTTCAAAGGTGATTAAACGACTTGCTATTCGACAAGCTTATCTTGCACAGCGTCGATGACAGCTTCAAAGTTTGAGTCGCGATGCATATCGGGTGTGAGGGTATTCATATTTTTGAGTGTGTCGGTGAGTGAGGCAATGTTGTTGCGAATTTTGGTGTAGAGGTTGAGGTCGTCTGTAATGCCCTGTAGGTTGGCTAAGCCTCCGGCTTTCATGTCGGTTTCAAGATCTTTTATTTGTTGTTCCCAGTATTGAATGTATTTTAGTCGGGCTGTTGCTTTGTAAATGTTGGCGTCGCTGAGGACGATGGGGAAAATGCGATCATAGAAGTCGCCGTTGTTGGCAATTTCCACCAGCTCGAACATACAGTTTTCACTTTTTAGATATTTGTCACTAATCACTACCAACACGCATTTGCCTTGGCCAATTTGTTGCATAAAGTCTCGGATGTTGGCTTTGTAGCCTACGTCTTTTTTATCGCGGATGATGTTGATGTTCTGGGATTGAAAGGCTTTATTGAGCTGGTCAGCAATGGTTTCGCTTTCGCCATTCCAGGCATAGGAGATGAAGACTTCGCGAGTTTTCATTGACGTTGAGGGGAAGGGACGATAATAGCTTAGGCTGCCTTGGACTTGTTTTAGTGTATTAAATTCGTCCAGAGTGTCTAGAGATTGATCCTCCAATTTCTTTATCAAACCACTCATTGTCGATTCACCTCTAATCTTGCCTAACGCCGCTATTGCAAGACCATGTACATACCAGTCATCATCATCAAGAGAGTCCAAAAGTTTTGAGACCGCGCTGGTATCACCGATCTCACCTAATGCAGACGCTGCTCGACCACGCACAGTGACATTTTCATCTTTGAGAGATTTCAAAAGTTCTGGGACTGCGCTGGTATCACCGATCTCACCCAATGCGAGTGCTGCAAGACTACGCACATCCCAATCATCATCATTCCTGAGAGCATTCAACAGTTCTGATATAGCCCTTTTATCACTGATCTTGCCTAAAGCCTTTGCTGCAGGACGACGTATGGTAAAATCATCATCCCTGAGAGCATCCAACAGTCCTTGTACGGCTGTGGCATCGGCAATCTCGCCTAGTGCCTCCGCTGCACTCATCCGGACATCCCAACTACCATTCTCCAAGGCGCTTAATAGTCCCGATACCGCTGTAGCATCGGCAATCTCGCCTAGTGCCTTAGCTGCATCAATACGGACATCCCAACTACCATTCTCCAAGGCACTTAATAGTCCCGATACCGCTGTAGCACCGCCAATCTTGATCAATGCCTTGACGGCCTTATGACGCACTTTCGAATCCCCATCTCTAAGGGCACTGATGAGGCCTAGTACTGCTGCAGGATTACCAATTCTACCTAGTGCCTCCGCCGAATAAAAACGTACACCACTGCAGCTATCATTCTTAAGAGCAGTCAGTAATTCCGATACTGCTGCATTATCACCGATCTTACCTAGTGCCTTAGCTGTATTACGACGGACAATTCGGTCGTCATCTCCAAGGGCTCTCAGTAATCCTGGTACTGCTGCGGCATCGCCAATATCACCTAATGCAACAACTACAGGATGACGCACAACCTGGTTTTCATCTCTAAGAGCGCTAAGCAAGCCTGACACTACTGCGGCATTATCAATTTTGCTCAACACCTTCGCTGCATCATAGCGCATATGCACATCCACATCATCATTCCTGAGAGCATTCAGCAGTTCTGATAATAGTTCTGACATAGCTGCAACATCACCGATCTCTATCAGCGCCTCCGCTGCACTAAGACATACATCCAGGTCGTTATCCTTGAGAACACTCATCAGTCCCGGGACTGCTGTTGCATTACCGATCTGGCCCAACACATAGGCTAAATAGCAACGAACACCTCGATCGCTATTCTCAAAGGCACTTATCAGTCCCGGGACCGCTGCAGTACCGATCTCTCCTAACGCGTCCGCTGCCCTTCGAGACACCGCCCTGTTATCCTCTCCGAGGGCTCTGAACAATCCTGAGACCGCCGTAGCACTGTTAATCTTACTCAAAGACTTTGCTGCAGTACTACGAACCGCCAACCAATCATCTCTAAGGGTGAGAGTCAATAGTCCCGAAACTGCTGTGGCATCTCCGATCTTTCCTAATGCAACCGCTGCACTACGACGTACTTCCCAATTGTCGTCCTCAAGACCACTTAGCAGTCTTGATACTGCTGTGGTATCGCCGATTTCACCTAATGCCTCTGCTGCACAATGACGCACAGACCAGCTATCACTCTTCATAGCAAGCAATAGGCCCGGCATCGCTGATGCGGAATGAGTCTTTTTTAGCAAGGATGTCTTAAGAAGTGGGAAAGTCTTCAGATCGCTGATGAATTTTATGGCTTGAGGTTGCCAGCGCTCTGAAATCGTGCCGGCTAACCTAGCGCCTAAATCATAATCTATCTCTAACGCTAACCTTACCAATCGCAGAGCCTGAGTTTTTTCATTCACCAATCCAGCCATTAAAGCCAAAGGCTCTGTCCACTTAAAGTAGTTTAGATACTGCCATTTCAAATTCTTATCGCTGAGTTTGGGTAGTTGCCTCATCAGTTTCTCCGCAGCGTAATACTCCTGAATAAGCTGATGACGAAATTGAATACTGTCTGCGGTGCCTAACTGGATTAGGTGATACTTCAGTAAATCTTCTACCCACAGTTTGGCCTGTGCCAGCGATCCTTGCTCTCCTGCGTCCTGGCAAAAATTGCGGATAATGTCCACTGCATCTGCTTGGGAAATCGCCACTAACGCCTCCGTTGTCCCACTCCCAACCATCATCCGAAAGGCAAGCTCCTCCAACATCTCCGGCCACAAAAGCTTTGACTTGTTTGTATCTGGTACATCCTGCTGAATCTTATTATCGTACTGCTGTGTAAATTGCCGAAAAATTCCACCCAGATTTGTCGGTATCTGTTGCTGATTACTCGCATACACAGAGCACAGCATCAACAACAGCAGCGGCACCGCTCCAAACTCCTGCAGGCGATCGCCCAACTGCGCCAGCATCGCCTTACCCTGCCCCGGTAAATACGCCTGCACAAAGTCCTGCATCTGAGCCTCACTCAGCGGCTGCATCGTCAGCTTTTTACCAATGCCTAAGTCACCACCCTCCCCCAGCTTCCGTGTGGTAAATACCATCGGCGTCGTTTTCTCATATCGCCTTCGAAAGCGACGCATATCCTGTCGTGCTGATTTCGAAGGCAGCTCATTTATCCCATCTAGCAACAGCAGTAGTCGCCCCTCGCTCAACCACTGCTCCAGCTCGCCAACGTCCAGAAGCGGATCGTTCCGTTGCAAACTGTCTTCAATTAGTTGCCGCAAAGACTTAGCGTAATAACGCAGTTCTACCAGCACCGGAATTTTTGGTGCTTTTTGCTCAACCGCTGCCTTTCCTGGCGCTGCACTATCTTGCGCCCGCCCCGCCTCTTCCAATAGCAGCCTCGCCATCGCCGTAGACTTTCCTGAGCCCGGAGCCCCTTGCAGCAGCACATGCTCCTTCGCGTACTTCCGCAGCCCTTCCAGCACAGTAAACCGCTCTATTTTGTCCGCCTGCTTACCTTTCTGAGGATCGCCTTCATCCTTCTCAGGCACAGTCTCCGCCATCAAGTCCAGCAGCAGCCCACCGCCTTTACTCGCTGTCTGCTGCGCCTTCCCTGTCACATCCGTCAGCGTATACTTCTCCCACCAGTGAGCGTACTCCTTACACACAGATGCTAAGTAATGGCTCCAATCAGTCATAAATTCAGATGTACAAACGAGAGAAAGGTCGTGCGCTCAAGCAGGACAACGTCCTCTAAAAGTACTTGATCTACGCCTGGTTGCGGTGAAATCCTCCTAAAAACTTCATCACCTGCCGACTTTTCAGGACACGTGTCATCAGTAGGCGCACGTGCCCCTTGTCGTATTTATAGTCCGGAAAATGCGGCCAACCTCTTGTTTATATTAGGCATTTGGATGTGTTTCACTTTCTGAAACCGCGCGTCGAAAATTACGCCAAAGCCTATACTGCTCAATAGACTACACCCTACGCTCTTTTACGCCGCCCTCGAATGTTCAACAACTTTAAGACAGACCGCAGCGCCCCTAAAAAACAGCTCGCAACGTTGATGTCGAGCTGTGCATTTGCAGTTTTGATCAGTGGGTCACCGCTAGCAGCTCAAGGGCAAACCCCTGCTAATGAAGGGCGTATGCAAACGGTGGTTTCCTTCACCCTTGCTCAGGCAACTGCGCAGCCACCTGCAACAGATCCTCCAACAACAGTCTCTTCTGCACCCGCAGCCCAACTTGAAAGATTGAACGCTGCTGCCTTAACCCTGAATGAAGAAGGCAGCCCTGAGGATAGAATTGATAGGCTTCATCGCCTTGCTGGAGGCTACGGCGAAATCGGTGAGCAAGAAAGAGCCCTACAGCTGCTCAATCAGGCGGTGCTAATCGCTGAGCAAATTAAAGCGCCTCTGTTGGCCGTAGCTGTACCTGATGATAATGCCAGTGATAGTGCCAATGATAATTCCAGTGAACCGACGACAGCCACCGAGTATTTCGCGGCGCAGCAGGCAGAACGTGATGCTGAGCCTAGTGCCTTAGCCCAGCGTTATGTAAGGGCGATCGCACGTATCGCGCCGGACTACAGCCGCCTAGGTGATACAAAAACAGCCCAGAACCTACTAGAACAAGCGACCGAAACATCCCTAACCCTAACGGGCCGATATCGCTCAGGCGGCAGTGAACTGGATAAAATCGTTAAGGCCTACACGCTTATAGAAGAGGCTGATGTCACGGAAGCAGGTCTCTTAACGCTTCTAGATTTGGTGACAGATTTGGAAGGGCCAGTCTGGAAGAATAGCAACGGCCCCTACATTCCTAAAGGGATGGTAGAGGGCTTTGCTCAGTTAGAGAATGCGGCGGTTGCCAATGAAGGCCTTTCACGATTGTATGAGACGAAGCTGGCGATGCTAGAGGCTTCCACCGCAGAGAACAAGCCTGATGGATTGAGCATTAGAACACTTACCCAGTTTGCGATCGCCCACAGCCAGCAAAACAATGCAGACACTGCCGAAGCGCTAATGGCCCAAGCCATTGAAGTGATACGTAACAGCGACCTAGGCATTAGAGATCTCCAGACCATTGGCTTAGTTGCCGAAGCCTGTGGATACCTACCCGATGCGGCTGCCGGTGAACAAAAGCTTGCAGAACTACAGCAGATTATTCAAACCGTAGAGCTCTTCCCCGACCAAGGTGAACTCTCTGAAGAAGAGACCCTGATGGCTGCTTCCCGCGACCTTTACTACCAGATTTCTCCTTTGGCGAGTGTTGCGATCGCCTACAGCAAACTCGGCAATCTTTCTAAGGCGCAAGCAATCATAGCGCCCATGGTAGATATCTTTCCCGCGAATGCCAGCAGCATTTTAGACTTAGAGCGGCTGGCTCAAATCTATGAGTTGATAGGTGATGTTCCCAGCCAGCAAGCTATTCTAAAAACATTATTTGATCTGCTGCCTGAGCTAAAAGAGATTTCATCTTCAGGCTTAAATATCTCTGATGTTACGCCAGGGTATTTGGGGGTCAACTCTCTTTGGAGAGGCTATGTTGCTACAGAAGATGACGCGATCGCTCAAACAAGGCTCAGCGCCCTAGAAGACTTCTTTAAAGACATTAGATTTGCTGAACAAGGATTTTCGGGTCAGCTGAGTACTCTGGCCTCAGCCGCTATGGCCAGAGGCGATGAAGCCAGTGCCCATCGGCTGATGATTGAAGCCATGGAACTTGTTACCACGCCAGACGACCAGCTTATTCCGGACGATCCCCGCTTTAACGCAGCCCGGGCAGTTAGCTTGGGCGGGGAAACCTTTGAGCAGGATCAAACCGTGAGTGTACTCAGCAGCCTCGTTAAAAACTATGGCACCATGCAAAACGAGCAGCTAAAAGCAGCAGGGCTCGAAGCGATTAGGCAAACCGCCGCCCGCAAAGTTGAGACAGCCGAGCGCAGGGCCCGTATTGAGGATGTGATTACTTGGGCCTACGCAGGGCTTTAAGGCAGCCTAATGACCTTTTGGAGTGCGAGATTTGTCAGGCTGATTATCTCGCATTTCTGGGTATTTGTAGGCGATCGCCTGTGAACCTTTGTTGATTTACAGGCGGATCGGTATAAAAAAAAGCTCCCGGCACAGTATACCTACAGAGGTAAGCATTTCATTGCAGCGGAGCATTTTACCGATGAACGTCAGCAGAATATGCCTGTGGGCACTTCCCCTGAGCCTTCCTTTTAGTCTTCTCGCCGGTCTGGGTGCCGCCGCCGTGGCCTCCACGATTGAACTCAACGTGCTGCCTTTTAATGGGCCAGCGGTGACCTGCCCCGAAAAGCTGACTGCTTACGAAACAGCTCGCCCACGATCGCCCGGCGGATACCTACCGATGGCATGATTCAGCTCAGTGCGATCGCTACTGACATCAGTACCACCAAGCTCGATGATTTCTCTGCTATTTGGACCGGCACCCTCAACGCTGAATACGCTAACTGCAAAGCGTCTGCCGGTATGACCACACTTGATGGCGACGCCTATCAAGGTCACTCCTATCTCCGTGTGCAGCTAGCGGATGGTAAAGCCACCGTCATTTTGGATATGACCGGGATGAAAGATGCCAACGACTTTACCGCTACTCTGTTAGAACAAACTCTGCGCGACGGTAACCCTCGCTGGGCTTGGGGCGGTACTGATTAGGCTGTCAACACCAGATAAAATGCCCGCCGAAGACGCGTTACGAGGGGTCTCTTGAACAACTGTTGTCCAAGCCAAATTGCTTGATTTTAGAGAGGTCTTTGGCGGCAATCCATTGGTCTGTGTCTTCAAGTGCGATCACCCATGCCTTAAAGCACTCTCGATACCGCTGGTTCTGTTCCCACAGCGTGGGTCGTGGGTCCTCACTCAAGGTATATGTCATCCCTTCTATGAACCAGCGCGGATAGCGAAGATAGTCAATAATGCCGAACTGTTCGGCTTGAATATGGTGTATCAACTCGTGGCGCACAATGTACGGTGACCATCCTTTGGGACCCACCACGATGCCCGAAACGCCGATGGTGTGGGCTGAAGCATTTTTAAACCCAAAGTGATTAAAGCAAGATTCCTCGCTACAGAATACGACTGTGGGTTTGTTCTTGAGGGTTTGGATATGGGTTTCTACAAAGTGGGTAGCCTCATCAGTGAGGTTTTGCGCCTCACTGAGGCGGGGCAAGTCATCGGTGCAGATGCGATCGCGCCAGCAGTGGAGCCCAGAAAAGAGTCCCGGTACTAAAATGCGTGTCGGCTTGTACACTGCGAGTGCGATCGCTGGCAGCAACAAGCACGTTGAGATAATGATCAGGCTAACTCTCTGTGGTCTGATGCCTTTTGACTGGGTTGTCCGCTTTTTGCTTTGCGATCTGTTGTTTGGCATGATTCCAAAAGGCATTTAGCTCTTCGGCGCTGTAGTCGCTCATTGGCTTAGTCGCTTGGGCTTCTACCTTTTTAAAACGCTCTACAAAGCGATGGCTTGTTCCTTGTAGGGCCGCAGAGGGGTCTAGCCCTTTCCACCGAGCGACCTGAATTAAAGAGAAAAACACATCGCCGAGTTCGCTTTCTTGGGCCGCTTTAGACTCGTGCTCTAAAGCGTGGCGAAACTCGGCCATTTCCTCGTCTACTTTCTCCCACACCTCTTCAATACTGTCCCACTCAAAACCTGCTTTGGCCGCTTTTTTAGAGAGCTTCATCGCGCCCATTAAGGGCGGCATGGAGCGGGCGTATCGCTTTAGCTTAGGGCTGAGCTTGGTCGGATCTTCAGTGTCGGCTTTTTCAGCTTTTTTAATCTCTTCCCAGGTGAGTTTTACCGCTTCTGGTGTTTCTGCGCTCACCAGCTCAGCCCCTGCGGCTGGGAAAATGTGCGGGTGGCGACGAATCATTTTATCAGTAATGCCCTGGGCCACATCGGCTAGGGTAAAGTCACCTTGCTCTTGAAACAGCTGCGCTTGGAAAACAACTTGCAACAGTAAGTCGCCCAGCTCTTCGGCCATGTCTTTTTTGTCTCCGTTTTGAATCGCATCCACTGTTTCGTAGGCTTCTTCAATCACGTAGGGCGTCAGCGTTTGCGGTGTTTGCGCCAAATCCCATGGGCATCCATCGTCAGGATTGCGCAGCTGAGCCATGACGGATATCAACCGTTGTAGCTCATGCAGCGCGCGTGACAAGTTCTCAGCTGAAATATTAGCGGCAGGCCCAAGCGTTGAATCGAGTGGAGCATTCATAAGTGATAAAGAGATAGGCTTAGTAATAGTGCTGAGGGCTTAGTTTTAGTAGGTCAACAACCTATCCAACTGCAAAACCAGTAAACTGACGGACCTCGGGTTCGTGAAAAGCTAGGACAATATCATGTTTAGGTACGCCTATTTCTGTGAGCTGGTTAGCGATGCCGACTTCTGTTCCATCATGCTGAATCCAAATCTTTCCGTCTTTAATATCTACATGTAAGACACAGCCAAAGTCACGTTTGTCGCCTCGCCAACCAACATACAACAATTGGTAGTGTCCCTGTTCGTCGTCAAAAAGGGTTTGCACTTCGTATTCTCTTGACTGGTGTTGTTTTGCGACACGCTTAGCACGTTCCGATAGAAGATTTCGAACGAATTGTTGATACCGCTCTACAGCCATTTGACGATCACCTCTTGCTGTACGTTATAAACTAATAGTCGAATATGGTATCGCTTGACAGAGGCCGCGATAAACCGTCTTTGAAAAAAGCTTTCGTAAATGGGGGCACGAACCGCTAAATAGAGAAGTCGGTTT
This sequence comes from Cyanobacteria bacterium J06634_5, assembly GCA_039820525.1. Taxonomy (GTDB): domain Bacteria; phylum Cyanobacteriota; class Cyanobacteriia; order Phormidesmidales; family Phormidesmidaceae; genus Phormidesmis. The sequence continues at coordinate 162,780 of JBCBPY010000006.1, forward strand.
GGTTCTACCAGCTCAAGCGCGTCTCGATAATTTAGAAACTGTCCCAGTGCAGTATGAAAATCCGAGACGTTGGAAGGACTGATAAAGCTTTTAACTTCCACCGCAATCTTCTGGTTGTCTCGAACAGCGGCTAATAGCTGTTCAGCGGCTAGATCAATCTCAAAATCTACGTCGTCAACATTGATTTCGTAGGGATCAGCTGTGATTTGCCAGTTTTCCTTCTCTAGCGCTGTTTTGACAACATAGTGAAATTTGTCTTTGGCCATTGCTCTACTTCAGGTTTTGCAGCTCCTTACCGGTCTGGTCCCATTGTAATGCTTGGGATAAGCAGCATTACTCTACAACTAGGCGAAAGCCGAAGAGAATGTGGCGAGCATCGGTGGGGCGATCGTGTTCGTAGGCGGCGCGGCAAAAGCCTGGGTAGTCGTCCCAGCTGCAGCCTTTTAAGAGGACTTCGGGGGCGCTGTTGGGGTTGTCTACAAGGGTGCTGGTGTATTCAAAGACGTTGCCAGCCATGTCTTCGATGCCGTAGGGGCTGCGGCTTAGGGGGAATGTGGCGATCGCACTTGTCCCCTCCGGTGCTTGCTTTGCCCAGTTAGTGGCCTCATTGCGCCAGTCGTTGCCCCACGGAAAGTAGCGGCCATCGGTGCCACGGGCGGCTTTTTCCCATTCTAGGTCGCTGGGCAGGCGGTAGGTGACGCCATCCCGCTGCGATCGCCACTCGGCATAGGCCAGTGCATCCTCATAGGACACCAGCACGACCGGATGCTGCCCTTGCCCTGCCGGATACTGATTGCCTTGCCACAAGTAGGGTTCTACTTCGCTGTAGTCATGCACCAAAAAGCCCTGCTGCTGATAGTCCTCATTAGAAATGCCCGGCGGGCGGTGGCCGGTGGCGCGCACAAATATTTGATAGTCGGTATTGGTAATGAGGTTCTCGCTGAGGCAAAAAGACGGGAGGTTTTCGGTTTGCTGCGCGTCTTCGCGGTCGAACCAGCCCTGCTTGCGATAGCCTGCTTCTGCGTCGGCGACGGTGGCCGGCGAGTCGGCACTGTCTTCTACACGGCCTTCTGCGGTGATGCGATAGGCATATTCGCGTTCGGTGCGATCGCTCCCCTTAATAAAGTCTCCACCGCCTACAAACGCAAATCCGCTATAGGCTGCGCACGCCTCCCGCGTCACGGTTGTCCCGGGTGCGGATGGCAGCGATCCGGTGTTCGCTCCGGTATTGGGTGATGTGTTCGAGGGCACGGTTGATGTTGTCTTTGACGGTCTGCCGCTACAGCCAGCGACCCATCCGCAAATTAAGCCGATGAAAACAAATCTCAGTTTATAGCTGCTCAGTTTATAGCTGCTCTGTCTGAGTATCCTGTTTTGTGACACAGCGATTTACCTTCAAAAGTGCGCTATCTCAAATCTTGACGCATGCGGTCATGTTCCTGGCCTTGCCGAAAGAAATTGATAACAACGAACATAAGTACGCCTAGGCTCATGATGAATTCCCAGTGCTCTTGGTCAGCTGAGTGGAGGAAGTTGAAGCGTTGCGCAATATCGGTGAATTCGAGCAGCGAGTAAAAAATGAGCGTGGGGTAGAAAAAGGAAGAGAGGGGCCAGTCTGGCAGAAGGTAGGTTGGCTCTAGTTTGGGTGCCAGCTGGGATGAGTTTGTTCGTGATGCGTGCTGTCGCTTTTGCCAGTAGCGCAGCCCTAACCAGCAAAACGACCCGATAAACCCTGCAATTACAAAGCTCAGGTGCAACAGATTATTTTGGAAGAACGCAAAGTTGTGAAACGTAAACTCGGACTGTACGTTGTGATCGGTCCAAAACTGGGGTTCTTGAAAACCCAGTATGCGTTGGCCCCAGCTGATTTCTTCCATGCCAATAAACACCGCGCCAGCAATAAAGAGCGCGTATAGCGAGGCCATTAGGCGTTTGCCCTGCCGCTTAAACTGCTTGAGCATGGGATAGGCAAAGATGGGGATGAGCAGATAGGCCACCGCCGTACCGTATTCGGACAAGCTGCCTTCACTGCTCACATGGCGCCACTCGTCACTGGTGGGTCCGATCTTTATCTTGGCCCATAGCACCAGCGCTGAGAGTAAAAAGGGGAAAAGATAGAGCCCTGTTCTGAAGCGCGATCGCTGTAGCTGACTGGCCACATGTGCGATCGCCCGCTCCAAAAACGGTGGCAGGCTCACTACCACAAACAAAACGCCCGAAATCAGTCCCACAATAATGCTGAGCCGAATGTTGCCTGCTGCTGTCAGCGACATCACTGCCTTCACGATTTGAACCAAGAGCTGCACGATGCCCGCCAGCCGAATAGTCGTGCGAAAGATTTTGACACTGTAGGCAATTCTTTGCTGATAGCAGCTGCCAGAGCGGCTATCAGAGGCTTGTAAAAACTTCTCACCAGCCTCGTCATTGGGGGGCAATAGGGAATCGGTTATTGGATCGGTCATGAAAAATGTTTGAGTAGCGATACCTGGACAGTCGCACTGGCTAGTTGCATTGGCCAGTTGCGTTGGACAGTTGCAACAGAGAGATAAACTGAGGAAGAGGTCTTTACGGCGTTTTTAGCGGTGTACTTCAGTGGCCTAGTTCAGTGGCCTAGTTCAGTGGTCTAGTTCAACTGCGTAGTCTTCAACTGCGTTCTTTAACGCTATATTAAACTCCTCTTAACCATAGCAAATCTTCTTGCGTTGCGACTTTCGGGCGCAACGCTCAAACGTTTTAATTTCCCTGTAACTCCCTATGAAAAACTGGCTAGTGACTGACGACGGCACCTGCACAGAATTTGGCAGCATAGAAACTGAGCCGCCCGAGCGGACCTATCGGATGTATCGGTTCCTCACGGAGATGGAGGATATTTTGGCGGCTGAACCCGATGATGCCAAACGAGTGCAGGCGCTGATTCCGCTGGTGCGAAAGCTGTTAATTAGCTCCTACTGGCTGCAAATGGAGTACAAGCCGCCCAGCGAAAAAACGGGCTGGAGCGTCAACTTTCTGTACCGGGAGCATGAGTATCCGCTAACGGTGCAAATGGTCGCCTGGGCACCGGGCACCGAGTCCAAAATTCACAACCACGCGACCTGGGGCATTGTGGCGATGGTCGGCGGTGAGGAAAAAAATACGTTTTGGAAACATGCCGAGGGCGACCCTAAAACGATTACCGAAGTCGGCGAGCAAACGCTCTATCCTGGCGACATTATCGGCTTTACCAGCAACGCGGTGCACAAGGTTGCGCCTATTGGCGATGAGCCCACCATTTCATTTAATCTGTATGGCATTACAGACTACAGCAGGCGCTATAAGTACGAGCCGGGTACGCTCGCTGCTGACAAGTTCTAAGGCAAAAGAATAGCCCTCTACCGACTAAGTCCGGTAGAGGGCTATGTTTACTCGCCACAGTCAGAAAAAGCTCAGATGCTTACTCAGATGCCTACTCAGGTGTCTACACTGTGGTGAAAGCGCTTGCTGAGAGTTCGCTGACGTTGAGCAGTGTGGCTAGCGTCTCATCTCCTGCAGAAAGGATAGTGTCGCTGCCCTGAGCCGTGATGGATACACTGCCAAAGCTAAGGCCACCGGCTAGGCCAATGAAGTCAGTGCCCACTTCAAAGTCTGTGATGATATCAGCCCCTTCGCCCGCTGCGAAGATGAAGGTATCACTGCCACTGCCACCAGAAGCATCATCGCCTGTGAGGATGTCGTTCCCCAATCCACCACGAATCAGATCGTCGCCATCATCGCCCCAGATGCGGTCGTCGCCCATTTCTCCAAGGAGTTCATCGTTGCCACCTTTACCGCCGATGCGGTCATTGCCGTCGCCGCCAAAGATGATGTCATCCCCTCCGGACTTCCCTTGCGGTGAGCGGTTGTTCGCATCACCGCGCAAAATGTCGTCACCGCCTTCGCCGCGAATGGTTTGGTTGCCCTCACCTCCCGCGAGGGTGTTGCTAGCGTCATCTCCCACGATGTCGTCACCGCTGTCGCCCTCACCTGCGCCGCCAGCCTCAACTGATGCTGCGCCCAGCCTGGGGTCTAGGTTGAGCGGTTCAGCCAGCTCAATTTGAATAATCTCATTGTTGTCGATGGCCTCGCCAGTGAAGTCTCGGCCGATAGAAAAAGGGAAGTTGTTGTCGTTAGCCACTAAAATTGTCTTCTCATCGAGCACTAGCACATCTTCGATCGTGACGAAGGGGAAGTCGAAAGTTGTTTTGCCATCGCCGTTCAAATCGTCTGGGTCAAAAATATTGAGCAGGTCGACTACTTCTGTTTTTTCAACAAACCCATCCGCATCGATTTTAGAGAGATCGACCTTAAAGATTTTCTTGAACTCGGCGTCTGCGGCCTGATTCCCGTCGCGTTCAATGACCAAAAATTCAGTGTCGTTAATCGGTGTAAAGTCGCCAATGGCGTGATTACTTTCAGCCATTTGGTAGCGCCCGACAATGCCTTGGAATGAGCTGCTGGCCACATCAAAGTCGTAAATTCGCAGCGAGCCTTCAGGGTCTCCGAAAACGCTACCTTCCAAGAGCGGGTACAGCGTTTGACGGTCTGGGCTAAAGGCCATGCCTTCATAGCCACGAGAGCCGCGTAAGTTCGCGAACTCTTCAGCAGTTTCAAAGGTTTCTACCACGATGCGACCGGTCTCGGGGAAGTCGGTAAAGAAGCCGTCTACGCCTAGCTCAATGAGCTGACGGAACTCTTCGCCCGTGGTCTGTGGTGTGCCATCAGCGTTTAGTGTGAGGAAGCGTTCTTCGTCTCGCAGCGTGTAAGGGTGAACCTGCAAACCCGCACTGTGAGCAAACTCCACCAGTGGGAAAATTTCTCCTGTGAGCTGAGTGGTGATGTCAGCTTCTCCATCGCCGTTACCATCTACGGGCGTTTCGATGGGTTCACGCAGCAGAATGTTGTTCTTCCAAGGGCCGAGTCCGTCAGCATAGCTGCTGAGCGCGTCAATGACGGTTTGATTGGCCAGCGCTTTGTACGTGGGCGCTGCGGAGAAGTCTATTAGATCAACAAGGTCGCCGTAGATTTCTCTGAGCGCTGCGTCGTCTAGTCCGGCGTTGGCGACAAAGTCGTAAGGGACTGAGAATCCGCCGCCGCCTTCGTTGATAAAGGCGTCTTCCGTGTCGCCAAAGAGCTGTACAAGCTGAAGGTCATCGAGCTCGGCAGCCGGCAGGATGTTGTTGCTTAGGTCGAGCAGGTTCGCGACTTCAAACGACTGAATAAAGATACGGCTGCGGTCAGTAAAGCCGGTCTCTACGAGCGTCTCTACTAAGGGCTCTTCGAGTGATAGGCCCTGCTGGTCGAAGAAGGTGGGATGCTTGGTTTCTGGGTAAATGCCAATATCGCGCCCGACCACAGGGCTGAGTTCTTGCACCAGCTCAATGACTTCTTTGAAGGTTGGAATTTCGAACTCACCGTTGAAGTCTTGATTGCGAAAGTCGCGAGACTGCACGGCACGCAGCTGCTTAATTTCTGCGAGGGTAAAGTCTTCGGCAAAGTAAGCAGTGACTTCTTCACCATCGAGCATTTTTGTAGACTGGCGGTCGGCGCTGAACACTTCGGCGACGTTGGTGGTGCCGTCTAAAATGGGTTCGTGACGGGCGATGAGGACGCCGTCTTGGGTGGTGACTAGGTCTGGCTCAATGAAGTCGGCGCCTTGGTAAATGGCGAGGCGATAGGCTTCTAGCGTGTGCTCTGGCAGGTCTCCACTGGCACCGCGATGGCCGATGACAAGCGGCGTTTGACCGTTGAGCGTGTTGAAACGGAAGTCAGGATGGTTGGGCGATCGCACCACATCAGCCGTGAGCTTATCCACCACCGGATCGCCTGTGCGGGCAAAGTCCGTAAAAAATCCGTCTACGCCGATCTCTGTTAGCTGTTGGAATTCTTGTTCTGGGGTCTGGGGCGTGCCGTCTTCGTTGAGCGTGAGGAACCGCTCTTCGTCGCGAAGGGTGTAGGGGTGAACCTGTAGGCCCGCTGCATGGGCGTCGTCTACAAAGGAGCCAATTTCGCCGGTGAGCTGGGAGGTGATTTCCGCCTCACCGTCACCGTTACCATCTACGGGCGTTTCTAAGGGCTCGCGCAGCACAAAGTTGTTCTTCCAAGGACCTGCGCCAGCCGCATATTTTTGGCTGATCACTTGCAGTAATTCAGCATTATCAAGATCACTGTAAAGCGTATCTTCTGAGAGCGCATTTTCAGCCGCCTCTAAAAAGTCTTGACCGTAGATATCTGCTAAGTCGTTGCCTGCTTGGGCGTTGAAGCGAATATCGTAGGGAACAGAGAAACCTTCTGTGGGTGTTGCTCCCTCGGTAGCGTTGCCGTAGAGCTGCACGAGAGGTAGCTCACCCAGACCTTCGGCAACTAGCTGCGACTTGAGCTCAATCAGGTTTTGAAACTCGAATGACTGAATGAAAATACGCTCAGGGTCAGTAAAGCCGGTTGCTTTGAGGGTCTCGATTAAAGGTTCTTCGAGGGAGAGCCCTTGCTGATCGAAAAAAGTGGGGTGCTTGGTTTCAGGGTAGATGCCGACTTTGACGCCCGTTTGAGCTTCTACGGTTTGCACCAGCTCAATGACTTCTTGAAAGGTGGGAATTTCAAAGAATCCATCGAAGCTAGGATCGCGGAAGTCGCGAGATTGAACAGCGCGGAGCTGCTTGATTTCTGCGAGCGTAAAGTCTTCTGCGAAGTAGCCAGTGACCTCTGTGCCATCTAAGTTTTTGGTGGCGATGCGGTCGGGGAAAATATCGGCGACGTTGGTGGTGTCATCCAAAAGAGGCTCGTGACGGGCGATGAGGATGCCGTCTTGGGTGGTGACCAAGTCAGGCTCAATGAAGTCTGCACCGGCTGCGATCGCAGCTCGATAAGCTTCTAACGTATGCTCTGGAAAGTCCCCACTGGCCCCACGGTGGGCAATGACCAACGGCGCCTGCCCGTTTAATGTGTTTAGAGTCACTGGGTTGGGCGTTGCAATCGGGGCTTCTAAAAGAACGCCCTCACTATCAAAGTGCAACAGGTAAGGCCCAAACTCTTCTCCAATCCAGATGTCACCTTTTTCATCGAGAACAAACGACTCAATATCAAAGTCGCCGCCCGTAAGATTTCTCTCAGCAGTCTCTCCATCAATAATATCGAAGGGAATAAGATTGTTAGGATCAGAGAGTTGGACAAACCCTTGAATATCCACAGAGCCATCACCGCCCTCTGTCCCGACAAAGCTAGGATCTACCTGATAGAGGCGCAGCAGGTAATCTGAGCTATTGTTTTGTCCGCCAAAGCCATTGTCGGACATAACCCACAACACATCTGCATCGTTGCCAGGGGCAAACTGAACAGCGCTAAAGCCTTGAACAGGCTGCCCGTCGAAGGGCCCAGTGCGACCGTTGGCGCTGATGGGTTGGATGCGCGCTTTGGCATTAATGCGGCCATTGTCCGTACCAGAATCGGGACCTTCTGCGAACGTATCGGCGGGCAGAGAGGCGAATCCTTTAAGAATATTCTCAGGCATTGCTTAAGTGATAATACATAACACTTCTTATCCTATTGCTACAGGGTTAAGAGAAAGAAAACGCTACGTTAATAAAGAGCGTTTGCTTTAAATGAGGATTGTATGCAGGCAGATTAATGCTGTGGTGATACCTTCTCTTTCCAAGGCGGTATTGTACTTAGGGATGCGCATTCAAATAACCTACCCATCGTCAAATGGGCTGTTGCCCTCATCCCCTAGCCCCTTGCTCCCAAGGGGAGAAGGGGAACCGGACTCAAAGTCCTTCTCCCTAGGGAGAAGGATTTAGGATGAGGGGCTGTCGGGAAGTTATTTACTTGCTAGTCCCTTAAGCACCTTTTTCTGATGGTTTATCTGCTAATGCGATCGCCTGCTAATTGTGTTCTTTGCAGTTATCCTCAATAAAACAACAAGGAACATCTCATCCAAGGGCCATCTTGCAAACGGTGGGTTCGTGGAGTTATTCAACTCTCTATACTTACCGAGCCACTTTAAAGAAAGACGGCTGGTGAGACACAGAAAAAGCTTAGATAGCTTCTGAATTTTCTCCAATGCTTAGGGCATGGGGGAGGGCGTGGGGGAAACGCCTTACGCCTAAGATGTTTTGTCAGTGGGCGGTAGCTTTTGCTGGCGCTTGAGAAATGCGATCGCCTCTTGCTTTTGCATCAAAATTTGTGGCACTCCATTGCTCGCTAACAGCCAGCGCTCTACCTCTTGACCGGGCTGCTGTTGTATGAACCATGTGTCATTATCCTTAGATGAAATGACCCAATTCTTTTGTGTATCTTGAGTACAGATAAACCCCATTGAAGTGGCGAGGCGAGGCAGCGTAATGCTCTCACCTTCCTGAAAAGAGTCTGAAGACTTCATCGTATAGAGGATCCACCAGATTTAACGATCTACCAGATTTAACCGCATCTTAATCTCTTGTTAATTTCCTTTTTATCTCCTTACTTTTCGTAGGTTCGATAATACATCCATGAGTTCACAACTGCCTCAACTACGCCATTGCGTATTGCTCAATGGCGTAGTTGAGGTTTGTCATCCCCCATCTCCAATTTCGTATGACAGTTTCCTACATCACCTTTGAAGTTGCGCTGCAAGACTCGGTGTCCGAGATGACCCAGTCGATTGAGACAAGCCTGCGATCGCAGGGTATGGTTTTAGGCTGGTGTGTCATCGATGCTGATTTGCAGCAGCAAACACTCACTGTTGTTGGTGCTTTGCAACAGTGAGTGTTTGCACATTAAACCTGACTGTTAGGTCCGGGCACTGCCTATACTTTTGTCAAATCCCAGGTCGCGGCGGACAGTGTTAAAGATAATAGCTTCCCCTTCTTTTCTAGCCTGTTCTTTGGTGTAATGCACCCGGTCAATACGTCGCCCTTTGCTGAACTGCTTGCTAGGTGGCTCGTGTAGTGTAATCACGCCGCCGCGGTTAGAAAGTATCACCGGTTCTATTGGCTGCACACGAACAGCTTCACCAGACTTTAAGATGCGCTGCTCGTCAGAGAGGGCGCTGCCGAGTTTCAGTGAGTCCCTACGTGCATCAGAGAGTGTCCAACCCTCTAAGTCCACATCTTCTGCAGAAAGATTGATGATGGAAATCCATTCGTTAGCACGCTCGTCGCCGACTGCGTTCACCATGGCCGCTGCAATAAATACAGGCACCTCTTGATCGACTGCAAAGTCTCGCAGGTCGCCAGAGGCGATCATTTCTTCCGGCACATCTACCTCAATGCGCTCTGGAAAATCTGGAATGTTCAACGTTTCTCTGGCCTCTTCATTTTCGTTAAATAACAGCGGATTTTTCTCATATATTTGATCGTCAAAATCCAGGCCAGTCAAGGTTTCAATTTCAGAGACGGTTACCTGATATCGCTGATAGTTAAAGAATTGGTTACCTGCTTTATTCCTTAAGGCTTCTCGATCTTGAAACATGATGAACGCGCGGACGTCCAGTTCCTTCGTCTCTTGGCTAATGAAGCAAACTACTTTAAAAAAGGCAGAGGGCGTCTCAGCCGGGGGGCGACCGTTGGGTGAAATCATCCGGCCAAATTCGCCGTAGATAGGACCTGTGAATTCAGTGATTCTTCCCGTCTCATCCAGCATGAGCGTTTTGACCCAGTCTTCTAGGGCAAGCCATTCGTCCTGATTAAAGTTCTCGTGCTGAAGAGTTGCGTTGGGAAAGAAAAAGGTGGAGTCGGAGGCTTTTTTGGCCTCACGAGCTGTGTCACCCCAGGAGATGCTAGAGCGTCTGGCTAGGTGTCCTCTATCCCAGGGATTGGCAAAATAGTAGTCATTATCAAGCTGAAACTCAGCCCCAATGCGGGTATCAATGTCCCATCCTCTTTTGCGACGAGAGCTCCTAAGCAAGTTTTGATCGATATTAAGTGCTGCGAATATGGGGGTGCGTCGCTCGCGATTCATCACGATGGTGTAATTGACGTAGTCGGCATAGATGCCATCCCTGAGTTCTAGCCTGTTCAGCACGTTGCCTACAAGCGAGGGTGAGAATACAGGCGCGGGTAAGGAAATCTTGTTTCCTAAGAAATTGGGATTGTAACCGTCCATTCGTGGATTTACTCCTCAGGTGTTATCCGGCAGCTTCTGTTCAGCAGTTTCTAATCGCAATTAGTGACGCTATTATCCAAGAGAGCTTGTTGTGAGCGATGCATTCCTAACTACAGCCATAAGTTTGTACAATGCCGATTTAATGGCTGCTTGTACGAAGGTTAATCTGTTCTAAAACAACTTTAACGATTTCTTATTTCTGACTTAGTGTTTTCGCAATGCACGCAGTGTAAACGTCCTTTAAAAGTCATTAGAAAAGGACCTTTGATTTGATTCTTATTGCTGAAACTTTAAGGGCAGCGTCTGCGTTTGGCCTGCTGCTTTTGCTGGGTGATTTTGTCTCTACCTTTATTTATCATGTGCCTGAGCATGCCTTTGGCCGTCTTCATTGCCGGGTGCATCATGAAAAAAAGCAAACTTTCCAACATTATGCTGTGCTCTCTAATCATCCATTGGTGATGTTAGATGGCTTGTTGGGTGCGCTTCCCTATATTCTCTTTGCGGTCGTGCTTTGGTCATTTTCTCCAATAGGAACAGCGTTTGGCCTACTGTTTGGAGAGTTTCATGTGGTGTGGCGACACACGACCAAAATGGGTTGGACGACGCCACAGTGGATAGAGCAATTGTGTGGTGTGTTGTTTGTCGTAACACCTGAGGCGCATTGGGTTCATCATGAAAATGGCGCGATCGCATTCGGCGATATTTTTACTTTTTTTGACAAACCTGCTCAGCAATGGCTCCAAACGCTGCTCCAGCACAAGAAACAGCTCAAAAAAACGCTGAGGCAAACGCTCAAAAAAACGCCAAGTCAACAGGCTTCCAATTCATAGTCTTTGCTGACGGCGTTATGCTGACGGCTTCGGCAACGTGACGGTTACCGTTGTGCCCTTGCCAACGTCACTGTCTATTTCCAGCTGTCCGCCGTGCATATCCACACAGGTTTTTACAATGGTAAGGCCCAAGCCAATGCCATGAATATTATCCACGTAGCTAGTACGGTAAAACGCTTCGCACACCCGGGAGATTTCCGCCTCAGGAATGCCACAGCCTTGATCTTTAACCTGTAGCGTTAGGCCCTCTGGGTTGTTTTCCATCGTGAGGATAATCGGAAAAGACGCGATGCGATCGCTGGGTAGCTCATCACCAGAGGTCGCCAGGTTTGCAGGCAGCGCAGAGTACTGCACAGCGTTGGTCAGTAGCTGCACCAGCACGTGTGTAACAATTTCTTCGTATCCGTACACTGACGAGCCTACGCCCAGATACGTTGCCTTGATACAAGGGCTAGGATCGACGGAAGATGCTATTTGGGCGATGACGTTTTCGCCCAGTGCCTGCATATCAAAGTACTCAGGAGAGACCATTGTCATCAGCGACTGAACTTGCTTAAAGACACGCGCATTATCAATGAGCTGCATCATTTGCCGAACAGCGTCGTCAATTCGGCTAACAGTCGCGATGTACTTCTCATCGGCGATGTTTTGGTCGTAGCTTTTTAAGATGTTGGTGGCCAGTAAAATGATGGTCGCTGGCGTACGGCACTCGTGGGATAGGGTCGTGACCATGCGCTGGCGAACATCGTCTAGGACCTGTTTGTCTGTGGTTTGGTTAATGTCTTTTGCAACAGTTTCTAGGCGCCGGATATCTGACTGGAGTTGTTGAACCTTTTGAGAGAGCATGTCAGAGTTTTGCCTAGTGGCCGGCTGACGAGAGAGCTGCGCAGTTTGATGTTTGGCCCTGGCCAACGCTCGGCTCATCGTTCGGCCCAGGGTTTGCGAGTCCATGTGGTCTTTAGCGAGGTAGTCTTGCGCGCCTAGCTCAATCACCTTGCTGGCCAGCGCATTTTCATCAAAATAGCTAGAGACAATCACCGGAATGCCGCCACTGCGTGCGCACAGCTTGGAGACGGTGGTGACCCCACGACTATCTGGTAGTACTAAGTCTAAAATGATGGCGTCGAAGTGGGTTTGCTCCAATAGCGCGAGTCCCGCTTCTAGCGATTCTGCCCAGGTTACCTGATACAGGTTTTGCCGGTCGGCTTTGAGATATTCCAACGCCAACTCCCGATCGCCTTCGTCGTCTTCAATCAGTAGAATGTGCAACGGAGTGCTGAGATTTTGTTTACTAAAAACTGTCATCGCAGGTTGGGGACTTATGGAAAACTCATTAGACGTTAGAGAGTTTTAATCGACGTTGCCTGTTTTTTTAGGGTTTTGTAATTTTTATTTTCTGGTAGCCACTTTCTGGGAGCCACTTTCTGGGAGCCTTTGCATTCTGCGATGCTAATGCGGTGGAAGCTTAACGATTGTGAACCAAAAATCTTCCAGTACTTTCACAATTCGAATGAACTCTTCCATGCCTACAGGCTTTTGCACGTAGCAATTTACGCCGAGGTTATAGGAGCGTACAATGTCTTCTTCGGTGTCAGACGTGGTTAGCACAATCACAGGAATACGCTTGAGCGCCGGATCGTTTTTGATATCTTCTAGCACCTCTCGGCCATCTTTTCGAGGGAGGTTGAGGTCTAAAAGGATCAAATCAGGCGCGATCGCCCGCTGATGTTCTCCTTGCTGCCGCAGATACTCAAGGGCTTCTACGCCATCTTTCACCACGTGCAAATTCACGGCTAGCTTAGAATCTACCAGCGCCTCGCGGGTGAGTTCAATATCACCAATGTCGTCTTCTACCAGCAGAACTTCAACCGAATTGCCAGGGCTAACACTCATATTCGCTCACTAATAGCGTCTCTAGAAAGTAGTGTCCCAGGAAAGTGGGTGTCCCAGGAAAGCCCCAGGGTTAATGCTAGCGGTAGCAGAACCGGTAATAGGACGAGAGAGATAGGACGAGAGAGATAGGACCTGAGAGATAAAAATAAAGCTATGAAAGCGCTTGGGCGAACAGCAAACGAGGATCTCAATATATACCGTTAGAGAAGAGAAAAAGATTTAGTTTGTCGTCCTTTCTCTAAGAAAAGCAACGCGATTACTCATCTAAGGGCGCTGTTCACTTATCGGCGCTATCTACTTAGCTGACTCTCGCCATTCAGCGGGAGCGTAAACCAAAATGTAGAGCCCTGCTTCGGTGAGGCAGTGACGCTTATTTCGCCGCCGTGGCGCTCCACAATTTTTTGGCAAATGGCCAGGCCAATCCCGGTGCCAGAGTACTCACTTTTAGAGTGTAGCCGCTGAAAAATCGAAAAAATGCGCTCGTAGAATTCTGGATCAATGCCAATGCCGTTGTCTTGGATAAAGAAGGTCCATACTGAGGCATTCAACTCAGCACCGATTTCAATACAGGGTGGGTCATCGCCGCTGTACTTGAGCGCATTTTCAATCAAATTTCTAAAGAGCTGCTCTATTTGCACCGCTTCTACAGGCAGCGTTGGTAAGGGGACTGCATGGATAATGGCGTTTTTTTCAGCAATCTGATTGCTCAGGGTATCGATGGTTTGCGCCAGGATTTGATTGAGGTCAGTGGGCGATCGCACCAGTTCGCGTTTGCCCAGCCTGGAATAGGCCAGCAAATCGTTAATGAGTGTTTGCATTCTGAGTGCACCGCCGGTGATGTAGCGAATGTAGCGATCGCCGGTTTCATCCAAATCGCCCTGGTAGCGCTTGGCCAGCAGCTCTGCAAAGCTTTTGATTTTACGGAGGGGTTCGCGTAAATCGTGGGACGCGATGTAGGCGAACTGCTCTAGGTCTTGATTGGAGGCAACCAGGGCCTGATTCACCCGCAGCAAACTGTCGTTGACCTGCTGCAATTGCGACGTGCGGTTGGCCACCTTGGCTTCTAGCTTTTGGTTGGTGAGCCGAAGCTCCTGATATAGCGCAGACTGTTGAATGGCGATCGCCAGCTGATTGGACAGCTGTTTGAGCAGCTGAATTTCGGTCTCCTGCCACTGCCGAGGGGCCTGGCAGTGGTGCGCAATCAGCAGGCCCCACAGCCTTTTATCTTTTATAGCTAACGGCTCTTCTATGGCTAACGGATTTGCCGGAGACGGTTCACTGATGGGCGCAGAGGGCGTCACGATAATAGGGACTAACAGGTTTGCCTGTATGGCGTATTGGGTGAGCAGCTGACGATGACAGCTGGCCAAATCGCTGGTTTGAACGTTCTCAAGGGACGTGATCTTCCCGGCAAGGTAAGGGGCTATCCAGTCGTCTTCAAAGCATGACTGTTTAATGATGTTGCCTTGAATCTTTGGCCACTGCTCGCCGACGGATTCAACTTCGACAATGCCTGTGCTATTGGGTAAGAAGCGATAGACAATCACGCGATCGCACGTTAAAAAAGCCCGCACTTCGTAGGCTGCCCGCCTCAAAATATCCTGTAAGTCCAGGCTTTGGCGAATTCGCAAAACAATATCTTGAATCAGCGTTTGCTGCGCCTGATAGTTCGCGAGCTGACGCTTTAAAGTGGCTTCTCTGAGCGCAGTGCGCACCGCCAGCCTGAGTACATTGCCCATTTGGGGCTGTTTGACAATGTAGTCGTAGGCCCCGGCTTTGATCGCTTTGGCCGCAATCATTTCATTGCCTTGGCCCGTGAGCATGATGACCGGAATATTGAGGCCCGTGCATTCCTGTAGGCGCTCAAGAAAACTAAGCCCGTCGAGATCGGGCAGCCTGTAGTCCAGCAAAATCAGGTCAATCGATGTTCTCTCTAGCTGTAAGAAGCCAGCTTGGGCGGACTCAGCTTCAATAATTTGATAGGTGCGATTGCTCTCTTGCTCCAGATATCGCTGACAAGCAACTCTATCGCTCGCTGAATCATCGACGATTAAAAGGGTCTGCGAAAAGCTGATTTCCCCAGGGTTCATGCTTTATAGAGCCTTATTGCCCGTGTGTTGCTGGCCCGTGTGTTGCTGGCCCGTGTGTTGAGTCAGTGTGTTGAGTCAATGACTGCGCTATCGATACAGGTCTGTAATCAGGTGCTGGCGCTCGATGAGATATTGCTGTATCTGCTGACGTTCCTGGGGTGAAAGCACGACCCTTTTTTCTACTTCGTGAATGAGCGCGCCAATACGCTCGCTCAGGGAAAGGGTTTGCTGCCTGGGCAGAGGTGTCTCATCGACAACAGACCATGCCAATCTCATTAAGTCCGTATTCATGAACACTTCTCCAAGTAGATCAGTTTCTGTTTGCATAATACCCCGGTTTTAAAGATTTCCTTAACATTTGACTGGAATTTGCGATAACTGTTCACAAAGACAGAGCAACAAGCGCTAAAGGTAAGGCGCTAATACCTGAAAAGCAGGTCATCTGCAACACTATGAATTCTTCAAAGGAAATATAAAGAAAACATTAAATATTTATGCTAAGTGGGTCCGTTTCTTTGTTGGACAGGTGAAATAAAGTGTGGTGCCTTTTTCTGCCTGCCCTTTGGCCCAGATGTGTCCGTGATGACGGTGGATAATTCGCTGTACGGTCGTGAGCCCAATGCCGTGGCCCGCAAATTCATTGGCCGAAGGCAGGCGGCGAAAGGGCAAAAATAGCTGCTGAACGTTGGCCATATTGAATCCAATGCCATTGTCTTTGACAAAGAAAACCGCGTAGTCGGGCTGTTTGGCCTCTGCGGGCATGTCCTTTGGCCAGCGACTGGGCGAAAGCTGCCCAAACTCAATGGTGGGATCGTGTGCTTTTTGGGTGTATTTCCAGGCGTTTTCTAGCAGATTATCTAGGGCGACTCTCAGCAGCCGTTTGTCGCCATAGAGCCTTTTTCGACTGCGTTTGGGGAGCTTGATAGTGCGATCGCCGTACACCAGCTGCATTTGCTCCATCAGCTCGGTCACTACCGAATAAATGTCAAATTCGCCGCAGACCATTTCCATATGGCTAACGCGCGAAAACTGGAGAAGCCCTTCGATAGTGGCTTTGGTGCGCTCACAGGTGTCTTGAATTTGGGCGACCTGGGCTTTGCCGCGATCGCTCATATTGGGCTGCTCGTCTCGCAATAGGGCCTCATTGAGCTGGCCGATGCGCCGCATATGATTCCACAAATCGTGAGAGACCATATACGAAAACGCCTCCAGCTCACTGACCGAGTTCTCTAGGGCCTCCGCATGGGTTTTGAGCGATCGCTCCATGGTTTTCCGCTCGGTAATGTCGCGAAGGGAAATCAGCGCCGCTGGCTGCTGTTTCCAAATAATGTCCGCCGTCCGCAGCTCTGCAACCAGCGGCTTTGGAGTGTGAGAGGCGATGTCTACCTCAACTTTTTCCCCTGCCATCACCGGAAAGCCAAACGGCGAACCGATGAGCACGGCCTCCGGTTTGCCCAGCAGCGATTCGGCTGCTGGATTGATAAATTGGATGATTCCCTCGCCATCGACCACCAACATGCCGTCCACATTGCCCAAAAAAAGATGATAGAACTGGCGATCGTCACTGGTTGCACTACTGGTGGCACTATTGGCTGTACTAAAGCGCTGAGTACGTTCAGCCGAATCACCGTCAGTGCTAGATGATGTAGGCATGATTGTTATCGTTTTCTTTTTATTCATACGGTGCGTTTATTGGAAGCGATTGTTCACGGCTGGGGGCTAGTGGTGTTGTGCCTATTGCTATTGGCTTAAAGCGGCAGCGCCTTATGCACTAAAGCGGCAGCGCCTTATGCACTAAAGCGACAGCGCCTTATGCACTAAAGCGACAGCGCCTTATGCACTAAAGCGACAGCGCCTCAGGCGCTAGGAGATTGGAACAGCTCACCCATTCGGTCCAGCTCAGCTTGGTTGAGATAAACCGGATTCCCGGTCAAAATCCCTGTGACGTTGCGGAAAGGTCGGCCAATGTGCATGCCTTGATGATCGATAGAAAACTCTCGAATGTCTTTATCGTGCATGGAGCCTCGCATTTTGAGCACCGTCAGGCCACGCCGCACTTCGCCGTACATCTCTACATAGCGCAGCAAAATAATCGAATCTGTAATGGTCGAAATATGGGCTTCGGTAATTGAAGTGCCTCCCACTAAGTTAGGAGTTGTGGAGGTAAACAACCCGGCCACTTCACTTTGTTTAATAAAGGAGGTCAGGCTAATAATAAATTCTCGAAAGCTGCGCAGGGTCGAAACCCGCTCCAGCGCCGATAGCGAATCTACCGCCACGCGATTGGGCTTGAATTCGTCCATCGCTTCTTTCATTTTGACGATGTGTTCTTCTAGTCCGGCGGTTTCTGGGTAGCGGCACACTACCTTCAGCTTGCCGTCTTTCTCCATTTGCTCAAAGTCCACCCCCCAGCCGGTCGCATTGCGAAACAGCTGATCTCGACTTTCTTCAAAAGCGAACAGCAAGCAGCGCTCGTCGTTGGCGACCCCACCGGCCATAAACTCAGTCACCATCAGCGTTTTTCCGGTGCCTGTGGCCCCGGATACCAGCAAAATCGCATCCCTGAAAAAGCCCCCGCCACAAATGCGGTCTAGCTCCTTACTGCCGGAGGTAATGCGCATATTAGAAGATCGCTGCTGCAACTCAATCGCAGAGAGCGGAATAATAATGATGCCTTTGCCTTTGAGCACCGTAAACGGAAACTCTCCTTTCTGGTGACCAGTCCCGCGATACTTCAACACTTCAATGGTGCGTCTACGCTTTTCTTCGGCGAGCACATTGCGCAAAATAACAACATTATCCGCCACAAATTCTTCTACCCCAAAGCGGCTAATGTCGCCGTAGTCGTGGGTCCGCTCCGCAGTCAAAATTGCGGTAACCTCCATGGATCTGAGCGCAGACGCGGTGCTAAATAAATCGGAGCGCACCTGCCCTGCGTCGGGCAAGTGGCTAAAAATCGCCCCGAGAGAATCCATTGAAATGCGGGTTGCCCTAACCTTGCGGACAGCGTGTTCGGTCCTGGCGAGCAGTGCGCCCAAGTCGTAGCTGCCGCTGACTAGGGGTTTACTGCCCGGTGTCGGAGAGGCATCGACAAAGGCCCATTTCCCGTCTTTTTCCCACTGCTCAATATCCCAGCCAAAGCCTTTCATATTGCGGCGCACTAGGCTGGGCGGTTCTTCAAACGTGACAAATACGCCGCCTTCGCCTCGCTTAATTCCCTCGACTAAAAACTGGCAGGCAAAAATTGTTTTGGCGCTGCCTGCGGTCCCGACCACCAAAGTGGTTCGGCCCTTAGGGACACCCCCTTCCGAGAGAAAGTCAAACCCAGCGATGCCTGTTTCTAGTTTTTCGACGCCGTCATCGGCGTTATGTGGCTTGTCTGCGGGCGATCGCAGCGTTGAGTCGAGGGTCATAGTTGAGAAATCCTGTTTGTAAAAAAGCCATAGAGCCAGATCGCTGAGGTGGTTTGTTTGGCTTGTTGTTTAGCTCATAGGTTGCTCTAGCGGGCTGATGGCTTAGTTGGCCTGTTGTTTTTCGGGCTTGTTGTTTTTTGGGATAGTCTGAAATGTGTTGCTTCGTTCGGTATGTGGTCTTCTAGTCTTAATGACGATTGCTTACATTGCGGTGCGAATATCTAATCCTCTAAAAAGCACGTCCACATCGCTTAGATCCCCAATGATTCGCTGTCCTGGTGGCGGCACCTCTTTAATAAGGGTCGGTGTCACCAAAATCTTTTCTTCTTCGGCGAGCTGCGGCTGTTCTAAAACGTCAATAATAGAGAGTTCGTAGCTGCCCGCTAGCTCGCGCTCACACAGCTGCATAATATTTGCGATCGCCCGTTCAGACCGAGGACTGCTGCCTGTAATGTAAAGCTTCAAAATGTACGCCTGTTGGTTCATGAGTATGGTTGCCTTTCTGTTGGGCTGTTTAGCGGCTCCTTGGAGGGTGTCCTGGTCTGAGTGTTTGGTTGAGTCCTGGGCTGATTTGCGGTTTGCCCTACCTTGTACGCGTTAATTTTGCTGAGGCCAATAAAGTATTTGCGGTAGTAGGTTGCCAGGTAGCCCATAAGCTCTAGGACTATCAATCGGCCCTCATCGGCATATACTTTGGTTTTTATAGCGCTCTCTGTCTCACTTTTTTTCTTCAAAGCAAGGGTGTGTAGCTCTACGATGTCTCTGGCACCAGCTTTGAGAAAGCCTAGCTGTTCGGCTAAGGCTCGCAATCGGTAGGAAATGGGATGCTCCACCCGAAACATTTTTTGTTCTAACACCAGCTCCAGTATTTGGATATAGGTGTCAACCAGTCCCCGCCAAATTTCGGGCACCGTATCTTTAATGAGCCCCGACTCAAACAGGCTAGAGGTCACCGTGGCCGGTCTGACTGAGTAAGCAAGCCGTTCAAAACTTTCGATCTCGTTTTGCTTGGCATTGCCGCTACTAGGGTCTGGTTGAATCGCGGCCTCCGTGGTCTCGTCAGACGACGAAGCTCTGAGCTGCCGCTGCCGGTCTAACGCGAGCAGCAGTGCGTAGGCCAGCAAATTGGCGTCTAAGTTATCTTTTTGCAAAAAGCCCTGAGCCCCCGACTCGATTGCCTGTACGGCAACGACCTCATCATCCATCCCGGTGAGCACGATGGTAGGCGTTGTGGGGTGCGCTAGGCGCATTTTTTCTAAGGTTGCAATGCCCTGACTGTCGGGCAAGTTCAAATCCAGCAGCACAATCTGGTTGGTGCCGGTCTGATGGGTGCCAGTCTGATGGATGCCGGTCTGATGGGTGCTGCCTGGTTGGGTGAGCTGTGAGCTGTTAGCTAGGGCGTCTAGTCCGAGGGAGAGCCGCTCAACATGCACTACCCGAAACAGTTCCGCTTTGGCATCTGTGGCGGGTTTAGAGTCTGCCAGCAGTGCTTCAACAAGCTCTAAGGCCGTTGGATCATCATCAATTAAAAGGACATTACAAGGAGAATATGAACGCATAAAGCGCCTCTGATGAGAGGTAAAAAGAAATTTTAAAAATGAAAAGCAAAGATGACTTGAGTGCTGAGAAACCTCGTTTGCAGCTGAGACCTCCCCCATTAAAAACTCTCTGTGAGAAGAAAAAACAGCGTGCTTAACCCAACGTAATCGTCAGCGCCGTTGTTAAGCGAAAATGAGCGATTTAGGCGCTGATAATTAAGCTTTGTAACCAACTTTCTCGAAAGATGAATGAAATCTTAAATAGCCGCCATTATTCGAGCCAGCACTATGCGTTTGGCAGCTATTTTCTGTAGCCCTGGAAGGAAATAGAGCCCTGGAAATAGAGCCCTGGCAATGCCCATGAGTACAGCGCAATTCAGTCAGTTGGCTTACAGCCAGTTGGCTGTAAGCGGTTGCGTCCTGTTTGGCCTGTGGTGACGACCAGCTAGCCGTTTTGATGTGCGATCGCTCTAGCGGCTCTATTTGCCAGCACTTCTCCAGTGCCCAATTCTTCGAAGCGCGCCTCGGTGAGGTCGGCATCGGCCCAGTCCACATAGTTGACGTCTACACGGCGCAGGTCAGCTCGGTTGAACTTGGCCCTTTGCAACGCGGCATGGTCAAAATTAGCGCCCGGCAAGCAAGCATCCTGAAAGTTGCTGTTTTGCAGGCTGGCCTCGCGAAAGTTTGCAGCAGTCAGATCCGCTGCTTGAAAGTTAGTGCCCTTGAGCCGAGCTGATTTGAAGCTGACGCCGCTCAAAGATTTGCCGCTAAAGTTAAGCCCGTTAAGAAAGGCATTCTCTAGGTTGACGTGGGACAAATTGGTGGTGGGTGTAATAGTGGTCCCGGCCAGTCGCACCCCGCTCAAATTTGCCCATTTAAAATTAGTGCCCGTTAGCTCGGCATTGCGCAGGTTTGCCCCGGTTAAGTTGGTGCCGCTAAAGTTGGCTTCGTTGAGCTGGGCGGCTCGCAGGTTGATATGGGCGAGCTGAGCGCCGCTAATTCGCGATCGCGTAAAATTTGCCCGTACGCCAAAGGCACCCTGAAAATTGGCTTTTGTTAGCGTAGCTTGGGTAAAGCGAGCGTCGCTCACCTTGGCAAACATAAAGTTCGCCCGGTTTAAGCGCGCATTGGCGAAATTCGCGTTGGTTAAAAAAGTGCGGCTAAAGTTGGCCCCGGTCAAATCGCTGCCGGCGAAGTTGACGTCCACGAGAATGTGACCGCTCAAATCAACGCCGCCTAAGTGGAGGCTTTTAAAATCTCGATAACCCTTTTCATAGAGGCGTAGGACATCTTGTGATTGCATGAGGTAGCCTTTTATTAAACGTGCTTTGAGCTAGAAAAAATTGCAAAACAAAGCTCTGATATATCAAAAAGAACCTAGCTAGAGAGATCCCAAACGTTTCAAACAGCCGTGTGCCAAACCGTCATCGGTGTATCAAACAGCGTGTCGAGAGCCATAGGTGGGCCTATCCAATGATTAAGATAATCTGTTAAGTAACCCGACAAGGGTGAATAATGCAGCATCAGCATATACCCACTAAAAACTTAAAGAATGCCCTATAAATTTTAATATTTCACTCACTATGACGCCGACTGCTCCTCAAGATAGCCCGTCTACTCCGCTCGCTACCAACGCCGCTCTCCGATCAAAAATTGGCTTTGCCCTACTGTGGCTAGGCTTTGGTATCTATGCCTTTGTCTTTGCGCCGCCCGCCCAGCCAGACACGCTCGATACCATTATTCAGCTGTCTTCAGGTCAGTGGGACGCGCTAAACCCTGCCGTTGTCGCCCTGTTTAATCTCATGGGCATTTGGCCCATGATTTACGCCAGTCTTGCGTTGATCGACGGCCTCGACCAAAAAATCCCGGCGTGGCCCTTCGTGGCGGGCTCTTTTGCGGTGGGTGCTTTTGCCCTACTGCCTTACTTGGCTTTGCGCCAGCCAACGCCTGCTGCCCTTGGCAGCGCTAATGGCCTCAAAAGCAACCTGTCTGGCCACAAATTAATTCGCCTAGTCGATTCGCCCTGGTTTGGCCGTTCGCTGCTGCTCGGGAGCGTGCTGCTGCTCAGTTACGGCGTATTCAATGGCGATTGGAGTGATTTTGCCGAGCAGTGGCGTACCAGCCAGTTTATCCATGTGATGAGTTTAGATTTTTGTATGCTGTGCGCCGTCGTTGGCCCGCTGCTAAAAAGTGACATGGCCAAGCGTACTCTCAACAACCCGGTCCTGTTTTGGAGTGCGACCCTCATTCCGCTGCTGGGCATTGCCTTTTATCTCTCGGTTCGGCCCCCTCTCCCAACGCTTGAAGAAACTCCTGAAACCGCATGATTTCTTCAGTCACACGGTCTTCGGTCATACCTTCTTCAGGCATCACTTCTTCAGGCATCACTTCTTCAGGCGCATCTTCTTTACTCATGACTTCTTCCCGTTCTATTTCTCAGTGGCAGTGCATCCAGAAAAATATTGGCGAGTGGCACGGCGCTTTTGTGCAGTTTTCTCCGACGGGCCAGCAGGTTAAGGTCACGCCTAGCGTCCTCACCTTAAAGGAGAGCGAGCCCGGTAAAACCATGGTCCTGACCTTAGAGCGTACGACCCCGGCAGGGGAAACAGACATTACCCGGCAGACCTTTTACTATCCAGGGCCTGCGCCTTACGTGCTTTTTTTTGAAAGCGGTGCCTTCGCTCAAGGGACGCCGCAGTGGAGTGCCTTTGGTCGGTTTGGCGCAGAAATGTCGCTAAAAGTAGGTGACAAAAGAGTGCGCTACGTCGTGATGTATGAGGCAACGCAGCAATACACTAGCCAACTTAAATATGTCACCCTCATTAGTGAAATCCAAAAGCAGGGAACGACAGACGGGACGGCTTTTGCCGCCGACGCGCTCACGATCGCGCAGCTCTTAGGAGACTCGGCAGGATGCTCAAGTGTAATCCGGGCGACCGAGCCGCTCACAACCGCGCCGACGATTACAGGGACCAGTCAGTGGACGCTGAGTGCTGAGGGCGCTTTGACCTGCAAAGAAGTCGTGGGCGATCGCGAGCAAAGCCTCACGCTGGTCACCGATGGCCCACCCACCTCTGACCCTGTGATTTCTTTTCATGGCGCTACAGAAGCCGACTTAACCTATCAGCTCATGCTGTTGCCAAAGGGGGGGTACTGCTTGCTGCCGACAGAAATTCGTAAAGAAAAGTCTTTTCGGATTGAGGTGGGTTGGCGGAGTCCTGCGGGCGATCGCACCCGGCTTGTTCGCTACTACGACGATCGCGGCGTTTGGATGGAGTCGGCTCTGATAAAAGATCAAATATAAAAGCCCAAATCTAAAAGACCACATCTAAAAGACTAAATTGGCTAGAAGCTGCCGAAGCGGTGCAGTGCTAAGGGCAATCTCAATAACTTAGCCGATGGTTGAGTTGTTGTTGAACTTACGATTTTGAGAGCGCCGGACCTGAGCATGCCAGACCTGAGCGTGCCGGATTTAAGAGGGTGAGATCTGAGGGTGTTGAATCTGAGAGCATCAAGGGGATGCGGACTAGGAATTCTGTTCCTTGCTCTGGGTTCGAGAAACACGTCAGCTTTCCGCCGTGCTTTTCAACAATAATTTTGTAGCTAATAGACATACCCATACCCGTGCCTTTGCCAATAGGCTTGGTGGTAAAAAACGGATCAAAAATTCGAGCTTGCACAGCGTCTGGAATGCCGGGGCCATTATCTGCGATCGCAATTTCAACCCAGTTATCTCCAACTACCGCCGTGCGAATCGTAATTTTGCCAGGGTTCTGTTGGTTTTCTGTTAGCGATCGTGTTGCACTAACGCTCTCTAGCGCGTCAATGGCATTGGCCAAAATGTTCATCATTACCTGATTGAGCTGGCCAGGGTAGCAATTGACCAGCGGAAGTGGGGCGTAGTCTCTAATAATGTCAATGGCCGGTGCCTGAGGGGCCTCCTTTAGCCGGTGTTGCAAAATCATCAGTGTGCTGTCAATGCCTTTGTTAATATCTGCCAGTTTTAGGCCCGACTCGTCCATCCGTGAGAACGTTCGCAGTGACAGCACAATCTCACGAATGCGGTCAGTGCCTACCCGCATTGACGTCAGCATTTTAGTAAGGTCTGCCTGCAAAAACTCAGGATCTATGTCCTCTATCTCTGCTTGCAGCGCCTGGTTGGGCTCCGGGTAGTGCTGTTGATACTGCGCCATCAAATCCATTAAGTCATGGGCATATCGTTGAATGTGATTGAGGTTGCCATGAATAAAATTCACAGGGTTGTTGATTTCATGGGCGATGCCTGCCACCAGCTGACCTAGGCTAGACATTTTCTCGCTTTGCACCAGCTGCATCTGGAGGCTTTGCACTTCCTGGAGCGTTTGAGTGAGTGATTGAGTTTGCTGCTTTAGTTTGATTTCTGAGACCCTGAGCTGCTGCGCCTGAGCTAAGGCTTGCTGCGCATTGGCTTCGGCGAGCGCGTACAAATCTGCCTGCTGAATCGCCAGCCCAAGCTGGATGGCTAATCGATAGAGCAGGTCGCCTTCTTCCTCGGTCCATACTCTGGGCTGGTCACACTGGTGAACAATCAACAGCCCCCATAGCTGGTCTTGCACCATAATCGGCACCATCAAATTCGCCTTGACCTGTAGCCGCTGCAAAAAAGTCAGGTGCTCTGGGGATAAGCCTGCGTCTAAAACGTTGTTAATTTTTTGGATGCGGCCATTGCGATAAGCGTCTAAATAGCTCGTTGGGAAACAATCATCGGCGGCCTCATTGAGGGTTGCAGGCCAGGGCTCAGCGGTTTCTTCAATAGTGACCGACCCACACCAGTTTTTATCAAACTGATAGATCAGTGCTCGGTCCGATGAGAAAAAACGACGGACTTCGTAGACGGTTGTTTGTAGGGTTGTTTGTAGGTCTAGAGACTGTCGAATTTTGGTTGAAAGATCGTTGAGAAGAGACTTTTGTTTGGCCAGTGCTCTGTAGGTTCTCTCCGATGTTTTGAGTTTGTCTTGGCTCTTTTCGAGGTCTTGGGTATAGCTTGCCTGCGCTGACAATCGCCGGTCTAAAAAGGTGCTGAGCCAAGTCATGACAAACAGGGCCAGCGTGCCGATGACCACAGAAATGACCAGTGGGGCCGCTTGGTTGGGGGGCTGTAGAGCAGTTGCCGGCACCCTGCCGGATGCGGGGATAAAGTGGACTGCGTTCATGCCTGTGTAGTGCATAATTGGAATGGCTGAGCCGATGACCAAGGCCGCTAATATCTTTTTAAGGCCATGGTTATCGGCTGTTTCGTCACGCAGCTTAAACACCAAGTGCAACCCGACGAAAGATACTGCGATCGCAATCCCAACAGAAAGGGCAACTGTGCTGACGGTGTAGTGCATGTGCGCAGTTGTTTTCATCGCGGTCATGCCCACGTAGTGCATTGCAGAAATGCCACCCCCCATCAGCAAGCTGCCGCTGAGCCACCTGAAGGGGCCAAAGGTTGGCCGGCTGACTAAAAACAGCGCTAAACCAGAGACGACGACTGCGGGCACCATAGAAGCCACCACGATTGAGAAATCGTACTCAACGGCAAAAGGTAGGCGAAAAGCCAGCATCCCCACAAAGTGCATCGCCCAAATCCCAATGCCCATCGCCAGCGCGCCGCCCGTTAGCCAAAGGACCTGCGATCGCCCTTTGTTTGCCGTCACTCGACCTGCTAGCTCCAGCGCCGTGTAGGCTGCGAGCATCGCAATCAAAATCGATAGCCCAACCAGCGGCAAGTTATGTCCTGTTGGGAGTTCAGACGCCATAGTCATGAGAAAACAGACCTTTATAGGCCGCTGTTATAAAAACACTTCCAATACCTGAAGATTTCCCAAATAATCAGATTTTATTGATATTTTTAACAAGAGACAGCCCACCCGATGTCTTAAACTTGAGGTCTCTTTTTCTGAAACACTTTTGAACGTTTCAGATGAACGCTTCAGAGGCACGCTGCTGTATGACTGCTAAAGCCAAATTGGACAAAGCCAAACCAGACTGGGCAGGGGATGATGTCCTCTCACGCGTTGTAAACGTACTGATCAAAACAAAGCCGATTTATCGGGTGATGAAGGCTCAGGCCCGGCGGGTACTGATTAAAACGGCTGAAAAAAATGGCGTTCCGTGGCGAGAAAATAGCCAGGTGCTAGAGCAGGCACTGGCGCAGACGATAAAAGCGTTTGATGAGACCGACTCCTCAAGAACTTCAGAGAGTTTTGATTACCCCGCGTATTACCAGGTGCCTTTTCATGCCTATGACGAGGGTAATTTGTGCTGGCAGGCCGCTTTTGAAGCGCCTTCTGCGACGTATGCTATGGCTCTGCGCGTTTGGCCCCAAGAGGATTTGAGCTGGCAGGCGGCGCACAATAAGCTGCGCGGTAGTTTTCACCAGGTGCTGCGTGAGCACGGGCCGCAGTCCCCGGTCAAAGATATTTTGGATGTGGGCTGTTCGGTGGGGCTTTCGACGCGATCGCTCCACGCTTACTACGAGCAAACTCAAAATACCCCCGTCCGCACCGTCGGCTTAGACCTCTCGCCTTACATGCTGGCGGTTGCGCGGCATCAGCATCAGAGCGGTCAAGACACTGCTGAAAGCCCCGCTGAAGGGAGTGCTACAAGCACTATCGAGTGGCTCCACGCTAAAGCAGAATCTACTCAGTTGCCCGAGTGCTCTTTTGATTTAGTCACCCTTCAGTTTGTCATCCATGAGCTGCCGCGCCACATTACCCAGCTTATTTTTGACGAAGCTCATCGGCTGCTACGTCCTGGCGGCTGCATTGCCATTGTCGATAACAACCCACAGTCGTCTGTGATTCAAAACCTACCGCCGGTGCTGTTTACGCTGATGAAGAGCACCGAGCCCTGGAGCGATGACTACTACACCTTTAATGTAGAAGCAGCGCTGGCAACCAGCGGCTTTGAAACCCTCGTTACGGTCGCTAGCGATCCACGTCATCGGACTCTGGTGGGTCATAAGCCTAGCTTGGCGTAGGCCCGTCGTAGGCAACCCCTGCGTTTGCACAGAAACCGTGACAATCCATCAAATCCGCTGGATTATATGCGATTGCATTAGGTATCATTTATCACGTGCAGCCTCTACTCATCGCAAATACGCCCCTATGCAAACTTCCGATGCCCCGTCCAATGACCTATTCGGTCACGTAACGGCAGGTGGTTCTCCATTGCCTCAAATTGAAACAACTGCCCAAAGTCTTCTGTTTGCGAATGCCCAAAATCTGGTAGCCCGCTGGCAAAACATTGTGACCCGCGCAACAACCGGCGCTCAACAGCTGACCTGGATGCGAGAAAGCGGCATTTTTGCCGAAGATGTTCGACTCACGTTTAACTTTCCCGATGGTCGAACCAGGACGCTGGTCGGCATCAATCAGGACTCTCAGACGATCTACAACAGCTTTGTCAATGGCATTATGCCGAATAGGGCTAACCTTGCAACCAATGTTGAAGTGGTCGAATTTTTTCAAAATGCCCTACATTTTCGCTTTCGTTACGTCATTATTGCGGAAAACAACATTCCCCTCATTGGTGATCATGAAGCGGTGATGCTGCGACAAAATGGCCGCTACGTTATCACGGATACCAATGTCGCGATATTGTTGAACAATACAGGGGCCGCTGTTGCTAATCCCGATACGCCGCCTGTGGTGATACCGCCCACCAGTGCTCCCAATGCACCTAGTGTCCCCGGCCCAAAAGCGATTGAGTCTGATGCGGTTTCTCAAAAGTGGGTGTCTCTAAATCCGGGTGCTGGCGGCCAAATTCAAGATCTTGTTCTCGATCCGCTTAAAAAGGATCGGGCGTTTGTTCTTTCTGATGTGGATGGGCTTTACCGGACAGAGAATAGCGGCAACAGCTGGCAATATTCTTTTCGTGGCTTAGCGGGCACCAACACCCTGGCCTTAGCTGTGGACCCACAAGACAACAAGCGTGTGTATTTAGGGACCACCGTGGGCCTGCACGTGTCTAACGATAGTGGCCGCTCGTGGCAGCTGCATCCGGAGACTAAGCGCAGTGCCAATACTCGGCTGCTGACCAAAACAGGCGGCAGAGAAGAGCTGGCGGTGGGCAGTGTGGTGGTCGATGCACTCAACCCACAGCGGATATTTGCCGGGGTGGGTAACAAGCGCGATAGCTTTAGCACTCAGGCAACCCTGTTTCGCTCAGTGGATGGGGGGAGCACCTTTCAAGTGGTGCAGTTTGGTGGTGTAGCCACGTCTAGAGCGCAAGATAGAAGCATTTTGCAGCTGGCCTATGACCGCTATCGAGAGCGCGCGTTTGCGGCGATCGCCCAAGGTGGCCTGTGGCGCGGCAGTAAGGCGGGCGCTCCTGGCCAGTGGACAAAGCTGGGCAATCCTCCCAATACGACGCTAAAGGTAACGGGGGTTGCGGTGACTGCCGATGGCACCCTTTACGCGGCCTTTGGCCAGGGGAACAAAGCCGGAACCACCCTTTTTGGTAGCCGCGATCAGGGCGTGAGCTGGCGAGCGCTGACCGGAAAAGGAGCGCCTAGCGAAGATTACGCCTTTCGCAATTTGGTAATTGATGCGAGCAGTGGCCGCGATCGCCACTACCTGCTCACCGCACCCGACAACGATCGCGCCGGTTTGTTTGAACTCACTATTGTGTGGAGCGGCAACACGCCGACCGTGACCTGGGAGAGAATATTTTGGTACGAAGACCGCCGAAAAACCTCTTTTGATACGGGTTGGGAAGGGGGCATCTATGGCAACAAGCCTCGTCCGCTGGCCTATCAGTACACGCCCTCTAGCTGGGGTGAGCGCAGCATTTGGACCTCGGGTGATCAGACGCTTTTCAAGGTGGAAAATGTTGTTTCCGAAACCCCTGACCTGTGGCGAAATAACTGGCGCTCTATTTATACCAGCGCGCCCCAAGACAGCTATTCGAATGTGGAAATCAACATCGGATTTACAGGCAACGCGATCACGACGCTGGGCACCATTGAGACCTATCGCTCGCGCGGCTGGCAAAGCACTGTAGATATGGATGTTAGCCGCTATGGTGACATTATCATTCACTCCGGGGCGGATCATGGCGTGATTATGAGCTGGGACAATGGGCAAAGCTGGGAAGATGTCTCTAGCCCGCGCCGCGCCAAATCCCAGGCCAATGCCATCGTGAAGCAGGGCAATAGTCTCTTTTTGCTGGCCCACTTTAGCGGCCCGTTTGACTTTGGCGCAGCGAATACTGAAGGCGAACTGTGGGGGGCGAAAATTAATCCTGCGAGCCCGCAGCCTACTCGCTGGTATTTCCTAGCCGGTGGAAAAGGCAAATTCGGCAGTGCCAGGGGCCTGGCCAATGATGTGTACACCAACATTGTTGTAGACCCGGCTAGGATAGGGCGCGTGTATGTGAGTTCCCGTGACCAGGGACTCTATGTGATTGATAACGTAGCAGAGCTATACGGCGCGCGGGTGAATGGCGTAGAACCCGGCTTCTACGCTCGGCTGCCGGGTAGCCCCAGTGCGAATGAATACGAAGGCTCCTTAGTGCTAGATCCTAACAACAGTCGGGTGCTCTACGTTGCCAATAAAAACAAGCTCTACCAAGGCAGGCGAGAAGGTGATAACAACCAGCTCCTTGCGAACCAACGCTGGCGCTGGCCAGAGATTTTGGCATCGCAGTCGCTGATGACCTTTGACGCGTGGGACAGAAATGGCCGAACGGTGCTGGCGGCAGTGACGGTTTCGGGCGGGCGATCGCAGCTACAATTTTCGAGTAATGCGGGCGCAAGCTGGCAGCAGCTGCTCACCATTGAAGACCTCACTCGCACGCGCACACCACTGTTCGACTTTAGCGAAACGCCGCCTATTATGTTTGCAGTGACCGGTCTGGGCAATACGCTTTATGTCAGCGTGCAAACTCAAGCCCCGACTAATCTGGCCTATGGCATGTTTGCGATTACCCTTGCTGGTAATACCTACTCCACTATTCAAGATGTCACCGGCAACCTGCCGTTCCCAAAATCATTTCGCACTAAGGTTATTACCGATCCGGTAACTGCCGAAACGCACTTATATACGGCCTCTTGGGGCAGTGGCACTTGGCGACGAGCTATTCGCTAAAGGGGTTGCACTATAGGGCGCGTTGCCGGCTTGTGACCGGAGTACTTTTTACACCTCGTGCAGTTTGCACGAGGTGCTTTAGATTGTTTATATTTTAGGAGAAGAATAAATATTGTCCGTAATTGTACGTAGGCTTATGGTTTAGTCAGCCAGCCAAAAACATAGGATTTCTCAGTGAATACTCCGGAATTTTCTGAGAAATGTAAAGTAGTTTATCAAGCTGGCTTAATATAACTTAGTCACCTGGGCACTCCCCGACAGAGCGAACACTCACCAAGAGCGAACACCAAGAGCAACGCACACCCTCATAAAGTCTGACGACAAGCACCGTCATAGCATGGCCAAACAATGTGGCCAAAAGATATGGCCTGTCGTCGACTTTCTGGCGGCTATGCTCTTTGGGTCGTCTCTATTTAAGCGTCTCTATGGTTTTCTCAGCTCTGTCACTTCGATACCATCACTGCGTTAACAACTGTGCACAAAAGTACTCTCTTTTTCATTGGTTTATTGTCTATTGTTTTGACTAGCTGCGGGTCGGGCGGCAGCGCCGGTAGCGCTCAGCAAAGTGAGGATGCTGTGAGTAGTGCGGGCCAGAATGCCAGCCAGACCAACACGCCTGCTCGCCTCAGCGATGCGTCCTGTAGCCGTCAGGTTCGTTTTTTTGATGACGTGTTTAATTTGACGAATGCCGAGCGCCAACGGCAAGGACTCTCTCCGCTGACGCTCTCTACAGAGCTAGCCCAAGCCGCTCAGGACCATGCTAATGACATGGCAAACAACAACTATTTTGCCCACGAAGGCTCAAATGGTTCGACGCCAGCAACGCGTGCGAAGGCAAGGGGCTACAACTTTAGTGCGATCGCGGAAAATATTGGTGCAGGCTATAGCTCGCCCGCCGAAGTGGTGCAGGGCTGGCTCAATAGTCCCGGCCATCGCAAGAACATTTTGAATGGGACCTATACCGAAATTGGTTTGGGGTTTGCCAGAAACTCACAGTCCAAATTCGGCACTTATTGGTCACAGGTCTTTGGCGATCGCGCCGCTGCTGATAAACCCGGTACGACCGGATCTGCGCTACCCTCTGCCTTTGAAAACAACTGTTCGCTCGCTCAAAATGTTGCAGAAAGCGAAGTCCTTGGCTGGGCGCTAGAGGCAGATGTATTAATCTCTTCAAAGAGTCTCCAAGCCTATCGGCAACAGATTGTTGCGACGGCTACTCCTGAGTCTTCTACGGTGATGAGCTTGCTGGTAGCCAGCGCGGGCCTCTTGACCTTTGGTCGTCGCTTACGGCGCTAAGGGCATAGCCAAGTCTTCTCAACATGCCCGGTCTCCCTGACTGATTTTTCAGGTGGGTTCTGTTGCCCAATCGTCACCGTCTTCTTGGTTGTTCTTGTTTATCGTCGCTTAGCTTATTGTCGCTCAGTTTATGGTCACTCAGCCCTTAGCCTTTCAACCGCAGTGCGCAAAAACTGCTTGACAAACTCGTCTTTTCGATTCAGCTGATACTGTTGCTCTACCACGGCCTGAATGCCGCGATCGCCCCAGTCCTGATTGGCCTGAAAATACACCATAAAACTCTTCCCCGCGATCCGCGTCAGATACGCTGCGCTCGCACCTTGCAGTAGCTTGCTGGCCACCGCCGTTGCCACATTGAGCTGTAAGCCCACGGCCAGCAGCTTCATTGCCCCCTTGGCTAAGCTCAGCGCCGCCATCGTCTTGGCTAACGACACGGCCAGTGCTTTTGCTTCGGCAATACTCACCTCCACCCCGTACACGCGGCCTAGCTCTATGACCATTTGCGTGTTCACTGCTGCGGTTGCCAGCATATCTACCACAGGTAGGGGCGTTGCTGCCAGTACGCCTGCCCCAATCCACTGATAGCGGTCTACAATGGCCTCTGCCTGCTGCTGCCGCAGCAGTGAACACGCCCTTCGCTGCTTGGCTAATTTTCTGAGACTGCAACAACCAATTGTCGGCCATGAGGTCTGCCCCTTCTTGGCGCAGTACGCTCATAATGCGATCTATGAGTTCAGCAATGTTTGGATCAGGCTGGACCTGACTGCCATCGGCTAGTGAAACGGCGGAGGGACATGCGGATGTTGCAACAATGTCTTTTGGGCGTAGCAAGCGTTGTGTTCGTTCTCTCAGGCGCTGCAAAATCTGTTCTTTCTCTTCGGGCAGGTAGCGATCGCTTTTATTGAATACTAAGAGCGATCGCTTCCCCATTTGCGCCAGCATCTGCAAGGGCTCATACTCCACACGGTGTAGGTCGTTATCAATGACAAACAATAACAAGTCTGCGGCTGTTGCTAGCGCTTTAGCTTCCTGCGCTCTAGCTTCGCCAAATTCGCCTGCCTCCAGCAACCCCGGCGTATCGGTAATCAGGATCTCTTGCCCCTCATCCGTAGCCTGAGCGTCGGCTAACTTTACTCGGTATGTCTGCGCTACTTGCGTTGTTCCTAAGGTCGCGGCAACGGGCGCAGCCATTTCGCCTAGCAGCGCATTCACCAATGCCGTTTTCCCGGCTGACCCTAGTCCGAACACGACTATTTGAAAGGTGCGCTGGGCGAGCCGCTGGGCGAGTTCTTGAGACTGCGCTTCTAGGGCCTGTCGGGCAATTTCATCTTCAACTTGGGTGATTTGTTGCTGGGTGGCTTGTAGGCTTACAGCCGCTGTTTCTCCAGCGTTTTCTGGTAAGACGATGGTGCGCTTTCTTTTGGGTCGAAGGAATAGCCCGAGGTAGTACGCAATGACGGCTAGGGCGGCAAGCAGTGCAAGTACCACTAAGGCCAACACGACTTGGGCAAGCAAAGGAGACACGGCTGCTAGCCCGCTATATAGCTGCCCAAGAGAACTCACGACGCTCAGGAGCAAGCCCAGGCTGACGAGCACACCAATGGCAATGAGTAAGATAGCGGGAAAACGAAGGTGCGGGCGCATAGGTACCCTCGGGGGTATTGCCCGAGTGCTCTAGTCAGTTTTCAATTGTAGCGGTGAGCTCATCCCGTTGAATAATGACCGCTGAATAATTACGATTTTCCGTTGTTCAGCAAATAATTCGGAGGAATCTCAGTAGCATAGGGTTTGTTTGTTTCCTTTTCGGGGCTAGAGGCTAGAGGCGGCGATGGCGCGGGTTTTTATTAGCTATAAGCGGACTGTGGAGCCGGATGAGCCGATTGCGAAAAGGCTATACCAGGCGCTATCGGCGCAGCATGAGGTGTTTATTGACCAAACGATGCTGGTGGGCACGCGCTGGGCGGAGCAGATTGAGTTGCAGCTGCGGCAGACGGATGTATTGATTGTGCTGCTTTCGGCGCATTCGGTGGGCAGTGAGATGGTGGTGCAGGAGGTGTCTTTGGCCCATGAGCTGTACAAAAGCACTGGCAATAAGCCTCGGATTTTGCCGGTGCGGTTGGCCTATGAGCAGCCGTTTCAGTACCCGTTGAGTGCGTATTTGGCGGCGATTAATTGGGCGAGCTGGCAGGGTGAGGCGGATACGGCGGGGTTGATTGATGAGCTGGGTAGGGCGATCGCGGGGGAAACGCTCTCGAAAAGCAAACTGGCTCAGCGCGAACCGACTGCCGAAACGACGTCTTCTATTCCGAAGCCCACACCAGCGGCTCAGCCTAATCGGCCCTCTGGCAAACCTAGGTCTCTAGATTTACCTGAAGGCACGATGGCGGTGGAATCAGACTTTTATGTGGCGCGAGATGAGGATGGGCTGGCGCTAGAGACAATACTGCGACCGGGAGCGACGATTACGATAAAAGGGCCAAGGCAGATGGGGAAAAGCTCGCTGCTGAACCGGGTGATGGCGCAGGCTGTGGAGGCGGGCAAGCAGGTGGCGTTTTTAGATTTTCAGCTGTTTGACCGGGAGGCGTTGCAGAATGCGGATGCGTTTTATCAGCAGTTTTGCTATTGGCTTACCGATGAGCTGGAGATTGAAGATTGTTTTGAAGAGTATTGGAGTAAGCCGCTGGGCTCTACGCAGCGCTGTACGCGGTATGTGGGGCGGCACATTCTAAAGTCGCTCGATGGGCCGTTGGTGTTGGCGATGGATGAGGTGGAGCGGATGTTTGATACGCCGTTTCGCAATGATTTTTTTAGTATGTTGCGCAGTTGGCACAATCAGCGGGCAACGAAAAAGCTGTGGAAGAATTTGGATTTGGCGTTGGTGACTTCGACGGAGCCGTATCAGCTGATTGATGATCTTAATCAGAGCCCTTTTAATGTGGGGCAGGTGCTCAGGTTAGAAGATTTTGATGCGTCGCAGGTGCATGGGCTGAATGTGAGCCATGGGGAGCCGCTGACAGCAAAGGAGGAACAACAGCTAATGGCGTTAGTGAATGGGCATCCGTATTTGGTGCGGAAGGCGTTGTACTTGGTGGCGAGTGGGCAAATGACGGCGGCGGCGTTATTTGCGGCGGCGGGGGAGGAGAAGGGGCCGTTTGGCGATCACTTGCGGTATCACTTGTTTCGGGTGTATGGGAAGAAGGAATTGGTTAAGGGCTTTTTACGGATTTTGAAGGATCAGAGTTGTCCGGATGAGGTGATTTATTTTCGGCTGCATGGGGCGGGATTAGTATCACGAGAGGGGGCGTTGGTGGTGCCGAGGTGTCAGTTGTATGCAAGTTTCTTTGGGGAGCATTTGGGATGATGAATCAATGGGGCTAAATCAGGCATAATGCGTGTAGATTAACGGGTTTTAAGGAGTTAAAGACAATGCTCAGTATCAATTTGGATGATGAGGCAGAACAGTATTTAGTCGAGATTCTTAAGGAAGAGAAAATTACGATTAGTGAGCTGCTGAAACAGGTATTGCGTGATCGGCTAAACAGCCATAAGCCTAAACAAACAGTATTAGAGCGTATGGGCGGTGTACCGGAAGAAGTTCTGGCAGCGACAGGGTTGCCTGAGAATTTATCTGATAGAGATACTCGAAAAGCAATGATTGCTGAGCACATCCAGGCACGTCACAAGGCTCGCCATGAGTAAATATGCTCGAATCTTAATCGATACTGGCCTGCTCGTCGCATTTTACAACCCAACAGATCGACACCATAAAAGTGTTGTAGATTTCTTGGCAGGGTGTGATAGTCAATTAGTCACGACAGTTGGATGTGTAACTGAGTCCATGTGGTTGTTGGCCTGTAACTGGCGACTCCAAAACGCATTGTTGAGGCATTTAGCTCAAGGGATATATGTCAGTACGCCTTTGCTCGTAGATGATTTTTCACGTATTGCTGAACTCAATGAGCAATATGCTGATCTGCCAGGAGATTTTTCAGACTTGTCTTTAGTCAGCATTTCTGAGCGGCTAGATATCGCAGAAATTGCCACGCTAGATAAGGATTTTGATATCTATCGTCGATATCGCAAGCAACCCTTTAACCGAATTTTTTATCCATAGCGTTAACAGGTCAACTTCATGGCTCTAGCTCAGAGTATTTACACTACTGGCGGCACCGTACAGGCGGGTGGTGGGATTTATTTGTCTCGAAAAGCCGATGATGAGTTGTTGCAGCTTTGCCGTGATGGTCAGTTCGCTTATGTGCTAACGCCGAGGCAGATGGGTAAGAGTAGCCTGATGGTGCAGACGGCGCAGCGGCTGGAGGAAGAAGGGGTTACCTCGGTCATTATTGACCTGACGAAAATTGGCACGGAGGTGACGGCGGAGCAGTGGTATTTGGGACTGCTGACGGAAATTGATGAGACGTTGATGTTCGAGACGGATATTTTTGAGTGGTGGGAGAACAACAACAAATTAGGGGTGACGCAGCGGCTGACGAAGTTTTTTGAAGAGGTGTTGCTGGCCGAGGTGACGGGGCGGATTGCGGTGTTTGTCGATGAAATTGACACGACGCTGAGCTTGGGCTTTACGGACGACTTTTTTATTGCGATTCGGTACTTTTATGTCGCAAGGTCGCAAAAGGAAGCGCTTAGCAGGTTGTCGTTTGTTCTCATCGGGGTGGCGAGTCCGGGGGATTTGATTCGCGATCCGCAGCGGACGCCGTTTAATGTGGGTAAGCGGGTGGCGCTGACGGATTTTACAACAACAGAGGCGCAGCCGTTGATGGCGGGGTTGGCGGCGGATAGGACGCGGGCGCAGGAGATATTGCAGTGGGTGTTGCAGTGGACTGGGGGGCATCCGTATTTGACGCAGCGGGTGTGTGAGGGGGTTGTGGCGGCGGGGCAAGAAAGAGCAACGGCGGAGGGGGTAAAGCGGCTGGTAGAAAAGTTGTTTTTTGCGGGGGGAGACCGTAATGACAACAACTTGTTGTTTGTGCGGGATATGCTGACGCAGCGGACGCCGAATGAGAATGGCAGCGTGTATGACGTGCTGACGACGTATCGGGAGGTGTGGCAGGACAAACAGATTGTGCTGGATGAAGAACAGTCTTTGATAAAGTCTCACCTAAAGCTGTCGGGGATTGTGCGACGGGACTATGAAAAAGGGTCGCTTTATGTGAGTAATGCGATTTATCAAAATGTGTTTGATGAGGGGTGGGTGAAGGAACACCTGCCGGTGAATTGGGTCAAGCGATTACAGAGGGCGCGGGCGGCAATAGCAGCTTTGTTTGCGGTGGCGGCAATTACGGTTCCGATTAGTATTTACGCAGTGATACAGCAAAACAGGGCAGAACGACAAACCCTACGAGCAGAAATTAACGCCTCTAAGGCGTTTTTTTTGGCAGAAAAACCCATAGAACATTTTATGTCAGCGGTACAAGCGGTACAAAGCGTCCCACAACGGCGCTGGCAGTCCGGCACTATGGCAACACTTCCATTAGCCACTCTGCAACAAGCTATTTATCCCAATCAATCTTTTATTCTTCAAGCACCCTATGCTTTTCGAGAGCGCAATCGTTTGGCTAATCATCAAGGCCGGGTCTTGAGCGTGAGCTTTAGCCCCGATGGCAACACCATTGCCTCGGCCAGTTCAGATGGCACGGTGAAGCTGTGGGATCGCAATTTGGAGCGGTTGCTGGTGCGGGGGTGTGATTGGATTGCGGGGTATTTAAGGAATAATCCGGAGGGGCGGGAGGCGGCGGATGAGGGGGGTTGTGAGGGGTACCTTTAGGAAAGGCAGAAGTATGAATGATGAATGATGAATGGGGGAGAAGGGGAAAGCAGAGAAAGGAAAAGGGGGAAGAGGGGAAGGGGGAAGGGGATGGTTAATCTCTAACCTACTCCAATGGTATTGCCAGGAACTCGTCTGGGAGTAGTGCAGGAACAACAGAGGCTGCAAAGTCAGATTTGTTGCGAGTCACAATAATTTCTGCCTTTACGGCACTGGCAGCCTCACTTGCGACAGCATCTTCAAAATCTCTGATATCGCTTCGCAGCGCAGCTTTAATGACGTCCTCTGTAACGCTAGCCACACGAAGATGCTGCAACAATTTTGCAAGAAGCTCACGGGCTGTTTCCGCGCCAACCTGACGACGCAAGATGTAGAAAATATTCGTCACAGCATGACCTGAAACATAGCCCTGTACTTGTGGCTGGGTCGCTGTATTCAATGCTCGCGCAGAAGACAGTACAAAAGGTTGCCGTTGGGCTAAAACATCAAGCAAAACGTCACTATCAAATAACACGCGCTTCAAGCGTACTTTTCCTCTAGATAGTCCACATAGGAGTCTGTTGAATCTTCGAAGCCCAACTGAATGACGCCAACCAAACTTTGAGTCCAGGGTTCTAGGTCAGCTAAAGCACTGGTATTGGAGAGTGGCAAAGTAGAGACAGGCGTCTCCTGCTGAATTGAACGTAGCAAAGACTGAACTAAGCGCCAGCGATCGCCCACAGGCAATCGCAATGCCTGATTTTGTAAATCTTGTAACGTCATTAAATTTCCTCCCGACAGCGCTTCGCTGATTGTAAGGGACTGCCATCGACATGGGTTGAGCCACTACCACTATAGCGTTTGTCATTTGGCTGAGGTACAGCAAGGAGTTCTTAGCTTCGATACTTACAGTATGTGCTGGCAGTATATCCCGACAGTATATCCCGGCTTACTCTGCGGTAAAGCTTAAGAAGACGGTGCCTGCTTGCTCGCCTGTTGTCACCGGCACACTACCACTCTCCACATTACTCAGCGCCGCACTATAGCCATAGCCCGCATCCACACCCTGCACGATGCCTTTGCCGCCTTCATCGGCCAACACGGTCCAAAAGTTGCGGGTGCGAAAGTCAGGGGCGATGGACATCCAGGCGCGATCGCGCCCAGCATACTCACCTACCGACACGCCGTTAAGCGTCAAACTCTCCCGATTGGGAATAGAGGCACTCGCGGCCCCGCCAAAGTACAGACTGCCGCGTGTGCCAGCGGCAATGTCTCCTATCCTCATCGCATTTGCCTTGCGGTCGGAGCGTCTGGGAAAGCTCATTTGCGCGTTGATTAGCTGGCCTTCACTAGGATGCACGCGTGCATAGTACGGCAGGTGAGCCGCGCCGCTGTTGTGTAGCTGCGAGTTTTCGTCTATGCGGGAGACAAAGGGGCGGGTTTTGCCAAATTGTTCTTCTTCGGTGAGGGGCTGACCGCGCCAGCGAAAAATGGTGGCCGTGCCGGCACTCTCTCCGCCAATGTATAGGTAGCCGTCGCGTCCTAACGTGACTCGGTACAGTCTTGTATCGGCCACATTCTGTTGAATGGTGTCGGTGTGATCGTCAAAGAGGAACCACTGGACTGCGCCTGAGAAGTCCATCGCTTCTAGGCGAGCGATTTGGACGGGGTTTGTTCTACCTTGGATATCGGTAAAGGTGGCGTTGCGGAAGGTGGTGACGTACACCAGCTGCTGCCCTTGGCAGTTGGAGACTTCTACATCGGTAACGCCGGTGTAGTCTCGCAGTTTGGAGAAGGTTTCGGTGTTGTTGGCATCGTACAGATAGACGGTTTTATCTGCGATCGCAGCAATATCTCCCACAGGGGAAATGGCAACTCGGCTGACGCCCGTCAGCTGAATTTCACTGATGACTTCGCCGCTGGTGGCACTGAGTCGGAGGATTTTGTTTTCGGTTGCGATCGCAACAACCCCCTCACCATCAGCCGCAATATCGCTGATGGCTCCTGGCAAGGTTACTGTGTTGTCAATTTCGCCGGTTTCAGGATTTACCCAGTGCAGTAGTCCGCCTTCTGCACTATTCACAGCTGCGATCGCGACAGCACGGTTCTGTTGGTTTCCGCCTAACTGCGTCATCACCACATCAACTGCCTTTTCTCCGGGTAAGGCGACACTTGCGGTCAGGGTCACATTGGTGCTGTAAGTTCCAGGTATGGCAGTGACGCCCTCGTTTAGCTCGCAGGCACTAGGTCCAGCAGCCTTAGCAGAGGCAGAGAGGGTCACGGCCTCTATGGCACTGTAAGTTGCCTCATCGTAAGTCACGTCATTGCTGACTATATTGGTCCCTGGCTCGGTGACCGCTGCTGTACAAGCACAGGCTGATAGCATCACACCTGCGGCTAAGAGCGATCGCACTCGTCTCTGACGACCTCTATGCCCCAATCTTTCAGGCCCCGGTTCAGTTTGACGATTTATCAGGTTACGAAAAGTCATAGCAAGGCTAAAAAAATATAAGAACAAGCAACGAAAGGATAAGACCTAGAAATAGGCATTGAAATAGGCATTGAGGCATCAAGGCCCGTGAGAAAGCCCGTGCAAAGGCTCAAGCACTTCTTAAATTTTAGTTATAGCCCACGCAGCCATAAAAATAGGGTCTGCTCTGAAGCTAGGACACTCTGAGTCCTTCTTCTGGGAGGCAAAAGCAGTCGAAACCTTGCCGTATAATGCTTGAGATTATTGCTTTTAAGCAGCCCTCTCGTCGTAGTCATTACGATCAGCGTACTCATCACGTAAGGATTTAATTTATGGGACTTTTTGATCAGGTTATGAAGGCCGTTGCAGATCCTAGCCGTCAGGCAAATGTGGGCCAGCTCACCCAAATTTTGGGCGCAGCTAAGCAGGTCGGCCAGCAAAATAACGCTAACTCAGACACTATGCAGCAGGCGATGTCTGTCATTGGTGGGTTTGTCCGCTCTTCACTAAAAGACAAGCGCGCCGCAGAAGGTGACGGTGCCGCTCAAGCCCTGATTGAGCAAGGTGCGGCCAATGGCGCAGCGGTGATTCCTCAGCTTTTTAACAACGCTCAGCTCACTGAGATGGTTTCAGCAGTGAGTCAAAAAACCAACCTCAACAGCAATCAGGTCCAAGGCATTTTGCCGATGGTGATGCCGTTAGTGATGCAGTTTCTGAGCGCGGGCAACAAAAAAGGCGGTGCCCCGGCTACTGACAGCAACCCTATCCTCACTGCCTTCTTAGATGGCGATGGTGATGGTGATGTGGATATGGGCGACATGCTCGGCATGGCCGGTAAGTTTATGTAAGGGTGTGGCGTAATACAACAACTGTTGTAAAAGCAACGCCAATGACAACAACCCTAACAAGGGCGTAAGCGGTACGTCTTTGTTAGGGTTGTTGTGGTGTTTTAGGCGGTGTGTTTCTCTCTCTTTTTCTATAAATTTGCTGTGATTACAGGATCTGCGAGAGGAAGGTTTGGGTTCTTTCTTCTTGCGGATTGTTGAAGAAGGCTTCGGGGGTATTTTCTTCGACCAGGACGCCGCCGTCCATAAGCACTACGCGGTCGGCGACTTCTCTGGCGAAGCCGACTTCGTGGGTGACGCACACCATGGTCATGCCGTCTTTGGCGAGGTTTCGCATGACATCGAGCACTTCACGCACCATCTCAGGGTCTAGGGCGGAGGTGGGCTCGTCAAATAAAATGACTTTGGGCTGCATGGCGAGGGAGCGGGCGATCGCAACTCGCTGCTGCTGTCCGCCGGATAGCTGCCCTGGAAATTTGTAGGCTTGCTCGGCAATGCCCACTCTATCTAGCAGCCGCATGGCAATTTCTTCGGCTTTAGCCTTGGGCCATCGGCGTACCCACAGGGGCGCGAGCGTGACATTTTGCAGCACGGTCAGATGCGGAAATAGGTTGAACTGCTGAAACACCATGCCCACTTCTCGGCGTACGGCTTCAATGTCTTTGAGGTCGTGGGCAATGGGCACGCCGTCAATTTCAATCGTGCCTTCCTGGTAGGGCTCTAGCGCGTTGAACGTGCGAATAAAGGTGGACTTACCCGAGCCCGAGGGTCCCATGACCACGACCACTTCGCCCTTGTACACATTCATGCTCACCCCTTTGAGCACATGAAAGCCGTTGTCGTACCACTTTTGAACGTCCTTGGCGACAATCACAGCTTCAGACCCCACATCGTTGCGGGGCATCATGGGCGCTTGCATCTCAGATTGGGTCATGGTTCGGTTCCTCGGTTAGGGGTAGTGGAGTGGACAAGGGATGGTTGGCTTTAGAAACCTGTGCTTTAGGTCGGCTTAGGCAATGAGCAGGGTAGAGATTACTCATTATCGCAAACTGGCTTAATTGCGAATGGGTTTAATTGCGAATGGACTGATTGCAAATGGGCCTATCGTAAGTCGGTATTCAGCGCTTCTTCTACCTGGCGGCTGCCGTAGCTCATGGCATAGCAGAATATCCAGTACAGCACCGCAATAAAGACATAGGCTTCGGCGTAGTCGCCCAAGTAGCTGGGGTTTGCCAGCAGGTTGTT
Organism: Cyanobacteria bacterium J06634_5; assembly: GCA_039820525.1. Lineage (GTDB taxonomy): Bacteria > Cyanobacteriota > Cyanobacteriia > Phormidesmidales > Phormidesmidaceae > Phormidesmis. Next base: position 204,365 of record JBCBPY010000006.1, read on the forward strand.
AGTAATGCCCAGCAGCTCTACTAAGCCCACAATGCCCAATAAGGTCGTGTCCTGGAACAGGCTAATAAACTGGCCCACAATCGCCGGAATCGCCGTTTTTAAGGCTTGTGGCAGCACAATGAGTGCCATGGTCAGCGGTTTACTCAGCCCTAAGGACTGAGCGGCTTCGGTTTGTCCTTGGGGGACGGCCTGTAAGCCCGCGCGGACGTTTTCTGCCAGGTAGGCAGAGCTAAAAATGGTGAGGCCAATAATGGCGCGCACGACCCGGTCGGGGCGAACGCCTTCGGGCAAAAACAGCGGAATGAGCACCTGACCCATAAACAAAATCGAAATCAGGGGAACGCCGCGCACTAGCTCGATGTAAGCCACCGAAAAGCTGCGGAAAACGGGCAGCTTGCTGCGACGACCCAGGGCCAAAATGACGCCCATCGGAAAGCACAGCACAATGCCACTAATCGCCAGGAGTAAGGTGAGTGTCATGCCGCCCCAGCTGCCGCTAGTGGCCGTGCGCAACGAAAAGTCGAGCCCTAGTAGGTAAGGCAAACGCCACAACAGCTGATACACCACAATAAAGCCGCCCAAAAACAGGATGATGTCGGAGATAATCCCAGGCACTTTCGGCAGGGTGGCTCGCTTGGCTAGCTGCTGACCGGCCAAAATGCCGCCGCCGATCATCACGACGCCATAGAGTAAGCTGGCTCGGGCTTCTCCACCGCCTAATAGGAAGAGCGTCATGAAGTAAGAGACAAACCAACCGCCGGTAATCCACTGTGCGGCGGCGGGGACTTTTCGGCCCAGCTGCTGGCCAGCGGCGGCCATGAGTGCGAGCAGTGCCAAGCCACCAATGAGGAGCGGGGCATGGGGCTGGGTGAGCGGGAAGACGATGAAAAAGAGGGCGATCGCACCTAAGCCGATGAGCACATTGCGGCCAAATAGCTGTTTCTGATTGCGAGCGAGAATCCCCCAGCTCAAGCCGGAAAACACCATCACAATTCCAAAGATGGACCAAATTCTCCAGTACAGCTCTGGCTTGTACAAGCCAGACATAAACTGACCAAAGTTGTCAGCCACGACCCCCCACTGCGCCTGATTAAACGCCCAGTTCACCATGTTTATAGCAGCGGAGCCAATGATGAACAACAGCGCAAGGGTTAGCAGGCTGTTGAACCAGCTATTGAACAGATTTTTTTGGCTCCAGGCTACCGGCCCTATGCTCGCTACTCTAGGTGCGCCACGTTCTACAGGTCTTGAACTCGCCGTTGTCATGACTTAGCGCTCCTTGAATTGAACAGCATTGTTGAGCTGATTCATGTTGATAGAAATCAGCAGGTTAATGGTGAGATAGGTCGCCATCATTACCAGAAAGACCTCAATGGGTCTGCCGGTTTGGTTAAAGGTGGTGTTGGCCACTGAGTAGAGGTCGGGGTAGCCTACAGCCAGCGCCAGAGAGGAGTTTTTCGCCAGGTTGGCAAACTCACTATTTAACGGTGGAATAATCACGCGCAGTGATTGTGGAAAGACCACCAGCCGCATGGCCTTATTGGTGTTTAGGCCCAATGATCTGGCGGCTTCCCACTGCCCTCTTGAAACAGACTGAATCCCAGCGCGAACGATTTCGGCGATAAACGCGCCAGTGTAAAAGGTCAGACCGGTCACCATAGCGGCGTACTCCATCGAGACGCGAATCCCTCCGGTTGCGCCTACGCCTTCTTCAACGACCGGCGTTTTCCAGCCAAAGGCAACAATCACAATCGCCGCTGCGGCTAGGGCGATCGCAATCATCACACCCAGTAAAAGCTTGCCATCTTGACCGTTTTCTAGCATCGACTTGAGCCGCAACCGCCACACAAAAAACAGCGCGACTGCCAGCCCCATCAGCGCCAAGACCCACAGGCCCATCGCACTCGAAAACAGCGCCAGCACGGCCCCTTTAAAGTACAAATTATCGTCGGGTGAATTGCTAAAGAGCAAAAAGTAGTTAGCCACCACCACCGCCACAATAATCAGAGCATTAAACGCCCGCGAAACCCAGCCCGCGAGCCCAGCGGCAAAGCGCCCCTCGGTAAAGGTTCGCACCGAACGCCACAGCAGGCCCACTAGCAGCAGTGAGAGCACTAACAGCATCAGACCCACCCACAGCTCACTGGGAAAGCTGGGGCCTGGTATCCGAATACCTTTGTTACTCATGACCAACCAGCTGAGGTTCTGGGTGGGGAGCACAATTTGGTTTGACGCCCTAGGCGCGGCCAGGTAAACCGCCAAATACCAAAAGAACAACTGAAGCAGCAAGGGCACATTGCGCACGAGGCCAACATAGGCTCGGCTGAGCTTGTGCACCAGCCAGTTATCTGAAAAGCTGGCAACCCCTGCTGCGATGCCGACAATGGTCGCGGTAATCACCCCCACAATCACCACCCGAAAAGAGTTGATAATGCCGGCTTGAATAACCTTGGCGTAGGCATCTTGAGCCCGATAGCCCACCATGTCTTCCCCGAGGGCAAAGCCAGCTGGGTTTTTAAAGAAATCAAACCCGAAACGGATGCCGTTTCGGGCCATGTTGCGATTGAGATTGCCAAACAAGTAGGAGAAAATGCTCACTACCAGTACGACCACCAGCAGCTGAAGGGCAACTTGCCAAAACCGCTCGTCCCGCAGTATCGTCCGCAGGTTTGAGGTGGGTTTGGGAGAGGTTTTGACCATGGCTTTTCCCGTAAACAATTAAGAAAAAATGAGCTAAAAGACTTTATGGACGACGTGCCGACCTCCTACGACAGACGGTTAAGAGGACAGACGGCTATCAACAAAATCAATGAAAATTGAAATCAACAAAGTAGATGATTTGAGCTGTCAATCTTGGTGGCTGACGGCGGCTGCCGACAATTTGGAAACAATAATGCCAGTAATGACGCCTTTTATTCGGTCTATTTTTTTACAATCTCTAAAAAAATAAGCAAAAAACAGCCCAAAGAAACAGATTTTGCCGAGCGACTTACTTTTTTGATTATCAACGCAGCCCTTTGGTTTCAATAGTTTGAGCCCTAACCAGAGATTATAGGCTAGGTTGTTATGTAATTTAATGCAAAAGCTTATTTGTGGCGATCGCAGTAAAGGATGAAAAAGCGAAAAAAGGCGCAGGTCGCTGAACCTTCAACGACCTGCGCCTTTTTATTTTGTCTTTTACCTAGTTTGTCTTTATCCTGCTAAGCCCGTTCAAAAAGAGAACCGCTGACAGTGGATTGCTCTTAGGGAATGGGCACAACAAGCGTTAAAAAACGTTTAAGTTCGAAAAAACGCTTACGTCACGCTTAGCGGAATGGTGGAGAGTACATGAGGCCACCGTCCGACCACAGTGCATTTTGACCGCGCTCTAGCGCGAACTGTGAGTCTTGACCGAGGTTGCGTTCGAAGACTTCGCCGTAGTTACCTACGTTCTTAATTGCGCGCAGTGCAAAGTCGTTAGGTAGGCCCATGTCCGAACCCAAGGTGCCTTCATTGCCCACAAATCTCAAGATGTTGGGGTCTTCAGTAGAGGTTGCGGTCTCTTCAATATTTTCAGAGGTTAGCCCAAGCTCTTCGGCTTCGATGAGTGCATAAGTGACCCATTTAACCGTGTCAAACCATGCAGAGTCGTTGTTGATGGTCAAAGGTCCTAGGGGCTCTTTGGACATCGTGACTTCTAGAAGGACATGCTCATCTGGCGTCGGCAGCGTGCTGCGACGCGCAACTAGCTGAGATTTATCGGAGGTCATGCCGTCACAACGCGCTTCGTCGTACGCTGCGTAGGCCGCATCCGCGTCTTGGAAGACAACGGGCTCAAAGCTCACGCCCGCCTGACGCATTTGGTCAGTGAGGTTTAGCTCGGTGGTTGTGCCAGCTTCCACGCAAATTGACTTACCTTCAAGGTCTGTCAGTTCTGTGATGCCTTCAGCTTCGCGCACCATCATGCCCTGGCCATCAAAAAACGTGGTAGGCGCAAATTCCATGCCCACTGAGGTGTCGCGGCTAATGGTCCAAGTGGTGTTGCGAGAGAGCATATCCACTTCACCGCCTTTGAGGGCCTCAAAGCGCTCGGTGGAATCTAGGTTGCGATACTCAACCGCCTCAGGATCGTCGAATAAAGCAGCCGCGACTGCTTTACAAACGTCTACATCCAAACCGGAATACTCACCGTTTTCTACAAAGCTAAATCCAGGAATACCACCGTCTACGCCGCATACTAAGCTGCCTCGGTCGAGCACAGTTTGCAGGCGGCTACCGCCGGCTGTAGCACCGCCGCCCCCTTCACCGGGAGCGCCCCCCGGAGCACCACAGGCCGCTAATGGCAATACGCTCATCGCGAGCACCAAACTCCACTTTTTCATACCAAACCTCACGCACTTTTAATCTAGGAGAACAGGAACTAACCTTGTGATGGGCTCGGATAAAAACCTTTTTTCGCAATTACCCAAACTCACCGATCAGTAATTGCGCTTAACATTAGCATTTTTCCTACAGAGAAAAACAACCTTTCGGCGTGGGATATCTTGAGATTTTTGGAATTTTTCCCAGACGACGAAGCCTGTGTAATCAAATGTTTTACTCTCTCAACATTGTTCGAAACGTGTGATTTTAAAGGAACGTTGACAAAAGGGATGTTAGCAGAAGGGATGTTAACAGTGAGCTTGAGGGCTCTTTACGGACAAGACCTCTACGGGCGGCGCGCTGGCAGCAGTTGACGCTATCTAGGATGAAAATGCATTATCAGCGGCGCTTGAAGCTGGTGAGAGTGGGCAGGTTCAAGATTGTTGCGACATTTCTCGAATTAAAGGCGTCCTTGCCAAAATATAGCTGCTTACGCTGGATAAGTTTTGGGGATCAAAGGCTGGATCGGACTGGAGAAAGTCGATGAGAGACTGTAATAGGGTGGAATCATCCAACGCAGAAAGCCTGTTTTTGGGAAATGACTCTACTGCGGACCAAAGCTGACGAACTAAATGAGCATCCATCTCGAAACCTTAATATTATCTTTAGGTTTACCGTGCCATCGTGACTCGCAACATGATTGCCTCGTTTAAAACACCCTTCTTAACAGCAATGAGGTTTCTCGTTACAACACGTCACCTCATTGAAATGTTAAATGTATCTAAAGGTAGAAGGTTAGGCTTTCTAGAGACGCGATCGCCCCTTCGTTGGTTTGTCCGCTGACGCTAAAGAGTAGCGACTCGCGATAAATCCTCTGAGCCGGATGCCCTAAGGTGTTCGCCGCACCACTGGCTGAAATAATGGCCGCCTGGGCCGCCGTATTCATCAGTGAAATTGCTTTTCCTCTGAGGGCAAGTTTTTGATCGTAGGCCGAGGTCGGTAAAACTACGGTTTGAGCAAGCTCTCGACGTAACTTCACAAGCTGCGCAGTGAGTCTCTCCGCCATATCGTGATCAATATGGCGGCGTGCGAGCGACTGGCGCACCGACGCAATGCTGGCTTGCGTGCAGCCAAACATCAACGCTAGCGGGCTCAAGGGATTGGCGCGATCGCGCTTTGCCAGCCATCCCGCCGGTCGCAATCCCAACACCTTGTTTTTAGGGAGCAGCCAGTTCGTGAGGACGACCCGCACCGTGCTGGTCGCTGACACCGCACACAGTGCCATCGGGTCACTGACCACTATCTCGCCCCCGTCGCAGCGCGTACTGACCAATGGCAATAGGCCGAAGAGGGCGTCTTGTGTGTCACGCACAACCGCCCCACCCACAAATGCGGTAAATAACTGTGATCCACTGACCCAGGGCACTTCGCCCGATAGCCGATAGCCTTCTGCCACCCGCTGAGCCACGAGCACTGGTGGCTGCCGGCGCAGCTGAGAAAAGCCCACGCCCATGCACACCTCGCCAGTTGCCATGGCTGGGAGAGTGGTTTGTTTGAGTGCCTCATTTTCACCGGCAAGCACTAAGCTGGCTGCGCTCTGATGCTGCGTGAGCAAAAAGGCCAGTGCCCCAGAATGCTGTGCTATCAAGCTCTGAAACTGCCCATAGGACTCCGCATCAAAGCCAAGCCCACCGAGCCCTTCTGGGACCTTAGGCGTGAGCCATCCTGCCAGCTCCGGCGTTTGCCCTAGCTTTTTAAAAGCTGAAAACAGCATTGCTGGCTCACGATCTAGGCGATTCGCCACGGGAGCGACCTGATCGATGAGATGATCGGTTAATGGGTCTTTGATATCTAAAAAATCCATCGCATAAAAAATCTCATTGAACCTGCCATGAAACTGCTGTGCATCAGTAACGGCCACGGTGAAGACGTCATCGCCTGCCGCATTCTCAACGCCGTGCGCCAGAAACATCCCACCGTTGAGCTATCGGCTTTGCCCATCACTGGCAGCGGCAGTACCTACCTATCCTCCGATATTCCCATTATTGGTCAAACCAAGGTCCTACCCTCGGGCGGATTCCTCAACCGCGACCCTAAGCAGCTCGCCCGCGACGTTCAAAAAGGGCTCATTCCCCTCACCCGCTCCCAGCTCGCTGCTATCAAAGCCTGGGCGGCTAATGCAGATTCCTCCGGCAATGCCATCCTTGCCGTCGGCGACATCGTGCCTCAAATTTTCGCCCATCTCTCCGGCTTGCCCTACGTTTTTGTCGGCACTGCCAAATCTGAATACTGGCTCCGCGACGACGCTGGTCAGCGTTCCGGTCAACGCTCTGGCCACCGCTCTGGCAAAACATTAGGCGATCGCCTAGAAGGCTGGTCCGGCTCCGTCTACCTCCCTTGGGAGCGCTGGCTCATGGCCCGCAACAACTGCCGTGCCGTGTTCGTTCGCGATGCCCTCACTGCCAAAACCCTTCAAAATCTGGGCATTCGCGCCTACTACGAAGGCAATCCGATGATGGATAGCCTAGCGCCCGAAGGTAAGCTAGACGGCCTGTTAGCTCACATCGCAAGCACAAGCGAGCCGGTAAATAGCGGCCAGCATCAAGCAGAAGGCTCCCCCCAGGACCGCGAAACCCTAACAATCGCACTGCTCCCCGGATCGCGCCAGCCAGAAGCCTACGAAAACTGGGCCAACATTATGAACGCGCTCCCCAGCCTAGTGGACACCTTTCCGGCCAAATCCATTATTTTGCTGGGAGCGATCGCCCCGAGCCTTTCCCCGGACAAGCTCCCTGCCAACCCCAATACCTGGACCCACCAGTCCAAGCCCTACTCCACCTTCACTCACCAAAACGTTACCCTGCTGCTCATTCAAGACGCCTACAACGACTGCCTCCAGGCTGCCGATATTGCGATCGCCACGGCTGGGACCGCGACTGAACAATTCGTCGGCCTTGGCAAACCCGCCATCACCCTTCCTGGCAACGGCCCCCAATTCACCCAAGCTTTCGCCACTGTCCAGGCCAAAATGCTTGGTCCTTCAGTTCATATGGTGTGTAGCCCCAAGGAAATTGGCGGTGCGATCGCTCAAATCCTTAGTGATCGCGATCGCCTCCAGCTCATCCAAGAAAACGGCAAACAGCGAATGGGAGAACCCGGCGGGGGTGAAAGAATCGCCCGTCAGCTGATAAAACACTTGACGACAGCTACGTGACGATAAACTAAGTCGTTCTGAGTAGGACTTGGAAAAGGGCTGGGAGTGATTGCAAACCACGCTCCCAGCTGAAGGTTTTCAGGGCATCGGCAGATTTTAAGATATTGGGTGAAGTCGCAGGTTGAGAGTGCCAAGCCGTCTGTATCGTCTTCTGTAAAAAAGCGGTGTCCGTTGTGTCATCCACCAGAAGCACAACCTGTTCTACCGGAACCCCGTGAATCAGGGTATTGATTTCAAAAATGCAGCCTGCTCGCTGCTGTGAAAAACTGCGCAAATCCATCAGCACCACATCGCTGGTTTCAAGCAGGCTGAGTAGCGCTAGCCGCCAGGTATCGTTGTAGCAAAAAAAGTCATTCACCCGAAATCGCCGGTCCAAATCAGGCTCGAGGTCTCTTTCTTTTAGCCGCTGCGCCAAAGTCTGTGGACTATCGATAAATCGGCGAGCCAGCTTGCCCGTCACAAAGTCTAAAAATTCATGGGGTTCAATGGTGGTGTTCAACAAGTCGGGGCCAGCAATCATTTGAATACTGCCAATATGACGCCAGTGCAAAGAGAGCGACTGAAAAAGCTGATCGCTTCGCTGACCTAGGGCAAACACGCGCAGCAACAGCAGATTAACACCCTGGGTTGAGCGCTTCAGTTGCGAGCGGGCCCTCGTCATCAGCACTCTAGATACGCCTACAAAAACCGCAAAGGCGATCGCTCCGATGACCACCCACCCGCTGCCGCTCATGGAGGCTAGTCCAATAGAATGAGCCAGCCCAAAAAATAAGCCAATGGCAACCAGTAACAGTCCCTGCTCGCTAATGCGCTTTTGCTCATAACTGCGCCTGATCCATCGCAGTAATCCCCAAACTATTGGTGCAACTACAACAAGGCTCAAGACAAAGCCAATCGCTAAAAAAAGGAAAAAATGGTTTTGACCTAAGGCCGTCCCCAAAATAACGACGCCTTTCAAAAAAAGATCTTGGCTAGAAATCAGAAAAAGAAAGGATAAAAAGCCGGTGACGACAAATAGGGTGCCGGTCAAAACTAATGGGCCCACTGCCCTAATCTGAGGGTGCAAAAAAGCCAACAGTAATACAGTGGCTGGCAAATTAAACGTCATCCATAGTATGAGAATCTCAGTCCAGTTAAAGGTAAGAACGCTGGCCGAGTCTGCCAAAAGACCCCACCCCACTAACCCCACGAAATAAGCGATTAAAGAGCGACTCAGAATGCGTTTGGTTGAGGCTGCAACCAGATTGAAAATGATCAGGGTCGGCCATAGGTATAGCCAAAGTATGCAGAGAAAACGAACGGGCAAAATCTGCATTTGAAAAGAGAGATGCAGGGCCAACGACATCACCATGGCATAGCCCAATCCGCCCATTCCATAAATCGCCGCTTGCCGCCATGGGGCTTCGAGCAAGCGAGCATACAGGGTCGCTTTGTCCGCAGGCGATAGGTCGCGATTGATCACTCGATTGGACGAAGACTTCGCCGCTGCGGCGATCGCCCCTGACTGGCCAGAGTCTTTGCTGGAGACCTCTTCAGAGTCCTTAGAGGACGGCGGCTGGAGCGCACCAAAGGCGTATCCCCCAGCATCGCGGCTTCCAGTATTGTGGCTCCCAGCATTGCGGCCCCCAGCATCACGACCCATAGAGCGAACCACTGCCCGCCGATAACTGTGTAATAGCAGCAGAGAGAGCAGCAGCGTTAGGCTAACAGCAACGATCAAAATCGCTGGAATAAACCCAGTGAGCAATAGGTCAAGGCGATCGTCCATAACCTTCTCTTGATAAACTAGCGAGACTCCTTTCTTATCTATTCACCCTGCTTCTTCGCCCTGCTTCTCTACTCAAATTTAGACAGAACACGGGTCTCCAAAACCGACTTATCGCCCAACCTTAATATCTCTCAACTCTAATATTTTTTACCCCTCCGTCCAGCCACTCCTATGAATGTTCAAACCAGCAACATAGCTAATCAAACTGCCAATCAAACCGCCACCGAGGCATCCTTACCTTTAGAGGTCATTGCTCAGCAAACGCAAGCCGCTGCCCGACAACTGGCCCAGCTATCAGCCGCAGACAAAAACGCCATCATCGAAAGCGTTGCCCAAGCCCTAGAAAAAGCTGCTCCTGACATTACCGCTGCTAACCAACAAGATCTTGACGCCGCCGTAAAAGACAACCTCGCCAAACCCCTCTATGGCCGCCTCAAGCTAGATGCCGTCAAACTAAACGGCGCTATCCAAGGTGTCCGCAGCGTTGCGAGTCTTCCTGACCCCACGGGAGAAGTGACACTGCATCGTGAACTCGACAACGGTCTTGTCCTAAAGCGCATAGGTGTGCCCCTCGGTGTCCTCGGCATCATCTTCGAATCCCGCCCCGATGCCGTCATGCAAATTTCTACCCTTGCGCTCAAGTCCGGCAATGGCGTCATCCTCAAAGGTGGCCGCGAAGCTATCCGCTCCTGCACGGCTCTGGTCACCGCCATCCGTCAAGGCATCAGCAATGCAGGCCACGACCCTAATGCCGTACAGCTCCTCACCACTCGCGAAGAAACCAACGCACTATTGGCTTTAGACAAGTACGTAGACCTGATTATTCCTCGTGGCTCCAACGCTTTTGTTCAGTTCGTTCAGGCCAATACGCGCATTCCCGTACTGGGCCATGCCGATGGCATCTGCCACCTGTATGTAGATGCCGCTGCTGATATTGAACAGGCTGCCAGCATTGCGGTCGATGCCAAAGTCGGCTACCCCTCCGCTTGCAACGCCATCGAAACCCTGCTGGTACACAAAGACATCGCTGAAAAAGCCCTGCCAGTCCTTGCAAAAGGACTTCAGGCTGAAGGCGTCGAACTTCGGGGTGATGATAATACGCTGAAAATTCTGACAGACCTCAAAGCCGCCACCGAAGACGATTGGGCTACCGAGTACAGCGATTTGATTCTGGCCGTTCGTGTAGTGGATTCTTTAGACACGGCCATTGAACATATCAGCACCTACGGTTCACGGCATACTGAGGCGATCTCAACGACAAACCAAACCGCCGCCGACACCTTCATGTCCCAAGTAGACGCCGCCGGGGTGTATCACAACTGCTCCACCCGCTTCGCCGACGGATTCCGCTACGGCTTCGGGGCAGAAGTTGGAATCAGCACCCAAAAAATGCCCCCTCGCGGCCCCGTCGGACTAGAAGGCCTGGTCACTTACAAGTATCAACTGGTTGGCGACGGCCACATTGTTGCAACCTACTCAGGAGAGACGGCAAAAGCCTTTACGCATATAGATTTGTAGCTAGTAGATTTGTAGCCAGATTCGTAGCCTTCACTACATCGCTCCCAAAAGAGACTTTACGTCAGTCGAAGTAGGAGAGTGTTTTGATTGCACTCTTCGTTCATACTTCATCATTCACACTTCATCCTTCTCTTCCATGGACATCATCCACATCAACGACATCAAAGCCTTTGGGTATCTTGGCGTACTCCCCGAAGAAAATGTTCTCGGGCAATGGTTTCACGTTGACTTAAAGATTTTTATCGATCTCTCCAAAGCAGGCAAAACCGACGCCCTAGAAGACACCCATAGCTACGTAGAGATTGTTCAAGAAACCAAAAAACTCATCCAAACTAAAAAGTACAAGCTTATAGAAAGCCTCGCAGATGCGGTTGCCACCCACGCCCTTGCCAGCGACAGCCGAATTCAAAAAATCAATGTAAAAGTCACCAAGCCCACCCCGCCTATTCCTAACTTCGGTGGCACCGTCGGCGTTGAAATTACGCGCAAGCAATAAATTATTTCATACAGGTGGGCACACCTGCTGGAGAGGATTTTTCGTTCTCCTTGACTTGTAAAACGGCTTGTAAAACAAAGTGCTTTACCTATGAAAATACCTGCGCTCGTGAATAGGATGAGAGATACTCTTGTCAAGAGCACAGGTAAAGCTCAAAAAGTTCTTGAATGACTGAGTTACTAGCACTCGTACCAACCACGTCCTCCCTCTGGCCTGGTGTAAGGACATAAGCTTTGAGATGCTCCTCCCGATGTTCCGCCGCCACCTGAAGAAAACATTGAATCGACAATGCCCCACATGACCATTTGCCCGAGCGGGCTAGCTGCCAGTGCATTCCACTCATCCCAGCTGCCTGCGCTACTTGCGGTTCTGGTAGGTCGAGGCGGACTAAAATTGCGCAGTGCCATTCTGTAGTCGCCACCTGTCTGCGGGCTATATGAAGCGGCGACTACGGTGTAGGTCCCATTGCGAGGCAGCGTTGTAGAAATATACGAATTAGGATTCGTCTCTGTTGCATCGTTGTTAGTTGCGACCAAATTGCCATCACTATCAAACAGTCCAAGCACCGTATCAAACTCCGAACTATCTAAAGAAATAGACACGCGCTGCCCTTCACTACCTTCAATTTCGTAGCTGTCAAAATAGCTGCCCGTCTCGAACTGCTCGTCGCTATCACCTAATATGCCTAGCTGATGAACAGTTCTTGATTGCGCTTGTGCCGGCAGTACAGGTAATAACAAGCAAAGAACGCTACAGCTCATCAAGAGCGTGGAAACCTTGCGAGTGACTAATTTTTTCATAAACATTTTGGCGTAGTAAAGCTACAAAAAGTCTATAGCGAATCATCATAAATACAAGCGTACGATGATGTGCGCTGTGTATCTTTACGCATAAACATGAAATAAAAAGCTGGAGTTTAAATAACTTTGCTTCAGCTGTCTGCCTATTTCAGCAGTTTGCTTCATGCTTCCTTTAAAGTACTTTTTGTCCGATACAGCAGACAATAACTGGCAGGCGGCCCTTTTTCTCAAGCGTTTAGCGAACATAGCAACCGGTTAGAACGCTCTTTGCTGAGTCAGCCGGTGTATTAATAATCAGGCTATTTAAAGAAATATCGATGAAAACCAGCCTTGCATTGCATCTATCGAAAGGTTGACTGTAGAATCTCTAGTGCATCTATCAAAAGAATGATCGTAAAATCTTCAACAGCGAAGACTGCGTATAAGTTCTTCTATTTCTATCGTCAGCTGCTTTTATCTCTCTACTCTCTCAATATGAAAATCAAACAGCTCTTGACAGGCTTCGTTTCAGCGGCTTGTCTTTTAAGTGCAACACAAATGCCAGCTTCTGCTGGATTTGGAGATCTCCTCAATACGGTCAACCAAGTTAATAGAACAGTCAACTATCTTGACAACACTATCAACGGCACAGCCTACACTATTAATAGCCTTAGCAATACGCTGGGCCTCAACAATGTAGACTCAGATTCTATCGACGCTAACGATCAAACAGGCCAAGTGTTGCAGGTTTATCAGCTTTGGTACGAAGATCTTTCTCCAGCCGATCAGGAAAATGTTTCTTGGATGGTGATGCAGCGCGCGCAAGATCAGGACGTAACGTTTGAAACAGTTTCCAACAGCGATTGGTTTTTACAAAAAACGCCCGCTGAGCAGTCCCAAGCTGCGGCTAACTTCTTCAAGCTGCAAAACATTACAGAAGCCACCGCGCAGGAAGAAAGTAGGTTCCTGGCCTTTGCTTTCTGTGTGAACGGTGGCGGTGGCGAAAGCTGTGAAATCTAGCCCTTTTTGCTCGCCTTTTTGCTCAGAGTAATCTACTCAGAGTAGTCTATCTGTTTGCACCACGCAGCTAGATTCGAAGAAATGATAACGAAGCGACCGTAAGCGCATTACGGTCGCTTATTTTATGACAATTGCTCATGGGTAAAAAGGTCGTGCTAGGGTCGCATGAAGGTCATTTCGTTGCCGCTGATGCGGATGCTGTAAGCGCTGAAGCAGTCTTTGCCGAGTACAGGTGTGGCTTTATCGGGAGCGACCGCCACATACACATCCGTCACAATCACCGACCCGACCACCACCGAGCGCAACCGCCCAATGGGTAGCTCCATGGGCGTCCCATCAGCTAGGTACACATATCGATAGCTCACCATGTCCAAATTGAGCTTCGTGGCCATGCTTTTGGTCACAATCGAATGGGTCGCGTTGCGATCAATCACCACGTCAAAAGCAGCCTTCCCATCTAGCAAAACTTCCACGACCGGCATATTTCTCTCATAGGTTTTGATAGTGACGGTGGCGCTGTTTTTAGCACGGCTTTTTGTTTTTGCTTGCGATCGCAGCTCGCGCACCTTATCCACTACCCGCTGATGCTGTTTCCAATTACCCTGATTGAGCCACAGCGTCGCCGCCTGCTGATAATCTGCGATCGCTCCTTCACGGGCTCCCATCGCAGACTGCATTTTGGCTCGCTGCTCATAAAGCTGGGCGTTTTCGGTGTCAATTGCCAGCGCATTGGAGTAATCCTTAAACGCACTTTCTGGCTCTTCCATCCCTCGATAGCAATCGCCCCGGCAGCTAAAATACCGAGCATTTGGCGTTTCTGTTGCGGTAATCAACGCTGAAAGCTCTTCAATAGCGCCGTCATAGTCTTTCAAAATCAACCGCATCTGGCCTCTGGCAAAGCGAACAGACTCATCGTCTGGGGCTTGCCTCATGGCTAGCGACATATCACCGATGGCCTGTTCCCGCCGTCCGAGCTGCGCCTGAATCAACCCTCTCAGACACAGCGCCTTGGCATAGTTCGGATCGATATTAAGTAGCCAAGTCAAATCCTTCATGGCGGCGGCGTACTCACCTGTGTCGTACTTTACCTGCACAAGCCGCATGTATTCTGCGGGCGTTGCCGGTTGCTCCGTCGCTGCTCCTGCTGTCTTTTTAGGTGCCAAAGACTGCTCAGCGGGGAGCTTTGGCAGCGGCGGCAGCTTCTGCAAAGGGCCAATCGCATCTAAACAAGCTTGAGCATTGCTTTTGTCTTGACTGTCCAAATAGCAACGCGCTGCTTGCTTGTACGCTGCGATCGCCCCTGGCCCGTCGCCCAACAGTCCCAATGCTTTGCCCAGCAGGCGGTGCCCGCCCGCGAGGTCTGGCGCAAGCTTCGCCGCCTTTTGCGCATCGCTCACGACCCCATTCAGCTGCTCCAGGCTCAGCCATACCAGTGCTCTGGCGAGGTAGGCCTCGGCGGTCGGTGTCAAATTAATCGCCTTGGTGTAGTCAGCTATGGCCGATTCCCTATCACCCAACCGCCGCCGAATTTTGGCCCGCTGCACATAGGCTGCTACGCAACCCGGCTGCTGCTCAAGTACCTCATTGAGTAGCGGCATCGCCTCAAAAAGCTGATCGGATTGAATGAGTGCGATCGCCTGCTGCAAAGTCTCTGATGCCATAACTCGCTTTTTTAAAACCACCACTGTTACTTCTTAGCCTACAGTTTGATCTTTTTTATTTCGAAAATCACCCCCCTCCATCAAGAACCCGACTATCAGGACGCTTGGATTCTTTCTAGGCGCTGTTCTCCTAACGGTCTTCTCAGATAGATCGCTAAAAAAGCTGCCCAGCGCCCGTTATATCAATAATGCTTGGTGATTTGGGTCAAAACATTTTGTTACCTTTATTTCGCCACCAAACTAAAATCGACTTATTATTGTGTCAGGTAAAATGACCAATTCTTCATCGACTCTTTACAGTTCCTCTTCTAGGCCCCTTTGCCCTTCCAGCATGCGCTCGTTTCAACCCGCTTCTTGAGCCCTTAGAACAGTCATCTTCCCCCTAAAAGCCCCTTGAAATGCCATGAGCAACCCCTACTCAAAGGCTAGTGCCAACCTCCCCAGTAGAGTAGATTCCAATAATGGTCGCTCTAGCCCGATTTTTGGACGAGTGTACTGGGCCCCCAACCGGTCTGTGTGGGTCAGCGTTATCTATGCGGGTGCCTTGCTCGGTGGGTATGCGAGCTTTACCTGGGAGGCGCTTTTGCTATGCCTTGCTACTACCTTCATTACTCTGTGGGCAGGCTACTCAGTGGGCCTTCATCGCCATTTGATTCACTGTAGCTTCCAGTGCTCTTGGCGTCTCGAAAATTGTTTGGTGTACTTGGGGGTGCTCACGGGTGTGGGCGGACCCTTCGCAATCATTGGCCGTCACGATATGCGCGACTGGGCACAGCGTCAGCCTCGCTGTCACGATTATTTTGCCAGTCGTCAAAATATTGTGACCGACTGGCTTTGGACCTTGCACTGCGAGTTTCAGCTCGACTATCCGCCTATTTTTCGCTACGAGCCGCGCCTCTTGCAAAGCCGATTTTACCAATGGCTAGAGCAAACCTGGATGTTGCAGCAGCTGCCGTGGGCGATCGCGTTTTATCACTTCGGCGGCTGGAGCTGGGTTTTTTGGGGTATTTATGTGCGGCTTGCGGTTTCTATTACAGCGGTTTGGCTGGTGACGTATTTGTCCCATCATTTGGGCCAGCAGCCTCGCTATGCCAAGGGCGATCGCATCCAGCGCCGCAATCTGCCGTTTTTGGGCCTGCTCACCCTAGGTGAAGGCTGGCAAAACAACCATCAGGCCTTTCCCCACTCAGCCAAATTCAGTATGGAGCCCAAGCAGTACGATCCCAGCTGGTGGCTGATCAAAGCGTTCAGTGCTATGGGGCTGGCATGGAATATTAAGCGGCCTCATCCACGCTTTTTACACACCCTCAACCACCCGCTCCCGTCAACCCCTGTGGCGATCCCCCCTGAGGGGCCTACCAGTGACGCTCTTCAGAAAATACCCTCTCGTCAGAAAGTCACGACGCTGTAAGAAACTTTTTTACAGCGTTGAAGTGTCTGGTGCTGTCAGGGTGTTTATAAACGTAATCTCGACTTTAACTTTCAGGCTTCTACCCTTGCCATTGGCCTAGCTTTCTTGCTAACTAAGAGATACCCATCAAGTTTTTTACTCCTAAATGTAGAGATATAGCTGGCTGCCTTTTAGCGTTAAGGAAGATCTAAAGGGCTAGTTCTAAAGGGGTTAATCAAAGTGGATACGGCAGGAGCAGATATAGCGAGATCCAATGTCACTTAACCCTAAAGTCGGTTTTTTCTCACTCGGAAAAGTGATTGCGCTTAAGGTTGCGCTGGGGTGTGCGATCTCTGTTTTTTCGCCCTCGGCCCATGCGTTTACGCCCGACCATGTCCAAAAGCTAAAGCTCTCTAAATCCTGTACGGCTTGTGACTTGTCTGGAGGGCCTTTATCAGGTGCAGATTTAAGTAATGGCAATGTCTTTGGGAGCAACTTAGCTGCTGCTGACCTCGAAAATAGCCTGCTTAAAACCGCTATTTTAACCAGTGCTAACCTGGCCGATGCTGTGCTTGCGGGGGCCAACTTAGAAGGCGCTGACCTGGCCAATGCCAATCTTTCTGGTTCTGATCTCTCTAGAGCTGTTCTCACCGGTAGCAACCTATCCGAAGCGGTCCTTTACAAAGCCAACCTCTCCGACGTTAGTTTAGTTCGAGCAAATTTGTCTGGCACTAATCTCGTCGAGGCCGATCTCTCCGGTGCGAATTTGTACGGCATCATTTTTTCTAGGACTAATTTAACCGATGCCAATATTGCCGATGCCAACTTGGCGGGTGTGAATTTGTCAGGACTGGAGCTAACGGGTGCGAATATTTCCAACGCGAATTTGGCCGGGGCAAACCTAATTAAGGCCAATCTTTCAGGTGCCGATCTGTCCGGGGCTAATTTATCGGGGGCTGATTTGTCTGGGGCAGACCTAACCGGCGCAAATCTTTCAGAGGCTCGCTTGGCAGGGACTATTCTTAACGACGCTATCCTCAGCGATATCACCTTAAAGCAAACTGTGTTTAGGGGCGCGCAATACAATCAGGGCACGCTTTTTCCGGAGACGCTCGATAAAGCCCAGGTTCAGCTGGTTCTCTCCTCTTCAGAAACCACCATTTTGGAGTACGAAAGAGCGGGTGCTGCCACTGGAGAGCCGGAGATTATTGCAATCGAAACAAGACCTATTCCCAGGTCCATTCCAGAGCCTACTTCATTGATCCCGCTGGTCCTTGTGGCTTGCTGGCTGATAAGTCGCAAGGCCCGCTAATGGTCTAGTTGTTCAAGCCCGTTTTTGTTCAAGTTAGTTTGCCTGTTCGTTGAGTCGTCGGTTTTACCCGGTGCCCTAACAGTCTCTGTTTCCATCAACCGCCTTAAGATAGCTGGGTAGCTTAGTTCCACACAGCTCAACATTGTCTAGCGCATCGGGTTGTATGGTTTCAACCCGACTTAAATCTGCCTCTTTGAGGCTAGCGCCATCCCAATAAATTCCTTCTAGCTGAGCGCGGCCAAAGGTCGCCTGGGTCAAATTGGCCCCTCGCAGTTTGGCCCCTCTCAGCTGGCTCTCTGAGAGATCTGCCTCCATCAGCTGCGCCCCACTTAGGTCAACCCCAATTAAATAAACCTGGCGTAAGTTACTCCCCGAAAAATCAGCCCCTCTTAAGTCAGAGCCACTCAGCTCAGAATACTCAATATCTAGATTTTTTAAATCGCTGCCGCGCAAGTTAGACCCAATCAGCGAACGACAATTGCCCCACAGGCGCTCACTGACATAAACGTACGGCAGCAGGCCCTGGCGATTTTGTCCTTTTCTAAAGGCTTTGCAGCCTTCTACTAAATAGTGAATGGAGTGGGTGATTTTTTCGGAGTCATAGGTGCTTAGGCTGGTATAGCTCTCTTTCACCTTAATTTCTCTGACAAAGTACTCGCTGGCTACCGACAACAGCAGTAATGGAACGGCGGCCATGGCTAAAAGTCTCATCCTCAGCTGATTGCGCTGTCGGACGCTTTGGCGCAAATACTCTAAAGCCAATCGCGATAGCGGTAGCTGTTCGCTTTGCTTTTGATTGTATTTTTGAGCGTTTATGAGCGGTGTCCCGTGCAAGAGGTAGCCCTTTGCACACTCGTTCGTTTTCCAGGCCGCTGCGGCCTCTTCAATCCGGCGGCTTTGAACCAGCAGCTCGTTGTTTTGCGTTAGCCAGTTTTGAAGCAGAGGCCAGTGCCGAATGAGCGCTTCGTGGGTGATTTCAATTAGGTCTTCCCCTTGCTGATCGCTCGAAACGGTGACCAGTCGGGTGCCCGATGCGGCTAGCTGATCAATCACGGCTTGCGCGTGCTCGCGCTCATCATTGGCAGAGAGTAAGTTGTCAATCAGGACTCGTCTGCGGGTGTACTGGCCGTCTGAATTTACCTGGACCAGTCCTAATACTAGGCGACGTGCAAGGTCTTTTTCTTCGGGGGCTAGCCGGTCGTAAATGGTCTGGGCTCTACCAGCTAGCGCACCCCCAACGCCACCCATTTCGCGATAGGTTTCAGCGGACTTTTTGCCTTCTGCTAGGCCCTCCCAAATTTGAGTGAGGGCAAATTGTAAGAGCGGCAGTGCGCCATCGCGTCCGGCGGTATCGCTTGCGAGCAGCTCTACGGTGGCCTCATCTAGGGGGTGTCCTGCTTGCTTGGCAGGTTGCGCGATCGCCCGCCGCAGCTCATCGGGCAGCATAGCTTGCACCACCGGATTGTAGTGCGCACTGCCCATCATTTTATTCAAGGCAGGATGCCGCTGGGTTTCATCTAAAAAGTCGCTACGTAGGGTCACCACCACAGTGACATAGCCCGTTTTACTCTCGGCTGCATGGAGCAAGTTTTCAATAAAAGCCTGTCGCTCGTCGGCATCTTTGCACAGCGAATAAATCTCTTCGAACTGATCAACCACCACCACCAAAGGGGAGGTTTGAATGTTGGGCAGCATTTGAGCGACGTCTTGCAAAAAGTCGAACCGGTCAGCTGCCGCCGACTTTCTCAGTTCTGACTCGTAGCTTCTTTTTTTCACCACCGCAGGGGTTTGATCATCCTGGGTGAGCTTAGCCAGGACGCCAGAGAGTGCGCCGATTGGAGATTCTCCAGGCACT
Source organism: Cyanobacteria bacterium J06634_5 (assembly GCA_039820525.1). Classification (GTDB taxonomy): domain Bacteria; phylum Cyanobacteriota; class Cyanobacteriia; order Phormidesmidales; family Phormidesmidaceae; genus Phormidesmis. The sequence goes on from JBCBPY010000006.1 coordinate 223,719, forward strand.
AGAACAACCACGCGTAAGCTCTCTTTGCCAGGCAAAGGTCGCCGCGCCAGTTCAGGAATTAAGCCTGCTCGTACCAGCGAAGATTTTCCGCTGCCTGACGGTCCTAAAATCGGTAAAAAGCGAGGCACGAGATCCGCAGGCCCGCACTGTTCATTTAAGCTTTGAAAGCGCTGCCACAGCCGTTCTACTTGATTCTCTCGGCCAAAATAATTGGCGGCATCGCGCTCTTGAAAAGCAGAGAGTCCTTTGTAGGGATTAGCCCCTAAGCGGGTCGGTTGCGCAGGCGAATTTTGTTGGGGCGTGGTCTGATGAATGACATAAATGGTATTGCCGTCACCCGCAACAATTGCGCTGCCATCAGCGCTTTCGTTTATTTGAATGTTGCGGTTGTCGGGTAGCTCACTCATAAGTTGATAGGGACGCAGCGCTATATAGCTTTGGTCACTGATAGCTTTGGTTACTTAGCTAGTCATCTGTCAGCACTATTCTTTAGCCAATCTTCAGTCCTTAGGATCGAAGATTAAATAAACTGACCAAGTTGCCAATTTCCGAGGCCCTCATCCCCTTAACCCCTTCTCCCGAATGGAGAAGGGGAACTTGAGTCCGGACTCCCCTCTCCATTCGGGAGAGGGGCCGGGGGTGAGGGCTTCGGGAAGTTGTGGGTCTTATTAAATCCTCATTCCTTAGGCAATCTTCAGCTTTTGCTACATAGCTTATGTTACCTCCAAGCAGGATGCCCGCACTTCAGCACGAACCTATTAAACTTGATGAAAAACTTTGCATGACCCATAAAATTAGCGGTTGCCCTCACGGAGATGTCAGCAAAAAGAGACCCTCTCGTAGCGTTCACCCTGTAGGTTATGTTCGAACTGTTCTGTTTTTCTTGAAGTTCTCCGCCTGCTCAAAAATTTCCTGGTACACTTCATCGCGATCTACCGGCGGATAGCCAAATTCTGCCAGCAGCATAATCAAATCGACTTTTAGCTCAGCTTTAATATCATCCCGCTGGCTCCAGTCGGTGTATTTAGCCTTATCATCAACGACGGCTTTGACGGCTTTAGAGAGCGAGATCAGCTTAGGATCTGGATAGTCAAAGTCATACTTGCGCATCAGTGACTTAAGAATGTCGTAAAACGCTTTTTCTTCAAAGTCAATGCCCAGGTCAGAAAATGAGTTTTTTTCTGTTTTGAGCTGATGGTATAGATCAATAATTTCATCTGAAAAGTCTTCTAGCACGTTGCTTACGAGCACGTCTGCTTCGTCCCGTTCGTTGTAGCGCTCCACGAGGGACTGAAACTTTTTCGAGAAGTCTAGGCCTTTGGCTTTGTTGACCTTTTTAAAGTCGGCAATGGCTTTTGCTAGCAGCTGTTGCAGCAGCTTTATTTTGGTGTTGGGCAGCTTTATTTTTTCGATTTTGGCGAGATAGTCTTCATCAAAAATATCGACTTCTTGCTCATCGCTCAGTTTAAATATTTCTTCGACGCCGTCGCTTTTGAGGGCGTCTTTAATCATTTCGCGTACGCGGGCGTTCATTTGCGCGGTATCTGGCGCGTTGCCTTTGGTCAGCTTGAAAATGATGGTGCGAATGGCTAGGTAGAAGTGAATAAAATCGCGTTCATTATCACTGAGCCCATCGCTGCCGCAGCAAATATCGTAAGCGGCCTTTAACCGCTTCACCAAATGCATAAACCGCTTTTCTACCCGCTGGGTCGTCTGGACAAATTCAGTGGCTTGATTCAGGCAGTTCAGCTGCTCTAGCGGTGTCCCTGTGAAGTAAAGGCCCCGTTCAAGATTAGGATCGAATGGGTGAAAGATTTTGCCTAGCAGGTCTAGGTGGTCTTTCACAACGACTAGGGACTGGGCGATTTCTTCTATATTTTGGCCGTCGGCTTTGCTGTACTGAGCCAGGGCCAGGTTCATTTGCTTTTTAATGCCGATGTAGTCTACGACGAGGCCTTTTTCTTTGGTTTGAAACTTACGATTCACCCGCGAGATAGTTTGAATTAGGTTGTGGCGTTGGATGGGTTTATCAATGTAAATAGTATCGAGGAAGGGCACGTCAAAGCCGGTGAGCCACATATCGACTACGATGGCGATTTTGAAGTTGGACTTGCCTTTTTTGAACTGGCGATCAAGTTCTTTGCGATAGTCTTTACCGCCTAGCAATCGGTAAAGATCTTTATCCTCATCTTTGCCACGGGTCATGATCATTTTGATCCGCGCCATGGGCTTAATTTTCTTTTTCTCTTGGGCGCTTAGGGTGACGCCGTCTTCACAGACTTTTACCTCGGCCCACTCGGGCTTTAGTTCAAGGATTTCTTTGTACAGTTCGTAGGCGATCGCACGAGAGCTACTCACGAACATGGCCTTGCCCTTTTGCGTGGCCCCTTCGGCGATGCGCTTTTCGTAATGGGCGACAAAATCCTTGGCGAGGGCTTTGATTCGGTCGGGGTCGCCGAGGATGGCGCTCATGCTAGCGGTGGCTTTTTTGCTTTCGTCGATTTGGTAGTCGCTGGCCCCGTCGTCGGCACACTGCTGATAGTAGGTTTCAATATCTTGCAGTTTGCTGTTGTCGAGGATGACTTTGGCGGCGCGGCCTTCGTACACGATGCGGACGGTGATTTCGTCTTTGACGGATTCGGTCATGGTGTAGCTATCGACCACCGGGCCAAATACATCGAGGGTGGCGTCGATGGGGGTGCCGGTGAAGCCGACGTAGGTCGCGTTTGGCAGGCCGTCGTGGAGGTATTTGGCGAAGCCGTAGGTGCGCTGGACGCCGGTTTCGGTGATGCGGACTTTTTGCTGAAGGTTGACTTGGCTGCGGTGGGCTTCGTCGGAGATGCAGATGATGTTGGTGCGCTCAGATAGTCGCTGGGTGTCTTCGGTGAATTTGTGAATGGTGGTGAGGAATACGCCGCCGCTGGCGCGATCTTTGAGGGCGGTGCGGAGGGCTTCGCGGCTTTCTACGCTGATGACGGTGTTGTCGCCGAGGTAGCGTTTGGCGTTTACAAACTGGCGACTGAGCTGATCGTCTAGGTCGGTGCGGTCGGTGATGAGAACGATGGTGGGGCTTTCAAAGTCTACGCTTTTCATCAGTAGGCGGGTGAGGAAAAGCATGGTGTAGCTTTTGCCACAGCCGGTGGCCCCAAAGTAGGTGCCGCCTTTGCCGTCGCCGCCGGAGATGATGGGTTTGCCGTCTTTGCTATCGTGGCGTTTGCGGTGGGTTTTGATGTTTTCGTAGAGTTTGGTGGCGGCGTAGTACTGGGGGTAGCGGCAGACTATTTTTTCTTCTTGCTGGGAGGTGTCGGGCAGGTAAATGAAGTGACGGATGACTTCACGCAGCCGGTCTTGGTGGAACAGGCCGCTGATGAGGGTAAAGAGGGAGTCAATGCCGTCTTTTTCAACAGATTCGTTGCCGGTGATTTTGCGCCAGGCGTAAAAGAATTCGTAGGGGGCAAACAGGGAGCCTAGCTTGTTATTGACGCCGTCGCTGATGATGCACAGGGCGTTGTACTTGAGCAGCTCGGGGATGTCGCGGCGGTAGCGGGTGGTGAGCTGGGTGTAGGCATCGTGGAGGGTTGCGTTTTCGCGAATGGCGCTTTTAAATTCAAACACAACGAGGGGGAGGCCGTTGATGTAGAGGATGCCGTCGGGGCGGCGGGTTTCGGTGCCTTCAATGCCGCTGTTTTGTAGGGTGAGCTGGGTGACGAATTTGTAGAGGTTGTCGTTAGCGGCGTAAGGGGCTGTTTGGTCGGCTAGGGTGATCAGGTGTTCGGCATCGGGGCGGCGGTTTTTGGTGAGGCCCTGGTAGTCAATGAGTTGGATGTAGAGGTCTTTTTGGCTGCGATCGTCGCGTTTGAATAGGAAGCCGTCGGAGACCATTTTCATGATCGCCTTGTTGGAGTCGTAGAGGTCGAGGGCGCTGAGGTTTTCAAGATCGCGGATGATGCGATCAATTTCTGGGTTGGTGAGGCGATCTGCGGCGTATTTTGAGGTGAGGAAGCGGCGGAGATCGGTTTTGATGAGGACTTCTGTAGGGGTGCGCTCTAGGGTGTTACCGAATACGTGAGGGTAGCCTTGCTGCGCTAGCAGTTCTGTAATGGCTTGCTCTAGTTTGTCTTCGGTGAACTTTGTCATTGAGCGTTGTTGCAAGTAAGGGTTAGGTCTTTTTGTATTTTTGCTTGGGGCTGCGGGGGCTGTTGGGATATTGCCTGGTGAGCAGTCCTGCTTTGAGTGCGGGGGTGAGGTAGTTTTTGCGGAAGGTGGGCTTATGGGATAACGATAGCTGTTCCATCAGTTCTTGAGCGCTCCAGTAGCGATTGTCCATGATGGCTAGAAGTTTTTTAACTTGGTCGCTTACTTGGTCGCTTACTTGGTCGCTTGCTGGGTCGGCATTGTTGTTTAGCGCCTTTTTCAGGGCTTTATGGACAATATTGAGCATAAACTCAATAAATACGGTGCTATCGGCGGCTTTGTCCGCATTTTCTAGGGCTTGGTAGTATTGCGCTTGCTGGTCGTTGACTAAGCTTTCAATCGGTAGCCGGTAAAACAGGGCATTCCACTGGCCGAGTATCAGGGTTTGCCACAGTCTGCCCATGCGGCCATTGCCATCGATAAAAGGATGGATGAATTCCAATTCATAGTGAACCACGCAGCTTTTGATGAGTAAGTGATCTTCTGCGGTGTTTGCCCAGTGCAGGAGATCGGCCATGAGGGCGGGGACTCGTTTGGCGGGTGGGGCGACGTGGACGACTTGGTCGCCTTTGTGAATGCCGACGCTGCCGATGCGGAATTTTCCGGCATTGGTCAGGATGGCGCCCATGAGGAGGTTGTGGGCGGTGAGGAGGTCTTGACGGCTGTAGGGATTGAGGGTTGGTAGGGCTTCGTAGGCTTGGATGGCACCTTGTACTTCGGCGATTTCGCGGGGTTGGCCGAGGACGCGTTGGCCGTCAAGGATGGCGGTGACTTGATCGAGGGTGAGGGTGTTGCCTTCTATGGCGAGGGTGCTATGGATGGTGCGGATGCGGTTTTGCTTGCGCAGTTGTGGGGAGGGGGTGAGGGTTTGCGCGTTGAGGCGTCCGAGCTGCTCTGAGATGGCGCTGATTTGGTTGATGAGGTGCGGGGTGATGGTGAAGGGGGGCTGGTAGGGCATTAGAGTGCCTCGGAGACCAGTTTTTCGGCGTCGGGGATGCGGAGGGTGCCGGAGAGGAGTTGGGGGAGGAGGGTGTCACGAAGCTTTGCTAACGTTTTTGACTGAATAGAATTTTCTAATATTTTCTCAAAGTAAGGTCGAACGATCTCTTCAAACTTTAGAGTTAAATTGACACCACAAAAAGGAATGTCAATAGTCTTAAACGTATCTCTCGAAATAGTATTGAAGACGGAACCATGCGCTCTTCGTTGCAATCCAGAAACACTCAAGAGCACTGTGTAATAAACAAAGGAATCTGATATTTCTTCTTGCCCTTGTAGCCCGAAGCAGGACTGATTCATCGCCATAGGCTTGGCAACTAATGCACATTTCCCAACTGTGCCTCGTGCACTAATGATAGTTGTTCCAGCTCTAAGAATTTTCGTTGAAGATTTTTCTACGCCTTTTTCAGTTACATGTTTTTCAGTATCTATGACAAACAGATTTGAAGGACTAGGAGCATCTACTACTGAAAACCAAGGAATATCTCCGTTCCAATACTCTGGAATGGAAGTTTTTGGAGTGCCACCACCAATAATATGCAGCAAAGTATCCAAAGGTCTTGCGTTCCAGGTTGCTGGATACCATTCAAGTTCATCACTATACTCGAACCTGCTGGGAAACGGTTTCGTGAGTTCTTCAGCTAAAGACTTATAGTTACTCCCCATTCCCCGTCGCATCGCAGCACGGGCCTTAAGCGCATCAGGAATCTCATTGCCAGCCGCGATCGCATTATCAATCACCGGATCAAAATCCACAAACCAGCTCTTAAACAACGCCTGCGCCATACCTTCTAGCGTTTCGTTCATTTGGCGATTGAGTTCGATTTTGTCGTCTAGAGAGCCGAGTATATGTGCGATCGCTTCTTGCTCAGAAAAAGAAGGTATTCTTACAGGAAAGCTGGGCAGCTCTTTCAATGCAATTCTGTTTACTGTCGCGCCTCTATTTGTTCTGGCTCGAATCTCATTCTGAAAATCTGGCGATAAATAGGCATACAGCAGATATCGCGGCACAACTTTACTAAGATCTGGTCTCAACAGACCCATACGTCTACCGAGACAAGCCCTAATATTAGAAGGCATGAGAGCAGCTTCGCCAAGACGTGTTTCGTATGAGAATAAAATATCGCCTTCTCTCGGAGTTACTCTTTTGGTCCAGCGTGTAAAATCATTCTCGCTCACACAAGCTGATTTAGATAAATCGAGTCTTCCACTTTCCAGACTTGAAATACTTAAAAAATAAGGCCCTTTCTCAATCTTTTTCGGAGTCGCATGAGGTCCATCAAATACTGTTGAGATATCTCCTATTTTTATAAAGTCATCCACAGATGACTTTATAGCCAATTCATTACTCATCCCTCATCATCTCCAAACGCCGCCTCAATCTCCTCAATACTCGGCAAACTCCCCTTCACCTCATCCGGCAACTCCCGCATAATCTCATACTCCGAAACCCCAATCGGCTGATTCACATTCGCCAGCGCCCACTCCGCCACCAACCCATTTCGTTTCTTACACAGCAACAGCCCAATCGTTTTCGCATCCTCCGGCCTTCTTATCAGCCCATTCACCGCATTTAGATAAAAATTCAGCTTCCCCACATACTCCGGCTTAAAGTCTCCAGCCTTTAGCTCAATCACCACATAGCAATGCAAATGCGTGTGATAAAACAACAAATCCACAAAAAAATCTTGATCGCCCACCTGAAGCAGCACTTGCCGACCCACATAGGCAAACCCAGCCCCCAGCTCCAATAGAAACTGAGTTACATGCTCAACTAATCCCTGCTCTAGTTCTCGTTCGTTGTAACCTTTCGTTAATGACAAAAAATCAAACACATAGGGATCTTTCAAAGCCTGCTGTGCCAAGTCAGACTGCGGTGATGGCAAGGTTGTCGAAAAGTTAGAGATGGCCTTTCCTTCTCGCTCCCAAAGCTTACTTTCAAGCTGATGGGTCAGCACATTACGACTCCACCCGTAATCAATAGTGTTCTGAACGTAATAGAGCGCTTCTGCCACTGACTGACACTTTGAAACAATTGCAATATTATGACTCCACGGAATTTGGCTCAATTGCGACACAGGCTGTGTCGCAATTTCGTCTGCATCTGCATAGAAGAGATACCACTGCCTCATTCGCTCTAAGTTCCGCCTTGAAAACCCTTTCATATCAGGAAACTCAACCCTGAGGTCTTGGCTTAGCTGCTCCAAAAAACCGCTGCCCCACGCGCTGTCTTTTTGCCGCTTAACAATATCAGCCCCCAGCGCCCAATAAAATTCCAGCAGCGCAGAATTTACGGATACCGCTGCTTTTACTTGGAGCGATCGCAACCGAGTCTTAACCTCAACTACCCAATCCCTATACTCAGCCGAATCCCGCAGTGCAAACTTATCACTCATCACTCATCACTCATCCGCCTGCCAATCTTCCAACCTCAGATTTCGAACGCGGCTAAACTCCCTTGTATTGTTTGTCACTAAAATTGCATCGTGAGCAAGAGCAATCGATGCAATCAATAAATCATTTGGGCCGATCAAATTTCCTTGCCGACTCAGCTCACTTTTAATTTGCGAGTACTCTTCAGCACAGGCATCATCGAAATACAAGCTTTGAAATGTCTTTAAAAACTCTCTTACTCGCAACAAATTTTTCTCAACCTGTTGGCTATGCCTTGCTCCGTACAGCAACTCTGCTTTTACAACACTGCACATCACAATACGCTTAGCTGACCGCCGTTTAAGGTTTTTTATAACACCAGCAGAGGTTCCATTCATAAACCGAATACAGACATTCGCATCTAATAAATACATTTACAGCAGGGGCTCGCGAGCCTGATGTTCACCCTGATGGGGACGCTCTAAAGGTGCGTCCTGAGTGCTTCCGTATAAATCAAAAAAGCCCTCCGGCCAGCCGTTGTCTTTTGCCAACTCCTCATCCGTCCTCAAGTCCTTTTGAAGCAGTTGAGTAATGTACTTCGACACCGATAAATTCATTTCCTCCGCTTTCTTCTGAAGCCGAGCCGCCGTCTCAGTTGGAATATCGCACTGTAACTGAGTTGTTAGCTGAGTCATTAGTATATTTCCCCCTCAAAAGACCTCTTCCTATCTTAATACGCCCACAATAGTCGTCGCTCATCATTGCTTCCCTTCCCCGTATCCCAACACCTCCAAATTCCGCCTTATCACCCCATCAAGCCGTTCCCCCTCCTTCATTTGCCCATACAGCGTCTGCGTCAATTCCGCCATCTTCACCTCAAACGGAATCCCATCATCCTCAATCGGCGCGGCCCCCACATAGCGCCCCGGCGTCAGCACAAAATCATTCTTCGCAATGTCTTCTATCACCGCCGACTTACAAAAACCCGGCTCATCCTCATAGGTGCCGTCTTTTTCCTCGCCGCGCCACGTATGATACGTCCGCGCAATCCGCGCAATATCGCCGTCCTCACCTGCCGTCAGTTCTTTATGCGTCCGGTCCACCATCTCGCCCAGTCCGCGAGCATCAATAAATAGCGTCTCTCCTGTGCGATCGCGATACCATCTCGCCTCATCCGCCGCCTTGTTCTTCGTCAAAAACCACAAGCACACCGGAATCTGCGTCGTATAAAACAGCTGCCCCGGCAGCGCAATCATGCAGTCCACCAGGTCATTGGTGACCAGCTTTTTGCGAATCTCTCCTTCCTTACTCGTATTCGTACTCATCGCGCCATTCGCCAGCACAAACCCCGCTACCCCGCGCACAGATAGCTTGCTCACCATGTGCATAATCCAGGCGTAGTTAGCATTTCCCGTGGGCGGCACCTCATAGCCCTCCCACCGCGCATCCTCTGTCAGCGCATCCGCATCCCGCCACTTCTTCTGGTTAAACGGCGGATTCGCCATAATGTAATCCGCCTTTAGGTCAGGATGCTGATCTTTAAAAAAGGTATTGGCAGGCACCTCCCCCAAATTCGCCGCAATTCCGCGCACCGCCAGATTCATTTTTGCCAGCTTATAGGTCGTGCTCGTATACTCTTGGCCGTAGATAGAGATGTCTTTTTGATTACCCTCGTGGCTTTCTACAAACTTCACCGACTGTACAAACATCCCGCCCGACCCACAGCAAGGGTCATAAATTTTCCCCTTGTACGGCTCAATCATTTCCGCAATCAGGTTCACCACACACTTCGGCGTGTAAAATTCGCCGCCGCCCTTCCCCTCTGATGCCGCAAATTTTCCCAAAAAGTATTCATACACCCGGCCCACCACATCTTCCTGTGGATTACCTACCGTATCGATATTATTGATCTCATCAATCAACGCTGAGAGTTTGCTGGCATCCAAATTTAGCCGAGAAAAATAATTGTCTGGCAGCGCGCCTTTGAGCGTTTTGTTATTTTTCTCTACCCTATGCAGCGCCGTATCCACCTTCACGGCAATGTCTTCTTGTTTCGCATTCTTAGTGATGTAGCTCCACCGCGACTCCTCAGCCAGGTAGAACACATTTTTCATGGTGTAAAATTCCACCATATCTGTGTATTTTTCCTGGCCTTCTGCTATGAGTTCTTGCCGCCGCGTCTCAAACTTATCACTCACAAATTTGAGGAAAATTAGGCTCAGTACGACATGCTTATACTCCGAAGACTCCACCGTGCCTCGTAGCTGATTGGCCGTATCCCACAGCGACTCCTCAAAGCCTTTTTGTGCGCCCTTTTGCTTTTTTCCTTTCTTCGCTGCCGCCGCCTTCTTCGCCATTTGTGTTCTGTAAAATAAGCCCGTTTAGCTTAGTACAGTTCATGCATAGCTGCGATATCAGTCGTTTATTTGTAATATCACCCTGCTTCAATCTGCCTCACTGCTGTCATGGCCGAATAGCTCACGCCTGCTGTTCCTTCGCCAGGGTGGGTGCTGTCGCCGACTAGCCAAAGGTTTTTAACGGGGGTGCGGGTGGCAAAGCCAAAGGGGCCGAAGGTCGGTACACTTTGGCCAATGCCGCCGACAATGCCGCGATCGCGCCCTGTAAAGGTCTCAAAGCTCCTCGGCGTTGCCGCTTCTACATGCACAAGATGCTCAGGCCTGAGGTCAAAGTAGCTCTTGAGCCGACCTATGGCCTCTTGGGTATAGCGCTCTTTCATAGCCTTGTACCCCGCTTCATCACAGTCATACCACTGTTGTACTTCTGTAAAAGAAGAGGCAATCACCGTTGCTTTCCCAGCTGGCGCTCGGCCATCGCCCTGACGACTTACTGATACAAAGAGAGAATTATTTTCAGCAATTGGCCCATCGTAGTCGTACATGAACTGTAGATGAGGCGGGCAGTTTTCAGGAATAGCGGCTAGGTCTACCCCCAAATAAATCACAAAGGCTCCCGAGGATGGCTCTAAGTTATCAACTCTTTTTTCGTAGCCTTTCATTTTGTTGTTTTTAGCGAGCCGCACCAAGTTTTGTACGGTGACATTGGCCACGACGTGGTCGCAGGGCTCTAGCCAGCTATCGCCTTTTTTGTTGGTGACTTTTACCTGGGTGGGTTTGTCGTTATTGAATGCGATCGCTTCAGCGGTGTGCCGCATGTGCAGCTCGCCGCCATCTCTTTCTAAAGAGGAACCCAGGCGATCGCTCAGCACCTGCATACTTCCTTTTAAGTGATACAGCCCATGCGGAGCCTGCGATACGCCTAGCGCTGTTGCTGCATACAACACTGCTGTTTTATCCGCTGTCGTCTGTGAATACAGCTTCAGCTGCATATCTAAAAACGTCCGCAGCCGCTGATTGTCGTACAGGTTGTACCCCCGCAAAATCTCTCCTACCGTGGAGAATGTGAAGGGCACCGTCAACAATGTGTCGGGCCTTACGGCGGTTCCGAGCTGAATAATGTCCCACAGGCTGCGCGGCGGCAACACCGGATCTCTTTGCTGAAACCGCCAGCTGTAGTCGAACAGATTTTTCATGAATGCCCAAAAAGGAGCGCTACCTGGAAACTGGCGTTCTCTTTCTGCTTTCCACTGCTCAGGGTCTCGCCACACGCTAATGGGCTCAGTTTCTCCCGGTAAAAACACGGCGCAGGCTGGGTCACACTCGCTTGCAGGTGGCAGTTCAATCCCTAATTCTTCAAATATTTGAGAGTGGATACCGCCGGGTTCTAGCCCGGCCACCTGCGTTGCGCCCACATCAAAGGTAAAGCCACGTCGCTTAAAGGTAGATGCGCAGCCCCCGGGCACAATTGCCTGATCAAATACTTTGACTGCATATCCGCGATGGGCGAGCAGTGCTGCTGCGGTGAGCCCCCCAATACCCGCGCCAATGACGACGACTTTTTGCTTTGCTGCTCTTGCGACCATGGACCGTTACATTTCTTAAAGCTCCTACTTCAGTCTAACGCCGTCGAGTAACGCCTGCATAATCGCTGGATCAGTGTGACCAAACGGGTTTGATTTTGCTTATAAAAGCGCCCTGTGCTGATCTAGACCGGCACAGGGCGCTTTTTGTTGAAACTTTTTGAATCTACTTGTTAGCCAAACCTGTGGTTGGTCCAACCTTTTGGTAGCGCTGACGAACCTAACTTTACTGGTCGCCTTTTTCTAGGTTGAAGATAAACGGAACGCCGCCGCTTTCGCCCCCGCTGACTAGCACGCGAGGCATCTGCGCTCCGCCTGCCTTCCAGGCTTCAATCGCCTCCTTTTGCAGCACTAGCTTACCGCCTTGTGCTTTTAGGGTATCGGCGATTAGTCGCTGGGCTTCGGCTCTACCTTTTGCCCGGTTGATTTCGGCCTGCGCTTCCTGTTCTGCCTCCTGTGCGACGTATACAGCCCGCTGGGCTCTTTGCTCAGCAATTTGCTTTTCTTCTACCGCTCGAGAAAACTCGGGTGAAAAGGTGAGGTCTACAACGCTGGTGTCGAGCACATCAATGCCGTATTTTTCTAAGCGCTTGGCTAAGGCATCATCAAAGTCTTCCTTTAGCAGCGCTCGTTGTGTAATGGCTTGCTCAACGGTTCGCCGCGCTGCTGCTACCTTAAAAGACTCCTGTGTTTGTGGCGCAATAATCTTGTTGACGATGTTGGCCAGTGAGCCTTGCTTCCGCCGAATATCCACAACTTCTGAGGGCTGCAAGCGAAAGTTAATGGCAAACCGAGCTTTGAGGTCCTGCAAGTCCTTCGTAGAACTCTCTGCGGGAACCTCAAACTTTTGCACCGTAATGTCGTACACGTCTACATAAGATACAAACGGTGGTTTTATGTGAATTCCTTCTAGCAGTACACCATCTTGAGCGGAACCCAGAACGCTGAGAACGCCGGCCTGCCCTGGATTAATGATGACAAAACTGCTGGCCAGTACGAGGGCGACGACGGTTGCGATCGCTGCAATAAAAACTGGCTGACTATTTCCTTGATTGGCACTCAACGCGAAAGCTCCTTCCTATATATAGAGGTAATAACCCCAAATCGTCTCTACAGCCTAGCTCGCAAAATCCTACCGTGCCTTGCCAACTCACTGTAAACACCTTTATCTATTGTTAAATCACCCTTGTTAAATCCAGCCTAAGCCGGTAATCCGAGTAGCTCGCCGTTTCCAGTCACGACTTCTCCAATGTCAAAAGCGTCGATGCCTTCGGCTGAAAACTGCTGGCAGGCTGCTTCAGCCTGCGCTGGCGGTACAATCACCACAAAACCAATGCCCATATTAAAGGTGTTGTACATATCCGGTAGGCTCACCCTGCCCGCTTCACGTAGCCAGTCAAACACGGGCAAAACTGGCCAGCTCTCGGCCTCCAGCTGAATAGACAGACCCTCCCCCAGGCAGCGGGGTAAGTTCTCCGGCAGTCCGCCGCCTGTGATGTGGGCCATTCCATGGATAGTAAGGTCGGATTTTAGGGCGGCGAGTACTGGCTTTACATAGAGCTGCGTTGGTGTGAGCAACGATTCGCCCAAGGAAAGGCGGCCACCCAGGGCCTCGGGTTTTTCTGTCCAGTCGTAGCCTTCAGACCGTTCTGTGTTGCTCGCTGCTCTTTGGCCTTCTGCCACAATTTTGCGCACCAGGCTAAAGCCGTTGCTGTGAACGCCGCTGCTGGCTAAGCCAATGATGCGATCGCCCACAGCGACTTGAGAGCCATCCAGCATCTGATCTTTTTCCACAATGCCCACGCAAAACCCCGCCAGGTCATACTCCCCAGGTCCGTAAAACCCCGGCATTTCTGCGGTTTCACCTCCCAATAAAGAACATCCAGACGTGGTACAACCACTGGCTACTCCAGCGACGACCTGCGCGAGCTGCTCAGGTGCGAGCTTGCCGGTTGCCAAATAATCTAAGAAAAACAGCGGTTCTGCGCCAATCGTCAGCACGTCATTGACGCACATGGCCACTAAGTCGATGCCTACCGTGTCGTGTCGGTCTAAGGTTTGAGCGATTTTCAGCTTGGTTCCAACCCCATCGGTTCCAGAGACCAATACGGGCTTTTGATAGCCGGTGGGTAATTCAAAGCAGCCACCAAACCCACCTAACGCGCCCAGCACTTCAGGCCGCCGCGTCCCATCTACCAGGCCGCGAATCTTATCGACAAACGCACGACCCGCCTCAACATCTACGCCCGCTTGGCGATAGTCCATAGCATCCATCCTTAAAGAAACGCTGAAAATTGAATTAATTCATTACAAATGCCTGTTGCAACAGGCATTCACGCATTTTGCCATGCACAACATCTGGTCAGCGCACACGCTTAATCAATCGAAAAAGCGATCGTAACTACCTACATTTAGTGTGTTGCCTGTTTGTAAATCCCAACCAACCTCAACGGTTATTCAGTGATCTTGAGCGACCTTTTTAAAGAAATTCAGCTGAGTCTAAATACCTAATTATCTCAATAATTATGCATTTAATTGCATAATCCCTAGAATACTATTCCACTATGCACAGCAAAAAAAAGGCTTCACTCATTAGTTTTCTGGAACAGAGAACTAATTTGACATAAGCATCACAGAATATTTACGGGCAAGAGCGCAACCCTGCAAACCCTTTACATTTCGTCACTTCATGGAGTTTGTGAAGGGTTTATGAAGATTGTCGCAGGGGGCTTGCCTCGAAAATACCCCGAGCTTTGTTCAAATTTAGTCGTGTAGATTAGCGATGTTCGTTTCATTCGATATCGAGGAATTCAAGCGCTGCTATGACACAACGGTTCAATAACAAGGTCCAAGGCGAACAGCTGCGGTCTGAACGGTTGCGATGTAGCCCATTATGTTTGTGCTTTTTAACGGTTCAATAAAACAACAGCTTGCAAGCGGTTTGGCAGCCGCCCTACTGCTCACCGGCGCAGCCGCCGTAAGGACCTCTGCCCAGTCTTTGAGTCAGAGTGCAAGCCCCTCCCCTGAAGTTAAGTCGTCACAATCATCTGACCTCCAGTCAGTAGACAACGCTTCCCCTGATGCCCTTGCATCCAGTGGTAATCAACCTGGCGCTGAAGATATTCAGTCCGCTACTGAGCTTGCGCCTGAGCTCAACGAAGACATTCTGGTTCATGCCCATGCTATTGATGGCAGGCAGGCCGCGACTCTCTTCGTCAAAGACATCCCAGTGCTCACCTTTATTGGCACTGAAGTTAACAGCCTTTCTAACAGTAGTGATGCCGTTTCGCTAGCGCTTACAGACGCTGCTTCGGACACTGCCCTTGAAGCCGAGGCTGCTCCAGCGGGTGACCTTCTAAATTCGGATTTAGAAGCAGATCCTGTTTTACGAGCCACTAACCTTGGCAACCAGCTCGACCCAGCTGCGGTGGATGCCGATGCTATTTCCGTTCGCTGGAACGAAGAAGACGATAGCTACATTGTCACTGTGGCTGATGAGGATCTTGTTGCGCTAGATAGCCGCACTATCCTTGCAGACACCACTGATGATGCTGCCGAAGATGCTTTGCAGGTGACTAACCGTCTGCGTCGCCTGCTGGGTGATGCAGAGCCCGTCTCTGAAATTGAAGGACTCCCTGAGCCCGAGCCTGTTGTGGAAGCTGCACCTGCTCAGTCAGTTGCGATTGTTTCTAGTAACGTGGGCGGCGCTTCTTGGTACGGTCCTGGGTTCCACGGTCGCCTTAGTGCAAATGGTGAAACGTTCAATCAGTACGCCATGACCGCTGCTCACCGAACATTGCCTTTTGGCACCAACGTGCTAGTGACTAATGTCTACAACGGTCGCCAAGTAACGGTGCGCATTAACGACCGAGGCCCTTATGCGGGCGATCGCATTATCGACCTATCCCAGGGCGCTGCTGAAGTGATTGGCCTGATTGACTCGGGCGTCGGTACTGTTCAAATAGATGTCTTAGGTTATTAAGTCCTCTAGGTTCAGTACTTAAATAGTGACTGCTCAAATAGTGACTGCTCAGCAGTGACTGCTCAACAATTACATAGATACCCAAAAGAGCCTTTCTAAAATTAGAAAGGCTCTTTTTTTGATTGTCTGCTAGTGCTAGTTTTTTACGATGGCCAAGGGCTGATGCTTGTTTAAGCGTCCCACTTGTTTAAGCGTCCCAGATGCCTTGTTTATAGGTGCTTTTTCGCAAAGGGTGATGAGGGCAGCTACCCTTCACCCCATCATTTCAGCCGCGCAATTGTCTGTCGGAACCGCTAAATCGACAGGGGCTAAATTGACAGGGGCCAAATTGATATGGGCTAAATTGATATGGGCCAATGGGAGACTTAGGGGGACTGTGTGCGGCTGTTCAACACCGTTAGCAAACTGCGTGAGTATTTAGATCAGCAGACTCATCTCACCGTGGGCCTAGTCCCTACCATGGGCGCACTCCATGCAGGACATCGCAGTTTGATGGTGCAGGCTCGCAACACCGATGCCCTTGTCGTCGTCAGTATTTTTGTCAATCCGCTCCAGTTTGGCCCCCACGAAGACCTTGATCTCTACCCCCGGCCACAACAAGAAGACCAGGCCCTCTGCCAAGCAGCGGGTGTAGATGTCATATTTATGCCATCTCCTGCCGAGCTGTATGGTGCGTCGCGTCCCGATCTTTCAACTGTCACTCAGGTGGTGCCGCCAGCCAGCATGACCAGCGGCCTATGTGGCAAGTCTAGGCCCACTCATTTTCAAGGGGTGGCCACGGTGGTGACTAAGCTATTGAATATTGTTCAGCCAACCCATGCTTTTTTTGGGCAAAAGGACGCTCAGCAGGTAGCTATTCTTAAGCGGCTAGCGTTAGATCTGAATTTGCCGGGTGAGATTGTACCTTGCCCGATTGTGCGTGAGCCAGATGGACTGGCGATGAGTTCGCGCAATCGCTATCTCACGGGGCCTGAGCGGCAGCAGGCGACGGTGCTTCAGCGGAGTTTGCAGGCTGCGCTTGCCCAGTTTCGCGCTGGGGCGCGATCGCACACTGCCCTGATCCAAGCTGCAAAAGCCGTCTTAGCCACTGAGCCCACTGTCCTTTTGGACTATCTAGAGCTGGTCCATCCTGATACACTAAAGCCTTTGCAAACAGTCAATACCGTAGGCATGATGGCGATCGCAGCACAGGTGGGCAAGGCCCGATTACTCGACAACGTGGTTCTTTCTGAGGCCGATTTAGCTAAGACCGATTCAGACAGGGCCGATTTAGACAGGGCCGCAGACCGCGAGCAAACTCGCACCCCCATTATTGCTATTGATGGACCCGCTGGGGCCGGTAAGTCTACCGTTGCCCGCCAGCTTGCCCACCAGCTCGGCCTTTTGTACCTAGATACCGGCGCAATGTACCGGGCGCTTACCTGGTACGTTCTCGACCAGGGGATTGACCCTGCTGATGAAGCTGCCGTTGCCGAGCTACTCCCCAGCTGCCAGATTCAGCTGATTGCCAATGTTGAAGCCGGGAGCCCGCAGCCCCCAAAAGTGACTGTCAATGGACGAGACGTCACGACTGATATTCGTACGGCGCTTGTGACGGGGCAGGTTTCTACCATTGCGGCCCAAGCCGCTGTTCGCACCAAGCTGGTTGAGCAGCAGCAGCAGTACGGCCTAAAAGGCGGTGTCGTTGCTGATGGTCGTGACATTGGCACGAAGGTTTTCCCCGATGCTGAGGTGAAGGTGTACCTGACGGCGACTGTTGAAGAGCGAGCGCGTCGTCGCTACCTGGATTTAGAAGTGGCCAAGCAGCCGCTGCCTCAACTGAGTGAGCTGGCTGATTCGATTGCGGAGCGCGATCGCAAAGACAGCACCCGCAGCGTTTCACCCTTGTGCAAAGCTGCCGATGCTATTGAAATCATCACCGACGATCTCACTGCTGAGCAAGTCATCGAGAAAATTTCAGCGCTTTATTATCAGCAAACGCCTCAGTAAGCACTAGAAAATGTCCGTCCCTAGCCTAAAAGACCAAAAAGAAACCCAGCGCCGCGCCCTTCTTAAAGCTAGGCAAAAAATGCCGCCTCGCATTTCTCAGGAAAAATCTCTGAGCATCTGCCAGCATTTGCAAAATTGGGATGTTTTTACGCGATCGCGGCTCACCCTGGCTTACTGTAGCTTTCGCGGGGAACCTGATTTGGGCTCTCTCCTTCAGCAGCAGCGCAGTTGGGGTCTACCTCGCTGCGAAGGCAAAGATCTCAAGTGGCATCGATGGTTTCCGACTAGCCCTTGGACGCTGCGCCCCGGCACCTACGGTATTACCGAGCCGGATCCGGCCTCACCCCTCGTTGAGCCCTACAGAGTTGATCTGATTTTGGTGCCCTGCCTTGCCTGCGATATCAACGGTTACCGGCTCGGATACGGGGGCGGATTTTACGATCGTATGCTCAGCGAAGAGACCTGGGCTGACAAAATCACGATTGGCATTGTTTACGAATATGCCAGACTCCCTCAAATCCCTAGAGAGGATTGGGATATTCCGCTTAATGGTATCTGTACTGAAAGTGGTTTGTTTTTACTGTAGCGATTGACTGTAGCGATTCGGCCCAGTTCAACTGTCTTAATCCCACGGCCTAATCTCACGGACCTAATCTCACGGGCCTAATCCCACGGGCTTAATCCCACAGGCCTAATCCCACAGCCTGATGCC
Source organism: Cyanobacteria bacterium J06634_5 (assembly GCA_039820525.1). Taxonomy (GTDB): domain Bacteria; phylum Cyanobacteriota; class Cyanobacteriia; order Phormidesmidales; family Phormidesmidaceae; genus Phormidesmis. The sequence goes on from JBCBPY010000006.1 coordinate 241,905, forward strand.
GCCGGTTAGTCCCAGCACGTTAGAAATGACCGTCACATTGTCAGGGAGCTCTACGTTGATGTGCTTGACCTCGCCGCCGCCTAAATACAATCGGTCATAGTTAAAGCCGTGGGAGAGCGCATTGATAGCTTTTAAAAGTCGGGCATTCCAGGTTTTTTGCCCTGATTTTTTGAGGGCAGCTCTACCCAGCTGCTCTTCGTAGGTTTGACCTTTCCGAAAGCGCTGGTGACCAAACTCTAAGTTCGCGACTAGGTGCCCGTCCGTAAATAGCGCCGTACCAAAGCCGGTTCCTAAGGTAATGACCATCTCTACGCCTTCACCAGAGACTGCGCCCATACCTTGCAAATCAGCGTCGTTGGCTACGCGAACGGGTTTCCCTAGCTGGCTGCCCAGCCTGCTGGCCAAATCGAAGGTTTCCCAGTCAGGGTGAAGATTCACGGCTGTGTACACCACCCCTTTGCGGACAACCCCGGGAAAGCCTACAGAGACGCGATCAAAATCGTCCTGTTGCTTTGCCAGTTCTTCGATGACGGCAATGACGGCATCGGGGGTTGCAGGCTTGGGCGTTTTTAGGCGCGATCGCTCTCCCAAAGGTTCTCCCTTTTCATTGAGCACCATGACCTTGGTGCCACTGCCACCAATATCGACTGCCAGTGTCTTGAGCGTTTTCTCTATACCTTTATCATTTTGACTATGGGCAGCAGGCTGCTCAGCAGGAACCTGTGATTCCTTGTCTTTCGAGGTCTCTACGATGACGGTGTGTTCTCCTACTTCAGAAATTGCACATGTTGTGACGCAACCTACGGCTGCATTACCAAGACTCTAATCGCAAACAAATTCAGAATCAGAACTACCTTTACAAATATCTATCTAAGCAATTTCAATCTCAGATATCGACCTAGGCAAGGGCAGCTTTACGGCTGGGGCCGTAACCCAGAAAAAGCATGAATGTCTTTAAAGACTCTGACCCAGCCAGCCGCTACCGACGTCAGTATCGCTTCGCCCTTTTCCGCCGTTGCGGCGGTGGCATCTCCGACGACACCGCTCTTGCTCAAATCTTTCATGACCCAAGCTGTCGGTAACTTGCCTTCTAAGCTCAGTAGGCTCTCCTTTGGAAAAGGCACCGGGAAAGCGCGCACGGCTGCGGCCATATTGACTTGGTTAGGGAGTAGTGCCAGCATCACACTGGTTTCTACATCGCCTGCATGAATGCCGTCGTCGTATTCCTGCTGCCCTACCAGCTGTGCGGCGTCGTGGGGGGCACCCCACACAAAGAGCGGAAACACCATGAAATCTGAATACTGCTGGCGTAGGTCACGAGCCACAATCTCTAGGACTTGGGGCTGCCCACCGTGCCCGTTTACCAGCACGAGCTTCCGGAACCCTGCTGTGTAAATGCTGTGGGCCATTTCTATCAAAACCGCCGCTAGCGTTTCTGCCCGTAGCGTAATGGTGCCTGGAAAGCTGCTGTGCTCATTCGACTTGCCATAGTAAATCGGGGGGAGTGCGTAGGCGGGCACAGCACTATCTAGCTGGTGCAGTGCGCGGCCTACGACAGCCGTTGAAATGGCGGCATCTACAATCAACGGCAGATGCGGACCGTGCTGTTCTACCGCGCCAATGGGTTGAATAATGAGCGTATTGGGCTTATCGGGAAGGTGTTGCACCTGCTGCCAGCTGAGATACGGGAAGAAACGGTGGGGCGGAATATAGCTGTGCATAAAGTTGTGTGCATAGAGTTGTGTGCATAAAGTCCTGTGGGTAAAAGCCCGCGCACGGGAAGCAGAATGAGGCTGGGCGAAGGCAAAATCGGGCTTTGAAAGCGAAGGTAGGATAAAGGGTTTTTGGCTTAAAAAACGACCTAGCCTAAGTAATCTTACGGGGGTAGAGACTGAGAGACCTTCGGTATGATCGCGCTTGCAAAGACTTACGGCAAGCCCGTAGAAATACCATGGGTCAGTCTATAAGCTGGCCGTAGGCATGGACACACAAGCCACTTTCCTCTAGTAAACTTGTAAGGTGCATCGTTGTGTAGAGCACCTTATATTTTCTCGTCCTACCAACAATTACCTATTTACGAGTTCGATTTTATTGATTACTTTAAATAAAGCATCTACTCATAAAAAGTAAAAAACATCAAAACTTTTTTATTTACTTAGTATTTTTAGTCCGGCGGCACATAGCCTGATAGCACGCAGCCTGTTTTTGGCTACTGTCTAGTCTGTTTTCTTTGCGTTTTTGATTCTTTGCAGCCCTTGTCTTAAATGAAAAACACTGCCTGTTTCGTGGGCTTTCTCAAGCACTGTTCTGTGGGTTTTGCAGCCTTCCTATTGCCGACTGTGTCAATGGCGCTGGCGGCAAGGTCAGCCCCTGCGGTCGCTTCAGAACAAGTCGATTCAGCGGTTAGTTCAGTATTGGCAACGTCAGTGTTGGCAACGTCAGAGCCGGCGATTCCTAACCTGGTTCCTTCCGGTCGGACTCTGTCAGAACAGCCTAGTTCGGAGTTACTGGCTTCAGAGTTATTGGATTCAGAATTGCTGGCTTCGGAATTGTTGGCCTCAGATTTACAGAGCGGCGCTCAAAGGTTAACTTTTCCCAACGGCTCTTTCAAAAACAGTCCAAAAATGGTTTTGGACGAGGCGTGGCAGCTGGTTCATCAAGAGTATGTAGATTCCAACTTCAATCGGGTAGATTGGCTGGGTGTTAGGCAGACACTATTAAGCGGCGAGTACACTACCCGTGATGCTGCTTACAGCGAGCTTCGCAGAGTCCTCAGACGATTGGAAGATCCCTACACACGCTTCCTCAATCCTGCCCAGTACTCAGCCCTTACCGAGCAAACCTCTGGAGAGGTGTCCGGTGTAGGGGTTCGCTTAGAGGAAACCAGCGAAGGCCTAGTGGTCAGTACAATCCTTACGGACTCTCCTGCTGAGCGCGCAGGTATGGAAGCCGGTGATGTCATTTTGATTATTGATGGTCGCTCCGGTCGAAACCTTACCGTGGAAGGCGCTTCCGAACTCATTCGTGGTGAAAGCGGCAGCCAGATTACTATGACCCTTCGCCGTTTGGACGGTAGTGAAGAAAGCATCATTTTGACCAGAGAGGTCGTCTCAGTTCCAACGGTCAGCTTTGAATTACAGCAGCAGTCAACAATGAAGGTTGGCTATATTCGCCTGGATGAATTTAGCTCCCATGCTGCCGAGCAGATGAAAGTTGCTATTGACACCCTGACAGAGCAAGGGGCTGAGGCGTTTGTCCTAGACCTACGTGGCAATCCAGGTGGTTTGTTGCAAGCGAGCATTGATATTAGTCGTATGTGGCTGCCTAGAGGCAGCATTGTCCGCACGGTAGACCGTGACGGTCATAGCGATGAAATTACGGCTAATCGTACGGCTATTTCAGATCTGCCGCTAGCGGTCTTGGTCAATGGCCAGTCGGCGAGTTCTAGCGAAATTGTGACGGGCGCACTCGGCGATAACGACCGTGCGGTTGTGGTTGGTAATCCAACCTTTGGCAAGGCGCTGGTGCAAAGCCTTCATGGCCTTTCTGATGGTTCTGGCTTGGCTGTGACCGTTGCGCACTATTACACGCCCGATGGTACAGACATCAGCAGTCGAGGGATTACACCCGACGTAAACGTTAGCCTTACCGAGCAGCAACGCCGTGAGCTAGAAACTAATCCCGCGATTCGAGGGACCACTCAAGATCTTCAGTTTGTCGAAGCGGTCGAAGCGATTGAGGCAGATGTCGTTGCCCGTCGCCAGAGCGCAACCCCTGTTTTGGCAACGCCTAGTGCGTCTCCGCAAAGGCCCAGTCAGCTAGGTCGTATAGAACCATAAAAAGCATCATAGAAGAGCCAACTAGAAGAGCCAACCATAGGTGAGAGCCCCAAAAATCACTCTCGGAAAAGCCTGGAGTCGTTGGCAAAAAGTAGTGCTTTAATGGATGATGTTTGATGATCCCGAGGCAGCCTTTGCTGATCTCGGGATCACTCTTTCTAAGCGTTGTGTTGAGAAAATACGTATATCCGCTGCGTTTCTAGCTGCTGGCACACGTCACTGGGCATAGTTGAGGGGCTGCTAGTTGAGGAGCTGCCAGTTGCGGGGCTGTCAGTGGGGACCCAAGGGAAAATTTGTTGGTCGAGTCGTACTTTTAGCTGGGTGAAGGGATCGCCGCCCTTGGATACCAGAAATTCCAGCTGATCGATGTCTTTCCAGGCGATGAGTTCGTCTAAAAGAGCTGCGATCGCTTTTACAGGCTCATTCGCACCATTTTTGTACCAATCTTCGCTAACGCCGTGGGGCTTGTCTAAGCCAAGATGCGCAATGAGCGGCATCTGACCAAAGACTGCAACAGCCACAGAGCGGGCTTCTTCCTGTAGGAGCAGGCCATGCTTTTGCCCCAGGCTGCGCAGTTTTTCTAGCTGACCGTAGCGTGCCTGCGTCAAATCTTGCTGGGTGCCGCGTTCAGCGGTTGCGTCAGGGGCTTCGCGCCAGTGAATAGCGACTGTGACCAAATAGGTTTGCAGCAGCAAATGGCCTAGCTTTTTGGCTTTCGTGGCGAGGTAGTGTGCGTTGTAGGTGGTGGCTTCAATCAGCAGCGGCACTCGGTCCACCATCTCGAGGCCGTAGCCTTTAAGGCCAGCAATTTTACGCGGATTATTGGTGATTAGGCGAAATTGTCCGATGCCTAAGTCCATCAAAATTTGAGCGCCCATGCCGTAATTGCGCTGGTCTACAGGCAGGCCAAGGCGTTCGTTCGCTTCTACGGTATCTAGCCCTTTATCTTGGAGCGAGTAGGCTTTGAGCTTGTTGATTAAGCCGATGCCTCGGCCTTCTTGGCGCAGGTACACCACCACACCTTTGCCCGCATTCTCAATCATTTTGAGGGTGGCTTGTAGCTGCATTCGGCAGTCGCAACGCATTGAGCCGAGGGCGTCACCGGTTAGGCATTCGGAATGCATCCGCACCATAATCGGCTCATCTTTAAAGGTGGCAGGGTCACCCTTTACCAGGGCCACATGCTCAGATCCGTCTAATTCGTTGCGATAGGCATACACCTTAAAACTGCCAAATTTAGTTGGCATGGCTGCGACGGCTTCGCGTTTTACAAAGCGCTCGTGCCGCAGCCGGTAGCTAATGAGGTCTGCAATGCTAATGAACTTGAGCTGATGCTGCTGGGCGTAGTCTATCAGGTCTGGCATACGTGCCATAGAGCCATCTGGATTGGAGATTTCACAAATGACGCCAGCGGGATACAGACCGGCCAGTCTTGCAAGATCCACCCCGGCTTCGGTATGGCCAGCTCGTTTGAGCACGCCGCCTTCTTTGGCCCTGAGCGGAAAAATATGGCCGGGGCGACGGAGGTCTTGAGGGGTCGCTTTGGAGTTGATCGCAACTTGAATTGTGCGGGCTCGATCTTCGGCAGAAATTCCAGTCGTTACGCCCCAGTTAAGGCCTGCATCGATACTGACGGTGAAGGCGGTTTGCTCGTTTTCATCTTCAAAGGGGCTGCTGCTGACCATGAGCGGTAGGTCTAGCTCATCGAGGCGATCGCCTGTCATCGCTAGGCAAATGAGGCCGCGCGCCTCAACCGCCATAAAGTTGATGAGATCCGGTGTGGCAAACTGGGCTGCGCAGATGACGTCTCCTTCGTTTTCACGGTTTTCGTCATCGACCACCACAATCGCACGGCCAGCGGCGAGATCACTCAAGGCATCTTCAATAGAGTCAAATTGAAAAGGCTCAGTTGCAGAGTCTTGAAAGGCGGGCTGACTGTCTGCCGTAGCGCCGACAGATGGGCTGGCATCAGGCGAGTAATTTTGGACATGTGCTGGTTCCTCTTTGCTAGGACCCTCATCATGAGCATTAAAAGCGGCGTTAACCACGGGCGTTCCTTACACAATCGGGCAAATGTATACCTCTCGATTGTATCGGCCTAAGCGGACTTCTGCGGGGATCGCCTGCGGGATTGCGTTGGTTCGCAGTTGCTGCGGTAAGTGCTTGCTGGAGGGGGCAAGCGCCTATTCAGTGTCGAGCGGGCTGGTCCAGATAACTTTCTTTTGGTTGGGGTAGGCTCTCCCACTTTGCTCTTGCATGATGCGAGAGGCTTGGGCTGGGTCAAAATTGCGATCGAACTGCGATCGCAGCTTAGAATTTTTACGCTCTGCGACCTGTACAGACTCTTGCAGCGTAGAGAGGCGCTCCTGCTGAGACTGGTAATAGGGCACGAGCTTAGCAATGGTGGTGGTTGCGACAATCGCTAAGAGCAAGTTGACCGTTAGCTTAACGGAGGACTCGAAAGCGATCGCCTGACGCGCGCCAGCATGAGGTACGCGTTTAATACGGTAAGCCTTCCGAAGTGGAGAAGACTCGCCTGAAGATTGGCCTTTTTTAGAGGGTGTCTCTGGAGTGGATTGGGTAGACGGCGTGATTGGGCGCTGAGCAGCGTTCATAAAGCGAAAATCACCAAAATAGCGAGCTGATTGTAATTGAATGGGGCGCAAACAGCTTCCGGGAAACTACGGTTCGATCTGATACTCGCACACATCATAGACATTTTTCTAGCGCTTAAAAGCATTTCAGCGCTCTTTTTAAATCCTAAAAATATGCCTGTGATAGACCTATCAGACTCGCGTATTTTCTTCAACCGCCATTTATACCGTTTTGCTCTGTGCAGCTTAGAGTGACCTCTGTGCAGCTTAGAGTGACCCCGTTTCAAATTATGCCGTTTTTCATAGTCCGGTGGCCCGGCCTCGACAGACGGTCGGGTCCCTTTGGTAAAAATGTGCCCAATTGATTTGGGAAAATCAGCGTAGGTGCGTACAGAAGAATGCGTAAAAAATCAATTCATGTATGGAGAAGACTCGATAAATTTACCCGGACTTTACTGAATTTTTCAGATGCTTTAAACATCGTCACCACCCTCACACGCTCAATCGTAGGGAAATTCAAGGGCCATCGCGAGACGACAGACGCGGCCATGCTCGCAATGCCATATTCGCAGTACATCTACCCAAAATCCTGAAACGCTGACTGTTTACATCGATTTTATTGGGTTTACCACCATGAATTTCGCAAATTTTTCCGTAGAAGAAAGCTGGGGTAATGGCTTTGTTGGTTACGTCACGTTTGAAAATTTCACGGCCAAGCCTATTAAGGGCGGCTGGGAAATAGAATTTGAGGCTGCTTTTGACATCACCAATATCTGGGATGCGCAAATTGTTAAAAAAGTCGGCGATCGCTATACCGTTCGTAACGTCAGCTGGAATAGCGAGCTATCTGCCGGTGAGGCCGCGCGCTTCGGCTTTGTTGCCTCACTCAGTAACGGCACTATCGACCAGGCCAATAATCGTCCAACCAATTTCAACCTCAACACTCTGCCGGCGACTGATCCGGGGCCGACCCCACCCGTGACAGACTCGCCAGCTATCCCGGATGTCGATGCGCCGCTTCCCCCTGTGGGCGCGGCGTTTAACTACGGTGAGGCGTTGCAAAAGTCGTTTCTATTTTATGAAGCACAGCGGGCGGGGGCCTTGCCGGATGACAACCGCATTGATTGGCGAGGTGACTCTACGCTCAAAGATGGTGCGGATGTCGGCATTGACCTTAGTGGCGGTTACTTTGACGCGGGTGATACGGTCAAATTTGGCATGCCGATGGCTGCTTCGATGACCTTGCTTGCCTGGGGAGCTAACGAATACCGGGAGGGTTATGAACGCAGCGGTCAGCTGGATGAAGCGATGGATGCCATTAAGTGGGGGACTGATTACCTCTTAAAAGCGCATGTCACCAAGGGTGATAAAACCGAGGCTTTTTATGGCCAGGTCGGTTTGGGCGATGTTGACCATGCCTACTTTGGCAGAGTCGAAGATATGCAGGTTGAGCGTCCTGCTTTTAAAATTGATGCCCAAAATCCGGGGACTGATTTGGCTGCTGAAGCCTCGGCGGCACTAGCGTCAGCGGCTATTTTGTTTAGGCGTAGTAATCCTGGCTATGCCAATAAGCTGCTCACGAATGCTAAGCAGCTGTATACCTTTGCCGATAGATATCGCGATCGCTATTCCAATTCCATTACAGATGCTGCCAAATTTTATAAGTCTTGGGACGGCTACGAAGACGAGCTGGCCTGGGCTGAAACCTGGCTGTACAAGGCCACTGGGCAAAAAAAGTATCTTACAAAAGCGGAAGCTAACTACGATGGTGTGGGCTGGACGCAAAGTTGGGGCGACAAAAACTTTGGGACCTCCATTTTGCTGGCACAAGCAAGACCCAACCGTAAGAAATACCAGCGAGATGCCGAGCAGTGGCTCGACAACTGGGCGGATGGTGCAGGGGGCGTGCAATATACTCCGGGTGGGTTTGCTTGGATGAGTGAATGGGGCTCTGCTCGCATGGCTGCGACCGCGTCTTTTCTGGCCGGAGTTTATAGCGACACCGTCCAAGATCCGCAAGGCAAATATGCAGAGTTTGCTGAAAGCCAAATTGACTATTTGCTGGGCGATAATCCCAACCAATTCAGCTACATGGTGGGCTTTGGCGACAAGTACGCTAAGCAGCCTCACCATCGCAATGCTACGGGCACACCCGATTTCAACACGCCAGCGAATAACCGCCATATTCTGTTTGGCGCGCTGGTGGGCGGACCCACTGCCCCGAATGACAATGCTTACCGAGATGTCCGCAGCGATTACGTTGCCAACGAGGTTGCTTTGGATTACAACGCGGGTTTCACAGGGGCACTAGCGCGGATGTATGACAAGTTTGGGGGCGAGGCGCTCTCGGATGCTCAGCTGACGATGCTGCCGGGTATTTCTGCGGCTGAGAGTAGCCTTTGATGTTAGTTTGCTGTAAAGCCATATTTGCATGCCCCAATTCAGCTTGACCGGTGGAAATTGAGTTGGAAATTGAGGCATGCGCTGCCTAGTTGCTCAGATTTAAAAAATAAGAAGCGCGCTGAGAAAATCAGCGCGCTTCTAGTGGTTCTCACCAGGCGTTATCTTTCGACTTGAGCCTAGTGAAGTTGGAAGCCATTGGCTTACTTGTACAGTTCGGTTGCTAAGCGCAAGGCTAGAAAACCGGGCACAAGTGCAAAGCCTAGCGCAAAGAAGATTTGAGAATCTGACAGAGTCATGATGATTACTATCCTTCCGAAAATTTTATGCGTGAATGGGTATCCATGTAGATTGTTTCTTAAAATGTGTACGACAAGCCTGTTTTGGTAATTAACCGTTACACAGCTTTTCAGACTTCTTTATGCCTTACAGATAGCTTGAAAACACGGCAGGTTAGCGTATTAGAAGTGGCCGTCCAAAGTAACTGTTGAGGCTCTGCTGCGCTGAGATCCTATGTCCTCAAAAGCCCTATTTAATCGTAAGAATTGGCCTTAAACAGCCTAGGAAGGCCAGCTGTGGTGTACATAACAGCTCAATTTGTATGTCGTAAGGTATGATTCCACCCTTAACTTGAGTCTCATCTTGTCTATCTACCCTGTCACTTATGGCATGGCGGATATGGTGGCATGGCGGCTATGGCCATCGGGCTTGGCAACACGAGCGTTGTTAAATGACGCTCTTAGTTATTCCTGTATTCCTGAGAAGGTTTTGGCCAAGAGGACGCTTTAGTATACGGCGAAATATATGGCGAATTGTGGTGCTGTTTGATAGCGCTATTTCATGACGCTAGCTGACGCTGCGCAGTTCCAAGGTTACGGCACCTTGATTCAAGCGTCGCCTCCTTAATTAATAAAGAGGTGTTTATAAAAAAGATGTTTATTTTTCAACCACACCATTTTTTGACAACACTATTTTTCAACCACACCTTAGCCATACTCCTCGCTTAACAAGCTTTTTTTGAAAATTTTTCGATAACATCGTTATGATGAGCACTTCCTCTCCAAACTCAGGCGGTCCTGGCGATAACGCGCTTCAGGCTGATGCAGTCAGTAATCAATTTATGAGTCAGTCAAAAGAGGCAGCTGCCCAGCAGGGGCACCCGGACCCAGACCCAGACAATTCGCAGTCACCGCTTTCTACCGGTGGTGGTGATACGCCTATTAAGGGCTTGCCCCTGCTGAGTCGGTCTAGCCTAGAGCGTAAAATTATTCGCGTTCAGCGAGATGTGCTGAAGATGGGCGCGCTGGTGGAGAATTCTTGCCTGCTGGCTAGGGAGGCGCTGTGCGATCGCGATTTGGATGCCGCCCGCAAAATTCCGATTCAGGACAAGCAGATTGATACGCTTTACCGGCAAATTGAAGTGGACTGCACCAATTTGCTGACCCTAGAAGCCCCGGTAACGCAGGATTTGCGGCTGGTGAGCGCATTGATGCAGATGGTTCGTGACCTAGAGCGTATTGGCGACTACGCCAAAAGCATTGGTAGCATTGCGATTAAGCTGTTTCCCTATCCGATTCACGCCTGTATGGGAGATATTGAAACGATGCTGGACCGGTGCCGTTCTATGGTGGCGCTTTGTTTGCGATCGCTCTCCGAGTTAGATCCTGTGGCCGGTCGCAGCATTAAGCAAAAAGACGATGTGGTAGATGACGATTACGCCCGCCTGTACGCTCAGCTGATTGACAGCCCTTGTACAACGGGCACCGTAGAGCCTGTTGTGCTGCTGGTTCTGGTTATTCGCTCGTTAGAACGGATTGCCGATCATGCGACCAACGTAGGCAAGCGCGTTACCTTTGTAGTTACGGGTGAACGATTTTAAGGAGAGGGGTCGCTATTAAAAAAAATAAAAGTTTTAGGGCGCATTCAAGCCTATAAGCAGATTAAAACGAACACCCTCGCAAACATTTTTAAAGAAAATATTTGACAGTACTCTACCTATTGCGGAACCATGAGGGGGTTGTGAGATAGGAATAAGGTGGATACAAAGCTGCCCTATACCCCCATTCGAGCGTTGAGGGAAAGCCACTATGAGCTGCCTGAAAAACTTCAAAATGCTTGCATAAGCAGCGTTTCAGGTAAAAGTAGATAGGCTGTGTATAGGTCAAAAGAAGTCAGCAAATTTATAGCTAAAATTTGTAACTAAGTAAGCTACATCACAAGAGACACTACTTGTCGAAAGCACCGCAGATAAGGCTCACCACAGTAAAAGGGCTCGCGCTCTGTTCGCTAGCTGCTGAAAAAACTCCCTGGAGACTAATGTTGTCAAGGTGAGCACTGGCGCGGCCAGCTCAAAAACGGCCAGCTCAAAAACGGTCAGCTCAAAAACGGTCAGCTCAGATGAATCATAGGCCAGCCTATTAGAGATGGTTTGTTTTTCATCTTTATTAAAAAACAACAAGTCTTTTCGTAGCTTTTTTAGCGACAGATAACGACCATAAAGCGCGCAAAAGCAGCTTGAGTCGGTTTTCACACTTGTTTTATGTCTTCTTTGTTCAGGTCTTTTCGAAACTTACGGATTCAATAAGGATTCATCGCTACATGGAATTTTCGATCGCGTCACTTTTAGCCAATTTTTCAGACGATAAGCTGGTTACTGTCAAAAACTTAGAGAAGAAGTTGAACTGCACCAGTGCAGACGACTCTAGAGACTTGCAGATTGCGCTGAATGCCCTGGAGAAAACTCAGGTCCTCGAAAAATCTCGCGGCAAATATCGCAAAACGCCCGAAGATGAGGTGGTTGAAGGAAAGTTGAGATGTTCTAGCAAAGGCTTTTGCTTTGCTATTCAAGACGAAGAAGGCGCAGATGATATCTATGTGCGCGAAAGCCAATTGCATTCTGCTTGGAACGGCGATCGCGTTTTGGTGCAGGTAACCAAAGACGGTAGCCGCCGCCGTAGCCCAGAAGGCGAAGTCAAGCTGATTTTAGAGCGGGCCAATGCGTCGGTGCTCTCTAAAGTAAAAGCTGGCGACGAACCCGATACGTTTAAGGCAGTGCCTCTTGATGATCGCCTTTTGTTTGAGCTAGATATCACTGAAAGTGAACAAGATCTTTCAGATGCGCTCGATCATCTCATTCACGTAGAAATTACCCGCTATCCCATTGCGCAGTACCCGCCTCAAGGCAAGGTTTCTAGCATCTTAGGGAGTGATGCTGAAGACGCTGCTGATATCGATATTGTGTATTGCAAGCACGATTTGCCGCGCAACTTTCAAGAAGACGTGTTTATTGCCGCGCGCGGTCTCCCTAATCGGGTTCGTAAGGCCGATATGAAAGGCCGAGTGGATTTACGCGAGCTGAACGCTATTACCATTGATGGCCCCAACGCCAAAGTGGTGGATGATGCCTTGAGCCTAGAAATTAATGACGAGGGCTACCGCCGATTGGGCGTACACATTGCGGATGTTTCCTACTATGTGCAGCCGAGTGAGCCGATGGACCGGGAGGCCCGACGACGTGGCACCGCCGCCTACCTCGGCGACGAGATTGTTCCGATGTTGCCACCCCCTTTGCCCAATGCGCTTTGCTCGCTGGTGCCCGGGAAAGACCGGCTGGCCATTTCGGTGCTCATTACCTTAGATGATGACGGCCAGGTGCTGGAGTATGAAATTCAGCCCAGCATTATTCAAGTTGAGCACGCCCTCAACTACGAGCAGGCACAAGCCATTTTGGTGCGTGAAGACGAAGACGAGCTGGCCCAAACCGGTATTGACTTGGACGACCTAGATGACTTTGAGCCTACCTTTGATCTCATCGATAGCCTGTTTCAGCTGTCACAGGAAGTGAAGCAGCGGCGTCATGAGCGTGGTTCCTTTGAGCTGAATTTGCCAGAGCACGTGTTTCCGCCAGAAGCCGAAGACTTAGCAGAATACTTGTCTCCTAAGTTTCAGTATGACGATGAGGGCACTGTCGGCGCGATGGTCGTGTCTGCGCAGCTGCCGGCGCGCATCATCGTGACTGAATTTATGCTGCTGGTGAACCATTTGGTTGCCAAGCATATGCAGGCGCTGGAGGTTCCAGGGCTTTACCGCATCCATCGCACGCCTGAGCTGGCCGATGTGCAGGAATTTATTAAGCTTGCCAACAACATGGAGCTAGACCTCAAACTAGAGGATGAAGAGGCCGTCCATTCGAGTGATTATCGCAATTTTACAGAGCAGTTTGCAGACTCTAAGGCCGAGAAAGTTTTAACCTATCTGCTGCAGGCGACCTTTAAGCCGGCGACCTATAGTGCTCAGCCCGGGCCTCATTTTGGCCTTGCTGTTGACGATGCTTATACTCACTTTGCGTCTCCCGTGCGGCGCTATTGTGATTTGTTAGTGCATCGGATTTTGCATGCGGTGTTCGAGCACGGGCGTGATCGCCGTTCGACCCGTTCCAAAGACCGGGTAAACCTGCGTCATAGCTCTTGCCACGGCCAAATTAACTGGAGTGTGTTGCCGCCGGCCATTCAGCAGGGCATTGAAGAGCAGCTTTCGCGGACGCCGATTAAGCTCACCGAGCAAGAGCGCGTGGCTCAAGATGCTGAATCTGATCTGGAAGGCTTGAAAAAAGCGGCCTTTATGCAGGCCCATACGGGTGAAGTGTTCCATGGCCTGATTACGGGTGTGCAGTCCTATGGCTTTTTTGTAGAGCTAGAAGAGCTGCTGGTAGAGGGCCTTGTACATGTCAGCTCCCTAAAAGACGACTGGTACGAGTATCGCTCGCGGCAGCAGAAGCTCGTGGGCCGTAAGAACCGGCAGCAGTATCGCTTAGGCGATCGCGTTGAGGTTCAGGTAAAGAGCGTGGACTACTACCGGCAGCAGATCGATCTGGTGGCTGTGGGCGGCGGCAGCGAGGCCGAAGACGATGACAGCAACACCGAAGACTTTACTCAGGAAGAAGAATAAAACGTGACCGCAGATAAAAACGCTGGGCCTGATCCTCGTCGAAGCCTGATTTTGGGGGTTAGCGGCGCGTCGGGTTTGATTTACGCGGTGCGATCGCTCCACCATTTACTCACCGCAGGCTACACCGTTGACCTTGTGGCCTCGCGGGCCTCGCACCAGGTGTGGCTAAAAGAAGACGGGCTAACTATGCCCATCAATCCAGAGCAGCAGGCCGAGTTTTGGCGAGAGCAAGCTGGCGTGCCGACCGCGGGCCTGCTGCGGTGCCACGCCTCAGGTAATGTGGGTGCTAGCATTGCCAGCGGCTCGTTTAGAACCCTAGGCATGGTAGTGATGCCGTGCAGTATGAGTACAGCTGCTAAGATCGCAGCAGGCCTAAGTTCAGACCTGTTAGAGCGCGCTGCCGATGTTCAGCTAAAAGAGGGCAAGCCGCTGATTTTGGTGCCGCGTGAAACGCCGCTGAGCCTAATTCACCTACGGAACTTAACGGCTTTAGCAGAAGCTGGCGCGCGTATTGTTCCAGCAGTGCCAGCTTGGTACCACCGCCCGCAAAGCATTGAGGATTTGGTTGATTTTGTGGTAGCCAGAGCGTTGGATCAGCTTGCGATAGACTGTGTACCACTACGCCGCTGGGAAGGTAAGTAGGATTAAGAAGGTAAGTAGGATTAAAAGAACAGTCTGATACAGAACAGTCTGGATAAGGAACGTTTCGTTTGAACAAAAGAGGTCTCCCGTCATGCCCCGACTGATTACCCTGCTGTTTATTCTGATTGCGCTGGCGGTTTTGGCCGTGCAAAATCGCGCTAACACCCTGTCGCTGACCCTCCTCAGTAGCGAAACACCTGAGATTCCTTTGGGTCTGTTGTTGGTCGGTGCTATAGGCGTAGGTTCGTTGTTGACGCTGATTTTGTACGGACTGGTCGGCGTTGGGCGTCCGCCCGAGAGCAAGTATCGGCCCATGGGCAAACGTGTCCCTTATCCAGACAGCCCTGGCAGCACAAACCTACCGCCCTCTGGTCCGAGTTCGACGAGCCCATCCGATAAACCCTATCGCCCTCAGGGTGCAACAACCTACGGCAGTGGGTCTACCGCTTTTGTGAGTGAGCCTTCTGCGCCCTCGCCCGTAACAACGCCTAGCTCACCGGTATCGCCGCCCCAAGATCGTTTCGTGCAGGACAGCCCAGTTGCTGCCAATCCTTCGGTTGCTCAAGATCCTCCACTTCAGAATCGTGCAGACTCCAGCGGGCCGTCATCAAGCGCAGTCTCTGGTGATAAAGCCCCGTCTGATTCGGGCAAAAGTACTTCGGATAGCGCCTCCAAAGCACCCTTTGGCAAGGGCATTGCCAATACGTTTAAGAATCATTTTGGTGGACAGGCGCCTTCGCCACCAGTGCCTGATAACGCGCCTTCGCCAACGCCCAAAACCAATATTGACCCGGCAACCGACGTAAAAAAAAAGACTAAATTCGGTGGAAGCTTCCGAAAGCGCCCTGCCGAAGCCGACGAGCCCGACCGAAAAATAGGAGATGATTGGGGCGATCTTCGGACCGTAGAGCATCGCAATAGCTGGGAAGCCGCAGAGGAGGACCACCGCAGTGGGCAAAAACGGGGCCTCTTCGACTTTTTGCCCGGCGGGGCCGCGCGCGATAGTGCCAACCGATTAGCGGATGATATTGCTGCGGGATGGCAAGGCTATCGGAGTGCTCAGTCACCAGCTGGTGCGACTGGGTATGAGGAGGATAGTCGCTACAGTACTTCTGGCTATCAGGACAGTCGTTACGAGGATGCCGAAGGCTATCGTAACCAGGAGTACGCTGCCCGCTATCAAAACGATCGGTATGGCGATGGCCAATATGGTGATCAATACGGCGGTCAGTATGGTGATAGCCAATATCGCGATAGTCATTACAGCGACTTAGATGAAGGCTGGGAAAACTTTGACAATTATGACGATCCGCCGCCACGTGATGCGAGTAGCGCTGTTGACGGGAAGCGAGTGTATGGCGACAGCCTGTACGGCAACGAGGAAGATTATCCAGAAGGCCCCTATTCAGAAGAGCCGTATCCAGAAGATCCGGAGAGCGAAATGGGGCCAGAGGGTGTCTACGAAGCTGATTATCGGGTGATTGAACCGCCTTCTAAACCGTTGGAAGAACTGGACTAATATTGTGTCGTTGCTGCGGAATCAAGACCGATAGAATCAAGACTGATAAAAGCGAAGGGCTCTGTGGTTTAGATTGCTGTGGTTTAGATTGCCGTGGTTTAGACTGCCGTGGGTTATATTGCTGCGGGTTAGACTGCCGCGAGACGGATTCTAATCGCGAACGTTGCCATATTGGTAACCGCTCGAATCTTCGGTCGATTCGTCGCTATTCTATGTAAGGAAACCTTCGTCGTTTGCTCCAGGCTTGCCTCCCCAAAATCACCTCCCAAACCCGCCTCCCCAAAATCGCCCCATCAGCTTTGCCTAACCTCTCAGCCTTGCCCAAATAGCTATGCCAGCTGCACGCCCCACTCAACAACGATATAGCCACGGCAGCTGTACTTTAGAGGTGAGCTTTCAGCCGTCGGCGTTGTCCCAGTGGCACCCTCGCCTGGTGGCTCAGGCGCTGACCTTTAAGCTGTGGCTGGAGGGGCTAGCGCCACCTGAGGGGGATGCGGTAGACGCCGCAGGCGCTGAGGCAGAGACTGAGGTAGAGACGGCATCGATTTTGATTGCCCAGGGCGATCGCGCAACCCTTGAGGCGATCGCGCAAAATATTCAGCAGCAAACTCGCCGCACCCTATTGGCAACTGTTTCTACCGCCTCTCCCACAGCAGGCGCTAGCCGAGACGCGGCAATCACAGCTGTTCCTGCGCCGCAGTTCCCACCGGAGTGCACCCCACAAGGGCCTCTGAGCTATTTACAGCTCAGTGATTTGATGGCGGTGTTGGGTCAATACGAGCAAGCCGCCGCAGTGCTGCCCGTCAATCTGGGGGCCGAAAATGTGTCTGAAGCGCCACGGCCAATAGCCACGGGTGACGCCATCGTTGATGACGCCGTAACCCTTGCGACGGCCTCACAAGCACCTGTCACTCCCCCAAACCCAACGCGAAAGAATAACCTCATTCCTTTCCCGACCACCCGCCGTCGGCCAGCGGTGTGGATTAGTTCTGCCGCTGTCGCCCTTGTTGCGGTTGGGCTAGGGTCTACCGTGTGGCAAAACAGCCAGCTGCAGGACGCTCAACTAGCAGAACGCCTCAGCGCAGACTCAATCGCCAAAGAGTCCGCCAACGAAGAGTTCTCAGCAGCGCTGCCGCCCCAGCAAAGTCAGCCGCCAGCAGAGACGCCAGCGCCACTCCCTACTGAAGGGAGTAGATCTGAAGGAAGTAGAGCTGAAGGAAGTAGAGCTGAAGGAAGTAGGGCTATCGTGCCTGAAAAATTAGCGGCTCAACGGGAAGCGGCGGACTCGGCCCGCGAGAGCGCGCCTGCGACTGCCCGTCCTGCCGCGCCGCTGACTGACGATATCGCCAGCGATACTACGCGTGAGGCTAACCTACCGCAAGCCGCTGAGCCAACCTCTCCTGACGATTTGGCATTGAGTGCTGGCTCTGAAAATCGTGAGAATGCGGCTCCGGAGAGTGCTGACGAGACAACCGACGAGATGACCGAAGAGACGATGCAAGCGACAGCGCCGCCTGCTGCCGATGTTCCTGCCTCAGCAGCACCGCCACCTGTTGTCAGCCTTCCGGAGATCGATGCCATCGCGCGACGTCAGCCGCAGCAAAGTGCGCCTTTGCCTCCGTCGCCTTCTATTGCCAGTGCGCCTGTTGCAGAATCGGAAGTGGCTGTAGAATCGGAAGCCGCTCTAGACTCAGCCAGCTTAGGTGACCGGGCGTCGGCAGACCCTTCGGCAGGGGCTTCGTTGCCATTGGAGGGCGCTCGTCGTACCGAGGCCAGTCGTACTGGTGCCAGTGATGCTGATACGACTAAAGTCGCTGATAGTCTCCTGACTGAAGTACAAACCTATTTTGAAGCTCGGTGGTCACCCATACTGGCCGCTGACCAGGCTGCTGATCAGGGGGTTGAAGAGTCCTTGCGCTATCAGATTCAGCTGTCAGCAGCAGGTGATGTTGTGAGCTTTACGGCCTTAAATGAAGCGGCCCAAGTCTATCGCGATCGCCTTGTTCCTGCGGATACGCCCCTTTCTTTTGCGAGCGGTGTGTCTGGCGATGCCGAGATGGAGACGATGGGCGAAGCCATCACGATTGAGCTGGTTCTGATGCCGATGGGGCAAGTTCAGGTGAATAAGCGCTGATAGCAGTTGTTAGGGCCTTGATGTAAAAAGGGGCAATGCTGGAAAAACCCACTACTTCAAATCAGTGCTTCAAAAAGAGTGCTTTGAAGAAAATATAGCCAGCCGCCGAATGCATATTCTGCGAGAAGGCAAAGCCTACGGCGGCTGGCTATGTCGGCTAGAGAGCCTTCTTCTTCTTTGCTTTCGCGCGCTGTCTGCGACGCTGCACAGCCGCGACGGCTTTGTCAGCTGGAAAGCCGATCACAGGAATGACCTGATGTTTGCGATCGCGCTCAAGCTGGCGCAGCTCGGTATAGTCCACCCGATGAATACAATCTACCGGGCAGGTATCTATGGCTTCTTGAACCAATGCCTCTGAATCACCATCTTGGCGAATCACACGGGCTCGACCATAGTCTGGCTCAATATAAAACGTATTTCGTGCGACATGGGCACAGTGGGTACAGCCAATGCAGGTAATCTCATCGACATAGACGCCATTTTGCCGAAACTGACCGCCTAGCTCTGGCTCTAAGCCGCTACGGAGCTGGGCATCTCTTAAAACGCCGCCCAGCTCCGGTTCAAACCCAGAGCGATCTGATTCAGATGCCGCTGACACCACTACGCGCCCCAGCGCTGAAGCACCAAGCGAATAGAACCATCTTCGTTGGCCACCTGCTCAGCAACCTGAAACCCTTGCTGGCTAGATTCGTTTAAAACGGTGTGGTACGCGTAGCGCTGAGTCACCTGATTCAAAAAGCCATCTACCGATAGGGGCTGCTGCCAGTACTGCAAATCAGCCACTAGCTCGTAGTCACCTGTTTCATCGCTGCGCTTGAAGCCCAAATCGTAGCCATTCTCTTGAGTAATGACGACTTCAGCCGTTTCGGTTTTGCCTTGGTATCCACGCACGACCCTAGGGCCAGCTTCCCAGCGCACACCCGAATCGTCCAGCGCTAGCTGCAAAGAAGACAGGTTGCGGATCTTAGTCTTAATTTGGCTAAAGTGAGACATTTTTAATAACCAGGCTAAATGAGCACAAAAAAGTGAAAAGGATAGGGCGCGCGACCAGTGATAGAAGCGCCGCCGTCACAAGGACCGGTGACTACTACCAATCGCCGTCAGACCAGCCGCCGTTTGCGACGCGGGCCTTCGCTACACTGGAAACGCTGCTTGCCGTCTGCACAGGCTGGGCGTAAAACTCAGAGGTTTTTTCATTTGCGACGACTTCTCCAAGCTGGGCCTCAATAGCCGCAGTAACCTCCGTACAGGAGGCACCCACAATCCCTGTGACCACTTCTTTAACCCGACCGTCGGGATAAATGACAAATTCAAGCGTTTCCATAAAGTAAACCGTTATAAAGCCAGTCGTTTATAAAGCCAGCTGCACGTCAGCAATATTTTTCTTAATCGTAGTCAATGTCACTGAAATAAACTAGGAATAACGCAGCAAAACTTTACAGTTGTTATTGGCCAGTGAGAGTGACTACTCATTAGAGGTTTAATAAGTTTCCCTTAGTACTGACCAGGGCGTCAAGCTGAAAAGGTATGGCGTAGATGCATCCTTTGGAAAAACAAAACACCACCTGAAGAAAATCTGGCTGAAGAAAATCTGACTGAAGTCACATAGGCATAGAAAAAGAGGGATGAAAGCCAGGACGGTATACTGCTAGCACTGTTTTGTGACTGTCGGTGTTGTCGTCATCCTCATCTATATTTTGGAGTCTTTGCTATGGCATCCCCTTTTTTTGAGTTTGAACAAGATTTTGTCGGCTCGTTACGCTGTATCCCAATGACGGTACGCCATCGACTAGATACCTGTGGCGTAAAGCTCAAGCTAGAGCATTGGAATCATTTTTCTAAAGCTGAACGCCAATCCCTGGTCGATTGGCCCTGTGACACGCCTGCGGCTACCAAAACCTATCGCGATCAGTTACAAGATCTCATCATTAAACAAACGGGCTCACCGGCTAAAACGCTAGAAGTGCCCATCAATCCGCCCTGGCAAAATGGTGAGGCTATTCCACCGGCGGTGATGACAAAGTTTCAGGCTCAGCAGGTCCCCCTATCACTTCAGCAGTGGGCCTCGCTGGCAGAGCTTCAGCGGTTTGCCTTGATTAAGCTCAGTCGCTCCAGCCACGAGAACAACAATTTTCTCCCAGCGGTTAAGGAATTTGGTTTGGACCTATAGCGACTGACGCATGAGACTTTCCTTGTGGCGATCGCCCCCAAACTCGCTTAACGCTACTCATGCAAATTCTTGATCTGGCTGGCCGTTGGTTCATCGCTGACGCGGGAGTTGGCAATTTCATTCACTAGCAATGCCAGCGAGGCTGCTGGTGAGGGTCGCTTTTACCAAGGGCTCGTACTCTGGATCGCAATTAGGCTCCTTAGGATTGCCCAGCATGCCATCGAGCAACAGCATCGCTAGGCCGTGTGCTAGTGCCCACCGCCCAATGGCCATTGTCTCCGGCTCGCCTGCTTTAAAGACGCCCTGTGCCTGACCAGCTGCAATAATATCGACCAAAATTTGAAACGTACCTGTTGCAGTTTCTGGCAGTGTGCTGCCTGGGATGGGGGCGGCTGGGAAATGGCTGAACATGACTCTAAAGTGTGTGGAATGCTCCACTGCAAAGCGTACGTAGGCTTCTCCGGTGGCGATCAGGCTTTCTACTGGGTCAGCCTCGGCCTGCTCTACAGCCTGTGTCAAATACTGACCAAACTCCGTGAAGCCTTCTTCTGCGACTGCCGCGAGCAAAGCGGCTTTGTCCTTGAAGTGTCGGTAGGGTGCAGTGTGTGACACGCCTGCTTGCTTGGCAACGCCCCTCAGCGAGAGCTTCTCGATAGGCTGCGTTTTCAAAAGGGTGAGCGCAGCGTCTAAAAGCGCCTGACGAAGATCGCCGTGATGATAGGAGGTTTTGTTTGGCACAATTTTGTTTGCTCTGTCAAAGCCGCGACGGTTAAGCCGAAAATACAATCTCCTTAGCGTAAGTCATTTCTACTCCTCCAACCTTTTTCAATTCTCCTGTTTTCAGGGAATAAGCAATCGCCTTTTTGACGCATGTTGACACCGTAAACATATTTGCTATGATGAGCTGGAAAGCAAAAGTTTACGGTGTCAACATATGGCGCTTTGATAACAAAGGATTTAGGCATGGCAGAACAAACTTTTCCAACTGGCAAGGGATTAAATGGCCCTATAAAACTGAGCCAATCGTCAGCAGCCTCTTATTCATCGAAGGATGTTCAGCGCATTTTGGCACTGGCGATGGATGAGGCTGAAACCTTCTCTGCGGAGACTTTGCAGGAAATGGCCGATGAGCTATTGATTGATGAAGACGCTTTGGATCGAGCGATCGCACAGTGGAGATCGCAGCAGTGGAGAACGCAGCAGGGCGTAGAGGATCAATCGGAGTGGTCAACGGAGCCTACTCAATTGCGTGAGGCCGCGTTGGCCGCGCAGACGCAGATTCAGGCTCGTCGGCTGCGCCGTCAGCGCTTTTATCGGCAGGAGCTAGTACCTTATGTCGCGGTAAATAGTTTCCTAATGGTGCTGAACTTTTCTATGAGCGGTGCTATTACCTGGGCCATTTATCCACTGCTGGGATGGGGCTTAGGGCTGATTTTGGGCGTGACGTCGGGCGATTGCAGGCAGCGCGCTCAGTCTCAGGAGACGTCAGTGAAAACGGGCGTTTAGTGCAAAACGTTCAGTGCAAAACGTTCAGTGCAAAAGTCGTTAACCACTCAAGGGCTGCCTGATAACAGAGTTCCTGTGTAGACGTTTGCCGGAATAAAACGAATTAATCAAGTTGTTGAAAGGCGTAAAAGAGAATGAATACTGTTTTCCCAGGCCGATATACCGCAGAGGTGTCTGAACCAGTTGTTGTTTTTCTCATTGGCATGCGCATAAACCGGCTGCGGGCGATTGGTAAGTGGTTGCCGGTGGCGCGTGCGATGGGGCCAATGTTACAAACGCTGGCTGAAAATCCGGATAAAGGGCTGCTGGCTTCCCACTCGTACTTTCGCGGCTGGCCTTTAGAAACTTGCTTGGTCTCTTACTGGCGATCGTTTGAAGATCTCACCCAGTTCGCCCGTGATGAGGGTGCCCCTCACTTTGCTGCCTGGCAGGCCTTTATGAAAAATGTAGGCTCAGATGAGAGTGTTGGCATTTGGCACGAAACCTGCCAAATTAACCCAGGTCAAAGCGAGTGCATTTATGGCAATATGCCTGTTCACGGACTAGCGCTCGCGACCAACCATGTCAGGATTTCCGAGAGAACACGTAGCGCATCAAAAAGAATGGCTGTAACAACGAATAAATAGTTGTTTTTACGGAGAATCTTTTATGCCGAGGACCTTCTTTCTATCAGAAGAAAGAAGTAAGCTTACTCCTGAGAAATATCAAATCACGCTGTTTTTAGGCGAAATCTGACATTCCTCTAGGGTGTGTTCCACCACTTGCAAATGCTTTTGGCGATTCTTTTAAGTTTGTAGGATAAGTGAGCCCTGGTGCTCTCTCTCCTCTCACTGAGTTGTTTATTCAAAACGCTTTTGTAGGTCCTCGTGTCGTAGAGAATTTAGTATGCAGCAGCCTCTTAAGCACCGGATTGGGCCTCCTTTTCAGCTATGGACAGTGCCTGCTGCCTGGATAGCGGGAATCGCGGCGGCTATATCACCTGCCTACGGACAGCAGGTTGTCGCTACGCCCAGTGGCGCGGGTAGTGGTGCAGGTACAGATGTCTCTAAAACGGGCGATCAATACGATGTTTCTGGGGGGACTCAGGCGGGTGGCAATCTCTTTCACGAGTTCGATGAATTTAGCCTGACGGAAACAGAAACGGCTAATTTTCTGGGTGACTCAGGTGTTTTTAATATTGTTGGCCAGGTCTCTGGGGCCAGTCCTTCTCATATTGATGGCACGGTTCAGGTCAGTGGTAGCGATGCCAATCTTTATTTGGTGAATCCTTCGGGTGTGCTGTTTGGCTCTAATGCACAGCTGTCGCTTCAGGGCTCTTTCACGGCAACCACGGCGGATCAAATTGAGTTTGATGGGGCGGTGCTCAATGTTTTAGATCAAGGGGCTGACTATTCTGTGTTTTTAGGGGATCCTTCGGCGCTCCACTTTACAGAGACATCGGCAAGCGCTGTCGTCAATCAAGGGGATTTGGCTGTTGCGCCAGGAGAGTCGATTTCGCTTACCGGGGGCAATGTTGTTAATACTGGGACATTAAATGCCCCCGGTGGCGAGATTGGCCTGGTGGCTGTGGGTGGTGAGAGTACGGTTCGCTATGGCATTTCGGGAAGTTTGCTGAGTCTAGAGTTGACGGAAGATTCAGTGCCTAATGGGACTGGCTTTGCTGTGACTGATTTGCCGGCCTTGCTTACGGGTAGTTCAACGCCCTTGGCGGATGAGCTCGTTTTGAAGTCGGATGGCAGCTATGAGTTAGGCTCTTTGCAGATAGGGGCCGAAGAAGTTTCGGTGGCTGGAGAAATCTCAACGCGGGCGACTGTCGGTGATGGGGGGGCGATCGCGCTCCTTGGTCGTAGTGTCGATGCCGTTGATGCGGTCATTGATGCCTCTGGTGACAATGGTGGCAATATTCGAATTGGTAGAGATGTTGGTTCAGGTGCCTTGCCCACCTCTGTCCTCGTGTGGCTGCATGATACCAGTGTTGTGCGCGCAGATGGCTTGGCGGGTGCTGGCGGTGATATTGCTGTTGGGAGCACTCGTAGGGCCAGGGTGCAAGGCAATATTTCGGCTCAGGGGACGACGTTGGGCGGATTGGTGGAAACGTCGTCGGTCCGTTTGGACCAAACCAATTTGCGCGTGGATGCGAGTGGCCAAACCGCGAACGGGCGATGGTTAGCTGCCCTAGGCGATGTTGATATTGTTAGCGGCGCTGCTGGCTTTAACCAGCTTGATCCGAGTGTGATTGAGGCCACGTTGGATAGTGGCACCGATATCGAAATCACTACTGCGATCGCACCCGGTGGCACGGGTGATATTTCCCTCTCGGATTCTATTGCCCAAAGCGGTGGCGGCAGCGCTAGTTTGACCCTCACCGGACGGCAGTTTAGCAGCAGTAGTTCAACGATTGATTTGTCGAGTACGGGGCAGTTGACCTTTGGTCTCAATCAGGTGAATGCTGAGGCGAGCACTGATTCGAGTTCGATTGAGAGTGCGATCGCTGCCATTGGCAATGTCAACGGCAATCGCCGTATCAGTTTGGGCGTAGGGACTTATGATTTTTCAGGTGCCTTGAGCCTCGATCAACAGATCGAGATTGAGGGCATAGGCGTTGATTCGACGACGCTCAGAGATACGGTCGGCGATCGCATTTTTAATGTGGGTTCTGCCAGTGATGTGTCCTTACGAGATCTGACCCTCACCCGTGGGGGCGGCAGTCCCTTAGGCGGTGGTCTCTTGAATTTGGGCGGCATTCTCAATATTGAAAACAGTCGTTTCTTGGGTAATGTGGCGACTGAAGGCGGGGCGATTGATACTCGCCTAGGCGGCAGGCTGACTATTTTGGGCACGGAGTTTTTGGATAACACCGCGACGACGGGCGGTGGCGGTGCTGTTTTGTTGGACAAAGGATCTGTTGCCAAATTTGGTGGCAATACCTTGTTTCGAGATAATGCTTCGCTCAGCGATGATGGCGGTGGTGTTGGGATTCAGTTGGGTAGCTCTGCGACTATTGGCAATACGGTTTTTGAGGGTAATTCAGCTGCAAGTGATGGTGGTGGTGTCGCGATTCAGTCTGGGAGCTCTGCGACTATTGGGGAGGGTAGTCGTTTTATAAACAACACTGCGGATGACGACGGTGGTGGTATTTATTTTAGTGGCGGTGCTAGTGGTCTCATCGAAGATACTCAAATTAGCAACAACAGCGCAGTTGATGGTGGCGGCGGGCTCTATGTCTCTTTGAATAGTCGCGTGGATGTGAAAGGGACGACCCTGGCGGATAATCAGGCAACCGATGGTGGTGGTTTGCGCGTGAGAAGTTCTGCCGTGACGGTTTCAGAGGATAGTGATTTTCTGCGAAATACGGCTAGCAACGAAGGTGGGGGCGTCTATGCCGACAATGGTGATGTGGTTCTGCAGGATGTCAACATTGCCGACAATCGGGCCACTCTAAATGGTGGCGGTATCGCTCAAGATGCCGGAACCTTGACCCTAAATACTGTCGATATTCGAGGTAACCAAGTCGATGGCAATGGGGGCGGGCTGAGTTTGCAAGATGGCGTTACGGCTGAGATTTTTTCATCGACGATTGCCGGTAATGGGGCCTTAGGTGAGGGAGGTGGCCTTTATTCTGTTGGAGAGGCGTCGGTGAGTGGGAGCCGATTTGAGAACAATGAGGCGCAACACGGTGGGGGGATTAACGCTCGCGGCCAGGGCACACTGGCCCTCACAGATGTCCATATCATCGGTAATCGGGCAAGCCAGACGGGGGCCGGGGTTGATTTAGGGGATAGGATTCAAGCTGAGATTACCGGTACGCTTTCGGTAGATGCTGATGGCATGGTAACGACGGCAACCACTCAAATAGAAGCCAACGTTGCGGGCAGTGACGGCGGGGGCATTGAGGCCGGTGGCAATAGCCGCTTAACGGTGGACGGCGTTTTGTTCCGAGCCAATGATGCTGGCGATGATGGCGGTGGTCTAGCGGTCACCAGTGTCGCTGAGGTTGTGATTGACAATAGCAATTTTGAGCGTAACCAAGCTGCCGACAATGGGGGCGGTATTTATCGCAATAACTCGGTACAAAATTTGCCTGCGGAAACGAATACGGTTACCTTGACCCGCAGCCGCTTGCTTGAAAATCAGGCTGGAAATAATGGTGGCGGTGTGTTTTTAGGCGAGAGGCCTGGGCAGGCGAGGGTCAATGAGAGTTTGCTGCGAGCGAACCGTGCGACTGCCAATGGGGGCGGTTTGTATGGTTCTGGCGATGCATCGTTGGCGTTGAGCGGTAGTACGCTGGTGGATAATCGGGCGATCGCAGGCGGTGGACTTTATTCCACTGGAGATAATACCGTAACCGAGAGTATTTTTGAAGATAACGAAGCTGATAATGGCGGTGGGATTGTTGTTGCAGGAAATGCTTCCCTGGCCCTGAACGATACGATTGTTAGAAACAACCGCGCGGTCAATGGCTATGGTGGTGGTTTGTTAGTAAGCGATCAGGCCAGCGCAACGGTGACGGGTGTGCTATCCATTGACGCCAATGGCCTAGCGACGACAGGGACCACCCGCTTTGAGTCCAATACTGCCGGGCAAGATGGGGGCGCGATCGCCAGCCATGGCTCTGCTAGTGTGATGGCCAATGGTGTTCTTTTCCAAGGCAATCGTGCGGGCGATGATGGCGGTGGGGTGGCTACTCTTGAAGCCAGCCGTGCGGTGATTGAGAACAGTAACTTTGAGAATAATCTTGCTGCTCAAAATGGCGGTGGGCTCTATAGCAACCACTTTGGGGCAGATATTCCTGGTGGTGATAAAGCTGTCGTTGACAACAGTCGTTTTATTAACAATGAAGCGGCTAATGGCGGTGGCCTTTACCAGGGGTTGGGCGGTACGGCTGCGGTCTCTGAGAGTCTCTTTCGGGCTAATCAGGCAACGGCTGAGGGGGGTGGCCTTTATGCTGAACGAGATATTGCGATCTCAGATACTGAGATGGTCGAAAATGTTGCCCAATCCGGTGGTGGCATCCTAATTGAGGGGACTGCCAACTTACAACTGACCAACAGCACCCTGGAGGCCAATCGAGCGGTGGCGGGTGGTGGCCTTTCCAACCGTAGCGTCGCTGAGCTGACCAACACAACGATTAGCAACAATGTCGCGACTAACAAGGGGGGTGGGATTAGAAATACCGGCGCGACGGCTAGTCTCACCGTGCGTAACAGTACTGTTTCTGAGAATGAAGCGAGCCAAGGCGGCGGTATTTTGTCAGACTCAGCTCAAACTACCCGCGTGCTCAATACCATTGTGGCTGGCAATGTCGGTGTGACAGGCCCAGATGTGAGTGGTCACTTTGCAGACCAGGGCAACAATTTAATTGGCAGTGCAGAGGACTCTTCTGGTTTTACCAATAGTCTTTTTGTTGGTACAGCCGCCAACCCCATTGACCCCCGTTTGGCGCCTTTAGCTGATAACGGCGGCCCGACGCGAACCCACCTTTTACTATCGGATAGTGTTGCGATCAATTCGGGCCGTGCAGATGGACTGAGTGTGACTGATCAGCGAGGACTCGCTCGTGTCACAGGGCGTGCGGTTGATATCGGTGCAGTTGAGCTGGATGCTTCAGAAATTCTGCCTAATCCGTCTGAGTCGGTCGAGTCGGTCGAGTCGGTCGAGTCGGTTGAGTCGGTTGAGCAAACGACATTTTCTGTTCCGGAGCCTACCTTGCTGATGGAGCCTGAAGAGAGTTCTGATGAGCTGTTAGGCAATCGAGCGTCTGAGGGGCTCAGTGACAATGCCTCTGTGCGTCGATTAGAGCAAAGCTTCGGCCAAGGCTTTGAAGACTACTGGGATCTCTCTCAAGGCCAAGACCTCTCTTTTGATAGTGTGCAAGCGATTTTGCGCCGTGCTCAAGCAGAATATGAGGTGAATTCTGCGGTGATTTACGCCGCGTTTGTGCCGGAAGAGGATGCTCAAGCAGAGGCATCTAGCGTTCTTCAAGTTAACTCTGAGCCTTCTGGTGATGACCGGTTGCACTTATCTGTGGTGCTGCCAGAGGGCGAACTGGTACGCTATGAACTGCCGGTCACCCGCCGAGAGGCCGAAAGGCAAGTGAGAATGCTCCGTAGCACAACGGCTGATCCAGAAGACAATTTTAGCTATCAACCGCTTTCGCAGCAGCTGTATCAGTGGTTGCTGGAACCTTTAGAAGCAGATCTCGCGGCCCAGGGTATTCAAAACCTGATGTATGCCCTAGATGAAGGCTTGCGGACCGCGCCCGTGACAGTTATGAGAGATTACAACGGGTTTTCTCTAGAGCGTTATGGGATTTCGGTAGTGCCTAGCGTCAGCCTAATGCAAGCTGATTTCCCCGTTTCTGTTCGTCGTTCTACTGTGGCGATGGGAGTCTCGGAGTTTGAAGTAGAGCAGCCGCTACCGGCAGTCCCGATTGAGCTAGACGTGGTGAAAAGTACGGTTCCCGTCTCACAAACGCGGCTGAATGAAAATACAACTTCAGAGGCGATCGCCTCTGTTCAGGCCCTAGAGCAGCCCGGCATTTTGCACCTAGCCACCCACGCCACCTTCGATACGCACTCCCCCGATAGCTCAGCCATTCACCTGTGGGATGGTCCTTTGAGCATGCGCGAGTTTAGCGATTTAGACTGGCAATCGTCCAACTTGGAACTGTTGATTTTAAGTGCTTGTGATACGGCGATGAGTAGTCACAATGCTGAGTTGGGCTTTGCTGGGCTCGCCGCCGCCGCAGGGGTAGATGCGACCGTGGGTAGCCTGTGGCAAGTGTCAGATATTGGCACCCTAGCGCTGATGAGTGAATTTTACGCTCAGCTAGAGTCTACGCCGCTTCGGTTTGAGGCCCTCAGACGGGCACAGCTGTCTCTGTTGAAAAAAGAGACTCGCATTGAAAATGGCAACCTGATCACAAGCGCAGGTGAAGTAGACTTGCCCGATGAGTGGGATTTACCCCGTGATGCGACATTGGAGCATCCTTTTTTCTGGTCAGCCTTTACGATGGTAGGGAACCCCTGGTAACTTCTGTAATTTCCCCATGCGAGATTTTCATCTTCCTGGTCGCTCCCCTGCCTACGGCCAAAAAGGGATGGCGGCGACGTCCCATTCTTTAGCGACGCTGACGGCTGTGGATGTTTTGAGGGGTGGTGGGAATGCGGTGGATGCTGCGATCGCAGCTTCAGCTGTGCTCTGCGTAGTAGAACCCCAGGCCACGGGCATTGGCGGTGATTGTTTTGTCCTCTATGCGCCAGCGGGGCAGGGTAAAGTCGTTGCGCTCAATGGCTCTGGCAAAGCGCCAGCGGGCGCGCACCTGAGCTGGTTTTTAGAGCAGGGGATGAAACAAATCTCTCTGCAAAGTCCTCATTCAGTCACAGTGCCGGGGGCGGTAGATGCTTGGTGTCAGCTCCATCATGACTATGGTCGCAAAGACTTTGCTGACCTGTTGGCTCCGGCCATTCGCCTTGCCGAAGAGGGCTACACGGTGCATCCACGGGTGGCCTATGACTGGGCGCAGCTGGCTAAAAAGCTAAAAGCAACAGAACCGGCAACGCGGATGTTGTTGATCAACGGGGAAGCGCCTAAAGCGGGCGCTCGCCATCGTCAGCCAGAACTAGGCCGTACGCTACAAACGATTGCTGCGCAGGGGCGAGCGGGCTTTTACACAGGCCCTGTGGCGGAAGATATGGTCACGTATTTGCAATCGCTTGGCGGGCTGCACACCCTGGAAGATTTTGCGGCACCCCAAGCAGAATACGTCACGCCAATTTCTACCCAGTACCGGGGCTATGACGTCGTGGAGTGCCCGCCGAATGGTCAGGGCCTAACGGCGCTGATGATGCTGAATATTCTCTCGGGATTCGATCTCACTGACTATGCGCCGATGAGCGCGCAGCGGCTGCATTTGGAGTGTGAGGCGGCAAGGCTGGCTTACTGGGTGCGCGATCGCTACGTGGCCGACCCGGCCCAGGCGGACATTCCACTCGAAACCCTGCTCTCTGAAGACTACGCTGCCCAGCTCCGGGCCAAAATCAGCCTTGATAAAACCATGCCGCCCCTCGCTGATTCGGACTTTCCCACCCATCCAGATACGGTGTATCTGTGTGTGGTGGACGATGAGGGCAATGCGGTGAGCTTTATTAATTCTGTTTTTCATGGGTTTGGCAGCGGCTTGGTGAGCCCGAAGACGGGGGTTGTGTTGCAGAACCGGGGGGCGGGGTTTGTGTTGGAAGAGGGACATCGGAATGCGATCGCACCCCACAAGCGCCCGCTTCACACCATCATCCCTGGCATGCTGATGAAGGCGGGCCGTGTGGTCATGCCTTTCGGCGTCATGGGCGGTCAATACCAGCCCACTGGCCACGCCCATTTCCTCACGAATCTGTTGGACTACCGGATGGACGTGCAGGCCGCGCTAGATTTTCCGAGAGTTTTTCACGATGGCAAGGTTTGTCAGGTAGAGCGCGGTGTGCCTGCTCAGATAAAAGAGAGTTTAAAGACCCTTGGCCATAAGGTTGTGCCAGCGGTGCTACCCCACGGCGGCGGCCAGGCGATTTGGATAGGTGAAAACAGTGGTTTGATCGGTGGTTCTGACCCGCGAAAGGATGGCTGCGCGCTGGGGTATGAGTAGCTTTGGGCGTTTAACGACACTCAAACAGTGAGCTTAAACAGTGAGCTCGAACAATTAATCAGTTCAGGCTGGCACTTTTCGGCCAGGTATCTGTCTGGATTCTGCCTTTTTTCTGATCATTTTCTCTCTTTTTTTGTTTTCCCGTTTTTGGGACTATACCTTCAACACATATTTTGTGTCGATAACAGTCACAAGGACGGTCTTAATGGCTACTTTCGATTTAGGTGATTTGACCAGTCAATCTGTTAGTCAGACCGAGTTTGTTAGCAGCTTTACTGACGATTTTATTGATGTCTATAAGTTCAGCACGAACACCAATAGCAAGATCGATCTGTTCCTCAATAACTCGAGTGCTGCTCTTTTGGATATCCAAATCGCCCTTACCTTGCTTTCTGATAGCAATGGTAATGGCGTTGCAGATGCAGAAGATGAACAGCTCGCTATAGCCAACAGGCCCGATAACGGAGATCAAGGGGTCACCTATGACGGCGCAGCAGGTACCTATTTTGCAGTGGTAGAGCCAGATCAATTTTATGACTTTGGAGGCAAGTATGATCTGGACATTTCAGCAAGTACATTGCCGGGGAATATCCCCACTGAGCCTGTAGGAAATCCTCCGGTTGAGAAGCCACCTGTAGAACCACCGACTAATCTTCCCCCGAGTGGGAAACCTGTAGAAACCCCAGTAGATTTTGCTCCTACGCCCGAGTCTGAGCCTTCCTCTTTCATCGAGATTCCGGCTTTGGGCAATGGCAACACGCTGATGTTGACTGTCGATGAAGTGGGGCTCTCTGGGTTAGGCGAGCTGACCGTATTTAGCGCTGATACTGAAACAGGTGAAAACAAACAACAGATCGCTAGCCTTTCTGTTTTAGGCGGTGATAAGTTGCCAGATGAGTACACACCTGCTTTTACAATTGATAAAGGTGAAATCTCTGAGGGTAAGTTTCTTCAGTTTGAACTGGCCCAGAAAGGCCAGAAGAGCGTTTCTGCAACGCCTAAGGTTTTGAATGATGGTAAAGTGTCGTTGGATTTTGATGGTGGTACGAAGTTCTCTTTTTCGCCAACGACCCAATCTGAAAAGACCAATTTACTGTTAGACGATGCCGCGACTCTTGATCTAAGTCGGCAGAAAAACAAACCCACAACACTCTCTTTTGAGGTGTATCGTGATGCGGCTTACAACAGCACGGTAGGGCTGTACAAAACCGATACTGCCGAGGGTGCGATTGTGCTCGATCCGATTTTGGGCACTCGGGTGAGCCCCGGTGAGGCAGGCTATAAGGAAGCGGCGATCGCTAGAAGGTTAGACACGATGCTAACCGGTGAGAACAATCAGGTAAAGACCTTTTCTACTACGGTTGAGGATGCTCAGTTTTTAGGCACCTTTTTAATTGCTAACAGCGCTGACTTGATGTCGGAGGATATTTACTTCAGCCATGGCGCGGCCAATAAAAACAGCAATGACCATGTGAAAATGCTGGGCAACAATACCTTTGGCTTTGAGGACTTACCTGGACTGGGTGATAAGGACTATAACGACTTTGTCGTTGCCTTTGAGATTGCTTAGGAAGCGTGAGTGCTGACAACGCACGGGTGTATTCACAGCGCAAAAAAATAGAAAACTAGCCCCCTAAATTTAGAGAATGATTATGATGCCTATTCGTCAACGGTTTAATATTTTGGCTGCGATCGCAACTCAGGTCGCTCTCACCACCGTCAGCTTTGGGGCCGCTCCAGCACTGGCGCTGGATGATGACCTGTTCCAGCTGTGTTCTAGCTTCCCACACAATTCCCAGTGCGAAGGCTATGAGGTGCCTATCCCATTGGATAATCGCGGGGGCGAAGCGGCTAAGTGCTTGTTGAGTGGGGCTGATGAGGCTGCAGGGTGTAAGGTGTTGCTGGGTGAGGATACGTTAACGGCGTATATCGAATATGGAGAGCCCATCACGGCCCTCGGCAACCAGCGAGGCAGTTCTGAAATGAGCTTTCCCCTGTCGGCGATGGAGTCTTTTGAGTACTCTGAAGATTCTCGTATCAATGTGGGTGCTGTGGTGTTGTTAGGGCTCCCTGGTTTATTTGTAAAAGATAAAACGGCCAGCTTTAATGTTCGATATGTTTCAGCAACGGTTGAGACTGAGGAAGTGATTGGCCTCGGTGAAGGTGTTGTTGAAGCCGTAGATGGAGGGATTGGTGAAGATGGTCGTGAAACAGAATTAATGGCAGCGACAGCTGGTGCTCCTAGTGAAACGGTGAGTGCTGTATCAGAAGAGTCTAACCTAGCTGTATCTGCGCCTGAGGCCACAGCGATGACTGCCGCAGCGTCCTCTCCTCAGCAATTTTTGTTCGTCTTGGGCAGAGGTGAAGGACGAGAACTGCGTCAGCAACTAGAAGCGGCTACAGGCCTCACCGCTGAAAGAGATTCTATTGAGTAATCTCTAAGTCCTAATATCCTAGCTGCGTGACTCACCGACAATTATGTATGTACGCTAAACACAAACGCCTCTAACGTCTGTTCTGCTGTGCTTCTAATGCCAGCTACCGCTATAAAAGAGATCTGCTCCGTGCAGGCCATCAGTGCTGATGGCCTGCATTATTTTGGGCTATGACCTGCTGGCACTTTTCGGCCACCTTTGTCACCTTTTCCAGCCTAGCTTCTGGAATTTTTCTCTCTTTTTTTGTCTGCCTTGGCTCGGCACTATAGTCACAACACCTGAGCATTCCCAATGCAAAAGCACAGGTGTCGTCCTTCTATGTGGCGTGTCTCCCGCCATTCGCTATTCGTCATGATTAACTTTAATCTTAAGTTTGCAACTAACGACAAAGGCTTTACGCCGAGCAAGGCTCAGCAGGATGCTTTTAAGCTAGCGGCTAAGCAGTGGGGCACTCAGTTTGCCAACGATGCCACTATTGACTTAACTGTAGAATCTGAGTCCGTCCCATTTTCCAACAGGTTAATGTCAGCGCAGTACGCCATCGGTCCAAAGCCCGCGTCTGGGTTTGGTGATATCGGCGTGGCTCGTAACAAGGTGCTCACTGGTAAAGACCTCAATGGTGGAAAAACAGACGCCAGAGTTAAGGTGAACTGGGGAAAAAACTGGGAGCTGGATTTTAACGAAACGCCTAACGCTGCTGAAAATGAATTTGACTTTTACTCCACCGTTTATCACGAACTAAACCATACGCTTGGATTCCTTTCTGAAGCCGGTTCTTTAGATCCCTACGGTACGGTTTTCACACAGCCGGGCGCTTGGGGCGCTTTTGATCAGTATTTAACAGACAGTAAAGGTAATTCTGTTTTTAACAGCGATAACTCTTTGGACTTTTTAAAGTTCAATGCGCTGAAAAACGGTGGCAGCAGTCAAGAGGGCAAGGGATTGTTTTTCTCTGGACCCAATGCCAAAGCAGCCAATGGTGGGCGAGGCGTTGGACTCTATACCCCGAGTGCAAAACTCTCCTCGCCTAGTCATGTGGATGACGACAACCCTGCGCTTTCTAAGCTGTTGATGGCTGCAACCACGCCGCCGGGCCTGAGTGCGCGATCGCTTAGTGATGTGGAAAAAGGTATCTTCAAAGACCTTGGATACTCGTTTGATTCGGCCTCGAACCCTGGCAATAAGGATAACCCAGGCTCAATCCCCAGCCCTACGCCTGAGGCTCTACCGACTTTTGTAGAAGTTCCATCGTTGGGGGGTGGCAACACGATAATGCTCAATGTCGATCAGGTTGGGCTTTCTGGCTTGGGCGAACTGAGTGTATTTAGCGCTGATGATGTGGAGGGCACAAACAAGAAACAAATTGCTAGTTTTTCTGTGTTGGAAGGCGGTAAGCTGCCAAATGATTATGACCCTTCCTTTACGCTCGATAAGGATGAGATTTCCGCAGGGAAGTTCCTTCAATTTGATTTGGCCGAGGAAGGCAAGCAGGCGAATTCTGCAACGCCTAAGGTTTTGGACGGTGGGCAAGTGTCGTTGGATTTTGACGGGGGTACCCAGCTCTCTTTTGAGCCCGCGACCCAGTCCGCGAAGACTAATTTTCTGCTAGATGACGCGGCTACGATTGACCTGAGCCAGCAGCAAAAAACGACTAAAATCTCTTTCGATGTGTATCGTGATGCGGCCTACAACAACACGGTGGGCCTGTACAAAACCGATACTGCCGATGGTGTCATTGTGCTCGATCCGATTTTGGGCACGCGGGTGCGCCCCGGTGAGGCAGGCTATAAGGAAGCGGCCATGGCCAGAAAGTTGGACACGATGCTAACGGGTGAAAACGATCAGGTAAAGACCTTTTCGACCACGGTTGAGGACACGAAGTTTTTAGGTACTTTCTTGATTGCTAATAGCGCTGATTTGATGTCGGAGGATATTTACTTTAGCCATGGCGCGGCGAATAGAAACAACAACGACCGTGTGAAAATGCTGGGCAACAATACCTTTGGCTTTGAGGACATGCCTGGGCTGGGTGATAAGGACTATAACGATTTTGTCGTCTCGTTTGATATTGCTTAGATACTCAGTGTTATTGCTGATGAGGCGGTAGTATGAAAACCGTGGCTAGCGCAGATAGTCACGGTTTAAGGGGTGTAAGCATCTATTTCGTAAGCGAATAGCAAAGCTTTCAAACATATTTTAGATATTTTATGGCGTCTTATTTTCGCTGGTTTCAACGCCGCTTTCGGTGGGTGATCGTATTTTTTTGCGCTTTTTTGCTGTGTGTGGTGGGGCCTAGCCTGTCAGGGCAAGTGGGCAAGGCCCAAAATATGGTGCAGAACACGGCCCAGAATACGGTCCCGAATACGGTGCAAAGCCTAGCGAATGAAGGTGTGACACTGTACGAAGCTGGGGACTTTGCTGCGGCGATCGCACAGTGGGAAACCGCCTTGGCCCAGCTGTCGCCTGAGGCCCCTAGTGCCGATCGGGCGACGCTACTCGAAAATCTTGCCCGGCTTCACAGACGCCTCGGCCAAGGCTCAACTGCGCTGACCTACTGGAGCCAGGCCGTGGAAATGGCTGAGGCGATGGGCGAGCCGATGCAGCTAGGACGGCTGATGAGTGAGCAGGCTCAAACCTATGCCCAGTTAGGGCAGTATCGTAGGGCGATCGCGCTGTTGTGCGGGGCTCATGCGGTGGCCAGCTGTCAGGACAGAAGCGCCATTGCCCTTGCTCAGGCGACTAATGACACGGTAGGCAGCGCGGCGGCATTGGGCAGCTTTGGCGAGGCCCTGCGGCTTCAGCGAGATTATGAAAGTGCGATCGCAGCTTTAAACCAAAGTCTTACCGTTTCAAAAAGTCTTGACCAGTCTGGCTATCCGTCTGCTTATCAAAGCGCCGCACTCTACAGCCTAGGCACGGTGTACACCCGCAAAGCCCAGGCCCAATACCGCCGCATAGACTTTGCCACCGCTGTTGAAGATGACCGCAACGCTGCTTTGCTACAGGCAAAAGCCATTGAGTTTGACCGGGCTGCGCAGCAATCTTTTGAAGAGAGCCTGACCTTAGCGCAGCAGCAAGGCGATGTGGATAGTCAGTGGCGGGTGCAGCTCAGCCTAATTCCACTCTATCGCCGGTTAGATGAGCCGGACCGTGCGGCCTCAGCGCAGCAAGCGGCGCAGTCTCTATTACCACAAGTTTCTGCGAGCCACGAAAAGGTCAATGGCACCCTTACCCTGGCAAACCTGATCCAGTTTGACAACAAAACCGATGCCCACACGCTGTTTTCTCAATGCTTTAGCGGTGGGGGCAATCCTCAAGCCCAGGCGCTGTTGACCAACGCGATTGAGCAGGCGCAGCGATTACAAGACAGCCGGGGAGAATCTTTTGCACTCGGTACGCTGGGCCATTGGTACGAATGTCAGGGGGATTTGGCTAGGGCCGGGGCGCTGACCCAGCAGGCTGAAGTCGCTGCCGATCAGCAGCTGCAAGGGCGTGACAGCCTGTACTTGTGGCAGTGGCAAACCGGGCGGCTTTTGCACCGCCAAAATCAAATAGACGGTGCAAAAGCGGCGTACCAGCAGGCGGTGGATACGCTAGAGACCATTCGCAATGAGCTACTGGTGAGCGATCGCGAGCTTCAGTTCGACTTTCGCGATACGGTTGAGCCGGTTTATCGCGAGCTGATGGCGCTTCAGCTTGCCGAAGTAGGCCCTCCTCGGGCAAAACAGGCCGCACCGCTGCCGCCTGAGGTGACTTTAGGAGCGGCGATTACGACGCTAGAATCGCTCAAGCTGGCCGAATTGCAAAACTACTTTGGCAGCGACTGCGAGATTGTTCCTTTTGCTGAAACCCAGCGAGGGCTCACTGGGGAGAACAGTGGCACAGCGGTGATTACTTCGATTACGTTTGATGATCGCACGGCGGTGATTGGGAGCTTTCCCAGTGGCGATCGCCAAATTGCTTGGATTTCAGAAACCGCCCAAACCATTCGTAAAGACGTGAATGCGTTTCGCCGCCAGCTGGAAGACTATTACGACCCGACCGAGTTTGACACAGGGCGCGCCGAGAAAATTTACGACTGGCTCATTCGCCCTTTTGACAGCCAGCTGGCGAGCGAACAAATCGACACCTTAGTGTTTGTGAGCGATGGCATTGTGCGCAGTATTCCGATGTCTGCGCTCCACGATGGTGAGCAATTTTTGGTAGAGCGCTATGCCACGGCCACGGTGCCAACGCTGTCGCTGACGGCGAGCAGTCAGCTCAATCGGTCGCGAATAAATATGCTGATTATGGGCCTGACTGAACCTGCCACCGTCGGCGAGACTAGCTACGACGAGCTGCAATATGTCGATCAGGAAATTAGCGCGATTCAAACGGTGGTTGCTGGCACGACGGTGCTGCGCAATCAGGCGTTTACTGAGCAGAGCCTAACTCAGGCGCTGGGCGAGAATGCGTATTCTGTGCTGCACATGGCGACCCATGCCCAGTTTGGCGTGGACCCTGAAGATACTTTTTTGGTCACTGGGCAAAGTGAAAAGCTCACGTTTGGTGAAATGGACCGGCTGATCCGCAGCGTGTCTGCCAATGATGAGCCCATTGAGCTGCTGGCGCTCACGGCTTGTGAAACGGCGATTGGTGATGATCGAGCGGCGCTGGGGATTGGCGGCGTGGTGATTCGGGCCGGGGCCAAAAGTGCGATCGCCTCCCTATGGGCCGTCAACGACGCGGTCACTGCGCAGATCTCGGGCCAGTTCTACGAGAATCTTGTCAATGGTCAAATGGGTAAAGCCAAAGCCCTACAAGCTGCCCAAATCGAGATGATTCAATCAGGGGCTCGCCCCAGCGGCTGGTCACCGCTGATTGTTGTTGGTAACTGGCAATAGTTCCAAAAGACAGATCCAAAAGAAAGAACCCACGGTTTTTATCTACCCCACTTACAGCCCCCTTAAATACAGCCCCTTTTTAGAGAGTCAACACCTGTGTCAAAAACCTACAGTTTACGGGTCTTAACCGCTTCCCTGGTTGTTCCAACAGCTTCCTTAACGATCGCCAGCTCAGCGCTAGCGCAAAACGTCATTGTTCCTGACGCCACGCTGGGTGCAGAAAGCTCCCAGGTCATCCCCCGCGATGCCACCACAGACCTGATCGAAGGCGGTGCGATTAGAGACGCCAACTTATTCCACAGCTTTCAAGACTTTAACGTGGGTGAAGGGTTACAGGTTTATTTCAACAATCCCACCGGTATAGACAACATTCTAAGCCGCGTTACCGGTGGCAATCCCTCCGATATTTTCGGCACATTAGGCGTAGAAGGCCCGGCAAATCTGTTCTTTCTGAATCCTAACGGCATTATGTTTGGCCCAGAAGCTAGCCTAGATGTAGAAGGCTCTTTTCTGGCCACCACTGCTGAAGGCGTGCGCTTTTCGGGGGGCGATATCTTCAGTACTAATAATGCCGCTAGCACTTCTGTTCTCTCGATTGGTGTTCCGCTGGGGCTACAGTACGGTACGAATGCAACTGCTGCAACAATAGAAAATACGGCCTCGCTCACCAGCGGACAAGATTTGACCCTGGCTGCTGACAATCTTGACCTGCAAGGCCAAATCCAAGCTGGTGAAAACCTAACCCTACAGGCCACCGATACGCTCAAAATTAGGGACACCGCAGAGCTTGCCTTTGTTGCTGCTGCTGGAGAGCAGCTTTTGGTCCAGGGCGATGAAAGTGTCGATATTTTTGCGCTCAACAACTCACAGAGCGGGCTGTTTTCAGGGGGTGGTGATATGACGCTCCGTTCCGCCAATCCAGTCGGTGGCGATGCGCACTATTGGAGCGGTGGCAGCTTCCGCAGCGAAAATTTAGATGGCACTATTGGAGACTTATACAGCCCTTATGACCCCATCATTCGCTCGGCTGGAAATGTTGTGATTGGTGAGTACGAAGGCACCTCTCTGCACATCTTAGCGGGGGGATCTGTTGAAATTGAGACCGCTACGATTACCGGTGTAGAGCAGGGGGCGGTGGGTGTCGATTTCTTACAGGAAACGGTGACGCTATCGGATGGCACCGTTGTGGAGATTGATGGTGCCGCTAGGCCCACGCTAGATGTGCGTGCGGGGGTTGACCCGGCTGTATTGGGCACGCCACCGATTGATGTTTTAACGGGTAATGCTAGTACGGATACGTTTAGTAATAATGGGCCTGATACTTTTGCGGCGCTGAATGCTGATATCACTATAGGAGATGCTGTTGTTGATTATCAGCCGGGAGAGGCTTCAAATGGCTTAGTTCTACTGACCAATCAATATAGACCCAATTCAGAAAACACAGCGGGAAATATCTTAATCAATGGGGAGGGTGAGTATGAGCTAGGGATAGATGTCAGCAACGAATTTGGCGACAGCCGTGGCGATATTTTCATAGATTCTAGGGGGGATGTTTCTGTGGTTGCCAGTGGTCTAGCAACCGCTGCCGCTGGCGAAGCAGGTGATATTACCGTATTAGCGCAAGAAACTGTTCGCTTCGATAGTCTTGATCGTGATGGAAATTTTGTTCCTGGCGGTGCTGCTAGCGGTGTGGTTAATCTAGATGGGTTGGAAGGCTCGCAAGAACTAGCAGCGCTGTTGAGCTTGCCTGAAGAAGGCATCATAGAACGATTAAATGTTATTGAAAGCATTGATGTGATTGAAGGACGTGCTGGAAATATTCGCATCTCGGCGGCAAATTTAGAACTATTAAACGGTGTTCTCTTCAGTGCAGATACCTTTTGGGGTACAGGAGATGCAGGGGATATCACACTTGATGTGGAAGACACGCTCCGATTCTCGGGGATAGGGTTTGATGACATCGATAATAGAAACGTTGCTAGTTTTATTTCTAGCAGCACGATCAAAGGTGGCAGTGCTGGCAACATTAGCGTCACGGCTAATACTGTAGAAGTTTTAGATGGATCTGCAATATTGGCCTTTAGTATTGGTAGTGATAACAATGCAGGCAGCATCACGATTGATGCGCAAGAGTCTGTTCTGTTAAGTGGCGGTAGAATCGCTAGGGCCACTGATCAGATTGTTCTCAATGGTTTGTTAAGTGCTTCAATCAATGGCGAAACTAGCCGTGGCGGTGATATTAATATTTCAGCGAGGACGCTAGAGGTCGATAATGGATTTCAAATCAATACGGTGAGTGGGCTCGACGGTGGCATTGACGGTGGTCGCTCCGGTAACATTTCGATTGATGTTTTAGAAACTGCCAGATTTAACGGGGCAGGCACGGGTGCTACGACAACGCTTCGATTTGCAGACGGTGGCACGGGCGGCGACATTGATATTTCTGCCAACAATCTTGAAGTCACCAATGGCGCTGTTTTGGTATCAGGCACTGAATTTGGCGCGGGCAATGCAGGTAATATCACACTGGATGTTGAAGAGCGTGTGACACTCGATGGATTCAGCGATCTCAATCCGCTGGATGTCCCTGTGGGCGGAATTTTCAGTGGTACAGGCTTAGGTAATGGGGGGACCGGTGGAAGCATTACTATTTCTGCTAGGAACCTGGAGGTCATCAATGGCTCGACCATTAGTTCATCGACTACTTTGGCTGATGGAGATGCCGGAGATATTTTGATAGCGGTTGCAGAAACGGTTGAAGTGAGCGGGACAACGGCGGAGAACCCGGTAGTCTTAAGAGGGTTAGACATTGATATTGGCACGAATATTCCTAGCGGGATATCCAGCGAAATTCTTGCAGAAGAAGGTGCTATCGGCACTGGTGGAGATATTAGAATCAGTGCTAATGATCTCATTCTGAGTGAGGGTGGCTATTTAAGGGCGCGCTCTCTTGGAGAGTCTGGTAATGCTGGTAATGTTACTCTCAATTTCCAAGGCCAGCTAACCGCTAACGATGGCATGATTGAAACGGGTAGTGTAAACACTTCTGGTGGCCAAATTAATATTGCGGCTGGAGAGGTCTCTTTATCTGGCGACAGCGATATTGTGACTATTGTTGGACAAGGCGAAGGTGGTGGTGGCAACATTACAATCACCGCTGATTCGGTGAATGCGTTTGGCGATAGTGATATTCTTGCTTTTGCACGGGATGGCAAGGGCGGTGATGTCACCCTTAATACGCCCGCTTTCTTTGGAGAAAATTACCAGCCCGCCCCTGCTGGGACCGATCCATTGACTTTGGATGGTAATGGCCGGGTGGATGTGAATGCCGATGGCGCGATCGCAGGCAACATTGACGTCCCAGATGTGAGCTTCATTCAAGACAATCTCACCGAACTGCCCGACAACATCGTGAATACCAATCAGCTGATTGCGGGGAGCTGCATTGCCCGCCAAGGCGAGTCAGGCAGCTTTGTGGTCTCTGGTGGTGGCGGCCTGCCCGATCGGCCTGGGCGTGGCGCGATCGCCCCCTACCCCATCGGAGAAATCCGCCGCCTTCAGGGCAGCACTGCCAACGCACAGCCCAATCTCACCGAACCCCAAGGCGTTTTTCAACTGGTCGATGGTCGGCTGATCATGAGTCGAAGCTGTGAGGGCTAGACCGTAATCCTGCCGAAAGGCAGTGTATTGTTCTAAAAAGCCTTGCCCCTCTTTTATTGATCTGTGATTTATTGTCGTAGCGTTTCTAGCCTTCTACTGCTTTCTGGCCTCGCAATATCCTTATTTGAAAGCCCTGAAGCATTTGCCCAAAGCAGTATTACCCCTGACGATACGCTGGGTGCCCAAAGCGCTCAAGTGCAGTCTGTCGATGCCACAACTGAGCGCATCGACGGGGGCGTATTGCGGAACACTAACTTATTTCACAGCTTTTTAGACTTTAATGTGGGGGCCAACCAACAGGTTTACTTCAGCAATCCTGCGGCTGTTGAGAACATTTTTAGCCGGGTCACGGGCGGCAGCGTGTCGAATATTTTGGGCACGTTGGGCGTAGACGGTCCGGCAAATTTGTTCTTTCTCAATCCTAAGGGCATTGTGTTTGGCGAGGATGCCAGTTTGGACATCGCGGGCTCCTTTTTGGCGACCACTGCCGGTGCGATCGCCTTCCAAGACGGCACTCAGTTCAGTGCGATCGCCCCTAACAACAACTCGCCCCTCACCGTGAGTGTTCCCCTCGGCCTACAGCCCGCTCCGACAGAGGGCTCCATTGAAAATTCTGGCGTCCTTTCTACCGCGCAAGGCCTAACGTTAGTCGCCGAGCGCCTCAATTTAAACGGTCAGCTATCGGCAGGTGAAGATCTGACGCTACGCGCTAACAACCCGATTAATGGCGATAGCCAATATCAGAGTGGCGGCAACTTTCGGGTCGAAACCGCCGCAGGCACCGTGGGCGATCTCAATAGTCCTGGTGGAACGGTGATTCGCGCAGGCGGTAGCGTTGCTATAAATGACTACGCTGGAGCCTCGCTACATATTTTGGCGGGCGGATCTGTTGATGTGAACAGTGCCACTGTGACAACCGCAGCGCAAAATACAGCACTCGGAGAGAATACGCTGCAAGAGACGATTGCTTTATCTGATGGGACGACGGTTGAGGTAGCAGGCGCTGTGCAGCCGACGATTGATATTAGAGCTGGGATACCAGGAACGACTTCATCTGGTAATCCGTCTGGCAATTCATCCGGTAATGGATCAAATGCAGATATCAACGCCACAAAGCTCCTCATTGATGCGCCGAATGGCTTGATTATTTTAAATAATCAATTTGATTTGGAACCGACTACGGGCGATATTAACATTACGGGAACGGCCATTGGAGATGGCGTTCTGATTGGCAATGTTACGGGTAGGGGTGGAGATATATTCCTACAGTCTCAAAATGATGTCACTGTTTTAGGCGCGCTCGTTTTTGCCAACTCCGCTGAACAAGCGGGTACCGTTTTTATCTCGGCAGACAATGACGTGCGGTTCAACACGCTGGGTGACAGCGGCTTTTCTCCAACAGGCGTGTTTAGCTCTCCGGCAACCCTAGGAACCATCGGCGGCGACAGCGGCAATATCCGCATTAGGGCAAATAATTTGGATTTCAGCGATGGGGCTTTTATTAGTACCAGTGCTTTTCAAGTGTCTGGTAATGCTGGTGACATTATTATTGATGTCGCAGAAACGGCCCGCTTTGATGGCGTTGGCATCGATCCGACCACGAGGCTTCCTTTTGCCGTGAGCGGGGCCTTAACTAATGTGGGAAATTCGGGCAGTGGCGATGCTGGCAACATCCGCATCTCTG
The DNA here is from genome assembly GCA_039820525.1 of Cyanobacteria bacterium J06634_5. GTDB lineage: Bacteria > Cyanobacteriota > Cyanobacteriia > Phormidesmidales > Phormidesmidaceae > Phormidesmis. The sequence goes on from JBCBPY010000006.1 coordinate 284,956, forward strand.
CGAAAAATTTAGAGGTGATAGAGGGGGCCAGGCTTATCACTAGCGTTGTCCAAGGCACAGGCACCGCAGGTGATATCGTGATCAACGCAACAGAAACTGTCCGATTTGAGGGGAGAGATCGCGATACTGGGCTCAGGGCTTTTGCTGCGAGCAATTTGCAACCGGGGACAGCCGGGCAAGGTGGCAATATTTTGATCACCGCTGAAAGCATTGAGCTGCTTGAGGGCGGGCAGCTTAACAGTGCGACCCAAGGGGTGGGCGATGCCGGGAGCATTACGCTCAATAGCAATGGGGTAACGCTCATAGACGAGGGCAGTATCTTTAGTAGCATTGCCGCAAACAGTCAGGGCACCGGTGGAGATATTCGCATTAATGCGGGTGCCTTGGCAGCCGTTAACGGTGGGCAAATTATCTCTAATAGTGCAGGGGTAGGCAATGCTGGAGATATTGTTCTAACGGTAAGCGGGGAGACGCTCTTTGATGGCATTAATGCGGATAACAATGCGCTGAGCGTCGCGGCGAGTAATATTTTGGCGAGTGGCCAAGGCAACGGCGGTGATATTCTCATTACGACCAGTGATTTGACCCTGACAGAGGGCGGGCAGCTGATTGCGAACAGCCTGGGCCAGGGCGATGCGGGTAATATTGATGTAACTGTTGGTCAAACGGCTCTGTTCTCTGGGGTAAATGCCCGCTCGGATGATTCGAGTGGGGTGGCCACTACGCTGCTGTCGGGCGGCCAGGGCTCAGGGGGAAATATTCAAATTTCGGCGAGGGATGTTGTCATTGAAGATCTGGCTCAGATCTCTGCAAATTCCTCCGGTGATGGAGATGCAGGCAATATTACCTTTGACGTGGTGAATCAGTTTTTAGCAACAGAGGGACAACTCTCAACCGGAGCCTTGGGCAATTTGGGAGGGAATATTACCCTCAATGCCCGCAGCGTTCAGCTAAATGGCAACAGCAATATATTGACGGCGGCGACCGGTGAGAATGGCAACGGTGGCAATGTGGCGATCGCAGCTAATTCTGTTGTGGCGTTTGACGATAGTGATATTCTTGCCTTCTCTCAAAGGGCTCAGGGCGGCAATATCACGATTAATGCACCCGCGTTCTTTGGTGAAAACTATCAGCCCTCTGATTCACTCGCAGAGATAGCTGGCGTGGAGAACAATCAGCGGGTTGATATCAACGCCAGCGGTGTTGTTTCGGGGACGATTTCTTTACCTGATGTCAGCTTTATTCAGAATGATCTGGTTGAGCTGCCTGACACGGTAGTAGATGCCAATACTCTGATTGCTGGCAGCTGCATTGCGCGTTCAGGGGAGGCCGGTAGCTTTGTTGTTTCGGGTGGGGGTGGATTGTCCGCCCGTCCAGGAGAAGGTGCGATCGCCTCCTATCCTATCGGAGAAATCCGTCGCCTTCAAGATAACGCTGCCCAAGCCAATCTCACCGAACCCCAGGGTGTTTTTCAGCTTGCGGACGGCAGACTTGTGATGAGCCGCAGCTGCGATTAGCTTTGGCTATCTCCAAACTTTCCAGAGATACATTTTCTGTGTGAAAGGCTCAATAGAATACAGCATGTTCACCTCATTGCCTCGTTTCACAGAGCTATAAAGCTCATATTTTACTGATATTTCAGACTCTTTATCCTCAATGCTGATACGCAAGTCGTAGCGTTGAGGAATCCAGACGGGATACCCCATGCCTACGTACCCCGTACGGCTTGGTGTATAAATTTTTTTCGCAATTTTGCCGTACCCTCGCTTCCTGGGGTAAAACACAATGCAATCGAATATCGAATCGCCATCAAGATGGCCAAAAATGTTACACCAATCAGAATCAGTAAAATGCAACAGAATAAGACAGCAAAAACAATAAATAAAAGCTCATCGAGGTTCATGGCTAAAAATGCACGTTATCGCGTAGGCTCATATACAACAGAAAACGTGATTCCGCTCGACTGTAATGAGTTGCCTCGCCCAGCGACATCAATCAGGGGAATGCCATAATCGGCCCTCAGCTGCAAATTCGGCGTTGCGGCCCATCGCATGCCGACGCCAACACTCGCCAGCGTAGCGTCTTCTAATCTTTCACCTTTCGTATCCCAAGCTGTTCCCGCTTCTACAAATGGCGTTACCAACAGTTCATTAGGGTTATCTGTTAAAGAGATCAACGCTTCTACAGAAGCCGTGACGCCATTGTCCGCAACAATTTGGTTGGCCTCATAGCCTCGCACTGAGCCTAATCCGCCCAAGCTAAATCGCTCTAGCGGCAGTAGCGAATCGGGCGTGAGCTGCGTATTCACCTGGCTGACCAACAGAACCCTGGGTGCGGCCCGCTCTACCCACTGAAATTGACCGAGCCAGGAGAAAAATGTGCCGTCTGTGCCGGTATCGTTCACCGTGGCGTCAAAGGCATCAATGCCTAGGCTAAACTGCGATCGCCCAGAGAGCACCCGCCGCGTATCTCGCCTTACCCAGTCCTGGGAAAACCTCACAGCCGTTATATTCGCGGCCCCCTCTTCGGGCCCTTCCGAAAATGAAAAAGGCCGACCCAACAATGAGGTTCGATTGCGCCGCAAATCCACCGCTAGGCCCAGTCCCACTTCATTTTGAGCAGATCGCACAATGGGCTGACGCACGCCAACCGATACCGTTTCTGTTCTACTGCGAATATCTAAGTCTCGAAAGTCGTCTTCAATAATTTGGCTGTTGCTGTTGTCGTAGCTAAAGATTACCGTGCCGCCTTGAGGTGTTATCGGCACGGTGTAGGCAAGGTCGTACAGGGTGAGTCCTTCACTCAGGCTTAAGGACGCTTCGGCGCGATCGCCCCCACCGAGCACATTGTTATGCGCCACTTGCAGGGTGCCTTGCGTAGTGCCCACACTGGGCGATCGATAGTTATCTGTTGAAAGTGTTGTTGAAAATGCAGGGGCTTCTGTTAGCGCCAGCATCAAAATGTTTTGTCCAGCGCCCGTGCCCGCAATGAGCTCAGCATCGACTGTCTGTAGCAAAGGATCTAACTGCAACAACCGCAGTGCATCTTCTAACCGTGCTTGGTTCAGCGGTGTGCCGGTTCCTAGCTGCACGCGACTGCGGACATACTGCTCCCGCAAGCGCTGCAAGCCCACAATCTCAATCTCTTCTAAGGTGCCTTCTAGTACCTGAACTTGAACAATGCCGTTGGTCAGGTCCTGATTGTTGGGTAAAAACGCGCCTGAGGTGATGAAGCCATTGCTGATGTACAGCTGAGTAATGTCGGCCCGTAGCTGTAAGAGATCGGCAAAGGTGACGTTGCGATTTTCTAGCTGGCTGGCGATCGCGCGAATCTCATCGTGCAGCACCGTGTTGCCCAATACCTCCACCCGATTGACCCGAAACCGTAAGGCTGTGGGTGCTAACGGTTCAGGCTCAGGGAGCGTCGGGATTTCTAGGTCAATGGCGGGTGGCTCAGGATCGGGCACCGAAATCGGCGGTGGTGTTGTTGGAATGGTTTGCTCTACTGCCTCAGGCGCACGCGGCGGCAGGGTCACATCAGCCGGTGGTGTCGTTTGTGCCGAAGCGCCCTCTGTGCTGATGAGTCCTGCTGTGAGTATCAGTCCACCGGCTAGACTCGCCTTTAGTCCAGTTTTGAGGCCAGTATACTGGCCAGTTTTGAGGCCAATTCTAAGGCCAGTGACGACCGTGGAGCGTCGCCATGAAAGAGGCACGGGCATAGACATATATCAATTTTTAAGTGATGACTCTGTTGAGACTGTTCTCTATCGTTGCTTGCATTCCCTGTTTGTACAGTAATCCACCCGGTGACCGATTATACCGTTGCATTCAGCCCGTTTCCTGGCAGAAAAGTGCCAGACAGCCACACACAGATAGCGATATGGTTAAATCTAGTCGGAGGGCGCGTCGTCAAAATTACCGAGAACATGATCTCTCAACCAAGCTAGCTGCATGGCACCGAACCCACGCTTACATAAAGTGAATACGGCCTGGCAGCGTTTGCGTGGTTTTAGTAACCAGCGAGCGAGTATGCTGCCGGGCCTGACCCTAACAGGGATAGTTATTTTTTTGAGACTGCTTGGTTTTTTTGAGCTGAGCGAATGGAAAATGCTAGATGTGGCCCTGCGATCGCGCCCCGCAGAACCCATAGATGAACGGGTCACCATTGTCGGCCTTGACGAAACCGATATTCAGGCGATGGAAAGCTACCCTATCTCCGATCAGGACCTCTCTTTATTGCTCCGCAAGCTAGACCAATTCCAGCCTCGCGTCGTCGGCATTGATATTTTTAGAGACTTGACCGTGGAGCCTGGACACGCCGCCCTGGTTCAAACCCTGCAAGATCTTCCCAATGTTTTTGGCGTTGAATTTCTCAGCGTTAATATTTCAGGCCCGCCCTCGTTGCCCCCAGAGAGAATTGGCTTTGTCGATTTTCCTTTAGATACCGACGGCCTAGTCAGACGCAGCCTGCTGGGCCGATTTACCGAAGAGGGAAACTATCACTTTTCTCTGGCGATTCGCCTGGCAGAAGCCTACTTGCTCAAGGACAATATCACCATAGAAAGCGGTCTAAAAGACCCGCAGGCCATGCGCTTTGGCCCCGTAGAGATTCCGCCTTTTAGGCGTAATACCGGTGGCTACATCCGAGAGTATGCCGATGCTCAACAAACGCTGCTAAATGTAAAGAGTGGACCGACGCCTTTTCAAAAAGTCTCGCTGCGTGAGGTGATGAGCGGCAACATAGACCCTGAGTGGATTCGAGATAGGGTTGTTTTAATTGGCATTATTTCGCCTTCTCATAAGGACATTGTTAGCTCTGGTGCGATCACTAATCGTAACCCAGGCGATGTATACGGCGTAGAAATGCAGGCACATTCTGTGAGCCAGCTCTTAGGTGCCACGCTGGATAACCGCCCTTTTCTTCAGTCCTGGCCAGATATTGGAGAATACCTGTGGATACTGACTTGGGGCGCACTGGGGGTGCTTTTAGTGGGGAGAGCCGCTACGCCCTATCGTCATTTGGTGTGGGTGGTAATTAACGCGATCTTGCTGGTGCTAATTAGCTATGTGGCCATTATCGTCGGTTGGTGGCTGCCCCTTGCCCCAGCGCTGGCGGCTTTCTTGCTCAATGGCTTGGTGCTACCTAGCGTGCTGCTGTACGACCAAATGCTGCGATCGCGTGTGGAAGAAAGCCAGCGTGTCATTCGTCAAACCTACAGTGCTGTCCACAACGGTCCTCTTCAAACCCTGGCCCTGCTGCTGCGAGAAGCCGATCAAAACGAGCAGTACACTCACTTTGCCCCCCGGCTGCGCCATCTCAATGAAGAAATTAGGCAGCTATACGACACCCTTGAAAAGGAGCTAGAGCCTCAAAGCAACCAGCTCCACCTGAAGAGTACGGGGGCCATTCTCTCACTAGAATCGCCGCTGCACGAGCTGTTGTATGAGGTTTACAAGCAAACCCTAACCAGAGACTTTCCTTACTTTCAACAGATTAAATGTCACGTTGTGAAGTTTGACAGTATGCAGGCAGACTCACTCAATCTAGAAGATAAAAGAGCCCTTTGCCGCTTTTTAGAAGAGGCACTGTGCAATGTGGGCAGATATGCCGAATCGCTTACCCGCATAGAAGTATCCTGTGTCACGCTCGACCGAGAGAACATTATTTTAGTAGAAGACAATGGTAAAGGCCCTATGAGTCCTGGCTCTGGTCCTCCTAGCTTTAATGGCTCTGCGTCAATCCTGATCGGTGGCCGAGGCACCAAGCAATCGGCTCAGCTCGCTAAGCGACTGAAAGGCTCGTTCTCTCGAAGTTCGCGATCGCCTACGGGTGTCCGCTGCGAGCTGCGTTGGCCAGCCTCCTAATCTGTTCTTGCTCTGTGACTATGCTGTTTTTTATCTCTAACAATACTATTCCTGACGACTCTATTTTTAACAACGCTATCGCTAACAAAACTATCGCTAACAAAACTATCGCTAACAAAACTATCGCTAACAAAACTATGCCCTTTAACAATCCTATGTCAGCGCCATTCTCTTTTTCACTCATAAAATCAAGCCTAAAAGCAAGCGGCGTCGCCCTAGTGAGCGCTTGCCTGTTCGGGCCTGCTTTAGCCGCGCCTGCTTTAGCCGAAACAACGATCCTTTCTCCTACGCCCAAAGCCTACCGCCCTCCTGCTGATAACAGACTCCCTCGCGGTCCCTTTATTCCTGGTGCACGGCGTTCAGGTTGCCAGGGATTGCTCCACAACGGCCTCACTGCGATCGCACCACAGCAGCAAGTCGGCCAAACAATTTCTACGCAGCCGACGCTCACCTGGTTTGTGAGCGATGACACCGCTTACGACATGGCGCTTCAGCTGTACGAATACAGCCAAGACCAGTGGGTAAAGCTGAGCGAGGTGGATTTGGGGCCTAGTCAGCGGGGCTATAGCGCCTACCGGCTCCCTGAGACAACGCCGCTGAAGGTGGGTGGCCTGTATCGCTGGCAAATTATTTTGGAGTGCGACCCGGCGCGGCCTTCCCGCAACAAAGTAGAGATCGCCCAGTTTGAAGTGGTGAGTGCCCCTGCCAACTTGGACGTTGCTTCGGCGACATCGCTGGCCGCTGCCCAACAATACGCTGCTGCGGGTTTTTGGTACGATGCGATCGCGCTGCTGATAGAAGATGCCCTGCCGCCCGCCGCCATTACCTACCGCAACACACTGTTGCAGACCCTCGCCGAAACAGAATCCCCCAACTTGAGTGCTCAGCTGTTGTCTATTGCTGGTGAAAAGTAGCGGCGAGTGAACCGTAACCCTTGTAAAAAAATAAGTCTCTTTTATCGATAATCCTCTCTATGGCCGCTTCCTCTCCTAAAAGATTTCTTGTCGTTGACGATCATGAAGCCATCTTGGCTGGTACGCTACAAGCTCTTGCTGTGGCCTATCCTGAGGCCGCTTTTGAAACGGCAAACACGGCTGAAGCCGCCCTTGCTCAGCTCGCAGCTCAGCGCCCGGATTTGCTCGTGACAGATTTGCAAATTCCAGCTGATGCGCAGGCCGATGCGCAGGTAGAAACAGGCATTGATCTCCTTCGGCAGGCGATGGATACCTACGCTGGGTTGAACATTTTGGTCCAGAGTTCTCATGTGCGATCGCTCATCCGCCTCAAGCCCAACATCGACATCCACCAGGCGGGCTTTGCCATTGTTGATAAAAGCCTGCCGATTGCCGAAATGCTCGAAAAATCGGACTGGGCGCTCAAGGGCATTTTGTACACGCCCATGGACATGCGCTCCGGCTTAGAAGTCCGCCCTGAGTGGATTCAGCTCCTTCAGTTGGCGTTTACCAAAGGCCTGCAAGACAAAGCGATCGCCGAGCAAATGAACATTGCCGAACGCACGGTACGCCACTACTGGACCCGCGTTCAAGATGCGCTCAAAGTGTATCCAGAGCCCGGCACCAACACCCGCATTCAAACCGAAATTCGCGCGCGGGCAGAGGGCCTGATTGATTAAGCGGCTTGCTTGAACAACCTGCTTGAACGGCCCGATTAAATAGCCCCCCGCGACTACTTTTGTGTTCGCTGCCATAGCTGATGAAGAAACACATAGTTACGCTGTTTGATAAAGCTGTAGAAATAGGTACTCAAAATTGCGATCGCACATACGGCCCCAATGCTGTTGTATGTATCGATAATCCGCTGATCGCTCCAGCCATACACGATGCTCAGCTGATTCATATCCCCGCCAATGTGCTCAGAGCCACCAAACAAGCTTCCCCAGGGAATCGCTTCTAGCCCACGGTCGATTTGCCGCCACTGCCACGCCGAACTCGTTAGCACAAAGCTTGCAAACAGTGCCGCCGGATAGCGAAAAAAGTCCCATCGCCAATAGTCCGGCAGCGGAAAGTAAAAGCTCACAATCAGCAGCGTAGAGAGATAAAACTCTCCGCCAATGCCTCCAAAAGAAAGCAGCATATTAAAGGTCTCTTCTGAAAGCAGCCAGGTCATACAGAACTGCACAACCGCTAGCCCGACGGCCAACCCAATAGACCAACGGCTTTGTTCTTTTCTCCCGGTATAAAATAGCAATCCCAGCAGCGTCAAAACGCCAAAGTACACGAAAAGAGATTGGCTCTGGCCGACCGCCGTCCAGCCAAACGGTAAGGGCGTCGCCCGATAGCCGCCTAGCCAGGCGACCGTCGCATGGCCAAACTCATGTATCCAAATATGAACCCCGAAAAGCAGTGCCTTGAAAACCTCTGCGCTACTCAACAGCCCACCTATTAGCAGTAGCCCCGGAAATATCAGCGTATTGCTAAAGCGATTGTTGTATGAGTACAAGTCAACATCATCCTCGGTAAGCTGCGGCTGCGGCAGCGGAAAAGACTTTTTCCACTGTGCTTTGTTACTGTCATCTAACCCAAATAGCCGAACGGTCGTAATCCCCTGCAATTCGCAGGCTGCTTGATCCACTTCACCTAGCACCTGCTGGCTGCGTGCGGTTATTTGCGATGGGCTGAGCTGTTGCGTATGGCCGATGCCGATGTTCAGTATTTGTTCTTTAACACTGACTTTTGCCGTTAGGTCTCGCTCTGCAAAAGCTGAGATCAAAAGTGCTGTGCCAGTGAAGTAGTCACCCGCGGGCTGTGTCCTATGAGGGGGCTCTGACGTTGAGGATGCGATCGCCCTTGGTTGCCTGACTGCTTGTTCTACTGACTGTTCGTTGATCTGCTCAGATAGATGCGCCTTGATGCGTTCTCGAGCCTGCTTGAGCAATGCAAGATTTTGTCGATTACCCTCTCGAATTTCTTGGGCTCTCAGCCTAAAGTAGGCCGTATCAACGTCCTCAGCCGTTGCACCTGTTCTAATTTGCAGCTGATGGTAGCAAGCCGATAAGTCGCTATTGTCTGTGTCAAACGTCCCCACCATGAGCTATCTTCCTACCTTTATTCATCAAATCTGCTGAGTGCTATTATCATGCCCAGATTTGAAAGCCCAGATTTGAAAGCTAGGAGAGAAGCCGCACGATGTTGCATCGTCAGGGCATAATGCGATTCTTCAAGAGTGCGTCGAGCTGTGTTTGTATGCTTGCCGTCAGCGTTGACGTGAAGTCTAATGCCAAATGATGATCGTCCATATAGGGAACAAGTTTGTCATTTTTAATGGCGCAAGTGTCGCCTTCGCACATGTTGTCAATCACGTCGATGATGCCAACGGTTTTGTACTGTTTAGCCAGTGTTGCCTCGGCTGCATACGCTGCCTGCTTGGTTTTCCAGACTTTTCGAGCTGCGTAGTCGCTGCGCCTAGTGCCAGAGGGTGCTTGACTGCGCAAAATATCACAGGAGGATTCGCTAGCGCCTTGGCCCATCCATTGGCTTATCCACCGAGGCTGCCACGCTTGCCTTGCCTGACAGCTGGGCACATCAAATCCTGGGTAGGGAACGTCTCGAAGGATGATGACTTGTTGGCTGGTTTTGCTCAACGCCTGGAGTGTGCGTTGTGTTCCCTCAATCCACTGCTCTGCGGTGAAGGGGTGTCTACCAAAGCCGCTGACAAAGACTATATCAGGTTCAATATCTGCGATTTTTTGCAGGGCTTGTTGCCGCCAAGCATCGCAGTGGGCGTATCCTTTGGCGTTGATATCGCGAGGTCTATCAACGTAGGAACAGCCAAATTTTGTGATGGGAATGAGCTGCCAATTGTTGTTGAGGGCGATCGCCTCCAATGAGCCAAACCAGTGGGCCGCATGGCTATCGCCTAATAGTACGGTGGTGACGGAGCTTTCTGGATTGCCCACTGCGCAGTTATCTTCAAGGCTCCCAGCTTCTTTTTCCAGGTCGATTTGGGTGCAGCCATTGTGGAATATTTCTGGTAGCTGGTCTCGAATATTTTGGTACTGAATCTGATCTGAGTGACCTGACCAAGCCTTTGCTGATTGTATCCAACCTAATGAGAGGCTAATACTCAGCGTGGTAATAACAATGCCCAAAAGAATAGATCGTTTGGACTGACCTGCTAAAAAGCGGTTGTGACGGACAGGATTTTCGACCCATTGATAAGAGGCTTGAGCTATTGCCAAGGCCAGTACCATGAGCCCGACTCGAACCAGCAGTCTGGGGGTATCGCCTAGGATAACGCCTGCAAAGACTAGCACCGGCCAGTGCCAAAGGTACCAAGAATAGGAGAGTCTGCCGATTTCTTGGAAGCTACGTATGCTTAAGATCTTGCTAAGCCGGCTAGCCGGTCGTGCGGCGCAGGCTCGAAGTACCAAGACGGTTGCGATCGCAGGTAGCACTGCCGCAGTCCCTGGAAATAGTGTGGTTTCATCGAACCAAAGTACGGCTGTCAATATCCCGCCCAGTCCTAGCCAGCCAACGATCTCACTCAGGGTCCCAAAAGCGCGAGGATCTTTTGACGTAGGCGATTGTTTCGCCAGCTGCTGTTGGAAAGGGAAACGACCTGTTGGAATCAAAATTGCCAGGGCACCGATTGAAAACTCCCAAGCTCTAGCGGGAGAGAGAAAAAAGGCCAGCGGCTGCCGAACGTCCGTCAAATAAACAGACAGTATGAAGGAGCCCAGTGTCAGCGCACCCATCCACAGCAGAATGTTTTTTCGGTTCAAAGAGACTTTTTGGGGCGACTGTTGGCGAGTTCTTCTACTGCTCACACCAGCTGCAAACGCAACCAGCAGCGGCCAAACTAGATAAAACTGTTCTTCAACACTCAATGACCAGGTATGTAAAAGCGGGTTGGTTTCTAGCGCAGTGCCCAAATAGTCCACAGCGGTTTGAGCGAAGTAAGCATTACTGAGGTAAGCCGCTGTCGCTAGGGCGGTGTGGGCCAGTGCTTGCTGTTCAAAGGGGGCGTACAGTACTGCGCTGATACCTATGGTTACGGCGAGCACTAACAAGAGTGCAGGCAACAGTCGCCTTGCCCGTCTTGCATAAAAGCGAACAAGGTTGATAGTGCCGGTTTCTTCCGCTTCGTGGATTAGCAACCAGGTGATTAAATATCCCGAGAGTACAAAAAACATATCGACGCCAATGTAGCCGCCTTTGAAGCCTGGCACATGGGCATGGTAGGCAATTACGAGCAAAATTGCGATCGCGCGCAGCCCTTCAATATCTGGCCGGAATGCGGGTTTGTCAACAATCTTATGCAGGTCTTGTGAGTCTGTGTTGGTCCGTGTTTGTGGGTTAACGGAGTGCATATAAATAGATGAACTTATAAAGGTGAGCAGGAAAAATAAACGCGCTAGCGGATATGAGCACGGTTGTATCCCTTTATATATAGCGTTTGTAACTACTCAGGCTTAATACTTCATGAAAGAAACGGTGGTGTCAGGCCAAACGACGATAGTGTTTGAACATCAC
>JBCBPY010000007.1:0-282606 GCA_039820525.1 Cyanobacteria bacterium J06634_5
CACTGCACCATCACTACTCACATCTACACCCACAAACGTCACGGCCTGAGCTCCGTCTGGCCCAGTGACCACTAGGTCTTGACTATCCAAGCTGCTGACATCAACAGCGGTATCGTCGCTATACTCAACGACAAACACAGCATTGTCGCTCCCGCTTTCTGGCAGGTTGAGTGAAGCTGTTTGCAAAGCAGCGGTAGGCGCTGTTGTATCTGGGGCGGGCTCTTCTACGGCGAGTGCAATATTCCCGAGTGACCCAGCTGCAACGGCATTACTACTGGTGTCAGAGACTTCGTTAGAGACAACCGCGACGCTGTAGCTTCCTGAGTCAGTAGGGTCCCAGCCACCTGCGGGAGCAGCAATTGAGTAAGTGGCTTGTCTAACAGCACCATTGCTGTTGACATCTGCACTTACAAAGGTGATTGATTGAACGCCAAAAGGCCCTGTGACGACCAGATCTTGGCTGTCTAAACTGCCGACATCGACGGCTACATCATCACCGTACTCGACCACAAATTGAGCAGCCTCTGTGCTTCCTGGTAAGAGCATCAGCGAGGGGGTTTGCAGTGTTGCGGTAGGTGCAGTGGTATCAGGAGTGGGTTCACCCTGCTTGACGATATCGATGTAGTTGAAGTTAACTTTGCCGTCTGGGAACGCAACCTGTATGTCTTGCGCGCCTGGATTCAACGTTACGTCGGTGATTGTAAAGTCTTGATAGCTCTGCCATCCTCCGGTTGAGCCAGAGACAGTGAGCTCAAAAGTCTGGGCACCTATAGTGATATTTACTTTTTTATTTTTTGTTTTGGCAGAAGCTAATCGAAGCGTAATGTCATAAGTGTTGGCTTCTGTAACTTCTAACTCATAAGTCAGGTATTCATCAGCAGCTATATAGCCTATGTTGTAACCACCGCCATCATCACCAGTGATTTCGATGTCCACGTCATCACCGCGGTATTCTCCACCGGCATTGTTAGCTGTAGTATCAAGGTACTCCACGCCGTTAGTGCCAGCTTTGTAATCCTCAGCTTCTATTCGAAGAAAGTCAGAACCTAGTACATTAACCATAGAATTAAAACCATATTTTTAGAGTTTCTAGTAAGAAAAGCTAGAACGCAGGATAAGATTCCTTCTAAGCTTTTCTTTGATGCACTTCGCTTGAATATCCTTTGGGAAAAGACGGTGATGAATAGAAGGACAGCCTATTTATCACGGCTAAGACAATGGCGTTAACCTGGGACCTATTAGAGGTATGATTTATGAGTGCCCGTAGAAATACCTACATAATATTAAAGACGACCCAACTAAAAAAAGTGTGAGGGTAGTGAAAAGAATCTCGGTAAAATTATTTAGATTGTGTTGAGCTAAAAGCTGGGCTGAGCCGCAGTGTCACCACAAGCAGTAGCTGCGAAAAGCAGGCCTGCTGGAGCACTCTGGAACATTCTTTGAGTACGTTCAGTAGCGTTGTAATGCTCATATATAGTGCAAACAAGTTTCAGGTAAACCAATTAACTTAGACCTTCAGCAAGACGCTTATTTGAGTTCGTTATTACATCAATTTGGATAGAGCACATCGTTCGTGCAGATTGACAGGTGGCCCGACAAAAATGCTGTGTAGGAGTGTGCTCGTTTCCTGTGTGTCAGCACTGGACAGTGAACACCTGAATTGAAAAGCTAGAATCAAACAACAATAATCAGAAATGAGTAATAAAAATAGGTACAGAAAGATTGCGCTTAATAAGTTGAGAGATACTTATTCTAGGTTTCCTTTCCCTGGGGTTAGTCGTCCTGTTTTTATTGTCGGTTGTGGCAGGTCAGGCACAACTATCTTTGGTACTGTTCTATCTCAACACGACAAAGTCGCTTACTTAAACGAACCTCGACGGCTTTGGTTCTCGGCTTATCCAGAGACTGATATATGGACGCCTGCTGCGGAAGCGCGTCAAGGAAGACTTGCGTTTGTTGCGGAAGATGCTGAACGAAAGAAGAGTTTGAAGCTCAGCCGCTCTTTTCGATTTGAAACACTCAAAAGAAGAAAGCCCGTACTGATTGAGAAGCTGCCCATAAACAATTTCAGGCTGGACTTTATCTATCATATTTTTCCTGATGCTCGCTTTATTCATCTCTACAGAAACGGTTTAGAAGTCGCCCGCTCAATTGAGAAATATAGTAGAGAAGGTAGATGGTTCGGGACAGATGCTTATAAGTGGAACCAGCTAGTAGGCTATGCAGCGGATAGGCCGGACGTTCAATCACTGCCAGAGCTTTGTCGCAACAATTTTGAAAAGGGATTATTGGAATGGAGGTTAAGTAGCGAAGCTGTTGTTCACTTCTTAAAAAAGATTCCAAGAGAAAGCTGTTTTGAGCTGAGCTACGCCCAGCTAGTAGAGCAACCAGAAAACACAATGTCAAAGGTGCTCGATTTTATTGGGCTTAGTGACCAGGAACGCGTTCTCAATTTTGCTGTTAATAATTTATCTCGAAAAACGACTCCGCTAAAACAGCAGGCGCTTTCTAAGATGGAAAAAATCCTTGGTGGTCAGCTACTGCCGTTGTCGTTGGACTCAGAGAAAAGTTTAATGGAGCATCTTGATCAAGGGAGCGATGTTGGAGTTAGTCGTAGTCGTTGAGTGCATTTGGAGGCTTGAGCCACCTTTCGGCTTGGCGATACGACCGAATTCATCTTCAAATGATTGCCAGTTCATTGATTAATACGACTGGAGTATTGACAAGATAAGGATGGAATAGGCTTATAAGCAGAGGCTATGCGCGATTACGTTTGAATACTGCTGCTTCGAATGGGCTCTAGCTTTACGGTTTTGTGAAACCGCTCATCGGTGAGTTATTCTTCTGTGAGTTCTCGTGGATTGACTAGGTTTGTCATTTTTATAAACCGTTCTGCGGTGCATACGCTCCCAAAGCTCACTGAATTTAAGACTGCCGCTTTCTGTTTTCAACTTGCTTATAACCTTGAAATCAATCCAATTGAACAATGGTGGGGCGGTTAAAATAGAAATTAGCGGATCGGCAGTGGTTCAACTTTGATGAACTGAAGTGATCGCTAGCACACCAGCTGAATTAATTGACGAAGGGCGGATTTCGTCCCCTGAGACAGCGCGATCGCTTGAACAATGCATTTGACTATGTAGGGCTTCATCTAAAGAAGCTTATCTATCCGTAGCCTCTACAAAGCCTAAATTGTGTCAACGAGGTGCGCCCATGATTGGCTTAGGGGGCAGTGAAGAGTGAGTTCTGAACGCGTTGAGTCGGCATATAAGTCGGTATTTGGCTTTGCCCAGAATAAAAGAAAAACAGTTTTTAAGCCTAATGACGTGTTCTCTTGAAAGTAAGAATCCGGACAAATAAAATATAAAACATATCAATTTTCATCTGAAAACTCGATGAATATATAGTCGTTGATTAGGAATAATAATACCTGTGCTTCTATGAGTTTTTGAAGTTGACATTAAGCTGATTTTTCGTTTAGATGAAGAAAGTTTGTGAAGGGCTTAAGCAACTACCAAGCTCGATCTTCGTCACTGGTTGAGTGCATCTGTCAAGAAACGCACCGAAGAAACCCTAAAGAATTTATTTCGACCTTTATGCTCCTGAGTTATTGGCCCGTGTTAGAGACATAGCTATCGAGTGTAGCAAACACTACCAGCTGTCACCTTTCTTGAGGAGATGTTAGGTATCCGCTCTGCCATGTACGGCATTAAGTTGATGTGATCGCCTGAGTGGTTCTTCGCATGGCTGGCCGATTCAATGCAGAGCACAAAGAAACCTGGGCTGTACCTGATTTAATCAATTTTTGACTTGTTGGGAGGTTCGATGACTTTATGTCACGGCCTTTCAACAAGTTAAACGTGGATAAACGCGCAAGATTACTTTAATAGATTTCAAAGCACTTCACTCTGAATGTTCAGTGTGTTTCTACTTGTCGCGAGTGGATATACGCAAGTGCCTAGACACTTGTGCCAGTTTTAGGTTCCTGCTTTCAGCGTTGCCAGTAGTGGTTGCGGCAATGCATGCTAGTGCGCACTCATATCGCGCTGTTCCAAATTAAACCTTATAGAGGAATTTCCAATAATGAATGATAGTAGTAATTCAATGCAGATGGGACATGGATCTCACCAGGCGATGTCCCAGAAGATGGGAGGCATGGTCTTATGGTCTCAAGCATCTGAATGGCTGGGGAGAACACCAAAGGCTGGCGAGGACGTTGTTATTCCGGACGGCGTATCTGTATTGCTTGATACTACTACTCCAGAACTCGGAAATTTGGTGGTTCATGGCAATTTAATATTTGGTCAGCAGGACGTTAAGCTCACTGCAGATAACATTGTTGTTTTTGGCGAAATGAGGGCTGGAAGCGAGGGAAGCCCCCATGAGCATAAAGCCGAAATTGTGCTGACCGGCAAGTCGGGCGATGATGATATTGTGCTCTCTAAACTGATGGGCGAAGGGCACTCAGGCGGTATGCATTCGGGTGAGATGCATGCCCAGCATATGAATGGCGCTATTGATAACAAGGCTATTATTGTTGCACCTGGTGGAAAGCTGGCATTACATGGTGCTGATGTTGATAGCTGGACACAGCTGGATTCAACGGCTAATGCAGGCGATACTTCTATCACTCTGACGGGCAACCCTGCTGGATGGAATGTAGGAGATCAGATTGCGATCGCGCCCACTGATTTCGATGTTTTCGAAGTTGAAGAGCGTGTCATTACGGATATAAAAGGGGCGACCGTATTCTTTGATAAGCCGCTGGCACACAAGCACTACGGAGAACAACAGAATCTCGGTAACGGCAAGGTTCTGGATATGCGTGCTGAGGTTACGAATCTGTCGCGGAACATCAGCATTACTGGTTCTGATGAAGGCGAAACTAAGATCGACAACAGCCGAAGTAATCCTGACTATTACACGCGATCTGGTTATGGTGGACACACCATGTATATGGCGGGTTCGGATGTCAAAATTGACGGTGTAGAATTTTCTGGACTGGGCTTATCGGGCAAAATTGGTCGTTATCCTGTGCACTTTCACCATACGGGAGATGCCAAGGGTTCATATGTCAAAAACTCATCTATTCATCACACCTTTCAGCGCGGCATAGTTGTTCACAGGACAGATAACTTACTGATTGAAGGTAACGTGGCTTATGAAACGATGAGTCATAGTTATTACCTAGAGGACGGGGTTGAGACAGGCAATCAGTTTGTGAACAATCTCGCAATGTTGCCCCGTTCAACCGAGCAAAAGTTTCGCGTTGACAATCCTAAATTCAACCGTAAAGAGCGTGCCTCAGCATTTTGGATTACGAATCCTGACAATGCTTTTGTCGGCAACCATGCAGCCGGCGTTGTCAGCGGCCAGGGGTTTTGGTTTGTTGCTCCAGATAACGGTTCTGGAACCGCTGTTAAGAAAAACAGCCCTCTTTCAGACAAGCCGATTCGGCAATTTGAAGGTAATACGGCACATACTATTATGTTTGACCCGTATGCCTCTAGTAATTTAGCCTATCGATTTAATTGGACTGGAAATGCCCTCGAGTTGGGTGAGCGTGTCCAAAACCGGCCAGACAATGCTGCTATTAAAGACTTTACAGCTTGGAAAGTCGGGAATATGGCTATTCAAGTGGGTCCCAGCAGAACGGTCAAGATTGAAGATCCTATCTTGGCTGAGGCACGCGTTATGGTGCAATCTAGCAGTCGAAGCCGTAAGCCTGGGGATTCCCCGCTTCAGCTCATCAACCCCACACTGATCGCTGAAACTCAAAATACAAAAGAGGGCCGCGAGCTTAGAAGCCTCTTCCCCAAAAAGTTCCCTGGGCCCTTGATTCATGAATCTGCCCGTCCACTTGAATTTGTTGGGGCCACAATTGTAGGAGAAGAAGCCCTTAAGTATTCCAAGCGCGATGAATTTCAAGATACGCTGGCTTTTTTACAGGGGGTCAATTCGCTACCTGCCCCAGTGGTCGAGGATGAAATACCAGAGCCAGAACCAGAGCCAACGCCAGAACCAGAGCCAACGCCAGAACCAGAGCCAACGCCAGAACCAGAGCCAGAACCAGAGCCAGAACCAGAGCAAGAGCCGGATATGGAGCCCCCTGTGTCTGAGCCGACGCCACCCCTTACCCCGCCGGATGCATCACCCACTGACGATGTTTTGTTTACCCTCGCACTTGTTGATACAGCAACTGATCAAGTGGTAGAAGGCTATGAGGACTTGAGCACCACTACAGAGATCAGTTTGAATGGACTAAATTTCGAAAACTACAGCGTGGTGGCAAGACTAAATCCCAATAACGACAAGGCTTCAGATGTCGAAAGTATTAAGTTCGAATCCAATGTAGGTGATCGCATTGAAGGGGTCTCACCTTACGCACTATTTGGTGATAAGAACGGCGACTTTAGAGGCAAGTTAATTAATGTTGGTCGCTATGACATTAAGGCAACAGCTTATAGTGAGGTCAAAGGACGTGGTAATGCTCTTTCTACTGTAACCGCCGACTACACAGTGGTTGAGAAGCCCATCGTTGGTGGAGCCGCACAACCTATTGTTCAATCTGAATCACTCATTGATGTTGCTCGTTCGGGTACTGTTAGTTTGAATGATTTAGGCCGCGCTAAGAATCCGCCCAAGTACACTACTGTTACAGGCAACAAAAAAGATAACTTGCTTGTCGGTGGCGAGAAAAACCAAAAAATGTACGGTAAGCGCGGTGCTGATACGATGATTGGTGTTGATGTTGATCAGAAAAAACCAGGTATTGGCGAGCAAGATATCTTGGTTGGTGGTAAAGGCTCAGACCTCTATGTGCTAGGCAATGCCTCAACTGCTTTTTATAATGATGGTGATAGCAGCAGTATTGGTGAATCTGACTATGCCGAGATTCGAGGTTTTAACTCTCAGCAAGACACTATCCAACTGCATGGGGACTCAGAAGATTACCGACTAGGTGCTTCTCCCGTCGGTAGTGATAATGACTTAGCCATTTTCCTGACATCTGATGGTCAAGATGAACTGATTGCAACCGTAAAAGCGGGACAATCTCAGTCATTAAAACTGGATAGTGCTGTGTTTAGCTTCGTTTAGTTTCTTATGTTGGATTTTTAGCTTTTCAATAGCCCGTTATCAAAGCTCTAGCAAGTCTACCGGTACGTTTTAGCGTTTACTGGAAGGCTTGCTAAAGCTTTTGGGGTGAGTACTGTCGGTTCGCTAATTTTTGAGTGGAATCAGGGATAACTCAAATTTGTGCTGGGATGATTACAAACACTCTTGTGAGAGCCAACGCTTGGCTCTGTAAGAAGACTGAGCGGAATAAGTCCGATGGAACCGTCTCGATAGTGAAAGGAGATAATTCTTCAAAAGGCTGTCAGGCTCACCATGTAAGAGTATTGACTCCTTCGATCAAGGGTTTACCATTAGTCAAGAAAGGTGGTGATTTGTTTCAGCGGGGTTTTGCGCTGTCTATGAGGTAAATTAGTACGTCGTTGAAATGTAGATCTTTTAATGCTTCTGGTGGTGGAACAACCGGCGGGCCCTCCAGTATTACTGGCTTGATTGCAGGTAATTGCAATTCATCCTGATGTTGCAGTGTCAAGGCATATTCAGCCTCTTTGAGGACCCATTCCGATGCCTTTGCGGCTGTAGACCAAAACAACAAAAACAAATCACATTCATCAATATTTTTATAAAGCTCTCTCTTCCAGCGATCGCCTGGGGAAAGGTTCAGTACATCTTGAAAGACTTCAATAGAAGATACGGCCTGCATTCCCTGTACCCGCTTCAATACTTCCGCGCGATCTTTAGATGAATAAGACACAAACGCTTTCTTGTAGCGTGTGGCATTCTCTCCTGCTAGTACAGACTCTTCTTCGAGCTCCTTTTCACTCAAGGTCACTCGAAACTTCAAATGCCCGATTGGGACCGATTTTTGGCTAACGGTTACGGTCCCAATGAGTGTTTTCTTTGTTATCTCTACTGGAACACTCACGCCGAATTCTACTGAATCTTCGTTCCCTTGCCAGCGTAAGCTCTGTACAGGATCGTCGATGGTCACGCCTGGCATCTCTAACTCAAAAAACAAATCTGTATCGCGTGTCACTTGAATGCCCAGTTTCTTTTTTGCCACCTGCTGTGCCGTATCATCTACCATTTGTGCGGTCTCTTGCACCGTTTCGATTTGGTCGGGCAAATAGGCAAATACCTGTACTAAAAAAGAGTCATCACGCCTAACCTGCCGAGGGCTGAAGACACTCGCATTCACCCAGTCTTTGAATAGGCTTCTGGTTACAGCTTCAGACTGCGCAGCAGGCAGCTTGCTAAGCTGAGCTTTGATGGCTGAAGACATCGGCGATGCTTTCCCATATGACTCAACCATTGGTTGATTGGAGCCAATGATGGTAGTTGTCCCGAGTCCTTTTATGGTTCGACGACCGCTCGTACTGGCTGTAGGCGGAGGGGTGATCGGCGATGCCATTTGGCCTCGGGTGGTTTCAGTAGGGTCCTGAATGACCATGAGCGATCGCATCTCAACTAAGCGCTCAACCGAATTGGGTAGGGTTGTTATTCTCGTTCCAGAAATATCCAAAATCCGTAGCTGAGTGAGCTGTCCTAAGCTCTCAGGTAGATACTCCAGCGGATTTTCACCCACCGATAGTACCTGTAGGGCCCGCAGATGAGCGATGCTGTCGGGTAGCTGAGTGAGCGCATTGCCGCTGAGGTCAAGCGATCGCAAGCCCAAGGATGAGTCCACAAGCTGGGTCAATAGCGCCACTGGCAGAGAGTCTAGCCCTAGATTCGCCAAAGAAAGCTCGTCTAGGTTTTGTGCGATCGCGTCTGAAATCCGTGTTTGTGCGATCGCCGCTGCCGCTGTAGCCATACTTACCTTAAAGTTGGAAACATAGTCTATTCCTAGCGTATTCCCGGCCATTCAGTCCCCGTTTCAGCCCATACGGCAACAAATATTAGAAAACCACCGTGAATCCAGCGCTACTAAGCTAAAAATGAACTCACTAGCCGCTCGTAACGATCAGGCGCTTCTAACTGTATGTTGTGCCCACAGTTTTCAACAATATTCAGTACTGTTTGATCTTGTTTCGTTCGTGTGGGCTTGAGGCTTTGGCTTGCTGCTAGCATCTCGCGATTAATCGTCACAAATTTAGGATCTAAGGCGCCTGTTATTAGCAACAGAGGTGTATTTATGTGCGCGAGCAAATTCCATAGTGAAGGCTGACGGCCTGTGCTGAGCCCGTGTAGCGCTGCGGCCAGTTCTTTTGGGCTGTTGTTGTGCCGACGAGCCAGCATCGCAGCGTAGGCTTTTGGATGTTGCTTCAAACTGCTAAAGAGAGGATTGTTGTACCATCGCGTTAGAAAATCAGGGAAAGGTGTTGTTTCTAGGGCGCGTGCGATCGCCTCATCCTGTGCTTGCCGCTGCTTGCGCGCATCCGCAGTTTGTAGCCCAGGCGAAGCCGATTCTAGAACAGTGCGTGTGAACCTATGGGGGAAGTGGCATGTCATATATAGGGCTAGACGACCGCCCATAGAGTATCCCAGCAAGTGGGTCTGAGTGATGCCCAGTGCATCGAGAAAGGTGCAGAGAGATTGGGCGATCTCGCAAAAGTCATACCCGCCTGTTTCTGTCAGGGTTTGCCCATGCCCGGGCAAATCAGGCACAATACAGTAAAAGTGTTGAGACAGCGCAGGCAAAATCGATTCGAAGTCCTGATGGCTCCCTAAAAACCCATGAAGTAGCAACAGTGGCGGCTTCACCTGCTGCCCTGCCGTCACATAAAAAAACGTATGATGAGAAAGCGTCACAAAGGCCATGCGTTCTACAGCGAGTCCAAAATCTCTTTTCTTTGGTGAACGCTTTGCTTGCGACCTTGTTTAAGAGAGCCCTCCTTATAACAGCGCACCTCTAGCAGTCGCATGCCTGTTTCAGGCAGCACTTCAATGCAATTAATCAAATCACGCACATGCTCAACTCGCCGATATTCTAGGCGATACGTCTTACACAGCGTCGCAAAGTCTACCACTTGAGGCGTTACAAAGTACTTTTCAAACTCAGGTTCAAACTGAGCGATCGGAAGCATTTCAAAAATGCCGCCCCCGCCGTTATTGATGAGCACAATGGTCAAGTGTCCTGATAGCCAAGACGCATTCAACAACCCGTTTGTATCGTGTAAAAATGCTAGGTCACCTGTGAGTAAGACAGTGGGTGCATTGTGGTGGGCAAGCCCCATCGCAGTAGAAAGCGTACCGTCTATGCCATTCGCCCCTCGGCTAAATACGGGCTGCCTGTAGCGGTTACTTGTTTGCCAAAAATACTCTACGTCTCGTACGGGCATACTGTTGGCAATAAATAACGGTGTACACTCGGGCAAATGTTCAGACAATAGCCAAATAACTTTGCTCTCTACCAGCCTCATTTCATTAGCGAGGGTGTCATCCAATTGCTGACGAATCTCTTTTTCGTACGTTATCCATCGTTGAGAATAGTCTCCAGAGAAGTTAGATGACTGAGGCGAGGTTTCTGCAACAGATTTTTTGTCAGACTGAAGTTGTGCACAGAGCGTTTCAATATCGGTGGTTAAAAAGTGCGTAGGACCATGCAGCGGATCGAGATTACGCCCTGGGCCGACTATCCACCGCTGAGGCGCTACAGCGCTTAGCCACTGCCTAAGCACTTTGCTAATCGGTAAGGGGCCCAGCTGAACGACCTGCTTAGGCACAACAGAATTTGCCCGCTCAGATTTCCTTAAAAGAATATCGTAAGTAGAGATCAACGACGTATTCAAGGCGGCGTAATTTCGTAAGGGAGAGAGCCCTTCTGCCAGTACGGGCCATCCGAGTTGCTGGGCTAGCTGGCTGACCGCTTTGCAATAGGTAAACGGATCTTTGGGAGAGGCTGGCCCTGCAATGATGATGCCTTCAGGGCATTGTTTCCAGTGTTCAACAAGCTGTAGAACAGAGTGTTGGCTGGTGGCATTGAGTTGTGAAACCACTGGCAGGGGTGGCCTCACTGCCGAGAAAAAGTCATCTTCATTAAAGGTGTTTTCCATCGCCGCTGCTGTTCCATCCGGCAAGGGCGGTAGCGGATCGCGAAATGGACAGTTAAAGTGAATCGGGCCTGACTGTGGCGCAATACAACGAGCCCAGGCGCTCGCCAGCGTTTGCCGCAGATAAGCGAGCATACTGACTTCTGCAATGGGGACGGAAAGCTCGGTGTAGTGTTTTACAAAATTGCCAAAAAGCTTTTGCTGATCGATCGTTTGCCCGGAGGCACACGCTCTCATTTCGGGTGGACGGTCGGCGGTGAATATCAATAAGGGAACGCCACTTTCGTAGGCTTCAATCACGGCTGGGTAAAAGTTTGCGCCTGCGGTGCCAGAGGTACACACTAAGGCCACTGGACGATGCTGTCGCTTGGCGCAACCTAGCGCAAAAAAAGAGGCTGAGCGCTCATCCAAAATCGGGAGTGCTTCTACCGTTGGGTGCTTGGCGAATGCATAGGTGAGCGGCGTAGAGCGCGATCCTGGACAGACAATAGCTGTCGTCAGTCCTAGCCTTGCTAGCGTTTCAACCGCAACCGAGGCCCACAGGCTATTGACGTTACGAAAATCAAGCGGCATGTCGGCTACACCAATGCATTGAGTAGGGTCTGCAATTTTAGCTTGATTTCCGCTAGCTCCTTTGCCGGTTCTGACGCGGCGACAATGCCTGCGCCTGCATAAAGTCTGGCATTGTCGCCGTTGATCAGCGCAGAGCGAATGCCCACAATAAATTCACTATTGCCGTCGGTGTCTATCCAGCCGAGGGGTGCTGCGTAGAGTCCGCGATCAAAGGTTTCGTACTGTCGAATGAGCCGGCAGGCGGCTTCGCGAGGAACCCCGGCCACGGCTGGGGTAGGGTGTAGCTTGGCTAAAATCGCCATGGGCGAGATGGTGTCGGGATTGAGCGTGGCGCTGATGGGGGTATGTAAGTGCTGAATGTGGAGGAGCTGAAGTAGCTTGGGCGCGCCATGATACTGAGGGTCTAGGCCGAGCGATCGCAACTGCCGCGTAATAAAATCCACCACCACGCGATGTTCATACCGCTCTTTTTCACTGTCGAGCAATGCCTGCCCGATGGCCGTATCTACTTCTGGTGTTGCACCCCGCGAGGCCGATCCTGCTAGGGCATCGGTCATCAGCCGCCCTTCGTTAATGCTCAATAGCCGCTCAGGGCTCGCGCCAATAAAAGACTGGCCTTGGTGATTACCGACTGAGAAGACGGTACAGTCCGGGTGGTTTTGCCGCAGGGTTTGGAGCGATCGCACTACGTCCACAGCCTGCGGTGCGACCACATCCATCACATCGGCCAGCACCACTTTATGCAGCGGCGTTTTCTGCTCTGGCTTCACGGCATTCATCTGCGCTAGTGCCGCCGTTACCGCCCCTTCAAAGTTGGCGACATCTTTCGCCACGACTTTATGCGAAGCCGGCTTTGCAGTCCCTAGCGAATCCGCTGTATTCAGCGCAGTCAGCTGACTATGTAAGTGCGTTGTCACTGCTTGGATATCTGTTGTGGCCGTCACCAAGTAGTTAAAAGTTACCGTTGAGGCTTCATTGAGTGTCATTACCTGAACTTGCGGCACAAACACATAAATCGGCTCAAATTCACCGCTTGCGCCGTCAGCAGTCTCATCAAAAAAAGTAGCACTGCAAAAAAAACGACCTGCGGGCACAGCTTTGGCCACGGGCTCGGCATAAATAAACTGAGTTCGCCAAGTTTGAATAAAGCGCTGGGCTTGCTCAAATCGGGTGATGCCCTTACCGCTACAGCTGACTGCGACATCAATACCCACTAACGCCCACTGCTGAGGAGAATCGTAGTAAATGTGGCGGCGATGTGTTTGGGTAGGGTGTGTTTCTGGCGGTGGTGTGTTTCCCAGTACGGCCAGTACGGCCCAAGGCGCAATTGACGCAATCGGAAGCGTGAGGCTGGCAATTTTGGCATGGCCTGTTGCGATCGCCTGCTGCTGAGCGCGCTTTAGAAAACGAGCGGTCTCGGCTGGTGTGATTTCATCAGATAGCTCATTTCCGTGCAAGGCAGCTGGCATGAAGGATGTAATGACAGGCAATCCCTTAATTTTCCCACGCTACTCACCAATCTCAAAACGGCTTTTGACAGCAAGATTTACAGGGAGCGAACTCAAGTGCGTTTTAAGGAGTGCGTTTTAAGGTAAGACAATCTGCGTCGATTCAGCTAGTAGCGAAAATGTTTGCCTCTGTAAACTTAGGCCAGCTTGCCCGAGGACTGTTCCGCCGCCGCCTGAAAAGTACCTTTGTGGAAAAATCTTGGTAGCTGCGCATTTACCCAGCAAAACAGCCCCAGACAGCCCGCCCACAGTAGGCAGATAATCCCGAGATACGAAATAGGCACTGGCGAAGCCTCGCCGATGTAAAAGGCCAAACCGTAAAAGGTTCTACCCACTGAGGCACTTAAGGCCATGGCCAGTGCCCAAACCGCTAGCAGCGCAAACAACACTTTTCGTAGGTGCTCGCTCACAATATGTCGAAAAATCGTCACCTGTGACCAGGGGACAAAGGCTAGATACGCGATCGCATTTTGAACAAACGGAATATTTAACAGCAGGCAATTCGCCAAATGAAAGCTGCAAGCGATCGTCAACCACACGTACCACGACCGGCGTGAAAACATCGCCCACAAAAAGCCCAGCTCAAAAATCACCGCCGAGATATCTAGCAGTTCCCAAAGCAACGGGAAGTTGATTTTCATCAGTAGGGGCGCGAGCAGCCTGTCATTGCCTTCAGTAAAGTAGCCGCGATACAGCCAGCTCAAAAAGCCACTGGTGGTCAGGTCAAAATCCACCCATGAAAGTGCCTTGCCAAAACCCGCCGAAAAGAATCCAAAGGTAACAAAAACCGCCAGTATCCAAAGATTGTCTAGTCGTTGTCTGTCCGCCTGTCTGTCCGTCTGTTCTTTTCTGGTTGTGCCGCCAGCCCATAAGCTGTCTATCGAACAATATCGGCCCCAGTCTTTAAAGGACATCACCAGCAAAACGCACAGATACAAAATCTCGTGGTCGATTTTGCCAAGCGAGTAGTGGAAGCTTTCGGCAATCGTGAATAGTACCAGCAGGCCGCGTGTAGAAAACCTTGTAAATGCGCCGACGGTCAGCGTCATCACTAACAGCGCAATTCCGATATCCAAGCCGTAGAAGACAAACGCCGGAGGAAACCCTGGGAATAAGGCCGGTAAGGTGAAGAAATGGGGCGCGAAAAAAGTCTCTGGAACGCTGCCGATCCATCGGTAGCTTTTCCACCACAAGCATAGTGTAAATAGCCCAAATATAATCCGAAACAGGCAGAGAGATTCAATATCAATCGCAGTCGCTGCACGTACGCGCGCTTCGGCACCCTCAAGCGCTCTATTGAGCGATTTCAATTGAGATCTCATCGGTAATGTCATTTTTA
Organism: Cyanobacteria bacterium J06634_5; assembly: GCA_039820525.1. Taxonomy (GTDB): domain Bacteria; phylum Cyanobacteriota; class Cyanobacteriia; order Phormidesmidales; family Phormidesmidaceae; genus Phormidesmis. The sequence goes on from JBCBPY010000007.1 coordinate 14,487, forward strand.
ATTTTGGTTTGCGTCTCGATATCAAACAGCGAGCTGATGGTTCGTACGCTCAAATGGCTCACATCCTGAATGTCAAGCGCGCTCAGGCGATCGTTAATCCAGGTTAAGGTTTCTTTTTTCTGTGCTTCAGAGGCTTCAAGCGTGGTAGCTGCACTCACCGTCCAAATGCCCAACGAAAAACTGTAGGTCTCCGGCTCCCCAATCCCAAATCCGTTATTGACAATCTTGGTCCAGTAATGGGTGGGAATCTCACCAAAAAATAAGGCCGGTTCAATTCGCTCCTCTGAGCCATCCTGCTTCACGGCCACTAGCTCAGTGCTCGAAAAGTCAACCACGCCCTCAGCGACCGACACCTTGTCGTCGCCCAGCGGCTGTAGCACAGAGGGAAACGGCTCCAAGCCGCCGCTGATTTGCCGCAGAATGAGCGGAATAATGAGCCCAGCGAAAAGTGCGAGCCGTAGGAGTGACTTTTGATGACGAATCATAGCCTAGGTGACGGCGGTCAGTGCCGAATTGTTCCAATCCCCCACTGATTCTGATCCCCCACTGATTATTGCCCGCCAGTCTCGCCGCTGCACCTATCTCCTAATAACCTATCTCTTAATAATGGGTGCCTGTTTTGCGATGATGAACAGCCGTCTTGGCGTTGTTGTCTATGACTTCGCCGCCGCTGACGTTCGCGTATACGACCCAGTGGTCGCCGCAGTCCATGCGGCCTGCAACGGTGCACTCCAAATAGGCGATCGCATCTTCTAAAATCAGCTGGCCGTCTTCTGTTTCCCGAGTGTCTACCCCTTCAAACCGGTTTTCTCCAGGGCTAAAGGGCTTCAGAAAGTGCTTCATGGGCCCCAGGTGCTTACCCTCTGCCAAAATGTTGAGCACAAAGTCGGAGCCGGTGTGCATCAAGCCTTCTACAGCGCGCTCTTTGGCCACAGCAACCGTAAATCCAGGTGGGGTAAAGGTCGCCTGTGCCACCCAGGACGCCAGCATGGCACTGCTCACCTCAGCTTGCTTGGCGGTGACAATACACATCGATCCCACCAATCGACCAATTGCTTTTTCAACCGAGGTTGCGGTTACCTTAGGCGCCGCTGCTTTGCGTTTCTTTTTCAGCTGCTGGGCGAAGTCTGTTCCGGCTTGCTCGCATTCTTGTAGGGTGGCCGCGTCGGGCGTGAACTTGACGCGAATGGGGTCAAACCCAAAGCTATAGCCCGCATCTTTGAATTTACTCTCTAATAGGTCAATGGCTTCACCGCTCCAGCCAAAAGAGCCAAAAACGCCTGCCAGCTTTGTTTTACTCGCCGCAGAAAGTACCACACCCAGGGCCGTTTGAATTTGGGTGGGGGCATGTCCGCCCAGCGTGGGCGAGCCCATAATGAATCCGGCTGATTTTTCAGCGGCGGCCTGAATGTCGGCGGTGGTGGTTTGCTCCGCGTTAATAGACTCAACCGAGACGCCTGCTTTGGTAATGCCGCGTGCGATCGCCTGTGCGATGGTGGCCGTATTGCCGTACGCCGAAGCATAAATAAGCGCTACCGACAGGGACTGCTGCTTTTGCCTGGCAGCCCACTCACCGTAGTAGCCCACCAGCTCGGCCACACCGTAGCGAACCAAGGGGCCATGGCCGACGGCGAGCAATCTTGGCGCGTAGTCTTTTAGCTTTTCAAGGGCGGTTTCTACCTGTTTGGCATTGGGTGCCATTAGGCAGTCAAAGTAATACTGCTGGTCTTCTAAAAGGCTCTCACGCTCAAGGTCATAGGCTTCATCATTGCAAAGGTGCGCGCCAAAAAATTTGTCGCTGTAGAGCACTTCGCTGTAGCTGTCGTAGGTGCACAGTCCACCGGGCCAGCGAGGCGTTGGTACGGGGATAAACTGTAAATGATGCCCCTGCCCCAAATCTAGATCCTGATCGCCACTTTTTACCGGTTGAATGGCGTGCTCTATGTCGGCTTCGCCGTCTTCACCTTTGAAGGCTTCTCGCAGGGCGATCGCCGCTGGATTAGAACACACAATGGTGGAATGAGGCGCGAGCGCAATCAGTGATTTGAGTGTTTTAATGCGGTTGGGATTGATATGGCCCAAAATGATGTAGTCAATATCATTGGGGTCGATTTCTGCTTTTAGCGCCTCTAAAAATACCGCTGTAAATGAACCACCAGGCGGATCGATAAGGGCGACTAGGTTGCCCCTAATCAAGTAGGAATTAGCCGTCGTGCCTTTTTCTAGGGCGTACTCAATCTCAAACCGCAGGCGTTCCCAAGAGCGCGATCGCATTGCAATCGTATCGGCGGCAACCGGCAGCACCTGCACATCCCGACGGCCTGTAGGCGCGGTTTTTTCGGCAGGTGTCGAAGATTGAGATGTTGGGGTTTGTGCAGTCATGGGAAATCTTCCTGGGGTCTAACAGCAGGTTGTTGTACAAAGAACCCCTGTGCAGATCCTAAGGATGACCGTAGGGGACGACTGTAGGGGCAAAAAGACTGTGTGGGATAAACGCTAACGCTGTACCAGACACCTAGTAATAGTTACCTACCTTTCGGTGGTGAACTGCCGTTTGCGCCTCGTCCTTCGCCACTTTGCCGTTGTCCACTGTGCAGTACACCAGCCAGTGGTCGCTTAGCTCCATTCGGCTAGACACTTCGCATTCTAAGTAAGCGAGCGCATCGGCCAAGATTGGCGACTTGTTTTCCGCAGGGCGGGTGCGTATCCCGGCAAAGCGGTCTGCACCGGGTGGAAAACGCTTGAGGAAGTGCTTCATCAGCGGCAGATGATTACCTTCTTCCAAAATGTTGAGCACGAAGGTGTCGCCTACCTGCATAAACGATTCAATGGCGCGGTCTTTAGCGACGGCAACGGTGAAGCCCAAGGGCTCGAAGCTTGCCTGGGTAATCCAAGAGGCCAGCATGGCAGAACTCACGTCGCCTTTGGTGGCGGTGATGATGTATAAGCCGCTGCTGATACGCCCGAGTGCCTTCTGTAGGTCCGCGTCTAAAGACTTAATTTTCTTGATTTTCTTTTTCTTGGCCAGGTCTTGGCCGAGGTCAGTGCCGGTCTCTTCGCACAGCTGATACAGGGCTTCGCTGGGGGTATCTTTGACACGAATAGGATCGAAAGCGACTTTTAGCTCAAGGTCTTGCAGCTTGGTTTGTAGCGTGTCAATCGGCTCATCGTCCCCCCCGTAGGATTCAAATAGGCCGAAGGTTTTTTTGTCGTTGACACCGGCGAGTAGGGTACCGAGTGCTGCGCGGGTTTCTTCAGAGCCTTTGCCGCTAGACGGTGGCATCCCGACGACAATGCCCGTGGATCGGCTGACAATTTCGTTGACATCTTGAGCATCGGCAGAGCGCAAATCGACCATTTCGATGCCGACGCCTGTTTTGCTAATGCCTTTCGCAATGGCCTGGGAAATGCGATCGCTATACCCATAGTCCGACACATAAAACAGCGCCACTAGCGTTTCCGCACCGCTCTTTTTCTGGCTCCAAGCCCGGTAGCGACCGGTTAGCTCCTCTAGGTTTCGGCGTAGCAGTGGGCCATGTCCCGTGGCAATGGTGTTAATGGTGCCGTCTAGCTTGTCCATTCGCTTCATTGCAGAGACCACAGAACGAGCGTTGGGCCCCATTAGGCAGTCGTAATAGAAGCGGAAATCGGGCGAAAGCGCGTCGAGATCTTCGTCAAAGGTGTCTTCGTTGCAGTAGTGTGCGCCAAAGGCATCGCAGGTGTACAGGATGCCGGTTTGATGGTCGAAGGTGAAAATAGTGTCGGGCCAGTGTAGGTTGGGCGCGTTGATAAATTCCAGGACGTGGCCGTTGCCGAGATCGAGGGTTTCGCCGCTTTTTACAATCTGGCTTTCAAAGGGCTGATGGATGAGGTCTTTGAGGAAGGCGATCGCGACTTTGGCACCCACCACTACCGCATTCGGCGCCAGCGCCAGCACGTCTTTAATCAGGCCGCTGTGGTCGGGCTCTGTGTGGCTCACCACAATGTAGTCAATCGTGGCCGGGTCAACTTCGCCCTTGAGCGCGTCTATATATAGCTCGCGAAATTTTGCATGGGAGGTGTCAACCAGGGCCGTTTTTTCACCGCGAATGATGAAGGAGTTGTAGGTGGTGCCGTTTTGTAGGCCAAATTCAATATCGAACCGGTCGCGATCCCAGTCCTGCGATCGCAGCGTCGTTGTGTTTTCAGCAATGCCCTCAACCTGCATAGACAGGCGCTTTTGGACGGATTCTTTAGTTTGAACGGCAGCCACCATGGCAAGCTTCTCCTATTTCCTACGACACGTATGGTTTGCCACATCGCCTGGTTAAAGGCAAAAAGCAAACCATACAACCTACGCTAAATCGAGTTTAGCAACAAAAGTGTTACTTAAGTAATATTGTGCCGCACTTTCCCGATCTCGGCATCCCAAAACCAGTCATAAATACTTATCGGACTCATTGGACCTAACCGTCGATAAACCCTTTGGCCGTGGCTTAATCGATCGCCCAAAGAGCGATCACCCAAAAAGCGGTCACCCAAAGAGTCAAAAGCGTGCTCAATCGGTTTGCCGACGAGCTAAAAAGGCCAGATGTGTACTGCCGTAGCGTTTTTCCTTAACGATCTCTAGTGTGTCTGGCAGCTGAGTCGGTTGCCAATACGTCTCGCTGTACTCAACCGCAATTTGAGCGCGGTTTTTTAATAGCGGCACGACCTCAGCCAGCACCGGCGCATACAGCTCGCTGGCATAGGGTGGGTCAAAATAAACGCAGTCAAAGCGTTGTTTATCGGTTGAGGTCTGCGCCTTGAGCTTAGCCAACTGCCGAACAACATCCCCTTGCATCACCTGAAACGATTGGTGAGTTTGAGCAACCTTTTGCCAATTCTCTGTCACTACCCGGCAGGCCGCTCCTGACTTTTCAATTCCAACGACTGCCGCCGCCCCACGACACAGCGCTTCGGCGCCCATTGCGCCACTACCGGCACACAAATCCAGCCACCGACAGTCCAAAATACGTCCCTGCCAAATATTGAACAGTGCTTCTCTCACCCGCGCGGATGTGGGCCGAGTCGTCTCTCCGGGCAGTGTCTTAATTTCTCGGTTGCCATAAATACGAACGGCCATCGCCAAGTACTACGCTCTCTTAATTTGGGCTCTAATTCAGGGTGCTTTCTTGGGGCTCTTTCTCTTGGGTGGAAACAAGTAAGCAGACGTCACTGCCCCAAAGCTTACACAATCTACATTGTTTCTCTAGGCGTTCATTTCCTTTGACTTAATTATTTACTAGGTCTGGGGCGGAATCCTTTGAAAATACGAGGTATGAAGAGGATGCGATAGTTACTAAATAAACATTAATGATGTGGATTAAGCCCACCTTGTTGTAATTGCACAGTACGTAAGATTAGTAACAATACGGCGTACGTTGCAAATTTGCATTTGGGAAACATAAAGCAAATCTGCTAAATCAGCCAATAGAAATAACAAAAGGGTTCTTCACTATGCTTTTTGAGTATTTAGCATGCATCTGGCAAAGATTTAATCCCTTCGTTTCTCGCTACAGCGAACGTCAGCACAGGGGTAAGTCCATGCCTTTTCTCTAAAAGACGCTATCGTTGGGCACTTTTATTATTTGAAGAAGAGCTGTTTGTAAACAGTGGAGATGCGATTTGTTATCCGAATTACTCACACACATAATAAACACCTGCGAATAATAAATCGTTTATGCCGAGACTCTCTCAGGTCGACTCATGCCAAACCCTACTTCGCCTGCACAGAACGAAATACAGCGTTCTTTAGCCGCCATTGTCATTACTGATGCCGTTGGTTTCAGCCGGCGTATGTCACAGGACGAGGATGCGGCTTTAGCCATGATAAATCAGGACTTACAGCTCATTTCAGTCCTATGTCATCGGTTTGGAGGCAGTATCCTCAAAACCACCGGAGATGGCGCGCTCATGTATTTTATTAGCGCCGTACAAGCCGTATCTTGTGCCATCGAGATCCAAGCAAGATTTTCGACCTTGTCTGAAACAGAGCCGGTGAATCAGCACTTTGTTCACCGCATAGGAATTCACCTAGGCGATATCTTTTTTAACAACGGCGATATTATGGGTAGCGCCGTCAACATTACGGCGCGTTTAGAAGCTGAGGCAAAACCGGGTTCAATTTGCATGTCGCAAGTTGTTTACGAAGTCGTCAAGTCTCGCTTGAGTCTTGAAGCTTGCTATGCTGGCGAACTGTCTTTGAAAAATATAGAAGAGTATGTTTCGGCTTATCACATAACGCCTGAAAAGCCTGAAAAAGAGAAGGCCTCAGAAGTCATCAGTGAAATGACGGTTCCTTTTATTGTGCCTCTAAACAACACCTTAAAGGCACTCTCAGTTCATCCAGAATCCCATCGGATAAAGAAATTACTGCTGACGGCCCGGCAAGGCAACGAAGAAGAGAGTGAAACGTTACTGGCTGGCACGTCACTTAAGCGGTTGTTAGAAGCGTTCACCGAGAGTAACTCAACGCTTTGTCAGTGTCAGGCTAGCCTGACTCAGGCCGCGAATATTCTTGGCCAAACAGAAGAATACTTTGCGGTGGCTGACATCATTGTCAAAAAATTGCAAGACTTTTACGGCGAATATGAGGACATCCCTCAACTCGACATCTTTGATTCCTCAGGACCCAAGTCAGTCTCCAAAATGGAGCCGCCCAGAGTAGAGCCGCCCAGGATAGAGCCACCCAAAATAGAGCCGCCCAGAGCAGAAAGGACTAGAGAAGACGTATCTCGTAGCGTAGAGCCGCCGAGCATTGAGCCACATTTCTTCGAGCGACGTCCAGTCAATCAACCTCCAGTCAGTCAGCCCCCAGTCAGTCAGCCCTCAGTCAATCAACCCTCAGTCAATCAGCCCTCAGTCAATCAGCCCTCAGTCAGTCCACCCCCAGCTGAAAAGTCTGCGCCGTCTTTAAGCGTACGGCATCAGTCTGTCAGTTTGCTGCATGTCGCCTTAGCCAACCGATTAGAACAGGACGACAACAGAATTCAGATTAAAAAGCTACTTTACTGCGTTTGCTGTGGTCAGTGGGAGAAGGATTGCGATCGCATTGAATCGATTCCGATGCTGTCGATTATTCAAGAGCTGTATAAGCAAGTCGATAGTCTTGTTGTGTTACAGCAACAGCTAAAAACCATTCTCACGGTACATGAGCTAGAAGAACCCTTCAGGGCTATTACCCATAAAATAATTTCAGAATGCAGTATTCTTTACGAGAAAAAACATACGGATCCTGTGAATACTCATGGGGTAAACAAAAAAAATATACAAGCGCATTTACTCAAGCCTCATTTCATATTGACCTAAACACATGATTGACCTAAACGCATGACTGGCTTAAATGCCTGGTTTAGTGGTCTGTTTTAGGGTGAGCGTAGAAAACGCGTACACATCCTAGAAAAATCCTTAAAACTCCTCATTTCACCCCTATGTTTTCAGCTGTCCTAACAGAAAAAATACGAGTACTCTATGAAAAGCAGCTCACGGGCTTTTTGAAAATTTCTGGGCCAGAAGGAAAACAGTGGTATTTATATTTTTTATTAGGACGCATTGTTTGGGGGCAAGCAGGATTTCATGATTTGCGGCGTTGGCAAAGATATGTCGCGCTACACAACCCCGTTTTTTTTGAACAAGTTAATCAGCCTGTTAGCCTCTATTACGAGTACTGGAATTACGCCTCTTTAGCAAAATTAGTTAGGCGTAAACAGTTCCCACGGGACGTTTTTTCAAAAGTTGTGGAGTACTATGTCGCAGAAGTCATTTTCGACATCATACGAACAGGCACCTTGCACTACTCTCAACCCGATGAGCTGTTGATGGAGTCGGTGCCCAGAAGTGTCTCCAAAATGCCTTTTATTATGCTGGAGTCGCTACAGTCCTTACAGCGGGCTAAGCAAGAATGGCAACGGTGGAGCCAAGTTGGACTTGCGAAAATTTCCCCAGACTGGGCACCCACTATTGAGGACCCAGAGACCCTCAAAGACCGCATTCCTGCGTCAACCTTTCAAACCCTGAGCAGCTTTGCCAATGGGGAGAAGACACTCAGAGATATTTCGATTGAGTGTAAGCAGCCTATCATTCCTATTACAAAATCCATTTTGCCCCATGTCTCTAAGCAGCTACTTGTATTAGCCGCACTTCCCGACCTGGTCGATACTGTAACCCATGGTTTTCACTTAGAGCTCAAGGCCTCAGATAAGGACTCTGAAAGCAAGGAAGATGCTGATAAGAGAACCTTCACAGAAGCTAGCGCTCAAGCTGTGGAGAACTCAGAAACAGAGGCAGTCTCAGAAGAGATTGCTTCTCCTAAGACTGCTATTGCTAAGACTACTTCCTCTGAGACTATTTCCTTCGAGACTACTCCTTTTGATGGAGTGCCGCTAAAGACTATTTCTTCTGAGACTACGGCCTCTGAGTCTTCTTCTAAAATTACGACCCCTGAGACTATCTCCTCGTCTGAAACTGTCTCCTCTGGTACAGTCCTGCCAGAGGGAAATCCGTCACAACCAGTCGTAGCTGATGTTGAAAACTCAGATGAGAAAATCAAAGCAAATGAGCAGTTAATTACGTCTATTAGAGAAAAGCTGAATTCGAGCCTGCATAAATCAGATTTGCCTAACTTACAGGCGACAGAATCGAAAGTGCTGACCCTTGAGAGGCCTATGGCCAAGGGTAATTCTTCTGCGCAGCCAGTCGCTAGCGAAGAGAATACAGCCGCGCCAGCAACGAACAGTCTTCTGCCTAAGATTGCTCATATTGAAGATAGCTTGTTCGATAGCCGCATTATGTCTCCTATTGTGGAAAGACTGGGCTATCGATACATCAACATTCAAGATCCGCTTCAGGCACTCCCCATGTTGATTGAAATTAAACCCGAGCTGATCTTTTTAGACCTAATTATGCCTATGGCTAACGGATTTGAGGTCTGTGCTCAAATTCGTCGCATGACTCTTTTTCAGCAGACACCTATTATTATTGTCACTAGCAACAAGGGCATTATCGATCGGCTCCGGGTAAAAATGTCTGGCGCCTCCGGCTTTATGAGTAAGCCTATCAAGGAGAAAAAGGTCAAGAAAATTTTTAAAAAGCACATTGAGAATAATAGGTAGCTCGTATCCAAACCACAATGAAGAGGCTTTAGCGAAGAGAACTCAGAGAAAAGCTGGAGAACAGGAATTTTAGATCAGAGCTTTTAGAACAGGAATTTTTAGCGTAAATAGGAACACCAGTCGCTCCAACCACCCGGATAAAGCTTATGCATAGGGTGACCTGCTATAACCAGTGAAAATAAATTGACGCAAGCGGTAACGCCGGAGCCGCAGTAGACGATCACTTCGTTTTCAGGATCGATATCAGCCCACTGGCCACAGAGTTGGTCAGTGCTTTTTAAGTAGCTATGCTCTGTTGTACTTTGTTTCCAGAATGAGTTTGTTGCGCCAGGAATGCTGCCCGCGATCGGATCGATCGGCTCAACCTCCCCGCGATAGCGTTCTGGCGCTCTAGAGTCGATAACAACGACGCCGGGTGAATCCTTTCGCTGTCGCAGGGCTTCAATGTCAACAATCCAGTTCGGTTGAGGATTGGGCTTAAATTCGCCGGCTTGGGGGGCGGGTATCTCAGTAGAAAGTGGTAGCTCCGCAGCTTCCCAAGCTTTAATCCCACCGTTTAAAATTGCGACCTGTTCATGGCCCAAATACCGCAGCATCCACCATAATCGTGCTGCAAAGGCAAACCGCGAGTCATCGTAAATAACCACTTGCGTGGGCGGCTCAGATTGAATGCCGAGCTGATTGATTTTTTGGGTGAACTGAGCCCAGTCTGGCAGGGGATGCCTGCCGCCGTGGGCCTGCACTGCGCTAGATAAGTCCTGATTGAGATCTAGATAGTAAGCGCCGGGAATGTGTCCTGCCTGGTATTGGCTGCGGCCTAAATTGGGCTCGGCTAACGAAAATCGAGTGTCGATAACGACAAGGTTCGACCCATCTGAGCCTGGTTTGTTTAAGTGCTGTGCAAGCCACTGAACATCTACTACAGGGGGAGACTTTTTCATGATGGGTTACAAGGCAGGCGAACTAGGGTCTTATTATCTCTTGTCAGGTGCCGGTGTATTTTTCTGCTGGTGTATTGTTCGCTTGCGTGAGTTGCCAGCGCCGTCGCCAGGGATTGGTTGCCGCCAGTTTAGAGGCGGCTTGTTCTGCCGTGCGCCGTTCCAAAATTTCTGGGGCTGTCGAACACAAGTTGGGATCGCGGTAGGGTACGGCGGCCCGCGTTTGTAAGTGTTCTTGCTCCTGCTGCGAAAGGGCGGGAAGAGGGGCTGGCATTGAGGATGCCTTTTGGGATGCATCGGTACCGCCAGGGTTTGAGGCGTTTGAGGCGTGAGTTGAACCGTTGGGGCGATCGCGCCGAGCAATGGTGCCTGGAAACTTTCGCCCCCCAGTGCGAATAGACCCGATTTCGAGATTGGCTAGCCGCAGCGCGCTACGGACGGCGGCTGCGCATGAGTAGGTGACCAGGACACCGTCATCGCTGAGGCACTGAGCGACCCGCTGCAAAAATTCGAGGGTCCATAGCTGAGGGCAATTCGGCGGCGAAAACGGATCTAAAAAGATAATATCTGCCTGCCAGCCCTGTGCAATTAAGGGTTGAATTTGCTGGCGAGCATCCCCCAGCAGAATCTGCGCGCGCACATTGCCTTGCTGTGATTGGCAGTGAGTGGCCAGGTCTTGAAGAATCTGCTGTACTGGGGGCGCATAGGGTTGGATGAGATTTTGCGCGATCGCACATCGGCTCGGGGCTAAATCAATTTCTAAGGCCTTTAAATCCACCTGGCACTGCCCGTTGACCGCTAGAACCGTCTCTAAAGCGGCGGCTGTGTTGTACCCTAAGCCGTAGCAAATATCTAAAATGTTGATCGTTTTCGCCTTTGCGCGGTGCGCCAGCTGCGACGATTCAATATAGGTCTTTTCAGCTTCGTTAAAAGCCCCCTGCCGGTTGTGATACCACTCGCCAAAAACTGACGAGTAGAACGTTGTTGACCCATCTCCTGTTTTAACCGGTGTCAACACTTCTGAGTCGAGTTTGTTCTTAGCATTCCTCATAATTAGCCAAAGCGTAGGAGGCAGAGCGTAGAAGGCAGAGCTTAGGAGGCAGAGCGTAGGCAACTGTACCGACAAGGGCCACCTTATGACAACCCTACACATGATAGTAGTCAGCAATCGTCAGGGAGCGACTTTGGATAAAGCCTGCATAGCACTTCCGTGATTTCCCTATTTCGGCAAAAGTATAAAAAACAACATATTAGTTGTAGTAGTACGGATGTCGCAGGGTTAACCGTCGATAACGGGTGCTTGTTTTGCATCGCAAAAGAGTGCTGTTATTGTGCGATGTGCGGTGCGGTGCCATGAGCGGTGTGATGAACCGCGCCCAACGCTGCGCTGTGACACTAGCTCGATAGCTCAAAAGCTGGATAGATAGCTCAAAAGCTGACCGCGTCTCCCGGTTGGCTTTTTTCTTAGGGGTCATTTCTTAGGGATCAGTCATTTCTTAGGGACCAATAGCGTGCTCCCTACGCTCAAACCCACCTGAGTCAACATTTCCAGCCAAAGAATTAGCACACTCCATACGCTAACGATTGCCGAAATTGCGTATACACGTATTGAAAGACCTATTAACGTCATCATGCGACTCACATTTTCGGCGGCTTCTTTTCCTGTTCTGTTAGCTAGCACGCTGCTGACCACAGGCGTCTCTTTTTCCACTGCGCTGTTCAACCCTTGCGGTTCCGCTGTCCAAGCTGCCAGAACCTTTGGCACCCATGGGATTGATGGCGATAATGGCGCGCATGGACAATCTGGCGAGCGAGGGAATGACCGCACCGTAGAAGCTACCGGCACGCCTATCAATATCAATCTGGAAGGACGTGATGGTGAGCAGGGTGAGTCTGGAGAGCACGCGACCAGAGCGCGATGCGGACACCAAAATCGGTCTAGCCATGACCTGACTGCCGCAGATGGGGGTGATGGGGGCGATGGCGGACAAGGGGGGAACGGCGGAGATGGCGGTACGCTTACGGTGTATTACACAGATCCTGCTGCGCTGAAGACGCTTTATGTGAATGCGGCTGGTGGTGACGGCGCTGCCGGTGGACGCGGTGGGCGCGGCAGTGACGGCTGCGACTGTGAAGACGACGATTGGCAAATTACCACCTGCACCGATGGGAACTGCACTACGAAAGACTTCGACTGTGAGGATGGCGACCAGGGCCATGACGGTCGCCGTGGTCGCAAAGGTGAGGATGGCCAAACCGGGCGCGTGCGGTTGATTCAACAAAGCGAGCCCCTAGCTGCCGATAATCCTGATATGGAAAGTGCGATCGCCACTTTTTCTACCGCGCCTATTTCACTCTCTCGTAACCTCTGGGAAACGCGATCGGGCGCTCAGTCTCTGTTTGCGATTGGTTCTGTTATTGATGACGACTACGACCGGTACACAGGCCGCGTTGATCAACAGTTTCAGATGATTTGGGACGCGGCGAGACCTCAGGTGAATACGGCGGGTAATTTAGCTGTTTCCCTCGATGAGCAGGGCGTGTTACAGGTCACCTCACAAGACGATTTGTGGATTGATGGTGAACTCTCTACTGAGCAGGGGCTGACGACCTACCGGGTAGAGGGCGTAGTGCCCAAGTCAGAGGCTGTGCAGCTGTCACTGGGTCGCAACAGCGGTCGGGGAGAACAGTTTGTGATGAGTGTCATTGATACGGCAAGCACGTCTGACTTGGTAGAAACAAGCTTTCATTTGCGCTACTACACCGATGAAGGCGAGCGGCGATCGCGCTTTATTTCTCGATACGATGCGGCGATGCCAAGCGACCTAATCACTCAAGACTACAATCGGTTTTCTGTCGCGTTGGGCCAGCTGCCGATTAGTGCTCAATACCTAAGACCCGGAACCCCGATAAAAATGGAGCTAACCATAACACGGTCCTATGCAGGCCATAGTGCTACGCAAGTTTTAACCTGGAATGGGCAAATCTAAGCAGAACCTATCTTAATTGGGCTCATTTGCTACCGGTGTACGGAGATAAGCACGGTTCTTAACGTCAAAGCGGTTTGATAGGCTCGTCGTAATCTTCAGCTGTTATTGATGCAGGACCTATGCCAGCTAATTCTCGTACGCTGCTCCGCTGGGCGGACTATGCAGCGGTGTCTGCTTCTCTTGTCGGTGCGATCGCCGTTATTTCCACGGGTCGTCCCATCTATGCGATCGCGCCTTTATCGGTGAGTGCTGGTCTTAGCCTCATCAGCCGTCAGCAGCAGCAGCAGTACTGGGCGCAAACCCTCGATAAAACGCATCGCCAAACCACCGAACAGCTAGAGGACGTTAAGCAAGTCAATACGACGCTACGTAAGCAGCTTGAGGTGCTCTCAGTCTCTCTGGAAAGAAAAACGTTTGATCTGAAGCAAATCATCGCTCAAAACGCAACGACAACTGCCTCGGCTCAGCAGCTGCAATCGTTTATTCAGATCGCTTCTAACCGCTTCAAAGCGCTCGAAAAGACGACTCAATCGCTTCATCATGCCGTGAAATCTGCTGACAATCAGTCGGATAGTTGGGCTAGCCAAGTGCAGGTTCAGCAGCTGAGAGCTGAGCTAGAAGAGCTGCGATCGCAGCTCTTTACGCTAGCAGACGCGACGACCATCGATGAGATATCACAACAGCTACAGCAGCTCAGTACTCAGCTAAACACGCTCGATCAAGAACAGTGGAGCCCGCTCACTGAAAAAGCCTCTCAGTTAGAAAACAGCATCGTCTCTTTATCAGAGGATATGAGTGCTATTCATACGCGGTTAGAAACCCTGAACCTACCCACATCAAACTCAGACCTATCTGATTTAGACCTCTCTGATTTAGAAACGTTAGACAGCCTGCCTATGGAGCCAGCCAGCCAACGCCTTCGAACCTCCGCAACCCAATACCTCCGAGCTTCAGATATTGATTGAGCGTTCGGCAACATTAGCGTTCGGCAACATTAGCGTTCGGCAACAGATCCAGCCAGTTTTGCAGGGTGGCAGAGATCCGATCGCAAGACCACACCGCCACCAGCTCACGGGGTAAATCCAAGCCGGAAATTGCACGGTACACCACACCCGTCCGCTGCAAATTTGTCACATTGCTGGGTAAAACTGCCACGCCCACGTCTGCGGCTACCAGGCTCAAAATAGTGAGCATCCAAGTGGCCGTGGTGCTCTCTACGATGTGAGGCTGAAATCCAGCTTCAGTGCACTTTTCTAAAAATGCCTGATAAAAGGGAAAGGCCTGTACGTTGGGCAAAATCAATGATTCTGTGGCTAAGTCTGTCAGCGCAATTTCTTTTTTAGCGGCTAGTGGATGCGTTTTGGGCAACACACCGAGTAAAGACTCTTTCGCAATGACTTGCCAGCTGAAGGGGCGGCTTTGCAGCTGTAGCGGTGAAATGGCCTCAAAGCCGATATCTAGCTGACCGGTTTCTATCGCTGAGAGCTGTTGTTCAGCGGTGAGTTCTTTAATGGTGACGGTGGTGGTGGGGTAGCGATCGCGAAATCGCTTCAGCATGTCAGAAAACACACCATTGGCCGCAGAACTGGCCAGTCCCACTGTTAAATGTCCAATTTCGCCGCGAGCCGCCCGCTGTGCTTGCGTAATGGCCTGCTGCATTTGCGTCAGTGCCTGCTGGGCTTCTTGCCGAAACACCTTTCCTGCCGGTGTTAAATGCACGGGTCGCCGTCTGCGATCGAACAGCTCTACTTTCAGCTTTTTTTCTAGGGCGCGAATTCTTTGGCTCAGCGGTGGCTGTTCTATATGCAGCCTTTGGGCAGCACGGCTGAAGCTGTTGTCACACTCTACCACCATCAAAAAGTAGCAAATCTGACGAATCTCTAAACTGCTTAGCCCCAGTAAATCCATAAAATGCTCTCTCCTAGATGTCAGTCAGCGATATCAGTCAGCGTATATCAAGTTGCACAAATGACCCTTGAAGCTATGAAGAGAGTCTCATAAATTGTAGTCAGCCTGGATCAGCGTTAGCACTTTCCACTCTTCAGGCTTATTTCCTACAGTTTGAGGACATCCTATGGCTGACCTGATTGCTCAGACCCCTAAAACAACAGGCCGGTGGCAGTTTTGGATTGATCGCGGCGGCACCTTTACCGATATTGTGGCCCAACGGCCAGATGGGACTACCTGTGTGCACAAGCTGCTGTCTGAGAATCCTGAGCAATATGTGGATGCGCCTATTCAAGGGATTCGTGAGCTGATGGGGGTCAATAAAAACGCCCCTATCCCGTCTGACAAGATTGCTGTAATCAAGATGGGGACGACGGTTGCGACCAATGCGCTGTTGGAGCGGCAGGGCGATCGCACCTTGTTGATTACCACTAAAGGATTCCGTGATGGTTTGCGGATTGGCTATCAAAACCGGCCTGATATTTTCGCACGTCAGATTGTTTTGCCAGAGATGCTCTATGAACAGGTGCTTGAAGTTGATGAGCGCATGACGGCAGAGGGTGAGGTTTTTCAGGCGATTACAGCGGCAGGAGAAGCACAGATTGTTGCGGATCTAAAAGCTGCTTTTAAGGATGGGATTCGGGCTTGTGCGATCGCCCTTGTCCACGGCTACCGCTACCCTGCCCATGAGCAAAAAATTGCCGCGATCGTCCAGCAAGTGGGCTTCACACAAATTTCTGTTTCTCACCAGGTCAGCCCCCTAATCAAATGGGTTAGCCGAGGTGATACGACGGTCGTGGATGCCTACCTATCGCCTTTGTTAAGACGCTACGTAGACCGTATCGAAAAAGTGCTCATACCTGAGTCTCATCACAACAACACCCTTTCTGTGTCTCCTCAAGTGCTGTTTATGCAGTCTAACGGTGGCCTGACCCCAGCCCAGTTTTTCCAGGGGAAAGACAGTATTCTCTCCGGCCCCGCAGGTGGCATCGTGGGCGCTGTCCAAACGAGCCTAGCGGCTGGTCACCCTAAAATTATTACCTTCGACATGGGCGGTACGTCCACAGATGTTGCGCACTACAATTCCTACGACCAGAACGCGCACGACCAGGCTGCTGCATCATCTACTTCCGCGAATCAGAGTACAGACTACGAACGCGTCTTAGAAACAGAAGTCGCGGGCGTTCGGCTTCGTGCGCCGATGATGGCGATTCACACGGTTGCCGCAGGGGGCGGTTCTATCCTCACGTTTGATGGCGCACGTTACCGTGTTGGGCCAGCCTCTGCCGGGGCCTATCCTGGCCCGACCTGCTATCGAAAGGGCGGGCCGCTCACCGTTACGGACAGTAATGTCATGCTCGGTAAGCTTCAGCCGCAGTTTTTTCCTAAAGTGTTTGGGGATAATGGCGATTTGCCGATAGATACAGCGGGCGTGAAAAAGGCTTTTACGGCCCTGGCAAAAAAGATAGAAACCGCGACTGGCCACCGCCGTAAGCCTGAAGAAATTGCAGAGGGCTTTTTAGAAATTGCCATCGACAATGTGGCCAATGCGGTCAAAAAGATTTCGGTTCAGCGTGGTTACGATGTTGGAGACTACACACTCTGTTGTTTCGGCGGTGCGGGTGGCCAGCATGCCTGCCGCTTGGCAGAAGCCCTCGGCATGAGGACGATTATTATTCATCCTTATGCAGGCGTTCTTTCTGCCTATGGGATGGGCTTAGCCGACCGTAGACTTTTGAAGGAACAGTCCGTTGAGGTTTTGCTGAGTGCTGAGGCGATGGTTGGGCTGAGTACGCAAATGGATCGGCTGGTAGAGCGTGCGATCGCGGCGCTTAAGGCACAAGGTGATCAAGATATCGACACGCTTGGCATCCGCCGGCAGTGCCATCTTCGCTACCAAGGCACCGACTCCACACTCGCCGTAGATTTTGAGGATCTAGAAGCGATGCACAAAGCCTTTGAAGAACGCTACCAGCAGCAATATGGCATCACGCTTCGCGGCAAAAGGTTAGTCGCTGCAACCCTCACCGCCGAGGCGATTGGCAAGACTCAATCTATTAAGAGCCAAACTGTTAACTCCCAATCTGTTAACCCCCAATCTGCTAGTCAGCGAGACTTGGCACCGCACACTCAACGGTCTATCCCTGACACTGAAAAGACCGTCAGCCCGGTCACGACCGTTCCTCTCTTCTCAGCCGGCACTTGGCACCAGGCACCTGTTTTTCACCGCCAACATCTTCCTGTAGGCAACCCGATTAGTGGGCCTGCTGTGCTTTTAGAAGCGACGGGTACCAACATTATTGAGCCGGGGTGGGAGGCGGTGATGAGCGATCGCAAAGACCTTGTGTTGACCCATCGCCCCTCTCAGCACCGATCCACACACAGCACTGCAGCAGCGCTCTCGCGTCCCGATCCGGTTCGCTTAGAGATTTTCAATAATCTCTTTAGTGCGATCGCTGAGCAAATGGGCTTTACCCTTCAAAACACCAGCTCTTCAGTCAACATCAAAGAGCGTCTCGACTTTTCCTGTGCTCTCTTCGATACTCAGGGGCAGCTGGTCGCCAATGCTCCTCATATCCCCGTTCATTTGGGCTCCATGGGCGAAAGCGTTCAAGCGCTGATTGCTAGCTCACCTACGCCTATACGTCCTGGAGATGTCTTTATCTCTAACAATCCCTATAACGGCGGTACGCACCTGCCTGACATCACGGCCATTACCCCTGTTTTTATCTCAAACAGCGAGGTAACAGAACAAAAGCCCTTGTTTTTTGTGGCCTCCAGAGGACACCATGCTGACATTGGCGGCGTCACGCCCGGCTCAATGCCACCCAACAGTCAAACATTAGAAGAAGAAGGCATTCTCTTTGACAATTTCCACCTGGTAGACAATGGAACCATCAAAGAAGACGCTCTGCGCCAGCAGCTTGCTAGCGGTCCCTACCCCGCCCGAAATCCAGCGCAAAACTTAGCAGACTTGCAGGCCCAGATTGCGGCTAACAACAAAGGGGTGCAGGAACTAACGCGGATGGTAGCCCAGTTTACGCTGCCTGTGGTTACCGCCTATATGCAGCACGTTCAAAACAATGCAGAACAAGCCGTCCGACAGGTCATCGCTAAGCTATATGCTGCGCATAAAGAGGCGCCACTCACCTGCCAAGTCCCTATGGACTGCGGCGCGCAAGTGACCGTGACCGTGACGCTCGATGGCGATCGCAACAGTGCCCTTCTCGACTTTGCCGGCACGTCACCCCAGCAGCCCAACAACTTTAATGCGCCCTTGGCTGTGTGCAAAGCGGCGGTCCTGTATGTATTCCGTACCTTAGTGGATACGCCTATTCCCCTCAATGCTGGCTGTCTAAAGCCGTTGGATATTCGAGTGGCAGCAGGCTCGCTACTCAATCCGACCTATCCTGCCGCCATCGTTGCTGGAAATGTAGAAACCTCTCAAACGATTACCGACGCGCTCTACGGTGCCCTGGGCGTGATGGCTGCCTCTCAGGGCACGATGAACAACTTCATCTTTGGCAACAACCGCTACCAGTACTACGAAACTATCTGCGGAGGGTCTGGAGCAGGCCCCAGCTTCCATGGCACAGATGCGGTCCAAACGCATATGACCAACTCCAGACTCACCGATCCAGAGGTCTTAGAACGTCGGTTTCCGGTTCTGTTAAAAGCCTTTGCTATCCGTACTAGCAGCGGTGGAAAAGGAACCTATCACGGCGGCGACGGTGTGGTGAGGCAGCTTCTCTTTCGCGAGACGATGACGGCAAATTTGCTATCAGGACGTCGAGAGACACGGCCTTTTGGACTCGCTAATGGCAGCGCCGGAGCGCCAGGCGAAACGGTGGTTAAAACTGCTGATGGCCAGGAAAAGGTGCTGCAAGCGACGGATACCGTGACCGTAAAAGCAGGTGACGAAATTACTATCAAGACACCGGGTGGTGGCGGTTATGGCAGGGCTAAGTAATCATCAGCGGAGTAATTATTAAGATAGAGCGACGGCCAAGCACCGTGCTACGCGTGCTTGGCTAAAAAGCGATCGAGCTGATTGGCAAAGTTCGCTTTGTCTCGATTGTTCAACGGTGGGGGGCCACCACCAACGGGCTCTGCACCACCGCGAAAGGCGTCTAAAAAGTTACGAACAGAGAGGCGATCGCCAATATTTCGGCTGGTGTACTCATCTCCCCTCGGATTGAACACATAGCCGCCCTTGTCCAAAATCTTTGCTGCCAGTGGAATGTCTGCCGTAATCACGAGATCTCCAGGCGCGAGCAATTCCACAATTTTGTTGTCAGCACCGTCAAAGCCTGAAGGCACCACCAGCATCTCAGCATAGGCAGGGGCCTGTACTGGTTGGTTTGCTACTAGGGTGAGTGGACAGTTCGTACGCTTTGCCGCTCGAAAAATAATCTCTTTAATGGCGTTGGGGCAGGCGTCTGCATCTATCCATATCTGCATCTCAATTCAGGCCCTTCATTGAGCGGTTCTCGGTGAGCGGTTTTTAGTAACGTGCAAGGCTGCTGGGTGAATCTACTAGGCCAGTCAGCCAAAGTCTATTTTCTAACTGTAAAGCATGGTCGATTGTACGGGTGCGATCGCATTACGCAAGCGCCTACGCTATTGTGCACCGCTCGCTATCTTTCCTGCTGTTTTTGAATTAGGCTTGTCCATGCGCAACACCACACTTGCCCTCCCTAAACGCAACTTAGTCAAACGTTGCGCGCGCCTTGGATTTTCGGTCTTAGCAGGGACACTCACTGCAACGATGGTGATCGGTTTTTCAACTGCCTCAACTGCCTTGGCGAACAGAACTAGCGCCGCCCCTGGTCTGACTACTGACGGTATGACGTTTGAGCAAGCGATGAGTGTCGGCTATGCCGCATCTCGGCAAGGTGACTTCAACACTGCCTTAATTAACTTTCAACGCGCGCTTCTGATTCGGCCAAATCAGCCCTACGCCGCTGCCGCTGCTGATAACATGGCCTACTACATTGAGCACGCCCGCGTTTCTGCGCGGCAACGCGAAATAGACCAGCTAGAAGCGCGATTGGTAGAGGCCCACGACCAAAACGATTGGGTTTGTGCAGCAACTACCATCGACGAGCTGGTGACCTATACACAGCCAAAATCATTAAATCGAGAGCGACTGATTGGTCAGCGGGGGGAAGTCAGCGGCCTGTTAGATGCTCGTATTAACCATGAAAGCTGGTCTACGGTTTGCTCAGCGCGCCGTCCTGTGTATTAGTTCACCTAACGGCCAGCTCAATAAGGCCAGCGCAGTAAGGCCAGCACAGCTTTAAAGCGCTCAATCTGCCCAGGAGAATCGCCTGCTTCTGGGTCGGTTGCGCTGCTGTCCTTTTTGGGATGATTAGCTAATTTTTCTAGGGCTCTGACAAATTCTAAAGAGAACCTGCTGGTTTGTTCGATTACGTTGCCAGGAAGTTTACGTTTTGTTACATTGATGGTGGTTAATGTAACTTTACATTCAGCCTTATCTATCTGTGCTGTGTTTGCCTTGTGCTAAAGCCTACTGTGGGCTTGCAGGGTGCTTGCAGGTGCCGAATACCGGACAATTATCAAAATGGATGCTGATCAGTTCAGTCGCCAGCAGCTGGCAGAAAAGTACATAGCCGGACGGCGAAGTTTTGAGCGGATTGATTTGCGTGAAGCGCAGCTCAAAGACTTGCAGCTAAGGGGCGCATTGTTTTGCTGGGCTGACTTCACTGGAGTTTCGCTTTGTCGTGCGCAGCTAGATAATGCCAACTTTACCGGCGCTATGATGTGGCGCGCGCAGTTACAGGATACTAGCTTTCGCTGGGCAAATCTCCATCAGACGGTGATGGTTCGCTGTGACGCTGCGGGTGCCAACTTTACGGGTGCAAACCTTCATCGGACTGACTTACGCCTTTCAAATCTTCGCAAGGCAAATTTTGCTGGTGCTGATTTGCGGGGTGCAAAGCTTAGCTATAGTGATTTACGCAGTGCTGATCTGACGGGCGCTGATTTGACGGGCGCTGACCTGACAGGGACAAACCTGACGGGGGCTCGGATGGAAGCCGCGTGTTGGCAGTCAACCCTGCTGCAGCGGGCCCAGCTGGATGCTAGCTTTCAACTCGATGCCGCTAAGGGCGCTTTCACCTCTTTCACTCAGGTTTAGGGTGGGCTCGGATTAAGAAGCGTAGGCGGTATGCTTGAGCAAGCACTGTTAGGGCCAGGTTATCTGTGTGCTGACAGCCATTTTATCTGTGTGAGGGTTAGCCCACGTGATGGGCTTTTTCTATGGAATTTTATACCTGGCAAAACTATCGCTGCGCGTTTGAAACAGTGCCGCCTCGGGCGCAGGGCTCTCAACAACCCGCGCTGTTGCTGATTCACCCTATTGGTGTAGGGCTTTCAAGGAAGTTCTGGCAGCCCTTTGTCCAGCAGCTGGTGGCCTCTGGGATGCGCGATCACAAAACAGTGGCGGATTCCACGACGGATAGAACCGCAGCAGCGGGTATTCAAAGCCGCATTTATAGCGTGGATTTGCTGGGTTGTGGTGATAGCGACATGCCCCAGCGGGCTTACGACCCTAAGGACTGGGCTGAGCAACTGGCCCATTTTATTGAAACAGAAGTGCGATCGCCTGTTGTGCTTGTGGTGCAAGGGGCACTCCTGCCGGTTGCCGTTAGGCTGATGGCCTTAACCCGTAGCCAGAATACTGACTATATAAAGGGAATGGTGCTCTCTGGGCCACCTGCCTGGCGACTGATGAGCACACCAACAGAGCCCTGGAAACAGACGCTGGCTTGGCGCTTGTTTGCCTCCCCGTTAGGCAATCTGTTCTACCGATACGCTCGAAGAGAGAAGTTTTTGGACTCGTTTTCTAAGCGACAGCTGTTTGAGCGTCCTGAGGATGTCAGTGAACAGTGGCTGTCTATGTTGGATGAGGGCGCTCAGGATATTGACAGCCGGTATGCGGTGTTTTCCTTTTTGGCTGGCTTTTGGCGGCAGGACTACACACAGGCGATCGCACGTATCCAACAACCTGTCCTCATCGTGATGGGGGAGCGCGCGTCTACCATCGATCGAAGCGCCGCCCAAAAAGAAGACGCCCGCGAAAAAGAGAGTCAGCAAGACGCAAGCAGACAGCGGCTGCAAGACTATTTAGATCACTTTCCGCGTGCCCAGGGCGTGAGTATTTCAGGGCGCAATGTACTGCCTTACGAGTCTACGTCTGAATTTGTAGAGGCGATAGCACCTTTCATCACATCGTTATCGCCCTAAGGCATCACATTAAAACATCACGTTAAACCATCACCTTAAGGCGACGGCTCGGTTGTCTCGTCCTCGGTCGTCTCATCCTCGGTAGACGTTTCTGTTGTAGAAGTCTCTGCCGTAGAGGCGTCTGTAGCCTCAGTGGGCTCAGAAGAGGTCTCTTCAGTCGTTGCATTGCTCTCTTCTGTGTCTTCTGCCACCGCAGGGGGCGCGACAGGTGCTTCTGAAACATTATCCACAGAAACCGCTAGCTGATAGTCAACAGACTCATCAGAACGGTTGACCACCACGGCCTCGTACTCGCCAGTTTGGTTAACAGAGCCCGACCACGTAACCTGCTCAGAGTCTGCAAAAACGACCGGTGTCTCCTCTGTTGGTTTGGGCAAATACAGCGAGAGCAGCGTGCTTTCGACCGGCGCTGTTAGGCTGAGCCGCAGTAGCTGTCCAGCGGTTAGCGCCATAGTGTATACCCGCCCTTCTCCTGGCGAAATCTGACCGCTGACGTCCTGGCGGTAGGCCCCGCTGTCAAAGGCAATGGTTTGGCGAGCACTGCCCGTTTCTATGGCCCGAGCTTTGTCATCGGCGATCGCATAATACAGCTGACCTACGGGCTGGCTTAAAAAGTCACGACCCGACTGCTCTGGAAATAGCTTGAAAAACTTGGCATCGGTGAGATCAAAGAGTGACCGGGTCCCTACATTCACCGTATTAATTTGCGACTGCCAACGATTGGTATCGGCATCGCTGTAGCGCCCTAGTCCGCCCAAGCTACGCTGACTATAGTTGGCTTCCATTTGCTCTAAGAGCGTCAGTGCCATGTGGTCCCAGCGAATGCGCAGGGGTTCATCTGCGGGGGCAGTCGTTAGCTCTTTGCGGGTGCCCTCTGGCCCCGCCGTCTGAAGCTTAGGATACGCCTCGTAAAAGAGCTGATTAACCAGCGCGGTGAAGTAGTCATCACTAACGCCTAGCCCTTCTCGTCGGGTTCTAATCTCTAACCTGCGAGCACTTTCTTCGGCTGAAAAGGTGCTGTCAGCAACCAGTTGAGTCTGCTGATCGGTTTCGACAGCGCCTGAATCGGCGACCTCTGCTCGCCGACCCGGTCCGGCCATACGCGTTAGGGCCAGGAGTAAGAGCGCGCCCACAAGCCCTAACATGACCAGCAGTCCAATCAGTGCCTGCCTAGGGTCTGGTTTTCCAATGGGCTGAGGATCAGGGCCTAAATCTGGCGTGTATACTTCGTTTTCGCCCGCAGCGCTGTCAGTCGGACGACCCATCATGCTTCCTGATAAGCCGCCTGCATCCGCCATCGCCATTGCGGTTCTATCGTCGTAGCCAAACTCGTCTCCACCGACGCCAGCAGGGCCCATTCCAGGTGAGATGCCATCAATAGAAACATTGGGCGACATCACATCCGGTCCGCGATCGCCCATCATGGCCCCTGCTGCCAGTCCCATTGCAGCACCACCTGCCACCGCGCCCGCCCCAGAAATGCTGCCCGAACCGCTGCCTGAACCGCTACCAGACCCCATCGGCGGATAAACCGAATCAATCGGCGTGGTCCCTACAACCTCAGCAGCAGTGCCACCGGCAGGTTCTGTACTCTTTAACGCCGCCAGCACAGCTTCCGCCGTTTGAAAGCGCTCTTCAGGTGCTGCCGCTAGCATCCGCTTTAGAATGCTCGTCAGCTTAGGGCTGAGCGCATCGTATCCACTCCACACACCGTGGTACGGATCGTTGAGCATTTGAGGATTTTCGCCGGTAGACAGGACCAGGAGCGTTGCCGCTAGGCCGTATAGGTCGCTGGTTGGATTTGCGTTGCCTGTACTGAGCTGTTCTTGGGGAACGTAACCCACCTTGCCAATGCGCGTGGGCGCTGGGTCTACCCCTTCAATAGCCAGCTGGCTACGCACTGACGCGGCAATTTCCTTAACGCCGCCAAAGTCAATTAGTACCGGCAGGCCGTCGGTCTGACGCAAAATAATGGTGTCTGGCGAAATGTCACGATGCACCAGGCCCAGGCCATGAATGTAGGAGAGCACCGGCAACAGCTGATACAACAGCTGCGTAATTTCAGTCTCAGTAAACTTGCCGCCAAACCGCTGCCGATCTTCTAGCAGTGCCTGATAAGTCGGCCCGGCCACATAGTCCTGCACAATAAAGAGCCGTCCGCCCGTTTGCGACTCGACTTCTAGCAGCTGGCGAAACTCCGGAATTTGCTTGTGGTCTAGCTGGTATAAAACGCTGGCCTCGCGTTCAAACAGCTCCTTGGCCTTGCCAATCATGGCCTTGTCTTCTACTTGAGGCACAAATTCTTTGACGACGCACAGCTCATCGTAGCGATGCCGGTCTTTGGCCAAATACGTTTGGCCAAACCCACCGCGACCGAGTTCTTCCACCACTGTGTATCTATCACCCAGCGGAGACGCTGAGGCTCCAAGCCCACCACCTGTCGTCATACTGGTTTTCTCCTGCTAGTAGTGAACGCCCCTAGATAATAGACTAATGACCGAAACAGCCACGAATTTGGATGTGCGATCGCGCTAGAATTGCAATGAGTTCAGTTAAACAGGAGTTCAGTTAAACTAATTGCCAATCAAGCTGTTTAGCCATCTCTAAGACCCCATCCTAAATCAGCGCTTTTATCTAAAGTGGTTTTTCCTTCCGTAATTTTTATATTTTGGGCTGTGTGTATTGACTTATTTTTTTGTGTCAGTGCAATTGATTTGAGGAGCGTACATGACTGCTGCCATTAAAAAAGACATACAGCAGATCGCGCCATTGCCAATGCCGGTGAGCTTTGAGCAATTTATCGCGTGGTACCCCGAAAACTCATCGCATCGCTACGAGCTACGCCGTGGGGCTATCTTTCAAATGCCGAAGCCAAAGGGAAAACACTCAGAAGTTGCTGGGTTTATCCACGATGAACTGGCTTTTGAGATCAAGAGAGCAAACTATGCTTATTTCATTCCTCGTGAGTGCATTGTAAAAGTTAGCAGTAGCACGGGTTATGAGCCAGATGTGATTGTGCTCAATAGAAAATCGTTAGCCACAGAGCCTCTATGGGAGGCTTCTTCTACTGTTGAAAATGGCAAAACCATTGGGCTGATTGTTGAAGTGGTCTCTAGCAATTGGCAGGACGATTACGAACTTAAATTAGCAGCCTACGAAGCCATCGGTATCCCTGAGTACTGGATAGTCGATTATGCAGGGCTAGGCGGTGTCCGACATATTGGACGACCTAAGCAGCCGACCCTGACCGTTTGTCGGTTGGTTGACGGAGAATATGAAGTCTCTCGGATACGGGCCAGCGAGACTTTGCCTGAAGGGTTGTCCCCTAAATTTGGTGCGATCGCCCAAAGCGTTCTTCAGGTTTGACCAAGGCATAGCATAATATTCATCGCAGCAAATTCAATGCCTTTGCTGTGATGACTATTCCCAAGCTGCACCTACCCCATGCCTGTGTCCATGAAGTCTCTCGGTCGCCACATCCTGGTCGAATTCCACGGTTGCTCTGCTGAGATTCTTAATGATGTTCCGCTGATTGAGCACGACATGATAGAAGCCGCCACAAAGTCTGGCGCGACCATCATCAATTCTGTCTTTCATCACTTTTCGCCGTTTGGCGTGTCGGGCGTCATTGTGATTCAAGAGAGTCATTTGGCTATTCACACCTGGCCCGAGTATCGCTATGCAGCGGTGGATCTCTTTACCTGCGGGACTACTGTGAATCCCTGGGTGTCTTATGAAAGCCTTAAGGCGGCTTTTCAAGCTGAGCATGGTTCTGCGATTGAAATCAATCGTGGTCAGCTAGATTTGCTGGAAAAAACGGATATTGACTTGGGGGATATGCGCGATGAGGCGACCCAAAAGTTGATGCCGCCTAAGCACAGCCGCAGCGTTTGGTTTACCGATAGGGATGACAATATTGCCCTCTCTATTCGGCATAAGGGCGATCGCCTTTTTCAGGAGCATTCTCCTTACCAGCTGGTCGAAATTTTTGATACGTTCAAATACGGCAAAATGCTCACCGTTGACAAAATGGTGATGTGCAGCGAAAAGGACGAGGCGGCCTACCACGAGATGATCGTCCATGTCCCTATGCTGGTGAACCCAGCGGTGAAAAATGTGCTGGTGATCGGCGGCGGCGATGGCGGCAGCGTCCGTGAAATTTTGCGTCACCGGCAGGTGGAGTCGGTCGCCATGGTTGAAATTGACGAAGTGGTCGTGCGGGCCTCGCGCGAGTTCTTGCCTTCGCTTTCTTCATCGCTAGACGATCCTAAGCTTACGCTAGTGATCGGCGATGGCATTGAGTATGTGAAAAAAGCCAAGGCGGAGAGTTTTGATTTAATCGTGGTGGACTCTTCCGATCCGGTGGGTCCGGCGCAGGGGTTGTTTAGCCATAGCTTTTATCGAGATATTGAGCGCTGCTTAACGGCAAGTGGGGTGATGGTGGCCCAGAGCGAATCGCCCCGGTTCAACCAGGCCGCGTTCATTGACCTGACCCACTGCCTGCAAGACATTTTTACGCCCCAGAATGTGCACACCTATTTGGCGTTTATTCAAACCTATCCAACCGGAATGTGGAGTTTTACCTATTGCTCTAAAAATGCTACTCACCCGGTTGCCGAGCTGGATGCTAGCAAGGCAGCTCAATTTGCAACAGATCACAGCCTGGAGTACTACAACGGCGATATTCATTCAGCGGCTTTTTGTTTGCCCACGTTTATCAAGACGATGTTGAAGAGGACAATTTAATTTTGCTGGCTGTTACTGGTTATCTCTATATTATTGTGGACGATAGATAAGGCAAAGTCGTATGGCACTACTAGATACCCTGCTAGAAAACCGAGAAAAAATTTTAGAGATCGCTGCTCAGCATGGTGCATTCAATGTGCGCGTGTTTGGCTCCGTAGTGCGGAGAGAAGAAACACTGGAGAGCGATATTGACTTTTTGATTGATTACAATCCAGAAAAAACAACACCTTGGTTTCCTGGCGGGCTGTTAATGGATTGGCAAGATCTATTAGGTCGCAAAGTAGATGTACTTACGGAAAACGGGGTAAGCCCTTTAATTCGCGAACAGGTTTTTGCAGAGGCAAAGCCGCTGTGAAAGGTTTTGAAAGTCACAAGAGCGATCGCGTTTACTTACAGCACATCCTGGAGTACACCGCCTTAATCAAAGAGTACACAAGCGGTGGCAAAGATGAGTTTATGCACAGTGCATTGTCTCAAGACGCTGTAATACGACGATTACAGACAATGGCAGAATCGACTCAGCGACTATCAGACAGCTTGAAAGCACAGGCAGAGTAAGTTGACTGGCGAGCGATCGCAGGCTTTCGAAACATATTAGTGCACGACTATATCAATGGAATTGACCTAAATCGCGTGTGGGATGTCGTCGAAAACTACTTGTCAGACTTAGAAGCTGCCGCACAGGTGATGATGAACTCAGCAGAAAAATAGCTGTAGACGAATATTTATCGTAGTCACTGAAGAATCAAGAGACTGACGTCTTTTTATCTGTAAGGTTTTAGAATACGCAAAGCTATAGCGCACAAAGTAATGTCTCCCGCAATCAACATACCGATAGAAAAGATTCGCTGAGCTTTGTAACCGTTGGCAAGTTACGGAACTAGCACTATTTGGCTCCGTCCTCCGAGACGACTTTGGCCCTAATAGTGATATTGATGTTTTGGTGACCTTCGCGCCCAAAGCCAGAAAAGGCCTGCTGACACTTGCCCATATTAAGTGGGAATTAGAAGCTCTATCGGGGCGGGAAATTGATATTGTGACTAAAAAAACGCTGGAAAATGGTCGAAATAGAGACCGCTGCCGCAATATTTTAGACTCAGCGAAAATGCTTTATGTCGCGTGATCAATGGCTTGTGGATCAGCAGTCCATACAAGATATTTGGGAGGCTGGTAAAGAGCTGCTCAGCTTTGTAAAAGATATGGATTACGAGGCCAAGCCGATCGCCGTACTCAAGTTGCCATTTTGTACGAAATCATTGTCATCGGTGAAGCGGCTAATCGTCTATCAGAAGAGTTTCGACTCGAACACTCGAATATCCCTTGGAAAGAGATTGTTGGGATGCGCAATATTCTAGCCCATCAGTACGAGACGGTCGATGCTGAAGTGGTCTGGGATGCTGCTGTTCAGGATGTTCCAGACTTACTCAAGATGATTGAACCGTTGCTGTAGAAAGCCATGTCCAACAAGCAGACAATCATCGAAGCTTTTGACCCCGGCGGGGTAGGGCTCAATAATGGCAATATCTTCGGATTTCCCTTTGACTACGATACTGCCGATATCATCCTTTTTGGTGTGCCTTGGGAAGTCACCGTTTCTTTTCATAGCGGGACGGCCAAGGGGCCACAGGCGGTGCTAGAAGCTTCACCCCAGCTCGACTTTTACGACTACGACAATCCCGACGGCTGGAATCAAGGGATTTATATGCCGCCGGTGCCTGAGTGGATTGAACAACAGAATGAGGCAGGGCGATCGCACGCCAGTAAAATTGTCACTGCCACCGAACAAGGCCAGCCCCTTACCGCAGAGCTAAAGCACGCCCTTGCCCAGGTTAACGACAGCTGCCACCAGTTAAATCAATGGCTTTTGAGCGAGGCGCGTCAGGCGCTGAGCGCAGGTAAAAAAATTGGTGTTATTGGCGGTGATCACAGTGTGCCACTCGGGGCGATGCAGGCCCTGGCTGAAAAGTACCCGACCTTTGGCATTCTCCATATCGATGCCCACTGCGATCTGCGAGAGGCCTACCAGGGCTTTCGGTTTTCCCATGCGTCGATTATGCGCAATGCGCTGATGCTGCCACAGCTTTCTACGCTCGTGCAGGTGGGGATTCGCGATGTGTCGCCAGGGGAGATTGCTTTTGCTGAGTCGATGGGCGATCGCGTCACAATCCATCACGACACCGCTTTAAAGCGATCGCGCTACGACGGCACCCCCTGGCGCGACCTGTGCCAACAAATCATTGCAGACCTCCCCGAACAGGTCTACATCAGCTTTGACATTGATGGGCTCGATCCCAAATTGTGTCCGACGACCGGCACCCCTGTCCCTGGCGGATTAGAACTAGACGAAGCCTTTTACCTGCTGCGAACCCTCGCCGACACCCGCGAAATCATAGGCTTTGACCTTTGCGAAGTGGGTCCAGGTGAGTGGGACGGTAACGTCGGCGCGCGTATTGTCTATAAGCTCTGCAATCTCATGGGGCTTTCGTCTCCAGCTGGTGCATCAGATGGTTAATCTTGACCGGTTGATCCTGGCTGGCTAATTCTGGCTGATTAATCCTGGCTGGCTAATCCCGGCAGAACACCCAAGTAGCATCGTCTGAGAGCGACTCACGAAACGTGTAGCCCTCTCTATCAAAGCCCTTTAGTCCTTCAGCGCCGTCGATTTGATTGCGAATGACAAAATCTGCCATCAGCCCTCGTGCGCGCTTAGCGTGGATGGCAATAATTTTGTACACGTTATTTTTGTTCTCTTTAAAGGCAATGTTGAGCACCCGTGCCTTCAGCGCTTTGCGATTAATCGACTTAAAGTACTCATTAGACGCTAGATTCACCAAGCAAGGATCGTCTGCGCCTGCCAGCTCAGCGTCAATCAGCTCAGTGATTTTATCGCCCCAAAATTCGTACAGGTTTTTGCCTTTGTCAGTCGCTAGCTTTGTGCCCATTTCCAATCGATAGGGTTGCATCAAATCCAGCGGCCTCAGCACGCCATACAGCCCGGATAAAATCCGCAGATGGTCTTGGGCAAAGCTCAGCTCCTCTTCGGTGTAGTCTGCAACGCTCATCCCTCTGTAGACATCGCCCTTGAAAACGAGGAGTGCCTGCTTGGCGTTATCGGGTGTAAACGGCGTCTGAAAATCTTGAAAGCGCTGCTGATTCAGGTTGGCCAGCTTATCGCTGATTTTCATCAGTGAGCTTAGCTGCTCGGCATCGTAGCCGCTCAGCTGACTCACCAGCTTTTCGCTGTCTTTTAGCACTGCAGGCACTGTGAATTGAGGATAGTTGGCCCCGCTGTAGTCCAGCGTCTTCGCTGGGGAAATGACCATCAACATCGATTTTTTTACTGCCGATTTTTTCACTGCAAACTCACTAAACTGGCGCACTTCTATAGTCTCTCATCTATAGCTTGGCTTACATCGCCTGATTGATTGATTTCCCGTCGCTTGAGATATTGATAGGCATGAGTATTATTAACTTAGGCAGTTTAAGTATTATCACGCTGCCTGTGGCTAACTTTAATGTATAGCTGAGCAGGGTATTGGCAGGGTATTAACTGAGCAGGGCATCTCGCTAGATCGTGCGTCTCGACACTAACGGTATTTCATACATTCAAAGGACACGCTTTTGCGTTAGCCTGTAGGGCCCTAATTTTTAAGGAACTCAGTGCTGACCTGTGGCGTCAATAAAGCCCATGGCAGACACCGATTTTATCGCATCTAACTCTATCAAGCCTGAGCCTACCGATTCCGACTCTGCTGAGTCTAGTTCTGTAGAGCCTGATTCTAGTGCCCCGGACTCTGGTGCCCCGGACTTTATCGAGCTGATTGAGCAGGGTGTGGCGCGTTGGAACCAGTGGCGAAAAAACCACCCGACGATTCAGCCCGACTTGAGCCATGCCTACTTATTTGGCCAATCGTTGGCTGGGTTTAACCTGAGTGGCGTCAACTTTGAGCGCACTTGCTTGATTGGTGCGAAACTCCGTGGGGCCAACTTGCAAAACGCTCGCTTGCAGGCAACCTACGCCAGCAGTGCTGACTTTAGCGAGGCCGACCTTCGCAACGCCCGCTTGGATGGCAGCAGCTTTGGTGAAGCTGATTTTACACAGGCTAATTTATCAGCGACGCAAGCCTACGCTGCCAATTTTGGCGGTGCGACCTTTACAGGTGCTGACCTGTCCGCCTGGAAAATTGATAAAACGACGGTGCTTGCGAGCATCAAGGCTACTCATATCTATCTAGCTGCTGACGCCAGTCCTACTAAGCAGCCGCAGCGACAGCCAAAAACCGGCACTTTCCAGCCGGGAGCGCTAGAACCTTTTTTACAGCTCGTTGCCCTACAGCAATCAGCCATTCCTACGCCGATTGTCACGACGCGCTTTAGCAGCTTGCTGCGTATTGGCGATCTGCTTGATTCACAACGATTCCGTTTTAAAGAAGTCAGCCAGTTTAGAGCAACGACGGCCAAATACATCAGTACTGTGGCAAGTGCTAAAACGGTGGATAACATCCAGCAGTTTGTCAGAGGATTGACGAATCCTGAGAAGATTAAGCACCTGAGTCGGCAAACTAGCGTTGAATTGAGAGCGTTTTATGTTCAGGTCGCTGAACGGCTGAGTGCGCTGAGTGAATCAGCTGCCATGCACCAGTTCAAAGCACTTATCAAACCAGACAGCGCTGAGCAGGTGACGGCGGGTGTGCTCCATCAGCTCAGCCCTGAAACGATTGAGCGCATCAACCGACTGCTCCAGAAAGAATCGATGGGTGCTGTGCAAAAACAGGCTCATCAAAGCTACCAGCAGCTGCAATTGTCAGCGACTAGCCAACTTTCGACCCTTGCTGGTTCAACCCTCTTTGCGCCAGTCCGCACACTGGCAAACACGCCTGCGGCTAAGCGGATGGCTCGCCCCTTCCAGCCAGATAGTGTGAGCCGAGTGACCCCTGGGGCGATTACCCGACAAGATTTGGCCGCGTTAAAAGCAGAAACATTCACCCAAATTAAGCATCTTTTTACGCCTGATGCGGCCGATCGGGTGACGGTCGGTGCGCTTCATCAGCTTAGCCCTGACACGGTTGAACGACTTAATACGCTTTTGAGAGTTCATGATATTGCCTATGTCGCAAACGTCATGGCAACCCAGGCTAAGCAGACCCATCATCGCGCTAAAGCAAAAACGGTGTATCAGGCAAAGGTCATTGCTCGTACACCTGCCTTTACTCGGACCTTCACTCAGGTGAGGACACTGGTTCACTCCCCTGCGGTGAATCGAGTCACCCATCCTTTTAAGCCGGATAGCCCTTATAACGTGACGCCAGGTGCGCTTAATGGCTTGCTCACAGAGCAGGTGAGGGCCGATGCGCTGGGCCAAATCAGAACCCGTGCCAGTGTGATTGCTACCGATCATTTCAGTCCGCCTGCCTTTTCAAGAAAGGTAAAAAAAGCTGGCCACCTGGCTAAAAAAGTCTCGGACCCTAAGTACTTAGAAGCGACTATCAAAGCGGTGTGTGAAGAGCATCCCTGGCCGACCGGGCTAAGTGCTACCGCAGTACTGGCCCTACTGGCGGTCAACTTTGCTTATCGACCTGTCGTCACAACCGATAGCGCGCCCCGCACGACCGCGGCTTCGGCGGAGTCAGCACAGGGCTTAATGCAAGACTCAATGCAAGACTCAATGCCACCAGACTCAATGAGCGATGGCCTAGCAAGCCCCACGGCCAGCCAGGAGCCAGCAGTATTGTCGGCGGCGATTGAAGTGGCCTCGGTGGCCATGCCTTGCCAGGGGATTGTTTCTCCGGTGCGTTTGGACAAGCTCGAAGAGGGCTACCAGTACGAAAGTGGCGCAATTTACTATGGTGCGATAGAAAACGGGCAGCCTGCCGATGGCGCTGGCACGATGGTGTATCCTACCGGGAACCGCTACGACGGAGAGTATAAAGATGGGCAGCGAGAGGGCTGTGGGACGTTTACCTTTGCTAATGACCGGCGCTATATCGGCCAGTTCAAAGCTGATAAGTTCGATGGGTTGGGTACCTGGGTGATTGAAAATGGTGAGCGCTATATTGGCGAATTTGAAAGCAATCAGTGTAGCGGGCAGGGGACATTTATTTTTGCCAATGGGTCTTCTAAATCGGGTGTGTGGCAGCAAGGAAAGCTGCCTAATACGACGCTTTCTTGTGATCGCGGTAGCTTAGACTTGCCTAGTTCCCAAGATATGTGATTTCCTAGAAAACCCTTTAAAAGCAACGCTTAATAGCAGCGCTTACTTACCCATGGCTCAGCGATCCGCTTTCCTCGCTTTGGGGACTGTCTCTCGGTGCTCATTCTCTGGGCGCTCGTTCTCTGGGCGTTCATTCTCTGGGCGTTCATTCTCTAGGCGCTCATTGGTATCATCTTTGGTACCCTCACTGGCACCGTCATTTGCATTACTGCTGACGCTTGTTTTAGTCCCTGTCACCGCGCTTGTTGTTGCCCGCCCGCTCCAAACGCTGCGGGCAGCAGAGTCTGCATACATTATTCAAGCTCAAGACTCACCAGAGCCCACTCCACGGCGCGGGAAGCGGCCCAACCGTCGCAATGAGCCTTCAGAGTCTGATGAGCCTGGATCTGGAGAGTCTAGATCTGAGGAGTCTGATGATGAGCGCGATCGCCCCGATGAAAACGACGCGCCGATTGAAACGACAACCGTGAGCATTCCTTCTACAGCAAGCCTCACAGCTTACGCGATACACTAAGTGAGCTAATGCCATCTTGATATTTTTGATATGACTTTGGAGCCAGGGCAGTTACCTCAGCGTGATACTAACGCTGAAAAAGCACCTGCCGAGACGCCTGCTAACCCTTCTGCTAATTGCCCATCGACTGAGTATCCACCCGCTAAAGCGGTCAGTCGCTCAGGGCAGAACAGCCCAGAGTCCGCATCGCAGGCTCAGCCGTCTTCAGACCGGCTCCAACGCGCGCTCAGTAAGCTGAATAACAGCGAGAAAACAGCTGAGGCTAAAGCAGCGCTTGCCTTGGGGCAAGCCACCTTTGAACGTGGGCGGTACAAACGTGCGATCGCCCATTTTCAAACTGCGATCGCCTTTGCCAATCCCATCGGCGCGCTCGGCGGTGAAATTCAGATGTGGCTGGTCAACGCATACATTGCCGCTGGCGACAACGAGGAAGGTTTGGCACTGTGTCGTAAGCTCATTCGCCACCCAGACTTAGATACCAAGCAACAAAGCAAGCGCCTGCTGTACATCCTAGAAGCGCCCGAACTAGAGATGAACCCGGAGTGGGTGACCAAAATTCCGGACCTGACAGATCTAGAAGACGGCCAGGGTAAAAAAGCCTACCAAAAACCTAAAAAGCCCCGTCGCCGTAAGCCAAAACCCGAGCCTGAACCGCTAGATCTTAGCCAGGTCAACACCGAAGACAATCAGTTTATTTGGGTGGGCCTGGTGGGCATCCTGCTGACGTTTTTAGGGCTGGCTTGGTTTTATTAGGACGTTGGGGCGTTTTTTAAAGAAATGTGCCTAATCCAAACACTCGCAGCGATCGCAGTATGATATTTCAGATAACTTCTTAACCCCCCATGGCCCTACAACTGCGCATTCATGTTCCCCCCCACCCCTTAATCAAACATTGGCTAGGGGTCTTGCGCAGTAGCTCTACGCCGTCGGCGGTTTTTCGTAGTGCGATGACGGAAATGGGGCGCTGGCTTGCTTATGAAGCCGTTCGTGACTGGCTTCCGACCGTCGATATGACGATTGAGACGCCATTAACGAGCTGCCCAGCGACCTTTGTTGACCCAGAAGCGCCGATTGCGATTATCCCGATTTTAAGAGCCGGGCTGGCGTTGATTGAAGGGATTCAGAGCGCGGTCCCCACTGGCAGTACTTACCACATTGGGTTGGCTCGAAACGAAGAAACCCTAGAGCCCATCTGGTACCTGAACAAATTGCCTGAGCGATTTGAGCCGAATACTCGCGTGATTATCTCCGAGCCGATGTTGGCCACTGGCGGTACGATTATGGCAACCATGGCCGAACTCACTCGGCGCGGCATTGACCATACCCTCGTTCGCATTATTTCTGTGGTGACGGCCCCTCAGGCGTTGCAAAAGCTTGCAGAGGCTTATCCGGGTCTGATTATCTACGCCGCTATTATTGATGAAGGGCTCGATGACAATGGTTTTATCGTTCCTGGCTTGGGCGATGCGGGCGATCGCACCTTTGGCACATAGGTTTTTCCTTGTGGGTTTTCCCTCTAGTTTTTCCCTTTTACATCTGATTTTTTAGCACTCACCTGTTTGCACTCATTCTCTTGCACTAAACCCTCACGGCAAAGTGCGCTTTCACTTTATTTCCCTACTCAAAGGCACTCCCCATGAGTCAAAGTAACTTCACTGGCGGTTTCATTGCGGGCGCTTTCGTCGGCGGCGTCCTTGGCGGTATTGTCGGCGTCTTGGCGAGCAATCGCCTGCGCCAAAAGCCTGCCGAAGATACCTTCAGCCAGCTCTCAGAAGACGAGCGCCAGCGTTTCGAAAATGCCACCACTGAAGAACGCATGGAAATTGCACGGCGGGGCCTAGAGGACAAAATTTCTCAGCTCAACATGGCTATTGAAGATGTGAGAGTGCAAATGGGTAGCGTGGACAACGGCCACTCGATCAACAACTTTGCTGACTCGGAAAACTAATAGGTTGATGTAGTTAGCTGATGTGGGTTTGCCGAGTGGGTTTACCGAGCGGGTTTACCGAACTAAAGAGCCAAGCTGCAATCACTATTTATGAAGCCTACCTATTTGCCAAACACGCAAGTGAATTACATCGGGTAGAATACAAGGCAATACCCGTACTTTTTCAAGGTTTGAAAACGCAAAACTATGAGTGTAGTCGCCGCAACGCTGGTTACAGCCATTTCTAGATTTCTTAGCATCTACTTTGTGCTGCTCATTGTGCGCATTTTGCTGAGCTGGTTTCCCAATATCGATTGGTCCAACCCTGTCTTTTCCACCATCTCGCAGCTCACTGACCCCTATCTCAATCTCTTTCGCTCGATTATTCCGCCCATCGGTGGGTTAGACTTGTCTGCAATCCTGGCAATTTTTGCCCTTCAGCTGATTACAGGACTCGTCAATGCAGCCGGTAGTGAGCTGGTTGCCTTAAGCTACAGCTACGGTGCCTTTTAAGAAACGCCGTTGAAGTTTTAATAGCGATAGAAAATCCCTACTGGAAGCAGGCTCCAGTAGGGATTTTCTATCATCTGGGATTTGGGGAAAATTGAGCTATTCGGCGCTATGCGCTGGTTTCACTCATTGGCTAGTATTGCTTGTTAGGTATTACTCATCAGGTACTACTCATCAATGGACTGATCCCAAGCCTGGAAGCGACGAACCTTACTCGCAAAGCCAGAAGCCTTAAACTTTTCGAGTCTCAACGGTGGTTTTTGCACCGAAGGGACCGAGATTCTAAAGGAAAATTCGCTTTCCCCTGCTGGCACGTATTCAATGCCGCCTAAACGAAACCGATTTTTCATGACCGAATTGTCTTCAGAATCGTAAATGCGGCCAAAAATGTCTGCATCGACAATATCTTTGCCCGACGTATTAACTGCCGTACCGCGAATAAGATAGCAAGTGGCCTGCTGGGATGAGCCGCTGGTGGTCAAGTTTTCGGCGTAGGCCGCATCGGCAGGACATTCTTCAGCGATGAGATCTTTGAGGCCAATTTGAGTGAGGGCGTGGGCACTGGGCATCCAGCAAAAGAAACAGAGGCAAAGAGCGATCGCACGCTTCAAAAATTTAGCGAAAGGCGGAAAAGTCATAGCAAGGACATAGCTGAAACAGACCCTGGCACATCAGCGCCAACATCAGCACCATAGGTCTCTTTAGCTTACCGTGAATGCTGAAGATTTACTGAAGCTGGCAAAAGGCTTATGCCTATGCTTGCTGGCCCAAATAATCTAGCAGTGCCTGACGCATGACGGCGATAGGGGCGGGCTGACCTAGCCAAATTTCTAGTGCCGCTGCGCCTTGCTGCACCAGCATTTCTAACCCGTCTATGGCGGTGAGTCCGGCTGCGCTAGAGAGTTTTAAAAACTGAGTAGGGCGTGGCGTATAGATTAGGTCGTAAGCAACTGCCTGCTCGCCTTGCAAGTCACGACCCACTTGCGAAATTTCTGAGTCATTCAGCGGAGAGGCCGTTACCTGAGGGTGCATTCCTAGCGGTGTTGCATTCACGACCAATCCTGCTCTAGGCAGGACCTCCGTTAGTTGAGTCCAGGGTACAACAGAGAGTTTTGCGGCAATGTCTGGTGCGGCGGCCCAGCTTTCCAAAAAAGTTTGGAGTTTATCCGGTGAGCGACCGGCGACAACAACTTCTGGGCAGCCCAGCTGCACGCAGGCCGCGACGACAGCTCGTGCTGCGCCGCCATTCCCTAACACCAAAGCTGGCAGCTGGGACCAGTCTTTTTCGAGGGCTTTTAGCGGTGCTAAAAAACCCACTGCATCTGTATTCGTGCCATGCCAGTGATTATCTTCTTGCCACACCGTATTGACTGCGCCAATGGCTCTAGCGACCTCGCTCACCTCATCGAGGAGGGGAATGATGTTTTGCTTGTGTGGGATGGTGATGTTAAAACCGCGCAGGCCGATGGCACTAAAGCCTGCGATCGCATCTTTGAGCCTGTCAGGATGAATCGGGAACGGAAGATAGACAAAATCTGTTGGATCGGTTTGTCCCGGATCGGTTTGGGCTTGGCGATTGAGATGTGCGATCGCCGCGTTGTGCATCAGCGGTGAAAACGAGTGCTCTACCGGATAGCCAATGACGCCCAACAGTTGAGTTGTTCCTTTTATCAACATAGTTCTTCCCGGTAGTTCCTTTCCACTGGCAACAGAGTATCGCCTAATTTTACAGCCCAGCTGACAGCCCAGTTAATAGCCCAATTAACAAACCAGTTAACAGCGGGGCTAACAAACCCAAGCAGCCAGCTGAGAAAGGAACGGTTCGCTGTTAGCGTCATCTGTCATCTGTGTGACCTAAAGCGTGGCGTAAGCAAAGGTGACATCAAACTGCTGACACCAAATCACCGCTGACTGAAGCGCATTAATATCGACACCTTCTGGAATGGCATAGCGCTGAGTCCCTTCTGTCGTCTGAAGTCGGCCAAGATTCACATAGTCTTCTGCATCATAGCCAGTGGGCACGGCTTCTTTGTGCAACAACACAAACAAATCAGGACCGTCATCAGAGCGAAAAGCATCGTCAAACTCTAAATAAAGACTTCCGTCGATATCGACAATCTGAGCACTGCCTGCGGCGGCATGGGCATCACCAATAAACGGCGCACTTGCAGCCGCTTGTGCGACTAGCTGACCCGGCGTGGTCTGTGGTTGTGATGACGAAACGGAGGACGATGAAACAACAGAAGAGACGGTCTGCTCAATAATGCTGGCTTCTATTGCCGGCTGATAGCCTACTGCGGCGATCGCAACCATCAAAGCTGTGAGTCTTAGGCGGGCGAAAAGTTGCATTTGCATAGGTCAAAAGGTCCTTGTGTGTGTTTGCTTCTGACTTAGTATCTGCGCTGTGCCCAGCGTGCAAATGATAATCAGATAAGCGTTAACTGAACATTCCAACAGTGCTCCGTAAGAGAACCTGAGAAATCACCGTACGGTTTCTCAGCGTACGGTTTCTCAGCGTAGTGATAATCTCTCATACGTTCTCTCTAATCACCTTGGCTTTTCGACATGTTAGCTTTTCGGCACAGGCGCTAGCGTGCTGTCCTCACGGTTAGTACTTGTGGCGGCGTCGAGTCTGCTGGATACAGTAGGTCTACGCTGACGGTTCGAGAAGACTGCGGCGCGATGGTCACAGTGGCCAAGGCTTCTCCCGGCTGACCGCGCTTTTGCACGAGGTGAATATTGCGCACCACTGGAAGATTGCGATCGCTCTGATATCTCACCTGTACAGGTCCCCGGAAAAAGGTCTGCGGCGCTTCTTCCTCAAAAAATCGCAGACCTCCTTCACTCAGCTCGTCTTCTTTAATGGCCGTTTGCAAGGCCACCTCGACTGTCTGCTCAGTGCCTGTGGGATTGTGCAGTGGCAGGGTTAGGCTGTAGCGTACACCGTAATTTCCATGGGCCTGATAGGCCGTATCGGGGTAGCGCACAAGCATCGGCGCAGTTTGCACCTGCCCAGTGCCCATCGTTCCGGCATACAGCAAACTAATGCCGTAGGAAAAGGCTTCACCCGCGGCTGGAATGGTCAATTGGTCGGCGGCTGAGGAATTCTCGGACGTACTGTTTGCAGGCTCACTCTCAGCAGGCTCATTCTCAGCAGGTTCACTTTCGGCAGAGTCGGTTGTTTCCACAGCGTCAGTCAGTGTTGCTTGCCATTCAGACCCCTGAGAAACCCCTGCCACACGACCATAAATGAGCTGTACGCCGTCTTCTAAGGGGAGGGGGACCGGCTCGCGATCGCGCGGACCCGCCAGGGCTCCCTGCTGCAAAAGTGTCTGCCACGACTCCAAGCTGGGTGGCACCTCAACACCTTGCTCATCTAATCCTACGGGCTGCGCCAGGCTCGCAACATAGACAGGGCCACTGCTTTCTAAGTGCACCAAGGTCGAACGTCCGTTGATGGGTGGCTCTAGCTCACGAATAGAAATCGGCTGATTCATGAGCAGGGCACTCTCACCCGGTGCAATCTCCATCAGTGCAGGAAAAATGTCTGAGCGTTTTCCCTGCAAAATATCGCCCATGGCACGGCTACCAGGGCCTGCAAAAACTGGATTGCGCGGACTAAAGGGCACAAAACTAGGCAGGGGCACAAAGGGGGCATCTGGCTGACTTAAATAACTCGCTGCGGTCAATACGCGCACGCTGACTGGCGTGCTCCCAGGGTTATGCACCACTACGCCCAGGTACATACTATCTAGTAACACAGGCGTATCTGAATCGTAGTCTGCTGCTTTGTAAACGTGGTGGGCAAACACATCGAATCGTCCTTCAAATGGAAAATCGAGGTGTGCTTCCGGCGTTGCCATGCCCTCCGGAGGGAAGGTCGAGAGCAAAATGCCGGGTTCTGCCACTAGCTCTGGGCTGTTGCTATTGAACACAGGGACCGCGTCTAACGCGCCGGGTAACGGTCTTACTGGCTGCGGTATGACCCTTTCTGCTGGTGATTCGTTGGCCTCGGCCTGAGCCAGCTTTAGGCTTTGACGATGCTCCACAGTAAGCTCACGAAACAAAGGTGCCTGCTCTGGCCTGTTCAGGTCTGGCCAGACCTGAACAGGCCCTACCTGAGCGTGCAAAAGTGCCGGTGCAATAAGCCAAAGCAGCATAGGCCATATCTCGCCAGTCATGGGCGTTAGAGAGGGTACTCTCCTATCGTCTCTGAAGACAGGCCCGATTGCTTATTTTCGCAACACCACTTTGCATCTGTACTGTATACCTCTGTACTTTGTGTATTTGCAGCTTATTTTGGTAGTACTTTTCACCATTTTCTACGATGTATCTCCTAGGCTCCTGCGACTACCTCAATGCCGTAGGCTTTTGCATAGGCGAAAAAGACGCCGAGATCTTGGGCGATCGTCTCTAAAAAACAAGACATATTCTCTGCGTTCACTTGTCCTCGAGACTGCCCGTGCAGCGTGAAAAATTCGTGTCCACTGGGATCCGTACATACGCCCGTTTTGAGCCGAGGTAGCCGCGAGTTTAGCTCAGCAGCCGTGTTTACTAGGCGAGAGCGTTCATAGTCTTTTGCCAAGCGCACCGTAATTTGTGCGAGCACAGCCGTTTTCCCGAACTGCTGTACTCGCTTAAAGGAACATCGAATCGATGATTCATCTATATTCCTCAAAGAAGAACAACTTTTCGAAGCGTCTTCTGCTGGAGTCTGCGGCTGTGTTGTTCTTGCAGAGACCTGTTCATTCCGAGGAAATACGCTTAAAGCTCTCTTCTGTAGAAGGTCTATATTCAAGGGCTCATAGGCTAAGGTTTCTGACCCTTCCAGCACATTTTCATTTTTGAGCGCGCCCTGTATAAGACTTTGAGAACGCTGAAAAATTTCAACAGGTTGCTGAGCCGCTGAGTCGCCATCTGAGTCAATACTTGAGTCAGACTTGGTGTAGTGATCCATAGATGATAAGTATGCGATGCCGTAGAGAAAATGCATAAAGAAGAGGAACATATATCGCAACCACTTTTTACGATTACACTTGCAATATATGCCTCGTGTATTTACATGATTTTATAGTGTTGGTTTAACCAGAAAATGCAGAATCAATACTGTTTTGATGAGAGTTTTAAGGTGACTGAGTCTTATGTAAGGTGACTGAGGCTGACCACTTAAAAGTGCAGGAGGGGCTTTCCCGTTTTCATCGCCGTTGTTACTGTCTTTTATCTTTATACTGTTGCTTTTATATCAAAAGAAATTGATGTTTAATAAGCATGATCTTACGGGTATTTAGAGGGATGCTCTAACGCTTTTATACCAAAGGTTATATTGCCATAATGAACCTTTTGGAGTAAAGAGAATATTTTAGAGTGAAGAACATATTTGAAATACATAACGGCCTGTGCATCGTGAAAACACATAGAAACACACACAGATAAAGACAGGAAAGTAAATACACACAGCTTGTTGATACACAGATCGTTGACACACAGCTTGTTGAGTTGATGACTGGGCCCGTACCTCAATAATCTTGAAATTTGTTAGAACCGTGGTTTTATTTCAGCATTGAAATAGTTCACCATAATTTCAACATCCGCGCTAATACTGCGAAAAAAATCAGTGATATTAGACGGCTCATACTGGCCTTCTAGTACTGTATCCATTCTTAAGTAGTAACCCCTGTCTCCATCCAAATCTTTCACTACAAAGACCTTGGAATGAAGCAACAGGGTGTTGAGCGTGCCCGTATAGCGGAAGACCTCTTTTGAAGACGGATGCACGCCTGAGGGAAAGTAATAATTCGTTCGAGCCAACAACCCAGCGGTATTCCCGATTTTAATGGCCCGAAGCAAGCACTCTAGCGAAAAGTTAGTCGGAAAATCAGCCGCACCCCCATCAGCGTGACTCTCTGCCGACATCTCTTTGTGTAGAAGAAGATCAGAGTCAGGACCAAAACTGGACTGAAAACAGGGCGACAACAGATGCTCTTTTTTATGAGCCGCTATACGAGACATAGACACTATCGGAACTATCAGGAACGCTTGCTCAGAGAGTGCCCGAACATATCAAAAAAAATTGCACTATTAAAATAGTTTTATAAAAGACGGTTATTCCTACTGTCTATAGCCGTTCAAACTTACAGTTAAGTCCGCAATATCAACCAGATGATTTGAGCGTAAACACGCAGGCAACACTCATATTGTTAAGAGAATTGGTAGGTTATAGCCAAGATGTTCAGGCGCTTACAGAGATCGCGTCCGGAATGTTGAACACATTAGTTAATCGATCTTTAAGTGTATATATCTCTCTAAAGAAAGATTAATCTAGAACAGATTTTTAAGA
Source organism: Cyanobacteria bacterium J06634_5 (assembly GCA_039820525.1). Classification (GTDB taxonomy): domain Bacteria; phylum Cyanobacteriota; class Cyanobacteriia; order Phormidesmidales; family Phormidesmidaceae; genus Phormidesmis. The sequence goes on from JBCBPY010000007.1 coordinate 57,007, forward strand.
AATCTTGAATGATAAATTGTTTGTTATCCGCCTTTAAAATTGGCACATGAATAAACAAGACAGAAGACTGTAGAGAGGCTTTGTTAAAACTTTCTAAAATACTGTAGTAAAGATGATTGCAAACGTAGTTGCCAGCGTCGTAGCTGATGTCACTGATAAGGGTGCCGGCGAGTAGCGCGGGTAAGTTTATGGGCGTCGAAAGTACTGGGCTTTTCCCCTTGGTTGTTTGTGCACCTTTGGCCTGCTGTTCTAAGGTGAGGCGATCGCGCTTTTCTGCCATGCCTAAGCAAATGACCAGCCGGGGCCTTCGCCGATAAATTTCACCCATCACTCTAATCGGTGCCATCTGAAAATTCACGGGGACATTGCGCAGCCAAACGATCTCCTGGGCGATTTCATTAGGTAGCTGCGCGAAGGCTTCAGCGAGCAAGTCGTCTGAAGAATTGGAGACTTGATGCGATCGCCACGGTCGAAACGAGGTCATCAAGATGGGCGCTTTTGAAACGGGTGCTTTTGAAATGGATGCTTTTGAGCGGGTGGTTTCCATATCGTCTTATATACTTGACTACGTTAAGCCAGTTTCCTGTCGGCGTTAGCTGGCCCTTATTTTGGCTGGCTTTTGACGACGCTGGTTTTTGATGACGCTGGCTTTTGACGACGTTGGCTTTTGACGATACAGACACCCAAGCTAGAGGTAACTCCCCGCTGTGACCACTATCGCTGTTATTGACTATGACATGGGCAACTTGCACTCCGCTTGCAAAGGGTTGCAGTTTGCCGGTGCCACCACCCTCATCACAGAATCGGTGGCAGATATTGAAAAAGCAGATGGTGTATTGCTCCCCGGCGTGGGGGCGTTTGACCCGGCGATGGAACATTTGCGATCGCGTGATTTAATCGAGCCTATTCGCCGCATTGCGCTCAGCGGTAAGCCTTTTCTGGGCATTTGTTTGGGCTTACAGGTTCTTTTCGAAGGCAGTGAAGAAGGCACTGAAAAAGGATTGGGCATTTTCCCTGGGACTATTCGCCGCTTTCGCCACGAGCCGGGTATCACCATTCCTCACATGGGCTGGAATCAGCTTACCCTCACGCAGCCGAACTGCCCGCTGTTCAAAGGGATCACGCCCGAATCCTGGGTTTATTTTGTGCATTCTTTTTATGCTGATCCGAGTCATCCGGCGCTGAATGCAGCCACCACTACCCACGGTAGCCAAACCGTTACGGCTGCTGTGGCTAAAGGCAACCTCATGGCTATGCAGTTTCACCCCGAAAAATCTTCTACCGCAGGACTACAAATTCTCAGTAACTTCGTGAGCTACGTTCGCCAAACTCAGCCTGTGGCCGCGTAACTTTCGCCAACTCCGATGACGCAGTGAAACCCTATCAGCAAGTTACCATTCAAGACAATGGCGAAGCGCTAGTGCCTATTCCACTAGAACGCTTCGCTGTGGTCACCCCACATCCTTACGTCGCGCTCGGCGCACCCTATGGCGAAAAATCGCCCTATTTTTTGCGGGAGGGTGTTTTGCGCAAGCTCCTTCAGGCTCAAGCACATTTGCAGGCTGACCATCCAGGCTGGCAGCTGCAAATTTTTGATGCCTACCGTCCCATTCCCGTACAGCAGTTTATGGTGGACTATACCTTTGGCCAGCTGGCCGCAGCCGCAGGGCTCGATGTGCATACCATGAGCGACGACGTGCGATCGCGCTTGCACAGCCAAGTGATCGAATTTTGGGCCGTGCCCAGTCCCGACCCCAGCACGCCGCCGCCTCACAGTACAGGGGCCGCTGTCGATCTTACCCTGGTCAATGCAGACGGTGAAACTGTGATGATGGGCTCGGACCTCGATGAGATATCACCGCGTTCTTATCCCAATCATTTTGAGGCGAGTACCCAAGCTAACGATCAGCAATATCATCGCAATCGCCGCCGGCTTAGCGAGGCAATGGAATTTGCTGGGTTTCGTCAGCACCCTAAAGAATGGTGGCACTTTTCAGCGGGCGATCAGCTGTGGGCATGGCAAGTGGGCCAAGGGCAAAGGGCCTGTTACGGCAATGCCCAGCTCATTTGATTAGCAAAATCCAGGGCGTGTGACTGATACACCCCCTGGATTTTGTTAGATATTAGATTTTGTTAGCTAAAGCTTGGAGACTATTAATTGATGGTCAGATTAAGCTTTAGCGGCTGCGAGATCTTTGACGAGTTTGAGGCAGTTGCGCTCGCCGCCAACGCTCAGCTGATACTCCACCCGATCCATGATCCGGTGCAAAATAAGCCAGCCATAGCCGCCCTCTTGGAAATCCCCTGGTGCGGGCGCAGCATACTCGTCAATATTGAAGCCTTGACCCTGGTCCCAAACTTCTAAAGAGAGATTGTTATCATCTAGCTCGATTCGTATGAGCACCGGTAACTCAGGCTTTTGATTGTGAGCATGGCGCACAATATTGGAATACACCTCTACTACCACTAGGCGTAGGCGCTTTTCAACGTTGCTCCAGTCAATATCCTGATCAATCTCAAGCTGAAGAGACTCCAATAGCCAGTGCTCTACCACCGCCAGAAATTTTAGGTCACTAGGGACGATTAGTTCGGTTTTTAGCATGACGTCACCTCCAGTGACAAGATAGTTTGGTCGTCTTCCTGTTCACCTTCCGGGAGATGAATATAAGAGAGCAGATTATCCAAATCAAGTTCGGCAGGCTGCTGCTGTAGGAACTCCCAGAGTCCTTCTTGATTGAGCATAGAGGCGCCAACCGTATCACCCTGTGTGACGGGCACCGTGGCCTCAGTAATGCCGTCGCTCGTGAGCAACACCACATCTCCACTCGAAAGCTTTAGCTCTCCAGCGTTGGCCTTCCAGCTGGGTAAAATACCCAATGGCACACCCCGTACGTCCAAATAAGCAGGCTTTATCGCTGTGGCAATATTTCCGCCTGCCTGCCGGTTCGCCACCACCTCTCGGTGAGGCCACACGACCGGATAGACATGTCCTGCATTGGCGTACACTAGCTGCCCAGTATCAGCGCTATAGCGGATGAGTGCCATGGTAATAAAGCAGTTATTGCTCATCAGATCCTTGGCCAAACTCCCGTTAAGGTTGTGCATGACCTTTTCCGGCTCAGGTGATTTTTCTTGGGCCAGCTCTCTACGCAGTACCGAAATCGCACTGGCCATAAACAGCGCTGCCGGAACGCCCTTCCCTGAAACATCCCCCACGGCTAACCAAATGTCGCCTTGAGGGTGCATAAAGACTTCAAAAAAGTCGCCGCCAACTTCTCTGGCTGGCTGACAGCGTGCCTGAATTTTAATCCCTGTAATTTCCGGCCAGCTTTGATGCAACAGGTTACTCTGAATTTGCCTTGCCACATCTAGCTCGGCCCGCATCTGTAGCGACTGCTGATGAATGCACTGATAAAGCTGGGCATGAGAGATGGCTAAGGCAACTTGCTCAGAAACATTCTCCAGCAGCTCAATGGCTGTCTTAGCCCAGCTCTTAGGATTAAACGGGGCTTCATTTTTCTTGTAGAGGCCGATGATCGCAATCGGTGTTTCTTGTTCTAAAAAAGGAACAACAATCCTCGTCAGGGTGTTTTTTCCAAGGGCTACCGAATCAGACGTAATGCTTGTTCCAACCGGGAGCATCGGTAGGGCTGCTAGGTTAGGACACAGGCTTTGAGCATTCTCAGTATCTGGGCAATAAGCAAACAGCTTTTTCTCGCTGTCTCCTTTAAGGCTGGCGGTGGTTCCACCGACGGGATAAAGCACCGCAAAGTCAGCCTCGAAGGCTTTACCCAGTTCGCTGACCACGGTTTGCAGCGTGCTCCCATAGTCGAGAGAGCCTCGCACCGCTGTCATAATATTATTGGTCAGTGATTCTTGGCTGAGGGCACGGCTCAATGCCCGCGTTCGCTGCTTGATAACCTTATAAGTCTCAGCGGCTTGAATGACCACTTCTTTAAGCTTTTTGGGGTTCCAAGGCTTGGTGATGTATTTGAACACTTTGCCCGAGTTAATTGCCGCGACAAGATCTTCAACATCGGTATAGCCTGTGAGCACCATCCGAATCGTGTCAGGGAATCGCTCAACGGTAAGACCCAAAAATTCGGTCCCGTTCATTTTCGGCATGCGCTGGTCGGAGATGATGATGGCCATCTCGCCTTGTGCGTCTAAAAGCGCGATCGCTTCGGCACCACTGGTGGCTCTAAAAACTTGGAAGTCTCGTCGAAAGGTTCGATAGAGCAAATCCAAGTTATCGGGCTCATCGTCAACGACAAGCAGTTTGAGTTTTTCTTCCATTCTAAAGTTATCTGCGGTTGCCTATAGAAAGTGAGGTGGGCATACTGAAACCGTTATTGGCCTGGTCGTTCGGCCTTGAATGAGACCGGCAAGCAGCAGGCTGGTCATGAACTTTTGGCCTGACCCTAATGTGCCCGGTTGGCCGCAGCAGCTAGCGGCAAGGCGACATTCAAGCAGCTAAATTTGTACAATTTTTTTTAGATATCAAGAGGAGCCAAACATGCGCCGAGCTTACGCTGGCAAGGGTCACCGTTGGAGCAACACCGTGCGCCTGACGCGTCGTCTATCTCCGTTTATTCTGGCGATCGCAGCGGTTGTTGCAGGGCCACTACCGACCCTCGCTCAAAGAACAACTGTTTTCGATTTGGATCAGGCTATTTGTGCTAACAACTGGCCTGACGCTATTGATATCGTGGGTATGCTAGTTGCCGATGAGCGCACCTCCTCAGGCGATCGCACCCGACTGCTCACCCTCCGCAAGCAGCTAGAGCGCTACCGCAGTGAAAATGTTTTGGTCGCCAATGCGCAAGCCTGTGACCGCACTGACCCCTACCTCTTGGCCGCGCCTGAACTCCCCCCGACGGCGGCCTCTGGGGCGGCTCTTGGCTGGGACCGGGCGATTGCGGAGGCCACAGACAATCGCTATTCGGCGGGGGTTGTCACCGAGAGCGTGGATTTTTCGCTACCGGTGGATATGGGCGATGTTGCCGGACTGGCCTCAGCCGCTCCGGTGGATATGAGTCGAGGGTTGAATGTTGTTTCTGGCCACGTCGGGAGCGGGCATGAGGTGTATGGCTTTGTGGCTGGGTTGGGCGATCGCATTAACGCCAGCCTAGACGTTACTCGTGTGATGACGGGCAGCCTGTACACCAGCGATGACTCCCAGCTGTTCATTTTCGACCGCTACGGTAACCTGATTGCGGCTGCCGATGACAATAGCAGCGGCCAGCAATCTAGTATCAACGGCCTGATTGTCCCCAAGACAGACGTATACTTTGCCGTGGTGACCACTTACAACAACGACCCCATTCTCGATAGAGACGGTCGCTTGACCGGTTGGCAAGACAACGGCGGTGGCCGGTTTGACTACACGCTATCGCTGTCCGGGGTGACGCCAACCGATGAGTTAGCAAAGTAGGTTGAGCTATCTGCCAAGCCGACGTGAGAAGCGGATGGAATAATCGGTGCAATAATTAAAGCGTAGGCAAGGGAGAAATCCGTCTTGGATCGTATCAGGTCGTCTGACGAGCTGGCGGATTAGGTCTGGGCGGATTAGGTCTGGCCAGATGAGATCTGCTAGAAGCCTCCCTTGCTCCTTTTTATGTGCCCCCTCTTCTCACTTCCCATGCAAATTACAGACCTGATTACCACCTTTGAGCACTGGGCAAATCCTCGCTGGCAGGAAAAATGGGACAACTGTGGTTGGCAGGTAGAACCTGGTATAAGCTCTGAAACCGCTGGTGTGCTGGTGTGCCTTACGCCGACGCTAAAGGTCATGGAAGAGGCGATCGCACTGAAGTCGCAAGGCGCGCCTATCAATCTAATTTTTGCCCACCATCCCCTCATTTTCGGGGGCGTTTCTGCGGTGAAAGAGGGTGAGCCTGTCGGCGATATGGTCCGCCTGGCGATCGCTCACAATATCGGCATTTACACCGCTCATACTAATTTCGACCAGGTGAAAAACGGGACGGCTGATGTACTGGCGCAAATGCTAGAGCTGCAAGATGTCAGTCCGGTGGAAGTGACTGACCCACAAGCAGATCCCGCCAGAGGCTACGGCAGAGTCGGTAACTTGGCCCATCCGCAGCCGCTCCAGCATCTGCTTGAGACGATTAATTACACCATCATGCCGCCCAAACTGTTGTATTCTCCAGCGGCCGATTTGCAACAACTGATTACAAAAGTTGCGGTCCTCGGAGGCTCGGGCGCGAGCTACCTTTCTCAGGTGGCTAAAACAGGGGCTGAGGTCTATCTCACTGCTGACTGCAAATTTCATCAGTTTCAAGAAAGTCGCGATCAGGGGCTTGTGCTGGTGGATGCCGGGCACTATGCCACAGAGCGGCCTGCGTGCGACAGATTGGTTCACTGGATGACGCAGCAAGGCGTGTCATGGGCTCAGCTCAGCCAGCAAGATGAAGATTTTCGTCAGTTCTTGTAAGTGCCAGTCGCCGCGCTAGGCCTGAAAAATCGGGCGATGGGGCTAATTCTTCCCAACTTATTTTCCCCAACTTATTTTTCCCAACTTATTGCTTTCCAACCTCTAGCATCTGTGCGGCTTTATCCTCTAATTCTTCTTGGAGGGCGTCATTCAAATGGCTGATGTAGTACTCCATGTTGTGATCGGTAATAAGATCAAACCCTGCGCCAAAGATGCCTCTTACCAAGCCAAAACCGCCGTCGAATAATCGGGACGTAAGCTTGTAGTTTGCCATCATGATGCCTTTGGCATTGAAATATTTTGCCGTGCCCACATGGGTGTAGAGCCGCATCGGGTTCCAAATAGAAAAGGGCGGCGGGACGTGAGGAACAATATCGTTGTTGTTCACAAACCGGAAGACTTTGCCGCCTGTATTGAGATTGAGCTGTTTAACAAACGTGCGATCGCCCACGCGTGGTTGCCCGAAGGTGTATACCCCGGCTACGCTGATGCCATTGTCGATCAGGGCCGCGGCGGCCATGGTTGCTAGCGCGCCCCCCAAACTGTGGCCCGTAATGTACAACGGTGGAAAACGCTTACCGTCTTCGGCCATCTCATGTCGCCAGCGATGAATTTGAGAAAGAACAGATTTTTCGATAATCGCCCAAGCGAGAAAAAAGCCCGTGTGCACTCGGCCTTTGTATGACGAAATACCCGTGACACCATCTTTGCGAATGGTGAAATTTCGCAGCTGTGTGGTGAAATTTGTCAGCCAGTCTTGCGGCTCCTGACTGCCCCGAAAGGCCAGCACCACAAACTCGTCGGTGCGGAACATATAGGCTTGGGTATCGCGCCCCCTGTTGTTGAAATAGCGAAAGTTATGACGGATAAAGTTGTTTTTAGTGCGCCGCACGCGTGGCGTTATAGCCTGCTGCGTTAGAGGCTCATCCCTGGGGTGGTGACGGTCTCTATCGGCCTCAAAAGCAGCTCCCCACCGACCCACAATTTGCGCGACAAACTGTTTGTCTTGGTAGGCCAGGTAAGAGGCCTTGGCTAAGGTAAGCGCCAGTCGGCTATCGTAGCTAGAGGTCGATAGGGCTATATTCGCTAAGTCCGTGTCTTGATACGGCGAGGGCAAAATTCGATAGCCAAAGCGGTCAAACAGCTTTTGAACCCCAAAAAAGCCGCTGTTGTGAATGTAGCTATAAAGCGCGTCGTAAAACCTAGAGGCACCGGGTCTGCGATAGGCAGGTTCAGCAATCAGCTTAATCCAATAGTTAAGCCAGGGCCGCAGCTCCTTTTCGCTAAACATACCTGACTCAATAAAGTAGCCGAAGTGCTCTAGCCCGTTGAGCATTGCATTGAACCAGTCACGCAGGGCGGTTTCAATTTGGTACTGCCGGAGCGCCTCAGGATCTAGCTGGTCGCGATCTTCAGAGTCGTTGAGCTGCTGCTTTTGTCGGGCTCGCTGGTCATGGGTGGCAAGCGCGTTGCACAATAGCTCATCATCGACGCGAAAGCTAACGGTTTTACCCTCAGAACCTGCTGGAATTTGATAGTCGCGATATTCTTCAAAGTCTAAAATTTTCAGGGCATTGTGCACCTCGGGCGCATGCTCAAATTCCTTAACAGCCTGGCGCAAAAATTCTATCCGTTGCCAGGTTTGCTGCTTTGCATACTGACGAATGCCCCAACTAATAACGCCGCCTGTCAGCACGACTGATAGGATCAGCAGCCATTCAATATCGGATGGGCCATGAGGGCTCGTGCTTGCTGAGTGCGTGACGACGGACTGAAATGCCTGAGGTTGCAGCGCGCTGGGCTCAGCAACGGCAGCAACATGGGCAGGGGGCGATAGCGCAAAGGCCGGCTGGTGAAGGCACAAAAAAGCAACGAGTGAGGCAGCAGAAAGAGGTAAACGCATATTGAGGAGGAAACACGCAAAGCAGTAGACCGGATGTCTAAATTTGGTCAGATAGTTGAATTTGACCCGTTTGAATTTGACCCGTTTGAATTTGACCAGATAGCTGACTTGAAAGAGCCTAATGCAACAAGCCTAGTTGATTAATGCCTTGAGGCTACCCATTGCGTCTATCGGAATAGACGCCGTTGATTAATTTTTTGCGAAGAATAAGCGGGTTCTGTAAGGACTGAACTAAGTTGCGATCGCAAATGTCCGTAATCAAGGCAGTATAGTTAAGCAAATGCTACCAGCCCGATGGCTACATTTTCCCTAAAATTACTGATTCTAAAGCCTGCTGGAACTTAGGGGTTTAAGGGAGTGAGTGCAGGCTGCTGCTCTGTGAGTTTCTGCTCTGTGAGTTGCTTTCCTGTGGGTCGTCGATATGTCGATTTCAAGGTGCAGACCCTTAACACGCCAGTTAACAATCTGTCACTTCACTACTTTTTACTGTCGTAACAGGGCCGTTACAGTAAGCCTTCTCTGCTGGCTTTGGTGGCAGTTAGTCGCAATTGCATGGTTCAGAATTTTAGTCGGGTCCTGCATGGTTGCTCATTAGGGGTAAGCGTCAAAGGGTTAAGCGTTAGACGGTTTTCTAGGATAAAGGGTTCAAACGGAGAAATTACATGCGGGCGTTGCAAAGGTTTGGGGTGTTTTCGACGGCGCTTAGTTTGGCTGTATCTGCCCTATTGGGGGCAGACTACCGCAGGGCCTATGCTGAGGTACTGCTTGAGATTCGAGGCACTTTGACCGAGCAGGATAAGACGTTGGAAGACGGTAGCCTGTATGACGAGTACCTGTTTGAAGGTAGCGGCGGTCAGCAAGTCACGATTTCGCTGGAAAGTCAGGACTTTGATCCCTATTTGATTTTGATCGATCCAGACGGACGCAGGATTAGTGAAAACGATGACATTAGCCGCAGCAACCGCAACTCGCAGCTGAGAATGATTTTGCCTGTCACAGGTACCTACCGAGCGGTGGCCAATAGTTATGAATCTGAGAAAAGTGGTGCTTACAGAATTCGGATAGACCAGGGTAACTATCAGTCTTCTACGCCCGAGGCACTAGCACTGGCTATTCCCAGTAGCTCAACGATTTGTGATAGCAAGCTGGTTAGCACTGTCGGTGAGCTGGTGAGCGATCGCGAGTTAGGTGTCGTTGTGAGCGCCTTGCAGCTCAACACCCTGTACGAAGAAATCTTGTCTGCAAGGCCTTACGGTCTCAACTTTGCACTGAGCGGTCCAGCGGCCGCTTCCGTGCTCGCCTCACCGCAGGTCCTAAATACGGCCACCATTGAACTGATTCGCAATTGCGATACCCTCGGCGCGGTCGTCTTTGGCTCGACAGAAGCCGAAGAAGAAAAAATATTTGGCTACTTACCCGCGCTAGCAGAAACTAGTTCAGAAACAAGCGACATGCCGGTGGGTGAGTTTGCCTGCACAGCCCCGCCTGAAAAAATAAGCCCTACAGACACAACACCGATGCCCAAACCTCAGTGGGGCGAGCAGTTTTGTCTATAGGGCGTGCGGCAACGCGTATCAGAGCGTAACAATCGGTTGATACAGGCCCACTATTGACGCAAATAGGGACTGGGCTATGGCACAATTGCCATGTTTCATAGGACGCTCAAGTCCTCCGTCTCTACTGGTTTTATATCGCTCGTTAACGTCTCTTGATAGTTAACTCACCTGTTAACTGTGCTTTTGCTGTGGATGTTTCCCTTCCTGACAACCTGTCGACCCATCAGCTCAGCAGCATCAAAGCGCAGCTAGATTTGGTCTTGATGGCTATCGAAGCACTGACGGATATCGGCTCTGATGCGGTATTGGCCGCTGCGAAGGACCTAGGCTTGCATGACACGCTTTCTGACAGAGTCGGGCTGTGGCGATTGCGGCAGTCTAGCCCGTTGCGTAAGGGGCAAGGTCGCAAAAAGTTAGATATTGAAGAAGCCAGAGCCTTGGTGTTAGTGGTGTGTCATTTGGCTCAGGGCTACCATGACCAAATTCGCTTAGCGGTTGCGAAGTTAGAGCAGCTGACTGCTCGAAACGAGCCCCCCCATCGGGCGGCGCAGCTGGGCGACTATTTAGATAACTTTAACAATATGTACGGGGATCGCATGGCCGAAGATAGGGCGGATACGGATGCCCTTACCCAGCTCTCTTTGCGCCTTCTGATCGATCTGTTGTTTTACAGTGCTGCTGGAGGAGAGCGCCAGCTTTGGCTAGCCCTGCTTGATCGCGCCCAGTCAGCTAACCAGTCAGCTAAGGCACCAGTCAGCTAAGGCGTAAGGACGATTGCCTTCAGAACGCAAATGTCGTCATAAAGACAAATCGAGCCCAAGGACTGACATAATTAACATAGTTCAAGAACATCGTTCAATCGAACCAGGTTCAAGCGTCTTTTGCACTGCGTATCATGCCTGTTATGGTCGGTGTTTGGTCTGCTTGCGATGCCTCATTTGTGCGACACCTCACGTGCCTTGCGACTTCGGAATTGACCCCGGATATACTCCCGATATGACCACTATCAACGCCAGCTTTCTCAAGAAGACCAATCTATACATTGTTGGCATGATGGGGGCGGGTAAAACGACCATTGGCCGTAAGCTTTCGAACCGATTGGGATATCGTTTTGTCGATACCGACGCGCTGATTGAGCAGGCAGCGGGTGGGCCGATCACCGATTTTTTTGCTGAAAAGGGTGAAGCGGCTTTTCGAGAATTGGAGTCTCAGGTGCTTAGCCAGGTCTCGGCACATACTAGCTTGGTGGTTGCGACCGGCGGCGGTATTGTCACCTGGCCGATGAACTGGAGCTACCTGCGTCATGGGGTTGTCATTTGGTTGGATGTGCCTATTCCGGTGCTGATATCGCGGCTGTCGGGCGATACTAGCCGGCCCTTGCTTCAGGGAACTGATTTGACTGGCAAGTTGGAAACGCTAATGCGCGATCGCGGTGAACTGTACGCGCAAGCTGATCTTCGCATTTCCTACGAGGGCCGATCCGTTGGGAAAACATGCGATCGCATTATCTCTGCTCTAAAGGCGAATCTTCGCCCCGATCCAAAAGTGGCCACCGGGCAGGTCACCGTGAATCAGACCTCGATTAATCCACCCGTTCCCAAAACGTTTCCACAAGAATCCTAAGACAAGAGTCCTAATACAAGAATCCTAATACAAGAATCCTAATACCGAAAGCTTGAAACCTATGAGCGTCTCGTCTACCCCCAGCGAACAGTCCGAATATCAGAGCGAATATTTTCAGCAGGCCGAAGCCGATCGCGTTCGTATTCTCAGTGAAGCCCTTCCCTACATTCAGCAATTTCAGGGGCGCACCGTTGTGGTGAAGTACGGCGGGGCGGCGATGAAAGACGCTGCCCTTAAAGCCAAAGTCATCCGTGACATTGTGTTTATGGCCAGCGTTGGCATTCGTCCGGTGGTGGTGCATGGCGGCGGCCCCGAAATTAACACCTGGCTGACAAAGCTCAATATTGAGCCCCAGTTCAAGGATGGTTTGCGCGTGACCGATGGTAAAACCATGGATGTGGTGGAAATGGTGCTGGTAGGCCGAGTCAACAAAGAAATCGTTGCGCTCATTAACCAGGCCGGAGGTTTGGCCGTTGGTCTTTGCGGTAAAGATGGAAACCTTGTGACTGCGCGTCCACAGTCGGCAGCCGCAGGGGTTGGCTTTGTGGGGGATGTCAGTAATGTGCGCCCAGATTTGGTGAGTTCCCTTGTCGAGAGCGGCTACATTCCCGTGATTTCTAGCGTGGCAGCCGATGATAATGGGCAGGCCTACAACATTAACGCCGATACGGTCGCCGGTGAGCTAGCCGCTGCCCTTAGCGCCGAAAAACTTATTTTGCTCACCGATACACCGGGCATTATGAGAGACTTTCACGATCCTAGCTCCCTGATTAACCAGCTCGATATTCAGCAAACCCGTGAGCTAATAGAGAGCGGTGTGGTCTCGGGTGGCATGATTCCCAAGGTGACTTGCTGCGTTAGATCCCTAGCTCAGGGCGTTCGGGCCGCTCACATTTTAGATGGTCGCATGCCGCATTCACTCCTGCTCGAAATTTTTTCCGATGCAGGCATTGGCACGATGATGGTCGCCTCTCGGTTAACTTAGTCGTTTAAAACCTAACTGTTTTACAATTGGCTATCCTAAAATCCTAGTCTCTCAAAAGTTCCTAGGCCACCTTAATGCATCGAATTTTGTCAGGCGCGCTGTCGGTTGAAGAACACAAAATTCCAATTACGAATCTACCCGACCGTCTAGCCGGTACGGTCGTTGCGCATCTCTCAGATTTTCACTTTGATGGGCTGCGGTTATCCAATAGCCTGCTGGCTAAAACCCTCGATTACATCCATACCCTCAAGCCGGATTTGATTGCCCTCACTGGCGATTTTGTCACCCGCGATCCTAGCCCGATTCATGAGCTAGCGCGCCGTCTGGCGCCGCTGCCTAGCCGCTATGGCACTGTGGCGGTACTGGGTAACCACGATATTAAGGAGCGCGGCGCGAGAGGGGTGGTGACCAAAGCCCTTGAGCAGGCTGATATTAGCGTGCTGTGGAATGAAATTGCCACGCCGATGGGAGAGGACTTTCCCATTGTGGGCTTTGCAGACTACTGGTCTCAAGAATTTGACCCGGCTGTACTGGATCGGCTGAGCCCTGACGTGGCGCGTTTGGTGCTCTCACACAATCCTGATACGGCTGAAAATTTGGCGGAATGGCGAGTTGATTTACAGCTGTCTGGCCATACCCATGGCGGGCAGGTGTACATTCCAGGATTCGGCTCGGGTCCGCTGGTGTGGCGACGGCTCCGGCAACGGGTCCCTCGTCCTATTCGCAACAGCATTCCGTTTTTGAGCGATAAGTGCTTTCACACGGTGCGTCACTGGGAGTGGGGGCAAGGACTACATCAGATAAATGGTAACTGGCTGTATGTCAATCGTGGATTGGGGACGTATTATCCGGGGCGGTTCTTTTGCCCGCCGGAGCTGACGGTGCTGACGCTGGAGAAGGGCTAAGCGCGCGCTTGTTGTTGTCCATACTGCTGTTGTCTTTACTGCGGTAGCTTTACCTTGGCAGCTTTACCTTGGCGCGGTGTAACAGCTTGCCTTTGTGTAGTGCACCGCTGTGCGTCACACGTACGAGGGTGCCGGGTTTGGCTACTGCGCCCATGAGCTGATGGTGCTGGGGATCGTAGGCGACTTCCGCGTTCACAGGTGCGATCGCCTCCACGCCCCACTCAGCCATCAGCTGCTGTACGGGCTTAACAAAAGGCAGCACTTTCACCGCACTCAGCGATTCATTTTCTTGGGCTCGCTGGGCAATGGTGGGCCACTGTGTCAGCCAGGTTTCTAGCGTTTGCAGGGCTTCTGTTTGTAGGTGCGATCGCGCTGCTTCTACAGACTGCTCCATTTGTGTTTGCAGTCGCCGATATTCTTGTTGCAAGGCGTCTACTTGCTGCAAAGTTTCTACTTTTTGAGCAGTTTTTTGAGAAGGCGGCAGCGGCTGATCGGTGCGGCCTTCTTTTTTTTTGAACTGACTTAGGAGATGATGCAAAGGAACCTGCAATGCCTCGGCCAATTGGGCCAAAACATGGACCCGCATTTGATCAATATTGCCCATCTTTAGCTGCTGTACCTGCCAACGAGAAACTGCCGCTTGCGCGGCAAGTCCGCGATAGCTAGCAATATTAGCCCGGTGCATCAAAGACCGCAGTGTGTCGGTGGCTTTGGCGGATTTTGCCTTCGATTGAAGTCCCTGAGTAGGCTTTGGATGCTGATCGGCCACTGTTATTACACCGCTTTACAGTCTCAAGCTTTGCATTAGAGCCCTCATTTTATCAGGCACAAGCGAGTGCCTCGCTTGCGAAAGGACTGTATTCATTGTGTACTGGCATCTTGTGAGACAGTGTTTTTGAAAGCTACTTCAATGGCTTGAGCTGTTTCTTTCAATTTCGCATCTGTATCAAACCGCTCAAATATCTCCTGAAAAATCCCTATTAGGGCCCTTGAGGCTCAGTCAGTGTTTTCGCAATATCAGTCAACGGATTCGGCTTCATCTTTTTCGGTAGCTCCACCGGAACAATCGCTGGATACACTTCCAACTCAGCCCCCTCCATCCATCCGGAATAGTACTTCACCTTCGTGCTATCCGCCGTTAAGCTCAACAGGTCGAATTCGCCGCGAATGGCCCGATGGTCAAAGTCAAATCCCTTGCGTGCGCTCGATGAAACCAGTCCGTAAGGCCCACCACCGACTAAGTTAAGCGACACTTCGTCCAATCCACGGGCAAAGCGATCGCCCCGCCAGTGCCATTGCCTTCCTGGCCAAAAAATCGGTTCACCGCCCACCGCTCGCCGCGCGACCTCATTCGCTAGCCGATAGCCCCCTTGCGAAAGCTCAGCCTCAATACCTTTGTCATACACAACTTCGTAGCGAACCTTAGCCGGATTATCTGTCTCTTCTAACCCTTCTTCTGGGTGTGTTTGAGTCGCCCACAGCACCTCTACGGTTTTGTCTTTCAGCTTGCCTAGCGGTTCAGCTGCCAAAAAGCTCGGATACAGTTCTAAGCCTTCTGATGGAAGATCCGCCGTCGCGCTAAATCGCCAGCAATCCCAGCTGTTGGCCTCGTCAGCCGTTTGCCACTGCACCTCGCACACGCCATTCCCAGTCCCCACCCACAGCGACTCATCGGCCGCAACCAGCTGATACGGAATCGCCCCGCTCATCGCGCTATTCGTAATGGTGTAGTTCGTGAGGGCCTCGCTGCTGGGCCGATAGGCCACTAGTCCGCTCGCTGGAAAGTATGGATTACCCTCGCCGCTACGCTTGGTCCCCAGCCACAACGTCAGCGGCTTGGAATTTTCAGAGTCTTCTGATGCTCGTGAGCTACCGGTTGTGGCAATAGAAGTAATCTGATCGCCTTGCAGCACATTGGGCTTAGAAACCGTGAGGTCTCCGTCTTGGGTATTGTACTGAATGAGGCTTGCGAAGCCGCTGTCCCCTTCGCCCTGGCTGGCTGTTGCTGCGAACCAAACGGTGGCTGCTTCATCACCCGTGTTGTCATTGGTGACAACGGCTCCGGCGATGCTGGGAACCCCCAGGCTGGCACCTAATGAGGCGTCTTGTAGCTCGCTCAGGGTGTACAGTTGCTCAGAAATCAGCTCACCATCTGGTGCTTTCAGCTCAAAAATGACGGCATCTTCAATGGGCTCAGCTTCAGGTGCTTGTTCAGCCGTCTCAGCCGGTTGCGTCTCTGGTGCGAGCTGTTCGGCTAACCACTCAGCCTGAAGGCGAATCCGATATGCATAGGTACTGCCGCCAACCTCAATTGTTTCGTAGGCGGGGTCTTGAATATTGGTGAGTTCTTGTCTGTAGTCGTAAGGTTCTTCCGCTTCGGCCTCAGTCGCTGTGATGGTCCAATCTTTGCCCTGGCATCGGGCAAATGTGTAGTGGGGTGTTTCGACAACAACTGTGTTGCCTTCTGCGGCAATGTTTTCGGGCTGGAAGTTGAATTGTTCAAATACGGGTGTGTTTTCTGGCGCACTTAGGGGTTTAGGTGGCTCAGGGTTCTTGTTACATGCGATCGCCTCATCAACCCCATCCTCCTCAGAAGAGCGATTGGTGCGATCGCCCTCTGCCCCAGCACTATTCTTGCTGGCCTGCTTACCGGCACTATCCGTATCCGCCTCACGCACCTCACCTGTCTCTGTTTCAGCCTCGCCCGTATTCGTCAGCGAAGTGGGCGCAGGCGCACAGGCCCCCAACATGCTAGCTAACACAAGGCTGGTAACGCCTAATCTTGCAACACTCAATCTCGTAACATTCGATGCAGCCTGCCCGTTGACCGCCGTATTAGCCAGTTTATTTGCCATCTGGAAGAGGATTTGAATCTGCATTTGCATAAATCACCTCACCGCCAAAGGCGTTAGCGGGTGCCCTTACATGAATGTTTCTAGGAGACTCTATGATATCAACCGGCTTTACACCAGCCCTCAGTGCTAAAGGCCACCTTAAATATTGGCTTAACCGTGCTCAACGCTAGGAACGAAGAACTGCTTAAGCTTTACCTCAGTCAAAACTCAGCTAGAGGTTTTACACTTCAGCTTTATGACACGTTATCTGGTATGTGTCTCTGCTCCCGGATGCCTGTTCTTAGTTTATTTCCCAGATCACACTTTTTAAATTACACAGTGAGGACACTTTGAGCTATTTAGAAGCTGTTGCTGACTTTTACACAGAAGTTGCAGAAACCCCTGATGTTGGACTGTGCTGCGTGCAAAGCACCCCTTTACAGTTGCCTGGGCTCACTATCCCTGTGCAAATGCAGGAAATGAACTACGGCTGCGGCACAACTGTTCACGCTGCAGAGCTAACGGGTGATCCGACCGTTTTATACGTGGGTGTTGGCGGCGGTATAGAAGCCCTACAGTTTGCCTACTTTTCCCGGCGTCCCGGCTCGATTATTGCGGTTGACCCCGTCGATTCTATGCGCGCGGCGGCAGCACGAAACTTGAAGATTGCGGCTGGGCAAAATGACTGGTTTGACCCCAGCTTTGTGAGCGTGCGCGCTGGCGATGCTTTTAATATCCCCATGCCAGATAATTCGGTTGATGTAGTCGCCCAAAACTGCCTTTTCAACATTTTTGAACCCGAAGATCTCATCAAGGCCCTAGCGGAAGCCTACCGGGTCCTTAAGCCCGAAGGCCGATTAGTCATGAGCGATCCGATTACCACCCGAGAGATTCCTATTCACTTGCGTAATGACGATCGACTGCGCGCTATGTGCCTATCGGGCGCACTCACCTACGAGGACTACACACAGCGAATCATTGATGCAGGCTTTGGCCAGGTAGAAATCCGCGCGCGGCGACCCTACCGCTTGCTCAATGCTAAAAACTACCAGCTCAACGAACATCTCATGTTAGAGAGTTTGGATTCTGTTTCTTTTAAGGTGCCGATTGTCCCCGATGGCGCTTGCATCTTTACCGGAAAAATGGCGGTATATGCAGGTGAAAAAGACTATTTCGATGACAATGCAGGGCACATCCTACAGCCCGGTATTCCACTCGCTATTTGCGATAAAACTGCTCGAAATTTAGACAAGTTTGAAGATATTACCGTTACCCATTCTACGTGGTACTACGACGGCGGCGGCTGTTGTTGAATGTTCTGCTTTCGAACATTCTGTTTTTGAACACTCCGTTTTTGAACACTTGTTGTGAATATTGTTGTTCAATGCTGCGGTTGAGGATTGGATTTAATCCAACCTTCAACCGGGTCTTGCATTGTATGGATGCACAAAAGACTTTGAGTAAATAAGCTAGATGAATGAGGTTGTTTTAGGCTAATCCTAGAGCAGCCTTTTATCTGTATGCGAAAAGTTGTGTGCAGCGACAGTCCCAATCTCTCGGGTGTGACCTTATCTCTCGGGTGTGACATTGCATTCGCTCCTTATAATAGAAGCAACCAAGCACAGGAATCAGCAGCATGATTGCGCCCAACCTAAAATACAGCTTGCCCTCCACTAAAGACCTACCCTGCTCGGACGATACCCCTGTGGATAACGAAGATCAAAATCTGCTGCCCAATCTGCTGCTGCTACTGCTCACGAGCCTTTGGAAAGAGCGGATGGATTGGTTTTTTGCCGTCGATATGGCTGTGTACCACACCACAGGCGTGAGCACGAAAGTACCGGTTGTTCCTGATGCCTTTTTGAGTGTAGGGGTAGACCGAAAAAAGGAGGGTAGATCCCGTCGGAGCTATGCCGTTTGGGAAGAGAACGAAACGGTGCCCGCCTTTGCATTAGAGATGGTTTCTCACCAGCCGGGCGGGGAGTACGATGAAAAAATGTCGATTTATGCTCGCCTCGGTGTGCTGTACTACGTGGTGTACAACCCAGAGTATTGGAAAAGGGACCTGCACCAGCCGTTTGAGGTGTACAAGCTGGTTTCCGATGAGTACCAGCTGCAAATTGGTGAGCCCTACTGGATGCCAGAAGTTGGGTTGGGCATTGGACGATACCAAGGTGAAGTCGGTGGACTCTCCCAAGAGATTTTGACTTGGTACGATGAGCAGGGCAACCGGCACCTGAGCGAGGCAGAAGGCGAGCGTCTGGAGCGCCAACGGTTGGAAGAATTTTTGCGAGCGCAAGGATTCGACCCCAACAACCTGCCTAACACATAGGCCTTCTGTAGCGCGTCAATATCTAAGCCAATCATTAGGCCAGAACGTCACGTAGTGCCGCTAGCTGCGATCGCACCACCTGATAGTAAATCCAAGTGCCCCGCCGCTCCTTAGTCAGCAACCCCGCCTCGTACATCACCTTTAGGTGATGGCTCACCGTCGGCTGCGATAGGCCCAGCGTTTCTACCAGCTCACAGGCACACACTTCTTGGCTTGGCTGCGCAGCAATCAGGCTCAAAATTTGCAATCGCGCTGGTTCCCCCATTACCCGAAAAAGGACGGCCAGCGTTTTGGCGTCTTGCGACGTGAGCTTTCCTGCCATCAAGGGCAAGCAGCAAGGCATGACAAGTTTGAGGTTTTCCATAGCACCTGGCTATAGTGATACGTCACTATATTGACACGCATCAATATCCTCTGCATAATATCGACAGCCATCGATATATGCCCCGAGGCTCTGATTTGAGACATCCTGACACTCGCTCAGTTGACGCCCGTTCAGCGACTGCACCGTTGCGAAAACAACCCTTCACAAAAGCCCCTACAAAAAAAGTCAGAGACGTGATGAGTAGCCAAAACCGCGTGACTTGCACCAAAGCGCTGGCAGAGTTTGTCGGAACGTTCATTTTGGTTTTTGCAGGCACCGGCGCGGTGATGGTGAATCAAATTAGCGATGGCGCAGTGACACATCTGGGTGTGAGCTTTGTGTTCGGGGCGGTGGTTGCCGCGCTTATTTACACGCTGGGCCACATTAGCGATGCCCACTTCAATCCGGCTGTGACGCTGGCGTTTTGGAGCAGCGGCTTTTTTCAAAAAAGGCAGGTACTGCCCTACATCGCCGCGCAAACGGCAGGTGCGGTGCTGGCTTCTGTTTTGTTATTTCTCTCTTTTGGTGCGATCGCCAATATGGGCGCAACGCTCCCGTTAAACAACAACTGGCAACAGGCTTTTGTCTTAGAAACAGTTCTTACCTTTATTCTGATGCTGGTGATTTTAGGCTCCGGGTTAGATCGGCGAGCGCCTATTGGCTTTGCGGGCCTTGCGATTGGCCTGACCGTTGGACTAGAAGCCGCGTTTATGGGTCCGATTACAGGTGCTAGCATGAACCCCGCCCGCTCTTTCGCACCGGCTATGGTGAGTGGATTGTGGCAACATCACTGGTTGTACTGGGTTGCGCCTATCTTAGGCGCGCAGCTGGCAGTCGTTGTGTATCGGTATTTATCTAACGGATTTTCGGACCTAGTGTCTGATTAGGGCGCTGAGCTTAGTGCCCCGTTGAAGCTGCACTCGGTCTAAGTTCTCTGGTCTAAGTTTTCTGGTCTAAGTTCTCTGTTTGAGCTCTCTATCTCATCTCTTTAAAGGTGCGTTCATTAGAAGGTGCAATTTGTCCTATCTACGATAGATGGCATAATTGACGCATCTTAAATGAAGACCGGCAACTGATGACAAACGCTTTTCCAGCCTTAAGCCAAATCAATGTAGAAGCGCTGGCCCAGCAGATGGCCACTGATGTGGAGAGCCTACAGCTGATTGATGTGCGCGAACCGCATGAAGTCGAAGTGGCCAGCGTTCCAAATTTTGTCAACTTGCCGCTCAGTCAGTTTCCCGCTTGGTCAGGCTCTATTAGCACGCAGTTCGACCCAACCGCCGAAACCATTGTGATGTGTCACCTGGGTATGCGTTCTGCTCAAATGTGCGGATGGCTTATGGAACAGGGGTTTACGAATGTTAAAAATTTGGCGGGTGGGATTGATGCTTACAGCCGTCAGATTGATCCGCATGTTCCTCTTTATTAAGCGTCCTTTTGTATTGACAGGTGCATGCTGTTGAAACGTGTGAGGCCGGTGGTGCGGTGATCACCTTGAAGATGGCAGAGATGGTTCAGTTTTCAACCTATCGTTTGCTTGGCTTAGTGGGGCAAGGACAATTTGCCCAGGTCTATTGTGGCGTGCATCGTCGCACGGGAAAACTGGTGGCAATTAAGCTCACTCGCCATGCGTCAGAACAGGCTTCCCAAGAGCCTTTTGTCCTGCACGATTTGAACCATCCGCATGTGGTGGGTGCCAGGGCGATCGCACAAATTGAAGACGGCTATCAGTTTATTTTGGACTACTGCGAAGGTGGTACTTTGCGATCGCACCTTGATACCGCAGGTCTGCTATTGCCTTTTGCTGAGGCCAAAGCCCTCATTGCCGATATCTTGAAGGGCCTGAGTTACATTCATCAGCAGCAAATTATCCATGGCGATCTTAAGCCTGAAAATATTTTGCTGAGCTGTAACCCTGATGCCTACGCGTTTGGCTCCCAGTGCTTGCAACGCTCCGGTGCGGGTAATGTTCAGGACCCCGCCAGTGCCAACGCCTCGTTTACCGTACCGTTTGTTGCACCGTTCATTGCAAAAATTGGTGACTTTGGTAGCGCCCGCTTCATTGAGCTGCCCAACGCCTCATACAAAGAAATTGGTTCACCTACCTATGCTGCGCCTGAAAGATTCAGCGGACGATCGTCCTATGCCTCCGATCTCTATTCTGTGGGCGTCATCCTTTACGAGTTGTTGCTCGGCGAGCGTCCCTTTTCTGGCTCACCAGAAGCGCTTCGAACGGCGCATCAAACCCAACCCATTCCACTGCCTGAAACACTATGTCAGCCTGCCATGCAGCTGCTGATTACAGCGCTTCATAAGCAGCCCAGTAAGCGATTTGCCAGTGCCGAGGCGATGCTCGATGCGCTGGAGCAGCTTTCTCAGGTTTACCTAGCAACACCTAAGGTTGCTTCTTGTAGGCACGTGCCCGATTCGACAGTTGAGCAGATATCTATTGCCCCTGCGTTGACTCAACTTTCGATAGAGTCTGTCGCGCAGCCTATTGAAAGTTTGGTAACGGTGCCTCAGGGCTGTTATCTCATCACAGCGCGATCGCTAACGCTACTTACCCTAAAGCATGACGTAATTCCGGTTGCGCAGTTTGATCAAGACTGCTGGAGCGTGATTTCTCCGGATGGCCAGTGGTGTGTTGCCCTACCCAAACAGT
Source organism: Cyanobacteria bacterium J06634_5 (assembly GCA_039820525.1). Taxonomy (GTDB): domain Bacteria; phylum Cyanobacteriota; class Cyanobacteriia; order Phormidesmidales; family Phormidesmidaceae; genus Phormidesmis. The sequence continues at coordinate 78,625 of JBCBPY010000007.1, forward strand.
CCCAGCGCCAGAGCAAGGGACGATTCTACAAGCTGAGAGATTTCAAAGCCGTTCCAACAGCGCCTGTGATGCTGACAAGCCCTCTGCTGACAGCGCTTCGCTCTGATGTAGTGCAGGTGCTCGCTATCGACTCTCGCCATTTGCTGCGAGTGCGCACTGTTCAGCCCTCTGAATCTGCTGACGCGACGGTGTACACCTATTTAGAATGCTTTACCCGTCGCGGACAGTTTGTGGGTCAGCTGGCGCTAGCGTTACCCATCATTCACATGACGCCAACGGCTGTGCCTTACCAGTTTGTGGCCTTAAGTGCACCCACTGCTTCAACGCCTTCTAACGTTTTTCTAATTACACTCAAACCTTTTCAAATTAGGCATTTGCGCCTGTCACTCAGTCCGTGCCAGGTCAGTGCTTTTGATTGGGGCTGTGTTGTTGTGGGGCAAACCACTGGTAATGCCGATGGTCAACCCGTTGGCCGACACCAAGCGCTGTTGCTGGATCGCGCGGCTGAGCCTGTGGACTGGTTAACGGATATGCCAGCCGCTTCCGCGATCGCGGCTGTGGGTCATCATTCCCTTCTGATTGCACCAGACTCTTCACCCCCTGCGCACTCTTCGCCACCTGCACACAGTGAGGACGCTACCCAACAACATGCTCTGGCAGAGCCCACATCCTTAGAGCCCACATCCTTATGGATCGCTGACTTTACTCAGTTGCCGCTGTCTCTTATTTTCTAAGCTGACAATTTTGGAGTGGCCAAATCGAGTGAGTGCCCAAATCGAGTTGGCGCGGCTAGCGAATGTATTCAACCCGCGCATCAAGATCGTTCCTTTCAAGCAATCTTCTGCGCTCTTCGGCTTCCTCTTCCGTCGGGAAAGCGCCTACCTGCATCACCGTGCGTCCCTGAAAATTAGTGCGAAAAGCATCGGACACAACCTCTCTGACGTCATCTTGGACAAAGGGATCGGCGGCCTCTACAAAAACCCGGTAGTAAAGCCCTAGGGCCTGCGCCCGTGAGGGCGGTGCTGGTGGCGCACCGACGCCGCTTCTGGGTGCAGAAAAGATAGTGCTCGACCCACCGCTGCCCACGGGAATTTCGCTGCTAGGCACTGCTAGCCGGTTGTTGTTTAGGGTCCCGCTGCTGGGTGCGCTAGGCCGCACTTCAGTGGGTGCCTCGTCGTTGTTTTGTCGCCGACGTCGCCGACGGAGCAGAGAAGAGCGAGGTGGATTCCCATCGGTCATGGCTCTAGAGGCTACAGGGACGCCTGAGCGTATTGCCTGTAGGGCTGCGCCTGGTGCACCCGCAGGTGTTTCGCCGTTAATACTTTGTTCCGATGTGGCGTCAGGGAAGGCCTCTGGTGGCTGCACCGCAATCGTTTCGGCAGGTGCCGTTGTCACAGCGTCTGCTTCTAGTACGGGCGCGCTGCCTGATTCAGTGTTCGAGTCACTGTCTAATAATACCGAGCGTCTGGTTCTCCTTTGAGAAAGCAACCCTGGGACGGTATCGGCTTCTAAGCCTAAAGAAGGGCCGTTGTTGCTCGTCTCTTCAGGTTGCTCAGGCGCGATCACTGCAATTTGGACGGCAGGCTGTTGTCTAGAGGCTAAGGCGCGTTCTCCAGGGACTGCATCAGCTGCGATAGGAACACGGTCAGCGGGCGCACTCAACACGGAGGTCGTCTGTGAGTCTGCTTGGGCTGCTACCCCTTCTGAAATTTCTGGCATGGCCGAGGCCGAGGCCGATACAGATTGAGGACTCGCAGAGACCTCCACCACATCGTTACGGCGGTTTCCGCTGATTTGATTATTGCGAAGCACAGGATTCGCACCGCCCACGAGCACTAAGCCCGCATCGTTGTTCGTCATCCGGTTTCCTACGATTTCAGGCGTCGCACCGTCTACAACGCGAATGGCATCCCCGGTCCCATCAAAAATATTGCTCTCAATATTGGCGCTTGAAATGCCTAAGACAATCAGCCCTGCCACCTGGTTCCCTGAAAAATAGCTGCCCTGCACACGCGGCGAGCCACCTGCGACGTAAATGCCCGTTTGCCGGTTGCCTACAAACGCCGTTTCTAAAATAGTTGGACTCGCAGACTCTACCCAGACGCCGTATCCATCAGGATTCGAAATGGCGACCTGCGCGATGCCCGCACGGTCAGCAGCAATGACAGCGGCATTTTGCTGCGCGCGTGATGGGCTATCAAAGTTGCCACCGCCTTCTATGATGGCTGTGCGATCGCGCGACCCAGGCGTTCCTTGAATGGTCACACCCGGTTTTAGCTGTAGGGGAAAAACCTCTCCGGTTGCCTGGGTATAGCGTCCTGGTGCGAGCACAATCACCGTGTTAGGAGGGGCAATTTCGATGGCTCGGGTGACGGTTTGTAGCGGTTCCGCTTCGGCTCCCTGCGCGCTGTCATTCCCAATGTCTGGATTGACGTACAGGGTTTGGTACGCGGCGGCTGGCCTGCCAGCAGACGGACTGGCGGCAATCGTCTGAGCGACTGTTTGGGAATTGTTTCTGGTGCTGAGCTGTCCATGCCCGTACGGCTGGGCCTGCGCAGGTTTTAGACCGGGTCCAAGTAACAGGGAGCCTGCCGCAAAAGTGGCCGCCACGTAAAAATGCTTATCCAACATACGTTCGCCTAGCATACGTTTTCCTAACATAACTAAAAGTAGCCTCGCCCCAGCGAATAAACTTTAAACCGATATTACAGGCTTTCGCCGAACAACTCTGACATGCACTCTGATACGCCCTCTGACAGGCCTTCCGGTATGCACTCCGGCATACACTCTGGTACACACTCTGGTACACAAAGTTCTGATAGTTCTTCCGATAATCCAAGTACCGCTAACCCAGCCGCACTAACGAGCGTGCCATCCGAGGACGAGGCGTCTGACGCATCAACCTTGTCTTACTTTACAAAGTCTTCCCCGTTCCCCGTACAAACTTCCGTTGATGGGTCGCTCAATTCTGCCGAGTCTGGCGAGTCGTTATTTCGCATTCTAGATGCCAATTTAGACAGGGCTCGCGAAGGCATGCGCATTCTCGAGGAATGGTGTCGCTTTGGTCTAAATGATGAGCCCGCAACGGCTCAGTTTAAGCAGTTACGTCAGGCTGTTGCACAGTGGCACACGTCCGAAATTCGCCTAGCTCGTGATACGCCGGGTGATTTAGGAACAGCACTGACCCATCCACAAGAGGCCACTCGGAGTAGCCTCACCGATGTCTTGCAAGTGAACTTTGCCCGGACTCAAGAAGCGCTGCGCGTGCTGGAAGAGTACGGCAAGCTGCACAGTGTAGACATGGCGGCGGCCTGTAAGCAGATGCGCTATCAGCTCTACACGCTAGACAGCCAGATTTTAGGGCCGTTACTCTCGGCAGCGGCGGTTCATCAAACGCCTGCTTTTCAAAAGCGCTATCAGCAGCTGATGCGATCGCATACCTACTTAGTCACTTCTCCGGTCCCCAACTTCCTCAGCACAATAGAAGCCGCCTTAAAAGGGGGCATTGCGATTGTCCAGTACCGAGAGAAAACGGCTGATGATGAGACTCGCTTGAACATGGCAAAACAGATGCGATCGCTGTGCCATCAGTACGGAGCGTTGTTTATCGTTAACGATCGTGTAGACATTGCGGCGGCTGCCGATGCAGACGGTGTTCACTTGGGCCAGCAGGACTTACCGATGGCGATTACGCGCCAAATTTTAGGGCCTGACAAATTGGTAGGCCGCTCCACCACCAATCCGACTGAATTGAAGCGAGCGCTGGATGAAGGCGCTGACTATATCGGCGTCGGGCCGGTACACGAAACACCGACTAAGCCTGGAAAGGCCGCTGCGGGCAATGAGTACGTACGCTACGCCGCTCAGCATGCCACGATGCCCTGGTTTACTATTGGCGGGCTCAATGCCGAAAATTTAGCCCCTACGCTAGCAGCAGGCGCGACTCGGGTGGCGGTTGTTAGGGCGCTTATGGCGGCGGATGATCCTGCGGCGGTCGCGCGATCGCTCGCCCTGCAAACCCAACAGCCTGCTCGCTGAGTGCGATCACCTTCGCGATATGTCCTTACCTGGTTGAGCCTTACTCGCTAGGCTATACCGTTTAGTATCTCACCCCATAGTTTTTAATTAGGTATCCGATGGATAACGTATCACCCACTATTGAGCTGCAAATTAATGGCGAGGGTAAAACCTGTCAGAACGGGACGTCTCTGGCAGATTTTTTGGTTCAAGTCGGGCTGAATCCTCAGCTAATTGCCGTTGAGTACAACGGCGAAATTTTGACGCGATCGCTCTGGGCCGAAACGACCCTCCAGCAGAACGATCGCTTAGAAGTCGTCACGATTGTTGGCGGCGGTTAATCTCGATCCAAGATGGCGGCGATGCGGTTGTTCCCTCGGGTCTTGAATCGGGTGTTAAATCGGGCCAGATGTACGGCAATCCCACCCTTTTGATAGGTCTTTTGACCGTGGCCGCGATATAGAAAAGCGTTACAGTAAAGGCAGTTAAATATTCAGAAAGCCATTCAAAACAATCATGGTTGAACGCATGAAAACCTGGTTCTACAGCGCCGTAAAGCCCAGGCTTAAGCCCCTCTTAAAAACCTGCTTTGTCACCGCGCTGGCCTTTGTGCTTATTTTTGCGCAAGCCGATGGGGCCTTAGCAGCCCGTTCGGGCGGCAGGATGGGCGGCGGTAGCTTCCGTGCGCCTAGTCGCTCTTATCGCGCGCCTAGCCGTTCCTATCAGCGTGGTCCGTCGGGCTACAGCGGTGGTTACGGTGGCGGATACTACCCCGGCGGTGGCTTTGGCTTTCCATTCCTGATGCCATTCTTTGGGTTTGGGGGCGGTGCAGGTGGCCTGTTTGGCATTTTTATTGCGATCGCCGTAGCGAATTTCCTTATCCGCAGCTTCCGTAATGCAGGCGTCGGGGCAGAGGGCGGCGAGGCGTACAGCGCTAACCCACCTGTTTCAGTTGCCCGCTTGCAGGTAGGCTTGCTGGCTCAAGCCAGAGACTTGCAGGTTGACCTCAACCGGATTGCTGAAACTGCCGATACAGGCACTTCGGCAGGTCTGACCAAGGTTTTGCAGGAGACGACGCTTTCTTTGCTGCGCAACCCTGAGTATTGGGCTTACGCTGATCTTGAGTCGGACCAAACCCGTTTATTAGCCGCAGAGCAAGCGTTTAATCAGTTGGCGATCGCAGAGCGCAGCAAGTTTACCGGTGAAACGCTCTCAAACGTCAATGCTCAGCTTTCTCAAGCGGCTGCCAAGGCTAAACTCAACAGCACTGGTGAACTGGTAGCCTCTGGTGCGATTCCCGATGCGCCGGGTGAATACATTGTCGCCACGGTGCTGGTCGCTAGCCAAGGCAAATTGAATTTGCCAAAAATTACTTCTGAGGATGACGTTCGAGAAGCCCTCAATAAAATAGGCGCTATTTCTAGTGAGCAGCTGATGGCCGTAGAAGTTCTTTGGACCCCTCAAAAAACGGGTGAAACCCTGACGGCTGATGAGATGGTGGCTGAGTATCCCAATCTTCAGCTGGTGTAGCAATCCAGGGCCAATCACCCTTGCTTACACCCCAATACAAGTATCAAAAAGCGAAAGCTATTTCAAAGGCTTTCGCTTTTTTGTGGCTGAAATGGTTTGAATGTGCTTAACTTTTCATCAAAAGTGGTTAAATGAACCCGGTCGGTGTGCTTAAGTTTATGTGCTCAAAGCATTTTTCTTTAGCGCGTTGGTGTTTAGAGCACTTGCGATCACGGTCAATGGCGCGCCGCGCCCCACAGTACGGATAAAAAGAGACAGTAAATGCTGGTATTGCTCACCCGTGTGCTGCTATGGGCCTCAGTCGGGGTCTTAATTTGGTACATTCTCGCTCGTATCATTCCTAAAAAATATCTCACCTGGTTTGGCGGCGTCATTTTGATTCTGCTGCTGGTGATCTCTTTCATTGAGCCTGATGACAGTACCGTGCAAATGGTTTGGCAGCTGCTGTCATTTCCGCTAACGCCATTGGGTGCCTCGATTGTGTTTTTGGCCTATGCGCTCAGCGAAGGTCTTAAAAATATTAAGGGACCAGCGACTGCGATCGCCCTAGGCATTTTGCTGATCTCCAGCATTCCAATTTCTGCCCAGTGGCTGGTGAGCGATGCTGAGCAATCGGTCAGAACAGCCTACACACAGCGCGCAGAACTCTGTGGTGAAGTTTGCCGAAATGGTGAAATTCCCTCGCAAGGTAACCTTGCCGAGGCTGCGGCGATTACCGTCCTTGGCGACAGTCGCGACATCGATAAAGCGCTAGATGTTTCTATTTCACCGAACGATGTTTCTACGAATACTGCGCTTGCACCACGCCTAATCTATGCGGCCAGTCTCTACAGAGAGGCTCGCCTTCAGGGGGCTGCGCCTATCGTGTTCGTAACGGCTGGCGCGGGCAACGCCGATTCTCCTCAGCGCGCGGTAATCCGTCAAATTTTGACTGAAAACGGTGTTTTTAACGAAGACATTCAAATTGAAACGAGCGGTCTAGACGTTCGTGCCACCGGCCTTCGGTTGGAAAAGCTGTTGCAGGACCGCCAGCTCATTCCAGCGCGCAATACACGCAAGTCACAGGGCACTACCGATAATCGTCGGGTCGTGATTGTGGCCCCGGCCATGCTGATGTCACGAGCCGCACTGACCTTTGAAAAAATGGACCTTGAGGTTATCGCCAAACCCACAGACTTTTATACTGCACGCTTTGACAGTGGCGGTAGTTTGCTCAAAAGGCTGCCAGAGGCGTTGCCTAGCGTAGATGCCTTACAGCTCACTACGAATTACTGGAATGAATTGCTCACGTCCTTGTATTACTTCTTGAGAGGCTGGCTACCTAATTTCAACTTTGGCTGGGATTCTAGCATCGAGATTTAGCCATCAATTTCGTATCACAGGTAGCATAATAAAAAGGCCGAGGCTGAGCATTGCCGTCGGTCTTTTTATTTGCTGCTCTTGCTCTTTTTTTAGCTTGCTCTATGGCTTCATCTTCCAAATTTTTACGCCTAGCAGGCTATCTAAAGCCACATCGGCAGAAGGTTTTTTTAGGACTAGCGGCTCTGTTCGTGGTCAATGCTATTGGCGTCTCCATTCCGCTGATTATTGGCTACATTGTCGATGAGCTAACGGTCGCTTTTTCCTTTGGCCGTTTGCTTCGCTATGTGGTGTTGGTGCTGGTGCTCGCTAGCATTATGTGGGTGATTCGGATGACCTCTCGCATTTTTCTATTCGGCGCGGGCCGTCAGGTCGAATTCGATCTTAAGCAGCGCATTTTTGAGCATTTACTGACGCTAGAGCCTGCCTATTTTGGTCGTAATACCATTGGCGATCTGATCAACCGGGCGACGAGTGATGTCGATAATATTCGGCGGTTACTGGGGTTTGCGGTCCTGAGTATGGCCAACACGCTGTTTGCCTACATTATGATTGTGCCTGCCATGGTGCAGCTCGACGGGAGTGTGGCCTTTTTCTCGCTGGCGGTTTATCCCGTTATGTTCGGTGTGGTAGCTGTTTTTGGCAGTCGCTTGCGCCGCCAGCAGCTGGATGTGCAAGAAGAGATTTCTGATTTAAGCGATCTGATTCAAGAGGACATGGGCGGCATTTCCCTGGTGAAAATCTATGCCCAGGAGGAAAATGAACGCCGTGCTTTTACCCAAAGAAATCAGGCTCTGCTAAAAGCTAACCTGGCACTGGCTAAAACTCGGAATACGCTGTTTCCTCTCTTAGGCGGTTTTGCGAGTTTGAGTTTGGTCATTGCGCTGGCGATTGGGGCTCAAGCTATTCTCTCTGGGGGGCTTTCTCCGGGTGATTTTGTCGCCATTATTTTGTTCATCCAGCAGCTCGTTTTTCCCACAGCTTTGCTGGGCTTTACCATCACGGCCTACCAGCGCGGTGAAGTGAGCCTAGATCGAATCGAAGCAATTTTTGAGGCGAAGCCGACTATTCGAGACACAACAGAGGCGATCGCGCTGCCTCATCCTGTCGGTCACTTGCAGGCCAAACACCTTACGTTTACCTATCCTGGCTCTACCCAGCCCGCGTTAAAGGATGTGAACTTCACGGTGAAACCTGGCCAAACGGTTGCGGTAGTGGGTCCAATTGGTTCAGGCAAGTCTACGTTGGCAATGGCCCTGCCGCGCCTGTTGGAAATTGACCAGAACGCGCTATTTCTAGATGGTCACGATGTGACGCAAGTCGAGCTTAGTGATTTGAGAGGTGCGATCGCCTTTGTCCCTCAAGATAGCTTTCTGTTTAGCACCACCATTAAAAACAACGTTCGTTACGGCAACCCTATGGCCGAGCAAATTGAAATCGAACACGCTGCCAAAGAAGCCCAGCTCTACAGCGAGATTTTAAACTTTCCGAAGCAGTTTAAAACGGTGGTGGGTGAGCGGGGTATTACCCTCTCAGGCGGGCAACGCCAGCGCTCAGCCCTTTCCCGTGCCCTACTGGTAGATGCTCCGATTCTGGTGCTAGATGATGCCCTCTCCAGCGTCGATAATCAGACGGCTACTCAAATTTTGGCTAATCTTTCGAGTGGCACTCAGCGGAAGACCGTGATTTTTGTCTCTCATCAAATGTCGGCGGCGGCGGCGTGCGATCGCATCCTTGTGATGGATCAAGGTAGCATCGTCCAATCCGGCACTCACGATGCACTTGTTACTCAGCCTGGTCTCTATCAAGACCTCTGGAACCAACACAAGCTCAAAGAAGTGCTTGCGTGAAGACCTTCCTACCTCAGTAAAAAGCCCCGGTTCTAAGCTTAGAACCGGGGCTTTTTTAATGTACTTTCTCGATACCCTTATCCAAGGTGGTCCATCACCGAGAACATCGGCAGATACATTGCCACCAGAATCGAACCCACCATGCCACCGAGGACCACAATCATAATTGGCTCCATAATACTTGTGAGCGCCTTGACCGCCTGCTCCACCTCATCCTCATAAAAGTCAGCAACCTTCATTAGCATCTGGTCTAGCTCACCGGTCTCTTCACCAATACTAATCATCTGAATGGCCATCACCGGAAACACCCCGTGCTCCTGCAGGGCCAAACTAATCATGCCACCCGACTGAATCTCTGCTTGCGCCGAGTCAATGGCATTGGCAATTACCTGATTACCCGACGTATCCCTCACAATCTCTAGTGCCGTCAAAATCGGCACCCCTGAGCGCGAGAGCGAGCCAAAGGTACGACAGAATCGAGCCGTTGCAGACTTCTGGGCGAGGTCTCCAAACAAGGGCATTTTCAAAAAGAAACCATCCATGGTGACTCTTCCGACAGGCGTTTTGTAATACTGCTTGTAAGCAAAAACCAGTATCGCCACAATCACGATGAGCCCCAGCGACAGATACCAGGTTCTTAAAATCTTACTGATAGACATCAGCACCCGGGTAAACAGCGGCAGTGGCGCGCCCAAATCTTCAAAAATCTCAGCAAAAATTGGCAGCAAGAAGACGGTCATCCCGATAAAGATCGCCGTTGCCATAAAGCCCACCGTCACCGGGTAAGCCATGGCTGACTTAATTTGGTTCTGCAATCGGTTGAGATCTTCTAGCAGCTTTGCCAATCGATTGAGTACTTCATCGAGTACACCACCGACCTCTCCTGCTTGCACCATACTCACGTATAGGTTGTCGAAGCATTTAGGATATTTCCGCATAGAGTCAGACAGGTTTGTGCCCTGCTGCACATCTGCATTAATCCCCATTAGTGCCTGCTTCATTTTAGGGTTAGGACACTGGTCGGCCAAGATACCGATACCTCGCACCAAAGCCACACCAGATGAGACTAACGCCGCAAATTGACGAGAGAAAACAGCTTTGTCCTTTACTGTCACCTTTGCCATAGAGGTTTGAATATCCTCCATGTTAAAGCTGACGCCTCTGCTCTCTTTAATGTCCTGAACATGCATACCCTGCTGTGACATTAGGGTACGTGCTTCGGAGACCGAAGGCGCATCGATTTTTTGGCGGACAGCCTTACCGGTGGTATTTCGGCCCGTAACAACGAAGGTAGGCATCAGTTCTCTCTTTTTGAATTGCGTATTAAATCTCTCAAGTCTTTAGTCAGCGATATCAAGAAACCCCCTTGAAACGCACCGATAAATTTACCCAAATTTATTGATGCGCTTTCTGATAAGGAGGCTCTTGAGAAGTTGTTATTTACCTGACTGTAGGCAGCGCCAACCAGCTTTTTATCCCAAGTTATTATCGGCGACCTGCTTTAGCCGTTGCCTTGGCCGCGTTAGGGGCTCCTCCGATCAGTCTTTGTAGCTCTTCCGGGCGGGAGGTCTTAGACATAGCCGCTTCAAAGCTAATAACGTTTTTCTTGTATAGGTCAGCCAGGGCCATTTCAAGCGTTTGCATAGATAGTCGCCCACCGGTTTGGATAGCGCCGTAAATCTGCGCCGTTTTTCCTTCTCGAATCATGTTCGAGATACCAGGGGTCACCACCATAATTTCTTGTGCCATGACTCGGCCAAACTCGCCTGGCTTAGGATTAGCCTTAGAAACCAGCGTTTGACTCAAGACAGCGACCAAGGAGTTTGAGAGCTGTACCCTAATCTGCTGATGCTGGTCAGGGGGGAACACATCGACGATTCTATCCACGGTTTGAGCCGCTGAGCTGGTGTGCAGTGTCCCAAAGACTAGGTGACCGGTTTCTGCTGCTGAAATTGCCAAAGAGATGGTTTCCAAATCGCGCATCTCACCGACCAGAATCACGTCTGGATCTTCACGAAGTGCACCCTTAAGTGCATTAGAAAAGCTCTTGGTATCTTCACCCACCTGACGCTGGTGAATCAAGCTCTTGATGGGCTCGTACACAAACTCAATAGGGTCTTCTACTGTCAGGATGTGTTCTGCACGCGTCAAGTTGATGTTGTTGATCATCGATGCGAGCGTAGTGGTCTTACCTGAACCTGTTGGGCCTGTTACCAATACAAGACCCCTTGGCTTTTCAGAAAGCTCAGTCACGATGGGGGGTAGGCACAGCACATCCATGCTCGGAATTTTAGAGCTGAGTGCCCTCAAACAAGCGGCATAGGTGCCTCGGTCCTTATATACGTTTACGCGGAATCGCGCGAGCCCTTTCACACCATAGGAGCAGTCCAGCTCCCAAGTTTGCTCCAAAATTTTACGTTGAGAGTTGTTCAGCATGCTGAAAATCAGCCTCTGACAGACATCAGATGTCATGGGTGGGTGGTCAGTGGCGGTTAGATGACCGCTAATTCGAATGTAAGGAGGGAGACCGGTTGATAGGTGTAAGTCAGATCCACCGCGCTCAACGACTTCTTCCATCAGGTCTTCAATCATCAGTTCCATGGAACGTTCCCTCAAGTGTGTGTAGGTTGAATAAGATTTTTTAGTGAGTGCGTTTTATTTTTCGCGCTCTAGTCTTTGTAGCGAGGTGTCAGGCAATAAGGGCAATCTAGCCAGTCGTGGTGCAGTTCAGCGCTACAGGTTGTACAGGAAAGTACGCTCTTACGCTTTGCTTTTAGCTCGGCTTCCAGGCCCTTGTCTGTAAAGGTCACACGCTCTACTTCTTCCAGGGTGGTGTGTCCTTCTTTCACAAGATTCAAGCTGTAGGCCAAGAGCGTGTGCATACCTTCTTCCACAGCCGCTTCTTTGACTTGCTCTGTCGGTGCTCCATCAGAAATCAACTGTTGAATGCGCTCAGTAACGCGCATCACCTCATATACGCCGACGCGACCTTTGTAACCGCCGCCACCACACTTGCTGCAAAGCTCTCCAGATTCTTTGAGTTCAGCGATTTGATCGGTCGGTACTTTGTTTGCTTTGTACAGCGTCATTTGATGATCGCCCGAGACCGTGATGCCATAACGAGCTAGCTCCTCTTGCGTTGGGCTGTAGCCAATCCGGCATTCTGGGCAAACCCGACGTACTAAGCGCTGGGCAAGGACACCGATTAAGGAACTAGAGACCTGGAAAGGTTCTACGCCCATTTCGCCAAGTCTAGAGACGGCGCCTGCTGCGTCGTTTGTGTGCAGGGTAGTGAGTACAAGGTGACCGGTCAAAGCTGCTTCAATTGCGGTTTTAGCTGTTTCAGGGTCACGGGTTTCACCCACGAGAATTACGTCTGGATCTTGCCGCAAGAAGGCTCTTAAAATAGAGGCAAAGTTCATGCCTTTTTCTCGAATCACCTGCACCTGCGTAATGCCCGGTAGCGCATACTCAATCGGGTCTTCTGCGGTACTGATGTTTACACCTGGTTCGTTCCGCTCGGACAGTACGGAGTAGAGTGTGGTTGTTTTACCTGAGCCTGTAGGACCGGTTACTAAAATCAGTCCAAAGGGCTTTTTGGCCATCTCCTGGACGATGTTAAGGGTAGGTGGATCGGTGATTAGCATGTCCAGACCCAGTTGGGTCGAAGAGTTGTCCAAAATTCGCAGTACGACTTTTTCACCGTAGCGACTGGGCAGGGTGCTGACACGAAAGTCAATTTTACGGTCTTGAAATACGCGCCTAATTCTGCCGTCTTGAGGCATCCGGCGCTCGGCGATATCCAGTTCCGAAATAATCTTAAAGCGGGCACAAACGGCCGGAATAATCTTTTTGGGAAGCTTGGGAAAAGCCTCTTTTAAGACACCATCTTTTCTAAAACGAATGCGTAAATATTCTTCTTGAGGCTCGACGTGGATGTCAGAGACTTCTTCTTGTAATCCTTTCACCAGAATTTTGTTGACTAAGGCGATAACGGGTGCTGCGCCTGCATCTTGGAGTGCTGCGCCGAGGTCATCGTCTTCGTCAATGACATCCTCTAGTCCGCCCGCATCCAAATCGAGATCTTCTAAATCGGTTTTGACATCGACCGCTTTTGCAAAGTCACGTTTTTTCTCTTTGGCGACTTGTTCGTCTAAAAACTTCGCCATCAGGCGCTGGTAGTCCTCGACGGTAATAACCATGCGCCGTAGCTTCAGCTTTTTAGGTCTAAGGATACGGTTGAGGTCATCTTGGGCTTCCAGATTTTCTGGATCGACCATGGCGACCAAGACAGATTCTCCCTCATCGTCCTTGGTTTGAGAGAGGGGAACTAAGCGATGTCTGCGACAGATATCGACTGATATCATGCTGCCGATAAGGCTAGTGACCTGAGCTTCTGAAATGCTTTCTACTTCAGGATCGAGAGATTCGACGCCGTAGAGAATTTTGAGCTCAAATAGTTGCTGCTTTTTATATTGGCGCAGCAGTTCGGGTGAGAGCTGCTGTCCGGTCATGGACTCTAATACATCGGTTAGAGTCCGACCTGATTTGCGACTTTCGACCAGTGCTTGCTGCATCTGGCCGCCGTCTACAAAGCCTGCTTCGACGAGCTTATTGCTAAAAGGCGAAAAGCTCTTTTGTAGAACGAGGGCCTTCCGCGCGGATGAAGTGTTTGTCATGGTCGATGCGAAAAAATCTCACACCAGTGTGCCCAGTCTGCTCAAACCATTACACAGTGCGATATCTGTGCTAGTACCTAACTTGTGTGTGATAGATGAAGTCTTGACTAGGCAGGTAAAGCTACTGATTTCGATGGCGGAAAACCCGCTACGGAAAACCGTTCCTTAAGTGTTGCGCCAGCTCTTAATATAGACACAGGTAAATAAGCTCAGGTAGTATTTGTGCACTGAGTTACTGGGCGTGGAGATTTTTGACACTAATGATGGACGCAGATACAAACGAGAATCAGCAAAATGTTGAAGAGCAAGGTGCTGAGAGTGGTATTGAGGAGCTTCGTGTTGAGGATGCCTCGGCGGAAATTGATCTCGATGCCTTGGACCTTGATGCTGACGAAGGCACCTCTGATGAGCCGCCAGACGATATTTCAGCCGAAGATGCTTTTGCTGCTGAAGCAGGTGCCCGAGTGGCTTTGCAAAAGCAAGTGGATGATTTGCAAGCCCAGTTAGAAGATCGTACCGGCCAGTTTACTCGGCTGACCGCTGACTTTGACAATTTTCGTAAGCGCACTCAAACAGAGCGTGAAAACTTGGAAGTTCAGGTTAAGTGCAACACTATCAGTGGCTTATTAGAGGTCGTTGATAACTTTGAGCGGGCGAGATCGCAGATAAAACCGCAAAATGATGGTGAAATGGGAATCCATAAGAGCTATCAGGGCGTTTATAAGCAATTAGTCGAGGCTTTGAAGAAGCTTGGCGTATCGCCGATGCGCTGTGAGGGGCAAGAGTTTGACCCCAATTTGCATGAGGCTGTAATGCGCGAACCGACCGATCAGTATCCAGAAGGGACTGTTATTGATGAGTTCGTCCGTGGGTATGTTCTAGGGGAGCGTGTATTACGTCACGCCATGGTCAAGGTGGCTACGCCCTTAGATCCTTCTGCTGACCCTAGTGATTCATCTTCTGAGGCTTAAGCTACCTAAAATTCGATAGGTGCTCAAGCTGTAAGTACTTAAGCGCAAAAGCTGCTCTCTTGTAGTAGCTCGTGTTTAAGGTGACGGCAAGATATTCGCTGGGACAGACTCGAAGAAGATGCGTGTGGCCACAGGCTAAGGCTGGCGGGATGTAATGTCACCCCACCTTCATTGAGCTGTCCAAGCGGATTATGGGAAAAGTTATCGGCATCGACTTAGGAACCACAAACAGCTGTGTCGCTGTGCTCGAAGGCGGAAAGCCAGTGGTCATTCCCAGTACTGAGGGAGGTCGTACTACGCCCAGTATTGTTGGCTTTGCTAAGGGCGGTGAGCGTTTGGTGGGGCAGCTGGCTAAGCGGCAGGCGGTTACTAACGCTGAGAATACGGTTTATAGCATCAAGCGCTTCATTGGTCGGCGTTGGGATGATACGGAAACAGAGCGATCGCGTGTGCCGTATAAGTGCACGCGTGGTAAGGACGATACCGTCGATGTGATGATTCGTGCCAAGAGCTTCACGCCGCAGGAAGTGTCGGCGATGACGCTGCAAAAGCTCAAAGGCGATGCGGAAGCTTACTTAGGTGAGTCTGTCTCTCAGGCTGTAATTACAGTACCTGCTTACTTTACGGATGCGCAGAGGCAGGCGACTAAAGATGCGGGCACGATTGCAGGGCTAGAAGTTTTAAGGATTATTAACGAGCCTACTGCTGCTGCGCTTTCGTATGGCTTGGATAAGCAAGATCAAGACCAAACGGTTTTGGTGTTTGACCTCGGTGGTGGCACCTTTGATGTCTCCATTTTGCAGCTGGGCGATGGCGTTTTTGAGGTAAAGGCCACCTCTGGTAACAATCATTTGGGTGGAGACGATTTTGATAACTGTATTGTGACTTGGATGACCGATGCCTTCCGGCAGCAGGAAGGGATGGATTTGACCAATGACCGCATGGCACTTCAGCGGATTCGTGAAGCGGCTGAGAAGGCAAAAGTTGAGCTGTCTACGATGGCGAAGACGTCGATAAACTTACCTTTCATCGCGGCTGATGAGACGGGCCCTAAGCATTTGGAAATGGAGCTGGGGCGATCGCAGTTTGAAGATCTGGCCGCCGAGCTGATTCAGGGCACCCTAGAGCCTGTAAAACAAGCGCTCAAAGATGCTGAACTGGTGGCAGAAGATATTGACCGTATTTTGCTGGTGGGCGGTTCGACCCGGATTCCGGCTGTGCAGACGGCGATTACTGGGTTCTTTGGTGGTCAGACTCCCGATCGCTCTGTGAACCCAGATGAAGCGGTTGCTTTAGGCGCTTCTATTCAGGCCGGTGTTTTGGGTGGCGAAGTCAAAGACTTGCTGCTGCTAGATGTGACGCCACTCTCGATGGGGATTGAAACCCTTGGAGAGGTCTTTACGAAGATTATTGAGCGCAATACAACGATTCCAACGAGTAAAACGCAAATTTTTTCGACGGCGACCGATGGCCAAACGTCTGTAGAAGTTCATGCCCTGCAGGGTGAACGGGCAATGGCTCGTGATAATAAGAGCCTGGGTCGCTTTGAGCTTACAGGGATTCCGCCTGCGCCACGAGGCGTGCCTCAAATTGAGGTGTCTTTTGAAATTGATGCGGACGGCATTTTGCAGGTCGCCGCTAAAGACCGGGGGACCAATCGTGAGCAAAGTATCAAGATTACGAACCGAGGTGGCCTCACACCAGCTGAGATTACTCGGATGAAGGAAGAGGCCGAGATGTATGCCGGTGAAGACGAGCAACGCAAGATTATTGCAGAATTGCAAAACCGTGCGGACTCTCTCTTCTATAGCTATGAATCTACGCTGCGTGATAGTGCAGGTACTGTAACTGAAGAGCTTAAGTTGCAAGCTGAGGCTGAGGCTGAGGCGCTTAGAGCTGCGATCGCAGACAAGTCTGTAGATCCCTCTGATTTGGCTCAAAAGCTCGATGCGTTGCAGCAGACCATCTTCAACATTGGTGCCGGTATCTATCGTCAAGCAGGTGAAGATGACTACGGCTCAGATATGAATAACGAAATGCCTGGGGCCAATATGTCGGAGGCGGCTGCACCAGCGGTTAACCGAACACCGGAACCTGCGCCTGCTGTGCCGACCCCAGCACCAGCCGGTGCACCGGCGGCTACTCCAGCTACTCCAACGCCTGCGCCTGCCGCTGCACCGGCCTCTCGAGTGTATGCACCTGCTGAAGAGGAGTTCGATATCGACAGTACAGTTGCGGCTGATTATGAAGCGATCGAATAGCACTTTTCAGTGCTGCTAATAACCTTCAATCTCCCACCTTAAAAAGCCCTTACCGCTTCGCGCGCAGTAAGGGCTTTTTGCTCCCTTTTGAAGGGCGTGTTTCGCTTGCTGCGTAGAGTGTTGATATGAGAAGTCAATAATTTTGCTGAAGGCGATGTTGACGGCGATCTCCGATGTAACGTCTGTAACGTCAAATATTCAAGTCCAAAGTGGCGGTCAACCGTACCAATCCATCAGGACGTTTGCTATACAATGGTCCAATGCATGTTGACTGGTAACTGATCGTTCAACTTCCTTGCTTCTTTTTTTAGTCCATTTTAGTGATTGACGTTTTATGGCCCGTGATTACTACGAGACCTTGGGTGTCTCGCGCAATGCCGAGCAAGATGAAATTAAGCGTGCTTACCGCAAGCTAGCGCGTAAGTATCATCCTGACGTCAATAAAGAAGACGGTGCTGAAGAAACCTTTAAAGAGGTAAGTCGAGCTTACGAAGTGCTTTCAGAACCCGAAATGCGTGGCCGTTACGACAGGTTCGGTGAAGCAGGCGTTGGTGGTGCCGCGTCAGCTGGGGCCGGTGGCTTTCAAGACTTTCAGGATATGGGCGGTTTTGCCGATATCTTTGAGAGTTTCTTTAATGGATTTTCAGGGCAGCCGGGGCAGCAGCGTCGCCGCGGTCCTATGCGTGGGGATGACCTCAGGCTCAACCTCAAGCTCGACTTTAAGGAAGCGGTGTTTGGTGGCGAAAAAGAAATTCGCATCAGCCATTTAGAGACTTGTGAAACCTGTAAGGGGTCGGGCGCAAAGCCTGGAACACGACCACGGACCTGTTCTACCTGTAACGGGGCAGGCCAAGTTCGCCGCGCAACGCGAACGCCGTTTGGCATTTTTAACCAAGTTTCTGCCTGTCCTACTTGTAATGGCACCGGTGAGGTGGTGGAAGACCGCTGTGAAACCTGCGGCGGCAGTGGTCAAAAGCAAACGAATAAGAAGCTCAAGATTACGGTTCCTGCAGGTGTTGAAAATGGAACACGCCTAAGGGTTTCTGGTGAGGGTGATGCGGGTAAACGCAGTGGGCCTGCGGGTGACTTGTACGTTTACTTAGTGGTGAATGAAGACGCTAAGTTTAAGCGGGATGGCATCAATATTTTGTCTGATTTGAAGGTCAGCTACCTTCAGGCAATCTTGGGTTGTGAGCTAGAAGTTGAAACAGTCGACGGACCGGTTGCTTTACAGGTTCCTTCAGGAACTCAGCCGAATACGGTATTGTCGCTCGATGGTCGTGGTGTCCCTCGTTTGGGTAATCCTGTGAGTCGGGGTAAGCATTTGATTACGGTGAAGGTAGATATTCCAACGCGAATTAAGGCGGACGAGAGAGACTTGTTAGTGAAGCTAGCGGAGGTTCGTGGGGACTCTGTGGGAAAGGGTAAAAAAGAAGGGTTCTTGGGGGGGCTATTTAATGGATAGCGCTTCACCTTTCTCTGTGACGCTTGCTGGAATAGAGGTTTTGCTTTCTCGAGGCCAGTTTCGAGAGCAGTTTCGAGGCCAACTTCGAGGCCAACTTCGAGGGCAGTGCTGTGCCTGACAAACAGCTCGATTTGAGAGGGACGCCTTGTCCGCTGAATTTTGTGCGAACGAAGTTAACCTTGGAAAAAATGACGCCTGGGTCATTGTTAGAAGTTTGGTTAGATCCGGGTGAGCCAATTGAGCAGGTGCCCGATAGCCTGAAAATGGACGGCTACGAGGTCGAGGCGATTGACGAGGTAACAGACTATTTTGCGGTGAAGGTTCGCCGTCCGGCTGACCTGTGAGCGCATGGGGCAGCTTAGAGGCTAAGGATAGTTTGGGGGCTTTGCTCTCTGCGGGTGAAATATTGCCTGAAGGGACTTGGTTAGGCACTGTGGTGGCTATTCAGGCGAATTACTATTCGGTGCAGCTGGATGAAGTGCCTGCGCTGACTCAGTTTGTGGGCGATTCTCCGTGGGAGAGGCTCCGCCAACGCACAGGTGATTTGGCCGATCAGCCGGTGATTTTGCTATGTATTCGGCGGGCTTTGCTTAAAAAGCTGGGTCAGCAAATTATGGTGGGCGATCGCGTCACGGTGGAAGAACCCGACTGGCAGGGAATGCGCGGCGCTGTGTCAACGGTTTACCCTCGCCAAACCGCTTTAGACCGTCCACCGATCGCCAATGTTGAGCAGATACTACTGGTGTTTGCATTAGCAGAACCGCTGCTAGATCCCAATCAGCTCAGTCGATTCTTAGTCAAAGCTGAGTCTACAGGAATTGCGACAACGCTATGCCTGAATAAACGCGATTTGCTCGCGGAAGAGGCCGTGACATATTGGCGGAAGCGACTCTGTGAGTGGGGATATCAGCCTCTGCTAGCGAGCATTCGAGATGATGCGACGTTGCCTGCGGCGCTAGTCGCTGAGCTGCAAGGCAAAATTACGGTGATCGCTGGGCCTTCTGGTGTGGGTAAGTCGAGCCTGACGAATCGGCTGATTCCTGCGCAGAATCTTCGGGTGAATGCGGTGTCGGGTAAGTTGGGTCGGGGGCGGCACACGACGCGCCATGTGGAGTTATTTGAGCTGCCGCAGGGTGGGTTTTTAGCCGATACGCCGGGGTTTAATCATCCAGATCTGGCTTGTGCGCCAGAAGATTTAGGTAATTATTTTCCGGAGATTCGTGAGCGACGTGCGATCGCGCCTTGTCAATTCAATAACTGCTTGCACCGCGACGAACCCGGCTGTGCCGTTCGTGGCGGCTGGGAGCGTTACGATCACTACCTAACCATGTTGGAAGAAGTCACCAACGCTCAGCGAACACTGTTCGACCAAAAAGATGCTGAGGCCACTGAAAAAGTAAAAATGGTGGAAGACGGCAAGGTTCTGCACGAGCCCCGTTTGGAAGCAAAGAAATATCGCCGGACCTCTCGAAAAACCCGGAATCAAGCCTTTCAAGAACTCTGTTTAGATTTATCTGCTGTTGAAGATTTAGAAGACCTTGAGGATCTAGAAGATTTAGGACTATAGGGTTTGTTGAGTAGGCTTTGTTCGGGTTAGGGGAGCGGCTTACTCTCCGCAATACACAATCAAATCGATTTCGACATCGCCAAAGCCTGCTAAGGCTGTGACACCAACGGTGGTGCGTCCTGGGTATCGCCCTGCTGTGAAATGACTGGCGTAGATTCGATTGACCGTATCGTAGTAGCGAAAATCGGTCACGAAGATGCGGGACATGACGACCTTTTCAAAACTGGTGCCTGCCTGCTCTAGCACTAGCTTTAAATTGGCCATGACCTGTTCAGTTTGTTCTTCGATAGATCCTTTGATGACCTCTCCTGTATCAGGATCTTCGGCTAACTGACCGGTGACGAATAAGAAATCACCGGCTCGAACGGCGTGTGAATAGGGGGCTACTGGTGGCAGCTTACCGTCGGGCAGGTTGATGAATTCCAGCATTTAGCGTTGATTCCCTTGAAAGGTTTGAATAAATGCGCTGACATTCTTTTATCGATGCCAGGTCGTTATGCCACCGGGCTTATCAATGAGGGTGATGCCTTCGGCACTCAGCTCGTCTCTGATACGATCAGATTCAGCGTAGTTTTTGGCAGCTTTGGCAGCTGCGCGCTGTTCGATTAAAGCCTCTACGTCAGCGTCACCGATGCCGTTGGCTGAGGAGGGCTCATCAGTGACCTGAGCTTCAAGCCCTAAAACTTTGGCGAGCTGTACGAGGGTTTGCCACTGCTGTTGGAGGCCAGCCGAGTCGGCATCGGGTTTGCCTTCGTGGACGATGAGATTGCCCTGGCGCTGGAGTTCTTTGGCTAAGCCGAATAGGACGGCAACGGCCCCTGAGGTATTGAAGTCGTCATCCATTGAGGTCTGAAATTGCTGAACAGCTGTTTCATCGAGCGCGGCGGTGTTGTCTTTCCAACCGAGCTTTTCACCAAACTGAGTGCCAAAATTCAAGCCTTCATTGAGATTAGCCCACCCTTTTTTGGCAGCGATGATGGCCGCTTCGGTGAAGTCTAACGGCATTCGGTACTGGGACTGCATGACGAACATGCGGATGGCCATGGGATCAGGGCCTTCGGGGGCATCGAGGAGATTTCGAATAGTGGTGAAGTTGCCCAGGGATTTGGACATTTTGGTGCCGTCTACATTCACCATGCCGTTGTGCATCCAGTAGGTGGCAAGCGGCGCTCCGTTGGCGGCTTCGGATTGGGCAATTTCGTTCTCGTGGTGAGGGAATTGGAGATCTGCGCCGCCGGCGTGGATGTCGATGGTGCCTCCAAGGCGATCGCGCACCATGGCACTACATTCAATGTGCCAACCCGGCCTCCCCGGACCCCAAGGTGACTCCCAAGAGGGCTCATCGGCCTTCGCTGATTTCCATAGGGCAAAGTCAAAGGGATCTTTTTTGATACTTTCTTCTGTCGTGCCAACCCGACCGCTGCGGCCCGCTTCCATATCGTCTAACTTGCGGCCCGAGAGCTTGCCGTACCCGTCGAATTTGCGGACAGAATAATACACATCGCCTTCGGCAGGGTAGGCGTAGCCCTTTTGCTCCAGCTCCTGAATGAGGCGCTGAATGCCGTCAATTGTATTTGTAGCGTAGGTGTACTCGTCCGCCTCTAAAATATTGAGCCGCGCCATATCTTCAAAGTATGCAGCCGTATATTCCTCGGCCACTGCTTCCATTGAAGAGTTTTCTTTGCGGGCGCGATTGAGGATTTTATCGTCGATATCGGTGAAATTTTGCACGTAGCGGACGTCATAGCCGCGCCAGGAAAGATAGCGGCGAATCGTATCCCACACGATATATGAACGAGCATGGCCCAAATGGCAGTAGTCATAAACGGTCACTCCGCAGCAGTACATTTTCACCTGATTGGGCACCAGGGTTTTAAAGGCTTCCTTTTGACGGGAAAGCGTGTTGTAAATAGCTACGCTCATTGGATTTGACTGCTCAAGGAATTGGCTGCTTATTCGGTCTTCAAATTGGTTCCAGATAGGGTGTTTAGTTAAAACACCATCAAGGAATTTTCAGAGGAATCTCAATAATAAAGTGAAACCCGCATTAGGAGCTATTTTTGAGTAGATTTGATTTACAGCTTCCTTTAATTGACGTGAAGTTAGTCACGCAATTTTTAATCAATGCGTGATAATTGACGCTAGAGCCAACGGCTCAAGTTACTCGCCCGTTACTTATTTTCTATAAAACTTGTATGACTGCTACGACGATTGCTTCTGATGCTTCAACGGCTCAGTCAATGGATGCTTCTAAACATGGTCTGCCCGTCACAATTATCACAGGCTTTTTGGGTAGCGGGAAAACAACCCTGCTCAACCATATTTTGACCAATCAAGATGGGCTGAAAACGGCAGTTTTAGTAAATGAATTTGGTGAAGTGGGCATTGATAATGACCTGCTGGTCACCATGGGCGATGACACCATGGTGGAGCTGAGCAACGGCTGCATTTGCTGCACCATTAATAACGACTTGCTTGAAGCAGTTTATAAGGTGCTGGAGCGCGCGGACAAGATTGACTACTTGGTGGTGGAAACGACGGGACTTGCCGATCCGCTGCCGGTGGCGCTGACTTTCCTAGGCACCGAGCTGCGCGATTTGACTCGGCTAGATTCGATTGTGACTATGGTGGATGCTGAAAACTACAGTTTGGATTTGTTCAACTCACAGGCGGCGTATAACCAAATTGCCTACGGCGACATCATCTTGATGAACAAAATGGACGTGGTAAACGAGACGGATGCCGACCTGTTAGAAGTTAAGCTGCGCGATATCAAAGAAGACGCTCGAATTTTGCGCACCGATCACTCTCAAGTGCCCTTACCATTGATTTTGAGCGTGGGTTTGTTTGAGTCGGATAAGTATTTTGGCGATGCGGCCAAAGGCAAGGCCGAAACATTAGAAAGCGGTCACGACCATTCGAGTCATGACCATTCGAGTCACGACCATTCGAATCATGGTCATGAAGGGCACGACCACGAAGCCCATGGCCATAGTCATGAAGGGCACGATCACCACGACCACCACGACCACGGCCATGAAGTGCATGGGCATGATGACCATGCAAACTGCGACGAGCATGACCATGACCACAGCGCGCACTCACATCTGGATATAGATGGGTTTACTTCGGTGTCTTTTGACCGCGATCAGCCGCTGGCCATTCGTAAGTTTCAGCACTTTTTAGATAATCAACTGCCGGCCTCTGTGTTCAGAGCGAAGGGGATTCTGTGGTTTGATGAAAGCCCAAAGCGCCATGTATTTCACCTCAGCGGTAAGCGATTTTCTTTAGAGGATGAGGAATGGAACGATCGACTGAAGAAAAATCAGCTGGTCTTCATTGGTCAGAACCTAGATGAGGCAAAAATTAGGGAGCAGATTGAAAGCTGCTTTTGTACTGAATCTACTGCACGAGGCGAAGGCTTCGGTCGCTAGTTCATCTAGTTGTTAGTTCATCTACAGGAGCAGTGTGCGAGTTCTGATTCAGCGAGTGAGCGCTTCTTCGGTGCATGTGACGGGAGAAGTGGTGGGTGAAATTGGTCGTGGGCTCAACTTGCTGGTGGGTATTGCTGCGACAGATACGATGGCTGAAATCGAGTGGATGGCACAAAAGTGTCTGAACCTTCGGCTTTTTCCGGCGGGGAAAGACGGCAGATTTGACCAGTCTGTCGTGGAGCTGGGCGGTGACCTGCTGGTAGTGAGTCAGTTTACGCTGTATGGCAATGGAAATAAGGGACGGCGGCCTTCATTTTCGAAAGCCGCTGCGCCTGCTAAGGCAGAACGGCTTTACGAGCAGTTTGTGGATATTCTTCGCCAGAGTGAACTTAGGGTTGAAACGGGTAAGTTTGGTGCCAATATGCAGGTTTTGATTGAAAATGATGGGCCGGTGACTCTGTGGCTGGAACGAGATGGCTAGAACGAGGTTGCTGTCTGAACCGTTTGTAAGGGTGGCTGCCTTTTGATAGTGATTATGCGGAAGCGGGATGTTTAACCTTGGCTGCACAGGCTTTCTGTGCTTTTTAAGCGTTGGTACTAGGTCTCGAAACATTTAATCAATCGATTCTGATATTTCTTAAGCATTAATTAATCTAATCTGACATAGTAGAAAACCGAAGGTGTGAAACAGGGTGTGGCTGTTAAGGTGAAGAAGCGTTAAGCTGCTGCAATAAAATCGACTTTGTGCACTATGCCGGTACGTCATCCTTCTTCTGGTGCTGACTCTTCTAATCAAGGGTCTTCTGTGGCACCACATCTTAAGGTTCATGAGGCTCCTCAGTTTATGGCTAAGCCTGTTCTATTTTGTGATTTCGACGGTCCGATTGTGGATGTTTCGGAGCGCTACTATCAGACGTACCGGAAAGGACTGTTGGCGATCGCACAAATTCATCACAAAACCGGTGGCCCAGCGCTTGAACTTGACCCCTTATCCAAAACTCAGTTTTGGAACATGAAGCAAAACCGAGTGGCTGACCTTGAAATTGCCATGCGTTCTGGGCTTCCAGAAGCACTGTTTGCGCCTTTTATGCAGCAGGTCACTAGAATGGTGAACCACCCTAGCCTGTTGCGATGGGATAGTCTGCAACCCAGTGCTGAAAGTGCCTTGAGACATCTTCAGCAGTGTAATGTGCGGCTGGTGCTGGTGACGTTGCGCCATCCTCGTCAGGTGCAAGATTTTTTGCAAGCCAAAGGGCTTGAACATTTGGTGGATGACGTGTTTGGCGTGGCGGATGTGACGGCGGCTTACGTCAATCGTGTGCAGCAGAAGTGTGAGCTGCTTTCAGAGGCGATCGCACAGCAAAAATCTCAGGGTCACTTCACGCAAGACAGCTGGATGGTGGGTGATACAGAGGCCGATGTTTTGGCAGGGCAAGCGATGGGCCTATCGACGGCGGCACTCTCCTGTGGCGTGCGTAGCTCGGAATACCTTAAGAAGCTATCGCCTTCAAAGGCCTATCATTGCTTACTGCCTGCTGCTCGTGAGTTTGCTGCGTCGGTGGTTTTGCAAGCGGCCTAATTGTCAACAGCTATGCCAACAAAAGCAAAACGCGCCACCGCTCCAAACCATTACTCCAAACCATCACTCCAAATTGTGGTGACGGTACTGCTGAGGTTTATTCTTTAACCCTAAACTTTTCCCACCAGCGCTTGAGGGGGTAATACAGGGCAGGAGCCCACAGGCTGCTCAAAATAGAAGAGCTCAGTGCCACTCGCTGGTGGTATTGCCAAATCGCGCCAAGGCTGGCGTAAAGAGGGCGATCGCCAAATAAATATTGAGCGCTGAGCTGTAGGGCCATGGCTGTTTCGGTAATGACAGCTAGGCCAAAAACAATCAGCGCAATGGAGATGAGATCTTCTTGTAAAAACCGGCGCTGCTGAAGGCGAGCTGTGAGCATTCCAGCCATGGCTAAGCCGAGTACGTGAGTGGGAAAAGAGGTCGTTAGGCTATCTTGCAATAGCCCCAGCACGATTCCAGCGACAGCCCCTTCTAATGGGGTTCTGCTGATACTCCAGGCCACCACCCAAATCAGTAGCCAGTTGGGGCCAACGCCCAAAATATCCATGCCGGGTAGCCGCATCGGCAAAATCAGCAGGCAGAATAAAACAGACAGGATGGTGACCACCCAGTTCCAAAATTGCTTTCGGCTGTCTGAGCGCCTGCGAGGACGGTAGGAGGTCATGGCGCTTATAGATTATCCTCCGTGACGATTTCGGCAGGCGCTGCGTCCACATCTAGTTTTGGCGTGTAGGGATGGATGGTGACCCACTCTAAATTGCTGATAGGTACCGACAGTTGAATGAGGGCTTCTGGCGCCGGACTGGTGCCCAGATCAATAGAGGCCACTCGACCGATGGGGACATCCTGCGGAAAGCGTCGGCTAAAGGAGGAGGTGACGATTACATCTCCAGGCTTCACATCTGGAATTTTTTCAAAAAACTGTAGCGTTGCGCGACTGCCTGCCTGACCTTGCAGGTAGCCTGTGGAACGGCTGCGGCTCACTTTTACCCCGATTTGGCTGGTGGGGTCGCTGATGAGAAGAATCCGAGAGGTGTTGGGCGTAACGCTAATGACCCGGCCAACTAAGCCCCCAGAGCCTGTGGCGATATCGCCTGCTTTGACGTTGGCTTTGCTGCCTTTGTTAATGGTGATTTGCTGCCACCAATGGTCGGCGTTCCGGCCAATGATAGCTGCGGGTGTTGTGGTGTCTAGCTTACTGGCTTTTTCATAATCAATAAGCTCGCGCAGCTTTTGGTTCTGGTTCTCTAGCTCTACTACGCGCTGCTGAAGTTCCAGCACGTAGGCATTTTCTAGTTGCTTTTCGGGTGGGGTTTGATTTTGAAAAGGTCGGGAGATGAGCTGGTAAGTCTCGTCAATAAATGCGCCGTTGGTTTGGCGGATACCCCAAGCGGTGGCGATCGCTAAAAAGATCAGCCCTGCTTTGAGCGCGTTTTTATCCCACCATCGTCTTAAGGCAAACATTTTGGGGCAAACAGTGTGTTACTGGAAATTATCAGGCCAGCACGTATGAGCCAGCACATATCAGATAGACGAGATTAGGCGATGAGTCCTCAGTTAGGCTATTAAGACTACCCAATATCTACCTAATATTAGGACACATGTCAGACTGCTATTCTGAGGATTTGCTTTCAACAGCTGTCTAATTTTCGCTTAATTTTGCCTTCGAACAAACGCAATCCTACAAATCACGTGATCTGGCGCTAAATACTCGCTCCATCTGGCTGAAGTTCTCCAGGACACGGCCTGTGCCGAGAACTACGCAGCTTAACGGGTCTGCTGCGACGTGAACGACGATGCCGGTTTCGTGCGAAATAAGGGTGTCTAATCCCTTGAGTAAGGCACCGCCCCCTGCGAGCATAATTCCCCGGTCGATGATATCGGCGGCGAGTTCAGGCGGGGTCTTTTCGAGCGTGCGTTTGACGGCTTCGACAATTACTGACAGGGGCTCTGCCATGCTTTCTCGGATCTCTGGGCTTTTGACGGTGACGGTTCTGGGTAGGCCCGAGAGCATGTGGACGCCTCGGACTTCTAGCGAAACTTCGTCGTCTTCTGGGCTGGGGTAGGCAGAGCCAATCTTGACCTTGATTTCTTCAGCGGTGCGATCGCCAATTTCAAGGTTATTCACCTTTCGCATGTACTGCTTAATAGAATCGGTCAGTTCATCACCAGCCACCCGGACAGACTCACTCAAAACCGTGCCCTGAAGGCTCAGTACGGCGACTTCAGTGGTGCCACCCCCAATATCTACAATCATGTTGCCGGTGGGCTCATCAACCGGTAGGCCCGCACCGATAGCCGCTGCGACAGGCTCATCAATTAGGTACACCATCCGAGCGCCCGCCTGAAGCGCCGCGTCCATAACCGCTCGCCGCTCTACACCTGTGACGCCGCTAGGAATGCCGATGACGACCCGAGGCGATACCAGCGCCTTGTTTTCATGAACTCGGCGAATGAAGTGCTTGAGCATGACTTCGGCGATGTCAAAGTCAGCAATAACGCCATCTCTCAAGGGGCGCAGTGCCCGGATATTGTCCGGCGTGCGGCCTAGCATTTGTTTCGCTTCTTCTCCGACGGCGAGAGGCTTGCCGTTGGTTTCATCGATAGCGACTACAGAAGGCTCTTGCAATACGACGCCCCGCCCTGACACGTAAACGAGGGTATTTGCTGTGCCAAGGTCGATACCCATGTCACGGGAGAGGGATAAGCGATTGAATAAAGCCACAAGCTAGGGGTCCCTTTTGTAGAAGTGTAAGACGGTAGTGAGAATTATTTTCTTTGACGATTCGAATGGATTTTATTACGTTTCATATCGAGCCGTCTAGTGGATGAGGTAAACACACCGCACTAATTGTACAGAGCTGGGGGCCGCTTCATCCGGAAATGTGACGGCTTTTGGGTTGTCCGTAGAAACGTCTGTCTGTAAGGTGCTATGGCTGAGGGGCTGGTAATTTTTACTTGAAGCGTTACTTTCTCAGCGCTTGGGGTAGGTATTTTACGCTCTCTTAAGTTTCGCCAGAGGCAGTTTCACTAGAGAATAGTAAAATAGTAAATAAATACTGAATTGTTTGGGGCTGCTTATGAGTGTGAATGTGGTTACGTTGGTCGGACGCGTCGGTAGAGACCCTGAGGTTCGCTATTTTGAGTCGGGCAACGTGCTAGCTAAGTGCGGTTTGGCGGTGAATAAGCGAACGCGCAATAGCGATCAGCCCGATTGGTTTAACCTTGAAATTTGGGGTAAGACAGCGGAAGTGGCTGCGAACTATGTGCGTAAAGGCAGCCTGATCGGAATCACGGGCTCTTTAAAGCTAGATAGCTGGCAGGACCGGAATACCGGGGCTTTGCGAACCAGCCCGATTATTCGCGTCACCCAGCTAGATTTGCTAGGGTCTAAGCGCGACAATGCTGCGCCGATGAATTATGGCAATGATGAATTCTAGGCTGGACGTAAGCGTTGATTTAATCAGCCAGTTAGTCGAATGAATGGGAAAGGCCCTGTGCATCCAACTCTGCATAGGGCCTTTTTTCTGTCGAAGCTAGCGGCGTTGTCTACTTTAGGCGGGTCTACTTTAGGCGGGTCGGGTTTTAAGCGGAAGCGCCTGCAAGCGCAGGTTCTTTTAGGGCGCTTTGCATGTAGCCCAGCCACTCAATCAGGCTTTCAATTTGCTTGTCGGGTTTGAGGACGCCGAGGCCGCGAATGGTCACCTTGCCAGGGGCGTATACAAAGCGCGATCGCAAATGCCCAGGCAACTTCTCCTCTAGCATCGCCCAAGCAGGCTTCTCCATGGGCGTTTCCATGATGATATTTTGCTTGCCTTCTAGCTTGATGCGAGAGAACCCGAGAGGCTTGGCGATTTGTTTGATTTCTAGAACTTTGACAAGCTGACCGACGGCTGGTGGCAGAGTGCCGTAGCGGTCGTTGAGGTCGGTGACGATTTCTAAGAGCTCGCGTCGGGTGGCCGCTGACACCATCTCTCGATAGATACTCATTTTTTGATCGACATCGGGAATATAGTCCGCTGGAATAAAGGCCGTTACTTTTAGATCTACCTGCGTTTCGTCTACCTGGGGGATCTCCTGTCCACGAATTTCAGCGATGGATTCTTCGAGCATATCCATGTACAAATCGAAGCCAATGACCTCCATTTGGCCAGACTGCTGTGCGCCGAGCAGGTTGCCGATGCCGCGAATTTCCATATCGCGCATGGCGAGCTGGTAGCCGGATCCCAATTGAGTAAATTCTTGAATGGCCCGCAAGCGCTTGCGGGCTTTATCTGAGAGTTTGTTTTGGCTGGGGAATACCAGCCAAGCATGGGCCTGGATGCCTGAGCGCCCAACCCGCCCTCGGAGCTGGTAGAGCTGGGAGAGGCCGAACTTATGGGCGTCTTCGATGATGATGGTGTTTACTCTGGGGATGTCGAGCCCGGATTCGATGATGGTGGTACACACCATGATGTCGGCTTCACCGCTGCTGAAGGTGAGCATGGTGGATTCGAGTTCGCCCTCGGGCATTTGGCCATGGGCGATCGCAAGCCTGATCCCTGGGACGGCTTCCCGAATTCGCCCCGCAACTTCCTCAATGCCATTTACACGCGGCACCACATAAAATATCTGTCCGCCTCGGTCTAGCTCCTGGCGAATGGCGGCGCGCACTTTTTCAGGATCGTAGGGCGATAGATGCGTTTTAATTGGGCGACGAGACGGCGGCGGTGTAGTGATTAGGCTCATTTCTCGAACGCCAGAGAGGGCCATGTATAGGGTTCTAGGAATAGGCGTGGCGCTGAGGGTCAGCACATCGACCTGGGCCTTCATCGCTTTGATTTTTTCTTTTTGGTTGACGCCAAAGCGCTGCTCTTCGTCTACAACCAGTAGGCCCAGATCTTTGAATTTGACGGCTTTGCCCAGCAGCTGATGGGTGCCAATCACCACATCGAGTTCGCCCGAGAGCAGCCGCTGCAGAATGTCTTTGCGCTCCTTGGCGGTGCGGAAGCGGTTGAGCAGGCCAAGCTGAATAGGATAAGGCGCAAAGCGTTCCTTTAGGGTGTGATAGTGCTGCTGCGTCAGGATCGTTGTGGGAGCAAGCATGGCGACCTGTTTGCCAGCAATGATGGCTTTGAAGATGGCTCGGAGGGCGACTTCTGTTTTGCCAAAGCCTACGTCGCCACACACGAGTCGATCCATTGGGCGATCGCTCTCCATATCTCGTTTTACATCCTGGGTTGCCTTGAGCTGGTCGGGGGTAGGGTCGTAGGGAAAAGAATCTTCTAGTTCCTGTTGCCAGGGCATATCTATGGGATAGGTAAAGCCTTCCATCTGCGCGCGTTTGGCGTAGAGCTTGAGCAAATCGACCGCCACCTTTTTGATGGCCTTTCGGGCTTTGCCCTTGGTTTTTTCCCATGCTTTGCCCGACATTTTGTTGAGTTGGGGTCTTTGCTCAACGGAAGTGCGATATCGGGAGAGCGATCCCATTTGGTCTACCGCAACGCGCAGCAGGCCATCAGCGTACTGAATGACGAGGTATTCGCGGGTTTCCCGATCGACGGTGAGGCTGTCTAGCCGGAGAAACTGGCCGATACCGTGGTTACGATGGACGACGTAGTCTTTGGGATTGAGCTTGTTGGGATCAACCTGTTTTGAGGCGGCACGACGGCGCTTGCGGACGTAACTGGGCGTGGCGAGAGTATGCTGGCCGAAGAATTCGCGGTCAGTGACGACGACGATGCGAAAGGTCGGCAGGATGAAGCCTTCGAGTTCTGCAAGGCCAGAATACTTGACGGCGATGGGAATGCGCTGGTTTTGCAGCTTGTCTATCGCAGGATAGTCTTTGGGGTTGGGGATAAACTGTGCGGGGCAGTCGTGCTCTTGAAGCAGGGCGACGGAACGGGAAGGCTGGGCGGAAATGAGCCAGGGGGAGAACTTGCGATCGCGCTCCTCCTGCAAGATGCCAGCCAACTTGCCAAACTGATGGGGAACGGTCGCCAACGGACGGCTCGAAAGGTTTAGCCCGACACCGTCTTCCGCAATTTCTGATACTTCAATGCGTTGGAACAGATTGATTTCTTCTAGGGCTTCTTCGTAAAGCCGATGAATCTTAGGCAGCCCTGTTTCAGGCAGCTTGATGTCGTCATTTGCGGTTAATGCTTGCTCTGTTTCCGCCCAGTGGTCTTCAACGGTTTCGACCCAGCGGTCAGCGTGGGCGCCGCACTGTGAGGGCTCATCTAAGGCAATGAGTGTATTCTCTGGTAAATAATCCAGCAGTGAAGCGGGCTGCTCAAAGGCCAAACCCATAAACCGTTTGATGCCTTCGACGCGGTTGCTGGTCACGAAGCTTTCTTGGTCTTCAGGTGGGAGCAGATCTTCCAGCAGCCCTTTTTTATCGAGTGCCTCTGAAATGATGGGGCTGTAGTCGGTGGTGGTCAGTAAGAGGGTGTCAATTTTGTCGAGCGATCGCTGATTGGCCGGATCAAATTCTCTGAGCCGCTCCAGCTCATCGCCAAATAGCTCTAGCCGTACCGGTAGCTCAGCGGCCACCGGGAAAACGTCGATAATGTCACCGCGCTGGCTCCACTGCCCTTCCATTTCAACGGTAGATACTTTCTCATAGCCCAGCTTGGCCAAGCTTAGGGAAAGGTCTTTTAGGTTTAGCTCCATGCCCAGATTAATTTCTAAGCAGTAAGGCCGAAAAACGTCTACAGGCGGTAAGTGTGGCTGTAAGGCTCGCTCAGTTGCGACAATTGCCATTGCGCCCAGATGCTTTGATCCTGGAGGTAACTTTTCAGTATCGGCTTTGCCGTTGATCAGGTCGGAGAGGACCTGAAGCTGACCCCAGGTCAGCTCTGATTCTTGATCGAATACTTCGTAGGGAGATGATTCGGAGGTGGGATAGAACGCGACGGTTCCCCAGCCCATGGCTTCTAGCTGCGCTGCCCAGCGTCCGGCTTCTTCGAGGGTCGCTGTGACCACTAGCAGCGGGCGCTGCTGTGCTTGGGCCAGCGCCGAGGTCACTAATCCTTTAGGAAGTCGGGGGACGCCGCTTAACTGCAAGGCGTTTTGTTTGTTGAGCTTGGTGACCAGTTCTTTGCCGAGGGCCGTACGTGCGATCGCGCGAGTAATTGAAGAAAACGCCATGAAAGTCTCTGGAGAGCGAACCCGCTAAAACATGTAGTTAACCATTGTAAAAGGCATCAGGTTTAAAGCACATCGCCTCCTACGGGAAAGAACCGTAAGAGGCGGTGTGTGCAACTGCAAGACAGGCTGTAGCGTTTTATTTAATCGCTATTTTAGATCGCTGAGACCTTTAGTTCTGTGGGCTTGCTAGGATCGCCTTGAATTTTGACGCCGCGACCGTTGGCATCAAGATGGCGTACAATTTTGTAGATATTTTCGATTTTGTCTGCCATCGCAGCTTTCTCGGCAACCTCTGTGAGTGAGAGCGGAGCCTCTGCGTTACCTAGCACTTCTCTGACCTTGTTTTGTAAGTCGAGAACATCGGCAGCGGCTTTTTTCCCTGCTTCTACACCCGGCTGATGATAGGCGTTGATATTCACCATAAAGGCATAAATGCTGACCGCCCGCTCATAGAGTGCAATTAGCGCGCCAACCATGCGAGGAGACACCTCGGGAACGGTGATGGTAATAGAGTCTCGATGATTTTCAAAAAGCGCGCGCCGGGTGCCTTGCAGTAGCCCGGAGAGGTAATCCCCTGCTGTAACACCGGGTTCTACATCGACAGAAGGTCCTTCGCGATCTTTAAGGACTTCAATGAGGGTTGCAAAGAAGTTAGGGACGCCTTCACGCAGCTGCTGAACATAGGCGTGCTGATCGGTGGAGCCCTTGTTGCCATAGACGGCAATGCCCTGATAAACCGTGTTGCCATCGAGGTCCTTTTCTTTACCCAATGACTCCATGACCAGCTGCTGTAGGTAGCGGCTAAAGAGCAGCAGGCTGTCTTTATAGGGCAGCACAACCATGTCCTTTTCGCCTTTGCCTTTGCCGGAGTAGTACCAGGCCAAAGCCAGCAGGGCGGCAGGATTGTCTTTGATGCTATGGACGCGGGTGGCGTCGTCCATTTCTTTGGCACCGTCTAGCATGGCCTGAATGTCGATGCCTTGAAGGGCGGCGGGCAACAGTCCCACGGCGGACAGCTCGGAGGTGCGGCCACCAATCCAGTCGTACATCGGAAAAGTGTCTAGCCAGCCTTCTGACTTAGCCACGCCGTCTAGTTTGCTGCCATCGCCGGTGATAGCGATCGCCTGCTTGGCAAAGTCGAGTCCGGCTTTTTCAAAGGCTGCCTTGGCTTCTACCATGCCATTACGGGTTTCGGGAGTGCCGCCGGATTTGGAAATAATGATGACGAGGGTGCTTTTGAGGTGATCGCCAATTTCAGCGAAGGTTTGATCGATCCCAATGGGATCGGTGTTGTCAATGAAGTGAATATTGAGGGGTGGGTGAGCGCCTGCAAGCGCTTTAGACACAAACTGTGGTCCTAAGGCTGAGCCTCCGATTCCAACAGAAAGGATGTCTGTAAACTTGCTTTGCCCAGGTGGGGTGATGTCGCCTGTTTGGACCTTTGCCGCAAAGTCTTTGACAGCGCTGAGGGTTTCGGTGACGTCTTTTTTGAGTTCGTCTGATGGGGCCAGCTCGGCGTTGCGTAGCCAGTAATGGCCGACCATCCGATTTTCGTCGGGGTTGGCGATCGCACCCCCTTCCAACTCGTCAATAGCCTTGAACGCCTGCTCAAACCGGGGCGTGAGCTGTTTAACAAACGCATCATCGAAGCTCATCCGGCTGATATCGACATAGATGCCTAGACCCGCGTGGTAGTAAAGCCAGTCTTGATAGCGTTTCCAAAGTGCAGCCGCGTCCATATGTACTCTCTCACTAAATTATTTTCGTATAGCTGTCGGTTTGTAAGGCGTGCAAAAGGTTGCTCTTTGCAGTGTCGTGCCCTATTGGTTTCTTAGAGGCTACTAGATATTTGAGGTGCTGACCGTAGCTTAGGCAACGGCCAAAAGGACCTCATTGGATGATTCTTTGACAATGCCTCTGGCACCTTGCTCTAGCACTTTTTAGCTAACTGCTAATAGGTATAGAGCCTGATAGCACTTTTTAAACAAAGGTCCGAAGGATTTTAACATTCAAGTATTTCGTAGCCCCCTTGTATCCCCTATCGGTAAGATAATAGGTGGGAATTTTTTTGAATGAATAAAGCCTGAATAAAAGACGAGTAATAGTGTGTACGTATGGATTTTGCCGTTTTAAAACTTGCAGCTGATTTTGTAGCTGTCGATCTAGCTGGCTTAGAAAGCTGGCTAGATAACGTTTCTTTTGCTGTTTTATTCGCCACTATGCTGGCCTATTGGGCTGGATTAGCGTTTTCTGAAGTGAAGATCTTGCCTGTTCTTGGCGGCGCTGGCATGGCCATTGGTAATCTTTGTCTGGCGGCGTTGCTAACGGCCCGTTGGATTGAAGGTGGCTACTTCCCGCTGAGTAATTTGTATGAATCTTTATTCTTTATCGCTTGGGGCATCACCGCGATGCACTTCGTCGCGGAGCGGATGAGTGGCAGTCGCTGGGTTGGAGCGGTGACTTCTCCGGTGGCGATGGGTATTTCGGCGTTTGCCGCGCTGACCTTGCCGGACGCTATGCAGGTTTCTGAACCTTTGGTGCCTGCGCTTAAGTCCAACTGGCTGATGATGCACGTGAGTGTTATGTTGCTGAGTTACTCAGCTTTGATGGTGGGGTCTTTGATTGCGATCGCATTTCTCATTGTCACTCGTGGCCAAGCTGTTGAGCTTAAGGGCAGCTCTGTGGGGACAGGTGGATTTCGCGTTGGCTCTAAAGCTTCTCCTTCGGAGAATCGTAAGTACAGCCTAAAACGAGCAGAGTCTGCCTTGGCTGCTGAGTCTGTTACAGCTGAGCCACTCTCAATATCAGGTGGTGGGACCGCTGTTTTGGAAAAAACACAAAAAAAGACTGTGGTCACAGCCGCTGAGCTTTCTCCGCAGCGGTTAACCTTGGCCGATACGCTCGATAACATCAGCTATCGAATCATTGGTCTCGGCTTTCCGCTATTGACCATCGGTATTATTGCAGGTGCCGTCTGGGCCAACGAAGCTTGGGGCTCTTACTGGAGCTGGGACCCCAAAGAAACTTGGGCGCTGATTACTTGGCTTGTGTTTGCTGCGTATCTACATTCTCGAATCACAAAGGGATGGCAAGGTCGGCGTCCTGCCATTCTGGCTGCCTCTGGTTTTGTGATGGTGTGGATTTGCTACTTGGGCGTCAACCTTTTGGGTAAGGGTTTGCATAGCTACGGATGGTTCTTTTAGTCACGAGCTAGTGCGGCGTCAGCATTTAGACCTCCTACTGTTTAAACTCGCAGGTGGGTGGTCCTATGCACTAGCCAACCACTGCCAACGGCTAGCCAACATTAGTGAATAGCGCTTCTAACGGCTGTTTTACAGCCGTTTCGCTGGCAATAATTTCAACAACCTTATTTTTTGCGCTGGGTTCGGTGAGGGCTTCTACACAAACCTGAGCAACTTTTTCCCGTGGAATGCTGCCTTCAAACAGCGTGTCAGCAGACGACATCACAATAGCCTGATCATTGGTTTCGTTTTTTAGACCCCCTGGGCGAACGATGGTATAAGACACGCCGCTGCTCTTGAGGTAGTCCTCAGCCTGCTGTTTCCAATACAAAATCCCCCAGAACAGATTGAGCGGGTGAAAAATTCTAGACACGCAGAGCGAAGAGACCATTACGAACTGCTCAATGCCAGCTGCTTTTGCGGCATTCACAAGATTTTTGTTTCCTTCGTAATCGACTTTGTAGGGACCGGTAGGGTCAAAGCTAGGGGCTGCGCCTGTGGCACTGAGTAATACCTGACACTCGGCTAATGCTGGCCCGAGAGTGGTGAGCTTGAGCACGTCTCCTGTGACGATTTCAATGTCTTTGGGGAGTTCAGCTTCAGCCTTGGCGCGATCGCGCACTAACGCCCTTACTGCAATCCCTTTCTCAAGTAGCTGTTTTACAATCTGCTTGCCCGTTTGCCCTGTTGCCCCTGCGACCAGTGCTCTCATGTGTAGTGGTCTCCCACGGTAAAAAATATCAGATGAGTAGTATATATTAGCGCTTTTTAAATGGGCTCCCTCTACGAGCAGACCTTTGCCGCACGGACCTTCCCTCCGACGAGCTGTTAGTACCTATTAGATATGCCTGACTAGGTCAAATTTGGCTGTTTTATCTTAAGTAAAACAACGAAGGTCTGTCGCAATCGTCAGTAGGTATTGTGAATTTGAGGTATCTTTTGTGCCTTATCAACTTTGGTTAGTACGGAGATATTCAGCTCTCTTTGTTAGGTCGTTTCGGACCTACTTCTATCAAAGTTCTATTGGTTCAATTGCCAAGACGGTTGGTTAGGACCGCTGGTTAGGACGGTTGACTAGCATTGTCGGCTAGGACTGATGGTTAAGGCAGCTATAAAAACCATTGGCAAAAAGCTATTGCAATGTGGTCAAAGTTACAGCGCCGTTAGCCTCGCTGAAAATAATCTGAATCCATATATCTAATCCCTTCTCATGCAAATCCCTTCTAGCCCGTCCTCTTCGCAGCTAGGCTCCCAATTTTTAGGGGCGAGTGCTAGTCTGATTAAAGATAAAAAAACTTCACACATAGAATTTTCTTCAAAGGAAACATTGCACTTCCAAGGCAACTACATTGGCCATATGGAGATGTACGCGGATGCGGCTAGTGTTGCTCAGTATCTAGATACTCACCAAGAATGGTTTCACCGATGCGCCCAGCCGATGACTGTAGAGTCTATTGGTGACAACGGCTACAGCTTAACGGTAGGTAAGTTCAAAAGCTTTAATCATGAGGTAGAGCCGAAAATCGGCTTGCATCTGTTGCCTCAAGATGAAGGGGTGTACCGCATCGAAACTATCCCTGTGCCGGGCTACGAACCGGCTGGGTACGACGTTGATTTCAAAGCTTCAATGACGCTGTGCGAAGGCTCGTTGGACGATATCCCTGAAGCGCTCTCGATTGAAAAAGCGACTCACGTAGAGTGGGACCTGACGCTTTCGACCTGGGTAGAAGTGCCTCGATTTATTCAGGTTTTGCCAGATGATTTGGTGAAGGCTTCTGGCGATAAGCTGCTTAATCAGATTGTGCGTCAGGTCTCTAAGCGGCTGACGCAAAAGGTACAAAAGGAGTTTCACACGTCTATGGGGTTGCCTGTGCCCTGCGAAAGCAAGAAGCGATTCTGGCAGCGATAACACCGATATCAGACGGCCCTGGAAGAGCACTGGAAGAGCGCTGGCAATATTACGGAGAGAGGGCAACGTTCATCAGGACTTGTCCCCTCTTTTGATGTAACTCTCTTTTTCGGTTCGAGGTTTTTTTAGCTAGAGATTTTTTTTAGGCTCTCAAGCAGCAAAGCTATCTGTCGCTTCGACCAGTGCGCTAGTAATGCCAGGTTCAGTCGCGGAGTGGCCTGCTTCTGCAACGATGACTAAGTCGGCTTCTGGCCATGCGCGATGAAGCTCCCAGGCAGAAGTCATGGGGCATACCACGTCGTAGCGGCCTTGGACAATGACAGCTGGGATATGGCGAATAGCCTCTACGTTGTTGAGGAGCTGCTGGGGGCTTTTAAAGAAGCCACCGTTTGTAAAGTAGTGACATTCAATGCGGGCGAAGGCATCGGCAAAGCTGCCCTCGCCAAACCTATCGATGAGGCCCTCGTCTGGAATCAGTTTACTGGTGCTCGCTTCCCAAATAGACCAGGCTCTTGCCGCAGTTTGGCGGACCTGCGGGTCGGTGCTGGTGAGCCGCTTGTAGTAAGCGGCGACTAAGTCATCTCGTTCGGCTTCGGGAATAGGCGCAAGGTAGCCTTCCCAGGCATCTGGAAAAAGGTAGCTAGCACCGGATTGGTAGAACCATGCGATTTCTTTGGGACGCAGCATAAAAATCCCTCGCAGAATGAGTCCGCTGCATTGGCTGGAGTGGGTCTGGGCATAGGCCAGGGCGAGGGTGCTGCCCCAGCTACCGCCGAAGACGGTCCACTGGGGGATGTTGAGGTGCGATCGCAATTTTTCAATATCGTCTACTAAATCCCAGGTGGTGTTATCGGTCAGCTCCGCGTGGGGCGTGCTTTTCCCGCAGCCGCGCTGATCGAATAGGATAATTCGCCACTTAGCAGGATTAAAGAACTGGCGGTACAGCGGTACGATGCCACCACCTGGCCCTCCGTGTAAAAAGACAACAGGCTGACCTTCTGGATTCCCAGCTTCCTCGTAATAGAGCGTATGCAGCGCTGATACACGAAGCGTGCTGTGACGGTAGGGTTCAATAGGTGGATAGAGGGGCGTATAGAGCTGGCACATAGCAATCTTGAAAGGATTTTGCTCTATTGTGCCAGGCTCTGTTGTTTCATTGCCTGTAGGACTTGCTCTGTAAGGAGAGAACTTTAGCCCACCCGCGAGCTTACTTAGACGCGCTGAGATGATGGGTCGTATTTTGGCTAAGTGGAAAGTTGAAAATGACTCGCCATTTGCCTGTTTTAGGATCGCGCAAGGAAACAAATGGGTTTGGCTTGAGAGGGCGGCGACTAGGTTTTGACATGTAAAAGCCTTTAAAGCATGGCCACACCCTAACGAGTATAAAAAGAAACCAGTGTGATATCCTGAGCCCTCAGACGTGATAGCCATCACGAGATATTAATGGGGCCTGATGAATGGACTGTCATGAGGGGGTGATAAAAGCCGTCATGCCTAAGGGGGCAATCTTTTGGTACGGTTGCACGTGAACGCTTTATTATCCTTTCATCTTTCTTTACAAGCTCATTAAAGAAGCGCATTACATTCAAAGACGAGTTTAATGACGAAGCTCATTTTTTATTAGCTCATTTTTTAAAAGAGCACTGCAATCCGATCTAAACGCTTAGATCTACAATCCCTATGACGGTAGAAGTTTGGCCAGGGCGGTCTCATCCGCTAGGTGCTACGTGGGACGGCTCAGGCACTAATTTTACGCTGTTCTCTGAAAATGCTACTGAGGTTATTTTGTGCCTGTTCGATGAGTCGGGCACAGAAACTCAGGTGACGCTACCACAGGTGACTAACTATGTGTGGCATGGTTATTTTCCAGGCATTCGTCCTGGGCAGCGATATGGCTTTCGAGTAGATGGGCCTTACGACCCCAAAGAAGGGCATCGGTTTAATGTGCACAAGCTTCTGCTGGATCCTTATGCCAAAGCGATTACAGGTGATATTCAGTTTGGCCCAGAGCTGTTTAGCTTTCCGATGGACCACTTTGGTGACAAAGAGCGTGACCTAGACTTTTCAGTGTCTGATAGCGCTAAGTCTATGCCGAAGTCTGTGGTCATCGATCCGGAATTTGACTGGGCGGAAGATACTCATCCAGATGTGTCTTGGGACAAAACGGTTATTTATGAGGTGCATGTTCGCGGCTTTACCCGGCAGAACTCTAAAATTCCTAAGGAGCTGCGAGGCACCTATGCAGGGCTGGCGCATCCAGACGCGATCGCACATCTTAAAAGCTTAGGTATCACAGCGGTTGAACTGTTGCCTGTGCATCACTACGATGTGCATCCAGGGCACTTGGTGACGACTGGGCTGCACAACTACTGGGGCTACGACTCATTGGGGTACTTCGCGCCCCATGCTGGCTACAGCTCTTCGGGGTTGCATGGTGAGCAGGTGCGCGAATTCAAAGCTATGGTTAAGGCGCTGCATGCTGCTGGCATCGAAGTCATTTTAGATGTGGTGTACAACCACACCGGCGAGGGCAATCATCTTGGCCCTACGTTTTCTTTTAGAGGCATTGATAATGCGGCCTACTACCGACTGGTCGAAACCTCGCCGCGCTTTTATATGGACTTTACCGGGTGTGGTAACTCGCTAAACGTTCGCCATCCCCAGGTGCTTAAGCTGATTATGGACAGCCTGCGCTACTGGGTGCTAGAGATGCATGTCGATGGCTTTCGGTTCGATTTGGCCTCCGCGCTAGCCCGCGAGCTGTATGAGGTAGACAGGCTCTCGTCCTTTTTTGACATTATTCATCAAGACCCTGTGCTCTCCACGACTAAGCTGATTGCCGAGCCTTGGGACTTGGGTGAAGGGGGCTATCAGGTCGGTAACTTCCCGCTGCTGTGGTCTGAGTGGAACGGCAAGTATCGAGATACCATTCGCGACTTTTGGCGCGGGGAGCACTACAGCCTAGGTGATTTTGCGTTTCGCTTTACCGGTAGCTCGGACCTGTATCAAGATGATGGCCGTTTGCCCCATGCCAGCATTAATTTCATTACCGCCCATGACGGATTTACCCTCAATGACCTGGTGAGCTACAACGAAAAGCACAATGAGGCCAACGGTGAGGGCAATCGCGATGGTGAAAGCTACAACCGCTCTTGGAACTGTGGGGCTGAAGGCGAAACGGATAATCCTAAGATTTTGGCATTGAGAGAGCAGCAGCGGCGTAACTTTTTAGCGACGCTGATGCTCTCTCAAGGGGTGCCGATGCTCCTCGGTGGCGATGAAATGGGCCGCTCAACTAAGGGCAACAACAACACCTATTGCCAGGACAGTAAGCTTTCCTGGTTTGACTGGCGTTTGAAAGCAGGCGATCGCGAGCTACTGGACTTTTCGAGAAGGCTGATTGAGTTTCGCCAATCCCACCCGATTTTTAGCCGTCATCAGTGGTTTTTTGGTCGAGAAATTCATGGCTCAGGGGTCGTGGATATTGGTTGGTTCCATCCCGATGGCACGACGATTGACGATAGTGAATGGGATGATAGCTCGACGAATGCTCTCGGCATCTTCTTAAATGGTGCTGAAATTCCGAACCTCGACAGCAAGGGTGAGCGAATTTTTGACGATAGCTTCTTGCTCTTTTTCAATCCGTCGGCAGAGGCGCTATTGTTTTTGATTCCCGAGTCTATTGAGAACCAGGAGTGGCAGGTGGTGATAGATACTCAAACCGCTACAGGGTTTGTCGATGACGGTAAGGTTTACCACCGGGAGCATTCTGTGTCTGTTGCTGCGCGATCACTGATGGTGCTTAACTGCCCTCACTGCTTCAGCATGGCCGCTTTTAATCAAGCAAATAATACATAAAACGAGAATAAAACGAGATCGAGTCTATGTCTTGCTATCCCAAAATTTATGATGTGGTAAGGCTCATTCCCTATGGAAAAGTGGCCACCTATGGCCAAGTCGCCGAGCTGGCTGGCCTCATCGGTAAGCCTCGAGTGGTTGGGTATGCCCTGTATCGGGTGACCGCGCAAGACGAGATTCCTTGGCACCGGGTGATTAATGCCAAAGGTGAAGTGTCTCGTTCATCCCTACGGGACGGTAACGACGACCTACAGCAGCTATTGCTAGAAGCAGAAGGTATTGTCTTTGTAAAACGCAAGTTGGATTTGGCTAAGTACCGCTGGCGACCTGACTTTACGCTGGTAGAGCAGGTAATGAATGATGATGATGGTAAGGACGTTAAGAAGGGGGCGGACTTAACGCAATGTTAGGCATCGAAATGCCGACACCTTAAAAAAGCTGCTAACGATAGACCCTTGGGGATTTTCGTTAGCAGCTTTTCAAGTCTGTGAAGGCTTTTGGCAAATGCCTTGCCTGACACCCGTACCCTGACTATGAGCTTGTATTGAGCGGTTGGACCCAACGCGGGCATTGGACAATAGGCAGTTACAACGGGCACTTAAGCCGTCATCATCATAGAAGAGGGGGGCTTAACACCCATTTCAATGGTGAGTTCTTTAGGTTCGGCAATGTTTTGCATGCTGGACTGGATCTGCTGCGCGCCTTCTCTTTGAAGATCTTCAATGTAGCCAGGCTTTGCCTGAAGGGCTTCTCCCTCGCTGTCAAAAGGGCCAAAGTAATAAATACAGTTAGGCTCCGATGTGGTGATTTTGACCCACCAAGGCGTTGAAAAGATGCTGAACAAGCTACTAAAGAAATTTTTCATTGCAGATAATGAGAATGGCTTTATTTGAGTGGACAGGTTTGTTGAGCGAAGGAGAAGGACGGTTACTTTACGGTATCGCAAACGAGCGAGGGAGGGCCCTTAAGCCTAAGCGTATTTCTTTTTAACAAACACTAAATTTGGCTTTTTTATTTTGGCACTATTTTTTAGTGCTCAACATATTCTAAGACAAGTCGTTTGTTTATAACTGTTTACACATAACAGTCTGCACAGGTTTTTAGGATAAATAGCACGGCTGATAAAACCCCATCCATAGAGGCTTACCTCTGCGACTAGAGGCTTCCTTTGCGACTCTCTATACGCCCTGCTATTTGGGGTCGCTGTCAATGGTCAAAGCAGGTCGCTTGTTGACCCATTCCTGACGATAAACTTCGTAGAGAGCCATGCCAGTCGCTACAGAAGCATTGAGGCTAGGTGTTTTGCCATTTAGCTGGATAGACACCAGCATATCGCAAAGATTTTGCACCGATAGGCTGAGGCCGTCGCCTTCAGCACCTACGACAAGTACAACAGGCTCTGAAAAATCTGTTGTGTGAATAGGTTGCGAGACTTCGCCAGCTAATCCATATATCCAAAAGCCACTGTCCTTGAGAAACTGTAGCGATCGTCCCAGATTAACGACTCTTGCAATCGGAATATTTTCTAAAGCCCCTGCGGCGACTTTCGAGACCGTTGAGGTGATCCCAACGGCCCGCCGCTGAGGGATCACGATCCCCTGTGCGCCCATCGCCTCGGCTGAGCGAATAATCGCGCCTAGATTGTGGGGATCTGTGATGCCGTCAGCGGCGATAATGACCGGACGGCGCACCGTGGATTTGGCCTGATCTACTAAGGTTTCTAATTCAACGTATTCGTAGGCTGCGACTTGGGCAACAATGCCTTGGTGGCTAGCCCCTTGCGTCATTTGAGAGAGACGAAGTCCTTCTACTTCATCAATGACAGCGCCATTGGCTTTAGCCGCCATGACCAAGGGCCGGAAGCGAGAGTCGTAGATGAGCTTTGCGTTGATCCACAGTCGGTTGAGCGATCGCTTCGCTTCGATGGCCGCTTCCACGGCATGCCTGCCATAAATTAAATCAGGCTTAAGTCCGTCTGATTGGCCTTCCGCGTTGTGTCCGCTAAAAGGCGTTTCATCGTAGAGATGAGCGCGGTGACGGTAGCTACTGTCTGGTTTGCCCTCGTATCGCCGCTTTTTGAAGTTAGTTTCACCCCTGGATTTGAGCCTGGAACCGGGCTTGGCGATGAATTTTGCTCTGGATCGGTTGCCTGTTTTGGGTCCACTGATGTTAGGGCGCGGTGAGCCAGACTTATCCGAGCGCTTAGGTGCAGAGTTTGAAGATGTGCCTTTGAGTTTGGGTTTGGCACTTCTGCCGGGGGCTGGTTTGCGGCTGCCTTTGTAGCTGGGCTTTCCACCTGAGCCGGTTGGTTTTGACCCGGATCTTTTGCTGTGTCCAGGTCTAGAGGATGGGCTGGAAGAACGTTTAGAATTGCGGGGTGAATTATGGGGGCCGCTCACGGGTAATGCCTCTGGTGAGCACCTTAAAAAGGCGCTAATTTGTACTTAGCGAAATGTTCTTAATAAGTGTAGAGGCACTGAGGGCTGATGTGTAGGGATTCTAAGTCACGTTAGATGGCTGAACTTGGAGATTTGTGAATCTTCAGCGCGTGCACTCAAAAAATTAGACGGACGCGTTAGCGTTTACGCTCAGCTGATTTAAGAGCTTAAACAGACGTGCTTGATCGCTGATATAGAGAAAACCAATGAGTGCTTCGAAGCCGGTAGCCTTTTGATAATCTTGTGCGTTGGCTCGGCGATTTCGACCGGAGGTTGCATTGCGGCCCCTGCGCATAACGTCTTTTTCTGCTTCGGTGAGGTAGGACGTTAGGACGTCTACGTAGTGGGCCTGCTGTTCGGTTTTAACCTGGGCGACCACTTGCTCATGATAGTCGCGCAGTCGTTTTGCTGGAATTAATAGCTGCGATCGCACATACAGCTCAAATACGGCATCGCCGATGTAGGCCAGCGAAGTCGGAGCTATACTGGCCAGCTCTGAGTCAGTTGGTTCCGTGCCTGAAAAGGTTTGAAAAATAGAGCTAATAGACCTATCAACAGAAACGCCAGTGCCACATTCTCCAGCACGGTCAGAATCCTGATGAGTCAGGTTGGTGTCTGGTGTAGGGGGCACTGGCGATATCGCTGGAGTTGTTTGAAATAAATACGAATGTGGTTGTTGTGGATAACTTTTGACTGTGGGGCGTCCAACGGCAACGCTCTTGTTGTGGACTTCTTACAGTGACTTGTTGGCGCTATAACTTTTTGATGCTATGACTTTTTAAGATTTTCGAGCGCAGCATCCACATTGGGCTGTAGCGATAAAAATTGTTCTAGCCGGACCAGCTTCACGGTTTGAGTCACTCGAGGGTTGCTAACAACTTGAACACTGCCACTTTCGCCCTTGGCTTTTTTAACCAGACGAACGAGTGCGCCTAAGCCTGAGCTATCAACAAAATCAATAGTAGATAAGTCTAAAACTATATGGGCCGGGCCATCTTCAATATATTTATTGAGAACCTTGAGAAAAGTAGGCTCCGAAAAGGCATCCAGGAGCCCAGTGAGGCGAAAGATTTGGCATTTGCCCCTAACTTCGCGGGTGCCTCTTAGACTAACTGTTAGGGTAAGCGACTCAGCGATGGGAGGATCCTCCAGATGTGCCTAGCGTTGACAATAATATAGCGCTTAAGTATAGGGCAAGACACCATCCATCGCAAGATTTTGCACTAAATGGTGGGCTCGGGACTTAAGACATAGCTATCATGCCCTATCGAGTGCCACTATGCCTCAATCAAAACAGATATTTTTGTTCTTTTTTTTAAAGCCTCTTCTAAGGGGCTGAAAGCGATATCTGTACAGACTTGAAAACAGCCTCTGATCCCGTCTCTTTTACCGGGTCTTTTTACTGGGCCTTGCGGTCGCGCATCGTCTGTACAAAATTGGCAAATAGATAGTCTGCATCATGAGGGCCAGGGCTAGCCTCGGGATGGTATTGAACCGAGAAGACCGGTAGCTGCTTGTGTCGAATGC
The DNA here is from genome assembly GCA_039820525.1 of Cyanobacteria bacterium J06634_5. GTDB lineage: Bacteria > Cyanobacteriota > Cyanobacteriia > Phormidesmidales > Phormidesmidaceae > Phormidesmis. The sequence goes on from JBCBPY010000007.1 coordinate 123,439, forward strand.
CTGCAACGGTTTGATCGTTCAAATTAAAGTGGGTGACTTCGACATTAGCTTTATCAATGGAGTTCGCATCGAGCGCAAATCCATGGTTTTGGCTAGTGATCTCTATCTGTTCTGTGAGGCCGCAGGGCTGATTGAGACCTCTGTGACCAAATTTAAGTTTGAAAGTTTCAGCGCCCAGGGAAAGGCCTAAGATCTGATGGCCCATACAGATGCCAAACGTGGGTAGCTGGCTTTCCAATAGTGCGCGTGTAATGTCAGGTGCGCTGGTTACGGCGGCTGGATCGCCGGGCCCATTAGAGAGAAAAATACCGTCAGGCTCGTGGTTTAGAATGTCTTCAGCGGATGTGTTGGCTGGAACGACGGTAACTTGGCAGCCGTAGCTGGCGAGCCGTTTTAAGATGTTGCGTTTGATTCCAAAGTCGATGGCGACAACTTTTAGCGGTGGGTGCTCCTCAGAGGCTTTGGTGCCGGCATCATTACTGGCACTGAAGGCCCAATTTGACTCTGTTGATTCGTTCCATTGATAGGTTTTATCTGTGGTGACTTCTTTGACCAGATTTAACCCTTCCATGGATGGTAGCGTTTGGAGCTGGCGGAGCAGCTCTTCAGCATCTAGAATTTCGCTGGAAATAATTCCATTCATGGCACCCACACTCCGGAGCTTTTGGGTGAGTGCGCGGGTGTCTATTCCATGAATGCCTGGAATGTTGTGGGATTTTAAGTAGTCTGGCAAGGACTGTGTAGAGCGCCAGTTGCTAGGCCGCTCGCAAATGTTTTTGGCGATCGCACCTTTGACATAAGGTTTTTGAGACTCTTCATCTTCGGGATTCACGCCAGTATTGCCGAGCTCTGGATAGGTGAAAGTCACCATTTGACCGCAGTAGCTAGGATCTGTGAGGACTTCTTGGTATCCGGTCATGCCGGTATTGAAAACAACTTCACCCATGGTGGTACCGGTTGCACCAAAGGACCATCCTCTGTAGATAGAACCATCTTCTAAGACAAGTAAAGCAGGCTGAGCAGACGGGTCAAACATGGCGGTTAAAAAGGGCTAGGTAAAGCAATTTAATGTCAGCTCTGATCTCAAAGTAAAGATCAGCCAATAAGCCTCGGATAGTTCGAAATCCTTAGTATTAAACGAAATTGATGAGTGCGCTCGGCTGGGCTGAAAACACTGAAATTAAATGGTTGTCACAGTAGGCTCTGTCAATAATATCCGTATAAGGCGCGAGCAAGCCAGAAAACAGGTTAGGGAAATTTAACCGTAGGTAGTGTCAATCATTTGCTATGGCCTCGCTGCAATCCTTTTCTTGTCGACCCCTTTTGCCAGGACTGTTAGGATTGCTGTGCTGTGCGTGCAGTGCCACACCCTCTTTTCTTCAATCGTTTGAGCGTTCGACGCTGGCTGACGCGCCTGTTCCTTCAGAGGGAAACCGTGCGGACTTAGAGCGTTTGGACTTAGACCGCTCAGACTTCGCCAATTCCGATTCAGATGGCGTAGCGGTTGAGACTCTACAGCCAGCTGATGCGCCTGCTGTAGAGTCGCCTGCTCAGTCACCTTCTGCTCCACCCGCGGCTTACAGAGAAGGGATCAACTTAGCCTCTAGTGCCTATATCTTGAGTCAGTCGGCGGTATCGCCAGATGATTGGGGCCTGATTGCCAGTCGATGGCAGCGGGCTGCGGACCAGTTAAAGAAAGTGCCTAAAAGTGACACTCACTATTCGATAGCGCAACAGAAAGCTACGGAATATTCTTTGAATGTAGCCCAAGCGACGACAAAAATTGAGGATCTTCAACGCTCTGTACAAACGCCACTGAGGATATCCCGCGCTCCGGGGAGATCCCAGCCAGTGCTTCAAAGAGCGCCCATTGATTCTCAGAGGCTGACACCGGCGGCGGCCTTTACAGGCTCTGACATGATCCGCGTCCCTGTTATTCGCCGGTTGCACGGGACACCGGTTGTGCGAGTTGAGTTCAACGGTCAGAAAACCTACGACATGATTTTAGATACCGGGGCGAGTCGTACGCTGATTACCAGGCAAATGGCTGATGAACTTGGCATCGTGACGACTGAGAAGATGATCGCCACAACCGCTAGTGAGGCTGAAGTGACCTTTGATATTGGGATGATGAGGTCCATTGCGATCGGGAGCGTTATCCTTCGAGATGCCCGAGTCGGTATTGGTGAGGCGGTAAGTATTGGGTTGCTAGGCAACGATTTTTTGAACGGATACGATGTGACTATTCGCGATCGCGACAACGTTGTTGAGCTAGTCTCATCGCAGTGAGTTAGGCTGAGCAGTGAGTTAGGCTGAGCAGTGAGTTGGGCTGCGCAAAAAATGGCGACTATCTGCCGGCACACTAATCCGCAGGTACATTAAAAGGGAGTAACGGCGGCACGTATACTCCCTTTTTTTTAGTGACTCGTCACGATATTAAGTCATCTTTAGTTCATCAATATTAGTGAACTGAAGATGACTCATACTCTTCCACACTGTACAGATACAGAGGCATAGAGACACATGGCGTGGACGCCATGGAATCGACTATTGCCAGTTGATGACTTGGCGACGAGAGCCTTTTTGTATGGAGTTGAGTAAAAAAGCGTTGCTGTCAGCATTTGATGTGTTGAGCATTGCTTTAATCGCAGCATTCTCTCTCAAAGAACTCTTATTGAACGGGCTGGTCAACTCCTCGTTTAACGGGCTAATTGTCTCTGGGAGGATTTCGATTTTGATATCTGCTGCTTGAACCGCATTGTCTAAGAGCTTATTTGCTTGGCTAGCCGATGGGTCTACGGCTTGGCCTGTTGCAGTTGCTGTACTGCTCACTGAAGCGGCAGACGTTAGAACTGAATCAAAGCTGCTGTTGGAGTCAGCTGCGGAGGTAGCCTCTGTATGTTTTTGACTAAGTGCGGCGAGTGCCTTACGAACGAGGTCACCAGAGACGTCGTTCGCAGAGGTTTCTGCGATGGGCACGTAGAGAGTAGGGCGTGCCTCAGTCTCCCTGAGTCCTTCTAAAAGGGGTGACTGACTCAGTAGTTGGAGTGGTGATTTAACTGAATTGTTGGACTGTAGATTGGCTGCCGTATCCGATTCAAAAATATCAGCAGCGCCGCTGTGAGTGTGGCTCTCAATCGTGCGGCTTTCGATCGGATCGTTGTCGATAAAACGATGCTCGCTCGGGGTTACCCCCATACCCAGTTCAGATGACTGAGCAGGAAACTCTATGAGAGAAGATTGCTGCTGAGCGCTGATTTCGCTGCGCCTGTGTGCCAGGAGTGGAGACAGCTCTCGATGAGGCATTGTGCGAATTAATCGCTCTAGTGTCGGCCTGTGCTCAGATGGGCTAGCAGCTATGAACGGCGTGGTGGGTGGCGAGATTTCCTCACTGACCTCTTCAGTGACCTCTTCAATGGCATTTGGGGTGTCCTGAGCGAGAAGGCTGGCTGCAACCTCTTGCCGAGAGGTTCGCTGCAAGTCCCTTAGAATCGATGTCCCAATAGATTCTTCAGCGTCTGGTTGTGGGATTTGCGAGGCTATGGTCGTTGCACTCACTGCTGGTAGCGACGCGAAATCTTCAGCAGGCGCTGGTGTGAGCTGGGGTAAGCCGTCCTCAAAGACTTCCGCAGTACTGCCTTCAACGGTGCTGACGGTGTCCGTGATGTAGGCTTCTGCTTCTGTGTCGAAAGCTGTGTTTCTCAGCGTGGCGGTGCTTTCCTGCTGGGAACCCCCATCGATATAGGCAATATCGCCGTAGACCGCTCTGTCTTCAGCTGAACCAACGTTAGCCTGGGTACTGGTCTGAACATTCAAAGCTACCTGAGGCTGCGTCTGAGTATTGGCGGTAAAGGCTCTAGGGGCTTCTGGCAATTTGGCGTTAGCGCTGGTGACCATTAAATCTGTCGTGGATGGCAGCGGTGCAAGGCCGCCTACGCTACTGGTGACGCCACGACTACTGGTGCTGTTACCAATTCCACTGATGGGCGCTGAGATGATGGGCGCTGAGACTGGAAACTGTGATGAAGATGAGAACGAGAACTCCGTTGGATCTAGCGGCGCTGTGGGTACAGAAGACAGATATACCTGAGAGGCATAGGGCGCACGATTCGCGAGTGCTGTATGGCTACCGCTGGAACGAAGGTAAGACCGTACTTGATCGATTGGGTCGGGGCGAGATGAGGCGATACTCTTCAGAGCTGGTGATGATGGGGCAACGCCGAGTATGTCCGAGGGACTACCAGAGGCCGTACCGAGTAGATTCCGTGTGGACGCCAGCGGTTTGGACAGGGTCGCTTCAACCGTAGGTTGCTCAAAGGCCGGACCCATCATTGCTTTTTCAAAGGCACTGTCAGGCGCATTGCTGCCGACCGGCTTGATGACGGTGGAGGTTGCGGAAAGTTCGTTATTTGTTACGCGATCGCTGCCTACAGCGTCAGCTTGTGCACCGTCTGTATTGTCACCAAACGGAACTTCGAAGCTCCACTGAGTGCTGGGGATTCCCCCCTGGTTGCAACCTGTGAGTGCCGTGAGGATAACGGCTGAAGCAGTGACTTTACGCATGACTTCTCGACTTTACTGTTTTGAGCTTCTTAATTTCTGGGCGCACTATTCACAGGTGTGCGAATGTGGCACACACATGCCTGTAAAATTTATCATTCTCTTCCGGATATTCGGTGAAACTTCCGGGTATAAACACGGAGTCTTTAAAAACAACACCGAAAACACCGGCTACTTAATACAGCTTAGTTCGCTTGGACTGTAGACCAGACCCTGTTGTGGATAGATCTCCGTCAGTTCTTACTTAGGTAGGCTATGTGATGAACCCATACTTAAATCAACAGACGATGTTGAACGCTAAAAGTTTCTGAATTGTTTTAAGTCGTATATTCAGCATTGATTTTGACGTAGTCGTAGCTGAGGTCGCAGCCCCATGCGGTGCCATTGCCAGCTCCTGTACCCACGCTAGCCGTGATTTTGACGGGATGCGCCAGGGCTTCTATGCCGAGTGCTTGAGGTGTAATGGGTTGCTTACTTTCAGGATTTATCAGTGCGTTACTGTTTTGAGTACTGCTGAGTAAGATTTTTGACATGGCATGGGTGCTGCGCTCGGATTGTTGCTTGAGGTAGGCGCTGGCAGCGGCGCGATCAAAGGGTTGTGGTGTGCCCTGACTCATGAGCACGAAGTCACCTAGATGAATGCTCAGCTCAGTTTGTTCGAAGGGAATGCCTGCGCGTCCGGCAGCGCCTGCAATACGACCCCAGTTAGGATCTCGGCCAAAGACGGCTGACTTAACTAATGAGGAACCTGCTATGGTGCGGGCGATTTGTCCGGCGGCGCGATCGCTCATCGCCCCAGTGACTTCAATTTCAATCAGGCAGGTGGCACCCTCTCCATCACGGGCAATGGACTTCGCGAGGTGAATGCAAACCTCGGTGAGCATCGCCTCTAGCTTGTCAGCTTCTAGCCCAGGTTCGGTAATCGCTGGGGTGCGAGATTCGCCATTGGCGAGTGCCAGCAGGCAGTCGTTGGTACTGGTGTCACCATCGACGGTGATTTGGTTAAAGCTTTTTTCGGTGGCGCGGCGCACCATGTTTTGCCAAAGCTGTGGTGAGACGGCCGCATCGCAGGTGACAAAGCCCAGCATGGTGGCCATGTTGGGATGAATCATGCCCGAACCTTTGGCAATGCCGCCGATGCGGACTGGGCGATCGCCTATTTGCGTTTCTAGGGCGATAGATTTTGTGATCAGGTCGGTGGTAACGATGGCTCGCTCTGCTTGGGGAGAACCCTCTGGAGAGAGGGCGGCAACCAGGTCGGGGATGCCCGCTTGGAGGGCGTCCATTTTTATCCGCTGACCGATGACGCCGGTTGAGGCTGTCATGACTTGGCTTGGCAAAAATCCCAGGGCTTTGGCGGCGGCGTTTGCACTGACCTGCGCATCTTGCTCACCTTGCTGGCCGGTACAGGCGTTGGCTTGTCCGGCATTGCAAAGGATAGCGCGGGCAGTAGGCTTTTCCTCTAAGAGGTTTTGGCAGTGGTCTATACAGGCTGCTCGGACTTGGCTGGTGGTGAAAACGCCTGCTGCGATCGCATCACTATCCGAGACAATTAGCGCGAGATCCGGCGCACCCGAGGGCTTTAGTCCTGCTGCGATACCCGCTGCGCGAAAGCCTTTAGGAGCTGTAATGCCCCCTTCGATGAGCTGCCAGTCTTTCATGGAGATGTGCCCTTTTGTGTTGGGAGAAATCTTTGAGGTAGCTGGGATTATATCAATAAGTAGTGTCTTGTTTTGAAATAGCCTCTTAAAGGGGTCCCCTGTTTTATAGTTGGCTGCTGACTTAAGCAGCTTATGATTTGGGTAGGTTGATTCGGGTGGATGCTTTGAATCAGGCGGCACAGAAATAGCGATAAGCCTTTGATTAATAAGTTGCTCGATAAGCTTTCGGTGGACTCTCTTTTTCGGTTGTTTCAGGGATGGTTGCCTCTGTTACAGGGCTGGCGCTGGGCTCTGAGTTTGCTAGTTGGTGGGCTGTTGATGGCTTTAGCCCCTGTCAATGCTTGGCCATTGGCCTGGGTGGCTTTGGTACCGCTGTGGCAGGTGGTGCACTCCCCGCAACAAAAGGGACGCCGGATTGCGACGAGCGCACTGTTGTGGGGGGTGGCCTATCACGGCGTTGCGCTCTCCTGGTTTACGAAGCTGCACCCCATCACCTGGCTAGGCATTCCTTGGCTTGGTAGCTTAATGATTATGCTGTTTGGCTGGGTGTTCCTCACGCTTTGGGGAACGGGAATTGCGGTGAGTTGGACGGGGGTGATGGTGGTGATTGGCCGCTGGCAGCTACGTCAGCACAGGGCCTTTTCCGGGGGGGCGCGAGTCCTTGTGGGGACAGCAGTATGGTGTGCGGTGGAATGGCTGTGGAGCACTAGCCCCCTGCACTGGACGTCGCTGAGCTTTACCCAGAGCCCGCATAACTTGTTGGGATTGCAGCTAGGCCAGCTATCGGGGCCGATTACGGTAACCGCAGCCGTGGTGGCGGTGAATGGTTTGTTGGCGGAAGGGTTGCCGGCGGGGCAGCGGACGAGAGAAGAGAGTGCCAGAGAAGGATGGCGGTACGTTGCGGGCGCGCTGGCCCTGTTTATTGGGCTACATGCATTAGGACTAGGGCTGTATAGCCGTGCGCTAAATGACGATCCAACTGAGCGGTTGGCCGTTGGTCTTGTTCAGGGGAATATTCCGACGGGAGAGAAGCTGACTGCGGCAGGGACCCGGCAATCGCGTCAAATATATTTAGAGGGGTATGAGTCTCTGGTCGCTGCGGGCGCAGAGCTGGTGATAACGCCGGAAGGGGCAATCCCTCGCACCTGGAATGCGTTTTTGCAAGATCGTGATTTGCTCCAGCGTGCGGTGGTGAAGAACGGTGTGCCGCTTTTACTAGGAACGTTTGCGCATGATGACATTGCAGATAGCACTAGCCCGCTGACCCAGAGCTTGCTGTTGCTGATGCCTGACGGGACGGTGTTTGGCCGCTATAACAAAGTGAAGCTGGTGCCGTTGGGGGAATACCTGCCATTTGAGCCGATTGTCGGTGAGCTGGTGCAGCGGTTCTCTGACTATGGTGGAAGTATGATTCCAGGGGCGTTTACGCAGCAGCTTAAGACACCCTTTGGCGTAATCGCGGCAGGCATTTGTTATGATTCTGCCTTTGCTGAGGCGTTTCGTCAGCAGGTGGCGCGGGGGGCAGCGGCGATTTTTACGGCTTCAAATAACGATCCGTATCCGCCCATGATGATGATGCAACACCATGGGCAAGATGTGATGCGCGCGATTGAAACCAATCGCTGGGCCGTGCGAGTGACCAACACGGGCATTTCGGGTGTGGTTGATCCGAAGGGGCGAGCGCACTGGCTTTCTGGGCCGAATGAGTATGCGACCCATGTGGGTCAGATTTATCGGCGACACACTGAAACGCCCTACGTTCGTTTTGGAGATTGGCTGACGCCGCTACTGCTAACGGTGTCGTTAGTGAGTTTGTTGCGGCTTTAAAGGTGCGATCGTGGGTGAACTGTTGTCTGAGCGAGCGGTGTCTTTATGCGGAGGCACGGAAGACGCTGCGGGTGGTTGCTGATCGCTCAGCGATCGATTGGGTTGAGAGGCGTTAGCTTTTATCTCGGTTTTTAGATCAACTGGGAGCTGAATCGTAAACGTTGTGCCCTGATTGGGTGTGGTTGAAAAGGTGAGTCTGCCGTTGTGTTTTTCGGTGACAATGGCATAGCTGTTAGAAAGGCTAACGCCTGTGCCGACAGGCTTGGTGGTAAAAAAGGGATTAAAAACGCGTTGCTGATCGTCTTCTGGAATGCCTGTCCCGGTGTCTGTGACTGCGATTTTGACCCATTGCACATCAAAGGTATCGGTAAACGTTTGAGTGCTGATCGTGATTTTGTGCGCCTGACTGGTCTCCTGACTGGTCTCCTGATTGGCGCCTTTGCTGGTGTTTTTTCTGGCGCTGTTTCTGGCGCTGTTTCTGGCGCGCTCACGGTCGGCTGCTTTGATCGCATCAATCGCATTAGCAATGAGCGTGATAAATACCTGGTTGAGTGGGCCAGGAAAGCATTCTACCGGCGGAATCGTCGCGTAGTCGCGAACGATGTTGATGCTTTGTTTAATCGCTGACTGATCGTTTGCTGCGTTGAGTCGATGCTGCAAAACGAGCAGCGTGCTTTCTATAGGCTCGTGAATATCAATGGTTTCGCTGGTCGCTTCATCGGTTCGAGAAACGTTTTGGAGCGATCGCACGATTTGATGAACACGCTCAGTGCTGCTTTCCAGCGCGGTTAATCGCTTGGGTATGTCTGCTGCGATCGCGGTTTCAGGGCTTTCGGGGCTGTTTACCTGTTGCAGCGCCATCATCTCTTGTTTTAAGGGCGTGAGGTGATGGTTCGTAACATGGATTGAGCGGTTGAGTTCCTGCGCGACACCCGCCACTAGCTGGCCTAGGCTAGTCATTTTTTCGCTTTGAACAATCTGTTGCTGGGTCTGCTGGAGCGATCGCAGCGTAGCGGAAAGCGCTGTTTCTTGGGTTTGAAGCGTGTGCTGAGTGTGCTGAAGACGTTGACGGTCAGCTTCGAGCTGCTCAGCAGTACGGTGTAGGGTTTGCTCGGTGACTGTTTGGCGGCGAACCTGTTGATTGATGAGCCAGAGTAGGATAATCCAGGCAATAACTAGCGTCCAAAGGCTGGTCATGCTGAAGACACCAGCCCAAAAGAGTCGCTTGCCGTAGCGGTCAAAGTCACTTTTTACCTGGTTGTCTAGCAGCTCAGTCCAAAGCTGGATGCCCGTGGCGTAGCGTTCTTTTTGGGTATTGTAGCTATCGCTGAAGAGGAGGCTGAGCGCTTGCTTTGCGTTTTTATTTCTAACTAGCTCAAAAGCCTCGGTTTCCATGGCGATGAGCTTGAGATTGGCTTCATCGATTTGTCTGGCATGGATATCGTAGGCTTCTGGAGCCAATGCGATCGCCTCGTTGATCGTTTCTACTAGCAGCGGTTCGTAGGCTTGATAGCGAGCTTCCCACGACAAATCTCCGGTGGCTGCCGCCATCCGCGAAGACATGGTGAGAACTTCTTCGAGATAGGTGATGTTGCCGCTAATGCGCTGAAGCTGAAAATCTGTAGTGAGGCCGTTTCGGAAGCTATTCGAGATGTTTGAGGTGCTGAAGCTGCCGACGGTCAATAAGACAAGACTGAGGGTGATAGCCGCCATCAAAACAGGCATTAAATAGCCTCTAGAAGGCTGGCTGAGCCGGGAAAAAAGAGCGTTCATTACGTGTAGAAACTGATGGCTAATAGGCACAGCCGGCGTGATGCGTGCCGAGTGCCCAAAATTAAGGAGGGAAGAAGTTGTCTGGGTGAAAATTGGCGAAGCGCTTGTCGATGCAACCACCTTTACGACCTGCTGATGGGAGGTCAGGAGGAATCGTGCCTTGCTGAGGTGCAAAGCTAGATAGAGAGATTAACCTTAAGCGGCAATGCTTAACTACAGCCGATGGTGTTAGCTCGCGTTCGCAAACCCTGATGTATGTATGAGATGGTCACTTAGACCCTTAGGTTCCAAGCCACACAAGAACTTTACGGTCGAAGAGATATTTTTCCGTACGCCTGCGTTCTATGACGCGGTTGAGTGTGGCTCTGTGGCTGTTCTGCGGCTGTTCTGCGGCGGATGGGCTCTACTCTGCTCGCTATTTTGACGGTCTGTTTTAGCAAGCCCGTTAAAACATTTGCTCAATATCTTTTGCGTGCAGCGCTTTAGAAAGCCAGAACCCTTGTCCTAACTGGCAGCCTAGCTGCATTAGGGTTTCGAGTTGTGCGATGGTTTCAATTCCTTCTGCAATGACGGCAATCTCTGCGCTGCGGCCAAGGTCGAGGATGGTTTTGATGATGTCGATACTGCTGCTGTTGCCATCGGGCGTGAGTTCTTTGACGAAGGCACGGTCGATTTTTAGGGTGCTGATAGCGAGCTGATGGAGACGACTCAGTGAAGAGTGACCCCGACCAAAGTCATCTACACAAAGGCCAAATCCCATGGTTTTTAGCTGGTGCAGGACGTTGGTGATACTGGGGTTGTTGCTGATGAGCACTTTTTCATCAATTTCGAGGGTGAAGGCAGTCGCCGGCAGCTGGAACTTTTCTAGGTTGCTTTTCCAGGTAGGAATCAGCAGTGGGTAGCTGAGCTGTAGCAGCGATAGGTTGATGTGTAACGACAACGATTGCTGGTTGAGTACTGATTCTTTAGGGCCAGGAGACGCTGCGATCGCCTGTCGCCAACTGCTGAGCTGCTCGCAGGCTGACTGAATAACCTGGGTGCATAGCTGTCGGACGATGCCGATTTCTTCTGCGATCGCAATAAATTCACTGGCGTCTAAGCAGCCTCGGGTAGGATGGTGCCACCGCAATAGAACCTCAAAGCCTGAGAGCTGTTGCCTGTGCAGTTCAAAAATAGGCTGATAGTAAAGATGAAACTGCTGGCCTAGTGCTGCCTGCCGGAGTTCCTCTTCCAGGGTGACGCGCGCTTGCTCACGCCCTTGCATATCGGCATCAAATACCAAGAAATTCTGGCTGACTAAAGAGAGCTCATTGGGGATAAGAATTGGTGAGGACGTCGCTTTTGAACTCATTTGCGTTTGTTGCTCAAGCTGCTGTTGGAGCCGTTCTTGCGCCTGCGCTTTAGCCTGCTTTTTGGCTTGATACATCGCGGTATCGGCATCTTTTAGGGCTGCTTTCGGATGTCGATAGCCTAGGGTACTGAAGGTGATGCCAATACTTGCGCCGATAGATAGGGTGTGATCGTCTACGACAAAGGGTGTATTGAGCTGTTGTTGTAGTCGTTTTACGGCGATAAGCGCGTGCTGCTCATCGGGAATGTCGTCGAGTAGAATAGCAAACTCATCACCGCCGAGCCGAGCCACCAGATCGCTTTTACGGAGAAGAAGCTTGATTTGGTCTGCAATGTGCTGAAGCAAGCGATCGCCCACGGTATGACCAAGGGCATCGTTAACCGGTTTGAAGTGATCTAAATCGAGAAAGAGTACGGCATAGAGATGGCTGGGCTGACGACAGCTGAGCTGAATGGCCTGGTCGAGCCGCTGCAAGAAATAGCTGCGGTTAGGCAAGCCTGTGAGCGGATCGTGAAGCGCGCTATGACGAGACGTCGCCTCGCGTTTCAACAGTTTGGACTGTGTTTGGAGTAATCGCTGTAGAGCTGTACTGAGCTTAGCGGTGCGTTCTTGAACACGCTTTTCCAAACGCTTATTGGAGGAGTGCAGCTGGTGGGCGTAATGGCCGAGTTCCATTTGCGCAATGACCTGCCGGCTCAGGGTTTTAAGGGCCTGCAGCTGGTAGTGTGTGAGCTGGCGTGGCTGGTAATCGATGACGCACAGCGACCCTACGGCATAGCCCTCTGGGGTGACTAAAGGGGTGCCTGCATAAAAACGAATGTACGGGGGGCCGGTCACCATCGGATTGTTGCGAAACCGGGGGCTTTGGTAGGTGTCTTCAACAATCATCGGTTCTGATTGCTGAATAGTATGGTTGCAAAAGGCAATGTCGCGTGGGGATTCACTGCCATCTAGCCCGACTTTTGCCTTGAACCACTGTCGGTCGGCATCGATCAGGCTCACTAGCGCCGTAGGTGCTTGGCAGATGTAAGCTGCAAGCTTAACGATATCGTCATAGGCAGCTTCAGGCAGGGTGTCTAAGATGCCGTAGTCCTGAAGTTTTGCAAGGCGCAGCGTTTCTTGGGCTGGTCCAGAGTCTATCGTCATATAGCTGATTAAAAAGCGGGTTAGAAAGACAATCTATTGGGTGAACAGTCAGTAAATTTAGGCGATGGGTTAGGCCGATAGCAGATTCCCAACGCGTTTTTTTCTTATAGGTAGGGACGATTTATAGGTAGCGATGACTTAATCTTTAATCTAGCGAACGCTTAAGCCGGCGGTGAGCGGCCCTACATACTAGGTTAAAACATTCATTTGATTTGTAGCCTGTTGCTCAAACCACTCAAATACTCTATGCCAAGCCCACCAGCGGTCAGCATCCTGATACTGCTGTTGGCAGGCGCGGTTGCTGACGTAGCCGACGTGTCCTCCCTGGGCTGTGAGCCATAGGTCAATGGCCGAATTGGCGGCGCAGGCAGCTTCAATGTCTGGCAGCAGCGAGGGATCAAAGAGCGGATCGTCTGCGGCATAGAGAATAAGGGTCGGCTTTTGAAGTTCGGGGAGTAGATAAAGACCGCTGGTAAGTGTGTAGTACTCTTCTACAGAGCTTAGGCCCAGGCGCGGTACGACCATTTCATGATCGAAACTCCAGATGCTATCGACTCTGTTGATGGCGGCAGCATCGAAAGCGGTGGGATGATCTTGCTGGAGCTGCCCAAGGAGCTGTTTGAGCTTGCGGGAGATGGCTTTTTCAAGGTATTTGCCGATGGGGGCGTTGATGAGATATTTGAGCGATCGCAACGATTCTAAGGCTGGGCAAATCACCGCGCAGCCGCCAATATCATCGGTAGATAAGGCTAAATCGCTTCCCCAGGTTTCGACTCCCTGAGCCGCTTTGACACCCCACAGTGCCAGTAATCCGCCCAAAGAAAAAGCCGTAAACCAAAAAGGAGCCGGTGCTCCTAGCGCTTTTGCGGCTGCAGCGATGCGAACAAAATCTTCGCCTTCGTAAAGCCCATCGGAGGTGAGGGTGGGTGAGAGTTTAGCGGTTTTGCCATGGGCGCGCCAGTCGAAGACAACGACGGCATAGCCTTTGGCGTAGGCTTTGCGCGCCATAATTCGCAAAAACCACTGATCGTCCAAATCGCCAGTAATGCCATAGGTGCCGATGACGGTGCCTTTTGCCTGGGGCGGGATGGCGATCAGTCCAAAAATAGGAACGCCCTGTGCGCCTGTAAAAACATGTTCTTGAAAAGGGGGCTCTGCCTCGCTGATAGAGCTTTGCCAGCCCTTACTTGCCCGCAATCCTGCATACAGCGTCATCAAAAGGCCGTTGTTAAGTGGCCAGGGGGCACAGTAAGGCGCTGAATTCATTGCAATAAAAGGCGATTCACTGACAAAGTGTCACGATTTTACCGTCTGGTGAGGCGATGACTACCGGTTGGGCCATTACGATTACTGGTTGGGCCATTACAATGATGTCCCATGTTGTAGGGTCGCCCATGAAAAAGCTAATTGATTTGAGTCATACCGTAGAAGACGGCATGGTGACGTACAAAGGATTGCCGGCTCCGCTGATTTGCGATTTTTTGACACGTGAAGCTTCGAAGGCTCACTACGCCGAGGGTACAACCTTTCACATGGGCAAAATTGAGATGGTTGGGAATACAGGAACCTACATCGATTCGCCTTTTCACCGCTACGCTGACGGCAAAGATCTTTCCGAGCTGCCGCTAGAGTCATTGGCTGAGCTGGAGGCCAGTGTCTTTAGAGTAGATGGAGAAGGCCCTCAAATTGGCCCTGAGCTGTTTGAGAATGCCGATGTGAGCGGTAAAGCCGTGCTCATCCACACCGGTTGGGACCGGCACTGGCGCAGCGATCAATACTTTGAGGGTCATCCTCATTTGACTGAAGCAGCGGCGGCTTACTTAAAGGCTGCGGGGGCAGCGTTAGTGGGGATTGACTCTTACAACATAGACGGTACGGCTACGGGCGATCGCCCTGCGCACACTATCCTTTTAGGCGCAAATATTCCCATCGTTGAGCACATGTGCCGTTTGCAGGATGTGCCCGACGATGGGTTTACGTTTAATGCGGTGCCTGTGAAGGTGAAAAAGTTTGGCACGTTTCCTGTGCGAGCGTATGCGGTGGTGAGGGGCTAGTGTTGTTAAGACTATCCCACCGCCATCTCACTGCTATCCTACTGGGGCAACAGCCTTTTCTAGGTTTTCTTCCCACTTGCGAGGTGCGCTGGCGCGGCGAATATTGCGCCAGATTTGAGTGCCTGCTTTGGTGCCATCGGCCACGGCGATGGTCACTTGGTTGAGGCCACTTTTTAGGTCTCCTAAGGCGAAAATTCGCTCGTGGGTGGTTTGGCTCATGTTGTTGGTGACTAAGTTTTCGCCATCCCAGGTCAGTCCTTCAATACCCTTGAGGTACTGGTTGTGATAAATAGAGCCCATGGCGATAAGACCGGTGGTGGCTTCAATCGTCGTGCCATCGGTGAGCACAACGCCGCCTAGCTTGTGATTGGTGCCTTCGAACTTGGCAATGGGGGCTTCGTAAAGTGGGTAGCCATGGTCGGCGAGCTTTTGCTTCATGGCATCGCTAACAGGATACTTACCGTCTGTTAGGACTGAGATGTAGGGCGTAAACCAGTTGAGCACAAAGGCTGCATTGATTTGAGCTTCTTTTCCTGCGATCAGAACGGCTCTTTGGTCCCACATGTCATAGCCATCGCAAATCATGCACACGTGGAGGGTATAGCCCGCGTAGTCGTAGACATTTTGCATATCTTCTAGCTGTGGCAACACGTCCATGACGCCGGAGGCTGCAATGACGTACTTGCTGCGTAGGGTGTACGCCTGGCTTTTTTTCTTGCCTATTTTGATGTCGATGGCAAAGGTTTCTCCTTCATCAGTGACCTTTTCAACAAAGGCATGAAGGTGGTCTGCGCCCCAGTGCAGGGCTTGCTGCTTGCCGTGGGCTAGGATTTCTCTGCCGGGTACGTTGGGATCGACCCCAAGGTAGTTGCGGGTTTCTTGCATCCATACGGAGCGGCCTCTGCCTTTTTCAATGACTAGGCACTTGAGGCCATAGCGAGCTAGGTAAATAGCTGCTGAAAGTCCGCCCATGCCGCCACCGACGACAACCGCGTCATACAGGGTATCTAGATGCTCTTCGATGTTAGCGCTGGAGAGTTTCATAATGGCTCAGTTACGAAGTAAAGGTGAGAAGTGAATAAGCTGCTGGTCATGAGAATAGTGAGGCGCTTGAGACTGTTATGAAGCCTGCCTCAAGCGCCTAAGTCATTCAATGGGCTACTTAAGCTAAGTCACCCATTGATAATCAACTAGCTGAACGATTTACCCTACGAATGCTTTGCGAGCATCGGTGACCCCAGGTGCTGTTTCGCCTTTGAGGTGAGCGAGCATCGTGTCAGCATCGGAGACTTCAAACGGATCGGCAGGGCAGTTGTCACCAAAGTCAGGCTCGATGAATACTTTCTCGATGTTGAGATCGTTGATGAGCGCGGAGTAGCGCCAGGAGCGCATGCCGAAACCGATGTTGGTTTTTTCGACTAACATGCCCATTTTGCGAGTGAATTCGCCGTTGCCATCGGGAATGAGCTTGATTTTATCAACGCCTTGTTGCTTGCCCCACTGGAACATCACGAACGCATCGTTAACCGAGATGCAATAGATTTCGTCTACGCCTTGGGCTTTGAACTCGTCGAATAGCTCTTCGTAGCGAGGCAGGTGGTTAGAAGAGCAGGTGGGCGTGAAGGCGCCTGGTAGAGAGAATAGAACGATTTTCTTGCCAGCGAAGAGATCTTCAGTAGTTTTATCTTCCCAGCGGTAGGGGTTAGGCCCTTCAACGGACTCGTCGCGAACGCGGGTTTTGAAAACGACGCTGGGTGCTTTGGTGATTGCAGGCATTGAATAAACTCCTAACAGGTAAATAGACTTAAAAGATCGAACGCGGTGAGATTAATGCCTCGGAGATTAATGCTCAGGTTGACCTTATCTAAGAATAGTTCTTATTTAGGAATTTATCAACTAAAAGAAAGATCCCGATAAAATAGGCGTTATAATGTAGTGAATATGACACTCATATAGCAGGTGTACCGCCACAGCGGGTACAGAGTCCTGTTACTTAAAGCCATGTCACTTCAGTCGCAGGTCATTGTAGATACGCTCAAGGCTAAGCATCTGCGGGTAACGCCGCAGCGATTTGCTGTGTTTTCTAATTTGCTGGGCCGGGAGGACCATCCTACCGCCGATCAGCTTTTAAAAGATCTCAATAAAGATGCACCGACGTCTTCGCAGGCGACGCTGTATAGCTCGTTGCAGGCGCTGCGAGACGTGGGCTTGATTCGAGAAGTGCTGCTAGAGGAAGGCGTGTGCCGATACGATGCCAATGTGGAGCTGCATCACCACTTTCGATGCCGGTGTTGCGGTGCGATTGAAGATGTGGCTTGGGAGCAGTTTGAGCAGGTGAGTATGGAGACGCTGCGGCCTGGGCTAAAGGCGGAAAGCTATGAGGTGACGGTGCACGGTGTGTGCGATCGCTGCCAGTAGCCTTTTCAAGCAATTGCGTATCCTGTCATTGGACGTACTTCAGGTGGTTTGAAGCCAAGAACGATGTGGTTTTTGGGAATGCCTGCATTTTCTAAATCTAGAGCAATACCTTCTTCAGTACCGTCTCGCTGAATCCATACCTTGTCATCAATAATGTCAATATGAATGGTGCATCCATGTTCATATCGATATCCCTCCCAGCCAACGACTAGCACAAGGTAGCGGTCTTGCTGGCGGTCAAAGACAGTTTCCTTCTTTACTGTGCTGTACGAGTAAGGTATCGAGGCATATTCCAGAAGAACTTGCTCAATAGTGTCTCTCCAGTCTTCTACACTGACGGTAGCCATTGGTTGATGGTCTCCTTCTCAGGCTCAAAAACAATCAAACGTAACCGTTTGTTTTTCAGTAACAATTGGCCAATAGGTTCTTCGAACAAGCTTTCATAGGCCCAAATCGGCAATGCTAGGTAAAGCATCCGTTGGGGCTGCAATTCTGTTAAGACATCGAAGTATAGAACATACTGGCCTAGTGCTTTTTCTAAGTCATCCATTTCGGAACGACCGCTAAAAGTTTTTACTTCGACTGCTATCTTAAGCGCTTTTTTTTGTGCTGCGAGCAATCGACAAGCGCCCAAGTCTATATACATATCCTTGCGCCCTAGCTTCAAATGCAAGGGGTCATCTGTAATAGTCCAGCCGTCCTTGACTAAGGCTCGCTTAACCGCATCGTGGTACAGATCCCGTGCTGGCATGGCTTTAAGGGAGACCGGTTATGAGTGACTGCTTTATTGTAAGTGCAGGTTGGTTTTATATGTCTTTAGCTGCAATCAGCATTAGGCTGCTGTAGGGTTTTGCACCTTTTTCAGCAGCTCATAAAATGGCTCCCAGTTGTCTTCTTCGGTAATGGGCTCCCAAATCGCTTCGATTTTTGGGCGTAGTAATACGGTCTTGGGATTCGCCTTGCTAAGGCACTGCTGAACGTCACTCATTTGCTCTGTTGAGAGCTGGTTGAGACTGTAGTGATAGGCTTTTTTCCACTTCTCGAGCTGCTGGGCCGCAGCGGGCTCTGACGTTTCAAGTGTGGACTTGAGGATTAGGCTTTCGTCTTTTTGCCACTTGAGTGTGAAGCTTTGCGTGAGGGTGGCGAAAAAGTCGGGATAGCTGACGCGGGTTTCTTCTAGTAAGGTAAGGGTGGCAGCGATGAGGTCTCGGCCATCGGTGGGCATAAGCTTGCTTTGCTCTGAGAAGCCGAGCTTGGCTAGGAAGCGATCGCAATAAACCTCTGCATACTTAGGTTGATACCGCGCCATCCCTGCTGCCATATTGTCCCTATCGACAATGCCCTCTAGGGCAACCGCGAGCTTTTCCAAATTCCAGTAACAGGCACCGGGTTGATTGCCGTAGCAATAGAGCCCTGAATAGTCGAAGTAAGCGGCTGTGAATCTAGGATCGTATTCGTCTATGAAGGCAAATGGCCCGTAGTCGAAGCTTTCACCCGTAATCGACATATTGTCCGTATTGAGAACGGCGTGACAAAAGCCTGCGGTCATCCACTGGGCCACTAAGCTTGCCAGCCGTTCCGCAAGTTCGGTAAACCACTGTGCATACCGGTCCTGCTCCGAATGGGTGGTGAGCAGATGCGGATAGTAAACCTCAATGACGTGGTCGAGCAGTTTTTTGGCGAGCGCTGGCTGGTTGAGATAGCTCAGGCGCTCAAAGGTGCCAAAGCGAATGTGGGAATGGCTAAAGCGCACCATCACAGATGAGCGGGTGGGTGACGGCTCATCGCCACGATAGAGCGACTCACCGGTTTCAACCAGGCTGAAGGTGCGAGAGGTGTTGACCCCAAGTGCGTGTAGGGCTTCTGACGCGAGGACTTCACGAACGCCGCCTTTGAGGGTGAGGCGACCGTCGCCGCCGCGAGAATAGGGCGTCGGGCCGGATCCCTTTGTACCAAAATCGTAGAGCTTGCCGTTGGTGCCACGGACCTGACCGTATAAAAAGCCGCGCCCGTCTCCCAAGTTTGGGTTGTAGTTTCGAAATTGGTAGCCGTGATAGCGCAGGGCCAAGAAAGGGTCGTGCTCTATGAAGTGGCCGAAGGCTTCGGTAAAGTCTTCATCGCTGACGTTTTTGGGAGACAGATTGAGCTGCGCCAGCACGTCATCATTGCGAAAGCGCAGGATGTGTTTTGGAAAGGTTGCTGGGCTAACGGGGTCGTAGTAGTCTTCGCCGAGATCAGCTAGTGCGGATTCGTAGGGAAGGGTGAGAAGCGGGTTGGACACTCTAGTCGGACACTATAACTTTGGGGCCTGGAGCTGTTAACTGACGGCGGCGTTTGTTAATTGACTGCCGTGATGCGCTTTAAGCTCAGCACGTCGGACATTTTGCGGATTTGGGCGAAGGTTTGGTTGAGGTGGGCGTGGTCGCGGATATCGATGCCCAGATCGATTTCGGCGATTTGGTCAGGATGGGTTTTGACGCCCGCTTTGTGTACGTTGATTTTGAGATCGGACAGGCGAGTCAAAATGTCTCTAAGAACGCCCACACGATCGATGACTTCTATTCGAATTTGTACAGGATAGGTGTTGGCTTGCCCTGAATTTACGTCGGGCTCGTTCCACTTGAGTGGGATCAGCCGCTCGCCCGGAATGTTCTTGATGTTGTTGCAGCCTTGTTTATGGACGGCAATGCCTCTGCCGCCGGTGGAGACAACGCCGAGGATGAGTTCTCCAGGAATGGGGTGACAGCAGCCTGCGATGTAGTGAAGCAGACCTTCGAGTCCGGCAATGGGCGCGTGGTCGTGGCCGCTTTTACGGTTAGGAACGGCTTTGACTGCAGGAATTTCGTCTTCTAAGGTGGGGGCTTCTTCTGTGCGGATGGGCTGAAGCTCTTTGATCGCTTCTTGCAGGCGGTTGACGACCGCGTTTAGCGTGACCCCGCCGTGGCCTAGGCCAGCCAGTAGATCTTCGACGGAGGCATAGTTGCAGCGCTCGGCGACAGCCTGAGCTGGGTCTGATTTTAAAATGGCATCGAGACCACTTTTGCCCATGACTTTTTCGAGCATTTCATGGCCGCGATCGCGATTTTTATCGTGGTGAAAGTGCTTGTACCACTGCCGGATGCGATTGCGCGCGCCCGTGCTGACCACGAAGTTCAACCAGTCGAGGCTGGGATGGCTGTTCTTTTGGGTGATGATTTCAACGATGTCACCATTTTGCAGCTGGGTATCTAACGTAACAATGCGACCGCTTACCTTAGCCCCGGCGCAATGGTTGCCAACTTCGGTGTGGATTCGATAGGCAAAGTCAACCGGTGTGGCCCCTCGGCTTAACGGAATCACGTCGCCATTGGGCGTGAACACATAAACCTCTTCATCGAACAGATTGTCTTTAACGCCGGAGAGGTATTCCTGGGCATCCTTAAGTTCGTTCTGCCAGTCTAAAAGTTGGCGTAGCCAGGTGAATTTTTCTTCGTTACCGCTGACGGTGGTGTTGCTATTGCCCGACTCCTTGTACTTCCAGTGGGCGGCAATGCCATACTCAGCGACATGGTGCATCTCTACGGTGCGAATCTGCACTTCGATGGGGCGGCCATAGGGACCAATGACGACCGTATGCAATGACTGATAGCGGTTGGGCTTTGGCAGGCCAATGTAGTCTTTAAATCGGCCTGGGATCGGGCGAAAGAGGTTGTGAACAACTGCCAAGGCTCGGTAACACTCATCATTTGTATTGACGATGAGCCGAACGGCGGCGATGTCATAAATTTCTTTGAACTCTTTTTGCTGCCGCTGCATTTTGCGATGAATGCTGTATAGATGCTTGGGGCGGCCGCTGGCGTCTTTGCACTGGATGCCTAATTTGCCAATATCTTCTCGGATGCGTTCGCTGACTTCATTGATCCGCGTTTCACGATCAGCGCGCTTTTCAACAATCAGGCTTTTGAGCTGGTTGTAAGCGTCGTGCTCAAGATACTTAAAGCATAAATCTTCTAACTCCCACTTAAAACGGCCAATACCCAGTCGATTGGCCAACGGTGCAAAAATCTCTAGCGTTTCGCGAGCAATGCGGACTTGTTTGTCGGGTCTTAGATGTTCTAGGGTTCGCATGTTGTGCAGACGGTCGGCGAGCTTGACGACAATGACGCGAATGTCTTTGGCCATCGCTAAAAACATGCGACGGAAGTTTTCGGCCTGCTGCTCTGTTTTACTGTCGAAGTTGAATTTAGAGAGCTTGGTGACCCCTTCGACTAAGTGGCGAACTTCTGGACCAAAGATGGCTTCAATTTCGTCAGCGGTGACGGCGGTATCTTCTACCACGTCGTGCAAGAAGCCTGCGGCAATCATGGCGCTGTCGCCACCGAGTTCGCGCAAGAGACCGGCCACAGCCACCGGATGCGCAATGTAGGGGTCCCCGGAGGCCCGCATTTGACCCTTGTGAAGCTGATAGGCAAAGCTAAATGCCCGACATACTAGCTGATTGCCGTTGGTGGGAAGCTCTATGGCCGGTAGCTCCGTGGGGATCGCTGTGGTAGAAGGTGCCGGTTCAGCAAGATCGTCTGAGGCGCGGGCAGCAGCTTCTAGGGCCGCGATAATTTGTGAGGGATCTGCCTTGTCACTGTTTTCTTCCAGGCAGGAGGACAGCCAGTCGGGGAGCGAACAATCTTGGGGAAGGACAAGGGCTGTTGCAGTCATGGCTGAAAGGTCTCTTATTTTGGGCGGTGAACAGCAGGCAGAAGTTAGAAGAAGAGTTAGATCAAGCGCTCTCTGCCGATAGTGTGCTTGGGGGTGTGAAGATTAACGGGGCTGGGATGGATGTGGGTTCGAAGAATAAAAAGTAAAGATAGATAAAGTAAAAATTACCTGTTGAGAAAGAAAAATCACACTTAAGCAGGATATTTTCTTCGTCAGCTTTTAAGGAATGTTACGTAGTCGACTATCTTGGTAGGCTTTGGACAAGTCGAGGTGCTAAGTAGCGTGAGTGTCGGCTTTGTGAGCGTCAGCTTTAGAAAACGATTTTTTGAAGGCGTAGGACTTACGTAAGGTGCAGATGTCTGATAAGGCGCAGATAGATGTCTGCAAGAGGCGCAGATGTCTGCGCTAGATTTTCGCTTTTGGCGGCTGCCGCTGTTGTGCAGGGACGGTCTGTTCAATAACGGAACGGTCCGTTCAGCAACGGTCTATGTCTTGGCGATTCTCTGCTCAGGGGTTTTTAGTTCAGCAGAGACTTTAACTCAGTAAAAACACCATCCACCAATCATAAACAATACTGACCCCCTTGACTCAAAATAATGTGCAAAGTTGATAGGTGAGTACTTTTAAGAATGCTGTTGTTTTATGACGTTAGTCCCTTCGTTTGAGTCTGCTGGCGATCGCACAGGCGCTGATTCTTCTGAGAGCTTGCTACTCCAAGTAGATGCCCTATTACGATCGCTTGAAAATTTGCAGCTTTCTGTGACTGACGATACGGCTGGCGGGGATGCTGAGGTCGCTTCTGGAAAAAACTTAAATGCCAAGGATGTTCAGCTAAAGGTTGCTCAGCTACAGCAGCCGTTTCAAGGGTTGTTTCAGGCTTTGGAGGGCTTGGATGAACAGTTGGAAAAACCCTCAGGGATGGTGCCTTCTACAATGCAGCGTCTGCGCTCTTATCAAACGGAGGCCCATCGGCGGTTGCGTTTGTTAGGAGTAGAGGCCATGAAGCTGCGAGCGGCTAAACAGCCTGACACGGTTGAAAAGGTGCGATCGCAACTCAGCGATCATTTAGCGCAACTGACACAGTTCACTCAGGCGATCGCTGACGAGATTCGTCCTGGCTAGCGTCGCGTCAATGCTTAGTTTTTAGGTTTGAGACAGCGCTGGTGCGGTTTCAACTATTTGCTCCAACTGCTCCAACTATTTATTATTTGCTCCAACTATTTTTAGTTGCTCATGGCGCCTGCTGTTCGGTAGGGTGCAAACGTTGCGCTATTTTGGCTGCAATATTTTCGAGTGTTTTAGGCTAAGGTTCTCGACTACCCTGTTTATGCTGTGTCGTAGGGAGCGAGTCTCTTGCCGTTGAGATCTGGAGGTCTATTAGTGTGCGCTGTCCTAAAGAACCCACTGAGCTAGTTGCAGGTGAGCTGACCGCAGGGCTTTCTGCTCAGTGCTGTCCGGATTGTCAGGGCAACTGGCTGCCGTTTCAAAGCTATCAACGCTGGCAGGCTCTGAACGCAGGGCTAGAGGCGATTCCCGATGAGGTGCTGCCGCTGACCTTAGAGATAGAGTACACGCCTGCGCCGTTGGATGGTCGGGCCGGGCTGTGTCCGGAGTGCGGGACTTATTTGAAGCGGGCGCGGATCAATATACAAAAAGCCTCCTTTTATGTAGAGCGCTGTCCGCTGTGTAGTGGGCTTTGGTGCGATCGCGGCGAATGGGAGATTTTTCAGGCGTTGGGTGTGCACATTCAAATCCCAATTGTTTTTAAGCCAGACTGGCAGGCCAGAGTGCGGGTGCTAGAGCAGGTGGAACGTCAGCGGCTGGCCGTGGTAGAAAAGCTAGGACCTGAGATTGCCGGCAAGGTCTTTGAGCTGGGCGATGTGCTGCAAGGCCATCCTCATGGCGACTTTGCCGTGGCCTATTTAATGCGAAAATTTGACAAGTAATAAGGATGCCTCATAACCGCTGATTCGTTGCGCTATTGAAACCGCTGAACCCTGAAATGGCTGAAAGCGCGCTATTAAACACCGACTTTATCGAAATTCTCTCATGACTGACTTGCCTCGAGCTAACGACAACCCCGCTTCTTCCCTCTTTGCTGTAGAGAATTTTCGGGTGTCTTATCCGGGGCAGTCAGTGTGGGCAGTGGATGGAGTGTCTTTCTCTTTGCAGCCTGGTGAAAAGCTGGGTTTGGTGGGTGAGTCGGGCTGTGGAAAGAGTACCCTGGGGCGAGCTGCTATGCGTCTGTTGCCACCCACGACCCGAATTGAGGGGCGCGCAACGTTTGAAAATCGCTCCATTTTAGACTTTGATTCCGACCAGCTGCGGCACTTTCGCGGAGAGGCGGTGTCGCTGGTGTTTCAAGATCCGATGACGCGGCTTGATCCGCTAATGACGATTGGCGATCACTGTGTGGAGACGCTGCTGGCCCATCAGCCTGAGCTGAGTAAGAAGCGGGCCAAAGAGATTGCGGTTGCGACGCTAGAAACGGTGAAAATACCGGCAGATCGTTGGGCGCAGTATCCCCATGAATTTAGCGGTGGGATGCGGCAGCGGGTGGCGATCGCCCTGGCCCTTGTTTTAAATCCTAAAATGATTGTTGCCGACGAGCCGACCACCAGTTTGGATGTGACGGTATCGGCGCAGATTCTCGATCAGCTGACAGACTTGTGCGATGAGCGCAACATGGGCCTGATTATGATCTCCCACGATTTGGCTTTGGTGGGCGAGTATTGCGATCGCATCGCGGTGATGTATCAGGGCAAGCTGGTTGAACTTGGGCCCACTCAGGACGTGTTTTACAACCCTCAGCATCCTTACACACAGTCACTGCTTAAGGCGGCCAATCAGCTGCAATCAGCGGGGGCTGAAAATTCGGCCAGCATCCCCGAGGGCGGCGAAGTACCCATTTTGAGCCTGCAAAATTTGACTAAGCACTATGCTCTAGAGCAGAGCTTACTCGGAAAGTTGTTGCGCCAAGACCCGCCGGAAGCGATTAAGGCGGTTGATGGCATTTCGCTGGATTTGTATGCGGGTGAAATTTTGGGTTTGGTGGGTGAGTCGGGCTGTGGCAAGAGCACGCTCTCTCGCACGCTGTTGCGAATTGTGGAGCCCACGAGCGGGACTATTCGGTTCCAGGGAACAGATTTTACGGCGCTCTCTCGCGGCCAGTTGCAGGAGAGACGGCGTGATATTCAAATGATTTTTCAAGATCCTCACGCCTGCCTCAATCCGATGATGACGATTGGCCGAGGTATCGCCGATCCGCTGTTGATTCATGGGTTGGCGAGCCCTGCGGAGGCGAAGATAAAGGTAAAGGCCATGTTGGAGCGGGTAGGGCTAACGCCGGTAGAAGACTACACCGACCGGTATCCAGGAGATATTTCGGGCGGGCAACAGCAGCGGGTTGCGATCGCCCGCGCGCTGATTACGCGGCCTAAGCTGGTGATTTGTGATGAGCCGGTGAGTATGCTGGATGCGAGCGTGCAGGCTCAGGTATTAGAGCTGATGCTAACGCTAAAAGATGAGCTGGATCTGACGTATTTGTTTATTACTCATGACCTATGGGTGGCGAAGTATTTGTGCGATCGCATTGCGGTGATGAACGGCGGCAAAATTGTTGAAATTGGCCCCACTGAGCAAATATTCCATGCGCCTGCTCATCCGTATACAAAGACGTTGTTGAAGGCTGCGCCAATGCTGGCCAAAGCCGAGGCGAGTTAATAGATAAATAACGAGCCTACTTGTGGAATAGGTGACGCGTGGGCGAGTGAAGACAGTGCGCGATCGCGATGTTGTTTTGATTCGAGGCTAGTTCCCATTTGTTCTGGAATACCTGGATTTTCTATGCGGCATGCCTTAAGTGTTAGCTGTTTGTAAGGCTCGCCAATCTTCTGAAATCATGCTAAAAAGCAGCCGATCGTGCAAAATGCCTTCGTAGAATTGATGCTGGCGAAGACATCCATCTTGCCTAAAGCCGACCGTCTTCAGCAGTGCGATAGATCCCTGGTTGAATGAGCCGGTTTCTGCCATGACCTTGTTGAGGTTAACAACTTCAAACAAGTAGCGGAGCAACAACAATACGCCTTCCTTGGTATAGCCCTGTTGTCGATACGGTGGCCCTGTAAAATAGCCTAGGCCAACTGAGCGGTTTTGAGGGTTGTAGCCGTAGATATTAATCTCTCCTAAAAATTGGCCATCTGTGATTCGCCTGATTGCAAAGGCGGCAGGAATTTTTTGTTTGAATTGGTGCGATCGCTCTTCCAATGACATTCTCTTTACTGGGCGACAGGTGAGAAAAGAGATATCGACTTGGTGCTTCCATTCGTGGATGGTGGGGAGTTCTTGTTCTGTGTACAGGCCGAGCTGGATGCGATCACCCCTTGGAATATTCCAATTGAGATAGTCAAGTTCTGTCGAATCCATCACACTCACTTTCTAGTACAACCCTGAGCCCATATATTTGTTTTAGGCCATCACATAACCTTAGTCCTCAGCAGACTCTAATGTTGGGTTGCCCACATAATATAGGTAATCCAGCGTCCACCAAAATTTGAATGTCTCTTGTTCGGGTACCTGAAACATCGCTACTCTAGGACCGTAATAGTCCATCATTTTGAAATCGTAAACGAGGGTTATCCACTCTGTAGGTTCATCGTCATCGATGGCGATCGCGTTGGCATCTTGCTGTTCAACTTCTTTGGTCACTCGGAACTTGAGGGTGCGCGCAGCCACTGGCACCCAATCGAACCATAAAATGCGATCGCCCGAGCCAGAATATTCATAGCGCTTGCCCGTGCCGCCTTCATAAAATTCCCAGACATCACTTGGCGCAGGTGAAAACGCCAATTTTGAGACCCATCGGCCAACCAAATCCGAGCTAAATCTTGTCCGATAGGCTTCAACAGTCTCTGGAATATGCATTTTGGGCTGATTTTCGCTCACCTGAAACCTCACATCTTTGCCCAGTGTTCTTTGTAAAGAATTACTTATCCCACTGTTTTTTAAGGCGATCGATGCGATCGCGCAAACTCTCATTGGTCAACCGCGAACTTAACCGCTCTACCAACAGTGGAAACCCCAGCGGTGAAGGTCGCTTAATATCATGCCACACCAGCTCCATCGCCTGCATTCGCTCCAGTGCCGCCGTTAGCCTTGGCGTCTCCATCTGCGAATCAATCACCTCTCGCTCTGCCTGCTGAAGCAACAGATTTTCTGGCTCGTACTTATTGAATACATCGTAAATCAGTGATGAGCTAATTTGCACCTGGTTTGCCGTTTTTCGTGAGCTTGGATAGCCTTTGAATACTAGCCCTGAAACCTGCGAAATTCCTCTGAATCGCCGCTGTGTTAGCTCTGAAATATTCAAACTTTCTTTTATCTCCTCATACAGATTCTGCGTTGAGAAAAAACTCTTGTCAAACAGCGCCGCAAAGGGATAATCCTTCGGTGCCAAAATCTCGAATCCATAGTCATTCACTGATACTGTAAACGTCGCTTTCTCCAACTGAGAAAATCGATACGCCCACAAAAAGCCCAGTCCCTCATGCACATTTCGCCCCTCAAACGGATACACATATAGGTGCTGACCCTCCCGCGTACGACAGCACTCAATTAAAAGCTGATCGGCTCCTGGCAAGTGAGAAATGCTGTCCTGTGCTGCCAAAATCGGCATAATGCAGGCAACTTCCTTACTCACTGTTCCTTCTTTTACCTGGGTAATCTCCTCACGAATGAACTGACTCAACTGGTCAGATATTGCCATGTATCCACCGCCCCAAACTGGCACCACGCTGGATTTTTTCTTGGCATTTTTTACATACAGCGTCATGTCTTTTATTTGAAAGTACTCCAGCTGCCGCCCCGCGAAGTAAAACACATCTCCTTTTTTTAATCTGGAGACAAAACTCTCTTCTACGGTGCCAATACGCTTACCCTTTGCATAGGCGATTTTTACCTGCTGATTGCCTGTGATGGTACCAATGCTTAGCTTGTGCATTCGCGAAATTTGTGATGTAGAGATTTTGTATAGGCCGTCCTCTTTCACTAGCTTTTGATAGCGCGGATACGCCTTTAGGCACTTGCCTCCATTCTTCAAAAAGTCCAACATCCAGCCAAATTCTTTGCCCGTTAGTGTTTGATAAGAAAATGTCTTGCTCACGGCTTCAAAGGTTTTTGCCTCCCTGAAGCCATCTCCACAGGCCAATGTGACTAAATGCTGAAGCAGTACGTCGTAGGGTTTGTTCAGCGTGTGGCGAGACTCTATCTGTCCGGCGGCAAGGCCCCGCCTAAAGGCAGATATCTCCAATAACTCCAAGGCATTTGTGGGTAAAAAGAACACTTCTGAGGTGCCGCCAGGTAAGTGTGCCGAACGGCCCGCCCTTTGCAATAGTCTGGCTAGGTTTTTGGCACTGCCAATTTGAACAACGCGCTCTACAGGCTGAAAGTCTACGCCTAGGTCTAATGAGGACGTACACACCACCCATTTGATATCGCCGTTTTTTATGCCTGCTTCAATAGCTAGGCGCGTGTCAAAGTTAATAGAACCGTGGTGCAGCGCAATTTGTTGTTCATGGTCGGGGAGCGAAAACGTGAGTGCTTGATACCAGCGCTCGGCTTGCGATCGGGTATTGACAAATATCAGCGTTGAGCGCTCAATGTCCAGCGCCGCGACGAGGTCTTCAAACATTCGCAGCCCTAGGTGCCCTGCCCAAGGAAAGCTATCTACCGACTCAGGCAGGATGCTCTTAATAACTGTTTTTCGCTTAATTTTTGACTGGACTACAACAGGGTCACTGCCAATGCCTGTCGCCGCCTCAGCGGCTTCTTGCAGGTTCCCTAGCGTGGCTGAAATTGCCCAAGTTTGTACGGTTGGATTGAGTTCGCGCAACCGTGATAGGCACAGCTCTGCCTGTGTTCCTCGCTTAGAGGCCATGAGCTCGTGCCATTCATCTAAAATCACACAGCGCAGCGAGCCAAAGCGCTTTGCTGAATTTTTGTACGACAGCAGCACGGCTAGCGACTCTGGTGTCGTAATCAAAATGTTCGGCATCTTTTTGATTTGCCGCGTCTTGATTGAGGACTTAGTATCGCCTGTGCGAGACTCTACTGTCATTGGCCAGCCCATTTCTTCAATCGGGCGCTTAATGGAGGTTTCAATATCTCGGGAGAGTGCGCGTAAGGGGGTGATGTACAGCAGCTGCAATCCATTGGGGGCTTTGCCCTCTTTTTTGGCTTCGGCTAGCATCTGCGCCATGGGTCCCATGACCGCGCCGTAGGTTTTACCGGAGCCTGTGGGTACCTGAATAATGCCGCTCTGCCCGGCGAGGTAGGCTTTCCATGTTTTCTTTTGAAAGGCAATTGGCTTCCAGTTTTGCTGGGTGAACCAATCGGTAATAGGGGTGAGAATAGGCAAGGGTTTTAGGGGCTTGGGAAGGGCGATCGCGATACGCTTTGAAGCATTACAACACAGCGTAACGGAAATTAGAACAGCGTGTTTTTTAGGCTCTGGATTTGGTTTCTCTTGTTATAGTGAGTCTTTTGTGGCGTTTATTCCAGAGGTTTTTGCGTGACCATTGCTGATCTAAACCGTTCCGCATTATCTGAGCCTGCCTGTGCCTCACAAGACGAGCCGCAGGCTCAGGTGGAGACCTTTGAGTGGGCAAAGCAGTGGTATCCGCTGGCGGTGGTTGACTACCTAGATCCGTCTCGCCCACACGCTGTGCAGCTGTTGGGAAAGGATTTGGTGCTTTGGCGTGATGGGACAGGCACTTGGCAATGTTTTGAAGATGCCTGTCCCCATCGGCTGGCGCCGTTGTCGGAAGGGCGAGTGGAGGCCGATGGGACGCTGCTGTGTGCTTACCACGCGTGGCGGTTTGATGGAAGCGGGCAGTGCGATCGCATTCCCCAAGCCAAAGATGCTGCCACCGAAGCTAAGCATCGTGAAAACCCCAGGGCCTGTGCTACTGTTTACCCCTCTCAAGTGCGGCAAGGCTTGCTGTGGGTATGGGGTGAGCCGGGCAGCGCAGGACTGCAATCGGCTCAGCAGCGTAGTCCTCGTTTGATTCCTGAGCTAGATGACGACTCAGGACGCGTGATTAAAGGGGATTTGAATTTCCGCGACTTGCCCTATGGCTGGGACTTTTTTATCGAGAATGTGGCTGACCCGGCCCATGTCACGGTGGCGCATCATGGCCTTGTGGGCAAGCGAGAAGATGCGAAGTACTACGATATGCCTCGGGTGCGAGAGATGTCTACCCAGGAGGGGTTTGCCTATGATGTCACGCCCATTCCCGATACTCTGGAGCGTTCGGGGCATGACTTTCAGCCGCCATGCCTGATGCGAATCTCTTCTGAGTTTAAAGACGGTGGTCAGCTGATTTTGGTGCTGTATGCGGTGCCGACTCGGCCCGGATGGTGCCGGCATATTGGCCGTCAGGTGCTGATAAAAAATGACGCTGGCAAAGTCCCGTCGGGATTGGCGTTTTTCTCGCTGCCTATGCCCACCTGGCTTAGCCATGTGCTGGGGTCCTTGTTTCTACATCAGGATTTGGCCTTTTTACACTATCAAGAAAAGACTGTTGCCCAGCGGGAAAAACGCTGGCTAGAAGAGGTCTACACGCCGAATCCTCAAGATAAAATGATCATTGCGTTTCGCCAATGGTTTGACAAGCGTGCGGGTGGCATCCCTTGGGCGAATG
Organism: Cyanobacteria bacterium J06634_5; assembly: GCA_039820525.1. Taxonomy (GTDB): domain Bacteria; phylum Cyanobacteriota; class Cyanobacteriia; order Phormidesmidales; family Phormidesmidaceae; genus Phormidesmis. The sequence continues at coordinate 153,620 of JBCBPY010000007.1, forward strand.
AAACGTCGCTGCCGCCTGCTGAGCGGGATAAACAACAGCTTTTTGACGTGTGGCACACGCATACCAAGAATTGTTACGTTTGCCGGAAGGCTTTGATCAGGATCAACTGGGGGCGTCGGCTTGCTTATGGGTTGGCGGTGGTGTGTTTTGGGTTGGCGCTGATGGTGGATGCGCGGGCGATCGCACAGCAGGCTGCGAGTGGTGAGGTGATGGGATGGGCGATGCCGCCGCTGGGCTTTTGGGGTGCGATCGCCCTTACGATTCTCTTCGCTGCGGCTGGCTACGGTTTGCAACGGCTTAAGCAGTTGTTCTATGTGTATGAATTTGAACATGCTGACAATGATTAGGGAGTAGTGCTCATCAGCAGTGCTCTAAACATGCGCTGGCCTAAAGTGATGAACTCGACTGAGACCATTCTCTTATCATTGTCCAAGCCGTTTTACAACACAGTGCTAACCCACCCAGTACAAACAGTACGACTATGCCAATTAACACGTTATCGGTTGCTGGCAGTGCTTTAATATCACCCGTGTCGAATGCCTGTGCTTGAAATTTATCAGAGCCAAATACTTTAAAGAGGAGCGTCGGTAACAGTACGCAGCCATTGTGAAAGCCATGGGCAAAAATGGACCACCCAAAGCCATACCGCAGTCGTACGAATCCTAGCCACAGGCCAATGATCGTTTGGGGTAACACTAACAGCGGTAGCAGCATCCATACCTCGCGAGTGTAGTTGCCGATATGAACAATGCCGAACAAAAGAGTGAAAAAATAGAAGATTAAACGGGGATATTGGCTGTAAAACTTTTTGAACAGGATAACCCTAGAGCGTTGGCTCCAAACGTAAACATTAAGCGCGACCAGCATGGCTAGCGCAACCAGTAAAATGCCTGGGGCTACCTGGGCGACTGCGAGCCCCGCGTACAGGATGAAAGAGCTGATCAGGGTGATGCTGCTTGCGAAAGGTCGTAGTGGTAGCCTAAAAATAGTTTCTTCGATGACGGGTGCTGCAACCACAGCTAACAGAAACAGTGTCCAGGCAGGCATCTGCTCAAAGAGATCTTGAGAGAGGTTGTTCTCTTGTAAGCCAAATGCTTGAATCGCAACCAGAGAGAGCAAAATTAGGAGTAGATGAATGCTGTAGAGGCGCAGTACGTTGCTTCGTGCTTGCTTTGCTGAAATGGAGTCGGGTGGGAGGAGGAGGTTAGGCGATCGCAAAAAGCGACAGTAGGTCCTCAGCAGGCTGGTGGATGAAGATGCGTTCGGCTCGATTGTATTCTCCATTCAAAAACCAGTGATAGGGGCATCTATTTATTCTGTCACAGTTAGTTATTAGCCACTGGTCAGGCTTGAAAAGTACCGAAAGTTTGCTGCTAAAGTTTGTGAATGACTATAGTTGTGACCATGTCATCACCGAATCGATTATGAAAACTGTTTCTAAGCGCAAACTCAAAAGTAAACTGCTTGAGTTCCTCTGCTTTGTAGAGGCAGAGGGCGAAGAAATTGTTGTCACCGATCGAGGAAACCCAGTTATTACCATCACTCGCGATCGCAGTGCACCTTCTACTGATGAACTGTTTGGACCTATGCGTGGCAAAGTTAAGTACTTTGAAGACGTGACAGCGCCCTTATGATGTTTCAATATTTTGCCAAAGAGCAGCTGTCGTGAAACGAGATAGATGACCTATGTTTGTCGTGGCAATTTCAACATTTTCGACAGGTAGTGTTAGCGCTTGTGCAATCAAGATCATATCGCCGTCAATGGTCTTATCACCTGCGGTGGGCTGGCCCTGTTGCCGAGCTTGAGCCCATAGTTTTGCGGCATGGCGCATTGCCTCTGTCGATATTGGCAAATACTCAATGACTTGAGCCAAGCTATCTAAGCGACGAAGTCTCTTTGCTTTATTAGCACGCAATAACTCGCGACGAACTTCATAATCCGCAATTTCTGGAATGATGATGCGGCTTTTTGCCTTGAGGTGAGATTGAAGCCACTGTGTACACTTCGTACTTTCAGGCGATAGGTTTGGATTAGTCACTAGGCCTAAAGGCCCAGCATCTAAAAGAATGACTTTAGTCACCAGCTAATTCCTTCCATCTCAGCTGGAAATAGCTTACGGTCAGAGAGTCTATCTGCGTCTAACGCTTGGGTTAAAAACTGTCCTGTTGCTTGTTGCTCCTCAGTATTGTCATCGTCTATCCACGACTGAAGCAAATTAACAGCTTCGGTGCGTTTGTACTCCGAATTTATAGAGGCTTCTAAAAGTTGCAATGCCAAGGCTTCAACCGGCAGCCCCTGTCGGTTAGCTGTCTGCAAGAGAAAGCTCTCTAGTTCTACTGGAAGGTTGAGGGTCAGTGTCATGGGTAGCCCAAGGTACTAGCTTCTATTTTAACGCTAGGCCAAAGATGTGTAACTTGTTTGGATGAGTTCAAGGTCGAGCAGTAGCCGGGTTTGATAGCGCAGAATATCGAGGCTGGCATTCACATCCCTGAGAAGTGCTATTTTGTCGCGTAGGCAGCGTGCCTTTATGCCCTTCTAAAAGGGCATAAAGGCACGCTACCACCCTGTCCCCTAGCGTAAAACGGTAGTCACAGGGGAGCCGTTGAATAATAGGAACATACCACTTGATCAGGTCATAGGATTTTTGGATGATCGGTAGCTCAGTCGCCATAGTCAGGACCCTAAAAAAATAATTTTAACTTGATCGCGCTACACGCGAATGAGTAAGCAAGAAGGGTAAAGAAGTAAGAAGTGACAAGGGCCAAAGAGCAAAAAAGCCAAGGGTTACAGAGTCCATGAGGCGCCGCAAACTACACGAAAACCGAAGTAGTAGCGCCTCATCGGGAACGCGAGCCTGCCGCGATGGGCTGAGCCGCAGTGGGCAGGATAGTAGTTCCAAGAACCGCCCCGCAGTATCCTTTTGGCATCATCATCGGAAGAGAGCCAAGCGCTTCCATCAGTCGGTGTACCTTCATAATTTTCGTGCCAGTGATCCTGACACCATTCCCACACATTACCGTGCATATCGTACAGGCCAAAATCATTCGCGGGGAAGCGACCTACATCCGTCGTCGTCTTCCTATATTTGCCTTTAGGGCCAGACCCAAAGGTAAAATTCGCATCGTAATTAGCTAACTCAGCAGTCAGTGTTTCACCATAGTGAAAGGCACTACCCGTACCCGCCCTGCAAGCATATTCCCACTCTGCTTCGCTCGGCAGTCGATAGTTGCGTCCCGTTTTACGCGACAGCCTCCGGCAAAATTCAATGGCAGCATCCCAATCTATGTTCTCCACAGGCCGGTTCTGACCGCTGAACTTAGAAGGTTCAGCCTTTAGGCTGCGCGCCACTTCAGGCAGCGCCGCAACGGCTTTCCACTGAGCTTGGGTAACCGCATACTTTCCCATTAAAAAGGGCTTCACCGTCACCTTATGCTGCGGCATTTCGTGCTCATTGCCTTGCCTCGATGATGAGCCCATCCGAAAGCTCCCACCGGGTATCGCCACCATATCCAGCGTCACCCCCTGTCCTAATTCCTCCCGCCGGTACTCAGCACGCCGCTGTTCCCGCTGAGTAATCTTTCCTTTGGCATCGACCTTCACCACCTCAAAAGGAAACGTCGGCACAGCTGGCTGAGCGGGTGCCACCGGAATGTCTTCAGCCAGTGCTGCTTTTACAGCTTTGGCGATGGGTTTTAGCTGTACCTGAGTCTCTCGTTTCGACGCTGGCTTTGCCCGTAGCGGGGCCCCTGACGCGGGATCTGGTGCAGCTTCAGCCACCCGCATCAATGCCTTTAACCCCCTAATCAGCCGGTCCATATCCGTATGAAACCTAGGGTCGTAGCCCACCTGAGTGCCATTGCGCCGCACCAGCGGATGCAGCGACTTGGGCAACTGCGCCCGGTTCGGCATACTCACCCCTTCCAGGAGCACGGGTATCACCGGTATCCCTCGCTTCAGCGCGGACTCTACCTCAATGCGCACAAAGTCATCCGGGCTATCTAATCGACGGTTGCCATCCTCGTCCACCACCGTCGTCCAGGTTTTGCCAATCACAACTATCACCACCTGGCACTGGCTCACCGCTTTATCTAGGTGCTCGGCAAAGTCTACACCTAGCGGAATATCATCCACATCCTTAAACACATGCTCCCGGCCAAACTCAGCCACGAGCCGGTCATACATTCGCCCCGTGTGTCCAATGGTGTCGCTACGGCGATAGGAAATGAAAATGGATTGGGAACTCGGCATTAGGTGCAGGGCTTAGTCAATACACATCATCGTGTGTTCCAACGTTAATGAGAATAATGGATTCCACGCCGGTTTCTGCATCTTTCTCAATCGTAAATATAATCCGGCAGTCGTAGCCGCAGGAGCAAGCATTGCCATCGGCTAAGTTGCCGCTGAGCTTGTGAGTTTTTAAGCTCTGGGCAAATATATCTATTTCCATTTGCTGAAGCGTACTTTCAACACGGTTTTTCAGATCTGGGTTTCGCCTTACAAACTTTCGCAGGGCACGCTTGAATTTAGCCGTTAAAACCAGCTCTCTCATTCTTCTGGTTCATTCAAGAACTGACGCAGTTCTGCAATCGCTTCATCTGCTGACTGAGGCTTCAATAAACCGGCCTTAAAATCAGCCCGTGCCTGTCTTATATCAGCAGCAATCTCGGCACGACGATTTTCAATATGGCGACGCCTCAAAATCTCAATTAGCATTTCCTGTTGCTCTTGAGGCAATTGGGACGCTGTTTCTAAAACTTGGTCAAGTGTAGTCGTTGAGCCCATGTCATTCAACTTTTACAAAGTTAATTGCAGATACTCCAAATTATAGCCTTGGATCAACCGGCTCACTTTCTAAAGCCAAAACGCCAAAAACGCACTCATGTACCTTCCGTAGCGGCTCTTTTTCCACAAATCGTGCCAACGATTCCATCCCGAGTGAAAACTCTCGCAGGGCAAGCGATCGCTTCCTGCTCAGCCCTCTTTTCTGCAACCGCTCCAAATTCTCCGGCAACGTATATTCCGGCCCATAAATAATCCGCAAATACTCCGCCCCCCTGCACTTCACCGCTGGCTGCGCAAAGCCTTTTTGCCCACGATGAATAAAGTCCATAGACTTCACAACCATGCCCTCTCCGCCTGCTTCGGTCAGGGATTCCCACCACTGAATACCCGCGTTGCAGCTGGCCTCATTTTGAAGGTAAATAGTCTTGTACTCTGTGGCCACCAGTAGCTCTGGTGCGGCTTGGGCGAACTGTGCAATCTGTTGCATGTGCCAGTCGTGGGTTTTATCGCTGTGCACTTTGCCTTCTGTAGCTAATACATGGAAAGGTGCCAAGATAAGATCGCTCAAATCATTCACAGGCCAGCAGTAGCGACGGTAAGCGTCCACGTACTTGTCGGCTAAGTTGGCACGCTGTTGGTAGCGGGTAAGTAGCGCGCTCACGTCTACGCCATGATTGGCTGCTTGCTGCAAGCTTGCAACCGCGCTGCTCAAGCTTTTTTGTGCGGCTGCACCCACCGGTGCATATTGCTGTTTAATTAAGCCCTGAGCCTTTGCAGACCAGGGCATTAGCTCACAGTCTAGGCACACCCAGTCAGTGTCATTTCGTTCCCAAAAGCGAGAGTGACTCAGGGCCTCGCTGACCCGAGAAATCATCTGAGCTTCTAGCTGACGGTCTTTGAAAAAACGTTGCCCGGTGCGGGTGTAGCAAATGCCTGTGCCCTCATCTGTAATGCCAAATCTCTTTTCTGCAACAGACTCGTCGCGGCAAACGATCACAACCGCCCGAGAGCCCATGTGCTTCTCTTCGCAAACAACAGAGTCAAGGCCCTGCTGGCGGTAGTAGTCAAAGGCTTCTGCCGGATGCTCTAGCAGATGGGGGCGTTGGGTCGTGGCGGCAGGGGCCATGGTAGGTGGCAGATAGATTAGCCACTTGGGATTAACAGCGAAGCGACTCATCACTTCTAGCGCGGCGATCGCATTTTCCTCTCGAATCGTAATCTTCTTATATAGCCGCGTTGCCAGCACCCGTTTCCCCAGCACGTCGCTAATATCAAGCACATCGTCGCGTTGTTGCGCGCTCAGTTGCCCGTCTCTTGTGCCAAAGGGATCTCCTTTGTCTAAGGGCTTCTTCGGCTCCCGATACATTTTTGCCGCAGGCACACTCACCAGCTCTTTTTCTGGATAGCGCAGGGCGGTGAGCTTGCCGCCGTACACGCAGCCCGTGTCAATATCAATGGTGTTGTTCAGCCACTCGGGCTCCAGCACAGGTGTGTGTCCGTATACTACTGTCGCTTTGCCTCTATAGTCAGCAGCCCAGTTGTGGCGAATGGGTAGGCCAAATTTATCGGTTTCACCGGTGGTTTCACCGTAGAGTGCAAAGCTGCGCACATAGCCAGACTCACGCCCTTGAAGATTCTCTTTTAGGCCCGCATGGGCGACGACTAGCTTGCCTTCATCAAATACATAGTGGCTGATGAGAGAGTCTAAAAAAGATTGGATGGCTTCGGTGTCGCGATCGCGCCTACTGTCATCAATCGCTTCAATCGCCGCCAGCGTCTGCGCCAAACCGTAGCTTACTTTCACATTTTTGCCGCTTAGCTTGCGCATGAGCTTGTTTTCATGGTTGCCCATAATGCACATGCCAGAGCAGCCGGACATCATGTTGTGCACCAGCTTTAGGGTGTCTAATATGCGCGGACCCCGATCGATGAGGTCGCCTAAAAAGACTGCCTTTCGGCCTTCTGGGTGGTAGTAAGTGGGAAAGCACCAAAAGTTGTCAGGATCGGTGATTTCTTGCTCTTTGAGATAGCCCAGCTTTTGCAGGAGTTGTTCTACTTCGTCGCAGCAGCCATGCACATCGCCGATGATATCAAAGGGGCCTGGATCTTCTTTGCGGTTGTTCCATAGGGGCTGGCGCTCTATTTCAACCGCGTTAATCTCTTCGAGAGAGTTTAGAACATAGCTATGGCGGATTTTTTCTCTTTTGAAATTGCGTAGCGATCGCTGAAGATTTTCCACATGATTGCGTACGACATGAGGGCCAAACTGTCGGTCTGGGCGCTGCTTGTTTCTCGCTAGGCAAACCTCTGCCGGGAGGTTCAGTGCGATCGCCACCACAAAAAAGTGATAATCCTTCGCTAGCTTCAACAGCGGCTTGCGCGCTTCTATTTGCACATTGGTTGCATCAATCACCGTTAGCTTGCCAGCGGCCAAGCGTTTTGCTGCGATGTAGTGCAGCACATCAAAGGCATCTTTGCTCGCGCTCTGGTCGGTTTCATCATCCGAAACGACGCCTCGGTAGTGGTCTGAGGAGAGAATCTCGGTGCTTAAAAAATGCTTCTTGGCAAAGCTAGACTTCCCCGCGCCTGATGCGCCCATTAATAGGACTAAGGAGAGGTCTGGAATCGTAATTCTCATCTCATTTCCCTCCCTTCACAAAGACGCCCATTTGCGTTGGCGAGCCGACCTCACTATCTTCAAATCCGATATTCTGAAAGCTCACATCATAGCGATGACGCTTGGCGATGCCTTTTGCCCAGTCCTGAAATTCTTCTCTTGTCCATTCAAAGCGATGATCCAGATGGCGCATTGCCCCTGGCGTTAGGGTTGGAAACATCACATTAAATTCTGAGTTGGGGGTGGTGACTATCACAACCGGCGGTTGAATATACTCGAATAGCACGCGCTCAAAGGCAGGTAGGCGATCTGGGTCCATGTGTTCAATCACTTCAATGACGGTGGCCGCATCGTAGCCTTGCAGTCGGTCGTCTCGATAGGTGAGTGAGCCCTGCATCAAATGGATGCAATCGCTCTGATGAACGGGCAGCTCATTGAGTCTCAATCGTTTTTTTGCCTGCTCTAAGGCTTTGTAGGAGACCTCTACCCCCGTCAATCGCTCAAAAGACTTATCGGCGAACAGCCGCTGCAACAACTCTCCTTCGCCACAGCCTAGGTCTATTACGTGCTTGGCCTGATGCTTTTTTAATACTTGCTGCACTAAGTCTAGTCGCTGCTGATTGAGGGTGATGGGCTTTCTGGCTGCGATCTCCTTCCAGCCCTCAGCGGCGGCCTCTGCCTCAGCATCTGGATCGTCCCCCTCCATGAGTCGCTGTAGTGCCGCGACTGCTAATGGTTTCTTTCGTTTTAAGTACTTATTGGCAATCTGTTCTTTAAGCGGATGATCTGTCAGCCACCTGTCACCGTAGTGCAACAACCTAGCTATTTCATCCTTGCCCAACCACTCGTGTTTATTCTCATCTAGCACCGGAATCAGCACGGATAGATGGCTGAGTAGGTCAGCGAGTCGTACGGTGTTTGTGAGTGTGACGGCTCTGTAGTGACTGGATGGCCAATGACTAGATGGCCAGCTTTTAAAGGTTTCATCTAATGGAATCGCTTCACACGCTACTGTGTAGCCCAACGGTTCAAATAACGCTCGTAAAAAGTTCTCATCGCCTCGGCAAGGCAGCACGGGTAAGTGTGCGACGAATGGAATAGGCTGCTTTGCCAGCTCGGGGCGCGGCGTACAGCGGCCTGATAAGGCTGTGGCTAATACCTTTGAAATAGCTACGCTCAAAAATGACGAGGCTACATAAGGGCGATCGCTGATGTAGTGCTCAACTGTTTTCTCGTGCTTGCGGACCCTATCGTAGCCGTGCCTCGTCCTACCGCGTACCACCCCTACCGGATCGATGTCCAAAAGCAGCGCCGCCGTACATTTTTCCGTGCTCGCTTCTGGATAAAACACATGTGCTTTGCCAAAGCTCAGCGGGAAAGACTGGCAGCGGTTTGGATGCTTATGCAATAAGTAGCCAAGGTCAGTCGCTGGCTGATGAGTCGTGGTGATGGTTAAGAGCATTCAAGTGCAGCGCATTTCAAAGAAGGGTGGCAGCGTAAGTCAAGCGACTCTGGACATGGTAAGTCAAAGGTTTTATGGATTCAATGTTGCACGCTCTAAAGTTTATACAGCGCCGTTTTTATTGGACATTAGCCTGCTTAAGAAAGCATCGCGGATAACCGAAAAACAAAACGTATCAATAAAAACGAATTAAGTTCTACGCCTTCTGGGTATCTTACTGGCGAGCGCCACTTTAGACTTTTTTTGCTGAGGTGGCGCTTCTTTTATGGGTGAAAATAAGGGTTAGTCGTTGCTTATGCTATTTACTCATCATGCCGCAGCTCAAACCGGCCCACCCCAACCAGATTGTGAGAGAGTATTCTCCCCACAGTGATATTCAATCTTGTTTGGTGACTGCTGACCAAATGCGGGCGATAGAAGGTCGCTTGTTTGAGGCCGGGATGCCGGTAGCGGCCCTGATGGAGAAAGTTTCGGGGCGAATTACTCAGTGGTTTATTACTCGTTATGGCGCCTATCGAGATCGGTTACCTAGTGCTGGAAGTGCTCACGAACGGATGCACAAGATTGGTGTTTTAGCCGGGCCGGGTCACAATGGCGGAGATGCTTTGGTCGTGGCCCGCGAGCTGCATCATGCAGGCTATGACGTGTGCGTATATCAGCCTTTTGAAAGGCTTAAACCGCTGACTGCGCAGCATGCTCGCTATGCCAAAGCCCTTGGGATTCGCTTTGTAAAAACGGTGGCGGCGATCGCGACCTGTGATGCCATTATTGATGGTTGGTTTGGCTTTGGACTGACAAGGGCGATCGCAGATCCGCTCGCTGCTGATATCAACAGTCTCAATCAACAGCCTGTGCCGATTTTTAGTATTGACCTGCCTACTGGCATCCATACCGATACCGGGCAGGTCATGGGCACTGCGATTAAAGCGAGCTACACAGCTTGCTTAGGCTTGTGGAAACGAGGCTTTATGCAAGCCGATGCCCTCGCCTACTTGGGTGAGTGTGACCTGATCGATTTTGATATTCCCTGGGCAGATATTTCTGCTGTGCTTGGCGAATCGCCCAGTGTTCAGCGGCTAACTCGCGAACGGGCCCTGTCATCTTTGCCGCTACACCGTTCTCCCACTGCCCACAAGTACACCGCCGGACACTTGTTGCTGATTGCCGGCTCACGCCAATATGCAGGTGCGGCGCTGTTGGCAGGGCTCGGCGCAATGGCCAGCGGTGTTGGCATGCTGACGCTGGCTGTTCCAGACTCAATTCGGCTGACGCTGTTGCCGCAGCTTCCGGGTGCTTTATTAGTGGGCTGCTCAGAGACGGACTCGGGGGCGATCGCACAGTTGCCCCAAGAATTGGCTCAGAATTTGGACGCGGCTAAATACGATGCGATCGCTCTTGGTCCCGGCCTCACCCCCACCGTCCCTAATCTTCTCGCCCAGATTTTCTCCTTTCGCTGCCCGCTTCTGCTGGATGCCGACGGCCTAAACCTGCTGGCGCAAGCTGACCCCATTCAACAGCTTCAATCTCGCCCGGCACCGACTGTACTCACCCCTCATCTTGGCGAGTTCAAACGTCTTTTCCCCGATATTCATAGCTCAGCTGCTGATCGCTCTCCTAACGATTGTCTTCCTGGTGCGATCGCGCTTGAAGCCGCCAAAGTCAGCACGGCAACTATCCTACTAAAAGGTCCTAGAAGTGCGGTTGCTTCGGGTCAAAACCTTTGGTTCAACCCACACAGCACCCCAGCACTTGCTCGAGGTGGCAGCGGTGACGTTCTCACAGGTCTCATGGGTGGACTCATTGCCAGCGCAGCACAGTCAGAAGCGTGGAAAAATCATCCAGATGTTTTAATTCCGCCAGTGCTTGGCGCTGTTTGGTGGCACTCGCAAGCTGCAATATACGCTAGCGCTCAGCGCACCGTACTCGGTGTAGATCCACTTCATCTTGCTCAGGCGCTAAACCCCTCTTTGTCAGTATTATCAAAGGCCTACGCCACGCAGGTCTAACTTTGCTAGGCTAAACAAATCGTCAGTTAAGGGGGGAGTCCATCACAATGTTTGAGGATAGATCTCATCAAATACGATATGTTAATCCGCTGACGGACTTTGGCTTCAAACGCCTCTTTGGCACTGAACCGAATAAAGCACTGCTAATTGACTTTCTCAACGTCATTTTGCCAGCGCACCACACCATTAGCGACCTCAGCTATCGCAATAGTGAAACTGTTGGCAACACCGCAATTGATAGAAAAGCCATTTTTGACATTTACTGCAAAAGTAAGAGCGGTGAGCGCTTCATTGTTGAAATTCAAAAAGCGAAGCAGAACTTTTTCAAAGATCGGAGTGTTTACTACTCAACTTTTCTGATTCAAGAGCAAGCTCCAAAGGGTCCCTGGGACTATCAGCTATCAGCGGTCTATACCGTTGGCGTTCTAGACTTCATCTTCGATGACCATAAGGCTGACAACACTATTCTGCATACGGTAGAACTCAAAAATCAAAGATGCGAAGTTTTCTACGACAAGCTCAAGTTCATTTATTTAGAGCTACCCAAGTTCACAAAAACAATTGATCAGCTAGAAAGTCATTTTGACAAGTGGCTGTTCTTACTCCGTCATTTGCCCGATTTAGATGACCCGCCCGCAGCCCTACAGGAAGAAACCTTCCGTCAGCTTTTTGAAGTGGCCGAACTGGCTAACTTTTCGCCCGAAGAGCAAGACGCCTACGAAAATAGTTTGAAATACTACCGAGATCTCAAGAACGTGATGGACACGTCCAGGGAAGAGGGCTTTGAAGAGGGCCGTGAAGAAGGCCGTGAAGAGGGCCGTGAAGAAGGATTCTTGAAAGGCCGTGAGTTAGCCACGGCTAATCTTGTTATCCGACAGTTGAAAAAGCGCTTTGGGACGCTGCCAAAAGAGGCTCAAGCGTTGGTTAGTGCGCTGACTTTAGACGCATTAGAGGCGTTGAGTGAAGCACTGCTAGAGTGTTCTGATTTAGATGATTTGAACCTATGGTTGGATGCTGTTGAATAAGCTTCAAACGTCAAGTGTTGTCTTCAGCCATGTCCCATTTGCCCAACCTATTTGTTCTGAGCTGTTCGCTCAGGCTATTCGCTCAGGCGGTTTGCGGCTCGTTTTTGCCTTACCGTTTGCCAGGTTCGCCAGCTGAGTAAGCACAGCATGAGCAGGGTTAGCGGAACCACTACAATGCCAATCCAGCCTGCCCACAGCGAATTTGGGTTTGTTGCGTTGAGGACCAAGTATCCGATGTATAGCGCGTAGTACAGCAGCAGCAGCACGCCTTCACGCCTTGAGACTTCGTTCCCTGTAAAGAAAATAGGAAGGCACATGACCGCGACTGCGAACATGATGGGAATGTCGAAGGCGATCGCAGAAGCACTCACACCTACTCCATTGCTAGAAACTGCGCTGGTTAGCCCTAGCACCACCAAAATATTGAAGATATTGCTGCCAATTACATTGCCCACAGCAAGGTCTCGCTCGCCTCGAATGCTGGCCATTACCGAGGTTGCTAGCTCGGGCAGCGAGGTTCCAAAGGCAATGATCGTCAAGCCGATAATGAGTGGACTTGCACCTAAGGCCAAGGCAATGGTTTCTGCGCTGCTGACCAAGAGCTGTGAGCCAGAAACAAGCAATATGGTCCCGATAACAAAGAGTCCTGCGTTGATGCCGGTTTCCTTTAAAGACAGCGACTGCTCACCAAACTTCGCGTATTCAGCCTGAATGCCTTGGTCTTTTTCTTGCTGGCTTTGGTACAGCAAAAATACCGTGTACAACAGCCCACCAATAAAGAGAATGAGGCCGTCAGAGCGACCTATCGTGCCATCGAGTCCAAAGAGAATCACTAACCCCGACACCCCGATCATAATCGGTACATCTAGCCGGACTAGCTGCTGTGCAACGACCAAAGGCGCAATCACCGCAGAGGTTCCCAGTATCAGGAGCACATTGCAAATATTGCTGCCAACTACATTTCCCAAGGCAATGCCTGCCTGACCATGAAGGCTGGCTCTAAGGCTGACGGCGAGTTCAGGTGCGCTTGTGCCAAAGGCCACTACGGTTAGGCCAATCACTAAGGGTGAGACGCCCACCGTTGCCGCTAGCTTGGAAGCCCCCTTAATCAAAATCTCGGCACCGCCTACCAATAGGACGAAACCCACCACCAATAATACGACTGTCAAAATACTCATAGGTGCTGTGATTTGGAAGCTCTTTTTCGGAGGAGGCAATTTGCCTTGGCCTTATCTCTTATATCAAACTACCCAGATATATAGCGAACGTACTGATAGTATCTAGAGGATTTTTTATGCCAAAGCCTTCTGCTGAAACCCCGCCGAATCAAGTGAATTTAGCTCCCAATTCAGCGGACCTAGCCGCTGAACTTGCGCCTTGGCGAACGCCTCTTTCACGCGCGCTCCATCGTAATCGCGCTCAGCCTTTTGCCCGCTACCTTCAGCTGGCAACGGTGAGAGGTGACGGTACGCCGGCCAATCGAACGATTGTTTTTCGTGGGTTCAGGGGCAAGACCAATCAGCTAATGTTTATTGCCGATCGGCGCAGCGAGAAAATTGAACAGCTGAGCGACAATCCCCATGCTGAAGCCTGCTGGTACTTTACAAAAACCCGCGAACAGTTTCGGCTCACTGGTCAGGTGGCTTTGGTGACGGCTGAGACTGAGCAGGCTGACTTACTGCGCGATCGCCAGCAAATATGGCAAAATATCTCAGCCAAGGCCAAACTACAATTTGCTTGGCCCCAGCCCAAGGCAAGCCGCACTGAAGATAATCACGAGGCGTTTACACCCCCAGCGCCAGATGAACAAACGCCACCCCCTACTTTTGCGCTAATGCTCCTGACGGTTTCCTGCGTCGATCACCTAGCTCTTCGTGGCGATCCGCAAACTCGCTATCTGTATCAACTCACTGGCGAGGGCCTAACCGCAGATTGCGCAGCAGACAGTGCTTCTACTGCGCAATGGCAAATGAGTTCGGTTAACCCCTGAGCCGCTTAGCAGGCTCGGTCAATCCCTGAGCCGCTTAGTAGTAGACATAATGACTTGAGCGGTCGATGGCAGCGCTGCTTTTGTGGCGATACCTGCCGCAGATTCCCTGGCTTCTAAATCCCTGCACCGCCTAAGAATTCTTGAATCGCCCGGTCTTCTATCCGGCAGCATTCACCCGGTGCAGAGTCATCAGCCTGAAGGGCATTCAGCAGCAGTGCTACTTGGTCGGCCCGTCCGGCACCCACTGCGACCAAGCGGTCTGCCTGAGTGCCAGAAGCTCCTACTTCTGTGGGGCGGTGTTCGCGTAGCTCGGAAAGTTCGTTTTCTAACGCATCTATTCGATCCACTAAGGCTCGGATAGCTAGGGCTTCAGAGTCAGGCAGTCGGCCATGATCGAGTGGACCGACCCGCTCGCCAGAACGATACACAATTCGACCCGGGACGCCGACGACTGTGCACTCAGAAGGCACTTCTCTAAGGACTACTGAGCCTGCACCGATACGGACGTCATTGCCAATTTGGATATTGCCGAGCACCTTGGCACCGGCCCCCACAATTACGCCAGAACCCAACGTCGGGTGACGCTTCCCACTTTGTTTTCCGGTACCCCCTAGGGTCACGCCCTGATAAATTAGCGACATGTCACCGACGATTGCGGTCTCGCCAATTACGACACCCATACCGTGGTCAATAAAGACGCTTGAGCCAATGGTGGCCCCTGGGTGGATTTCAATGCCTGTGAGGGCGCGTGCCAGGTGAGAGAGCAGTCTGGGGATAAAAGGAATGCCTATGTTCCATAGCCAGTGCGCAATACGATGAAGGACTAATGCTTGAAATCCTGGATACAGGAAAGCAACTTCTAACCAGTTACGAGCAGCCGGGTCACGCTCAAAAATGATCCGAAAGTCACGGACGATGGCTTTAAACACGTTGCAGTTTCCTTATAAATAGGTGAAGGCAAACAATGGATGCTAGCAAGCGATTTCAGAAAGCAATTGCTCCTGGTAATTGCTTCGGTAGGCTCTCTCTACAGCCGATTAAACAGCTCATGAGCCAACACAATATTAGCGCTTGATTAAATTACCTCCAACCCCCCCGCAGAGTTCGGTTGACCGCCTCTTTAGGCAGAGCTTTTGGGGAGGACGGGGCGTTAGCTGCAGACCTCACAAACACTACAGTTGTAGAGCACTAACCAATCCCTAAGCGCACTGCGAGGCTGGGTGTAAGCGGCAGCAGCACCATGAGCATTAAAAATAACGATAGGAGCGCTAGAGCAGCGCGGGCATCGTCTGGTTCACTGAGGTCGTCTGTGCAGGGCCTTTCTGGCTGACGCTGCAAAAATACGATTAGGACTGCCCAGTACAGTGCCAACGGATTAAACAAGCCTACTAAGGCCAGTAGCACTAGGGTTACGGTGGTCGCTCGAATCAGCGTTTTTCGACCGTAAATGGCCTGAACGATCCGGCCACCGTCGAGCTGGCCCGCAGGCATTAGGTTAATAGAGGTGATGATTAGGCCAATCCAGCCCACGACCATCAGCGGATGCACATCGACCAAATCACCTTGCAGGGCATCACCTAGCACCGCACGCGCCAGCGTCCCGACGAAAATGGACCCTTGGAAAAAATCAGCGGGCAGCTGGAAAAGGCTGCCAGGATGGGAAAGAACCAGACCTAAGAACAAAAAAGCAAAGGAGAGTAGGCCGCCTGCTGCGGGGCCGGCAAAGGAGATATCGAATAAAACGCTGCGATTCGGCAGGATAGATTCAAACCGAGTGATAGAGCCAAAAGCACCGAGCTGCCACGCTGGGAGGAAAAAGGGGGGGGAGAGTTGAATATTGAAGCGGCTTGCTACGATGCGGTGTCCGGCTTCATGAATGCACAGGACAGAGGCTAGGCCCAAGGCTATGGGTAGGGCTTCTTGCCAGCGTTCTGGGGATTGGAAAATATCGAAGCTTTGTAAGATGCCTGCGGTTTCTAGGCTGGTAGCGAGGGTTGCGATCGCTAAAGCCACTGCTAAAATCCTCTGCCCTATTGACGTTGGCTTGGGACCGTTCTCCTTGGGCAAAACGACCACAACTGGCTTGTTTTCTGGGTCAGATAATAGGAACGCGCGATAGCGATCGCCAAACTTATCAGATAGCTTTTGGCTCAGTGTCTGAGCTGTTTCATCGGGCTTTCCTCGCAAATTCCCTTTGAAAATTGCCCCTTCCTGGTAAGGCACGGTTTTAGTCCTAAAAAAGGTATCAATCCCAAAGATCCCTTCAATGACCGCTAAATCTTCAGTCGGAATGGGGGGCTGGGGTGCGATGCCTTCTGGCTCAACCTTCGCATCGTCGTTGTTTGCACTGCCCGTCGTTACTGAAGTGCCTGTTGGGCTTGCCGTTTCATGATCTGCTGCTTTATGGTCTGCTGTTTCATGACCTGACGCGGTACTAGCTTGATCGCGCTCAACCGCTTCTGAGGTTGTTTTCGTGGCAGTGCTAGTCGTGTTCTCTTGAGCAGGTTGTGTATTTGAGGGCTGTGTATTTGAGGGCTGTGTCTCTGAGGGTTGCTCCTTGTCGATCTCAGAAGCCTCAGCTGTATTGCCTATTAGCGCTGCGGCTCGTTTGGCGGCTAACTCGTCCTTACCAGCTACCCGCAATCGCCTGCCCAGATAAATATAGATGGCGGCTGAAGACACTACCAGCAGTAAAATCCCGGCCAGGTTGAGATAGATGCCTACCGCCGAAAACCCGAAAAAGAGTAGCCACGGCACCATTAGGACAACGGTTTGTAGCCAAGCAAGGATGCCAGGTTTGCCATAGGGTTTGGCTTGCCGATAGCCCCACACCAATATGCCAACGGCGGCCACTAAAAGGAGAATTGTAATCATAAGGAGGGATGCGACAGCGTTCACTGGTAAGAGCGTTCACTGGTAAGACAGTGGGCTTAAGACAGTGGGCTTTGTCGCAGCAAAAATTAAAGCTGGAAGGTAAGCATAATTTTTATTTTAGTAGAGGATGGTGGCACAAGAAGCGCTGTAGAATCAACAAAAACAAAAGCTTTCAGGTACACTAGCTGCTAAGCAGGCACCCCTTAATACAACTCGGCGGCTCCATCGAATCGGCTTTCAAGCAACATCAAGCACCTATGGTCAATCCTTCTCAACCTGACCCTAACCCAGGCGAGGCCCAGTCTGCCTCGGCTGCCGATGCCTTTGAAGCTGACCTGCCAACGACAACGCCACCTAACATTACATCGCGAGACATTACCGCTGCTGGCCGTTCCGCTGGTCGCGCATCTGGTCGTTCTTTTGGGCATTCCCCTGGTCGTTCCTCTGGGCGGCTTGGCCAAACGCCTACCAGTGTCAACCCAGCTCAGGCCATGAACGGTAACCAGCCTAATGGCCAAGTGAATGGCCAAAGCCAGATCAACAACCCAAGTAATGGTCAAGCTTCTGCCTACGATGAGCCTTTTACCGTTGATTACAATCCCGATCCTGATCTGCAAGCAGACAATAGTGCGCTGGACCTGCGCACAACGACGCTATCAGAACGTGCCTATACAAAAGAGGTAGAGACAGATCAAGGCGATAGTTCACAGCTTCAAGAACGCTATCAGAGGCAACCTGCGATTAATCCTATTAAGGTGGCTCAAGCGCCAGTGAGTGTTATTGCGATCGCAGGTGCCATTGTTGTTGTCATTGGCTTTACCCTCGGCAGCGTGTGGTTGACCCTAGCCGGCTCCATCGTTACCCTGATTGTCTCTCTTCGGCTGCTGGCCCCTACGTTGCAAGAAGCCCTTGCCGATCTCAACCAGCAGCAGCGTGCTCTTTTTGTGGCGATTCCCGGCTTACTCCTCGGCATTGTCGGGCTGATTTCCACCAGTGGCATTGCTCGCCCTATTGCTCGCTGGGGTAGCGGTTTGCGCTGGGACATCATCAGCGCTCTGGGCGACTTCCTCGGCGCAATCGGCCAAATCTTCATTGCCGTCTTGGCTGTTTACGTCGCGTGGCGACAGTACATTATCTCTCGCGATCTCACCGTTCAGCAAAACCTAATTACCCAACAGCAAACCATCGACTCTTACTTCCAGGGCATTTCAGAACTGGTGCTAGATGACGAAGGCCTACTAGAAGACTGGCCCCAGGAACGCGTGATTGCCGAAGCTCGCACTGCGGCTATTCTCAGCAGCGTGGACGCAGATGGTAAAGCCAAAGTCTTACGGTTTCTATCGCGCTCCAAGCTACTGACGCCGCTTGCCCGCGATCAGCGACTGGGGCGACCTATCCTAGACGGGCTGGGTGGCTACGCTGAAGATCGCCTTGGCGGAACCCGCGTTATTGACCTGGGTGTGATGCTTGCTGCCAGCAATCTGGCCACCACCGACCTGCGTTGGCTAGATCTGAGTGCAGCCAATCTCATCCGCGCTGACCTTACTGACTGCGATCTGGTGCGCACCAACTTTTCGCGCGCTATCCTTTGTGACGCTGACCTCACCAATACAGACATTATGGGCGTGCGCTTTTTCTACGGAGAGCTAGAAACGGCTACGCCCCGCACCCGTCAAGACACGCCCGATTACACCACCGGCCAGTTTACCGGCGCAGTTGTAGAAGGGATGGATTTGACTAATGTACAACGGCTTTCCGAGGTGCAGCGCTGCTACTGTTGCGAATGGGGCGGTAGCAAAACCCGTGCCACTGTGCCCGGTGGCTGTGACGGTATTCCCAATCGACTAGGCCGCTAGCCACTGTCGCTGGGCCGCTGCTCACGTTGCCGCCGCCTGTATAGACTGCTTTTATTACGGACTGCTTTTATTACAGCCTGGCTTTCTCTGCAAACTACTTTTTCTATAAACTACTTTCGCTGGGCTGAGCTCTCTATACACTGCTCTATAAAGATCCTGACAACCTAGTCCGTAAGTTGAAGAAGATTTGGTGCACTGTATCCGTAAAGCAGCTGACCAAACAAAGTTTTGCGACGATGATATGGGTAAATTTGATTAGAGAGTTATTGACTTAAGACAGCTATCTGCGATCGCCTGCTGTATGGATAACTTGCTTCCGATCATTTCCCGCGCTTTGCAGCTGTACATCTACATTCCCTTCTTTATTCCCTAGCACTATGGTTTCACGATCCTCTGGGAAACGCTCCATTAAGCAGTCTATAAAAAGGAAAAACCGACGAAAGGGCGGTGCAGCCAACGCATTAAAAAATATCAGCCCCACCGTCCTGCCAGAAGAGGAAGAAGAGTTAAGCCCACGGCAAAAACTCGTACTGGAGCGTGCCGCTGCCGCTCGCCGAAAAGAAACCCTTTCATTTATTTTTTCGGTGTTTCTAGGCTGTGCCTTTTTAGGGTTACTGATTGCGATTCTGATTGAGCCCAAGATGGGGATCGCTGCCGGGGGGGCGCTTATGTGCCTAGTGCTCTCGTTTAAGTTTCAACGCATGGCGCTGTACGCATTTATCGTTTACTTGCCGTTTGCCGGGACAGTGACCTATGCTCTCGGCGGCAACCCCATTCTTCAAATTGCGAAGGATATCTTTTATATTCCTGCCCTTATCGGGGTGTATCAGTTCTGTCGTAAAAATCGCCTGCCGATTATTTTGCCGCGGGCCATTAAGCCGCCGCTGTTGTTTTTACTCATTGTGGTGATGATTACCGCGCTGGTTACTAACGTGCCTGACCAGTTTGCTGGTGGGGAGGGCAACGCAATGCCTGTGGTGATGGCGATTTGGGGGGCAAAGTTGCTCTTTGGCTATGTCCCGCTCACGGCCTGCATTTACTACCTCATTCGCAATAAAGAAGACCTGGTATTTTTTCTGCGAATGCAGGCCGTGCTTGTCTTGGTCGCTTCAGGGCTGGGCTTTATTCAGTACTTTATGCTGAAAACAGGCATGTGCGCAGGCACCGTCAAAGCTGGCGCAGAAATGTTCCGGGCTTCGTTAGAATCTCGCTGTTTTGTGGGCGGATCTTTGCTCTATGCGCCTAATGTGGGGCAAATTCGCTTGCCGGGTACCTTTGTTGCGCCCTGGCAGTGGGGCTGGTTTCTGATTTCAGCGGCCTTCTTTAGCTTTGGAACCACGTTCAGCGATAAGTCAGCGCTTTGGCGGACGGTCGGTTTGGTTTCGCTGGTCACCGTGATTATTATGTCGATTGTCTCTGGTCAGCGAATTGCACTGGTGCTGGTACCCTTTGTGATTGTTCTATTGACGGTGCTCACGGGCCAGGTGGCTAACCTCAAGCGATTTATTCCGATCGGCGTCTTACTTGGGATTATTTTGTCGTACTTGCTGGTGAGTAACCCGGCAGTGGTAGAAGCGCGCGTTGCCAGCTTGCAGTCCCGCTGGGCCGCGTCTCCCCCTCAGCAGTTTATTGCCGAGCAGTTTGATCAGGTGCTAAGGGAGCAAAGAGGTATTTTTGGTAAGGGCGTAGGCCGTGCCACGAACTCGGCTCGTACCTTTGGTAAAACGACCCTCATCGAGACTTACCATCCTAAGCTGATCCATGAGTTGGGACCTATCGGACTGTTCGCTGCGCTTTCGGTTTATACCGCGCTAACCATTGCGACCTTTAGGATTTACCGAGGGACTAAGGACAAAAACCTGCGAAGCTATGCTGCTTCTATGTGGGTTTTTGTCGCCTTTATTAGCTACAACCCTTACTACTACCCCCTAGACGTTGACCCAGTGGGTGTGTACTACTGGCTCGCTGCGGGTATTGTGCTCAAAATTCCTGAGCTGGAAAGACAGGAGCGTGAAAAAGCAGAGGAGGCAGCGCTTGCGCGCAAGTTTGTAGAGACAGATGAGGTGCCCACTAAACGCAAGCGACGGCGTAGCAAGCTTAGAGAGAAGCCAACGTTTACTTAGAACGCACTGCATAGAGCGTCCTACTAGGATGCATCACTAGAACGCATTAAAAGGTTGCTTTGAGGGTGAGGGTACTCGAGGTAACCCACCCCTACCTCCAGAGGGCGCTTGTTGAAGCGCTTTTCGACTGACTGACTTTGTATCGGCCAGCCCACTTTTCTTAGAACCGTATTATCTATCTCAGGCTATGACAACTTCTACTGCATCTACACCTGCCTTAATTTCGGTGGTGGTACCTACTTATGGGCGTGAAGCCGTCCTTTGCGACACCATCAAAAGCGTTCTGGCTCAAACCTATCCTGCCTACGAACTCATTGTGGTCGATCAAACACATGCGCATGAGCCTGAGACACAGGCGCTGTTAGATCAGCTTGCCGCCGAGCAAAAAATTCAGCTGCACACCGTGGACTGGGCGAGCTTGCCTGCCGCGCGTAACTATGCAATTGAGCGGGCTAACGGCAGCATTTTAATTTTTTTAGATGACGATGTGGAGCTGCCAGAAGGCTTTTTAGAGGCCCATGCCAAGGTCTATGCTGAGCGTCCGGATGTGGGCGTTGTTGCAGGCCGCGTGTTCGATCGAATGAAGCTTTCTCAGTCTAAAGAGCCCCCGATTGAAACGCTGCCGCCGGAAGCGATGGATCCTGGTATCGCTTGGTATCACATCGATTTAGTGCATACGGTCAGGCCTCAGCGCGTGCTGACCGCGCGGGGGTGCAATATGTCTTTTAGGCGTGAGGTGTTTGAACGCTATGGGCTTCGGTTTGATGAGCGCTTTGCTGGGAGCGCCGTTCGTGAAGAGTCAGACTTTTGCCTGCGCGTTCGTCAAACGGGCCTGATTATTTGGTACGAGCCCGAGGCTCATTTGGTGCACCTCGGGGAGGAGACAGGCGGTTGCCATGACATTAGTACCCGCTCACTGAAGTATCAAACTACCTTCTATCACAATCATTTTCTGATGGCGCTCAAAAACCTAACGCCAAGTGAGCTGATGCGACTGTCGGCGAGTTTGTTTGATTGCCACGTGCTGGGCCATCCGCCCTGCAATAAGAGCGGTTCTCCGGTAAAAATTGTTTCGCGATTCACCTTCTACGTTTTGGGCTTCTTGAAAGCTTGCTGGACGCTGTTGAAGCCCGCTGGTCGAAATGGCAGGCTGTATACGCAGCCACCTGCGGCCTAGTGACTGTGGGCTTGAGTGACCGTGATAGAACGCGCCAAGGCGTAACTTGGCAAATAGAACGTGTTTTCTTACCAAAAAGCGTCAGATAGTAGTACCTTGCCGGGCAGAGTGCATTTTTATGAAAATTTTGGTTGCGAGCCATACCTACATTGTCGATCTCAACTGCGAAAAACTGCGATCGCTCACCCAAATAAATTCAGAGGTAGAGGTCACCGTCGTCGTCCCTAAGCAGTGGACCCCCGGCGGCGTACAAAGCAAAAAAATTGAAAGCCAGCCCAAACAGGAGGGCCGCTTTCGCGTGGTTCCTGTTTCTAACTTTAGTCAAAATAATCAGGCGATACTGAGCTTTGGAGCAGATATTATCTCGCTGATGCGTGAGTTTAAGCCGGATGTTATTCAGGTGGAGCAGGGGTCTAAATCTTTAGGCTACGCGCAGATGATCACGCTCAATCGGATGCTGGGCCTGAAGGCTAAAAACGTTTTCTTTACCTGGTGGAACTTGCCCTACGAGGTGACGTTTCCGCTCTCCGTGCTAGAAAGCTATAACCTTCGCCATACCGATGGCTTGATTGTGGGTAATCAGGACGGCGCAAATATTTTGAAAGAACACGGCTATCACGGTCCGGCCTGTGTGATGCCCCAGCTGGGTGTGGACGAACGAATTTTTAAGCCGACTGATGAGGCCGCACTGGCAGAGAGCCATGGCCTAAGCGCTGATGATTTTGTGATCGGGTTTGTCGGTCGCTTTGTTGAAGAGAAGGGGTTACTTACCCTTTTTGACGCGCTCGGCCAGATCCAGGGGCGCAACTGGAAGCTGCTGCTGCTTGGGCGCGGCCCGCTTAAAGAACAGCTACAGCAAAAGGCCGGTGAGCTAGGCATTGAACATCGCATTGTGTGGATAGAGAGCGTCCCCCATGCTGACGTGCCTCGCTATATCAACCTGATGGATACGCTGGTGCTGCCTTCTGAAACCACCTATGAGTTTAAGACCTTGAGTTCTGTGGGGTGGAAGGAGCAGTTTGGCCACGTCATTATTGAGGCGATGGCCTGCGGCGTGCCGGTTATTGGGTCTGATTCGGGCGAGATTCCCTATGTGATTAAAGACGATGGCCTGGTTTTTCCAGAAGGCGATGCAACGGCCTTTGCTCAGAGGTTGGCGCTGTTGATTGATGATGCTGATACGCAGCGTGCGATCGCACAAAAAGGCTACGACCGAGCCATGCGTGAGTATACAAATAAAGCTTTAGCAAATCGACAGCTGAAGTTTTACGAAAGCTTGTTCTGAAGAGCGTTAGTTTTCCCTGTAAAGTTAGGCAAAGTTATTCGCTATACTTGCCAGCTCTCCTTACCCTATTTGGGAAGTGGGTGATCCTTATCCTAATTTCTCCGACTTTTGTTACTTCTCGTTCCGCTGATCCAGTCAATTTTTTGGAACACGCCTGACACCTGAATACAGCAATATTTTTTAGTCTATACCGGGCATCTTCTCAATAAAGGTTTATATTGTTGCAGGCTCAAAATCGTGCAATGGTGTAGGCTTTATCTCTCATTTTCATTAGCTAAGCGATACAAGCGGCCAACTCACGCGCTGACGCTTCTTTAAACACTGCACTCCTCAAAATTTGAATTAGTGAAATATTCAGTATTTTTGCCCATAGGCCGTTGGTTCTCAAATTACAAGCGTAAGCAGCCCTCTTCGTTATCCCTGCTTGTGGGTGCAGCTATGCTGCTCGGCGGCTGCTCAGAAGGCAGCGTGCAGTCAGCACAAACTGTTCTCTTTAGTGAATCCGACGAGCTATTTATTCAACCTATTCAGGTCTGTACGGACAACGGCGGTCAGTGTGCAGGCTTCAATGTGTTTGAAGATGTTACGCGCAAAATTTTGGAGCAAGCCCAGCTCAAAGTCTCCTTTTTACCCCGAAAGCAGCTGAACGCCTCTCGGTATCTGACGATTGATTACAATGCAGATAGCAACTCAAGCGACTTTGAATTTTATCAGCTCAGTCGAACAGATGACGCCAGCACCGATAACTTTGGCAGAGCTGCTAATTCAACCAGGGATAGTGGCCCTATCAACGTTTGGTTTGTAGATGAAATAGAAGGTGGGAATGGGGCAACTCAGTTTGGTTTGGCTTGGGTCGATGCTAACGGCGTATTGATTAGCGATGAGGTTTTGGACTTTAACGGTGGCGTGGGTCGGATTGACACGCTCGCGCACGAAATTGGTCACAACTTAGGACTCAGGCATCGAGATGCTTTTAACGATGGTAGCCCCAATAATTTGCTCACCGATGGTGATGATCGCAACATTCCCAGCTCACTGGCAGATATCGGGGTAGATGGTGCGGGGTTGAGTGTGTTGACCGCTGCCCAGATCAAAAAAATTCAGGAAAGCCGCTTTGTCAATCGAGCAAATCCTGGGGTAATCAGTAATCAAAATGAATTGACCGATGACTTCAGCGCTGATGAGATTACGCAGCTTTTGGATAGCCTAGCTACCCTGGGAGAAAAATCTGCGGCTAGCGCTACAGGCTCACAAGCCGCACTGAATGCGCTTGTCTCAGAGCCTGATCGCTCCAGCGTGCCTGAACCTGTAAGCATTTTAGGCTTATCAGTATTAGGCCTGTCGCTGTTGGCACTTAAGCGCGATCGCAGCACAGCCCATGAGTCATTGTTTTAGCCAGTGGCGCTCTCAGTTAGATTATGCCCATAGCTAGGCCATGCTTTTATTTAAGGCGGGTTTTTCTAGCAGTGGGCAGGCCCTCAAAATTGGCCAAATAGTTGCGCCGTCACAGTGGTGCGAGCACCCGTTATCAAAACGCTTTAACCTGATTTTATAAAGCGCATTGCAAAAGGCCCTGTTATGCCAAAAGCCCTATTTCCTCTTGTTGTCGTTGCCGGTGTGGCGATCGCACTCTCGCAAGCTGTCACGCCTACCAGCCAGCCTGACATACAGGCAACGCCAGTGGCCGAACGCGCCACTATTAAAGTGGCCACAGATGATAGTCTGTCTCATCCGCCTGTCCGCCAAGACTTTTCTAACGGGCCCTATCAGCTGGTGATTACAGCAGAAGATCGCTGGGAAACGCCTTTGGCCAACAGCACCCTTTACCAAGGCGATAGTATTCTTTGGGAGCAGGATTTGCCCCACCAGTACGGCCCTCGGTTTGTGCTAGTGGGTGAGCAAGGCCAAGTTTTGCTGCTCGATGAATTTATTAACGTCGCCAGTCCTCACGCGGTCACCTTGATTGCTCCAGATGGCGAAATTATTCAGCAGAGCAGTTTTGACGATATTCAAAAAACACTTCGCCTGAGGCCAGCGGATCTCACCCGGCAAGCCACAAGCGGCTGGTGGATTTCAGCGGCTCCCGAGCTGAGTTCAGATGGCAAGTCTGTCTTTATCAAAACTGGCGGCACAACCTTGAAAGTCAATATGAACACGGGCGAACTCAGGCGTCATGCTGACCTATAGTGTTCGTTTAGAGGTGTCGGCTGAGCGTTGCCTACACATCCAGACATCTTCTAAACATCCCTATCAGAGTGGCCGCCGATGAAGCCGTTGAAAATCCTGCAAATAATTCCTTCTATTTCGCTGGTATACGGTGGTCCTAGCCAAATGATTCGCGGCCTCAGTGCGGCATTGGCGCAGCAGCCCAAGGATGCGGTTGCTCAGGTTACCGTAATCACTACCGACTCTGACGGCGATGTGGACGAAGCGCCGCTAGATGTGCCGCTAGGTGAGCCTGTTTGGCAAGACGGCTACGAAATTATTTATTTTCGCTGTTCGCCTTTTCGGCGATACAAGTTTTCTAGTGACCTACTTCGCTGGCTTTGGGCCAATGCGCATCATTACGACATTGCCCACATTCATGCGTTGTTTTCTCCGGTGAGCAGCACGGCGGCAACGGTGTGTCGGTGGCGCAAGTTGCCCTATCTAATGCGGCCGCTCGGCACGCTAGACCCAGCTGATTTGGAGAAAAAAAAGCAGATTAAGAAGGTTTATGCCAGCGTGCTAGAAAGGCCGAATCTGGCGGGAGCAGAAGCGATTCACTTCACCACTGAGCTAGAGTCTAAAGTCTCTGAACGCTTTGGGGTGACTACACCTGATGTCGTGATTCCGCTGGGGGTTGCGCTGCCTGACTTGCCTGCGAGGGAACCTGCT
The DNA here is from genome assembly GCA_039820525.1 of Cyanobacteria bacterium J06634_5. GTDB lineage: Bacteria > Cyanobacteriota > Cyanobacteriia > Phormidesmidales > Phormidesmidaceae > Phormidesmis. The sequence goes on from JBCBPY010000007.1 coordinate 179,695, forward strand.
CAAGCAGCCATTCGCGAGCGGTTCAACATTCCGCCTGAGCGTCCCATTGTTTTGTTTATGTCACGTATCGATCCTAAAAAAGGATTCGATTTGCTGCTGCCTGCCTTAGAACAGTTGCATCGGCAAAACTCTCCTTTTCACTTTCTTTTGTGTGGCGCCAATCCTCAAGATCGAGACTACGAGACGAGCATTCGCAAGCAAATTGAGACCTCTGATTGGGCGGAGTGGGCAACGCTTAATGGTTTTGTGTCTGGTGAGTTGAAAGCGCAGATCTTGAGCGCGGCGGACTTGTTTGTGCTGCCTTCCTATTACGAAAATTTTGGCATTGCGGTGGCCGAAGCGATGGCGGCCAATATTCCTGTGGTCATTTCAGATCAGGTCCATATTTGGCCCACCGTTCAACAGGATGAGGCAGGATGGGTGGTGAGTACAACGGTTGACTCGCTGACAGACTCGTTGGCTGCGGCGCTGGCTGCACCGGCAGTGCGATCGCAGCGCGGTCAGAATGCGCAGCGCTGCGCGCTAGAGCACTACAGCTGGGGTGCGATCGCCGGGCGTATGACCACTACCTACCAGCAAATCTTGACGGGCCACTCTTGACGGGCCATTCTTGACAGGCCACTTTTGACGGACCACTCTGGTGAAGCGTCAGTGTTTACTCTCAGGGGCAGTGGTGTGGGGAGATTGGGGAAATTAGGGGGATTGGGGGCACCGCATCCAGACAAGTGTCTTTTGCTATCCCAATCTCCCTAAAGGCATAAAACATTGCGGGTGCGGCCATTGCCCGTCAGCTTTAGCTTTAAACTGGTAGCTAAATGCCCCTTACATCCCTAGTTCATGCCTGACCAGATCGATCTCTTCAGCGCCAGCGGTGTCGAAGCCACGCCACCCCCTGCCGACTTCGATGCGGCTAACATTCCGACCAGCGCCAAAGTCCCTATCCCAGCAGGCACCTACGATTCACTAGCGCCTTTAGCCGTACACTGCAAAAGCTGTCAGCGCTGCGGACTGGCAGAAACTCGCACAAACGTCGTGGTTAGCCGAGGCAACCCTACCGCCCCGATTATGATTATTGGTGAGGGGCCTGGTCAGCAAGAGGATGAGCAAGGGCTTCCTTTTGTCGGGCGCTCCGGACAGCTGCTCGAAAAAATCCTCGCCGCTGTCCGCCTCGACAGCGAAAAAGACGTTTACATTTGCAATATTGTTAAGTGCCGTCCTCCTGGCAACCGTAACCCTTTGGCACCTGAGATTGCAGCTTGTAAGCCCTACATCCTAGAGCAAATTCGCCTGGTCGATCCTAAGATCATTCTGTTGACGGGTGCGACGGCAGTGAAGGGTATTATCCCCAGCGAAAAAAGGGGCATTACCAAAATTCGCGGCAGTTGGATTGAATGGGAAGGCCGTCAGTGCATGCCGATTTTGCATCCCGCGTACTTGCTACGCAACCCTTCCCGTGAACCTGGCAAGCCTAAGTGGTTAATGTGGCAGGACATCCAGGCTGTGAAAGCAAAATTAGATGAAATTCGTGCCGAGAGCTGAGGTTTGTCATTGGATGGCCTGCGCTGTGATGTGGCCTGTGAGATAGCCGGTGGAACATAACCTGTGGCGTAACTTGTGTGTTTACATTACGGAAATTACGCCACGGAGGGGATCGCTAGCTGATCGTGACCCTTGTTAGGATACGGGTATCAAAATCGTATTTGGATAAGGAAGATAAGCGAGTAGCTGTATGCCCATTAAGGATAAAAGTCCGCAGCAGAAGAAAACGGCCAACTGGATATTTATCGCCATCACCGCCGTATTGGTGATCAGCACTTTTTTGCCGACCTCGTTTAGCCAGACCGCTGAACGGGTTCCCTACAGCACATTTATCTCCCAGGTAAAAGCGCATCGGGTCACTAATGCCAAAGTGGGTGAAAAGCAGATCCAGTATCAGCTAGAGGCTGGTGGCGCGGTATATGAAACCAACCCCGTTTTTGACCTGAATTTGCCGACGATGTTGCAGGATAACGGTGTAGAGTTTTCGGCAACGCCGCCGTCTGGCAGCGCATGGTTTACCAATCTGCTGGGCTGGATTGTGCCGCCGCTGATTTTTGTGGCTGTGTGGCGACTCTTTTTAATGCGTGGCCAAGGCTCGCAGGGCGGAATATTCTCCATTGGGAAAAGCCGCGCCAAAGTGTATGTAGAAGACGAAGACACCAAAACGACCTTTGCCGACGTGGCCGGTGTGGATGAGGCTAAAACTGAGCTGGTCGAAATTGTTGACTTCCTGCAGAATTCAAAGCGATTTACTGATCTGGGCGCGCGGATTCCAAAAGGCGTGTTGCTGGTGGGGCCGCCGGGAACGGGTAAAACGCTACTTGCTAAAGCAGTGGCTGGTGAAGCCGGTGTGCCGTTCTTTAGCATTTCAGGTTCGGAATTTATTGAGATGTTTGTGGGTGTGGGATCTTCTCGTGTGCGCGATTTGTTTGAGCAGGCGAAAAAGCAGGCGCCCTGCATTATTTTTATTGATGAGCTAGATGCGATCGGTAAGTCACGTGCTTCGGGCGGTTTTTACGGCGGGAATGATGAGCGCGAGCAAACGCTCAATCAGTTACTGGCCGAGATGGATGGTTTTGGTGCGGGTGAAGACACCATTATTGTGCTGGCAGCGACCAACCGACCCGAGACCCTCGATCCGGCGTTGCTCCGGCCCGGCAGGTTTGACCGTCAGGTGCTGGTGGATCGACCTGATTTGAAAGGCCGAGAGGCGATTTTGAACATTCATGCGACAGAAGTGAAGCTGGCTGAGGGCGTGGACCTAAAGGCGATCGCAACCCGCACCCCCGGATTTGCGGGTGCTGACCTGGCTAACCTAGTTAACGAAGCCGCCCTGCTGGCCGCGCGCAATCACCGGGAGGCGGTGGAGCAGCAGGACTTTGCTGAGGCCATTGAGCGCGTCGTGGCAGGGCTTGAAAAGCGCAGCCGCGTTCTCAATGATAAGGAAAAGGAAATTGTGGCCTACCACGAAGTGGGCCATGCGCTAGTCGGTGCAGCGATGCCCGGTTCCGATCAGGTTGAAAAAATTTCCATTGTGCCTCGTGGGATGGCGGCGCTGGGCTACACCTTGCAGCTACCGACAGAAGATCGCTTTTTGCGAGACGAGGCGGAGCTGAAAGGTCAGATTGCCACCATGCTTGGTGGGCGCTCAGCAGAGGAAGTCGTTTTTGGCTCGATTACCACAGGGGCCGCAAATGACCTGCAACGGGCGACGGATGTGGCTGAGCAAATGGTGACCAGCTACGGTATGAGCGAGGTGCTGGGACCGCTGGCTTACGATCGCGCTAAGCAAAACACCTTTTTGGACAATGGCGCTGCGCCCAATGCTCGCCGCATGGTCAGCGACGAAACGGCCAAGGCGATTGATGCCGAAGTGAAGAGCATTGTGGAGTTAGCGCATCAGCGGGCCCTTGCTATTTTGCGTGATAATCGCGACTTACTAGAGGACATTTCTCAGCTGCTGCTCAAAGAAGAAGTGATTGAAGGCGACTACCTGCGAGACATGCTGGCTAAGGTGCAGTTCAATGAGGACAGTGTGCAAAACGGCTCGGCTCAGCAAGCTGTTCAGGTATAGGGCGCGGTCAGGTAGGTGCGCTGCCAGGTCAGGTATAGCGCGCTGTTGGCGCGTAGTGCTTTGGCCTGCTTGCGACTTAAAACCAACCCATAGCAAAGTGTCGAACGCTGTAGGCCGAACGCTGTACCGAACGCTATAGGCCGAACGCTATGATTTGATGAAAAATAATCAGCCGTGGGAAGTCTGAATGAGCCCTACGGCTGATTATTTTAATCTTTTGTTGATATTTTCTGAGGCCCAGTGCGTGCCTGTCATACCTGCTGTTGCTGACGTTGGATGAAAGCCGCGATCGCCAATCTTTTCCTGACGCGTAAAAACTATCCTATGATCTAGTGCATAGGTCAGCGTCATTTACCGCCAGTCATCTGTCGCTAGTCATCTGTCGCTAGTCACTTGTCGCTAGTCATCTAGAGCTTTTCCTGAGCCGTGCACTTCTCCATCTATGCAAACTAAACGAGAGAGATTGCTTCGTCACGATTCTCAAAACGGCTTACGGCATCGCCAATCTGGGCTGGGGCCAAGCCGATTGGAACGTTTTCTATGGACCGGGTTACTCATTACGGCGACGCCATTTGCGGGGATTGCCTACCTTCGCTATCAGCAAAGCCTGCTGGATCCTGCGTTTGCGATTGTGCTGGGCGGTGCCCCCGAGCGTGAGCAGTTTGCTGCGCAGTTTGCGAAAAATCATCCCGAGGTCAAAATTTGGGTCTCCTCTGGCAGCAACCCTGAGTACGCGAGATGGGTGTTCGACCGGGCCGAGGTCCCTAACGAACAGTGGATTTTAGACTACAGCGCTGTTGATACAGTCACGAACTTTACGACCCTGGTTGACAAACTCAAAGACCGAGAAGTCACTGAGGTGTACCTAATCACATCGGACTATCACATGCGTCGGGCCAGCATTGTGGCCCAAATTGTGCTGGGCTCTCAGGGCATTCGCTTTAAGCCAGTGGCGATTCCGGCCAAAGCCGATCCCGAACGGCCCGAAACGGCCCTGAGAGAAGTTCGAGATGGGGTGCGATCGCTCCTTTGGGTGGTCACCGGCAAAACAGGCTCCGAATGGAAAGATATTGTTCGACGCAGGGCTTGAGTCTGTATTGATCGGCGCTTCTCAGATCAGAAAATATGCAGAACTAAAGACAAATAGGCTGAAATATAGATCAGTAAGTCGCTATTCTTAGTTTCAAATATCTTCTATATATTGTTATTTGCTGAAGACCTATGACTTCTGCCGTGCAAGACTCTACCTCCGATTTACCGCTTTCTAACTCGGCGGCCGCGCCGTCAGCAGAGAGTCCCTATAGCCCTGCGCAAATTCAAACTTGGCTGCGTGGCCTGCTCACCGTCGCTTGGGCCGACGGCCAGTTTGACGATGTTGAAAAGTCGATGATTCACACGATGGTGGAATCTGAATTTGCGCCCAGCATTGATTTTGCAACGCTAGAGCCGATAGAGCCAGCGGCCTTAGTGGCCCTAGAACTGAGTGATGCAGCTGCTCAAAACTTTTTGAGAATGGCCGTTATGGTCGCTTTGGCAGACGGCGTTTATTCAGAGCCCGAAGATGAGCAAATTATGGAATTTGCCGAAGCGCTTTCGCTCGATGCTGATGCGCTATCGACCCTGCGCTCAACGCTGTCTCACCTCAAAAATGCGGCAGAGAGTGCCCCTGATATGCCTGCCGCTGATACCAGCTCAGGCGCGGCTAGCGCTCTCCAGCCGCCCGCTGAAAAATCAGGGATTGATCCGCTCAAACCCGCCCGTGACTGGCTCGATAAGCTCAGCGTTGACGATCCGCGGCTGGCTCGATTTGTGTGTAAGCTGGTCCCTTCCCAATGCCCCTTTGAGCGAGACGTGAAGCTGTTTGGCCGTAAAGTTATTCACATTCCACCGATGTGTAAGCTCAACCCCCTATACGAGCAGCTGGTCGGGCTTCGCTTTCGCGCGCTTTGCTATCTTGCGGATGACTGTGGGGAAGATGTCAGCAGCTACACGTAAGCGCAACGACTGCTCACTCTCTATACCTATGCGGGCGATATGGACGTAATCACAGCAGATGTCCTGGTTGTGGGGGGCGGTGCGGGCGGCACGGCCGCTGCCATTCAAGCCGCGCGGCGCGGTGCCAGTGTTGTGTTAGTTTCCGAGCTGCCCTGGCTGGGTGGGATGCTCACTGCCGCAGGCGTTTCTGCGCCAGATGGTAATGAGCTTGCCGCTTTTCAAACGGGGATTTGGGGCGATTTTTTAAAGGCCCTCAGACAAAGACATCCCGGTGGACTAGACAACGGCTGGGTGAGTTTTTTCACGTACAATCCGGCCGTTGGTGCACAGGTTTTTGCCGATTGGGTGAGTGGCCTGCCTAATTTGAAATGGGTCAGTGGGCAAACGCCGCGTGAGGTATTGCAGCAAGGTAGCTGTATTGTTGGCGTACGGTTCGAGTCGCTGATAGTGCAGGCGACTATCACCATCGATGGTACTGAGCTGGGCGATTTGCTCGCGCTCGCAGACGTTCCCTACCGCTGGGGCTGGGAAACTCAATCGGTCTGGGCGGAACCCAGTGCGCCAGTGTCACTTACCGATCCAGCCGATCCGCTATTTGCCATCACGCAAAAGTATCCGGTGCAGTCACCGACTTGGGTGATTCTGATGGAGGACTACGGCAAAGCAGATGCGCCTGTTATTCAGCCACCGCCCCAGATCTCACCGGATAGCTGCTTTGAAGGTGCCTGGGCACAGTGCAGGGATGGAGAATGTACTGCTGGAGAACATTGCCTAAACTACGGTCGATTGCCTGATAACCGACTGATGATTAACTGGCCGCATCAGGGCAATGACTATGGTGAGGGGCTCCACAGACTGATTGACTCGGACGAGGCTAGAGCGCAATACGGTCGGGAAGCCCGGTGGCATAGCCAGTCTTTTTCTCGCTACATTCAACAAAAGCTGGGGCGGCGATACGGCCTTGCTTACGAGCTGTTTCCACAGATTAAAAGCTCTCCTGGCGGTGCTTTTGCGCTGATGCCGTACTACCGAGAAAGCCGCAGACTTATTGGCCTTGCGACCGTGAGTGAGCAAGATATTTTGCCAGTTGCTGGTGGGCAGGTGGCGACGCTGCCGGTGAGCGATGCGGGGGATATGAGTGCGATCGCCTTTGGCAACTATCCGAATGACCATCACTACCCCGGTTTTGAAATGCCGCTGGCACCCAAAGCCATTCGCTGGGGCGGGCGCTGGACCGGCACACCCTTTACCCTTCCCTACGAAGCACTCGTTCCCCAGGCGATTGATGGCCTGCTTGTGTGTGAAAAAAATATTTCAGTGTCCCACATTGCCAATGGTGCAACGCGTTTGCAGCCTGTGGTGCTTGGGATTGGTCAGGCAGCTGGCATGGCCGCCGCGCTGTGTGTAGAGCAAGGCTGCTGGCCTAGAGATTTGAGTACGAACGGTGGGGTGCGATCGCTGCAAACCGCCTTGATTACAGACCCAACTGCCCCGGCTGCTGTTATTCCACTGTTTAATATTGCGCCCGACCATCCCGATTGGCAGCGTATTCAACAGCACTACCTCACCCATCCAGAGACCTATCCAACCAGCGGCTATCATCCATTTTCCGTGCAAACTAATCCCGCTAGCGTCATTTCCTCTGTATCGGCCTCTGCTAAGGAAAACTCTTCTGATAAGAACCCCCCTGAAAAAGATTCTTCCGAACGTAAAACAGAAATCACGGAGGTAAAAAGCAATAGCCTCTCCGTAATTGGCGAATTGTGTTGTACAGATGAAGGAAACTACGAACTCTATCAAACTACTATGAAGATGCTCCCAAAACGCCTGCTTCTAGTAACAGTTAGATCGGAAATTACGGAGCGTTTATCCAATGTATTTGACCGGCAACAAGTCCGTGTTCTAGGTATGTGGAATCCAGCTGGAAAATGGATACTTTGCGAGCAAATTCAGTCGCTGTGAGCCCATCAATTCTTCACATAGTTTGTCCTGACTTCATGGCCCGACAACGTAACAGTGAATAACGACTTGGAAATCACCTAGCAATCATGCTGACTTCTCATCACTACCTGCTTGGCGGCCTTATGGCCGTTTCGTGTGCCACAGGCATCCTCTCCCACGGCGTAGAGACTTTGCAAAATGGGCTCCCCATTTCTTCGGAGTCAGCTACCACCGAAGCTGTTGACGTCTCCTACCGAGGTAGCGGTCGCTTAGACGAGACGCCAGACAACCAGAAGAGCGCAGCCTATACCGACAGCGAAGATGACTACCGCGACCAAGGGCCCCTTGCCCATCGAGGCAGTGGTCGTATTCGCCCTCAAGCGCTGTAAACACCTATTTTTCAGCGCCTTTCATATCGCGTTCTACCGCTTCAAAGGGTCTCAATCGTCTACTGACCTTATTTGGCTCACAGAACTCATGACTTAGTGTGTTTTGTGAGGTGCGATCGCAAGTGTTTCTACACGCGCGAACTTGACCTGCTCATTTGGGTATTTATAGGGTTATCCCTTAGTAGCAATATAAAAATAACTAAACCCTTCAATAGGGAATAGTTTTTGACAATGGTCTCTCTACACTCGGGTAGAACAGGTGTAGAATATGGTCTAAAGGCAAGCATTTTTAATGGCATTTTAGAAGCGCCTTGCTTCACTCAACATCTGCCCTTAAGCAAGTAGCTGTTTTATCAAATAGCCAACGCTGGCCAATCGGATCTGCCATGGGCCTGAGGCTAAACCCGCCCATCCGTTTTCTGTGCATTCTATATATTAAGCATTTCCGCTTGATGACGTTTTGATGACTAGCAACACCGATTTAGTAAAAAAACTAGAACCCAGCGCTATTGATGAAATCATGATGTACTTGGCCTTTAGCGCCATGTGCACCGGAGGCCATCGCCATGGTGCCTTTTTAGATGCAGCAGCAACGGCAGCCAAATGCGCTATCTACACCACCTATGTAGAGCAAAAGAAAAACCTCCGCATGACGGGGCATCTTCACCACATTGAGCCCAAGCGGGTGAAGGCCATCGTCGAAGAGATGCAGGCCGCCCTCACCGAAGGCAAGCTGCTGAAGATGCTGGGTTCTCAAGAGCCGGGCTATTTGATTCAGCTACCCCACGTCTGGCTCAATAAGTACCAGTGGAAACCCGGTGAGTTCCGCGTACCGGGAACCAATCTTAGCTCTGAAGAAAAGCGCCAGGTAGAAGTCAAGCTCAAAGCTGCTAACCTGCCCGAGCCGCTACCCGATGCTCAGCTGCTCACGGGCTTCCAGTTTATGGAGCTAGTGGACTTTCTCCACTCTCGCTCTCAGGAAAACCTCCCTAAAGAGCGGCGTATGAACCTGAGCGATGCTCTTGCTGAGCACATCAGACGTCGCCTAATTTATGCGGGCACGGTGGCGCGGATTGATTCTCCTATTGGAGGTATGCCCTTTTATGCGCTGACTAGGGCGTCCTACTCTCCGGTTGGAGAAGAGGAAAGAACATACACCATGATGGACGATACCGCCCGTTACTTTCGCCTCATGCGTGAGTGGGCTAACTCCCATCAAGGGACTCGCCGAATCTTGGAGGAATTGAACATTCCTAGTGATAAGCGAGAAACCGCCTTTGATGAGCTAGACGAGCTCATTAGCCAATGGGCTAACAAGTACCACGATGATGAAGGTCAACCGACGGTTGTTCAAATGGCGATGGGCGATAGCGACTCTCCTCACTGACGAGAATACTAACGGATCTTCACTAGGGCCTCAGTGGCAAGCACATTGAGGCCCTAGCTAATAAAAACAAGTCATACAAAAAGGCCCGGTAGGTTGATTAAAACCTATCGGGCCTTTTACTTGGTGAAAATTATTGATGAAAACTGTTGAACTATCCAGTTGAGCTATCCAGTTGAACTATCCAGCCAGAAAACGTCTTAGCGTTTGAAACTACCGGCTTTAGCGGTTTCGAAGGTGGGCAGTTCCACTGCGGCCATGGAGCTGACTTTCTTTTTGGCTTTTAATGGCTGTGCAATAGGCGCGATCTGAGTATCGGCTGTTGTTGCGTTCGTTGCAGCCATTGTGATGTCGGGAATCGCTTCTGTAGGCGTGGGTATCTGGCTACCGGTAATAACGGCTGAGGGACTGTCTGTAGAAAGGGGTTTACCCCAGGGAGATGGCTCAGTAAAGACGCTTTCTGGCAGGCGCTGCGTATCTGTAGATGATGCTTTAGTTGCAGGAGTAGCCGTTGTAGGAGTAGCGTCCTCGGATGCGGTTGGTGCTGGTGATTTTCGCGTGGCAGCGCCTTGCCAGTTCAGCTTTGGAACCTGAAAGCTGGGTATTTTGGCCTTTTTTGCTGGTGACGGCGCTTTGTCCGGCGCGCTCTTTTCCAATACAGGCTCTCTGACAGCGTTTTGTTGATCTAGAGAACGGATGTCAGAAGATTCGATGACTTCAGCAACGGTCTCTTTTATTTCAATCTTGTTAGGTGCTCTTTCAGCTTGATGAGGTGAGGCTGTTTTAGCTGCCGTTTTTACAGCGTCCTCTGTCGCCGCGTCTTCTGTCGCCGCGCCTTCTGTGGCAGAACTGTTCATAACCCGCTCTAAATCCTGCCATAGCTGGGCTTCGGCAGCAGGATCAACTGCAGGCGTGTCGTTTAAGACTGTTTTTTCATGGTTGTTTGGAACAGCGGATGCATTTGGGGCTGTGCTTTTGCTAGAAGGCGGCGTGATGTCGCCAGTAGGCTTGCCCGCATTGCGAATGAGCGTTTCTAAATGAGGATCAATGCCTTGGAATGCGGTGGTATTAGAAGCCCAGGGCATAATGTGCTGTGCTTTGGGCATGGTGACAGCGGCGGGGCTGTTGAAGGCAACCGTTTGTGGCAGGCTTGTGCTTGTAGCAGATGTACTAGAGGTTGGCCGTGCACTGACTGTGAGAGATTTTTCCAGGGCCGCTTTGAACTGCAGTGTGTAGCGCTGCTGTCGCTGGAGGCGCGACCTCAAATCTCGGCTAGTCGTTTCGGCTTTTAGTCTGGCTTGGGCCTCGTCGGCGTGCTGCTGAGAAATCAGCGCACATTCGCGCTCTAGCTGCGTAATACGCTCTTGCGTGTTCGTCAGCTCGGTTTGAAGATTTTCGTTAATCAGCTGCTGGCGACTGAGTGCTTGTTCGTTGGTCTCTAGCTTGCTGACCAGTTTTGCAACTTGCTGCTGCGCAGTTTGTGACACCTGCTGGACACTGGCCTGTTCAGCAGAAACCTGCTTAGCCATTTTCTCCTGAGCAAACGTGGCTTTTTCCACTTCGTTTTTGAGTACGACCTGGGACTTTTCTAGATCGCCTTCTAGCTGTGCGACCCGTGAGAGAAGAACGTCGTTGCATTCATTCAGATCGTGGATGAGCTTAAGCAGCTCGTTTTCGCGCTCGGTTTCTGCTGGGGCTTTTGCCGTATTAAGCGGAGTCTTGGTGGTAGTCTCGGTGCTCACAGGGGCGAAATCGGCCGGTTCACTCGCTGAGATTTGATCTGAGATTTGATCGATGGTGCCAGGTAAGTTTAGCGTCTCCCAGACGTCTTCTTCTAAATTGTCTGTCTTCGGTGGGCTGCCAGCGCCTAGTCGGTCGTCTTCAAATCCTTCTATCTCAGTGGCTTTAAAAGCAGCTGCTTCAAACATGGCAGCCGATTCAATAGTGGCCGATTGCGTATCGAAAGGGGCGACACCCGGCAGCGTGCCTTGGATTTGGCGTTCACCCTGGCTTTGGCTTTGGCTTTGGCTTTGGCTTTCGACGGCGGATTCGCGGGGACTGGCTGACGTGGGCTGAGGTTCGGAAGGATTTTGAGGAGACTGATTATCGCTCATATCTATAAGGAAAGATTGCAGAGATTGCAAACCAAGATTTTGAAGGACACTAGCCGCGCCAAAAAGCTGAGGCTGGTGAGTTTGGGAAAAAGGCTTAAAAATGGGGTCATTCAGTAGAGGGCATGGGCACCCTAAAAAATGGCTCCCTAAAGTAGTAGCACAGAAAGTCAAATAACTGTAGGGCTAAACAAAAAACATCGATAAATTCCGTGTAAATAACGATGAAACCTACCGTACGGTGAACACAGCCTCCGGGTATTTGTTACAGGATGTCACATTAGATACCGCTGGCCTGGTCAAATGCGCAGCTTCAGAGACCTAAATTCTTTTGTGATCAAAACCCAGTGCCTAGCTCTACTAGATGCCTAGCTCTAATGGTTTCATCAGGTTAATGGTTTTATCAGACTAATGGTTTCATCAGACTAATGGTTTTACCAGAGGTCGGGCTTTATATAGCGGGTTTCATATAGAGGCTTGGCATATAGCGGGTTTCATATAGAGGCTTGGCAGCGCTGACGTCAATTCAATAGGGCTTCGGCCAACAGATCTTTGTGCATAAAAGCCCGGTCTACCTGGGATTGAATCTGTGGTGGTGAAAGCACCTCCCCATTGACATAGAACTCTAGCCAGGTTTTACAGATAGCCTGTGGGTCGCTGGGTATAGGGGGTAGCACAGCGGGCGTAGGCGATAGGTCCCAGCCTTCTAGTGAAAGATTTTGGGCGAAGGCGTCTACTTTGGGGTCGTAGCTGATGGCAAAGCTCCGGCAGCCCTCAGCGGCGGACATGACTAGGGCATGGAAGCGCATGCCGATGGTCATTTCTACGCCGCGAAAGAGGCCCTTGAGTTGTTCGGGCTGCTCTAGACAATAGATTTGATAGGTGCCGCTTTGCTGGGCTTCGAGATGGTTGGCGATGAATTGGGCAATGGCTAAGTCGCGGCTGGGCTGAAAGGGCACTAGGACGATGCAGACCTCTGTGGCCTTTTGGAAGGCGGCGATCGCCTGGGCAATCGCTTCGAGCCGGTACTGGGTGAGATGCTTGTGAGGGCGAAGGGCGATCGCAACTCTGGGTGCGGGTAACTCCCACAGTCCTGGGACGGGCTGATGCGCTAGCCCCCACACTGGATCGGGGGCGAGTAGGCAGGGGCGATTCCATTTGTTTAAGAGTGCGTCGGAATTGCGATCGCGGACGCTGACCTGGGTGCAGTTTGCCAGGGCCATGCGAGTGAGCCAGCGACTAAAGGGCTTATTTAAGGGGCCAATGCCTTGAGCCCAGGCGATGGTTTTGAGGTCCATGAGCTGGGCGAGCAGCATGAGCGAGCCGTAGTACACCGGGTTGAGGGCGCTGCTGGCATCTTGCATGAGGCTGCCACCGCCCCAAATAAACGCGTCTGCGCGGCGTAGGGCTGCAAAGACTGCGCCAAACGACTTGCGAGGAACGGCTTCTACGCCGAAGCGATCGCGCGTTTGGGCTGGATTGCCCGAGAGCACAATGGGGGTCACCTGCTCGGGCAGCATTTGCAAAAGCGAGGCCAGCAGGGCTTCATCGCCACCATTGTCCATGCCATAGTAGCCACACAACACTGCTCGCATAGTTTTTTTGCCTTTTGGTCAGTCGCGCCCGATTAATCTTTAGAATACAGAAGAACGAAGACCTTCAACCCCTATGCATGCTCTTTCGATTCCGACTTGGATTGTCCATGTCTCCAGCGTGCTGGAGTGGATCGCTGCGATTTGGTTTATTTGGCAATACGCAGAGGTCAGTGGACACTTGGCCTGGCGAGCCCTTTCGTTTGGCATGTTGCCTGCGCTAATTAGCGCAATGTGCGCCTGCACCTGGCACTTTTTTGATAATTCAACGGCGCTGAGCTGGCTGGTGACTTTGCAAGCGGCGATGACCGTTGTGGGAAACTGCACTGCTTGCGCAGCGGCCTGGTGGATTTGGAAGCAGTCCAAGGGATTGCCGAGTCGGGTATCGCCCAGGCGTAACGACGCCCAGCTTGCGGATGGCCAACCGCAAAGCCCATTGCGTAACGGAGGGCCTGCGGCATGAGTAAGGAGTCTTTATTTGCGGTGTCGCTGTTTCCCTATTTAGGGTTTTTGTGGTTTTTGAGCCAGTCGAAGCAGACCCCTCGGCTGGCACTTATTGGCTTTTATGTGCTGCTGGTTTTTGTTGCGGTGACGATTCCGGCTGGGATATATGCCAAGCAAGCCTACGGCGCAGAACTAGCCGATGTGGATTGGCTGCACGGGAGCGCGGAGCTGTTTTTAACGCTCTCTAATATTTTGGTGGTTTTAGGCTTTCGGCAGGCGGTGGTGAAAATGCGGAACGCGGACTGATGAACGGTTGCCGGTGAGTGCATTACTCTGCTGTTCATTATTCTCTTTTGCTCTGATGCAAAATCAGTCGATTGCCGTCGGGGTCGTAGGCGTAAATCTCTTGGCCGTGGGAGGTGTGCATACTCTCTTGCGGGGGTGGGTGGCCAATGGCGGTAAGGTGGGCGATCGCACCTGCCAAATCATCTATTTCTAAGCACAAGCTCATTGGCCCACTGCTGGCTGCGGAAAATTCTGCGGCGTTGTGTACATTGGGCGTAAAAATAGCGAGTCGTAGTCCGCTGATGTTGAATTCGGCGTAGGTAGGGGTGTGAGGCCTGGGTGCGATCGCAAGAAAAGCTTGGTAGAAGCCGACTTGGAGGTCTAGCTGAGTACTTGCTAGGGCCACAAAAGCTTCGCTCAAACTAGGTGAAATGCCCTGGGGAACGCCCTGGGGAACGTCCTGGGGAACGCCCTGAGAACCCCCTTGAAAAACAGAATGTTGAGAAGGAATCGTCACGGACAAAGCACAGAGAACATTGTCTCTTAAATAAACACTGTCTCTTAACTATAGTCTTTACAGCGAAAGCAAAAGAGAAAACCTACAGGGTCTCTTTTGCTTTCGCTAGTCTCTAATCGTCTTGCAATTTGGTGTGACGCTAGCTTAGGACCATCCTGGGGCGGACGTGCGAACCACCTTAGACAAGTCAGACGTAATCTCTAACGTATAGTCAAAAGGTCCGCTTGCGGTGTTCCCCGCATTCTTGGTTAGGGGCTTACCGTCGGGGCGGCGAGGGTTAGAGAACGACTGAGCTTTGACCACTAAGTTCCCTGCGCCGTTAACAGTGATGCCTTTCACGCTGAGGGCGTTGGTTTTTCCGCTAGAGAGTACCGCAGAAAGGTGGGCGGCCTTGAGCAGCGTGCCGCTAGAAGGATCTATTTGGCCGAGGACTGCAATTTTGGTGCCGCCGCCACTACCGTAGCTCTTCAGCCAGCTTTGAGTGGTGCCACCCGTGGCTCGCCGGAAGTCTTGGCTAGGTGTTCCTTGCGTCCCATCTACGCTAAAGACGGCGTACAGTGCTTTCCCGGTCCATACCAGTCCTAATCCACGGCCATCTGTGCCCGTCGTTTCAATATCGGTTCGTACCCAATTGTTTTTAGGGTTCACCGGATCGTAGCTACGGATAATAGGGTTTTGGTTGATAGGTGAGACCTGCTGCGTACCAATGTAGATAGTTTGAGTGCCAATTTTCACGCTGTTGGCACCCCGCTTAATAATTTCTGCCTCGCTGAAGCTAGCGTCGAATTTGGCCACCGTGGTCGAGATATCGCTGTTAAAGCCCCCGCTAGGTGTCGTGGGCTGTACAACAGGGGTCTTCTTCTCTTCCTCTTCTTCCTCGACTGGTTTGACGATGACGACGGGTTCTTCTTCTTTCTCCTCTACCGCTGGCTTGGCCACAACAGGCTCTTCTTTTTTCTCCTCTACCGGTGGTTTAGCGACAACAACGGGCTCTTCTTTTTTCTCCTCTACCGGTGGCTTGGCCACAACGACGGGTGCCTTTTCCTGCTCTGATGGCTTCTCGGTAGTAGGGGTTTCATCACGCTTTTGGTCAGTGGGCGTTTTGATGATGAGTTCTTCTTCTACAGGCTTCTCAAGTATTGGCTTTTCATCTGCGGGCTTCTCCTCAGGTATTTTGAGGATTGGCTTGTCAATATCCTGGTTTTTGTCAGTGTCCTGGTTGGCTGGAGCCTCAGGCGCAAAGCTCGTTGGCGTTTCAGGTGTGAGCTCACCAGAAATCGTCGAGGGTGTTAAAAATGCCTGGGCGTCGGCCTCATTGAGCCAGTTTTTGCCAGCCGCAAACAGCTCTTTAATGTCAGTGACTTCAGCCGTTGCGCCTTTCACCTCGAAGACAATGTCGTTAAAGTCATCGTCGCCTTCGCCTCTTTTTAAGTCTTCCATGCCAAAGATGCCGTCAGCAGCTTGGCCAAGGTAAACTTCGCCATCGGGATTGTGTTCTGCAATTGAGAACAGCGCTTCTTCTTGGCCATTGGCGGCGTCAAGAATAGTGCCGTTAACAACAAACATAAAGGCGAATTTGGTGTTGGGCGCGAACTTAACGACTTGGGTGCTGGCGGTCTCACCTTCATTAAAGTCACGTTCTCCTAGCTCTCCAGAGAACTGTGCCCCTTGCGTTTTATCGGAAACAACAATTTGGCCGTTGGTGCCACCGCTGAGCGCTCGCCTAGCGGCCTCTTGCACAAAGGCGTCTGTTTCCAAACCGCCCATGTCCTCTAGGCTGAATACGGCTAGCTCGCCCTTGTAGGAGCCCCCGTCAAATGTGTAGTCAATTAAGACCTCGCCGGTATTGTTGGCGGTGAAGGTGCCAACGGCACTGTCTAG
This sequence comes from Cyanobacteria bacterium J06634_5, assembly GCA_039820525.1. GTDB lineage: Bacteria > Cyanobacteriota > Cyanobacteriia > Phormidesmidales > Phormidesmidaceae > Phormidesmis. The sequence continues at coordinate 195,847 of JBCBPY010000007.1, forward strand.
ACTCGCTTGGTCCAGGCTGGCGCGCTCTACATCAATAACCTGCTGACCTAGGGTAATGGTGCCTTGGTCGTTTTCTGCCTGTAGGTCTGCCAGGGCGGCTGGGGTGAGCGGCTTGCCTTGCAACAAGGCAGAGAAAATGGCGCCTTCATCACCTGCGGTGTCGGCAGTGCCGAATGTTTTGCCAAACTGGTCGTCAACAAAGTGACCGACTTCTTCTAGCAGTACGTCTACGACGGCCTCTAGAGACTGAGTGCTGGCCCAGTCGTCAGCGAGGTAAATGGTTTGGGTTTCGGCGGCGAAAGCGCCTTTTGCTTGTAGGGTTTCAACCGGCAGTCGCTCAAGCTTGAGCTCACTGATACCGTCTATAATCACTTGTGTGATGTTTTGGGCGGTCCACTGCTCGCCCAAGGCGGCTTGAAGCTGAGCTTCTGTTTCAGGCGCAGCGGTTGTTAATGTTGCGATCGCCTGCTCCCAGGCCGCTTCAAACTTGGCATCAATGGCGACGGTGTTTTGTCCACCGGTTAGGAGCGCGTCTTTACCCTTTTCGAGTGCTTGCAAAAGCCGACTTCCAGGCTTTGCTAAGTCCTTTAGGTCAAACTCATTGGCAACGAGCGCGCCGACCTGGCTAGTGAGCAGCTTGCTCTGCAAGCTTTCTAGGACAGAAGACTGTAAGAAGGCTGAAATATCAGCCGGTTCTTCGATAGGAAGGCTTTGGCCCGGTAGGCCCGATTGAATTTGACCGATTTCTGCTAAGGAACCAGCTTCAGCTAGAACTGACTTGCTGCTGGATAGTCCACTCTCTTGAGAATTAATATAAGACTCGCTCTTTATCGCATCAAACATAGCAGGAGGTTTTCTGTGGAATATGTTTATTAAAAAAACACGTTTCTTTATCGCTGTCAGGAATTTTTAATAAAATTGCCTGACGCTACCCTGCTGTTGTTTGTCCGCTAATCCTTTATCTGTCTGGCCTATGAGGAATATAATTCTTTTCTCAAAAGGAAGAGGCTTTCCCCAAAAAAGGAAGAGGTTTTTCCCAAAAGGAAGAGGCGGCGTCTTTAACGACCGCGCTACCCTGTGGAAAAAATAGCGAACGATGCATTGATAGTTTACTAGGTGACGACTATGGTTCCCAAATTGGCGACGTCCAGCACGCAGTCCTTTGGCACGCAGTCCTCTGGCCATCAGTCTTCCGATTCAAGTCGCGATCGCTCGATCGCGTCCTGGCTGGGGGATGAGGCTGAAAGCCTGCTAACTCATCAGGCCAAGGTGGATAAAAGCCAGCTACATTTGCCGGGGCCGGACTGGGTGACTCGAATTTTTGAGCAGAGCGATCGCGCCCCTCAGGTGTTGCGCAGCCTACAGCAGCTGTACGGCACGGGTCGCTTAGCGAATACGGGATACCTGTCTATTTTGCCGGTGGACCAAGGGATAGAGCATTCGGGCGCGGCTTCGTTTGCGCCAAACCCGATGTATTTTGACCCGCAGAACATTATTGAGCTGGCGATTGCTGGGGGCTGCAATGCGGTGGCTACGACATTAGGCGTACTCGGCATGACTTCTCGCAAGTACGCGCACAAAATTCCTTTTATCGTTAAGCTCAATCACAATGAGCTGCTGAGCTACCCCAAAGCCTACGATCAGGTGATGTTTGCTTCGGTAGAACAAGCCTGGAATTTGGGGGGCGTTGCGGTGGGGGCGACTATTTACTTTGGCTCGCCGGAGTCTACCCGGCAAATTCAGGAGGTGAGTCAGGCCTTTGCCCGTGCCCATGAGCTGGGTATGGCCACTATTTTGTGGTGCTACTTGCGCAATGATGTGTTTAAGCAGGATAAGGACTACCACCTCCGCGGCGGACCTAACGGGGCAAGCCAACCACCTCGGCGTGACCCTTGAGGCAGACATTATCAAGCAAAAGCTACCCGAGAACAACGGTGGCTACCAAGCGGTATCCGACGCAGTCGGTAAGCCTTATGGTCGGACAAGTGATTTGGTGTATTCAGCGCTGACGAGCGAGCACCCGATTGATTTGACGCGGTACCAGGTGCTGAACTGCTATGCGGGGCGGGCGGGCCTGATTAATTCTGGGGGATCGTCGGGTGAGAATGATTTTGCTCAGGCGATTCGGACGGCGGTGATTAATAAACGAGCGGGTGGGTGCGGCCTGATTTCAGGGCGTAAGACGTTCCAAAGAGAGTTTTCGGAAGGGGTGACGTTGTTTCACCTGATTCAGGATGTGTATCTTTCTGAAGACGTTACCATCGCATAATACTCATTGCTTTAGATGATGAGAACACTGATGATGAGAATGCTAAAGAGAAGTCCCGCACAGTGATGAACGGGACTTCTCTTTATGGACTTATGTTTGAAGCGCCGAGAGGTAAGACTCAGACGTTTTCCGAGCGCGCTAGGACCATCCTGGTGCAGAAGTCCGCACAACCTTGGACAGATCAGACTTGAGTTCTAAGGTGTAATCGAAGGGGCTACCCGCAGAATTGCCAGGATTTCGGGTCATGGCCTTACCATCAGGCCGACGAGGGCTGAAGAAGGACTTCGCTTTAACCACTAGGTTTCCAGCGTTGTTGACGGTGATGTCGTTAACGCTGAGCGCGTTGGTTTTACCGTTAGACAACACCGCAGAGAGATGAGCGGCCCTTAGCAGCTTTCCGGTCGCCGGATCTATTTGGCCCACGACAGCAATTTTCGTGCCGCCGCCTGAGCCGTAGCTCTTCAGCCAGTTTTGGGTGGCCCCACCGGTTGCGCGCCTAAAGTCTTGATTTTTAGTGCCTTGAGTGCCGTCTACGCTAAACACGCCATAGAGCCCTTTTCCTGTCCACACCAGCCCAAGTCCGCGACCGTCTGTTCCGGTGGTTTCAATGTCAGTGCGTGTCCAGTTGTTCTTTTTGTTTACCTTGTCAAAGCTGAACACAACAGGGTTTTGATTGATGGGTGAAACTTGCTCGGTGCCGATGTAGATAGTTTGGGTGCCAATTTTGACGCTTTTGGCCCCTCGTTTGATGAGTTCTGCTTCGGTGAAGCTGGGGCGGACCTTGACGGCTGACGTGGAAATGTCTCGTGTAAAGCCGCCGCCGGAGGTCACCGGTGTGACTACAGGCGTTTTGGGTTTGACGGGCGCTACTACAGGTGTTTTGGGTTTGATTGGAGCGGCGATAGGTGTTTCGGGAGCCACATTGTTGTTTTTCGGCTGTTGCGTTTTCCCTCTTAAGAAGGGGCGAGCGACGGAGCTTCTCAACCAGTTTTTAGAGGAGGGTATGAGTTTTGAGAGACCGGCTGCTTTTCCAGTTGCGCCGCTGATTTTCATAACGACGTCGTTGTAGTCTCTGTCGGATTTTGAGCTGCTGTTGTCTTCAAAGGCGTAGACGTCTTTAGTGGCTCGTCCGAACAGGGCTTTACCGCCAGGGTTGTGAGCTGCGATAGAAAAGATGGCTTGTTGCTTGCCTGCGGCGACTTGCGCGAGGCTGCCTTTGGGCGCAAAGATAATGCCGAAGCGCGCATTGGGCGCGAGCTTGATTGTGCGGGTGGATGCCCGTTTGCCTCGGTTGTAGTCACGGCTATCTAGCTTGCCAGAGAACTGTGCGGCTTCTGTTTTATCTTTGATGATGATTTGGCCATTGTTGCCGCCTCTAAGCGCGCGTCGGGCGGCTTCTTTGGTGAAGGCTTTGGTGCTTAGGCCGCCCATTTTCTGTGTATTAAACACGGCGACTTCACCTTCGTAGTTGCTGCCATCAAAGAGAAAAGTAGCTGCTGCTTTACCGTCGGCACCGGTGGAGAAAGTTCCGACAACTCTGTCGAGCCTAGCTTGGCTTAGGGCTGCTTGCTCTACATCAATGACCTGATCATCTAGGAAAATTTGTCCTTGGTCGTTTTCTGCTTGAAGTTCTGCCAGGGCTTCTGGTGTGAGCGGTTTGCCCTGTACGAGCGCCGAGAAAATCGCGCCTTCGTCGCCTGCGGTGTCGGGCGTGCCCAAAGTTTGGCCGAACTTGTAGTCAATGAAGTGGCCGACTTCTTCTAACAGAACGTCTGTGACGGCATCGAGAGACTGTGTGCTAGCCCAGTCGTCTGCAAGATAAATGGTTTGGTTTTCGGCGGCGAAAGCGCCTTTGGCTTGTAGTGTACTGGCGGGCAGTAACTCTAGCTTTAGCTCGCTAACGCCGTCGATAATAGCGTCTTGGATATTATCTGCGGTCCACTGTTGGCCTAGGGCGGATTGAAGCTGGGCCTCGGTGTCGGGGGTGATGGCTTCGGTGAGGAGAGGTGCGATCACTTCTGTCCATAGGTCTGGCCACTCCTCTGCTAAGCCTGCGTCAATCGTTACGGCATCTTGCCCGCCTGTTAGCAACGCATCTTCGCCATTGCCTGAGGCAACCTGCTGGTCAGACTTTGCAAAGTTGTCGGCGAGGATGGATCCAATTTTAGATATCAAAGGATTGTTTGGCAGTCCTTCGAGTGTTTTTAATAGGGGTGAAGGATTAATAGGGGTTTCGGTAGGGAGTCTTTGAGTGAAGGGGCCTGATTGGATCTGACCAATCTCTACCAATGAAACAGCTTCAGCTAGCGCTGATTTGCTGTGAGAAAGTCCACTGTTTTGAGAATCAATGTAAGAAGTAGTAGTGCTCTTGATCGTATCAAACATAGAAGGCTTCATTAAGGAAACGTATCTATTAAAAAAACACGTTTCTTCATCGTCATCAGGAACTTATGTGAAATTCCTTTGAAGTTGCTTGCCCTATTTCATCTCGAACTGCTTGCTATGTCTAGCTTCCAGGATTCTAAACTTTTTTCTTGATAAGAACACAGAATCTTTAAAAACCGCACTTCCTTGAAGGGGGACTGTAACGGGGATGCTTTACAAATTGACAAGATAAGCGATTCGCTATGTCTCTGACCAGACTGCAAATTCATTACCGCTGGGTTCTGTGAAGTGGAAGCGACGGCCACCGGGAAAGGCAAAGATGGGCTGAACGATGGTGCCGCCTGCCTGTTCGATTTTGGTTTGGGTGGTTTCGAGGGTGTCGCTATAAAAGACGACGAGGGCTGCGCCGTTGGCGGTGGTGGAGGCTTGGTTGGCCTTAAAGAAGCCGCCGTCGAGACCTTCGCCGGTGAAGGCGGTGTATTCGGGGCCGAAGTCTTCGAAGGTCCAGCTGAAGGCTTTGGTGAAGAAGGTTTTGGTGGCGGGGAGGTTTTTGGCGGGAAATTCAACGTAGTTAATTTTTTCGTGGCGGCTCATTTTAGGTGTTTGCCTTTTAGTGATGTTGCTCTAGTGATTTTGTTTAGCGAGGATCGCCGGCTTCGGAGTGGAGGGTTTGTCCAGGGGTATGGTAAATGAATTTTGCGCCGTTGGGGGCGGCGGGTTTGTGCCAGATACCTTTGGGCACGACGAGGGCAGTCCCTGCGGGAGCAATATGATGTTTGGGGGACTCCCCTGTGAGGAGTGTAATTTCGAAGGTGCCTTCAAGGATGTAGAAGAATTCATCGGTGTCGGGGTGCATTTCCCACACTGGGGAGGTGCCGGTGATGTTGCAGGCGCTGATGTTGTTGTCGTTGAAGGACATGATGTCTAGGAAGGTACCTTCTGGGCTGGAAGCGAGTTCGGTGAGGATGTTTTTGATTTCCATAATTGTTATGCGCTTTCTCTACATTCAGTATCTCTTAGAATAGCGATTTCTCCCTTCGGCCCATTCTGTTTGGCGTCACGCGTGACGGCTTCACCCACCGAGCACTCCTCAATAATCTATTAGCAAAGTCGATATTTGACTTTCGGGGGGGCTGGGGGAGGCTCGGCCCCCAGGCAGCACTTAACGCATCCCAGCAAAGGAGGGGCGGGGGGAAACACAGCTAGGCACCAGGCCAATTTCATAATGTGTTTCCCCGATTCTTACCGTCTTGCGTTTTGTTTCTTCTCTTTCGCAATGCACAAATAAAGAATTTGAAATCGAGAACTGAGCGTAGTCGGAGCACGGCTAGAGCCTTTACCTGAGCTGTTGGCCAAGAGCGAATCACTCTGCGTGGGACTTGCCCTCCCACCACCTCCATAACGTGGGAACCCAAGCTTCCCTCCTGATCTTTCATGGCCCTCGAACAAGAGATTGTCGGCTAAGCTCTTCTAATTTTCGACCGAGTACCCGGTGGGTGATTTTGCTACGCTTCGGAGCAAAAAACAGCAGTGCTCGATGCCGCTATTTTGCTGGGCGGGTTACTCGAATGATCTTCCTCTGTAAGTTTTGTTCTGTAGAGACAGCTTGATCGATTCGGGCAGCAAACTGAGCCCAGTTCCTATCGTTGGTACAAACAACAATACCAAAATGCTCTGGGCTCGCTCGATGCAGCTTAATAAAATCGTATCGATTCAGCGTCAAAATACAGCGCTTTTGTACCACGGCAAAAGCAAGCACCTCATCATCCGGAATTCCTTGTTCGGCATTGCCTGCTGCTTGTACCGTGAGGACATCGTGCCCTAGCGTTTGAAGCTGCTTTACCACTGGCAAGGGGAATTGCTCATCCGCGTAGAAGCGAGCCATAAGTTAGGCGGCCTTGTTGCGATTGATCGCACTTTCAATTTCTTCTGTAAATGCATCAGCATAGGTCCAGGCATTCACTAAGCTAGCCGCGTTTAACGTCGGATAGCTGGCTAACAAGTCCGCATCGCTATAGCCATTTTCTTTAGCTTCTACCAATACCCATACAGGGATGCGAGTATTTTCTATACGAGCTTCTCCGCCACAAATGCCAAGCGTCTTTTCTATGCCTTGTGTGTTGTTCCCTAAGCTTTGGTTCAGCACCTGGATGACTTTGGCCTTATCGGTAGGGCTCAAGGAGAGTAGTTGTGATTCTAGCTCTTGAAACGTCATGGTAAGTGAAGGCAACGGCTTGTCTAAATTATAGCGAATACTCTGCTGCGCACCGTTTCAATCGCTCAGCCTTTCCCCTCTCCAAGTTCTCTCCACTCCAGCCCATTCTGTTTGGCGTCACACGTGACGGCTTTACTCACCGAGCACTCCTCAAGAATCTATTCGCAAAGCCGATATTTTACTTTCGGGGGGTCTGGGGGAGGCTCGGCCCCCAGGCAGCACATTGAGCATCCCAGCAGAGGAGGGGCGCGGGGAGGAAATCCCCGATCTTGACGCCTTGCGTTTTGTCTCTTTTCTTTCCCAGTACGGAAATCTACAACTGAGGGCTGAGCGTAGTCGAAGTATGACTGGATTACCTGCCTGAGTTATTGGCAAAGAACAAACCACCCTGCGTGGGACTTGCCCTCCCACCCCCTCCATAACGTGGGAGCCTAACGCCCCCACACCCCCCGAACAAGAGATTCCCGGCTAAGCCGTTCTAATTTCTGAGAAAGCACCCGGTAGGTGATTTTGCTCCGAAGCGCAGCAAAAAAGAGAAATTATCCCCCTCAAACGCTGAGGCAAAACCTTGCCTCAGTCACTCACTCTTTTATTCCCGCCAATCGCTCCCTCAAAAAGAGCACCTCCGCCGCCTCTTCATAATCCAGCTCACCATCCTCCGCCAGCGCCACCTCATCCTCACCCCGAATTACCGCCAACAGCTTCGGCGCAAAGCGTTTTATCCAGTCCGGCGAGGCCTCATCCATCGCTGCCTGTGTAATCCCCTCAGTCACTTCATCCCTCTCGCCCTGCGCAACAGTCGCCAAAATCTGATCTGCTAATTTGCCAGCGCTGTATTGCGCGTAGCCCCCCTGCTGCCGGTAAGCAAGATAGGCATCCCGTGCCCGCTGCCACGCTGCCCGCGCCGCCTCTGGGTTCCCCGTCGCCGTTTCAATCTCGTGCAAAATGTTGAACGCATTCCATACCGTCCCAGCATGGCCAAAGGCTTGCTTGCACTCTATCGCTCGCAAAATTTCAGTCCGCGCTTCGTCGTACCGTTGCAGTTTTCGGAGGGTCCCCGCAATGTTGTTGCGATTAAGCCCTTCATTGTGCAAATCTCTTAAGGCGACATCAATATCCACTGCCTGCTGGTAAAAGGTCACCGCCTCTTCTAGGCGATTCAAACAATCATCGTAAAGATTGCCCAACTGAGCCAAACTACTGGCCTGCCCAGACGGGTTATTGAGCTGGGTCTCAATCTCTAGCGATCGCCGGTAGGCAGCTTCTGCTCGGCCATATTGTCCCGCTTTTTGATGGGCTATCCCAAGCTGATGCCAGAAAATGGAAGCAGTAGCAGGTTCATGTTGTTGCTCAAAGGAGGCGATGGCCGCTTCAAAACCAGCGATCGCCTCCTCATACTTCCCCTGCTTCATTTTCGCCGTGGCCAAATTCCCCTTTCCCACCGCTACACCTCGAAAATCTTTGAGTTTTTCTCCCCGTTTTATACGCTCCTCATATTGCCCCACCGCTTCATCCAGCCGTCCCAATGCCTGCAAACAGTCGGCCTGCGCAGTTAAAGCCGCAGAAGCCATCTGTGCTCCCCGTTCTCCCAAGGCCTCAAATAACTGCTGTGCTGCCTCAAACAGCCCCAGCGCGGTCCCCGCCTGACCGCCTTCTTTCAATACGTCCCCCAACACCTTGGTTGCTATCGCCAAATCATAATCCGCCCCTCGGTAAGCCTCCACCCCCACCTCTTTCGCCTTCTCCAACAGCGCCTGCGCCTTCTCATACGCCACCTGCAATTGCCCCTGCCCCAGCAATCGCTCAATCAACAACTGCTCATTCTCAAACCGTGCCTTCCCCCACGCCGGAATCACCGCCGCCGCCCGCTCCCGCAGAGCCACCGCCTGTGCCAGCACCTGCGGCTGCCCCAACGGAGCCAACAACTGTTCTACCTTCCCAGCTGTATCCGCGACCTGTTCTGCCATCCCATTCTCCCCCGCCAGCAGCAGCCCTAACCAGTCCAGCAACGCCATCAGATTCGGCAGCTCTAGCAACGTCAGCCGAAGTGCCATCGTGCTGTCTTTAAAGACCTGCCCAAACAAAAAATCCACCAACGGCACCATCGCTTCACCCCAAGCCGTCTCCAGCGCCTTCAACTGCGCCGCCGTCTGCCCCAACTTCAGGTAAGCAGGCAACGCCGGGTCAAACCGCAAATACCCATACTCCTGCTCCTCCGCCAGCCCCACCTCAACCAGCGCCACCCCCACAGCCTGAGCCTCTTCCTGTTCCAGCCCCATCACCTGCATCAAGATCCAGAGACTCGCCCCACCATGCACCACCGCCAACCGCCCCACAGCCTCCTTCAGCCCTTCCGGCAACCGCCGTAAAGACAACTCCACACTCGCATACAGCGAATTCTCCCGATCCCCCGCATTCTCCTCCTCCAACTTCTCCATCAACCCCGCCACACTCGCCGTCGTCGCCCGCACACCCCGCGCCACCTCCCGCGCCAACAACACCAACGCCCGTGGATGACAATTCACCACATCCACCAGCTCCCTCACCTCATCCGCCGTCCGCGCACTATCATCCCTCGGCGGCTCCCACCCGTTATCCGCCATCACCTGCTCCAGCCGCCGCACCGCCTCACGCTGACTCAGCCGACCCAACTCCACCGTCTGCTTCCGCCCATCAAAAGGCCCCGGCAACCGCTCCCGACTGGTAAAAATCAACCGACACCGCCCATCCGCCGCCAACAACCTTTCACCCAACGCCAGCAGCTCACTCACATCCGCCACCCCCGCCGGATTGTTGCCCTCACTATCCGGCAACACACTCTCCATATTGTCAAAAACAACAATCGTCGGAAAATCCCTCAGTGCCCGCTCCACTGGCAACAACGCCGCATCCAGATCATCCCCATACTGCGCCACCGCATACTTCGGCACCAGCTGCCGCCCAATCGCATCCAGCACCCCCTTCACATCCTGTACATTCTGCGGCTCCACACTCACAAACACCGCCCGCCTATAGCCTGAGCCCAACCGTCCAGACCGCACCAACCACCGCGCCAACTCCACTGCCAGCGCCGTCTTCCCCATCCCGCCACTACCGCGAATCACCGCATACCGCTCCTGCCCCAGCAACCGCTCCAAATGCAACAACATCCGGCTGCGCCCCACAAACCCATGCTTCGCCGCCGGCAACGCGCCAAACTGAACAGTCCGCCGTTCCTCCGCCAGCCGCGCCGCCGCTTCCCCTGGTCTCACATCAAACAGCTGCGGATCCGCCTTCTCCTGATACAGCACCGGCACAAACCAATCCTGCAACCGCAGCTCCCCCGCCCCCATAATCTTGAACCGATACGCATCGTCATACAGCGCCACCTGCCCCGCCAGCATCGCATCCCCCACCCGCTTCCCAGAGGCCAACGCCCGATAAAACGGCTCCACAAACCGGCGCGCCGTCTCCACCAGCACCGAATGACTCATCGCCACCACCGACGCCACCCCTTCCTCCAGCAGCTTCGCCGCCACTGAAGACATCGGGTCTTTCCCTGTCTGCGCTGTCTGACACGCTTCTAGGAAAAACAGCGGTACGCCGTACTCCTTCATTTCAATGGCCAGTTCCTTTGCATCAATTAATGCCAACAAGCGTTGTCCAATTTTCTCCCGGTCCCGATGGTCTTCAAAACATAACGTTCCTAGTCCCACCCGCCGGTCATACACTCCATGCCCATAAAAATGAACAATCTCATAAGCGTCATTTTCTTCTTTTGCTCGCTTCAGCGCCGCTTTTAACGCCGGAAACGTAGGTGGCTGCAACACATCCACCTTCACCAACGCCTCACCCAAATTCTCCACCGCCTCCACCAGCGCCCGCGCACTCACCCGATGGTCCAAATACCCCACCGCATTCCCATCCCCATCCACCTCCGGACGCGGACTCAACAACAACACCCGTATGGGCAAATCCGCCTCAATCGTTGTTGTTCTTTTCCGATTCGGCAACCGCCGCCGCACCCGTACACCATTCGCCCCCTGGGAAAGATACCCCTCCCCGTCGTGCAGTATCTCCCACGGCAAAGAGAGCAAATCACTCGCCGCCTCCCGTACCAGCACCGCCTCATCCTCAGGCGTCCCTTCTATTGGCCTATCATCCACCTGCACCGAAAAGCGCCGACTCCCACTCCGACTTATACTTTGGCGCTGCCACTCTGCTAAAGGCTCCCGCGCCGACTCCCCACCCATCGCTGCTGCAAAAAGCGCCTTCCCCCACTCAGGCAACGCCTGTTCAGTCTTTTGCGCCCGCTCCTTAAATACACCCGTGGGCCACTGGTAATAGCGCTCAATGTACCAACGAATTTCGCCCAGCTCTACCGGACCCAGCGGCGCTGTGAACTTGTAACGACGACTTGCGATCGCCCGCTGTCCCTTATCTGCTGCTGGAAAATACGTCAGCTCAGCCGTCGCCTCAGCCCGTCGCACCCCATCCCGCTCATGCATTTTCGGATCAATGAGCTTCAGCAACAGCTCCTCAACCGGCTCCAAGGCTATTTGTTCTTTTCTTATCCAGTCATTGGGCAACATCTTCCCCAACGCCGCAAAAATATCAGGCATTTTCTCATCTAGGTCAGGCCCCTTTTCGCCTGCTTCTAAAAAGATGTGAATCGGCTCTTTCGGGAAAAAGGGCTTCAGCAGTCCAGCCGGAACCCCCGGCATCACCAGCGAAATAACCTTATAGCCATCATCCGCACGTTCTTCGGCCACTTGCTGAGCCAGCTTCAGTTCCTTTTGCACCCAGTCAGAACTCAACGACTCAATACTCAGCAGCACCATAAAATGCTTCGCCGTTCGGATTTTCTCGGTGAGAGTGTCGTCTAAAAAGTCACCCCCCGCTAACTCCCGCGAATCAACCCAAAGCTCAAAACCGTGATCTTCCAGGGTTTGGCGCAGTTGTTGCACCACATCATCATTCGTAGACGAGTGCGAAATAAAAATATGCTCAGCCACTAGACCCAGAACCCCTTCCGTTGACGCCTCAAACGGTACTTTTTGCTAAAGCACCCGCACCTTCCCCTACAGTAGAGTCTGTAACCCTTCCGGAACCTAAAAATATTCCAAGATTTGCCAGTCTGTGAGGCATCAAGCGCGAATTTTGGAGGAATGCGATCGCCCAACACACAGTGATTCAAATCAGCCTCCAACTTGATAATCAAAATTGGCCTAGCATATATACTTTTGAAGGCGGAAGCTATAAGCGACAAATAAACCGCCTTCAAAATATTACAATTTAGAAGCTCTGAGCCGTGTCCACAGGTGAATGATATGAGTCAAACAAGGCAATTTACAGCCATTATCGAACGTGAAAGCGACGGATATGTGTCTCTATGCCCGGAACTAGATATCTCTAGCCAAGGCAATACCGTAGAACAAGCCAGGGAAAATCTTTCCGAAGCATTAGAACTCTTTTTTGAAACAGCCGATCCTTCTGAAATTGTGAATCGCCTGCGTAATGAAGTTTTCATCACAAGCCTGGAGGTCGCTGTTGGGTAAATTACGAGTGCTGTCTGCGAAGAAAGTCTGTGAGATTTTTGAATCACACGGATTTTCGAAGGTTCGGCAACGCGGTAGCCACATCATTATGCAAAAGCGTACTGAGGACTCAACCATCACCGTGCCAATCCCAAATTACAAAGAGCTTCGCATTGGAACTTTGCAATCTATTATTCGGCAATCGGGGTTACCTCGCACGTTGTTCGAGGCTCCATAGCACAGGATTAATTGCCTTAGCTTCATAGCTCTGTCAAGCGACCTTCCTTGGAATGCTGTAGCGCCTTCTTCGCAAGGGCGTCTAGCTTCCTGTCATCAACATCATTCTCGAACTGCTTATCCCACTGTTCTGTATCAAACTTGGTAAACCAATCCCTAAAAACGGCTAGTTCTTTTACAGAGAGCTGCTTTACAGCTTGTTTGACCTCTTTTAGATTACTCATAGGTCTGACGAAAATAGCTGTCTTTAATAGTAGCCCTTGCACGATGAGTTAAGAGATTAGCTCAGCTAATTCCATCCAGCGTTCGGTAGCCGTGTCAATTTCTTCAGCGATCGCACCAATCTCCTCAGTCAATTTCTGCAACTCCTCATAGTCGCTAGGCGGTGTTGGATACAACAATTTCTCCAGCTCAATCTTCTTCGCCTCTAACTTCGGGATTTTACTTTCTAGCGATTCATATTCTCTCTTTTCCTTATTAGAAGCCTTTTTCACAGTTGAGATGGCAGAAGGCTTATTAACCCGCTGTGTTTTTTCTGTTTTAGTCGAGCTTGATGCCTTTTGGCTAGCCTTTTGAGCAGAGTCTTCCTTTTTCTTGGTATCTAAATAGACAGAATAGCTGCCAGGATAGCGACGAATGTTGCCGCCGGGTTCTAGGGCGAAAATGTTCTTGACCGTGCGATCTAAAAAGTAGCGATCGTGAGAGACCGTGATTACGCAGCCATTGAAACTTTCGAGATAGTCTTCTAGTACGGTGAGTGTTTGAACGTCTAGGTCGTTTGTCGGCTCGTCGAGGATGAGCACATTCGGCGCGCTGAGCAATACGCGCAGTAGAAATAGGCGGCGTTTCTCTCCGCCGGAGAGTTTGTTGATGGGCGTATATTGTTGATTGCTGGTGAACAAAAAGCGCTCTAGCATTTGCGATACGCTGATTTGGCTGCCGTCGGCAGTGGTGACAAACGCGCCTTCTTCTTTGAGGTAGTCCATCACGCGCTGCTGGTCATTCAGCGCTTCTAACAGTTCTTCGGAGTGCTGGTTAAAGTAGCCGATGTGGATAGTTTGACCAATTTCAACAGTGCCCTCATCGGGTTCTAGCTTGCCGGTGATGATGTTCATGAGTGTGGACTTGCCCGCACCGTTGCCGCCGATAATGCCAATGCGATCGCTCGCCGTAAACTCATAGGTAAAGTCTTTAATGAGGGTGCGATCGCCAAACGCCTTCGTTATCCCCTCTACCTCAATCACCTTTTTCCCAATCCGCCGGCCAGCGGTGTCAATTTCTACCTTGCCTTGGACTTCTTTGAAGGTTTTCTCCTTCATTTCATCAATGCGCTGAATCCGCGCATTTTGTTTGGTGCTCCGTGCCTTGGGGCCCTGACGCAGCCAGGCTAGCTCTCGCCGCAGCATCCCTTTGAACTTCTGTTGAGAGCTAGCGGCAGACGCTTCCTGGTCCGCCTTTTTCTCTAGATAGTAGGCATAGTTGCCCTGGTACGTGTACAAATCTGCCCGGTCGATTTCGATAATGCGGTTAGTGACATTGTCCAAAAAGTAGCGATCGTGAGTGATGAGCACAATCGCACCGCGAAACCGGCTGAGATAATCTTGCAGCCATTCCACAGACTCGGCATCTAAGTGGTTAGTGGGCTCATCCATCAACAACAAATCTGGATCGCTCATCAGCGCAGTGGCCAGCGCAATTCGCTTACGGTAGCCGCCGGATAGGTCGCCGACGCGCACTTCAAAATCTTCAATGCCGAGCTTGCTCAAAATAATTTTGGCGTTAGTCTCTAAGTCCCAAGCGCCTTCAGTCTCCATTTTCTCGCCCACTACGGCCAGCCGATTCATCAGCTTGTCGAGGTCTTTGCCAGATGAGTGCGACATTTTGTGGGTAAGTTCTTCGTACTCGCGCACCAGCTTCATTTGGGGGCCGCAGTCGGCAAAAACCTGGTCGAGCACGGTCAAATTTTCGTCAATGTCTGGCTGCTGAGGCAAATACACCAGCCGCGCGCCCGACTTGGTTAAGCGCTGACCGTTGTCGATGGGCTCTATGCCGCCCATCATTTTGAGCAGTGTGGATTTGCCGGAGCCGTTGACGCCAATCACGCCGACTTTATCATCGGGCTCAATGCTAAAAGACCCGTCGCGCAGGACTTCTTTGATGCCGAAGTCTTTGTTGACGGACTGAAAGGTGATCAGGCTCATAGCAAGCGTACAAGGGATAAGGATGGCGCGACGGAATGGAGCAAACAAGACGGGGACATTAGTGGAGGTCTGGCGAATCGGACCTACCTTGCTCTTTATCCTATGGCAAAAGGCCAGTGATGGGGGATGTTATCTGCTGCTGATTGCTAACGGCTCTGGTGAAAGACCCTTGGCGATCGCACCTAGCTAAGGAGAACAACTGCTGCAAAAAATAGCCCGCCTACTATGACTCCTTTGAAGAGAAAAATGCGCGGGGTAACACATTTGAAATTTCTAGTAGATCGCACGGAAATAAAGGGAATTAGGCGATAAATCTGTCGGTTTTGGGTCCATCGAATGGTATAAATGTAAAGACTTTTTAAGAATTTCCGTCGAAGGTTACAGTCCTTTGCGGAGGTGCTTAACGTTCGATGTTTCACGGAGTTTTGACTTTTGACTGCAACAATTCAAAGGGGTTCTGCTGCTAAGTCTGCGCCTACCGAGGCACCTTTGCAGCTCAAGGAGATTGTGAGGAGTATTCCGAGGGCTTATTTCGAAAAGGATGCCACGAAAGCCTGGAAGCATGTCGCCATTAGCGTATCGGCTGCGATCGCAGGATATTGTGCGATCGCATTTTTGCCCGCGTACTTGCTTCCGTTCACATGGTTTTTCACAGGCACTGCCCTCACCGGCTTTTTTGTTATCGGTCATGACGCCGGTCATCGCTCTTTCGCCAAGCGTCGTTGGGTCAATGATTTGGTCGGTCACATTGCCTTTTTGCCACTGATTTACCCCTTCCATTGTTGGAGACTGCTGCACGACCATCACCACCTCCACACCAACAAAATGGAGGAAGACAATGCGTGGCGTCCTCTGTTAGTAGAAGAATACGACGAGTGCGGCCCTGTGATGAGGTTTCTTCAGCGCAGCATTCGCAGCTGGTTCTGGTGGGTCGGTTCTATCGGTCACTGGGCGCTGTTGCACTTCAACCTAGACAACTTTAGAGATCGTGATCGTTCTAAAGCGGCTCTTTCTATTACCGTCGTGGCCGTGTTCTCAGCTGTCTTCTTTCCCGCTCTGATTGCGACAACTGGTCTTTGGGGTGTGGTGAAGTTCTGGCTCATGCCTTGGATGGTGTATCACTTCTGGATGAGCACGTTCACGATTGTGCACCACACGATTCCTGAGATTCAGTTCCGCCCAGAGAGCGAATGGAATGCAGGTGAAGCACAGCTCGCGGGCACTGTTCACTGCGTGTATCCTCGCTGGGTTGAAATCCTCTGTCACGACATTAATGTCCACGTGCCACACCACGTTTCGACGGGTATTCCTTCCTACAACCTGCGTAAGGCACATGCCAACCTCAAGTCAAACTGGGGCGAGCACATTATCGAACGCAAGTTCGACTGGGCCTTGATGAAGTCCATTGCCTCGGGTTGTCACCTGTATCATCCAGATAAGGCGTATCAGTCCTTCAAGGAAGCTGGTTTCTAGAAAGTCTGCTGGCTGAGCAGCTGGTTCGGTTTCCAACAAAAATCGCCATTTAAAAGCCCCCTGGCCAGAACCTTTTGGTTCAGCTAGGGGGCTTTTGAATGCAGCGCTAAGGAACAAACATTAAACAAATTGCTCAAATTCACCCAGCTGCCCTACTCTGCGAGAAGGCTACGCCAACGGCTACGCTCAGGGCGCGGTTTCAGCTACTGTCGCTGGCTGAGCGTAGTCGAAGCCAAAACCAACCAATATTCAAAATTGGCTTTTAGTTAATCCTTATTCCTAAGACTTAAATTTTAGGCCCAGGCTTCACACCGCCCTAAGTCTTGGGCTTGTCCTTATTGCTGCGGCGCTTTTTCTTAAGTGGCGGGCTAGTCGCGCCACTGCGACGACGCCGCTGCTTGGGACCCCCACGACGCCCTTCTCGCCAGTTGCCGTCATCTCGGGTTTTACCCAGGCTGGAAATGTTCATCGGATGGCCTAGGACGGTGACTTTTTGCAGCAGCTGGAAGGTCTCCTTGGGAATGCCTACAGGGAGGTCTACAGTGCTGTGATCGTCGTTAATGGTGATTTTGCCGATAAAGCGATTGGCGAGACCGGTTTCGTTGGCGATCGCACCCACGATATGCCCAGGCTTCACATTCTGCTGGCGGCCAATTTCCACCCGGAAGCGCTCCATGCCCATCCCCCCTGGACCGCTGGCTTTCGATCTGTCTCGGTCTCTGCCTCGCTGAGGCATGGCCCGCTCTTCTAGCAGCAGGGGTTCGTCGCCCTGTAGGAGCTTGGCGAGCGCCCCGGCAATCTCTAATGCAGGGACATTGTGCTCCTGCTCGTACTGCTCCAAAATCCGGACGAAAAATTCAGAATCTTCCTCGGCTAAAGTATCGGTAATTCGCTGCTTAAAGCGCGCAATCCGTTGGTCGTTGACCACCTCGGTTGAGGGCATTTCCATGCGCTCAATTTTTTGCTTGGTAGAGCGTTCCAGTGAGTTCAGCAGTCGCTTTTCACGGGGAGTGACGAACAAAATCGCCTCGCCTTTGCGCCCGGCTCGGCCTGTGCGACCAATGCGGTGCACGTAGGCTTCAGGGTCGTAGGGCATGTCGTAATTAATCACGTGGCTAATGCGCTCTACGTCTAACCCTCTGGCCGCGACATCGGTGGCGACGAGGATATCGAGCTTGCCCTTTTTCAGGCGCTCGACGGTGCGCTCCCGCTGATTTTGAGGGACATCGCCACTCAGCGGTGCGGTGTTGTAGCCCCGAGCTTCTAGCTTTTCAGAGAGTTCGACGGTCGCCATCTTGGTACGCACAAACACAATCATGCCGTCAAAGGCTTCTACTTCTAGGATGCGGGTGAGGGCATCTAGCTTGTGGTAGCCGCTGACGGACCAAAACCGCTGGCGAATGGTGTCTGCCGTACGCGATTTGGTTTTGATTGAAATTTCGACCGGGTTATCGAGGTGCTTTTGGGCGATTTTGCGAATCACCTGGGGCATGGTCGCTGAAAATAGGGCAATTTGGCGGTCTGGGGGCGTTTGGCTAAGCACCCATTCCACATCGTCAATAAAGCCCATACGCAGCATTTCGTCGGCTTCATCGAGCACCAGATACTTCAGATGGGTTAGGTCTAAGGTGCCGCGTTTGATGTGATCGATGACGCGTCCGGGCGTGCCGACCACGACGTGAGCGGCGCGGCGAAGCTGCTTGAGCTGAATTTGGTAGCTTTGCCCGCCGTAAATGGGCAGTACGTGAAACCCATTAATATGCTTGCCGTATCCCTGAAAGGCTTCGGCAACCTGTAGGGCTAGCTCACGGGTGGGCGCTAGCACCAGCGCCTGAGGCCGGTTATTAGAGGTATCGATATGGGAGAGCACGGGCAGGGCAAAGGCCGCTGTTTTGCCGGTGCCTGTTTGGGCTTGGCCAATGATGTCACGCCCGTCAATCAGGGGCGGGATCGTTTGGGCCTGGATGGGGGTGGGGTTTTCGTAACCGGCATCGTTGAGCGCCCGCAGAACGGGATCGATTAACGCAAGATCTTGGAAGGATTGCACAGGTGCGGACATTAAAAATTACCGAAAGGACTGTTGAGGCAAGGGAGGAGAATGAGCGGCTATGGCTGGGTCAGACGCCTTAGCGCGTCGACGCAAAAGTACTGGCACAAAGGTGCTGGCACCGTTTTTTGAACGGAGAGTTTCTGCCGGACGCTGTTGCGATCGCAACGATGTTCGGCATGACAGCTGTTTTGCTCACAAAATAGGCGAAGCCATCACCGTCACAACGTTTTCGTGATTGCTTTGCTGGATTTGCTAGGCGCTAGGTCGTATTTGCTAGGCCGTATGAGGTCGGCTTCGCTGTCTTTGAATTTATGGTTTGGGTGAAAGCAAGGGGTGGGTGATGACTGTACTGGATTCAAGTTTTAAAGGTGTTTTGTCTCAAGGCCTGCTTATTTTAATTTGACCTCCTGGTCTGCGGTCTTGCTCAGCTATCGCCAATGATAGGTGAGCCTAAGAACAGGCAGAGAAGTCAATAAAAACAGACGGCTTTTCTGCAAAAAGTGCGTTAGCAGCAGTAACGATCGCCATCGCACCTATGCAGTGAGCACTTTCCCTATCGGCCAGCTGGCCAATGATGGGCCTGTGGCGTTTGGGCTGACCCTCAGCAGGTCAACACAGACCTTGCCAAAACAGCAGCAGTGAAAAAATTTCATCTAAATGATATCTTTTCAAACCGTAATTATACCGTGTGATTAGCACCGGTTACGGTATATTTTTTGAGCGCTGCGCTTCAAACTATAGACATCTACTTCAACTGCACCCTTTTACCGCTAAATTGCCTGTGATTCTGGCAGAACGCTATCAAGTACTACAGCCCTTGGCCCAAGGCGGGTTTGGCAAAACGTTTTTGGCCTGCGATCGCCACTTGCCCGGTGAGCCAAAATGCGTGATTAAGCAGCTTTTTCTTGCTAGCGAGGCGGGCCGAGACACTGCTCAAACGGCTGAACGTAGCGATACGTTCAAAACTGCCCAACGACTGTTTGACTTAGAAGCGCAAACTCTTTATCGGCTAGGCACCCACGCCCAAATTCCAACGCTGCTGGCTCACTTTGAGCAGGCAGGTGAATTTTACCTTGTTCAAGACTATATTCCGGGCAGCTCTCTCCAGGCAGAGTTTGCGTCTGGTGATTGCGCGCGAGATAGCTTGTTAGATCGCAGTGCCTATGTTCGAACGATTCTGCACGACCTGCTCACGGTGCTGGCGTTTGTCCATCAGCAAAACGTGATTCACCGCGATATCAAGCCCGCTAATATCATTCGCCGCACCGCAGACCACTCGCTAGTGCTGATCGATTTTGGTGCGGTCAAAACCATTAGCACTAGCCTCAGCCCGGCTCAAAATCCGCTGACGGTAGCGATTGGCTCACCGGGCTACATGGCACCTGAACAGCGGGCGGGTAGGCCCTGCTTTGCCAGTGACCTCTACGCAGTGGGCATCATCGGGCTGCAAGCGCTCACGGCGCGATCGCCCCAGCAGCTGCCTATTCATCCCAGCACCGGTCAATTTGACCTTGAGTCAATCTGTGATGGCAATCAGGCTTTGCTGCCTTTTTTGGAACAGCTGACTCAACTCAATCCAAGCGATCGCTTTTCGGATGCGGCGGCGGCGCTTCAGTTTTTAGAAAAAAATAGCCACTTATCGGCTAGTTCAAGAACCGGTTTTTCACAGGCGTCACCCTCCGAAACTGGCTTTCCAGAAACCGTCTTCCCAGAAACCGCCTTTCCAGAAACTGCGCTGCCAGAAACTGCGCTGCCAGAAAAAAAGCTGTCAGGAAAAACGCGATCGCAAACAACAGACTCTCAGACGTTACCTGCCCAATCAACACAGACTCACTCAACACCTTCTGTTCTTCCTGCCGTTGTTTCTTCCTCTTCTCGGTTGGACCCGCACACGGCTAAAGAGGCGCGCAACCGTCAGGCGCTTCTGAGCAAAGTCCATCATTTTTGGATCCAAGGCGTATTAGAACACTCTCTTCACGGGCAGGTGCTCCTCACTCTGGGGCTTGAAGAACGTGCGGCAGCGCTGGCCTTGCCCTGGAACATCTCTGTGAAAACAGCGGCTCAAGCGGCCCATCCTCTCGACTCAGGTACGCGGGTATTAGATGTATTTCAACAGCTTGGGGAAGGGCGATCGCTCTTGATTTTAGGAGAGCCGGGGGCCGGTAAAACCACCGCGCTCCTCACGCTCGCCAGAGATTTGTTGCAGCAGGCGCAAAACAGCCATAGCCGCATTCCTGCTATTTTTAATCTCTCTTCTTGGACGGGTGGCCCGATTGATCAATGGCTGATTGCAGAACTCAACAGCAAGTACCAAATTCCTAAAACCATTGGTCAGCGCTGGGTGAGTGAACAACAGCTGCTTTTGCTGCTCGATGGCCTCGATGAGGTCCGGCCCGACCGGCAAGAGAGCTGCACTGCCGCGCTCAATCAGTTCCATCGAGATTACGGGCCAGAGATTGTGGTGTGCTGCCGTATAAAAGACTATGAGGCGATGGAGCAGCGGCTGGGGTTTCAAAGTGCTTTGTATGTGCGATCGCTCAGTGACCGGCAGATTTGGCAGTATTTAGATAAAGCAGAAACTGGGCTCACCGGGCTTAAGTCTTTACTGGAGCGCAGTGCGGTGCAAGCGCCGAAAACAGGCGCTCCTTCACTGTTGGATTTAGCGCGATCGCCCCTCATTCTCAACATTATGGCTCTGACCTATCAGGGCGTGAGCAGTCAGGAAATTCCGGTTTCGCTGAGCGAAGGAGAGAGCTACACCAATCAGTTGTTTTCTGCCTATATAGACAGAATGTTCGAGCGCCGAATCTCTAGCCGCCGCTCGGACAGTGAGCCGCACCCTTATTCAAAAGAACAAACCCTTCGCTGGCTCCAGGTACTGGCTACTCGCCTGAGCAACACGTCAGAAACGGTCTTTTTGATTGAGCGCATGCAGCCTAGCTGGCTGACCTCACGCATGCAGCGATGGGTGTATGTGATTTTGGTGTGGGTGACTTTTTTGGTGTCTGCGACGGTGGTCGGCATTAACGTTGTCTCCCCGCGAGTGTTGCCCCTGGCGCTTATTTTTAGTGGCCTCGTGTTTGCTCGCATATTCGGCCTGTATCGTATTTCACCGGCAGAGTCTCTGCGGTGGTCTTGGAAAAAAGCGAATCGTGCCTTGCTGGTGGGGCTGACGGTCGGGCCGTTAACGGGCTGGCTGCTGAAGGTGGGGGCTCAGGTGCTTAGGGACTCTACCTGCCTGTGGCAAGGCGATTGTTTTCAGGAGGCCAGTATTTTGGGTTTAGCCTTTGGGGCTGTGCTGGGTGTTACCTATGGTGTCATTCGCGGCCTTAGCGGCGAGCGCATTGCCGCGATTACCAAGCCGAACCAAGGCATTCGCCAGTCTGCCAAGAATGCGATTCTGTTTGCCGTGGTCTCATCGATTACGCCCCTGCTGACCGCTCGATTTTTGGGCAATACCTCGCCTGCTTTTTGGGCGGCATCGGGTCTGTGCTTTGGACTTGCTCTCGGCGGTGGCGAAGCCTGTATCAAGCATGGCATTCTGCGATTTATTCTTTTTTGTCAGGGGCGCATTCCCTGGCACTATCCCCGCTTTTTAGATTACGCCGCTGAGCGAATTTTCCTGCAAAAGGTCGGGGGCGGCTACATCTTTATTCACCGATTGCTGCTGGAGCATTTTGCGGCGATGCCAATGAAAAAATAGGGTTACAGCTCAATCTAGGGTCACAGTTCAAAGCTATCGGGATCGCCAATCACTTCTAGCCCAATGGTTTCACCCGCGACCATGACTGAGGTGATTTCAACTTCAACGGGTAGGTTTTCTAGGTCAGCAAGGGGATTGATGACGTCTGAGAGACGGGTGGCGGCGATCGCACTTAAGTCTATGCCCGCAGCGCTGACTTCATCCACATCGAATCTTAGCTGGGTGCTTTCGCCGATGAGCTGCCCGCTGACATCGACAGTCATCCCTCTGGGGACGGCCAGTCCGCCGATTTGAGGGCGCAGGCGAATGGTGGCTTCGTTGGGCGATCGCAGCATGACTTCGGCTTCACGCACATCTCGATAGGCTTCTAAAAAGGTAACCAAATCAGGTGTTTTAATCACTGCGGTCAGCCGCGCGCCCTCTATCTTGCTGAGCCGCTCATTATCACGGTCATACACCACGCCTTCTAGCTCTAGCTTGAGCTGTTCAATGACGGGTGCACCTTTAGGATGAACGCGCTCGCCTAGGGCAACCACAGTACTGGCAGTGCCATCGTTCACCTTTAGCCCATCAATATCGACCTTGTAGCTATCGGCAGGGCCTACGTACTTAGGCAGCTCTCGCTCAATGCCCTGCTCAACTAAGCTAGCCGGTGTACAGCTGAGCAATATACTGCCAGAAATGGCTGCAACCACACAGGTGAGTGGCACAATCGCCAGCGCCCTCGCCCGTTTCTTCTGATTTTTAAGCAGCTTTTTGAATAGCTGTTTCCCGTGAAGTGCTATCACAATGCTTCCCCTGACGCTGATTGCGGTCCCCTAACGATGTCTGTGTTGGCCTACTTCTTTTTCCTCTACACTAACCGAAGTAAGTGGCCGAAGTGACTGGCCGAAGTGACTGGCCGAAGTGACTGGCTGCGGTCACAGAGTCACTTTGGTCTATGGCTTGGCCTATGGCTTTGTCTGGTCATAAGTTACCCCCAAACAAACCAAAATTGATGTGTGCTTCATAAACTTTTTGTGATGCGCCGCCGCAACGGGTAAACCGCCGTATCGACCGTTATAAAAGTACATCTTTCAGGCCCTAAGACCGCCATGGCCCCGCACTCAGATTCTCCGACGCCAGATCTTCCCACGCCGTTAGAGCCATTGATTCCCTTTTCGCTGCCTTTTTTGCCGAAGCCGTCTCCGATGTGGCGGGCCGAAATGAGGGCCATTCTTAAGGGGGCTGCTGGCAGCTTTTTGTTTGGCATCCCGCTGCTATACACCGTAGAAGTGTGGGCCATTGGCTCTGCCACGGGGTCTGGGCGATTGCTGGGCGTGCAGGCTGTTACCTTTGTCGTGGTGCTTTTTCTCACTCAAGTTGAAGGCTTTCGGCGATCGCTGACTATCAACCCTATAGAAACGGTTTTAGAGAGTATTGAAGCGTTGGGCATTGGGATTATCTGTGCGGCGATCGCGCTATTGCTCCTACGCCGTATCACTCTCGATACTCCTCTTTCTGAAGCCCTAGGCAAGCTCATTTTTGAAGGCGTGCCCTTTTCCCTGGGCGTCACCCTGGCGCGCTCCACGTTGGAGCGTCGCCCATCTAATCAGCGCCGCAGCTTGGACTCAGAACCTTTACTCTCCGGCACGGCTGAAAACGTGCGCGATATCTTACGCGATACGCTGGTGGATATTGACGCCACCCTGATTGGTGCGATTGTGATTGCCTTTAGCATCGCGCCCACCGAAGAAATTGCGATTATTGCCTCAGACTTGCCGCCGTTGTGGCTGCTGCTGGTTATGTCCGCTTCGATTCTTATTTCCTACATTATTGTGTACGCCTCGGGCTTTACCAATCGCCGTGAGCGGGCAAGAAGAGGGTTATTGCTGACACCCCTGACAGAGACGTTGCTGGCATATGTGGTGGTGCTGTTGGCGTCGGCTTTAATGCTGGTATTTTTCCAACAGCTCACGTTTAATTCACCCTGGCCAGAATGGCTGGGGAATATCATCGTGTTAGGGCTGCCGGCATCAGTCGGGGGTGCTGCCGGCAGAATTTTGGTGTAGCAAGCAGCAGAACGCATTTTGCGGTTTGCCAGCACGCGGCTTTATAGGCTAAGGGGATAACCATGAGCCGTGGCGTAAGCTATGTGCAGATGACTGTTTGTTCAGATGACTGTTTGTGTAGATGACTATATGAGGACTCAGCGGTTGGCCACAGAGGATGTTTCACAGGAGAAGGTCTTAGATATTGGGAAAACGGTGAGTGAACGGCGAAAAATGCGATCGCTTGCAGAGCGTATCACCCTGATAGTCTGCACCGTCGTCCTGATGGCGATTGTGGGCCTTGTGCTCTACGACTGGCAGCTCAGCAAAAACCTCCCCCCCGCCTTCCAAGTAGAAATCACAGAGGCCACTCGCCTCACCGAAGGCCGTTACTACGTTCCCTTCACCCTAAAAAATACAGGTGGCCGCATTGCTCGCACCGTCCAAGTCCTTGCAGAGCTACAGCTCCCTGATGGCAGTGAAGAAACCGGTGAACAGCAGTTCGACTTCCTCTCTGGCAACGAACGCAAAAAAGGTGGCTTTGTCTTCGAGCACAATCCTCAAACCGGTGATTTGGTCATCAGAGTCGCTAGTTTTGGCCTGCCGTAAACCTTTGAACTCAGCGTTCGCTCCTCTAAGAAACATTACTTCCTACCACCACAAAACTTCAGGAATTCCACAAGTGACCTAGCGCAGCTGAAGTCTTTTGTTGTATGAGAGTCAGTACTTCTGAGCCTACAGTCGATGCGTTGCTTCTGTAATGGTCTCCTCGTTTAGGTTTAGTGGCAGTGTCCACTCAAACATTTCGAGGCAGGCTGTTTCAATGCAACAAACCCTCTCCAAAACACACAACGATTTCCTCAAGCGCCTATCAAAAGTTGATTTTGGCCCTATCGCCTACAAGCTCATGAACCCTGAAGAAGGTAAAGGTTGGACTATCGAGCGTGCAACTCAGGCAATAGAGCAATATCGAAGATTTCTGTTCCTCGTCAATCAATATCCAGAACGCAAAATCGTCCCCTCAAGAGAGATTGATCAAGTTTGGCATACTCATATATTAGATACCGCCAAGTATCGTCAAGACTGTGATTTGATTTTTGGGGAGTTCATGGATCATTGGCCATATTTTGGAATGAAAGATGCTGAAGAAGAAAAAGAACTACATCTTTCCTTCTCAGATACTCAATCTCTTATGAAAATTCACTTTGAGAAATCTTTTTAGGGTTTGATTTTGAGCTGTTTTAAGAGATCCGTCTTTCAGCCCGCCTAAACTTACGAAGCTTTTTTCATTAAAAACATCTCATCGAATAGTGATATAGCTTGAGGGGTGTCGGCTCGAATCAATATACGCTTGTATTTCTTCAGGAATTCCTGAAGTGGTGCTTATCTTTTACAAGTGAATGTATTGATGTGCAGTGGTTTCGGGTATATCTTCTGTTTTTGCTTGTCATGGTTATTCTCTATTAGATTGTGGGCATAGGCGAAAACTTAGAGCCTACACTTCTAGGAGAAAAATAACGATGAAGAAAATGACTACTAAACTTCAATCCGAGTCTGCTGCAACGTGTCTAATTCATGCTGCAACATGTCTGATTCATGTCAATCAAGATGCTCCTGAAAAAGCGGTATTGCGACCCACTGTTTCTCTAACTCTAGAGAACCTTGAGGAAGCTCTTTCGTAGTTTTTTAGTCGCAGTTTCCTCGGCTTGAATGATTACGTTATTTAGGTCGAAGAAACTGCGAGATGATCTTGGGGGTGAAAGCTCACCCCTTCTTCCGCTTGTTTTTTTAGAAAGACGACTATGAGTACCCAGCAAGGTTCATATTGGTATGACAATTTCCAAGAGGAAACTCAAGTTCAGGAGCTTGAAAGGCTGTATCGTCAAGCTTCTACATTGTTAGAAACTGAGCGCCAAATGTGGCCAGGATTGGGTATCCTTCCCGGGCGCAGCGTGCTTGATCTGGGCTGTGGTTCTGGTGTAATCACAAATGAACTGGCGAAAGAAGTCTATCCGGCTCAAGTAACAGGTATTGACATTAGTCAAGATCTCTTGAGGAAGAGCCAATTGGATTGCTTAGCTAATGCAAAAAAAGAAAGAAACATTAGTTTTCAGGAAGGTAATGTTTACGATTTGCCTTTTCGCGATGGTGTTTTCGACGTCGTATACGCACGTTTAATATTTCAGCATCTCAATAAGCCGCTAGATGCCTTGAAGAACATTTGGCGTGTCATAAAGCCAGGTGGCCTATTATGTATTGTCGATGTAGATAGAGATTGGTCTAGTCTTTATCCAGAACCACAAACCTCCGTAAATTTAGATCAAGCTGTTATAGAGAGACAGATAGAGCAGGGAGGTGACCCATGGGTAGGCAGAAAGCTAGGGCATTACTTAAGCTCTAGCCGATTTGTAGGCATTAAAACAAATGTTACTTTAGTTGATAGTGACCAGCTTGGACTTGCCAACTTTTTCAATATGCTGTCTTTTGGCAGTACATATAATTCTGAACAGAATCAACTGGTGAAGCTGCAGGAAGAGGTTCGTCCTGATGTTCAGGCGTTACTGGATAGTCCTTATGCTTGGGCCGGATTCGGTTTATTTGTTGTAACGGGGCGAAAGGAGTAAATTCTCATTAAACACCTGAGCGCTTATTTTTCAACCACTGCCTTGTCTCAAGGACAGCTGCTGTCATACCTAGCTTGGAAAATTCACTCTCTGCAAGAACTGTCCAGTCATAAAAGGCCTCAAGGTTTCCTCTCTGTTCAGCGAGCAAAGCAAGATCATAATAAGATTGAGCAATTGCTCGCTTGTCTTGATGCTGTTTTGCTGATTTCAGGACGGAAGTGAGCAATTTGCTTGCTTCATCTAATAGTTCTCCCCTTTTAATTAAGATTGCTGCAATTCCCCCTTCTGTATACGCAGACATCTTTTCCCATTGGGATTTCACAGCGTTAGCTAAAGCTTTGCGATAAAACTCTTCAGCGTCCTGATATTCTTGCTTTCGTAAAGATATTTCGGCCATGTAGTAGTAATAAACGCATTGATGACGTTCGACTGCCTCATGAGTAATATTGGTTAGCTCATTTTTCTTATTCAACCAGTCTTGAGCATTCTCAAATTGATGACGTTTTATATAGATTGCTGCGACATATGTTAGTGCCCCAAATTTGGTGTCTGAGTCTGAGCCAGGAGAAATACTCCACGATTCTTTCAGTAACTTTAATGCCTCTCCTTCGTCGTCTGTCTCATTGACTCGGATAAGTGTCTGTCCTTTGTAAAACATGGCTTGAGCCAGTACTTTTTGATCTTTCCTTTGTTCTGCCATTCGCATTAGTTCGCTCATCCATTCTTGACACTCATCCCAATATCCTCTCTCTAAAGTATATCCTTGTAATCCTTGCCAAATTTTCTGAAGAGATCCATACTCTTCTGCTTCTATACACCAGTTGATGATTGCTCTAATGTTTACCCATTCCTGATCTAATTCACTGTAGTTTTGCCAATCAAACCAGTTTTCGGCAAAAGGAGATATAAGCTCTACGTACCATGCAATCCAACGTTTTTGTGTTTTTTGTTTACTTGTTAGATTTTTCTCTAGCTTTGAACGGACAAAGTCTTGAGTAAACGCATGCATAGAGTAATAAGTATCATCAACTTTGTTTATTAATGAAAGTCGATACAAACTAGAAAATTCTTGATGAAGAGTATCTGAGGTAGAAGGTAAACCTGCTACGTAAGTAGCCGCTTGAACAGAGAATTTTTCCGTGAACAGTGTCGCAGCCGCAAGCAAATGGTAGGTTGACTCATCTTGTAATTGTTTGAGAGAAGCTTCTACACAATACTGGGCAATCTCATTAGGGGTTTGATTGAGTCGAGAGCTTCTGAGAACAGGGAGTTGACGGTGAACAGATAGGTAACCCACGCTGTAGGACATTGCTAAGGGTAAGCCACCGCTAAGTCGATAGATTTCTCTAATTTGAGAAAACTCTAAAGAAACCTTTTTTCTTCTGGCTTGATGGGTAATTAAAGCAAATCCGGGCTCAGTCGCCAGATAATCGAGTGCTATAGTTTTGCCGACGCCAAAGCGTGTACGGCTGGTGAGGATGACCTTGACTGTTTGTGGCAGGGTGCGCACGAAGGAAAGGAGTCGGTTTGGATTTTCGACGGTTTCTAGGTTGTCTAGAATTAGAAGCGTTTTGTGGTTTTTGAGAATGCTGTACACGTATTCGATTTGCGCCTCTATTTTGAGCGGTGCGCCTTCGGCACAGTCTACTGTTCGCAAAATTTCTCGAATGATGTCTTTTAAGGTGCGGTCGGTTTGCCAGCGTTCTGAAAGGTGAGGGCCCAGAAATTCTTTGGATTGCGCTGAGGCAAAAACAATGACATCGAAAGCGGGTGCAGATATTTGGCTGCGTTGAGATAGCCCGCCTTTGTTAGTCGTAACCGGCTCAAGCATTTTGCTTTGCTGGGCTGAAGCTAGGCAGCGATGGGCAGCTTCTAGCGCTAGCGTCGTTTTGCCGATGCCGCCTGGACCAACGATGCTGATGATGGCATCGGCGTCAGGGTTTGTGAGCGCGCCCAAAAGCTCATTGAGAGTAGACTGAGTATCGATAAAGCAGCCATCAGGGCGCAGCGTGAGGTTATGTAATGGATATATCTCTGACTGTTCTGGCTGAATTAATCTGGGTGCTAGGGCATAATTAGAGCTAAAACTTGATTTAGAGCCTCTATCCGTGAGGTTTGTGCCAGGTTCTGCTTTGTATTGTGTCCACAGCTGCTCAAACTTGCTAAGGTTTCTATCAGTAGACGTATGCCAAAGCTTAAGCGTAAAGTCCCAGACATCTGAGCCTTGAGTTTTGATGCGGTTATCTTCTAAGAGATGCAGTTTCTTTTGAAGGACTAGCAAAACCTCTCTGACATGCGCTTTTGAAATAGACTCTTCGGCTTCGCTATCGATGAGATCCACTAGCACGTTTAGTTTTGTCTTGATGACTAGCTTTGGACAAGCTGTTGACGTGTCTAGCCATCGATAGTCAAAAAAATCGGTAGGACGTACCTCGTCCAAACTAGGGTTAACGCACTCCAGTAGCTTTTTTAACAGTATACGGATGCGTGTTTTTACCCTGAGGCTAGTGCTGAGTTTTGGCATTGAGGAAATTTGGCGTTTTTTGACCGACTTTGGGAAGTTCCCAAATCAAAAATTATCGGGACAGTCATTCCTCCTGATTTTACAGGCTTTTCATGGCTTTTTTGGTTGATTTGCTTTGGGGAAGTCCGTGAAATTACCATTGTATCAATCGGGTTGTGATTAAAGAACACAGCGCTAATCCAAAAAATACGCCACTGGCGATCGCACGCATTCTCTTGCAGAAATTATGCTTACTCATGCGGCTCAGTAAAGTGCCTTGAAATTTTAAGGAGGTTTGTAGCTTTTGAATTAGTGGCTGATCACCGCCTGAGATATCTCATCGATGTACTCAAAGGACACAATCAATGACGAACGGTAACGGTCGTGGAAAGTCATTTTCTGATGCAAATCTTGACTCGCCAGGCGAACCCGAAGTCCTTGTTGAATCAGACTATATTCTGTGGCCAGGAGAGCGGCTTAGCCGCGCAGGTGAGGTTACCAGTGAGAGAATTGAGACTTTCTTTATGAATTTGGTAACCAAAGAGCTTTCTCGTGAGCACTACTGTGAGTATCGTGAGCGGTTTAAGACGCTTAAGATATGGCTATATGCAACCCACCTATCGTCATCACTGCCGCAGCTGTCTCAGATGCCTGCTGTTCACCCCCAGGATCTCAACATAGAAGTCCCGCTGGTTGCTTCTGAACTCAAGCATATTTATGTTCTCGATAGTGGCCTAAGTGGCGCTGAGTATGATGTTTGGGAAGAGTCTTGCAGGGCGCTGTTTGAACCGCTTTTTAGCCGCTTTGTTGCGCCCCAGCATCCGCCCGATATTCTTAAGCAGTTTATGGTAATGCGATTTGGCGATCGCCTTGCTAAAAAGCTTTTTTTGTCGCTGGAAATGCGAAAAAATATGTTTTTTGATGCTTTGGTTATTCAAACAGACTGGATTGGCAAAGATGCTTACTGAGCTTTGGATGCGGTAATGTCGCCTTAAATTAGGCCAACAATTTTATCTTTGGTTAACACCGTGGTGATAGGTTATGCCTCAGTTGAATAAAAGCGAAGCCGTGCGTCAACGATTGCGGTGTTTTTTGCAGCGAATCATTGCATTCGCAAACCACGAAGTTTTTGATTGTGACCCCTTGGAGAACAAAATCAATGTTCGTTGGACTGCCTTAGAGACCAAGACCCCTAAGCTCATTGTAAAAAGTGAGATTCGTTTTTTAGCAGAGCTGGCCTTTCAAACGTCGGGGCCTAAAGCAAAGACTCATTTAAAGCAGGATTTGCGGACGCTAAAGGATTTTTTGGGCCGGCTAGAAGACAATCGCGATCGCACCCAGGGCTCAGGACTCTGGCACTTTACCCTGACGCTTTGGCATCAATCCGTCGAAAAGAATCTGGCTGCCTTTGACGACACTTGGCAGCGTCTTAAGGGTCAAGAGGCTCAAAAGAATAAAGACAAGCAAGCACAATCGCCTGTTTTATCCCCGTTTTCTCTCCCCAAGAAACGCGTCGATCGTACGACTGATTTGACTGCCGGTCGTACTGCCGGTCGTGCCGGTCGCAGTGCCGGTTCCACCGACAGTGACGTACCGGTTGCATCATCTCTCGACACACCGTCTTTGGCTGGAAGGGCGGTGTGTCACAATTTGCCCACTCGTGACTATGGTACTTTTATTGGGCGATCGCAGCCCTTACATCAGCTACTGACGTTTCTTTCTTTAGCGCATCCAGCAGCACGCATTAGCATTACGGGGATAGGGGGCGTTGGCAAAACAGCTCTGGCGTTAGAGAGTGCCTATTGCTGTTTGTTAGCAGCGCAAAAACGGTCTTTTGAAGAGATAGGTGAGCCTTCTGTAGGGGAGACCTTTATGGGGGATTCCTCTTCTGTGCGCGATTCCTCCTCTGTGCGTGATTTCTCTGTGCGAGAGTCTCCTGTGGGGGCGTCTTCTGTGGGGGCGTCTCCTATGGACGCGATTGTTTATATTTCTATGAAGGCGCAGTACTTTACACCGCAGGGCATTTTGCCCAAATACCGATACAGCCGCACCCTGCAAGATGTGTTTCGAACCATTGCCCAAACGCTCAAACGATCCGATGTTCTCTCAGGAGACTTTGAACAACAGCTAGACGCTGTATATGGGCTGTTATCTGAGCAGAAAACCCTGCTTATTATCGATCATCTAGATTCTCTTCACCCTGAAAACCGGCAGGCTGTACTTTCTTTTTTGTATGGCTTGCCAGCCAGTGTAAAAGTGATTGTCACCAGCCGGCTCCATTTGGCGGTGGATGAGGTGTTGCCTCTCGTTGGGTTAGATGCCGCAGAAGGAGAAGCTTTTATCTTACATCAGGCCCAGCTAAAAGCCGTTACCCTTACCACCGCAGAACACAAACAACTGTATCAACAAACTGGCGGGATACCGGCTGCGATGGTGTACGCAGTGGGTCAGCTGAGTGTGGGCTACCAGCTCTCCCATGTGTTGCCTAAACTAACGGTGCGCTCAGGTGATTACTGCCGGTATTACTTAGAGAACAGCGTAAAATCTATGAAAGGGCAGCCTGCTTACAATTTGATGAGGGCACTCTGTTTATTTTCGGCATCAGCGCCACGAGCGGCTTTAATGTTTACTGCACAGCTATCAGAACAAGCTGCAGTGGATGGCTTTGTTGCTTTGCAGCAGCGCTCGCTCGTGAGTGTCCAGGGCGAGCGGTATGCCTTGCTGCCCATGACCTATGACTATATTACGGACTACGTTTCTGAAGAGCTTCCAGATCAGCTGAACGCTAATGACCCTGGATCTCAAAGAGACTTCGAGACTGCTGCAAGGGAACGACAGCTTGCCTGGTATCAGCAGTGGCTTGTGCCCTATTGCTATCAAAACTGGCGCGATTGGCATGACTATGCTGCGATTGATTTGGAGTGGGACACTTTGCGCATGCTGGTCGACTGGTGTGTGGCTACCGAGCGCTATGAAGCGTTTCGACCGCTGTGGCAAGCGCTCAAAGGCTACACTCACCTGCGGGGGTACTGGTACGAACGTCTTGGCTGGCTTCAGTGGTGGCTAGATGCGGCGAAGCAAAGAGAAGAGTCGCAAACGGTTATACAGGCCTTGCACGATCTCGGCTGGACGTTGGCCATGATGGGGCAACCGCATCAGCTCGAAACCGCTAAAACCTGCTTTGCGAAAGTTTGGTCTTCTTGCCGCACTCAAGAGACGACAGAAGATAGAGGCTTCCAGCTGGAATTAGCCGTTGAACAGGGCATGCTGTGTTTGTTTCAAGATGAGCTAGAGGATGTTGAGTCTTGGTTAGCAAGGGCGGCTGAACTATTACAGAGCATAGAGCGGCAGGAGATGGAGGCCGCAGAGACTTTGGCGGCTGAAAAACAGAGAATTCGACTGACGTACTACACCGCTCAGCTTCGCTATCATCAGGGAAACTATGCGGCTGCTAAGGCGCTGTTTCGTAAAATTTTGAAGCGCGATCAGACCCCAAAAAATAATTCACCGCAACGACAGCAAGCTGAGGTGTATAGCCTAAACTGGCTGGTTGATATTGCGCTAGAAGAAGACGAGCTTAAAGAGGCTGATCGATTACTACAACAAAGTTGGCCGATTATTCATCGCCGTCAGGATATGCGATCGCAAGCCTTTCATCAACGTTCTAGAGCCCAGCTGGAACGGTCACGTGGCAATGTTGTAGCGTTCCGGCATTGGTCAGCGCAAGCAAAAACATGTTTTGAAACCCTACGCATGCAGCCACAAGCACAAGAAATGCAGCACTGGCTCAATAGTGACTCATATGACACAACAACCCTTTGTTGAACACAGGCCTACACAGCAGAGGCCTACACAGCAAACTCACTCAGAATCAAGCGCACTGATTAGTCAACGGATTAGTCAACGGACGGGTGACGTTTTTTCGATTAAAACGCCACAGGCTGCGGCACGAGGAGCCTTGCCGAGTGCCCTATCTCCAAAGTACTGAGAAAATAGACCGCTTGTCCAAGCAAAGGAAACTTCAACACTTTTTGTATTGCTGCTGCGATTGAATTCAGTCGCTCCGACGTGATGAATGACCCGCCCACACAACTGCTGACATAGCTGCATGTATCGTGCCGTATTGTTCAAAATATCCATTTCCCAGACCCTATCGACATCCGCTGTGGGGACCAGGCCTAAAAGTGTTTTAGGGTCTGTGTAGTGAGCTGCTAGCGACAGAAACATTAGGTACTGAGTAATCGCCTCATTGCTTCGAGAGGTGCCCCAGCCATAATGACCCCTTAGGCTCTCTGTTAAATCTGTTCGACGCGCCCCTTGAAATTCAGTGTAAAGCGCCTGATATCTCTTTTTTACTGCTGTTGTTGTAAGTTCTTTTTTGGTTTTCTCTTGAATCGCTTTCATAGTGTCCTGATAATTCCTCTGGAGGCCTGGATGTAATGATACTGAGTCGTTTGTTGCGCTGAAACTATTTCAACAGCGCTGTTCTTCACCCTTAGAGAATGCCAGGTTTTAACCTGTTGTATAACCCCAGTTTTCACCTCAGTTTTCACCTCACTTCTGATGCTCTTTTTACTGACTACTTTTGTCCATGCTGACCACTATCCCAGACCCTGCCATGTCTTGAGCATACCTATCAAGATGCTTAGAACTCATTAGAAAACGTGTAGAAGGAGATTGAGGACTGGGTATGGCCATTACACTGAAAACAGATAAGAAAGGACTCGCTATTATCGATCGGGCTCGGATTCATAAGAGCTGGAGCGCGCTCGCAGTCGCATGGTGTCAAGAGGCTAATGTTTCAGTCTCTACGCTAAAGCGGTTTAGAGAGAGAAAGGCTATTCAAAAAAGTTCTTTTATCTCTATTTGTCAGGCTGTGGGTGTAGAGGACTGGGAACGTGTTATTGCACAGCCCGAAGTAGAGCCTAGGGCAGCACTGCCATCTCATGGACGGCAGTCAACAGTCCAACGATCAACCGGACAACAGTCTGGGCAACAGCCTGGGCAACAGTCTGGGCAGCGGTCTGGACAACAGTCTGGGCAACAGCCAATCGGGCAACAGGCGCAAGAGAGAGTGGAAAAAAGCAGGCAGGCAAGCGATAGAGTAGCGCAAGAGATCCTCTCGCAGCTGAGCCACTTAGATGCGCAGATAGAATTTGTAGATCAGGTGTTTGTTGAAAGTCCTGTTGAAAATCAGTTACAGCTAATACATCAGCAAGTCATGCCGCCTTTAGTTCAGTCTGTAATGCTCAGCCGTCGGCAGCGGCTACACCCGTATCAAAGGTTCGACTTTAGGCCCAATTTTCTCTATTACCCTCTGCGGATTGAAGCTAACGTCTCTATTATTCAAATTCTGGTGAACGGTTAGGGTCCCACCTTGTTAGAAGGGACAAGTTAGTGTTTGTGAGGAGGGCCCGGCGGTATGGCTGAGCTATCTTTGGTTGAGCTTATCCTTGGGTGAGAGACTATGCGTTGTCCATTTCAGTGGCCAAATCAGCCTCGCTAATGTAATCGTCAATGAGCTGATCGACCGCTTCTTTTTGGGCATCTGGAATGTTGATGGTGACGTACTTGCGCGAAAAAATAGAGCGGGGTAACACCTTTAAAATGAGTGTGTTGGGTTTGTCATCATCCCAGCCAAACGCTTCTACTCTATCCCAGGGCTGCCAGGCGTACAGGTAGGAGAGTCCGTTTTCTCGGAGTTCTAAGTCGCTGAGGCCCAGCATAATAAATAGCAGTGCGATCGCCCACCAAAAAGAGAGTTCGGCAATACCCGAGATTAGCCCACCTGTGGTCACTAACGCGCCCGTAAGCTGATCCAAGTTGGCTAGGGTCATGACAATGGCAAGCCCTACCTGAAAGAGCCCAATCCAAAACAGAATTTTGTTTTGATTGGTTCGGCCTACTTCTAGTTTGAGTGCGCCTGACTTTTGCTTACGCCAAGGCCAGCTGAGTAGCCAGCCTAATACACCCACCGCGTAGAGTAAATAAAGGACGGCTAAGCCATAGCGACCGACAAAAGCAAGGACCAGGGCGATCGCACCCCCCACCATTAGCCAGGGCGCAGTGTAGAACAAATTACGGCTAGCTGCCTGAGGGCCTAACAGCCTGCGAGTAATGAGGTAGCCTACCCACAGCGCTAGGACGAGCACCGTCAAAAAAATTGCTAAAAACTCAAAATTGATCGCCATTAATAAAGTGCTCTCTTCAGCTCGATGGGGTCAGCAGCGCCTCGCCTAGGCAAAGTTTTACGTGCTAGCACTATACTTTATCGCTCGATAGACGACTCTAGCGCCTGCCGAATTTCTTCTGTGACAGCGGCAACAGCGGCCCGCCCAGCCCGACGACTTTGCTGATAGTCTGCAAGGCGTGGGGAGATAGAAATGGGTGGCTGAACGGTCATTTTTACCCAGCGATCGCCGAGCCTAGGGCGACCGGGCAGTTTGTCGCCACTCAGGCGTGCCAGCATGTCTGATATGAGCAGCGTGGTCTCTGCGCAGCGCTCAAAGGAAGGCTTTTCATTGAGATAGTCGCCATTGACTGCGACAAAGCTCTCGACCATGCGCATGTGGAGTTCTCTCATGCTTGCGGCCTGTGCGGCCCAGTCTGCGAGGCCTCTATCCAGGGGAGAGAGGGTAGAAATCTCTGGCAAATCTTCTCGGTAAATATAGTTCCAGCTGGCTTCTTCTATTCGTCGGCAGCGGCCCTCTAGGGTGCCTTTTTCCGGTAGATTGAAGAACTGCTCAGAGACCTGTAGGGCTCTGTTTAGCAGGGTTTTTAGTCGCTCAGAGGTGTCCTGGGTGCCGATTGGAGTGCTGGCTTCTGCAGCGGTTTCTTCCTGCGGTGGCAGCGGGGTGATCGCAGGCTTGTCTTCCTCCTTCTTCTTGGCAGGAAACGACTGGTGGTAATAGCGTGTATAAAACGCCTCCATTTTCTCCATTAGATGCACCCCCAACCGCAAAATCCGCTGATGGCAGATTTGCCCCCTAGCTCTCTTATTGGCCTCCTCACCGGCCCGCTCAAACTCAGCAGAGTGCTCGCTAGTAGCCCACTTGCTGACATCCAGACCGCTTTGTTTCTCTAGCTGCGAAAGCAACGTCTCCAGCTTTGTCCAGTGGGGCGTTACATAGCGGTACTGAAGGCCAATGGGTAAAATCTGTACCTGCTCGGCTCGCCCGGCGCGCTGCAAATCTTCGGCGCACCAGAACCCCATTTGGGCAACGCCTGGCTCAAGCGGGCCTAGGCGTTCACTGTGCCCATTGGTTGCGCCTTCCGGGGCAACCACTAAGGGCATCTCGCCCTCAACCATCAGCTTACGGGCTGCTTTTAGTCCGACCCAATCAGGTCTGCGGCCCCGTCGAATGGGGGTGCCGCCCATCCGAGAGAGCAACCAGCCGAGCCCTTTGCCCGCCCAAATTGTCATCCCACGCTCGTAAATAAAGTGGGTATGCACGGGCTGACGGAGCTGGATGCCTCTCGCCTTAGCGGCCCGCTGCACTGCCCGAGAGCACAGGTAAAGCCCGCTGAGCGGATCGTCCACTTCCACATGGCGCACTGCCATTAAAAAACGGCTCTTGCCCGCTTCTAGCTCAGCGTACAAGTCCACCAGCCGGTCAACATTTTCGACTTCGATGCGACGAATGCCTGCTGGCAACCAGGGACGAATCCGCACCCGCAGCAAAAACGGCAGCGCCCACAGCACAGCGCGCATAATCCAGGGATTGTAGGCTGTGGGGATAAAGCGTAACGGCGGGTGGACGCGACGAACAAACTGAGGCATTTAGACGGAGCCGCTTGAACGGCTAAGCAAGGAATTTGCGATCACGGCCCCGCCCCAAATACACAGGCAAACATTAAGACAAAGGCCAAGACGTGATTTTATCAACGCCTTGGCCCGCTTAAGATGAATTGAAATGAAGGGTTACAGGTGCTAGGTCAATGCGACCTGCGTTTCCTTCCAGTGTCGCCTAGTTCGGTACGACCTGTACGATGAGCGATCGCCGATCGAAGGTTTGAACCTTGCTTACTTTTGAAAGGTCCTCTACAACCCGGTTTAGCAGGTCTGTGGCTCGGTCACGGTGCTGGTGCTCGCGGCCTCGCAGACGTACCTGAAACTTCACAGAGTCGCCACGTTCTAGCCAGGCGAGGGCCTTATCAATTCGTACTTTGTAGTCAGAGTCGCCAACGTTGGGGCGTAGCCTAACTTCTTTTACCTGGGATCTGGCGCTTTGCTTTTGGCGCTTACGGCTTTGATACTGGTGCTTGCCGTAGTCCAAAATTTTCGCCACGGGCGTATCTTGGTCAGGTGAGACCACTACAAGGTCAAGTTTTGCAGCCTTGGCCAAGGCCAGTGCTTCTGACGTATCTGTCAGGCCGCGGTTAGTACCTTCGTTGTCAATCAGAAGAACCTGCGCGGATCGGATCTGTTGATTGATGAGTGGTTTCTTAGCGATTGTATTTTCCTCTTAAAGAACGCAACGGGGTTATGCAATAGGTAAGACCGATTGCTCGGATTACCCTGGATGTTTTATCTACAAAGGTTGGATTTTCGACAAAAACAGAAAACCTACCTTTGAGTTACCTATATATAGGCTATTTTAATCCAACTTGCCAGAGTGAGATCCTACCCTGGTAATGTGTCTTTACAAATGGCCAGTCTCCCTAGGATTAAGGAGGCTGGCCATTTGGCTGATGGCTGACATCAATCAGGATGACAACAGACTTTTTCAAGGGGCTTGCTCTTAAGCGCTAGAAGCAGCGCTAGGAGCAGGCTGTAAGGGCGTTTGAGGTCCCTAAATCCGGACGCTGCCACCGCTAAAGAGAGGCACGGTCATGCTGAAGTTTTCACCGTAGGTGAGCTTTTGTTCTTCGAGAATGCCAATGGCGATTTTTTCGCCCATCCGTAAGGACTCGTAGTAATCAGTGAAGTAGTGCACGCCTGCCCAGTCGCGACCGATGGCGATGTTAGAGGCGAGCTTGTTGAGTTCGCCTTCGATGGTGAGCGAGAGGCCGTTGTCCTGGTACTCATCAAGCTGAGTGCCGTTGTTGGAGATGACGTAGGGCTTGGGCAAGACGTAGCCATGGTCAAAGAAGGCTTTGAGAATCGTCACGCAAGCGCCGGCAACGGTAGCATGGCCCGCACCGTAAGAGGGGTGCATGGGGGAGCCTTCAGCAAAGGCCATCGGTAGCAAGAAGGTGTCACCGGCTTGGCCAAATTCGCTGTTGCCACCGAGTCCTAGCGACTCCAGATAGGACTTGTTTTGCTCGGCGTTGTGGGCGACTATTTGCTCTAGGGTGGGGCCAATTTTTTGGCTGATGGCATCAACGGCAGCCAGGCTGTTGGGCTTATCGGTGCACCACTTATGAATGCGGCCACCGACGGCTTCTGGCCGCAGACGGCGGTGGATGTTGAACTTTTGGTAACGGACAGCTTTGAGGGCGCGGGTGGCAACTTCGGTGACCAGCGATAGAATGTGGGGCCCGCCAAAGTGGGCAAAGCCCTGCTGGTGATCAAAGAGGTCTTGGCCCTGGAAAGGAATGCCGGGATCAAAGGGGACTTTGATAGCGAGCATGAACAGGCAGGCGTTGAAGTAAGCCTGGTAGAGGGCGTCGTAGTGAACGTAGGTGGCCAAATCTCGTGGTGTGGCGATGAACCGGTATCGGTTGCTGCCGAAGGTGTCAGTGTCTACGTAAGTTTCTAGGCCCCGCAGGTCAGCGCCGTTTTGGACATCGAGCCACCACTGCCAGGTGGTCATGTAGTCTCGTTTTTCGGTGGCGATCCGAACTTTGTTGTCGAATCGCATGGCGCCGTAGGAAACGTTGCCATCGAGCAGGTTCATGGTGGGATTGAGCGGATTGTCTCCTAGCTCGGGAGTTCCTAGGCACAAGAATTGTGAAATGTAAGGACCGGCGGTGTCACCGACGGAATTACCTCTAAACGCGTTTTGGGCGTTGAGGTCCACTCGGCGACGTCCGCGAACGGCTTCGCTAAGACCTGGGAGG
Source organism: Cyanobacteria bacterium J06634_5 (assembly GCA_039820525.1). Taxonomy (GTDB): domain Bacteria; phylum Cyanobacteriota; class Cyanobacteriia; order Phormidesmidales; family Phormidesmidaceae; genus Phormidesmis. The sequence continues at coordinate 235,055 of JBCBPY010000007.1, forward strand.
GCAACGTCTTTGTTGAACCAGGGAAGGTTGTTGAGGCGAGTGAGTGAGTCGCTGACTTTTTTGAGCTGGTTGAACTGTGCGAAAGGCACATCGCGGAGCAAGGCCATTTCGTAGACTTCGGCGACTTCTCCAATGAACTCGTCGCTGTCAAAATCGGGGGCTGGTGGCATGGTGACAGACTGGGCGTCAGGACCTTCGAGGTCAAACACGAGGCCAGCACCGGCACTTTCCCAGGCCCTTACGGGAATGCCTTGGACTGTTTTGTTAGCGGCTTCTTCTTTAACGCGTCTCTCTTTGTCAGCGGTTTGGGTGTAGTGAGATTCCCACAGGCCAGAGTCGCAGTCGTGGGCGTCTGATTTGCCGACAACTTTGGGCCCTAGAGGCGTGTCTTGAAAGTCTCGTGGATCACCTGAGTCGATGCCTTGAATAAACTTTTGATAGTCGGCAGGATCGCATACGAGGCCATCGCCATCGTGGTGGGGCAACCCTTTAGTGTAGTTTGCCAGGTGAGAGGCACGACCTTGGCGCTCGGGTAGGGCATCGTTGGCTTCGAAGCGATACTTGAGCTCGTCTCCATTCGCGATGTGCTGAGGATGCATCCGATCGTAGGCGAGCTTAGCCGCAGCGATACGTCCTTCTAATGCTCTTTTCTTCCGAGATTCCATAACAGTGTAGGTCCTTAAAAGTGACAACTGAGGTGATTACATTCAATCTACTCAAAGTTTCCTAATAGGGGAGGTACCCGTCAGGGGTATTTGGATGTTTTGTAACAAGCAATGTGATGGGTGATAGAGCCTCTAAGGCTTGTATCAATTGAGACGAGGGTGGTCGTTTCTTATGAAGAGAGACGGGGTGAAGAGAGGTGGGGATAAAACAACACTTTTCAGAGGGTATCAACCCATTATTTCGCTGCGATTTCAAGCAATGCGATTTCAAGTGAATAGAGATTGAAGTAGATATGGAGAATCTTGAAATAGGCTTTTGGGAAAAGGCGTGAATTCAACGATATGAACTGAGCAATATGCCCAGATCAATACGACTAGGCAATGAGCCAATTTGGATTTTGGCTACTCCGATGTCAATAGAATTTTCTACAATGGCAGTATTCACTTAGTCAACCTTGTGGGTAAACCCAGCGATTTCTTAAAACTCAAGCTAAGCAGGAGCCGGTAATAATGACAGATACTTCTGAAACAACCGCTACTACTGAGACAACGCCTGTCTCTGATATGACAGATCTAGAGGCCATGAGCCCGCTACAAAACTTCTTTGTAGGTGCTGCGCTAGGCGGCTTTGTGAGCGCTGTGTTTTTGCTCTTTTTCCTAGAGTTTAGCGCTGTCTCTATTACCCAAATAGGCGTTGCCAAACCAGCGATCGCACTCATCGTTTCTCTCCTTTGCGGTCTCCTCACCGCCAAATTCAAAGGCAACTTTTTCAACGCCTTAACAGACACGCTCTCGAACCTTGGAACCTAATTGACCAGCTTGCTGGTTAAGTTTATCCGCCACAAAACAAAAGCCCGAGCAAAGTAATTTGCTCGGGCTTTTCTCTTATATCCGGCCCCCTCTCCACTCGGGAGAGGGTTGGGGAGAGGGCTTAGTTCCTAGGCTTCACCGGTAATAGAAAGCTCACTCACCCAAACGCGAGGACACACCCCACCGGGGGTTACTTCAGCCGTAGGCTCAATGTGCGTAATGCTTTTGAGCACCTCGCGAAAGTCTCCTGCGACCGTTGCAGACTCTACGCTAATGCGCTTGCCGTCTTTAATGAGCCAGCCATCAAAGGGTAAAGAGAATGAACCCTGCAACGCATTTACGCCCGCATGAAGTGCTTGCAGGTCATCAATTAAGACAACACCATCGGCCTTGTCTAAATTGTAAGCCTCATCGGCAGCCTCACCCGGCAATACTTCCATGTAGTTGAGCCCAACGCTCACCTTGGCACCAATGCTGGCGTGGCCCGTGGGCTCAGTGTTCATGCGCTTGGCGGTACCCGCACTGTGCACAAAGTTTTTCAGCACGCCTTTTTCAATCAGGGCCAATCGGCCTGTGGGTGTGCCCTCTCCATCAAAGGTTTCAGAAGAGACATTCTCAGCATGCAGCTCGTCGTCATACACGCTGAGCAACGTGCTCGCGACTTCTGTCCCAATAGACTCAGCGGTGGAAAGAGACCGGTTATCCAACACGTTTTGGGCGTTGTACATGTTAGAAAATGCGCTGAGCAAGCTCAAGAAAGCCTCTGCGGAAAACACAACCGGATACTTGCCAGAGGCAATTTTCTCGTAGTCTAAGTGGCTGATGGTTTTTTCGGCGGCTTCTTTGACGCACTCGTCTACGTTTAGCTGCGCTAGGCCGTTTTTTACACGCATCGCACCCGCCGCACGGGGCTTGCGACCCGCTTGCTCGGTTTTGCCATACACATATACCGAGGCATAGGTACGCTCTTCGCTCCGCTGAGCGCCTTCGCTGTTCAAGTAAAAGCGCTCAATATCTCGCTGCGCAATGCCGTTGTAGGGCACAGAGGCAATGGCCTCATGCGCCTCTAGTACGCCCTTTTCAGCCGCGACTAAAGTGTCGATGAGTTCGGGGACAGGGGCAGGCGTGGCCTTTTGAAAATTCACCTGGGCGGTCGGCTCCTTTGCCTTGGGGCTAAAGTCTGGTGCATTTTCTTTGACGCCAAAAGCACTGGCTTCGTAGGCTGTTTTCAGCGCTAGCTCAAGCCCTGTTTCATCCACGTCTGTGGTATTCGTAATGCCAATTTGGTCTTGGTTATTCCACACGCGCACGGTCACGCTGGAGCGGTTAGAGGCTTTGACCTGCTTGGGTTTACCTTTATCTACCTGGACGCTGGTTTCATCGACAGAAGATCCGTAGATGTCGTATTTGTTAATGCTGAGTTTTTGTGCGATCGCCTCAGCCTGCTGTGCGATCGTTTGAATTTTAGCCATGGGAAAAGAAGAGAAATGAGAGGTCTTGTTGGACAAGCATCTTGTTTGCTTTATCCACTGCAAAAATTATTTAAACAAGCCTTTAGCTACCGACCACCGACGGTAATGTCGTCCACCTTGATGTGAGGCTGTCCGACCGTGACATACACGCTGCCACTAACCGAACCGCAAAAGCCCGGTGCCAAACTAATGTCGTTTGAGCACATCGAGATTTTGTTCATAATATCTGTGGCTTCACCAATCAGCGTTGCGCCTTTCAATGGCTTAGTAATTTTGCCATTTTCAATCAGGTACGCTTCATCTACTGCAAAGTTGAACTGACCTGTGGGGCCGACGCTGCCGCCGCCCATTTTTTTGCAGTAAATGCCCTTATCGATAGAAGCAAATAGTTCTTCCACCGTGTGCTCACCGGGTGCGATGAAGGTGTTGCGCATGCGAGATGCCGAGGCGTGGGTGTAGCCCTGCCGGCGACCGCTGCCCGTGCGAGGATGGCCCGTGCGCATTTCGCCCGCCCGGTCAGAGATGAAATTTTTCAAAATGCCATTTTCAATCAGCAGCGTGCGCTGAACCGGCATGCCTTCGTCATCCATGTCAATGGTGCCAAAGGACTCGGGCGACAGTCCTTCATCCCAAGCGGTAAGGCTTTCATGGGCCACTTTTTGCCCTTTCTTGTTCATGAAAGGCGTGGTCTCTTTCTCAATTTGAGTGGTTTCTAGCAGGTGACCGCACGCCTCATGGAAAATGACGCCGCCGAAGTGGTTCGCCATAATTACGGGGTAGTTGCCAGACTCCACGTAGTCGGCGTAGAGCATTTTGCCCGCTGCTTCTGCGACCTTTTCAGCCGTTTCGTTGTAGTCCCAAGCGGTGAGGAAGCTTGGATCGCCGGTGTTGCCCAAGCGCTCGCCAATCGAAGAGCGGTGCTCGCCGTCTGCGCACAGCAGGTTAAAGCCAACAGACTGAGTTAGTCGGACATCGCGAGCAAAGGTCCCATCGCTGGAAACCACCAGCACCTCTTGCCAGTCCCGGAAGTAGGCCGCGCGCCGTGCCTGTACGTGATCTGCTTTTTGGGCGAGGGCGGCATTGGCTTCTAGCAGTACGTCGCCCATGGCCTTCATCGACGGGCAGCTTGCCAGCCAGTTATCCTTAGCGCGGCTCACACCGTAGTCACGCAGGGGCTCTAGGTTAATTTCAGGAATGCTTGCTTGGGGGGCAGGCATGGGCAGGTCCATAATAGCCAGCCCTTTTTCTAGGGCTGCTTTGAGTCCGTCAAAGGTTAGGTCGTTAGTGCTGACGTAGCAGTCTGCGCTGCCTTTGAATACGCGGACGCCCGCACCTGAGACAATGCTGGGGTCGATGCTGGTAATGGCATCGTCTTCGGCTAGGCAGCTGATGTAGTTTTTGCGCTCTAGAAAAAACTCAACGAAGTCCGCACCTGCGGCCCGCCCTAGGCCCAGTAGGGTGGCCAAAGGCGCTTTCCAGGTGTCGTCAAATTTGGTGGGGGTAGCGCTGTAGGTGAGTGAAGGGATCTGCTCTAAGCGTAGAGGCTGTTCATAAGTAGCGGCTGTCATACCAAGCAAAGTCCATTGTTATATCTCTTCACTTCAGCTTACCAAATGTGCCAGCACATAGGACTGCCACAAAGTTGGCGGTTTCCTCTACTTTTAGAGCGGATAGGGAAGGAAAACTGCTGTTTGCGCTTGGGTTTTAACTTTCTTGGCTTGGGTTTTAACTTTCTTGGACAGAGGGCGCAGCCGCCAATGTCAAAGCGCCTGCCTGCATTTTTTCAATGTCTGCGGTTAGCCACTCCCGTGTTGATCGGCAATGATGTGCCACCAGCAAGCCCCATAGCTTTTGGCCAGTCGTATTTTGGCCCGTGACAATGGGGACCACTAAGTTAGCTTTGACCTTCAGCTTGTGTAAAAAGTCGCGATGGCAGGGGGCAATTTCAGCGGTGGCAATATTTGCGATCGCCCGCACCCGCCCGGCCAAATACATTTGGGCATAGTCGCCGTTGAAGCAGTCATCTGGGCCAGTGGATCCCAAAATAGAAAACGCTTTGCTACTGAGCGACTCAAAGGTGACTCGCCCTTCCCACCGTTTGTAAAAGTGATAAACCACCACCCGATCGACCTTAAGAAACCCAATGAGGTCATTGGTGGTTGTTTGAACGATTTCGTCTAGCTGCATCTTTCGGTGCAGCCGATTTACAATACTTTCAATTTCAGCAACTTCTGACTTGTCTCGTTTGTCGAAGCTTTCGGGGTCAAAGGCAGCAGACATAGGAGGGAAAAATAGCTGGGGTTCAAACAAGCCTACCAAAAGACAGACGAAAAAAATATTGATCGCCGCGTGACCAGCCGCGTGATCAGCCGTGTGATCAACAGCGTCTTTTTAGACTAATCCTGCGTAGACATAGCTATCCAATGGTTCGGCCCTTTTTTACGTAGGTTTGCGTTTTTTAAGTGCTCTGTTGAGTGCTTTGTTAAATGCTCGGTGAGTTCTCTATAGCCGCGTTAATTTGACCTATCCCTATCGAGAAAAAATCAGCGTTGGCGGGCACTCTGTAGCTATGGCTAAGCTTTTTTCTTCTCGCTCCAACGTTCTTCAATCTCGGCTTTCCAAGCAAGTGGCGACCTGGGTGTTTTTTAGTATCTTGACGATTGAAGGGCTGGTGTTTATACCGTCTTACTCTCGTCGGCAAACAGAACAGCTCCACAAACTCGAAACCGTTTCTCGAGAAGTCCTAACGACCGTTAAAGCCGAAATTATGGGCGATATGCCTGAACAAAAGCTGCTGAGCCGGGTGCAGCTGCGCACGGGCTCGCTGATTAAGGGCGTTGCCCTTTACGATGAAAACGGTCAGCAGATTGACAGCGTTGGCGAAGCGCCAGAGTTTTCGCCTACTGCTTTGATAGCGCCAAAGGCACACCCTTTTTGGCACCGGCTGACGATGGGAGTGTCTGGCGATCGCGCTAAGGACTTAGGGATGGCCGCGGTCCATCACCGCACCGCTGATGGTACCCGTTACGATGCGGCTTGGCCGAGTGCAAACTCACGCTACATTTTGGCGATTCGTCACGATGCCACGGTGGTCCAGCGCAGTATGCGCCGGTATGTGATGGGCGTGACGGGCTTGGTAATTATTATTTCTGCTTTTGTCACTTGGGCTACGCTAATGGTGCTTCAGCGGATTGTAATTCGGCCGCTGCTGCTGCTAAAAGGGGATTTATCCGCAGTGGGTGGCGCGATTACTCAAGGCACAACGCCGGATTTTGCGAGCCTCAAGCGGATTGCACCGAATGAATTAGGTGAAGTGTCTATTGCGTTTCAAGCGATGTTTGAGCGGATTCAAACGGAGATTCACGATCGCAAAGAAGCCGAGGTTGGGCTACGACGAGAACAGGAGAAAGCAGAGCGGCTTCTGCTGAATATTTTACCGGCGACAATTGCCTCGCAGCTTAAGGAAAACGAAAACAACAACGGTGCGATCGCAGACCGATTTGAAACGGCGACCATTTTGTTTGCCGATATTGTGAACTTTACCGAGATTGCAGCGACCACCGGGCCGACGGCGCTGGTGTGCCAGCTGAACGATATTTTTTCGGCCTTTGATGCGATCGCCGAGCGCCACCACCTCGAAAAAATTAAAACCATCGGAGATGCCTACATGGTGGTCGGTGGCGTCCCTAGCCCCAACAAAAACCATGCCCATGCGGTGTTGGCGATGGCCATAGAAATGATGACGTTTGCCCAGGGCTACACCATGAGTACCGGCCATTCGCTCTGCCTGCGCATTGGGATTAACACCGGCCCTGTTGTCGCCGGGGTGATTGGTACCAAAAAGTTCTCTTATGACCTGTGGGGAGATGCGGTGAATATTGCCAGCCGGATGGAATCTCACGGTGTGATTAACCGGATTCAGGTCAGTGAAGACACTTACCGGCAGCTGAAAGACACTTACACCTTTGAAGATAGAGGATATTTGCTCATTAAAGGGCGTGGAGAAATGAGAGCTTTTTTGTTAGAGTATGCCGATGACTTAGGCAGCCTAGCTCCGATAGAAAAAGTAAATACTTAAGCTCACACCGATAGCGATGACCCCTCGCCTTAGCCAAACGGCAGGTAAGCGCTTTGCCATCGCCACACTTCCGTATCCGCCCATGGAGGTTCCTGCGGCGACTATCAGCGCATAGGGCCAGTTAATAATGCCTGCGACGGTAAAGTAGGCCAGTGCTATGGCATTAATGCAAAGGGCCATCCATATTTTGATAGCTTGCAGGGTTTGCAGCTTGCCGGGTGTGGTGAGGCTCAGCAGCGTCAGCATTAAGATGCCTGCCCCCCCGCCAAAGAAACCTCCGTATGTCGCGATGAATCCTTGGCCGATCAGCAGCATGGGCTGATTGAGTTGAGTGGACTGAGCCGGAAAGTTTGCCGCAGTGGTTTTGTCCGCAGTTTTATCCGTGGTGCAATCGCCGGCGTTAGCGGTGCGATGGCGCAAGGAAAGGCGAGCGAGCTGAGGCGACACCGCAAACAGCAGCGTGCTTAGCGCAACTAAATACGGCACGACAACTGCAAAGCCATCGTCCGAAAATTTGAGTAAGAGCCCTGCCCCTACGGCGCTGCCTGCCATCGTGATTAAGGTGATGGGCCATAGCTTGTGACCCATGGGCTGTAGCTCCCGGCGGTAGGCAAACCCGCTGACAAGGGTGCCTAGCCAAATGCCCGCCGCACTGGTCGCGTTTGCACTAATCGGGGCTATGTCAACCAGTAGCAGCGAGGGGAATACCAGTAGGCCGCCCCCGCCTGCAATCACGTTAATCACCCCCGCTGCGATCGCGGCACCTAGCAGAAAACCTGTCTCCCATCCTAGCTCCATTCAATTCCCTACTGAGTCGGCCAAGTTGTTGGTCTAGTTGATTGTTCTTTACGCAGTCTGTCTTTTTGTTTTTCTTCTTCTGTTTTTGGTGAAGCGCGTCTAATCGCCACGCTTCACGGCCATCACTCTCAGCCGCCGATAGTCCGCGACCCACTGCCCGTCTTGGTGTAAGCACGCCGCCACCGTTTCTGTCTCTTTGACCAAAGTGGTCCATTCTGCGGCTGTTAATTCTGAGAAAAAGCGCTGGCTAAACATCGTGAGCCAACCGGCTAATCCTGCTTTGCCGAGAGGGGTAGGCCGATCAAAAAGACGCGCTTCAACAACGCTCAGTCCTGCGGCTTCTAGCAAAGAGGCGTACTCACCTATGCTCGGGAAATACCACGGATTTAAAGATTTTCGGCCACTGACCTGTTCCAGGGCACTCAAGATGGTTTTCACATTACCTTTTCCGCCCATTTCTAACACGACTCTTCCACCTTGCACTAACGCGTTGGCCATACAGTGAGCGGCTGCCTCAGCATTCAAAACCCAGTGCAGCGCAGCATTTGAGAAGATGGCATCTACGGGCTGTGCGAGCTGAAAGGCTGCGGCGTCGCCGGTGATAAACCTCAGCTGAGAAGAGGCGTCAGGAGGGCTAGTCGAATTGTTCTCCTTGGCTTGTTCAATCATGGCCGAGTCGCTATCTAGCCCAGTCACCTGGGCGCCGCTTTGGGCAATTTGCGCGCTGAGCTGACCGGTGCCACAGCCCAAATCTAAAATGTGTTCTCCTGGTTGAGGATTTAGCTGAGACAACAGGCTTTCTCCATGCTCCCAAACGTAGCTAAATTGGGCCTGATACTTCGCAGAATTCCAGCTCATGGTCGTTTCCTTTTTGACAAGGGGCCTACAACAAGACCTCTCTACCCTAAGCAATGCTTTTGAGACTGTCCAATATATTTATCCGACACTTCTGATACTTTTAAAGTATTAAACTTGGGCTCTGTTGAGATGAGTCTGTTGCGATGAACTTACGGCAGTTACGATACTTTTTGGCGGTGGCTGAGACGCTGCACTTTGGCCGAGCTGCGAAGCGGTTGAACATGGCTCAGCCGCCTTTGAGCGCGCAGATTAAACAGCTGGAAGCTGACCTGGGTGTGCTGTTATTTGAACGGACAAAAAGGCGGGTTGCGCTCACTGCTGCCGGTGAGGTGTTGCAGCAAGAAGCTCAACAGGTGATGCAGAAGCTGGCAGTGGCTCGGCGTAAAACGCAGGCGGCTGGGCAAGGGCTATCAGGGCAGCTGGCGATCGCATTTGTGAGTTCAGCGATGTACAGCATTTTGCCGCCGTGGCTCAGTGCCTTTCGTCAGCGCTACCCGGCGGCAGTGCTGACCCTGCAAGAGGCCTCCACTGCCGAGCAGGTGAAAGGACTGCTGAACCATCGGTTTGATATTGGCTTTGTGCGTCCGCCGATTGCCTCGCCTGTGGAAGACTCGGGCGCGCAAGCGGTTGGCGCACAAGCGGTTGGCGCGCAAGCAGTTGGCGTGCAAGAGAAGATCGCAAGCCGCGTCGTGTTGCAAGAGCCCTTACTCGTGGCGCTTCCGTCCGATCATCCCTTGAGCCGTCATGCCAACATTCGGCTAGCCGAGCTGGCTCACGAAGACTTTGTGATGTTTCCGCGATCGCTGGCCATTGACCTGCACGACAAAATTATTGGCTTTTGTCAGCAGGCTAACTTTAGCCCCAAGATTGTTCAAACCGCTAGCCAGCTCCAGACGCTATTGGGTTTAGTCGCTGCGCAGCTCGGCATCGCGATTTTACCGGCAGCGGCTAGCAAACTACAGCGAGAAGGGGTGTGCTATCGCCCTTTCCTCGCAAAGACGCTAGGAGAACGCATCCCGATGACCGAGCTGAAGATTATTTGGCGAGCCGATGGTTGCCTGCCGGTTTTGACCCGCTTTTTGGACTCGCAGCCGTCGGGCTAATGTTTTTTCGATGCTGAACGCGAGGGTTTGTCGGAGTTGCGCTACCTAGCCTTCCCCACTGTTTGCCCCACTGTTCGAGGTGGCCTCTTTAGTGATCCGCTCTACGGAGCGGGTTTGCTGTAGTGCGATCGCAACTTGCTGGGTGGTGCTACTCGTAATGTCGCTCATCTTTTGTAGCGTCTGTCGCAGGCGCTGCATTTGATCCACCATTTGCTGATTAGCTTCTGCAGTTCTCTCTTCGCTTTGATTCAGCGTTTGGGTGGCCTTTTGTCCTCGGCTGAGGGTCACAATGGAAGTGTCAATGGTTTCTCTCATGCCGCGAACCGCCTGGTCAAAGCCGCTGATCTCTAAGCGCAAGTCAGAGACCACAGACTGGAGGTGATCGATGCTCTCTTGCTGTCCATTTTGAGAGGCCAGCAGCTGCTCTGAGAGCTGGCGGAGCTGAGTCTCTTTATCTTGAAATTGTTCTGCGAGCTTGGCAAAGTCTTGGGGGTTGTTATTTCGAGAGGCTGAGATGGAAATTGTTGACGCGTTGAGCAGCAGTACCTGGGCTGTGTTGGTGACTCGCTGGTGCTTTTTGCTCATTTGAGAAATCTCTTCGGCAGCGGTGAACAGCGTCCGGATTTGCACAGCCATTTGCTGGGTGGTTTGACGGAACATCGTCAAATCCATGGCGATAGACTCATTGTCTTTTTTGCCGAGGGCGATCGCACCTTGGGCCGTATCGCCGAGGGCGGTGACTGATGCTAGCTGCTGCACAAGCGTTTGTGAAAGGTTCTCTGTGGTTTCTATCCAGGACTGTAGCTGTGTGACCAAGCCTGTTTGCTTTTGAACCTCGCTGTCTGTGGCCATCATCGCTTCTTCTATGTCAGCAAGCTGCGCATTGACCCGTGAGAGTGAAGAGAGCTTTTGACTCACCTGCTGCTGGCGCCTTTGGCTACTGAGAGACTGCGCCTCAACTTGTTTGAGCTGGGCCTGAATTTCGGTGGCGTGGGCGGCTTCTAGCTGTACTTGCGTTTGGCTCAGCTTCAGCTGATCAAGCAGATTAAAAAAGGAGAAAGAAAGCTGTTCTAACTCGTCTTGGCTTTGCAGCGATTCTGACATTTCATCGTCTATTTCAGACAGTCGCTGGCATTCATCAATCACGGGGCGCAGCCGTCTGTTTAGGTAGCGAATCGATAGGGCCACGAGTCCGGCCAGTAACAGACCCACTAGCGTGGTCGCCCCTAACGTAATCAGCAGTACTCGGCCAAATACCGCCGTATAAGGCACATAGGCTAGCACCATCCACTCCTCGTCAGGAATGGGGGCGTAGGACCAGTACCCGCCTGCGCCTTCTACAAACCCGCCCACCTTGGGGTTAATCGATGGCCACACGGCACTCAGTTCAGGAATGTCTTGGTAGGTGAGTGTTGGGTCTGTGACAGGCGCTGATGGATCGGCAATGACTGCGCCTGACTGTGAGAGCAAAATCAGCTTGCCACCGGACTTATACACCGTACCTGAGAGCAGGTCGTTGAGGTAAGTGCGGTCGATATCGACAACGGCAGTGCCTAGCCACTCGCCCTTGTCGTCAAAAATTTGTGAGTAGTGGGTGAGCAGCGTGCCGCGATCGCTCTGGTAGGGCGTGGTCCAGGTGTTTTTTTGAGTGAGGAAATAGCTGCGGTAGCGATCGCTCTGGTGATAGGGCTCGGGCTCGGTGGCTAAGTTGCGATAGAGGCTGCTTGCGGTCAAATCGCGATCGCGGGCCTCTCTATCGTCGGAGGGCATCGTGGATGCGTTTTCAGGGGCTGAGGTCTCAGGGGCCGTCGCCTCCGATGGCAGCCGATAAGACGGATAGAACCAATCTCTGTCGGTTAAAATGCCAAATTCTTTTTGGCCGACGCCGAGGCCAACGACATAGGTTGGACGTGCTTGAAACAGCTGACGAGTGAGTTCCTGGTAGGTGCCTGCTGTTTGCGCGCCTCGTACGTGCAGTGTGGACACACTCACGCCTAGGCTGTAGGCCAGTGTTTCAGCCTGTTCGGTCACTTCGTGAATGCTGCTGACCTTACCTTCAATAATCTTTTCGATTTGCTCTTCGGCCTGGTATTTGACCGTTTCGCCGAATAAAAATCCCATGCCGCCAATGCCGACAATGGCGCCTCCCATAATCATGGAAAACAGTCGAAAACCAAAAGAGTTTAGTCGAAATCGTCGCTTGCTTGTGTCGGTTGAGCGGTCAGTTTCGGTCGCCGTTTGCTGTCGAATGATTTCAGGCATGGTGAGGATATTGCTTGCCAATACGGTGACAAGGCCTAGTTAGGTAAGAAATGGCAAAAAAGCGGAACCCAGACGCGTACTAACACGCAAATATGCTTTTTTAAACCTTCACTATTATTACTGCTCATTCCAGCCTCGCTCAGGAATATCACGCAACTATTACAACCTTTATCAACACAAAATATTTCACAGCAGCCCTGCTCCCCGCATTTTCAAGCAATCATCTCGTATCAAAGCACACTAATATATCGAGCAAACGTGTAGCATACTGAGTACGTGTATCCGTATTTTTGGACGCTTTAGCGAGCTAGGTAGCGATAATAATCCCTTAAAGGATAGGCTTTGCAGCCTGCAATAAGGCATGTCTATATTACGGACAACTCAGCTCAGGGTGCTTGCAATAACGATGTGATATTTAAGGGGTGTTCTAAATTCAATACATGAGAGAACAGAAAAATAGACAACGTAATAAATACAGAAGCGCTATTCCACTGGCACTTTTGAGTTTGTCCGCTTTTGGTGCGGTCGCTTTCGGCTCGGTTTCTTTGGAGTCGGTTTCTTTGGGATCGGCGGCGGGGGCCCGTGAAGTGATCGCGCTTTCTCCAGAGACTGCGCTTTCTCCAGAGGCCGTGCTTTCTGGTAACGCCGCGTTCTCTGCTGACGCCGTGTTCCCTGCTGACGCTATGGCACGCTTCAATCGGCAATTTTCTGCGGCTGTTGTGATTCCGAGCTATGAATCACTCACAGAGCGTACGGACCTACTGGTTAGCAGCAGCGATCGCTTTTTGCAGTCGCCTAGCGAGGCGACGTTAGCGACCCTACGTGCTGATTTTGCGAGGGCAACGCTGGCTTGGTCGCAGAGCAGCGCGTTTGCTTTTGGGCCGGTGCATTCATTGGGATACAGTGCCGCATTAGAAACGCCGGTCGATCAAGCGGGCGTGGATAGAGTAGTGATGGCACTGCCCGCCAGCGCTCAGCTGTCGGATTTGGAGGACGATCGGCTGCATGCTTCGCTCCAGGGGTTTGAGGCAATTGCCTATCTGCTACAAAGCCAAAAGCCTGTTAAGTCAGCAGCTGATTTTTCTGTGCAAGAGCGGCTGTACGTGCACTACCTCACCCGCCAGGCAGATGCGGCAACGCAGGCGTTGCTGACCGTTTGGCAAGCTGGTTGGAATGGCAACCCTGCCTATGAAACTGTGCTGGCTAGCGCCGGTACTACAGGGAACAATGCGTATCTTTCTCCGGGCGCAGCCACGGAAGAAATTATTCGCGGCCTGATTAATCGGTTGGATGTGGTGACCCAAGAAGAGCTACCTGCGCTCTTGGAAGAGGCCGCTGCTGATACCGCAGATTTGCCCACACAGTTAGCGGCTGTCCAGCAGCTAGGCAGCGTCCTGCAAGGAGTGCAGTTGGCCTACACTGCCGGGGTTCTGGAAGACAGTGAACTAGACGTCAGTGAACTAGACGTAAGTGAGCCAGAAGCCAGTGAGCTAGACGTCAGTGCGCTGGAGGCTGAACCGATGGGACTTAGTCAGCTAGTGGCGATCGCCAATCCACAAACAGACGCTCAAATTCAGGCTGCTTTAAGTGCCGCGCTCGAAAGTGTTGCGATCGCTGAATCTGACTATGCCGATTCTGACTATGCCGATTCTGACTATGCCGATTCTGACTATGCCGATTCTGACTATGCCGATTCTGACTATGCCGACTCTGGTAATGCCGACTCTGGTAATGCCGACTCTGTTGCAATCCTTGTGACGGACACCCCTGCTAACGACAGACCTGTCGATGTAGAACAATCGCTCTCTACCGCGATGGACTCACTGATGAGTGTTCAATCACTTTTAGAGTCAGACGTTTTACCCCATGCTCAGCCCTAGTCTTGTTGAGTTCTAGTCTTTTCGTACCTTCATAACGCTCATGCATCTCATATCACTCTTTAAACGGCTGTTTTCAGTCAAACGTTTTTCATCTAAATACCTGCGGCTCACGTTAATGGCCGCCCTCACCGCTTTAGTCAGCATTGTGACTGGCATTGCGCTCTCAACCGCAGTCTCTGCTAACGTCGGCACAACACTTTCACCGGTCGCGTCTGCCGGTGAAGCAACAACCTTTAACCGAACCTCTAGTGCCTACGAAGAAGCACCGCCCAACCTATCTCCTCGGGGTATTAAAGACCATGACTTGGGCGACGAAGCCTTTGAGGAAAGCTTTGTGCTCAGCAATAGCAAAGCCGTTTCTTCGGGCTTAGGACCGATGTTCAACAATACGTCTTGTGTTAGCTGCCATATTCGCAATGGGCGCGGGATGCCAGAAGCTGGTCAGCTGTTGCTGCGCGTAAGCGATGGTACACCCAACAGCACGAGCGCGACCGAAGCGAATGCTTTAGCAACCGTTCCCGACGGATTGGAAGGGCAGCTGGATAATGCGGCTCCTCCTGTGCTGGGCCTAGGCAATCAAATTCAAGATTTTAGTGTGGCCGGCGCGCAGCCGGAGGCCACCGTGGATATTTTGTGGAAAGAGGAGGCTGGCCGCTATGCCGATGGCACGCCTTACCGCCTGCGATCGCCCCGCTTTGATATCAAGCTTGCCAGTGGCGAGCCGCTGCCGGATACGGTGCTGGTCTCTCCTCGCGTGCCGCCCCATGTGTATGGTTTGGGCTTGCTAGAAGCGATTCCTGAAGCCGACATTTTAGCCCTAGCCGATCCTGAAGATATTGATGGCGACGGTATTTCGGGTAGACCCAACACCGTGTGGGACGTGGCTGCTCAAGCGCCTGCCTTGGGACGATTTGGCTGGAAAGCCAACAGCCCCAATCTGCTGCAACAGAGTGCCGATGCCTACCTGAACGATATGGGCATCACCAACAAGCTGTTTCCGGCAGCAGATGGCTCTGTAGAAATCAGCGAGGAGACCCTAGTCGCCGCTGCGGCCTATGCACAAACTCTCGCGGCTCCGGCCCGCACTCTGATTGATGATCCGGTGGTTAAGCAAGGTGAAAAACTCTTTGCCGATGCTAGCTGCACAGCTTGCCATGTGGCCAATTTCCGCACGGGTTCTCACAAGTATCCAGCGCTGGAAAATCAGAAGATTTATCCCTATACAGACCTGTTGCTACATGACATGGGCGAGGGCCTGGCGGACAATCGTCCTGACTTTGCGGCGACGGGTAAAGAGTGGCGAACGTCTTCGCTGTGGGGCGTTGGCCTAGCACAAACGGTGCTGCCCTATTCTGGGTACCTGCACGATGGCCGCGCTCGCACGTTTGCTGAGGCGATTCTTTGGCACGGGGGTGAGGCTGAGGCGTCTAAGGTGGCCTTTGAGCAGATGCCTGAAGGCGATCGTGCTGCGCTGGTGAAATTTTTGCAGTCATTGTAGGCTGCTCTCGTAATAGGCCCGCGTGATTGGCCAGTACTGATTAGCCAGCGTAATTAGCCGGTGAGAGGCGCAGAAGATAGCGTCTCTTACCGGTTATTTTTATGCAAAGACCTCCACCTTAAGAAACCTTTTCGTCCCACATTTGGATTTCTCGGTAGAATTGTTTGGGAAAATACGTTTTCACGCGCAACAATGCAGGCGATCGCAGATTGTCGTTGTTCTTTTAGCCGCTATTTTTTTAGCTGCCGTTTTTTTAGCCGTTGTTTTTAAAAATGATGAAAAAAGGCTTCGAGTGTTCACTGGGCTTGGCGTTTACCGGTCGTTTGCTACAGGGTCTGTTAACGGGCTTAGCGGTTGGTGCGATCGCCCTAGCCGAAACCACTGTGCTTGAAGCTATACGCCCTAGACCCGTGTCAGCGGCTGAAGAAATTCGCTTGACTATTGGCGGCCCGGTTTCCTTTTCAGTCTCTGTAGACTCACTAGAAACGTTCAGTGAAACCGGAGAGATTAAAGACGATCTGCGCCTGCTGACCCGGTTTATGAGTGATGAAAACCAGGCCACCCTGCGCCAAGTATTGCAAACGAAAATTCCCTACGATGTTGTTCAAATAGACAACATTCTATATTCCACACTGGGCCAAGACGCCCTGCAAAACTTTGGCAAGATTATCAAACCCCACCCGGATATTAACGGGTTTAAGGGGTTGCGAGGGGCCTTTATTACAGCCGCTGCCCAGGCAGGCCCGGATGGCTGGACCCTGATAGACGTCATTCGAAAATTTCCGAGTCAGTCCGTGGATCTTAACGGGGGCGAACTTTTGACGCTGCGGCGTAGTTTGGCCGTTTACTTTAGCTACAACACAGCGGTGATTGAGGCGATTCAGGCTCAGGCGGCTGAGGTTGCAACCAAGCAAGCGTCTGTGAGCAGATTAAAAGATCTCGAAGAACCTGGCCCTTACGCGTTTGAGCGCAACACGCTAACGCTGTTTAATTCAGCCCTTCGTCAAACAACTCAGGGTATTCGGCTAAATTACGACTTCAATGTGGAAACTTACCTTCCTCAAGGATTGCTGAAGCCAGCGCCCGTGGTGATTATCTCTCACGGCTTTGGAGATGTGCGAGATAGCTTCGATTTTTTGGCGGCGCATTTGGCCTCTCACGGGTTTGCCGTGGTGATTCCTGATCATGTGGGGAGTGACTTGGATATTCGTCGCAGCTTTTTGCAGGGCGATCTCAACACTATTTTGAGTCCAACAGAATTTATCAGCCGCCCGCAGGAAGTCTCTTTTGTGATTGATGAGCTAGAGAGATTGGTGGCGACTTCGCCGGACTGGGCCGCTAAGCTGAATTTGGACCAAATCGGCATGGTAGGAGATTCGCTGGGGGCCACTACGGCCCTGGCCTCAGCGGGTGCAGAGATTAACTATGCGCGGATTTCGGCGGGGTGCGATCGCCAGCAGTTTATTCTCAACCTGGCGCAGTATTTGCTGTGTCAGGCGAGGTATTTGCCGCCGCGTTCTCAGCAGCTGAGTGACGAGCGTATTAAAGGTGCGATCGCTTCGCACGCGATGGGCGGTGGCCTTTACGGCCCAGAAGGCATTGGCCAAATCGAAATTCCGCTGATGATTCTCTCGGGCAGTAACGATATTGTTGCTCCGGCAGTGGCCGAGCAGGTGCATCCGTTTATTTGGGCGGGGTCAGAAGAAAAGTACTTAGCCTTGCTGACCACGGGCACCCATTTCACCGCAAAGCCGGGTAGGCCCGGGGGCGCAGAAGGCATTATCTCTTTGTTGGTCGGTGAGAATCGGGATGTGGGTGCGCGCTATTTTAAGGCGCTGAATGTGGCCTTTTGGAATCGTTATTTGCGTCAGCAGGCTTCGTATCAGCCGTACTTGAGTGCTCGCTATGCCCAGCAGCTCAGTGAAGGAGAACCGCTACAGCTAGATGTGATTCGTGAGCTGACGCCAGAAACTTTGGAGAGGGCCTATGGCCAAGCGCCACCGATTGCCATTATTCCAGAGCCGGTGACCAGTGTTGCGGCTTCTCCTGCTAGGGGAGAATCTGTACTCGCTGAAATTCGCAGAACCGGGACGCTCAAAGTCGCCTTGCGGCAAGATTCGTTTCCCTTTGGCTACGTGAATAGTGAGTCTACCTGGGCTGGATACTGTCGGGCTTTTGCGGCGGACCTGCGGACCGAGCTAGAGCAAACCCTGGCGGTGAGAGTGCAGCTGGTTGAGCTAGCCTCTACATTTGAGAATCGCTTTTCTTTAGTTCAAGACAATACTGCCCATGTGGAATGTGGGCCTAATGCGATTCGTTCAGATATTGAGGGGATTACGTTTTCGACGCCCTTTTTAATCTCGGGGACCCAGTTTTTGACCCGGCGATCGCAAGTAGGCGACAAGCCGGCTCCATCAAATTCTACGGCGAACTTCAGGTCGAATCCTGTTGTTCGCGGTACGCGGGTGGCTATTGTGCCAGGAACTACGACAGAACGATTCATTTTAGAAGAGTTTCCCGATGCGAAAAGGGTTCTCTTTCCAGGGCCTTCTGGCAGAAGTGAAGCCATCAGAGCCTTGGCCGAAGGTCGCGTAGATGTTTTGGCCAGTGCGGGCATTCTCTCTTTGGGCGAAGTGCAGCGTCAGCGCCTGCCCTATGCAGATTTTACCTTGACGCCTCCGCGCCCGCTGACCTGCGAGTTTTATGGGTTGGTATTACCTGCGGGCGATGCTGAGTGGCAAACTTTGTTGGATAACTTTATTACCCGTACCAATGTTGACAGGTTAGATCAGGAGGTCCCTCCTAACTTACTTGAAAACCAGCTTGAGACTGTTGATTTTTGTTTGAATCAATCGTCTGGTTAGTGCGAATAACACACCGTCGTCCTCATCCCCCAACCCCTTGCTCCCGAGAGGGGAGAAGGGGGGCCAGATCAAAGTATGAGACTTTAGCTGGGTGCGATCGCACAGGCCCGCAAGATCTGTTTTTTACAACACGCTTTTACAACACGCCCATGTTGGCGAGGCCCAAGATAGCGCCAATGCCTACGATGTGGCCTAGGCTAGTGGTGGCTAGCACGGCGGGCAGGCCCATGCCGCCAAAGAACTGCGGAGAGGGCATTTCAGGTCCGGCAGTTTGGCTTCTCATGGTGGCTTTGCCAAAGGCGATCGCGCCGATGTTGCACAGAATCATCACAATCGCGACTTGTGGGCCCCACTCGACTGTTCTGGGAACCGCTGTTGCTAATAGTGCGAAGTGTGTCATGGTTTTTATGTCCTTTTTTTAGGGGGTTAATCGTGAGAGAGCTTGCTGTAAAACTAGGGCTTACAAGCCTACGCTGAGGGCAGAGCCGATGATAGTCAGCAGCACCCGGCCTACTTCAAACGCGCCTGCAATGGCCAAAACGGTACCTGCTTTGCGGAGCTTTTGCGGCGGCATTGCGCCTTCCCAGCCCCAGGTTGAGACATCAGGCCCAATATTATTCATACCGTTTTTATTTCCTGGATAGCGTTTTTCGCTGGCTTCTTTTGGCAGCGCTGGAAGAGACTGCCTACTGGAAGGGAGTTGTTCTGAACGGCGTGTCGGAATGTTGTTGTCGCCGTAGGCGTCTAAATATTCTGTGCAGCTGGTCAGCGCTTCTGCGAAGCCGCTTAGCCCTTCGGTGGCGAGCAGTGAGGCCCATGTTCGCTGTTCTTCATCGGTGGCTGTGCGCCCCAACACTCGCTCAAAGGTCAGTGCAACAAAGCGATAGTTACTGTTCACCATCAAAATATAGTCGCGATACATGGCTGACTGAAGCAGCTGACAGACCAGCTCACGAGTGGTGAGTGCACCGTTAATGTATGCCGAGTCGATATGATCGTTATGGAAAAAATCGAGATCTCGATTTTCCTTAAATAGCTGGCGGTAAACAGCTCGTAGGCGTTCTTTGGGAGTGGATGTTTTAAATAGCTCATCACCGGCCTCTGCGGTCGGTCGGATGACACTGCTTCTATTTACTAAAGTCTGCATTCACAGCTCCTTACTTGAGTTCTGAACATGACTGAGTCGTGTTTTATTGGCCGAGTTTTATTGGCGCATCCAAATTTTATTGAGCATATATACCCATTAAATTATTTGGAAATATTTCTCAATCTTTAGCAATGTTCTGTGATTTTATTCTGGCAAGGAAAATTAAACAGGCCGTATTTTGTCGGATGGCTCCCTATCTTTAAGGCTTATGACTGCCTCAGTCATTGTCTACTGGCTGACATTATCTCCTCGTTGAGATTTTTGCTGGCTCCGGTTCGTGAGAATCTCGTGCTGCAAGCGGATCTCGGCTAATCGTTCATCGCGACTGGCTCTCACGCCAATGGTGAATTCACCGACCAGAGCGTAATACACCATTCTGGCTCGTACGGTGGCTTCAAAGGGGGTAAACCCAAGCGCTAAAAACAAATCTTTTGTGTAGTTCAAGCGACGGCGGTCAACGTTTTCGAGCATGCGCGCAACGCCAGCATCATTGGTTGCCCAAGCGCGGATGGCCACTTCTACTGCACCGTCGTCTTCTACTGCAAGCTCAAATAGGTGGCGCAGCTTAGCGATCGCGTCGGCCTCTAGCGCATCGATTTTTTCAATAATGCCTTCTGTTTGTTGCTCGACCCACGCCTGCAAAATAGCTTCTAACAACGCTTGTCGATTTTTAAAGTGCCAGTAAAAACTGCCTTTGGTCACCTTGAGCCGTTTGGCCAACGGTTCTATTCGAACTGCTTCAACACCGCAGGCTGCCAAAACCTGACTCCCCGCCTTTATCCAGTCTTGTTTCCCAAGTTTGGGGCGCTCACTTTTTTTCACCATACGGCAGCGTATTGACAATGTTTTTTACCTGTATTAACCTACATCCATACGGCGGCGTATGGAAAGAAGCTGCTGCATTTTGCAACATAAAATTCTGAGTAAAATTTTGAGTAATGAAATGTCTGTTGAACAAGCGTCTATTGAAAAAAATAAGACAGTAGCCCTGCGCTATGCCAAAGAAGGTTGGGGTAGCCAGCTGGGTTGGAAAGGTGTTTGGGATGAGATAGTTGCCCCTGATGTGGTGTACCACTTCAACAGCTTTCCTGAGCCGATTGTTGGCTTAGAGGCGAAC
This sequence comes from Cyanobacteria bacterium J06634_5, assembly GCA_039820525.1. GTDB lineage: Bacteria > Cyanobacteriota > Cyanobacteriia > Phormidesmidales > Phormidesmidaceae > Phormidesmis. Next base: position 255,607 of record JBCBPY010000007.1, read on the forward strand.
AAAAGCTTTAACGAAGGTTTGTTCCAGGGCTTCTCAGATATTTATCAAAGCCTGGAAGATATTTTGGCTGAAGGCGATAAGGTTGTTTATCGAACAACCATCACAGGTACCCATACGGGTGAATTTTTGGGCATGCCACCTACCGGAAAATCGATTCGGATGAATGATTTTACGCTGCTCAAAATTTCCAGCGGCCAAATTGTGGAGATGTGGTACGACTGCAATTTGTTGGCGATGCTGGAGCAGCTTGGCCTAGCGTCTGATTTGGCGGCCTGAGTTGGTGACCTGAGTTGGTGACCTGAGTTGGCAACCTGATTTTAATGGTTGGCGACTAGCTCATCTAAGGCCGTCTGCATTTGGGTTTGCACCTTGTTGTAGCAATCATCTACGTAGGCTTTGTCCTGTAGGGCTTCAGTGCCCGTACGCTCGAACCGAATGGGCGCGCAAATGCGAGTGTAAAGCTTAATGGGGAGCGGAATGTTGGGAATGGGGCCAGCGGCGAGCCCCCACGGCAAGCCTAGATAAACGGGAAACACTTCTGGGTCGATGTCCATGAGCCAGGGCATTCCCCAGTCGTGAAGCTGTTTGATTTGAGGATAAATATCTGCCAGGACGACCAAGGTAGAGTGCGCGCCGAGAGAAATCATTGGAACGATGGGAACCGCTTTTTTGAGGGCGAGCTTAATAAAGCCTTTTCTGTTGTGGAAGTAGATTTTGTGGCGTAGGGCATGGGGCCTGAACACATCTTGTGCGCCGCCGGGATAGAGGGCAATGTTGGCGTTTTGGTTGAGGGCGGCAAGGCCCATTTTGGGATGGGCTCTCACAGCACCCATTTGGGTGGCGATGCTCGCAACGATGGGTGAGGCTTTCCATACGCTGGGGTGCATAAGGCCATACAGCGGTTTTTGGGGGCCAAAGCGACACATCCAGTCGTAGAGCATCATGTGCATGTCGGGTGAGGGAATGCCGCCATTGTGAGAGCCGACGAGCATGACGTTTTCGTCGGTGGGGATGTTTTCCCAGCCCGCGGTGTTGACCTGGTAGTAATGGTCGTACAGCCACCTCATCAGCGGCATTATTTTGCTGATGAATTCGGGGCTGCGGGCGTCTAGCGACCAGCCGTCTAGGATGCTTCCGGCGGGGGGCTTGGGTAAGTTGCCGAGCGGCTTTATGGCTTCAATCAGTGAAAAGAAGTCTTGGATTTGCAGGTCGCCCAGCGATAGTTGGCTCATAGAGTTTGTCTACTGGCAAGTTTGTCTACTGGCAGCTCATGGGAGTAGGTCAATAGATAGTTTAGGGTACTGGCGATCGAAAGCCGTGCTTTTGACTGATGAGAATAAGGTAAGCGCAAACGCAAATCATCGCTTAGCCAAGCGGCTTGGCTAATAACTGAGCTGATGAGACAGGGGCTAGAGCCAGCAATGAAAGCTTTGCAACCTGGAGCGCTTCATTCCTGAGGGGGAATAACGACCTCACCCGTTAACGTTTGGCTCTGTCGTCGCCTTCCCAAAAAATCATCTTGTCCTTGCGGTCCTTGCGGTCCTTGCGGTCCTGCCGGCCCTGTCGCACCTGGAGGCCCGGTTAATCTAGGCTCCCCAGGTAATCCTTGCGGCCCAGGTTCACCTTGCAAACCCTGTGGTCCTGTTGTGCCCGGTGGGCCTTGAGGGCCGACTTCACCCGTGGGTCCTTGCGGCCCAGGATCACCCTTCTCGCCCTGTCCCTGTGGTCCAGTCGCGCCTACTGGCCCCTGCGGCCCGGCTTCGCCAGTTTTGCCTTGGTCGCCTTGAGGGCCCTGGTCTCCTTTTGCGCCTCTTGCACCCTGAGGACCTTTGGCACCGGTTTTACCTTGTTCGCCTGGTAGGCCGCGATCGCCCGTTTTACCCTGTATGCCTTGCGGGCCTTGATCTCCGGTTTCACCTTTCTCACCGCGATCGCCCTTTTCACCCACCGGGCCAGAGGGCCCTTGAAGGGTTTTCAGCTCTGGTAGCCCTTCAACAACAGCCGCAGTTAGCTGCCCATCTTGACTCATGTTTTGAACCTGTCGGGCGATTTGAAGATTCAGCATCGCCATCTCTGGAGAGCATATGCCACCTTCTGGACTACTCAAAATCGAGCTTTCAAAGGCGAGGTTGCGGGTGGTACGGTAGGTCGCCTTGGCCGTGCTGCCAATACCCAGAAGAATAAAAACAAACACCGCCATGTTAAGTGCGACCACGCCCCAGTTGCCGGCACCGATGTTGTAGGAAATGTACTTGATGTAGTCGCGGCCTACCTGAGTCAGATTTTTGCCAGCACTACCGGATTGAGAGGCGGATTGAGAGAACTTTTCTGATGACATGAGAGTATCTATCCTTAAGCGAGTGAGAGACACAGGCGCGATAGGCCAGTTGTTTAGGGTTCAATCATTTCACTGGTTTCGGCACCAGTGGGAGGCTGCCCAGTAGAAGATTGTGAGTTTCCCCCTTTGTTCATCCCCAAATTAATCGCCCAAGCAAGACCGCCCAGGGCAAGTACGCTGATGAAGAAAATCGAAATTAAGATGTTGATATTAAACGAGCTGGATTGAGTGTAATTGCCGCCAACTTGAAGGGCATTGTTGCCAGCTTTCTCAATCTTTTGCTGCGTACTGTTCGCGTGTTTTTTGGACACAGGATTTTCTCCTAAAAGATAGCGTTTGCCAGAAATTATCGTGTTGGGATAATCTTGCCTTGCAGGCGAACGGGCCGTGTCCAAGAAAAGTAATTGAACGATACTGGTTGTTCGCCGTCTATGAGCTATCAGCCCGCTTGAAACGTTTTACGCAAATTTGCGGAATATCTTTTTAGCGCTTGTTTGCTTGTTTCTACAACGGGTGTGAATTAAGAGTTGTCCGTTTAGCCAATGGGGTGCTGTACCGCGAGCCATCCGGCTGATGCTGCGGCGATTTCGGCGGTGAGTAGGCTAATGAATAGCCACCATGCCGCGATCGCAGCTTGATGACGCAGATTTTCGGCCTGCTGCTGGAGTTCTTGCTTGGCCGCGTCAGTTTGGGTTTGAATTTTGGTTTTGGCCAGCGTGATCGCGTCACTCACCTTTTCATAGGCCGACTCTAGGGTGTCTTCAACGGCTGTGTCCACGGTGTCTAATGCGGTGCTCAACGTATGACCTAAGCTATCTTGCAAGCCATCTTTGCTCTCTTTTAGAACATCACCTAGAACATCACCGCTCACCAGCTGTTTTAAGGTGGTTGCTGCTGATTGAGCCTCTTGGTTCCAAGCGGTTATGGAGCCTGATGCGGCTTGCCATGCGGTGGTGAGCCCTCCTATGATGAGCTGTTTGTCGGCTTCGCTAAGATCAGGGCGATGGGCGATCGCACTGTGCCAAAAGTCTGCGCTGAGTGAGGGCAGTTCGCGAATCGGCGCTGAGGCCGACTGGGCCGTTGTTTTTACAATATGGCTCACCTCTTTCAAGATACTGGCAGGCGTGAGATCGCGCTTTTTCTGGTGCTGTAGGTACTGTGTGAGCTGCATGGTGAGCTGTTCTTTTATGTCTTGTTGTTTAATCGCTTCTTTGGTAGATCTGTTGTTGTGGCCATGGGCCAGGGCAGCACGCTGTGCCCACCTGCGGGGATGTTTGGACCACTGGTGCTTGTTTTTTTGTAGCCACTGTGAGATGTCTTCGGTAGTTTCCTTAGGAAGGTGCAGTGCCTTCGCCAGCAGTGATTCATCAATTTCTGAGGGTAGGCTGGGTGAAGTCTCTAGGCTCTTCTTTAAATGCTGTAGAACGTCTGGCTGAAGATCTTCAAAGGAAATATCGGGCCATTTTATGTCGTTAAAGTAACGTGCGAGAGTGTCATAAAAGGCTTGTTCATTCTCTTCGGGCCGAGTGTTGGGATGAGTGTCGGGATGAGTTTCGAGGTCCAGGGCCGCTGGTGGCGTTGAGTAATAGCTTTCCCAATGCGATCGCAGCGCACTTTGTAGCAGCGTATTTTGGGTTGGCGCAATGCCTTTGCGTTTTTCAATAACGGCATTGAGTTTTGCCAAAAGCTCATTGACTATCGGCGAGGTGTTTTCAGCGCTGAATTTAAAAATGCCCGACGCTGTCAGCAGATTACTTTCAGCCAGCTGTGCTTTGAGCTTTTCCGCAACACTTTCTTCGGTGAGCTTGTCTAGGGTGGTGTAGCGAAAGTATGCGATCAGCTTTTGCTCGGCGGTGAGGAGACCGCGCTTGAGCGTTGGAGATAGGGACGCCTCTTTCGGTTTCTCTGCAATTTTGTCCGCGATTGTTGGCTGCTCTAGGAGCGTAACTGCCGCGCCTTCTTTTTTAGCGGCTTGAAGCGATCGCTCTCCTGCCGATGCGGATACTACCGGTGCTGGGTCTTTGATGACTTCAGCTTTTGCTTTGACGTTTTCTTCGACTTTTTGCAGAACGCCGTGATGAATTTCGCTTAAGGTGTCGGTGATGGCATCTACGGCCTCGTCTGGCAGGTCGCCGCGCTGCTTTAGCCAGTGGTTGAAGTTTTCTGGTGTTAACGATTTGAGCTGTTGTTGCACGAAGGCTGGGTGGGCTTCGGGATCGTAGAGCCTTTCGACAAATTCGGACTCTAACAGCTCGGACTCTAAAACCCACTGCGGAATGTCTGACAGGTAGGTTTCTACATCTAGGCTGATGATGTTGAAAGGTAGGACGTCTTGAGCAGTTTCTTGAACACCTTGAAGCGTTTGGAGTGCCCTCCAGGCTGTTTCAAGGTCCCAGTCGTTGAGATCTAGCTGGCTTAAGCCTAGGCGAATGAGTTTTTTCCAGTAGGGAGGTTCGGCGATCGCGCTGGCGGCAACTTCTGCCGAGTCAGACAGCGTACTCAAATCGTCTACAACAGATTCGGCCTGCTGTGGGGCTAGCTCGGCCTGAGTGCTAATTGTTTCAACGAGGTGCTCTCTGCGCTGGGCGAGCAGCTCGGGCGGGATTTGCTGTGTGGCGATCGCATCGGCAAGTTCGCGGGTAATGAGCTGTAGCTTGTCGGTGTCTGAGAGGCTTGCAGCCTCAGGAGCTATCGTTTCAGAAGAGACTGTGCGCTTAGCGGTAAAAAACAGCTGCCGAATTCCAGCAGCCGCCCCGCCTAGCACGGTTTCTGCAATGCCTGACACGGTTTTGGAACTCAGCCAGGTGATTATGAGTAAATAGCTACTCCATAAGATGGTGCCAAAAATTAGGCCGCGTCCGGGCGAGGTAAACTGGTTGAATTCTGTGGCAAGAAAGGCCGCCGCAAAAAGCACGGGGGCCAGGCTGAGGGTGACGCCCAACCCCAAAAAGTGCGTGACGGGTGGCGTTGAGAAGCCGCTTTCTCCATCTTCTTTGATGCTTTGCCTATCGGTGTCTCCTTGCTCGGACTTTTCATGTTCAGCCGCTTCATGTTCAGCCGCTTCTTTTCTGACTTTTGTGCCCTGACTGCTTTTGTGAGAGGCTTCCTTAGCCTCTGATGGCAGTAACCAGCCAACGGCAGATAAGCCTAGGGCCACTCCTAAGTTTGTTAACAGTAGCTGGAGTGCAAAGGCGATGACCAGCCCTGCCAGGAGAGAGGAAAACATTAATGCAAGGGCTCAAGAATAGAAATCTCTAAATCAATCGTTTAGCGTAGTCCTTGACCTTGACTGCAGTCATCTACCGTAAGAAACAAACCCGCTCACTGCGTTACCGACAGTCCACCCACGGCAACAGATGGCGTGTAGGTTGCCCCACTCCACCGCGCATCGCTACCTAGGGCAATAAGATGGTTGAGTGCGGTGTAGGCATTGCCCGACACCATGGCATCTTTCACTCGGCCGATCACTTCGCCTTGCTGGACTCGGTACCCCAGCTCCAAATTAATCGACAAATCGCCGGTGATGTCGCCGCCTTCTCCCATCACCTGATCGACAATAATGGCCTCGGGGAACTGAGCCAATAGCGCTTCCCAGCTGGTTTGCCCAGGTGTGATTAGGCAGTTGATGAGTGCTGGGGTTGGGTAGCTTCCTAAGCCAGGGCGAATGCCGTTGCCGGTAGAACCGGAAACTCCTTTGATCGATTTGTCGGATGACTTGCCAGAAGATTTGCTAGACGCTTCGCTAGAGAGCTGGGCTGTTGTATGGTCGCAATACCAATTTTTAATTTGACCGTTTTCTATCAGCTTGAGTGACTGTGTGGGCGTGCCTTCATCATCAAATGGGCAGCTATAGGGACCCGCGAAGGGATCTTGGTGAAGGGCGATCGCACTGTCCATCACACACTCGCCCCATTTTTGGCTCCAGGGCGAACTACCTTCTTGCACGCGTTTTCCATTGAGCGCCGCTTGCACCGTATCCCACAATAACCAGGCAGAACCGGGCGTGAAAATTACCGGTAGCGGTTTGTTGGGTAGCGTATCGGTCACGCTCTTCTCGGCCCACTGTAGCCGTTGCAAAATGTTGTTTACAATCGCGTTCATGTCCAAGCTGTTGCGGCTGACGCTCCCATCGCCCACGTTTAAAAAGTCATCTTGGCTGACCAGTTCAGCGTTGATATAGCTGCTGAGTGAGGTGTCTTGATAGCGGTAGTCCAGCCCCGCAGAGTTGATGAGGCGAGTATGGTCTATATCGCAGGTGAGTTCGGCTTCGCATACGACTTCGGGAAAGCGATCGCGCAATTGTGCGATCGCCGCGCGTCCCCATTCCACCAGCTGCGTCACTTCGACGGGCTCACCCACCTCGGGAAACGTTCGCCGTGAGTCTGCTGCTTCGATGACTGTTTCAGTGGCTGCTTCGGCGCCGCCGGCCCCAGTCGATAAGTACGGCGTTTCTGGCTCATTTAAGGGGCTAATGGCCAGGGCTTTTTCAACCAGTGCTTCGGGCTCAATCGGGCCGTAGCCGACGGCTAGCCCTGGTCGTCCATTTTTCCACAGCCGCAGCGCCACCCCTTCAGACTGGCTGGTTTCTACTTGCTTGAGCCGGTTCCCTTCAAACAGCACGGGCCGAGATAGGCTACCAGATTGGTAGACCTCAGCGGCTTCAGCACCGAGTGCGATCGCTTTTTCAAGGAGCTGTTCAGGAAGGTCGGGTTTAGCGCTCATAACGTGCGAAATCTATTGTGAAGTCTGTAACAGGCCAGCTCTATCATGCCTTGAAATCAGCACTCTGTAGAGCATTTTCCCCGAGCGTCTTTCCCGAGCACTCTTTTGCTGTCGCGCTGCCGCCAAGGTGTCCGTATTGGCAAGGCTCGATTGAATGTCCGAAAACGGCGAGACAGGGATTGTCGCATCTTCTATGCTAAGTTTGTTAGCTTGCACATCGAACTTTGAGCCGTATTTTCAGGCTCTTTTGGAGTCGAAAATGAAGCCAAAGACAGAGGCAAACGCATGAAAACTTCGGACATTGCAGAGTTGTTCCTTTTGGCAGCGTTGTGGGGCGGTTCGTTTCTCTTTATGCGAATTGCCGCGCCTGTGCTCGGCCCCGTCTGGCTGATTGAGTGCCGGGTTTTGTTGGCAGGTCTTGTACTATTGCCGCTCTTAGCAAGGCAAGCCAACTTGAGTAAGCTGCGCCAATACCTGTGGCCGCTAATCATCGTCGGCGGGATTAATTCTGCTATTCCTTTTTCTCTTTTGGCCTTTGCTACGGTATCGCTACCGGCAGGGTTTACCTCTATTCTTAATGCGACTGCACCGCTGTTTGGTACTGTTGTGGCGATGCTGTGGCTCAAAGAAGAGCTTACGGTCACCAGAATCGCGGGGTTTATTTCAGCTTTTGTGGGTGTAGTTGTTTTAGTGGGATGGAAGCAGTTTGAGGCGACGCCTGCTTTTTTGACAGCGGTGATAGCTGCGCTAGGAGCGGCTTTGGCCTATGCGATCGCTGCTCCCTATGTCAAGAAAAAACTCTCTGGGGTTTCTCCTTTGGTGGTGGCTACCGGCTCTCAGCTCGGAGCGGCTGCCGTATTGTTCCCGGCGTTGCCTTTTACGGTGCCTGAGGCTACGCCTTCTGCGGGTGTTGTTGGCGCGGTGATTGCGTTGGCGATCGCATCAACAGCTTTTGCCTACATTCTCTACTTTCGCCTTATTCAAAACATCGGCTCTACTCGGGCACTGACGGTCACTTACTTGGTTCCGATTTTTGCTGTGCTGTGGGGGACGCTGATTTTGGCAGAGCCGATTACACCAGCGATGATGTTGGGTGGGGGATTAGTGCTGTTGGGAACTGCGATCGCTAATGACTTGTTTACGAGAGATAAGCCTGTTTAGGCAAATTGTGAAGGGCTCTTACCGTTTGAAGATGGAGTATACCTTCTTATTAATTCTCGCTGTAAACAGTACGTGCTGTCGATAATAACGTTATGCTGACGAATATGATTTTTACTTTGCTAGACAGTATCTTTTCTAACGAGATCTACCGGGTGCTGAATAACATCAGTTAGTTCCTGTTGCATCAATCTCCTCCGCCATGGCCACCGTCGACTACGACAGAATCGCGTTCACGCGACTGACCAAGATTCCTCTGGAGGCAATCATCGACTTGATGAACGATCCCGCAGTTAGGCGGCACCTGCCATTGGCTCAGGATGAGTTCGGAGATGTCGAGTGTGATCACTTTGTCGCTAACAAGGAACGAATGTGGGAAGAGAGAGGCTTTGGACCTTGGGCCTTTGTGCTGGATGACCAGTTCATCGGCTGGGGTGGCCTTCAGCCGGAGGGCGACGATGTAGATGTGGGGCTCGTTCTTAGCCAAAAGTACTGGGGCGCAGGCCCTGCTCTCTACCGAAGGATTTTGACATATGCCTTCGAAGAACTCTGCGTTGATTCTGTTACTGCCTTGCTTCCCCCAAGTAGGACAAGGGTCTCCGCGATGCGGCGGCTTGGTTTCCGCAAAGATGGCGAGATTGAGATCCAAGACCAGCGCTTCATCCGCTACCGGCTCATCCGAAGCGACTGACGAGAAGGCATCTCTGAGACACTATTCGGGACACAGTTTATACAGGGCCTAGAAAGGTATGGGTTTTGGCCCATTTATAAGTTCTAGAAACGATAACACAGCGTATTCGGCTAGATCTCCATTGGAGCTAGCTTGATCTATAAGCTTTGGGTGTCATTCCGGTGAGTTGTTTGAACTGCTTGCTCAAATGACTGTGACTGTTAAAGCCGCAGGTAAAGGCGATATCAGTGATCAATCGGTCTGTATTTTTCAACAACTTCTTAGCGCACTCTACTCGCTGCTGAAGTAGGTACTGATAAGGCGATATGCCCAGAGACTGCTTGAATAAACGACTAAAGTGAAATTGGCTTATGTCTAACAGCTGAGCCAAGTCGGCTAGTTTAATCTCTTGATCTAAATGGGCATCAATGTAGTCTAAAACCTGTCGTAGCTGACGAGCGGGCAAGCCACCTTCATAGATTGGTAAATGGGGTCTTGCTGTAGCATGTTGCCTGAGCAAGTTCACGGCCAAAATATTAGAGAGGGAATCAACATAAAGGCGGTTGGACAATGATCCTTGCTGAAGTTCGTTGAGCAGCATGGTGCTGATAGATTCTAGCTGGGGATTGCGGGTTTGGAATTGGGGTTTTAGGGTGATGCGATCGCAATCTCCAACCACCGTTTCTCTTGCAACATTACGTATAAACTCATCCGTCAGCCGAATTTGCAGGCAATTTTCATCCCCTTCCCACCGCACAAACAGCGGTGTGTTCGCCGGGGTAATTAACATCTCTCCTCGTCGGTACAAACCTGTATGGGTCTTGCCGTCTTGAGCTTGCAGATAATGAATGGGCCGAGCCGCCATCGACACAAACAGCGTATGCTCCCCTTCAAAGAGGCAGTGCGCCTCACCTCCAGACGGATATTGCAGCAGTTCGATTTGAACGGGTGCCTGCTCTTTAGTCGTTTCTATAGCCGTATTCTTCATGGCTTAGCCCAACGCTATCTACTTTCAAATATATTCGATGTTCGCCACAGCAGCGGTATTTATAGGCACTTTCACTGCCCGTTTAAGCAAAAATCGTCAACCCATCGCAAGATCGTGATAGTTCCGCAAGAAGTTGACAGCTATGGGCTAGCAGGTTTCCTAAGCTGAAAGCGTCAAAACTTTGGAGACAACCGCAATGAAACTTGTAATTTTTGGTGCCACCGGAACTGTTGGAGAAAAGGTCGTAGAGCAAGCCTTAGAACAGGGCCATCGGGTTACTGCCTTTGCTCGCACACCTGCCAAGCTCGATATCCAGCATCCCAACTTGACTCTCTTCCAAGGAGATGTCATGAATCTCTCATCGGTAGAGCAAGCTATTCAAGGACAAGACGCTGTCGTTTGCGTCCTTGGTTCCGGAAAAAGCCTCAATAGCACTGTCCGCTCAGAGGGCACCAAGCAGATTATCCAAGCAATGGAGCAGACCGGCGTCAGGCGGCTCATCTGCCAATCCACACTGGGCGCAGGTGATAGCTGGGGCAATCTAGACTTCTACTGGAAATACGTGATGTTCGGCTTCATCTTGCGCAAGGTCTTTGCCGATCATCAGCTACAAGAGCGCTATGTCAAGCAAAGCCACCTCGATTGGACCATTATTCGCCCCAGTGCATTTGTTGACGGCCCTCGCACAGGTTTATATCGACACGGCTTTCCCGGTGACGAAAAAACCTCCACTCTTAAAATTTCCAGAGCTGATGTCGCAGACTTTCTGTTGAAACAGCTGACGACAGATACATACTTGGGTAAGACGCCAGGCTTATCTTATTAGTGCTTGCCGTTCTAGGGTTCCTTTTTTCTCCTTAATTTTAAGACCGAATTTCAGGAGCCCTAGCGACCCTGCTGCTTACCCTCTCTCTTCAACAACTCTCTCTTCAACCAACCTTAGGAAGCATGACAATGATTCTTCAAAACTTTCAAACCTCTCTTATTTATTTCGCAGTCATTAGCAGTGCGCTCAGTGCCGGTATTTTCTTTGCCTTCTCTACTTTTGTGATGCGAGCACTCGCACTACAACCTTCGGCATCAGGTATTGCCACCATGCAATCGATCAATATCACGGTATTTAATCCATGGTTCTACTCAGCTTTCTTTGGCCCAGCCGTCGCCTGTGTGGCGCTAGCGGTGGTGGCGCTCCGCAATTGGGAACAGCCAGGAGCCTTCTATTTACTAGCCGGAAGTCTGCTGTATTTAATCGGAACAATAGGTGTCACAGGGCTAGGCAATGTACCGCTTAACGATGCCTTAGCCATCCTGCGTCCTACCAGCACAGAAGGGGCTCAGCTATGGCGTAAATACCTTACAGATTGGACCCTTTGGAACCACGTTCGCACCGCCGCCGCCTTTTTGGCCGCAGCGATGTTTACGTTCTCTCTTCCATAATCAAGCACTGTAAGACCTTACGTCAAAGGTCTTACAGGTTGCCTTTCAGGTAGACTGTACTTTTCTTTTTAGGGCTTCATTAGTCATCACTAACTAAGCTGTTCGAGCAGCGGTTATTCTTTAGCCAATACTTGACTAAGCCAGAGAAACCCTAACACGGTGTTCTAACAATACGAGGATTTTTTATGAAAACCGTTTCTGTTGTCTATTTCTCAACCATGGACCATACCCAGCTCATGGCCGAGTCCCTCGCGAAAGGCGCTGAGCAGGTTGACGGTACGACTGTTCAACGCTTGCGAATTACGGGTGAACAAATTACCCAAGGTCGCTGGAAGGATGAAGCGATTGTAGAGCAACTGAATCAATCAGATGCAATCGTATTTGGTTCTCCCACTTACATGGGCGGTGTCTCGGCCCAGTTCAAAGCCTTCATTGATGCGGCCAGTACCATCTGGTTTCAGCAAGGTTGGAAAGATAAAATTGCAGGTGGCTTTACTCATTCTGGTTCTCCCAGTGGTGACAAACAGGGCACACTGCTTTATCTTGTCACCAACGCTATGCAGCATGGCATGATCTGGGTGGGTACCGGCGAAATGGGAATGCAAGAGAATGGCGTGAACCGTCTGGGCTCGTCCCTGGGGCCCATGGGAAATACCCCGCCAGACTTCAGTGGTGGTCCACCGCAAGTTGATCCTGGTGATTTGTTGACTGCCGAACTCTATGGAGCCCGGATCGCTGAAGCGACTAAGAAATGGGCAGGATAAACCCCTACAAGGCCTGACTGAATAGTGGGACAATTAGGATTTTAAAGTCCTACTATACAGGGCTTTCAGCCTCTGGATTAAGCCTTGGAGAATCAGTGCTAATCGGCTAAAAATGACCTTTACGAAAAATTGGGATTCGAGTTTATTGCAGGGCCAATTGGGCCAGAACCTGTGGCCATTATGGAGCATCCGTCTGGCGTGAATATCAATTTCATCCTCAATACATCTGACAATGCTGTGTCAGACAATATATTGATGGATTATTCCGAAAAGCATGCCGGGTTTACCCATATCGCTTTGGAAATTACTGACCCAGATCAAGTGGAGAAACATCTCGAAAGCCTGGGAATTAAGATAACAGAGCGAGTTGAATTTGGTGGAGCAAGATTCTTCTTTATCCGCGACCCGGACGGCAATGTTCTGGAATTTCACAAACCCGCCTATGTATAGAATCGAAGAAATTTTGGCCGATATTTGGAGCCGTCGTATTACTCTAGAAGGCAGACTTGTGTATCGAGTAGGGAATGCCAGCTAAAAGAGATTGAAGTGTACAGGCGAGAGGATACAAGGCTTTAGAAGGTAGCGACATTATTGATGGCAGATATGCTGACCTCACCGCTATTGCCGGGCTTGAATGCGCTTTAACCAACGTATTTCCAACGTAAGATACTTGCACCTTATCGCTAAAGCTGCCACTGCACCAGGCGCACGATGTTGCCTAGAATGCGGTGCTTGAGCCAGGAGCGTTGCTGCCATTGTTGCAGGCGAATGCGTTCACTCTTTTGAAAGCCTTTTTTAAAAGTCTCTTCTATTTTGTTGAGGAGTGCTGGGCTGTTGGTTAAAATGTCTAGCTCGTCATTGTGTAGAAAGCTGCGATAGTCAAAGTTAGCGCTGCCTGTATTTACCCAGCTGCTATCTACAATGAGCATTTTGGCGTGGAGCATGCTGGGCTGATACTCAAAAATTTGAATGCCTGCCTCTAGCAGTGGGCCGTACACTTCATAAGAGGCGTAGTACACTAGCTTTTTGTCGCTGCGATCGCTCGTCGTCAAAATCCGTACATCCACCCCAGAGTTGTGGGCGGCAATCAGCAAGGCCCGCGTGCTCTCATTCGGTAAAAAGTACGGGCTCGATAGCCAAATGCGCTCTCTGGCTGTGGCGATCAGCGTTTGTTTTTGTCGTTCGATGGCAGAATTGCGGTAGCTCGGCTTGGTGCTGGCCGTTACCAGGATGGCGGCTTGCTGTGACTTTGGAAGAGAATTGCTAGCAGCTGGGTTGTTGTTTTGAGTGTCAGCTTGAGGGTTGCGACCTGACGCCGTAGATGAAAACGCACCGGCGACATCCAAGTGAGTGACGTTTGAATGCTTTCGTCTATGCCCCTGCCAATGCTTTTGAAAAATCATGGACAGCATTGACACCACCTCGCCTGCTAATGCGATTTCGACGTCGAACCAGGGGCGGGTATCGTCGGATTTTTCATGTCCGTCCCATAGGTCTGAAATGCCAGCGCCGCCAATGAGTGCGCGATCGCTGTCAATGATGAGCAGCTTGCGGTGGGTGCGTCCGGCAAAGTTTGCGGGGGCTTGCCAGTCGAAGGGATTGAAGAAAACAACCTGCACGCCTGCTGAGCGTAGCCGTCGCCAGTACTTATCGGGGAGCGATCGTGCGCCGAAGCCATCGGCCAAAATTTGAACCCGCATGCCTTCGGCCGCTTTTTGGGCGAGTGCAGCGGCAAAGTCTTGGGCGCGCAGACCCGGCGTCATCATGAAGGTTTCAAACTGGATGCTGCGTTGGGCGCTGGCGATCGCAGCTAGGCGTGCCTGCTGAATGGAGTCTGCTGTGTCCCAAAAGCCTACAATTTTTCCCTTACTCAATAAGGAGGCGGACAGGCTTTTGACCATTAGGGCAAATCGAGGGTCGTCAGGTGCGATCGCGCCTTCAATGTGCATGAGCGATCGCCAGCGAAATGCGCCCCTGATGTACAGGCTCAGCAGAAATATGGCTGCTAATGTGGCAACGCCGCCCAATAACCAAACTAAAACATTAACAACTAGCCCCATTGCTTTTGAAGTACCACAGCTATAAGGGCAGCATAAGCTATTAGACAGACAATAATTTATACCTTACGGCAGGCTCTTTTATCTATGGATGCACGCTCTATCGCGCAATATAAATCGCGTAATGTAAATCGTGCAATGTGGGTTTCATCATTCAATGATTGATTAGGTTGGATCAGAGTTTCCTGCCTCTAAGGACGCTAGAGCCCGTTGTATCTGAGCGCGCCAGTTTCCAGCCAATCCTGATTCCAAAACAATTCGCTTGTAGTAGCCCTCTGATATATCCAAACACAGGCAGTTTGGCGTGCTGTTAGAGGCTTTGTTCACGTACCAAAACTCTCGCCCTCTTTGCGTGTAATACGTTCCTGCTCGAATAAATCCTGGTAGGTAGGTGCCCGGTGCTCGTAACTCATTCCAGGTTGTTTCTGGGCGTTCTAGGCGTACGCTTTCAACCGTGTCTAAAGGGACTTCTATTTGCCTGCTCAGGTGAAAAGCCCAAAGTCGTTCTGAAGGGTCTAGCTGAATTTTGATGTTGCTATCTAGGGTTGTCAGATGCATCGCTTTCAACGCTCTCCTTAAACTTTCAGAATTATAGCGACTCAGTCGCTAGATGATGCCAGGTACTTGGGGCACTGCCGATGTCAGCTGCGCCAGAAAATGACGCAGTCGCAGCGGCTGATGTCGCCCTGGCAGCGAAGCGACGTGAATGGTGAGCTTGGGCGCACGCCATGTGGGCAAAATGTCTATCAGCTTCTGACTGGCTAGCTCATCGGTGATAAACCAGCGGGGCATCACTGCTATGCCTGTACCTGCTAGCGCAGCCTGACGAAGGGCAAAAATGTTGTTTGTTGTCATTCTCACCGTGGGTGCTATGGTCACGGTTTTTCCCTGTTGACTCGTCAGGGGGATGTGGCCGCCTTCAAACGGTTCGAGTGCGACACAAGGCAGCTTTTCTAAAGCGCGAGGGCGGTTGAAACGACTGCTGGAATAACTGTGAGAAGCAAGCAAGCTGGGGGCGGACACCATCAGTCTCTCTACGTCACCCAATGGTGTTACCTTCAGCGAGTGGCCCGGTACCGGACCTATTTTAATCCAGCAGTCGCATCCCACTTCAGCAAAGCGAATGTCATCGTCTTGCAGCTGCCAGGAGAGTGACGTCAGCGGATGCTGTTGTTGAAATTTGAGGGCAATGTCAATTAGGTGCAGCTGACCCAATGCGACCGGCGCAACCACTTTTAAGCGCCCCCGCAGTGGCCCGTCAGCGTCTAAATGTTTTTCTTGAAGTGACTCCCAATTTCCCAATAGCTGTCGGGCATCGGCTAGCAGTGCTGCGCCCGATTCTGTTAGCGATAGTGAGTGAGTGGTTCGCCGCATCAGCTGCGATTTAAATCGAGATTCTAGCTCAGCGAGCTGACGACTCACCGAGGGTTGAGACAGCCCCAAATCGCGCGCTGCAGCACTGAGGCTACCGGTATCGGCAATTCGAATAAATGTTTCGAGTAGGCTCAAACGATCTAGTGATTTACTCATCCTAGTGATTTACTCATCTACTTTTTCGCACGGGTTTTAGCGTGCAGCTGCGGTACGCAGGTTTTTTGCTGTGCTTGCAGTGGTAACGCAAACCCCCGCTTGCTTTTAGCATGGCTATACGCCAAAAGCATAACAGCTATTTTTGTTACTCCTCTACCAAATATCTGAGGGCTCTGGCATATTGAAGTCATCGAGCGAAAAAGAGACCCCTAACCAAAGAGACAGCCCACTAAAGAGACCGCTAACCAAAGAGAAAAAACAAGGAAAAAGCAAAAATGGAGAACGCTATGCCATCTGTTAATAAAACCTTCCGCCTGGGTGGAGAGATCGACCTCAATCGACTCGGCTACGGTGCCATGAGACTGACCGGACAGCCTGGAAATTTTGGCCCTTACGCTGATTGGCAGCAGGGGATATCCCTGGTGCAGCGAGCTGCTGAGCTGGGTGTTAATTTCTTTGACTCGGCTAGGTCTTATGGGCCTGAGTGGACCGATAAACTCCTGGGTGAAGCGCTTGAGCCCTATGCTTCGCAGATGGTGATTGCGACTAAAGGGGGCCTGGATAAGCCAGCGCCTGGAAATATCACAGTGGACGGCTCGCCGGCAGCGCTCAACGCGCAGATTGATCAGGCCCTGGTGAATTTGAAGGTGGATCGGATTGATTTATTTCAGCTGCACCGCGTTGATCCTAAAACGCCGATTGAAGAATCGGTCGGAGCGCTCAAGGATGCTCAGCAGGCCGGGAAAATTCGCCTGATTGGACTTTCTAACGTTGACCGTGGGCAGCTGGACCGGGCCTTGTCAGTGGCTGCGATCGCCTCTGTACAAAATCGCTTTAACCAAGCAGAACAAAGCCAAAACGATCTGGTGGACTACACAGCGCAAAAAGGGATTGCCTTTATCCCCTACGGTCCGCTAGGCGCGCACCCAATGAAGCAAGGTGCGGCCCTGCCAGCTCAGTCTGCGCTAGCTTGGCTTCTACAACGCTCGCCGAATATTGTTGTGATTCCAGGGACGACCACGATTGCTCACTTGGAAGAAAACGTGGCGACTTGGGAAACGATGGAGACTGAGTAGGACGAGATCTGAGTAGGGCAAGATCTGAAAAGAGTGAAAATGAAGAGAGCCACTCCAAGGTCCGAAAATGGCGAGACAGTTACAGAAACACGCTCTATGCTGAGAGCCTAGCTGTTGTGGTCTGTTGCTAAAAGCCTATGCTGAGTGATGATCAGTGTTACCAAGCGATTTTGAGCCGGGATGGGCGCTTTGACGGTGTGTTTTTCGTCGGGGTGTCGAGCACGCGCATTTACTGTCGTAGCGTGTGTACGGCGAAAGCGCCGATGCGGAAAAACTGCACGTTTTACCTCAGTGCGGCGGCGGCAGAACTGGCAGGTTACCGGCCCTGCCTACGGTGTCGGCCTGAGTTAGCGCCGGGGCAGGCGAAAATTGATGCGGTGGGAAGATTGGCGATCGCAGCGGCGACTCGAATTGAAGCCGGCGCGTTAACCCAGCAGTCTGTGGGCTCGCTGGCAACAGAACTCGGTATTAGCGATCGCCACCTGCGCCGAGTCCTCAAGCAGGAGTTCGGTGTCTCGCCGATTCAGCTTGCGCAAACTCAACGGCTGCTGCTGGCCAAACGGCTCTTAAGCGACACTCATTTATCCGTCGCTGAGATTGCCTTTGCCAGCGGTTTTTCCAGCGTTAGAAGGTTGAATGCCCTGTTTCAAAAGCGCTACCGACTCAAACCCTCGTCGTTGAGACAAGCTGCTGGGAAGTCAGCAGCGTTGCCCCAGGAAATGCTGCACTGTGAGCTGGCTTACCGTCCGCCGTTAGCGGTTTCTCGTTTACTGGGCTTTTTAAGGCGGCGGGCCATTTCTCAGGTGGAAGCGATTTCTTCTAACACCTATCGGCGCACGGTCAAATTAGGCGAGCACAAGGGCTGGATTACAGTCTCTTGCTTGCCCAAAAAGAACAAGCTCAATGTTGCCATCTCGGCAGGACTCGTGCCGGCTATTTTACCGGTGCTAACCCGAGTCAAAGCCCTGTTCGATCTTGCAGCGGACCCGCAGCCCATTGCAAAACAGTTAGGTGATTTGGGTGGGAGATTGTCTCCTTTGCAGGTGCCTGTGGGGCTTCGGGTGCCAGGGGCATTTGATGGCTTTGAAGTGGCTGTGCGAACGATTTTGGGTCAGCAGGTTAGCGTAAAAGCCGCCTCTACTTTGATGGCTCGGCTTGTAGATGCATTTGGTGAACCGATTGAAACCCCAGACGATTCACTAACGCGGCTGATGCCGACCCCAGCGCAAATGGTTCAGCTGCCGCTAGAGGCGTTGAGCGCCCTGGGCATTTTACCGAGCCGAGGAAAAACAATTCTAAAGCTGGCTGAGGCGGTGACTCAAGAGAACTTACAATTGCACAATCATGCTGATATCAACAAAACCATGGCAAGCCTAAGCGCAATTCCTGGCATTGGTGACTGGAGCGCGCAGTACATTGCGATGCGAGTGTTGGCCTATCCAGATGCCTTTCCAGCTGGGGATTTGGGGCTGCGCCGTGCGCTGGGTGTGAAGCGGTCTGCGCAGGTGTTGAAAGCGGCAGAACCGTGGCGACCCTGGCGGGCCTATGGTGCGATCGCGCTGTGGCATTCTTTGGGGCACTCTTCGGGGTATTCTTTGGCTCCCGCCTCAGCACAATCTTTGGCGGACTCTTTGGAGGCAAGCAAATGACTGACCATCCTACTCACTACACCTGGATAGAAAGCCCGGTTGGAGAACTGTTGCTCACTGCTAACGGCCAATCTCTCACGGGCCTTTATTTAAAGGGGCAAAAACACTTTCCCGAAATGACTGATACGTGGCAAGAGAGTGCCGAACTCGAAATTTTTGAACAAGTCAGAGCCCAGCTGGCTGAGTACTTTGCTCATGAAAGGGAGGGCTTTGATCTACCGCTATCACCACGGGGCACCGATTTTCAAAAGCAGGTGTGGCAGTCCCTGCACCAAATTCCGTTTGGCCAAACGCTGTCCTATGGAGATATTGCCCAGCAGTTAGGAAAACCGGGTGCGGCCAGGGCTGTCGGCGCAGCCAATGGACGCAACCCTATTTCAATTATTGTGCCGTGCCATCGTGTAATTGCCTCCAATGGCAAAATGACTGGCTATGCCGGTGGAATAGACAGAAAGCAGTGGCTGCTAAGGCATGAACAACATGCACAAATGGAACTGTTGTAAATGCGATCGCTCAATAAAAATATGCGATCGCTTAACCAGGCTCCAGCCGCACTAAACGACCATTAGGTTCATCGGTCAAAACGTAAAGAAATCCGTCTGGGCCTTGGTCTACTTCGCGCACCCGCTGCCCAATGTCAATCGGGGTTTGACTGAGCACAGCGCCTGAGTCATCTAACTTAATGTGCTGAACAGATTGCGAGACGAGCCCGCCTGCAAACAAATCGCCCTGCCACTGCGGCACCTGATCACCTCGGTACACGGCTAGCCCGGAGGGGGCAATCGATGGCGTCCAAACCACGAGCGGATCTACCATGCCAGGTCGCGATCGCTCCGAAGAAATCTCCCCACCAAAATATTCTTGACTGTGGGTCACAACCGGCCAGCCGTAGTTTTCACCCGCAGCTATCCGATTCAGCTCGTCACCGCCTTTGGAGCCATGTTCTGTGGCCCACACCTGACCCGTGGCAGCATCCAGCGCCACCCCTTGAATGTTGCGATGACCGTAGCTCCAAATCGCAGGGTCGGCATCCGCTGTACTGGCAAAAGGATTGTCATCGGGGGCCGAGCCGTCATCATTGAGCCGCACCAGCGAGCCGAGATGACTGCCCAAATTTTGGGCCTGGTTGCGAATTAAGTCGCCTTCTAGCCTTACCGGCGGGTTGCCGCCATCGCCAATTGACACCAGCAGCGTGCCATCGGGCAGCCAAACCAGGCGAGAGCCAAAGTGCTGAGTGCCTTCTTTGGTGCGGTTGACTTCAAAAATGACCTGCCAATCCGAGAGGGCCTCACCATCAAACTGGGCGCGAGCGACCTGCGTGCGATTGGCTGAACCGGTGCCATCGGCGTAGGTGAAATACACCCACTGATTTTCGGCAAACTGGGGGTGAACAGAAACATCCATTAAGCCGCCCTGACCTCGGGCGAACACTTCGGGCAGGCCGCTCACAGGCGTCGGTGTGAGCACCCCGTCCTTAATAATGCGCAGTCTTCCTGGCCGCTCGGTGACTAGCAGGGTGCCATCGGGCAACCAGGTCAGTCCCCAGGGATGCTCTAGTGAGTCTACAAGGGTGACTGGCTGTAGCGTAGGAGCCTGAGCCAGCTGTTCTGCTGATTCGCTGTTGCTCTCTGAAGGCGCTGGTACGGAAGGCACTGTCCCTGAGGGTGCTGTCGTAGATGAGGTACACCCGACCAGCATTAAGCCCGTAATGAGCGCGCCAACGATAGGGCGAGAACAGTTTTTATCACAGTTCCGATCACTGGCCATAACTTTTTCCAACTAAGCATTTACTATTTTTGAATCAGAATCGTGCCTGTGAGTAACAGGATTGTTCCTAAAAGGCGAGAGCCGCTGATCGAAATTTGATTAACGCCAAAAGCACCTGTAGCATCCAATATTAACGACATAATTACCTGTCCGGCAATGATTAATGAAAAAACAGACGCCACCCCTATTTTAGGAATAGCAACGAGAGAAGACACCAGATAATAAGCGGCAAAAACACCGCCTAACCAAGCCCATGTCGGGATCGAATTAAACGCAGGCAAAGCACCTCGTTCTGTCGTTCCGCTGGTCCACAGCAAAAGGAGCGCCAGCAAGCTGACCGTCAGTGACACAATAGTTGCCAGCACGGGTGAGCCCGTGGCGACTCGCAAGCGAGCATTCCAGGTGCTCTGAACCGCTAGGCCCGCACCGCCAAGTGCAACGAGCAAAAAGAGAATAAGTCGGTTGACCATTTAAGGAGTCTCTCAGTTGTAGGGCTTTTCGAGTATATCTATGGATTGCAGCAGAAGCAGTGGGCCGGATCAGCGGCGGTGATGCCATCTGGAAATCTTTGCACGGATTGAAACTGGCAGTGACGACAGCGGTAGATCGCCGAGAGCGTCAGCAGCGTCGCTGCCTGGCAGCGTTGGCAGGGGAGACCAGGCTGCTTTTGTGAAATGCTAAAGCCGGGATAGCCGCAGTTGGGGCAGCGCTGTTCAATTTTTGTAAGTAGGTTTTGAGTGGCCTGGGCGATCGCATCCATGCGGGTTGGATTATGCAAAGCTCTCATATCTGTCTCGATATAGGCGGTCGGCGCATTTTCTAATGCAGTCGTGACGGCCTGCTTCAAAGCGGATTCTGTTGCAATTCCTTTAGCAAGAGAGTCTTTAGGATTGTTGTTGGCAGCGGGCATGATCACGACGCCATGCTCCGGAAAGCCAACTGACTGGGCAAAGGTTAGCGCGTCTTTTAGGCTGTGAATTGTTTGCCCTTGGTGGTTGGTTTTGGTGGTGAGCGCTTCGCCGACAATCTCTAGCTGATGCTGGCGATCGTGCAATAGCACCAGTTCGCGATTGCAAGGCACCAGCGGATTTTGAGGATGCGGGCCAAAGCTGCCTTCGCTTGCGATCGCCAGGGTTTCGCCAGTTAGTTCTAGTGCGCTTTGGGCTTTAAGGCGGGCGGTGGCGAGCTGGTCTGCTGGGCGCTTTGTTTCGCGGGTGAAGGTGCCAAAGCGGTCAGTGTTAAAGTTTGGTGGGACAAGGGTTGTAACCGATAGCGCGGATTCTATGAGGGGTGCGATCGCCTGTTCTTTGTGATGCATTGTTGCAATCACCACAGTTCGATTAGCAAAGAAAGAAGGCGCTGACATTTGAGGGCAGTCTCTGTTGGGGCAGTCTCTGGTGAGGTTGATTTCCTGTGGCAATGCTTGGCTAGGCTCGCCGCCATTGTAGCGTCTGAGTGCTGCTATCCGTGAGCGACATTCGGACACCTGCTCATACCGCTTTGAGATCCAGCTTTTTTACTTTGTGTCAGAAGCGCGTTTCAGTCGTTTGTTGTGAAGAACACATTGCAGGCTGATACTGGAATCTTCTAATAGAGCTGCCGGCAGGACCGACAGAGCCCTGTTGCAGTTTTTTAAAAATATGGAGATTATTCATCCAAAAGAAAGATGTTTTTTAAAATAGCGATTTGTCTCTTTGGGCTTGTGATAGTCTTTTATCAATAAATACTATTGTGTGAGCCTAGTCGCGATTCGTCTTGTGGATATCCGATTCTACAAGGCTATGCGGCAGGTGCTTTTATAAAACACGTAAATGAAGACGTGTCATCGTCGTTTGTCTTTTTTCACAGGTGCAACCGTTTATGCACAGTAGTTATGCCCAGAATTGTAGATAGAACCGCAGAGGTGATTACATCACCTTTGCCTTCGCCTCGTCCTGTTACGCCCCATGGACTGCTCGCTCAACAACTTACTCAGCTCGCTAGCCAAGTAGATGATGTGCTTGCCGCTGACGGAAGCTTACAACAGATAGCGGTCAAACCATCTTCCTCTATTAATGAGTTTAAGTACTCGCTTAAAAAGGCTGCTCAGCTTGCGATTGGTTTGGATGCTTACATCGAGAGCTGCACCACGCCGGAGTCGCCAGCGTTGAAGGCGCTGACCCAAAAAACGCAGGCCGAAGATTGGACCCGGCGATTCGTCAATGGTGAAACCAACGGTGAACTTGAGCAAGAGATGCTCTCAGGACATACGGAGGGTCAGTTTTTAAAGATGCTGATCTCTTCACTGCGAGCTAAAAGAGTCTTAGAGGTCGGTTTATTTACCGGCTATTCAGCATTGGCCATGGCAGAAGCTTTACCTGAAGACGGTGTTTTAATCGCTTGCGAACTGGATAAATACGCTGCTAAGTTCGCTCAAGCTTGCTTTGCCGAGTCGCCCCACGGACACAAAATTCAGGTAGAAGTGGGTCCTGCGATAGCGTCTATGCAGCAGCTGGCTAAAGCAGAAGAGAGATTTGACTTTGTTTTTATAGATGCCAACAAAGATGGCTACGTGGATTATCTCAATCTGTTGTTGGAGAGTTCACTGCTCGCGCCGAATGGTTTGATTTGTGTGGATAATACATTGATGCAGGGCCAGCCCTACATGCCAGGGAAATCTACGGCTAACGGTCAGGCGATCGCGCAGTTTAATCAATTCGTTGCTGCCGATGACCGGGTTCAGCAGGTGCTGCTGCCTATTCGCGATGGTGTTACGCTGATTCGTCGGAGCTGATAGACCTGTGACTCAGACGATAACGGCCAAAGTGCCCGTAGCGGCTGCAAAGACAAAAATCAGCCCTAAAAGTAAAGCGATCGCAGCGGCTAAAGACATCTCAACCCTTTTACTGTTGCTTTTAGCATTACCGGCTAACGCAGCTGTTGTACTCACTGCTCTGATAGCTAATACGCTTGCTCGCCCCTTCTCAAAAACATCGGGTCAAGTAACAGCGCCAAAAACAGTGCTAATTAGCGGCGGAAAAATGACCAAAGCACTCCAGCTTGCGCGCTCTTTTCACCGGGCAGGGCACCGGGTTGTTTTAATAGAAACCCACAAATATTGGCTGGTCGGCCACCGATTTTCGAGTGCGGTAGACAAGTTCTACACGGTGCCTGATGTACATGCGCCGGACTATGCTCAAGCGCTGCTAGATATTGTTCAACGCGAGCAGGTAGATACTTATGTGCCAGTCTGTAGCCCAGCGGCGAGCTATTTTGACTCTCAGGCGATGACACTGCTTTCGCCTCACTGCGAAGTCTTACATGTTTCGCCAGATAAAATAGAGACACTCGACGATAAGTATCAGTTTGCCAAGGCCGCTGAGTCCTTGGGCCTAAGTGTGCCAAAGTCTTGTCGAATTACGCATCCGCAGCAGGTGATTGATTTTGACTTTTCTCACGAGTCGCGAAAGTACATTCTTAAGAGTATTCCGTACGATTCTGTGCGGCGGTTGGATTTGACGAAGCTGCCTTGTGAGACGCCAGCGGCCACAGCGGCTTTTGTGCGATCGCTCCCCATTTCGGAAAATAAGCCCTGGATTATGCAGGAGTTTATCCCTGGCCAAGAGTACTGCACCCACAGCACCCTGCGTGACGGCGAGCTGCGAATGCACTGCTGCTGTGAATCTTCTGCCTTTCAGGTGAACTACGAGAACATAGATAAGCCTAAAATAACAGACTGGGTTCGCAGGTTTGCTGCTGGCTTGAATCTGACTGGGCAAGCCTCTTTCGACTTTATTGAGGCCTATGACGATGGCCAGGTGTATGCCATTGAATGCAATCCCAGAACGCATTCGGCGATTACGATGTTCTATAACGAGCCCGCCGTTGCACAGGCTTATTTAGAAAAAACGCCGCATTCCGTTCAGTCCTCTGTTCAACCGCCTGTTCAACCTAAAAGTACTAGCCGACCAACCTACTGGATTTATCACGAAATTTGGCGACTGCTAACCCATTTGCATCGCCCTAAAGCTGCTTTAGAAAGGCTCAGCATGATTTTTCAAGGAAAGGACGCCATTTTTGACTGGCGCGATCCGCTGCCTTTTTTAATGGTTCACCACTGGCAAATTCCGCTGTTGCTACTGCAAGACTTAGCTAAAGGAAAGGGGTGGATTCGAATAGACTTCAATATCGGTAAATTAGTTCAGCTAGGTGGTGATTAGACGTGGTAACTAGAACAACAGAGGCGCTGCGTATTCTTCAGCTTGTGGGATCTGCGACGAGCGAGTTTTATGGTGACTTGTCTCGGCTGTATGCCCAAGACTGCATGACCGCGCTAGAAAATCCAGCAAAGTACACGTTTTTGATTGCCTACGTTACACCCGATGGTCAGTGGCGGTTTCCGGCCTCGTTAGCCGACTCAGATATTGCTGCTGCGCGGCCCATGTCGTTGGCAGCAGCGATGGAGAAAATTGCCAATTTATCTGTTGATTTAGCGCTGCCGCAAATGTTTTGCATTCCAGGGATGACACGCTACAGGGCCTTGCTGACTTTGTTGAAGATTCCTTTTATTGGCAACTTGCCCACACAAATGGCGATCGCAGCTGATAAGGCCAAAGCTAAAGCTATCGTCGCTGCCGCTGGTGTTAGGGTTCCTGCTGGTGAGCTGCTGCGTAAGGGAGATTGGCCGACTATTTTGCCTCGCAGCATCGTTAAGCCCAACACTGCTGATAATTCTTTAGGCATTGCGCTAGTAGAAAGTGCTCAAGGCTATCGAGCTGCTTTGGAAAATGCCTTCAAGCATTCGTCAGAAGTCCTTGTAGAGGAATTTATTGAGCTTGGGCGAGAGGTTCGCTGTGGTATTGTTGTGCAAAATGGGGAGCTAATTTGCTTGCCGTTGCAGGAATACCGCGTGGATAGTCGCAACAGACCCATCCGTACCTATGACCATAAGCTAAAGAAAAATAATTTCAACAAGCTTGATCTCACCTCTAAGGAAGGTAGCCAATCCTGGATGGTGACCGATAATGATGCAGAGATGGCCGCTGTGTGGGAAGCGGCAAAAGCCTGCCACATAGCCTTAGGGTGCAGGCACTATAGCCTGTTCGACTTCCGAATAGATGCGCAGGGTCAACCGTGGTTTTTGGAAGCTGGCCTCTACTGCTCCTTTGCACCTAAAAGCGTTGTTGTATCTATGGTAGAAGCTGCCGGGACAGCTTTGCCATCCTTTTTTGATCAAGCTATTCAAGCGTGTTTAACAAAAGAGAGCCCCAAAGAAAAGACTTTATCACCTGCACTTTAAATCCATCAATCGTTTAAAGACCGTTTATCACGTCTCAACTAACGGAAATACAATCATGTCAAACGCCATCCTTTTTGGCTCTATCGGCACCATTGCCGACACCTCTGAACTACAAAGAAAGGCCTTCAATAAAGCCTTTGAGCAACACAGTTTAGATTGGGAATGGTCTCAAGAAGAGTATCGAACCCTTTTAGAAAGCAGTGGCGGACAGCAAAGAATAGAAGACTATGCCAGCTCACGTGGAGACGTTGTTGAAGCGGCGGCTGTTCATAAGACAAAGTCCGAGCTTTTTCAAAAGTTTTTGGATGAGGAGACAGTTGAACCTCGTCCGGGTGTTACTAGCCTGCTTGAGAAGGCAAAAGCAGAGGGTATGAACGTGGCGCTGGTTACGACAACCTCAGCAGAAAACGTATCGTCCATGCTAAAGGCGCTTGGTAAAAGCCTGAGCACCAGCGATTTTGACGTGGTTGTAAATGCTGCCGATGTGTCAAAAACAAAACCTGCAAAGGAGGCTTACTGCTACGCACTTGAGCAGCTAAACCAAAAGGCAGATAGCTGTATTGCTATTGAAGATAATGTTGATGGTGTTGAAGCTGCAGTAGCCGCCGATATTCAATGTCTGGCTTTTCCGAATCAAAATACTGTACACCACGATTTTGGCAAAGCCGCTAAAAAAGTTGACAGCTTGGACTTAGAACAGATGAAATTGCTGCTTGCAGCCTAACTGAAGGCTCGATTCATAGCGCCAATAACAGCACCAACCAACCAAGTAATGACCACCATTCTAAAGAAAAAAGAGAACGCGAGCTTCCATTCGCTCTCATCCTTTGGCACTGAAGTTAAAGGGATAGACATTCAACAGATTAACGATGAGGAAGTCACCAAGCTAAAGCAGCTATTGGCTGGGCAAGGTGTTGTTGTCATCCGCAATCAGCTCACCACAGACACAGCTTTTGTTTGCTTTTTGAAACGGTTAGGCCCTTTAACCTTTACTGTAGGTGAAACGCCTGTACCAAACCAGCCGCTGCTGAATGTGGTGAGCAATGTAGGGCGCACAAGCCCGCCTAGGAGCGTTTTTCATACCGACACGAGCTATGTTGCTGAGCCGCCCGCCTACACAGCGCTAAAGGCGATCGCGCTGCCTAGTACCGGCGGGGAAACCCTGTTTTCTAATCAGTATGCAGCCTACGAAACGCTCTCGCCCTCGGTAAGGCAAATGCTTGAGGGCGCAGAGGTTCTCCATGTTGTGTCAGGCTTGACCCTGCCGGAAGGCGAAGAAACCCAAACTTGGCAGCCGCTATGCCGGCGACATCCGCTTTCAGGCAAGGTCTCGCTTTATCTTTCCACACCAGAGCGTTGCCAAAGGCTACGACTATTCAAAGATGTGCTCTCAGAAGAGAAAAGCACTCAGGTCATTCGGCTACTGTACAAGCATTCCATCCGTAGCCGCGCGCTTTATCGCCATCACTGGCAGCCCGGTGACATTGTGATTTGGGACAACCGCTGCACGCTGCACCGCGCAGATCATTCTCAAGTCGTAGGCGATCGCATTCTACACAGAGGTCT